>CBDBBP010000002.1:0-394348 GCA_965202855.1 Arenicellales bacterium | reverse complement strand
GCCGTCCACATCTTTATCGGGATCAATCGCATTGATGACTTTGTCAGCGTTGATGTGAACCGGAAGCGGCAACTGCACTAAAATACCGTTCACCTGAGAGTCCATATTCAGTTGATTGATCAGGTCTAGCGTATCTGCTTCCGAAATAGTTTTTTCTTTTTGGTGATGGAATGATTTCATGCCCGCGTTGGTCGTTTGAATAACTTTGTTGCGGACGTAGACTTGACTCGCAGGATTCTCTCCGATAAGAACAACAGCAAGACCCGGAGTTAAACTATGTTTGGATTTTAAAGACCGGACTTGATTCGCAGTTTGTTGCTGAATACCCGCTGCTATTGCTTTTCCATCAATAATTCGTGCCATGTTGAGTGCCTCACATGTGTTTTGGGATGACCGGAGAGATATTGAAACAGAATTTTATATTTTCTCAAGCGCACCGATTCGATTAAATCGTTCTAAAATTTAGGTCAGTTACTTTCTGTCGAAAATTTGATAACCGGTTGAATTTTGTTGACTTCCACAAGTTTCAAACGAATTCGCTAGGAGAATGAAGTCTCTAAACAAACGTCCAATCATAGGTGTTATGGGGTCTGGCAAGGAGTTTGATCCTATTTCTGTCGATCAGCTCGGGTACTGGCTTGCAGGCATTGGTGTTCACTTGCTTACGGGCGGCGGCAAAGGCGTTATGGAAGGAATCAGTCGAAGTTTCGCGGCAAATTCGGACAGGAAGGGTTTGATCATTGGTGTGATACCAGGCAGATATGCGGAAGAAACTAAGAAATATGCACGTCCGCATGGTTACCCAAATCGGTGGGTGGAGATCGTAATATCAACTCATTTGCCTTGGTCGGGCAGTAAAGGAACAAATGTGCGTTCTAGAAATCATATAAATATCTTAAGCTCTGATGTGGTAATTTTACTGCCGGGTGGAAAAGGAACCGCGGCCGAAGCGGAACTCGCAATTCGATATGAAAAGCCTGTTGTCGCATGGCTTCAAAGATCGATCCCAAATTCCCGGACTGAATCCAAAGGTGCCGGTCGTACTGGAATTTGAAAAAGTAAAAGATTTTGTAATGTTTCAGATTCAGTTGGAAAATGGATGAATTAGAACGTTCCTTGTTGAACGTATTTACCTATAGTGACTTGAACCGATTGGTGAGATATCGCAATGATGACACTAGACTGCAGTCGCTGTTTTCAGATACATCATCGCGATTTGTCATATTTCATCGAAGCCAATTTCTTGCAAAAGTTCAGCCGAAAGTAAAACCTTTGAGTTTTCGCGCATCTGAAATCAAGAGCTATGCGCTTGAAGTTCGAAGTCAAGTTTTTCTAGGCTCACGAGGAAGGAAACACTATTTTGCCATGGATCTCACTGATTTCACCGAAATAGAGCCGGTTGGTCGCGAAGACGTTGAATTTGTCGATTTGCGAGCGAGCGGACAACAATTGAAAGCCGAAAGCGCTTCTATGCTGTCGTATGCCAAAGCTATGTTCCATTGGCACAACGCACACCAATTTTGTGGAAAATGCGGTTCACCGACAAAACCTGCGGTTTCTGGACATTGGCGTCGGTGCATTGACTCCAGATGCGGAAAAACTCACTTTCCACGGACAGATCCAGCGATCATCGTCGCGGTAGCAAACGAAGGGAAATGCCTGTTTGGACGACAAAAGATATGGCCGCCTTATCGTTACTCTGTGATTGCAGGGTTCGTCGAACCAGGCGAAAGTATCGAGCAAGCGGTAGTCCGTGAAGTTTTTGAAGAAACAAATATTGCTTTGGAAAAAGTCAATTACCATTCCTCACAACCGTGGCCCTTTCCCGGTTCAATCATGCTAGGATTTACTGCAACAGCAGCAAATGCAAAGATAAATTTAAATGATGGCGAATTGCAGGACGCACACTGGAGGAATGTGCAGGAAGTTGTATCCGGTATGGTCAGTGGTCAATTTCGGCTGCCTCCAAAGCTATCGATCGCTTATCGCTTGATTGAAGATTGGTTTGACTCTCAGTCGGATGAAAAACTAGCAGATATTCATCGAACAGCTGCACGTCGATCAAACGTGGTGAACAAGTTATTTTGAGTGGAAGTTATAATTATAATTTTGACTGGTTGCGAAACCTAAAGTTATGAGCCCTTCAAATTTCAATCCTCCGGCGAGAGAACAGGTCTTGGATGACATTCGATTTGCCATAAATCAAATGTCGCTTGAGAAGAAGCAACAGATCAATCGGAAATTCGATGAAGTTTGCAATTCTCCAACACCTTTGCCGGTGGTAGATGGAATCTTGGCTGACCGATTTATTGAGAAGCTCACCGCAGTTAAAGGTACTGTTGCTTTCGTTTCGAGTATCTCGGAAATCCCGAAGGCTGTTGGCAAATTTTTAGATCACCATGGATTGCCAAAGTGTTTTGTCACTGGAACATCGGAAGTTATTGCAAGTTTAGATTGGTCTGAAGATTGGCAGATAGAGAGTCGAAGTGCGAAAAAGACAGATCTGGTTTCGGTGACTGATGCAATGTGCGCGATTGCAGAAACAGGAACAATTGTTATCGCAAGTTCAGCACGAGTTTCATCCACTCATATGTTCTTGCCGGAAAATCATGTCGTTGTTTTAGATGTCGGCCAGATTGTTCGACATTTGGACGACGCATTACAGATTGGTTCTCAATCCATACTCAGGGAGGCTCGCGGATTTCACATGATTACGGGGCCATCAAAAACAGCGGGACGTTGAACAGACAATTCAATATGGCGCTCACGGTCCTCGACGTTTGCATACGATCATCTTGGATGCAGATTAATTCCGCTACCCTGTCAAAGCAGAAGTTAACATGACAAGGGGACGTAATGGTTGAACAGATCCAACGACAATCCGCATTTAGTTATGAGGAGTTGCTTGCATGCGGGCGAGGGAAGCTGTTCGGCCGCGGAAATGCTCAGTTGCCTCTTCCGCCATTGCTGATGTTTGATCGTATAACCAATATCAACGAACATGGTGGTGATTTTGGAAAAGGCGTAGTCGAAGCAGAGCTGGATATAAGACCTGACAAGTGGTTTTTTGATTGCCATTTTGAAGGTGACCCAGTGATGCCAGGGTGCCTCGGGTTGGATGCTCTATGGCAGCTAATCGGATTTTATCTGGGATGGCTCGGAAAACTTGGCGGCGGACGTGCACTCGGCGCCGGGGAAGTCAAGTTCAGTGGACAAATTACAAGAAATGTAAAACTGCTGCATTATCGGGTTAGCATGAAACGAGTCATTTCAGCCGGATTGGTGGTGGGAGTTGCCAACGGAACGGTGGCTGCAGACGGGCAGGAAATTTATTCAGGTTTAGACTTAAGAGTAGGGCTATTTAACATGGATTCATTGCATCGATGAGAAGGGTCGTCGTGACAGGCTTGGGCATCGTTTCCAGTATTGGAAATGATTGCAGCGAAGTCACTGAATCACTCCGACACGGCAAATCTGGAATCTGTTTCTCACCAGAATATGAAGCGCTTGGATTCCGCAGTCAAGTTCATGGTTCGATTGATATCGATCTCCCAGCAAAAATAAATCGGAAATCTTTGCGATTTATGGGTGACAGTGCGGCATTCAACTACATCGCGATGCAGGAAGCCATCGAAAAATCGGGCCTTCAACCCGATCACATCTCGCATCCAAGAACAGGAATGATCATGGGTTCCGGTGGCGCTTCTACCAAGAACATTGGGGAATTCAATAGACTTGCTTCGCTCCCGCGGAATTCGTCGCGTTGGACCTTATCGCGTTCCTCGTACGATGTCGAGCACCAATTCAGCGACTCTAAGCACTATGTTCAAAATCAAGGGAGTCAGCTATTCCATCAGCTCCGCATGCTCTACCAGCGCGCACTGCATTGGCAATGCGATGGAATTAATCCAACTAAACAAACAGGATGTTGTTTTTGCGGGCGGTGGTGACGAGGTCCATTGGACAATGACGATGCTGTTTGATGCAATGCATGCATTGTCCAAAAACTACAACGACCGGGCGGAGCAGGCATCACGGCCATTTGATTCAGACCGAGACGGATTTGTGATTTCTGGAGGAGGCGGGGTAGTTGTACTGGAAGAGTTGGGATTTGCTCGAAAACGAGGCGCAAAAATTTATGCGGAACTGGTAGGTTATGGAGCGACTTCAGACGGATTCGACATGGTACAACCCTCCGGTGAGGGAGCGGTTCGCTGTATGAAAATGGCTTTGCAAAATGTACCTGAACCGGTAGATTACATAAACGCTCACGGTACAAGCACCCCCATTGGTGATATCAAAGAGCTGGAATCGATTCGCACTATATTTAAGTCACCTCCTTTGATCAGCTCAACCAAATCCATCACAGGACACGCTTTAGGTGGCGCGGGTGTGAATGAAACAATCTATACACTGCTTATGATGGAACATGGATTCATCAGTCCTTCAATGAATATAGACAACATTGATCCGGGAGCAGCTGAGTTTCCAATTGTTCGCGAGCTGATTGACGGTATTGAAATCAATGTTGCCTTATCTAACAGTTTCGGGTTTGGCGGCACCAATTCGACTCTGGTTTTTAGACGCTTGCCTGAGTAAATTCTCGATCAGCCTGATGTAGATAGGTTGATTCTCCCATGAATCGAAATTCCATTCACGTAGCGGCATGGCTGCTAGTGGTCTGTTCTCTAATCTACTCGATGATCGCAATAGGCGGTTTCACTCGATTAACCGATTCTGGCTTGTCTATTGTGGATTGGGATCCCATAACGGGAGTAATACCACCGTTGTCTCAGGCAGAGTGGCTGGCTGAATTTGAACATTATCAGCAGTATCCAGAGTACAGATACGTTCATCCAAATATGACTTTAACAGGTTTCAAACGGATCTATTGGGTGGAATATTTACACCGGTTGATCGGAAGGCTGGTCGCTGTGTGCTTTTTTATTCCATTTGTTTATTTTTCACTTCGCGGGCACCTCAGCCGCAAACTGATTTTGCGACTCTCTGTTGTCTTTATACTCGGTGGACTTCAGGGATTTTTGGGATGGTACATGGTTCAAAGCGGGTTAGTTGACAATCCTGCTGTAAGTCAGTATCGGTTGACGGCTCACCTTGGCTTGGCAGTTGTTTTGTACGGCTACGTGTTGTGGCTCTCGCTGCAGTTTCTCAATTTTAATCAAGTTGTCTATCACCATTTTTCGAACGTTGTACGCAATTTTTCAATTGGATGTTTAGCGCTGGCAGGCGTGATGCTGTTAAGTGGAGGGTTCATGTCGGGCACTCACGCTGGTTATGTCTTGAATACATTTCCAGATATGAATGGGAAATGGTGGCCGGACATGATTTTTTCACTCTCACCAATTTGGAGAAACTTTTTCGAAAACGTCATTACGATTCAGTTTACCCATCGTTGGAGCGCTGTTCTAATACTGATCTCGATTATTGGCTTGTGGTCGTTTCGCTTTCGCCTGCAGGGATTTCACGTCAAACTGGTATTGGATCTTTTACTGATTGCGACATTGCTCCAGTTCTGTCTGGGAGTCCTAACTCTGCTTACACGAGTTGAAATCGGCATTGCGCTAGTTCATCAATCAGGTTTCGTGCTAGTATTGAGTCTGCTTATTTTGTTAATTCGAATGACATCAATTCGCTCTAGCAGCCTGATTTTGACAGAAACTAAGCCGTAGAAGGCATGCTCGACGAGTCTTTTCATGCAGATTCTATTTCAAACTATTGAACGATGAGAATGTGGATTCAAAATCCACTGGCGATATTTGCGGAAGATGCTGGTGCAGGCATCGTAGTAGAAGGTTCTCAAATTGTTGAATGCATACCCAAAGGATCACTGCCAGCAAAGCCGTGTGACCACATTCAAGATGCGTCGGAACATGTCGTTTTACCTGGTTTTATCAACACTCATCACCATTTCTATCAGACTCTCACTCGATCTTACAAACCCGCGTTGAACAGTGAGCTTTTTGTCTGGCTAAAAACTCTCTATCCGGTGTGGGCGCGGTTAAAACCTGAATATTTGGCAATTGCAACGCAGCTAGCTTTGGCAGAATTATTATTGTCGGGCTGTACAACGGCTTCGGATCATCATTATTTGTTTCCGAGGGGACTTGAGGAAGCGATTGATATTCAAGCTCGGGCTGCAAGCGAAATCGGCGTGCGAGTGACATTGACTCGCGGCAGCATGGATTTGTCAGTAAAAGATGGCGGATTGCCGCCTGAGTCCACCGTGCAGGACGCAGACGAAATTCTCAGTGACAGCGAACGTGTGATTGAGCTCTATCATGACGGAAGTTCGGGGTCGTACCGTCAGGTCGCACTTGCACCTTGCTCCCCTTTTTCTGTGACTAAAGAAGTGATGCGAGGCTCTGCGGATTTGGCGCAGAAATACAACGTGCGTTTACATACTCACTTGGCTGAAACTCAAGATGAGAATGAATATTGTGAACGTAAGTTTCAGTGTCGACCGCTAGATTATTTGGAGGACGCAGGTTGGGTTTCTGATCGAGTTTGGCTGGCTCATGGAATTCATTTTTCCGATTCAGAAATTGAACGTTTGGGTGACGCAGGCATGTCGATCACCCATTGTCCAGGTTCGAACATGTTGCTTGCCTCTGGAATTTGTCGTGCGGCAGAACTGGAGGACGCGGGGGTCAACGTAGGAATTGGTGTTGATGGCTCTGCGTCGAATGACGCATCCAATATGATTCAGGAAGTCAGAATGGCATTACAAATTCAGCGTTTGCTCTATGGTGCTGCTCGAATTAAACATACTGACGCGATTCGCTGGGCAACAGAAGGATCAGCACGATGTTTAGGACGCGAGGATATCGGCAAGATCAGTGTGGGGAGACAGGCGGACCTTGCCATGTTTAAACTTGATGCCCTTAGATTTTCTGGCGCAGGCGATCCGCTTGCCGCTTTAGTTTTATGTGGCGCTCACCGAGCAGATCGCGTAATGGTTGGTGGCCAATGGCGAGTTATGGACGGAGAAATACTGAATTTGGATATTCAAGAAATGATGAGCAAGCATCGGCAAGCGGCGAAGTCGCTGACTTCGATCTAATCTTCGTTTGAATTAATTCGTTCCTGGAGACTCAGCTCCCTCCACTTTATTCAATTTGCCCGTCGAAACGTCATAAATGTAGCCATATATTGAGACTGCGGGCGAAACGAGTGGATGATTTCGAATGCGCTGAACGTCTGCACGCACGCACTCTTCGTAATCGTGGATCGATAACCATTTGATCTTGCGTCCTTCTTCTGACCCGGGGTGAATTTCTGGATCATGCCACTCACCATCCTTATAAGTTACAGGATCGAGGCTTTTTGCAAGTAAATTCCCCATAATTTCATCGTTGATCTTTTTCATTCCACACTGGGTGTGCTGGATGACAAACCATTCTTTGGTGAATAACATCTTATGGGAAACAACAAGGGAACGTATTGCGTCATCACTGGCTCGACCACCGGCATTGCGAATCACATGGGCGTCACCTTCTGCCAATCCGGCAATTTTTGCAACGTCAATTCTCGCATCCATACAGGTCAGGATTGCGCATCGCATCTTTGGAATCGATTCAAGCTGGCCTAGACTACCGAAATTTTCGCAGTAAATTTTATTGGCTTGAAGGATATGTTCTTGAATTTGACTCATTTTAGGCAGTACTCGACACGATAAGTTGAATTCAGGAATCGCACCTGCTGGACCTGATGTGAAAGTTTTGCTCTGGTATTGACAGCGGCATAATTCAAATGTAGCGTTTTGCTTCCGACACCGCTTCATCCTCTAGCGGCAGTGCATTATAAACATCCCAGTTCGCGTCCGGGCAATCATTGTAAATTCCATTCATTTCGCGAATTGGATGGTCACGTCTCGCAAACGTTACAGAGCGGCTCGAATTTTTAAATATTTTTTCTTCGAATTTTTCTATTAATCTGGCTGCTTTCAGTGATTTGGTGTTTTCCAAGTGACAAATGGCAGCAATTCGCCGCTTTATGGCAAGTGTTGCCGTCATTCAAATAATCCCGCTGTTTTCTAAGCAGCACCCGTAAAGATAACGTTATATTTCAAGTTTCTTGATTCTTCAAAATTTTCCCATATTCAATTTTTTCAAGCGAATAATTATTTTCTAAAAATTGAATTCGGATCTTCCTTAAAATGGAGTGACTGCACATAAGGTAAATCACAGTTTCGTCATGGGTACATGACCGCATGATCGATACTTATCCTACGCCTTACCGCTCTCTGACTGCCCTCGAATCCTCAGGAATGAAGACGATATTTCCTTGCTACGAGAAATTGACGGAACGCCTTATTCTCAACATGCAGTTACGCAGTTCGCGATTTTTTTCCAGAAAGTACCCACGATGCCACCAATTGCTTGATTCGTCATCGACATTTGGATGGATAAAGTTGCCAGCTGCTGAGATAAAAGTTTCCGAGTCTTCTATGCGGCTCTTGGTCACATCCCAATCTTCATCAAATACGAGTTCGAAACCGTTCAGAAAAGTTTCTGCAGTCTCAAGCAACTCTTCCAGTTGTTCCGGCACATCCATCGTCCAATCGACATGGTCTTGAGCAAACAAAACAGAAAACTTCGATCTGACTTCGGCGACTATTTGAGGTGAAACCTGTTCGACAAATTGCGCCTTTCGAGCACGCCAATCCAGACTTTTGATCTGATCGGCGAGGACCACACCGTTAATGGAATGCGAATCTGGAAGATGAACTTCGAATGGGTATCCCTTTATTCTTGATGTGATGGGACAAAACACACCCAAACCAGTTAATTTGTTGTAGACGTCTGGACTTAAGACCAAGGCCGGCTTGCGTCCCGATTGCTCGTGTCGTGCCTGTGTGGGAAACTGGAGCCACACGATATGTCCAGTGTCGGGTACGTATCGCGCAGTTACCATGGTTCCTTGCCTACTGGTACGCCAAAATCCTGTTCATGATGAATATTGTCAGACGTAATCTGATCAACCATGGTCGCAAGGACGTAGGTACGCTTGCGAATCACAATCCTATCCCAGCATGCATCCAGCTGTACAGTTGTGCCTTCAACAATCTTGCATTGCTCAGCAATCGCCTTGGGAATACGTACTGCAAGACTATTTCCCCATTTGCCGACATGCTGTATAGTTCCCATAAAGTTTACCTCCAAGAATTCAAATATCGTTTAATAACATATACATCCAATTCCCAATCACTCAGAATTTCCAGTTGGAGAGAACACCCCTTCGACGGCATTATTGTACGTTCTAGCATTACAAATAGGAGGTACCGGCTGTTTAACCCTCAATCTGAATAACTGCAATTGGTCTAGTCGAAACAACCCTCTTTAGGGCCGGATAATGGGTCCGGTCAGAATGTACTAAAACCATAGCTAATTTCGAGTTTTTCATTGAACTTTAGCTGTCGCCTTTAAATCAATGTGTGCAATACAGAGGGTTATCTCACACAGTGGAAGAAATCTATGCCACAGCAGGTATATTCATCCTTCTATTTTGATAGGTATATGGGTACGGTTGTAAATAATCACAAGAAAGAAACTTATTCGGGTTTGACAGTTACATACCCAGCCATTCAAGGATTCAGTGTCTCAGTGTCGAGAAAATCTTGAATGAAAAAATCCGCTTTTACCACCAATTGCATTTCGTCACGATGTAAGCCTACAAGGTGATTTGTTGCAACAAGCAGCGAGGACGATGTCCCAGCAAATTTGTTGACTGGCATCGATAGAAGCGCAAAAGAAAATCACACCAAAAGTTCCACGGCGTTCCGTATCACCGATCAAAATATCTAAATCGATTCAGAAACAAACTAGCAGATCGTGTCGAAAGATTTACAAAGTGGATTACGGGAATGCTACGCCAGAACAAATTGCAAAGCGATACTCTGGCCTGCCAATGCTGATTTCTTCTATTTTTTGCGGAGTTTTAGGACGTTTGTGCAGTTCAGTGAGCCCAGCAGCATCCGTGTCTAAGTCGCACAGTAACCAAGCAGATGCCTTCATGATGTTGCGGAACGCAGAGCCGCTCGCTTCAATCGAGTGATACTTGGTTGGTCAAATTCTTTTTTATTGAAGTCAAGCCTGGCCCGCCTATCGCAGACTTGATCCTCTCATAAGAGGCGATGACATTGGTTTGATCAGAAACACCGGAACAAGCTTGGAAAAAATTCTACGAATTTACTTCAATAGGCAGTCTGAGGAGCAGGGTCGGACTTCTTGATTTACAAAAGTAAACGAATGCAGGGGCAACGGCATGTTCTCGCAGGAAAAACGGCCGCAGGAAAACTACAAGTTCGGTTTGATGAGCGCACGGGTGGGAATATAACCACGAAAGTTTGACTAATCCCCGATACGACAACGACAGATTGGCTACAGAATTCTAAAAGTCAGCAAGGTGCAGATCGATTCTACCCGTTCAAACTCATACCATCATCAACCTCGGTTATCAAAATTAGGGCTACCAGTCGAAAGATATTTTTCTCATATTCGTTATAATCGAATATAAAGTTTGTAAAAATCGCCGACTAACACCAGTGGGATGACGATGAAAATCACAAAAATCAGACAATTTCAATTATTTACCCTGAATCGTCAGTCGAGTATCAAATTGGTGATCGCAGCAGTAGTTTTCTTGCTCGCTTCTTCAAATGTATACGCGGCTGCCGAAGCGGAAGCCGGCTATATCTTTAATTCCTTTTCATTCCTGTTATGGGGTGTTCTAGTGATGTGGATGTGTGCTGGATTCACAATGCTTGAAGCAGGTTCAGTCCGAACTAAGAATGCATCAGTAATCTGTCTTAAGAACATTGGACTTTACTCGATTGCTGGTGTGGCTTATTTCACCATCGGCTACAACTTAATGTACGTTGACGTCGGCGAAGTGATTGGTACCTTTAAATTGTTTTACAGTTCGACAGAAGCTGAACTTGCACTGCTGGGAGGTGACTCAAGCCAGCTGCAACAGGTTGTGGAAGGGGATTACACAACCATGTCCGATTGGTTCTTTCAGATGGTTTTCGTCGCCACAACTGCTTCAATCATTTCCGGCACTCTGGCGGAACGGGTTAAACTGTGGACCTTTTTTGCATTTACCATAGCATTGACTGCATTTCTCTATCCAACTATTGGCGCTTGGACTTGGGGTGGCGGCTGGTTGGACAAACTAGGTTTTCAGGATTTTGCCGGTTCAACCATCGTCCATTCGACTGGCGGTTGGGCAGCGTTGGCTGGTGCCATTGCCATCGGTGCTAGAAGGGGCAAATTTCGAAAAGACGGCACAGTAAAAAATACACCTCCGTCAAACGTTCCGGCTGTGACGTTGGGTGTATTCATTTTGTGGCTAGGCTGGTTTGGGTTCAATGGCGGATCTCAATTAGCGATGAACTCGGCAGCCGATATCGTTGCCATGTCGATCGTATTAGTCAATACCAATTTAGCAGCAGCAGCAGGTGTATTGGTTGCTGTTTGTGTCTCTCGCCCGCTATTGGGCAGGATAGATCTGCTAGCGGTACTAAATGGCGCTATCGCCGGACTGGTTTCCATTACGGCGGGTCCAGATATTACCAATCATGTTTGGGCGATTGTGATCGGAGGTGTTGGCGGTTTGATTTGCACAGCTGGCATCATGCTTTTAGAACGACTGAAAATTGATGATGTAGTCGGGGCAATTCCAGCTCATCTCTTTGCTGGGGTTTGGGGTACAATTGCGGTTTGTATTGTAGCAGGCGGAACATTGTGGGTCCAATTGGTCGGTATTTTGGCGATTGGTGCGTTTGTGTTCATAGGATCATGGATCTTGTGGACCGTTCTCGATAAGGTTATGGGTTTTCGAGTGACTGAAACGGTTGAATTGCTTGGACAAGACGTCGCAGAACTTGGCATTGAAGCATATCCGGAATTTATGCTGATGCCCGATCATGATGAATACGAAGAGTTGCTAAACGAAGATAATAGGTAGTCCAATTGGTTCGCAACAAGTAAAATGAATATTTTTAATGGAGGAATAAGTAAACATGGAAATCTCAACTGAAAGAATCGGCAATACCTTGATACTGGTCCCGGGTGGACGAATTGATGGCCAGAACGCACTTGAATTTCAAGCTGAAATCAACGGTGCGATTAGTGATTCAGACAATGCTGTAATTCTACAGTTGAACAAATTGACTTATATTAGCAGTGCTGGTTTGCGAGTCATTTTGTTGCTCGCAAAGACGCTGAGAAGTCGAAATATCAAATTTGGCATGTGTGAGATTTCAGATACTGTCAAAGATGTGTTCGAAATTAGCGGTTTCAGTAAAATTATTCCGACACACGATAGCCGGGATAAAGCTGTAGCGGCAGTAGTTTAACCGAGAGAGTCAAGTCCAGCACTCGTGTACGAAGCCCGAGTGCTGGTGCAAATTAGCACGATATAGTTTAATTCCTTCACTAAATCTATTCCGTCGTTGGTATGCTCAGACTCTAGACAGTTCAAGTTTAAGACTAAAGGCAACCCTCACTCACCCTAAATAGGGAAAGACGGGTTGTTGTTGATCGATGTAATCTTATATCGATTGGCCAAACGTTGCCATCGCATTGCCGTTCAAGGCGATTTATATGGCACCGAGCGAGCTGAAACCTTGTGAAGTGGCATTGACTGCAGTCAGCTTGAAATTCGGCGGCAGGCTTGGGCGTGATTGGTGTTTCGATAGGCGCCTGAAATTTTTTACCACACCTTGGCCATGCGGATGTCGCGCTCGGCTCGACTATGCCTATATAGGCATAGCTTGGCCTAAAATGACATCCGAGCCCAAGTCACGCGCCGCAAAATATCCTATAGCGCCCGCAGCGACCTCCGCCCCGACGCCTGTGACGCCCGCCTTGCATGCTGAAAACCTGCCACAAACAGAACATCAGCTTCTGTCACTATCTGGGAAATTGGCTCAAATTGCCAGACGCACCCGAGGTGCCGCCCTTGGCCACCCTGATCAGCCAGCTGAAAACAAAGACGGCACCGACTTGACGGTCACCCACCCGACCGACTTCAGTACAGTCACAATCCGTTCAACAACGTGAAACTGCAAAACTGCATGCTGAAAAGATAGCAGGCCTTCCACCAGTTTTGCTCCTCCTACGCTCGCTATGTGAAAGTAATTGAATCTATAGAGAAAAGGAATTTGATGTAGGACATAGCTGAGAGTTTGGATTTGTTGAATTCAGAAAGTGAAGAACTTGAACAGGCTTTAAGTGGAAAGATCTACAATCTTGCACCAAGTAGAAAAAATTATGCAATGCATCGTTTGGATTCATATTTGACTGGCAATCAACACGCAGCCGGAAACTGCAAGGGATTATTGACTATAGAGCATGTACTGCTGCAAACAGTTGATGATAATAGCAAATGGAGCAAAATTTGGATTTGTTCCGAAACTAGAGGCGAGTGGGCTCACTGAATTTCTAATCTTGTTCCGCCAAATAGACCGAGAAACTCAAAGGCACAAAAATTTTCACTAAAAAAAGAAGCGCGCTTCTTTTTCTTGGACGAATCAAGTTGCAAGCTTTGCATTGACAGCATTGCGTGGCATGCCATGTCGCAGCTTTTTTCCAAAATTGACGACACATTCACACTTTAGTTTACCCGCTGAGTTGATGTAGTTTCAGTGACAAATGTCTCGATTTGCACACAGAAAGAGCGGTGATGCGAGCTGGACATTAATAACTGCAGGCAGCTTCAATCGGAATGTGACGAAGATGCGCGTTGCCAGCTTTGGTTGATGGCGCCGCTGTGCTGTTTTCCTGAGAAGTGTTCTGACAGCAGAGGCCTATGTGACTCATCAACTGCGAAGACTTATGGAACGGGATCAGTTCGTACCGTTCGGCAGGCAGTACCATGGCGGAGACCAGATGGATGCCAAGCAGCTCCGTCAAATCTTCCACTTACTTGCGACTAAAGCAAGTTGATTGTTTTTATTTGAAAGTCCTCTGCATCCGAAAGAGTGATTTTCAAGAGCTTTCCGTTCGGGAAGTGATGCGCATTCTTGGAAAGTGCCATCTCAAGCAATATCCGTGCAATTCCTCTACTGCCGATGAGTAGTGGGAGACCTAAGTAAAATGAAGATTGAGCTGCAAGACATTTCACGACTCGAACTCGAAATTCCTCCTTACTCTCGCCATTGGGAGGCGTTTCGCCGGCGATCAGTTTAGGATTGACGATGTCTGAACTGACATCGTTCCACTCACCTAGAAGACGTTCCTTTAACGCTTTGACGATGATGCAATCCAAGTGGAAATATTCATTGATGATCGCTGCTGTTTTAATGTTGCGAGCTGAAGGGGATGTCAGAATCAAACTTGGTGAAATTTGATGGCGAATTAAGGTATGAGCAGCTTCATGCGCTTGTGCGCACCCTAACTCAGTCAGTTTCGGATTCGCATCGCCTCCTGAAGCGATATTGAGCAGGTTCGAACTCGTTTGCCCATGTCGCATAAAAATCAATTGGCGAGTGTGGTTCGATTTTTGTTTCGTTATCACGAAGGATAGAGATTTCTCTTTGGGTTGTATTGAACGCTGAAGAATTTATCTTCGTCAAATGGATCATCATCATCCAACCAAGAAGCAATAGACGAGATTAGCGTCTGGTCAGCCAAATTCGGTGTATGACCGGCCCCTTCAATTTGAATGACAGACAATCGTTTGTGGTCTCGCATTTGATCGACAACACTATCGGGCGTCGCATCACTTTCAATTCCGTGCAGCAATAGGACGGGGCATTGAACCTCATTCCATTCACGCCATTGATTCAGACTCGAAGTTGCCGACTTCCGATAGGCTAGCAGACAACGCAGGTCATGCCGATATACTCTCCCATTTTCGGTGTTGGACCAACGTGTTTTATGATGAGCATTGTGCAAGAGCACGGCATCGGGAGCTGGTCCTGTATGCTTCACAGCAGCACCGGTGCGGCGAAACATTTCCGCTGGTGTGCGAAACACAAAGTGTCGCGCAACGGAAATTGCTCGTCGCGCACGGCGTTCTTTCGGTATATAGGGCCCGATGTCATTCAAAATGATTCGACGCACTCGAGTCGGATAGCGCGCTGCAATGCTTATTGCAATCGTGCCGCCTAAGGACGACCCAAGAAGGGAAACAGTATCCAGCTTGAGAAAATCGAGCAGCTGCAGGGTTTGTTCAACGTAAGTTTCATGATGGTAGTCCGAAATATCAGACATCCAGCCACTTCGGCCTCGACCGACAAGATCTACTGCAATCAAGCGAACGTCGGGATATCCATCCATTGCCAGAAAGTCAAATCGTTGAAAGACATTCGTCAGACCTCCGATTGCGACAACGGGCTCTCCAATCTTGCCTGAATCCGAATACGTGACGGGTACAGAATATGGCTTCCCTTCTCCATACTTTTTATCTTGAAGCTCTGCCGAATGTCGATACTGAAATCGAAAGACTTTTGACCAGCGACCTTCGTTAGCTTGAATAATTGCTTTGATAAATCGGTCGTAATCCTTCCAAGTCAGCTGTTCAACTTGCGGATTTACGAGTGACGAGTGCGTCTGACGTAACGCTGTCTCAGATCGCTTTGCTGACGAATCACGGACCTGCACAACTATCTATTTTTGTCGTGACTGTAGTCAGAGAAGTTATACGGCAGATCGTATAACCAATGTAATTCGATTTTTGTTGTCAATTCGCTCATACCAGGCGTCATCCGTCAGTGATTTCACAAAAAATACGCCTAAACCTCCAATGGCTCGATCTTCCAAAGAATCATCGATCGATGGTTCGGAAACCTCTGAAAAAGGGTTGAATTCAACTCCTTCGTCTTCCATAATCACCCGAATAACATTATCTTCCTTGGTCAGATCGATCCGAATGTCTTTCTTTTCCGTATCCGCAGGAAATCCGTAGAGAATTACATTTGTTACGAGCTCATCCAGCGCCAAATTAATATTGAATATCGATTCGGCTGGCCATGCTCGCGCCAACCCGAAATTTTCAATTTCTTCTGCGATTCTTGCCGGCTCGCCTAAATCGCATTTAACAGTCAATTTAAGTTGATTTAAAGACATGGAGATTTAAATTCCCGGTTAATTGTGATTCAGTTCGATTCTTTAGGCGAGTGAAAATGCAGAACGATGCAGGCGATGTCATCAAATTGAGGAGCATCGGCGACAAATTCATTCACTTGATCGAATATGAATTGAACATCGCCAGCTGCATTTTGTTTCGGTAATCTTGCTACCGTATCCAGCAATCTATCGTCACCAAAGGCTTCATCATTTATATCAAATGCTTCAGGTATTCCGTCGGTAAACATGACCAGAGTGGAGTCAGGCTCGAGATCAAAATAACCGTTTTCAAATTCCATGTCCCCGAACATTCCCAACACGATGCCATCTGTTGTTTTCAACGTTCGGGTACCCTTGCTATCACGGACTATGGGCGGATTATGGCCTCCGTTGGCATACACCAGCCTGCCGGTACGCTCGTCGAGAATGGCACAAAATAAAGTGACAAAAAGATTTTCGTTATTGTTCTGCTCAAGAAATTGATTCACTGATTCCAAAACTTTTCCAGGGGATTCAATGTGGGAGACGGTGTTGCGCAGCAATGTTCGGGTCATGACAGTAAAGAGTGCAGCGGGCACTCCTTTCCCTGAAACGTCTGCAATGGCTACAGCGACGCGATTGTCATCCAATCGGAAATAATCCAGGAAATCCCCTCCAACTTCCTTGGCGGGCCACATTCCACCAAAGATATCAAATGAATCATTGCTGATAAAACGTTTGGGCAAAAGTGATAGCTGCACACCCTTGGCAATATCCAGCTCCTTGCGCAAAGCAATCAGCGTTTCTTTGGTGGCAAGCGCTTCCCTTAAGCGATGATATTGATCCTGCACTCGACGAGACATGCTCTGAAATGCCACCGCGACCATCGCCAGGCTGTCGGAATCTTGAATGCTGCTGGATTCTGAATCAGAACCTGCAGTTCGGTTGTCATAGGCATCTTTGCCACTTTCAATTTCACTCTTGACAACCCGCCCGAGGTGTTTCAGTTCAGAAAGCAACGCTCTCCGTTCTTCGCCATCGAGACTGTCTGCGAGTCGTGTCATTTCTCGGTGAATGAATCGTTCCTGACGCGCCCGCTGACGTTCGCGCGAACGTTTGAAGCGATTGAAATTGATTAGATTTGAACGATAGACATTGACTGCACGTGCGATTTGCCCAACTTCATCATTGTGCGTTGTATGTTCGATATGTGCGTGAGTGTCACCTCTAGCCAGTGCATTTAGCACTTGTACACCCTCATTGAGGGGGCGGAACGAACGCGACAAATAAATATGAAGACTAATCAATGACAAAAGCACAAAAGCACAAATGAGCCAAATTGTAAGCTGGCTGACCTGCTGCTGTTCGTTGATATGTTCTGTAACGTCACTGACGTTGACCAATCGACCGACCAAGCTGCCTAAGGTCGCAGCTTGTGGCAGAACACTCACTGAATAAAATCGATCACCAACCGAAATCGTCTGCAGTGTGTTGATTTCACGAAGGTCGATCAGTGTGCTGAATTGTTCCCACTCGCTTGGATTCGAAGCTTCCAGCAAGCGTCCGCGCCGATTGGCAATTATTACGGTAGACGCATTGACACTTCCCATCTCAACCAGAGCATGGACAATATCTTTCGCGAGGATGGCTAAACCCACAACATTCCCGGTGGTCGATGACACCAAAGGAGTCGCGACGATGACTGCGGTATTCCTCTGCCTGTCATTTCCAACACCACTTAAATCAAGCATACGTTGCATTGCGCCTTTCGCAACGTTCGGTTCAATTATGGGGCTTCGGAACACAGCGGAATGCGAGGAATACGCTAGCGTTACGTCAGGATAAAGGACATCCAATCGATCCGCAGTGTTTTCACTTTTCAGGTTGTCGACAATCTGTTCACCAATTAGACGGATGGCTTCTACGTCTTGATTTTCCATTGCTGTCACGAGCGGCTCATTATTTTGTACTAGCCACAGCTTGTCTTCCATGATTTCAATCTGCTCATCAATTATGTTTGCCCAAAGATTGAGTTGATTGTTGATTACTTCATCCGAAAATTGATTGCGAATGAGCTCTTCTCGCTGAAAACCCGCAAAAACTATGCAGAGCGCAACAATGACGACGACCAAGACACCGAGTAAACTAATTCTTGTTCTTAAAAGCACAGTTTTAGCTTTGAATTACAGGTCCAGTCCAATTAATTTTGAACCGTAGTTTTGAAGTCAGCGATCGAAATCATTTCCATTGGAGGGTAAAGACCAACTTCTCGTGCGACGTCGATATTGATCCATAATTTAAAACGCGAAAGTCGGGCCACCGGAAGTTCTTCTGGTTTGATGCCATCGACGAGTATTTTTTCAGCTTGAACTGCAGCCAGTTTCCCGAGGGTGTGGTAGTCGGAAACGAGTCCAAACATAGCGCGGAAAATATTTTAATGGTGTTTGCGCAGCTGAGAAGGTTGGAAGTCCAGCTTCAATCGCTTTTGACGTGTATATTTCACCATGTCTCGCCAAAAAAGAGTCAGGCCCCATATACAAAATGTCAGCTCCGCTATCTTTTGCTTTCTGAATTAGCTCCGGTATGTATTTCGGGTCAGGTTTCTCGTCCTCATTCAATGGAACGGGCAACACAACCAACTCGAGGTTGAATTTTGGGAGAACTTCCTCTAGCGAGGCAACGTTAATCCGAGAGTTGCTTGCCGTACTGTCATAAATGACGGCAACTTTTTTAAATGGTCGATAAGCAAGAATCGTATTGATCTGAGCTTCTAATGTAGCTAAAAAGGAAACTCCCGTCACATTCCGTCCGGGACTCTCATAACTTTCGATGATTTTTGCGACTTTGGGATAGGCCACCAATACAAAAATTCCAGGAAACTCTCGAACGAATTTTTCCGGGTTATCCGAGTCGACACGTCCAACGATACTCGTTGTCGTACCAGTACCCCAGGTATAGACAAGATCAGGTTTCGCTTGTTTGATCTCTTCTACAAACGCGGGTGCATTATTTCGGTCTAAATTTAAATTGCGTACCGTCATTTCAAATGGGATCCCGCGCTGCGTGAAGTATTCTCTGAAACCTTCCTCAACTTCAGTCTCACCTCGCCATACAACCGCAAAAATACGGTATGGTTCTGTCCGCTCACCGGCTTCGTTGGATTGTGCGAATAAAAGCGGAGTGACAGCACTGAATAGAAAAACTCCAACAAACAAAGCTAGTGCAGTTTGAGCTTCATGTTTAAACATTGATCGTATCTGCTTCTGCAGAAGGTTCCTGTGATTTGGATCTCCAATCTGGTATGACGATGAGTATTATAAAAAGTGAAATCAGGCCGAGTAAGATACATCCAAAGGCAACGATTGCATGTTGATAGCCGAGAGTGCTAATCAATACAGCCGCCACAATTGGACCAAGTACCATACCGATGCGTTCAACCATCCGATAAGCTCCAATGACGGATGCAGTGCCGATGCTACCTCGGTATCGTTCAGCGACTTGTTGAATCATTGAAACTTGTGAGGTAAGAGTGAATGCATGTCCAACACCGAGAGTCAATATTGCAATAACAACAGCATTGGCTGGTCCACCAACTGCGTCCGCAAATAAACTGACGAGACAACCGAGTCCTGCTACTGCTGTTCCAAGAGCCACCACTACTCCATAATTACCAGAACGATCGGCAAATTGTGCGACAAGTCTTATCAAAACGATCGTCGAAAGACCGTACAGCATCATGATTCTCCCAATTGAAGATTCGTTATGCCCAAGATCATTTAAGAATAGAGGAACCAAGTACGCTATGAAACCGGCAAACATCATTCTTCCCGGCACAGATGACAACAACACCACGCCAACGAAACGAATATCTGTAAGCAATTGGAACCAGTCTCGAGCACTCAAGACAAGGCGTTTCGACCTTTCTGGTCCCTTTGAATATTCGCGGTCAAGTATTTGATAGACCATAATTCCAGAAATGATTGCCAGTCCGGCGGCAATCAAAAATGTGCCTTCATATCCGATTCGGTCGGAAATTATTCCACCAAGCGGCGGACCACAGATTATTCCAACAAATACAGCTTGAACAAAAACTCCGGTACTGGAAGCGCGGGTGTTTTTTGCTGCGTTCTGCGTGACCCAACTTTCTGAAGCAATGAACACGCATCCGAATCCTATCCCAGTAAGAACACGCCACAAAATTAAATCGATATAGGATTGAGTCAGAAAATTCCCAATAAAACCTAGAGTCGCCGCAAAAATTCCGACCAAGAATATTTTTCGTGTTCCAAATCGATCTGTGAATGTGCCTGCGAACGGAGTGGCGATCATGGCCGCCAGCATGAACAATGTAATGGGTAAACCGACTAGGAATTCAAAGGGAATGGCTAAGTCGTGCGGTGCATGTTGGGACACAAACAATGGCAGAAAAGAGCGAGACATTTCCTCTGAGAAAATAAAGAGAAAAAGAGGCACTCGAATTTGACCAGCGTGTCGAGTTCTAAGTTCAATGCCTTCTGTGAAACGATATTGTTTGTCTACATCGACTTGAACATCCGCAATTTTCTTTGATATGTTGTCGTCAATCTGAGCGTTCTTAAGTTCGCGCACTTCGAAGTGAAATTCACTGTATCGACTCTGTAAATTTAGCAACATTCGATTGAAGTTAGAGATTAGCTGACCGACCTCATCTCTAGTTCTCGAAACCAAATGATTGGCAAAGATTCCAGTTGATCCGTCCGCTAGCGCTCGGCGAATGTTTTCAATTGGTTGAGAAACTCGGGTGCCCATGAAAAACCGAAGAAACTCGAGAGTGACAAGCCACGAAATGGCGATGACGGCAATGACCTCATACAGAATTTCAGTCAATTGACTCCTAACGTGCTCGCTGCTGACGCCCACGTGCAAATGGTTTGCAATCTGGTTGTCAACAACGACCGGAAAGGAACCGTTCAAATGTCCCTCAATTTCAACTCCAAATTTTTCTTCACCGCCTTGTGTTTCCGCGATCCGGCCCAAAATTTTCTGCATCATGTCATATGCAATTCCACGCAGATAGAGAATATTTCCTGAGGAATCTTGCAAGGCCAAATATTCAATGTCCTGATTTGACTGAAGAATGTTATCAAAGAACGAATCCATGCCTACGAGTTGTTCAGTTGGAATCATCAGATCATCCACAGCGTAATGGATCTGCGCAGAAACGGCGTATCCGACCACGTTCGCTTTCTGCTTCAACTGTGGCTCAAGAGTCTCTTCAAAACCATCGACGGCGAACCAAGAGATTGCGATTTGACCGGTAAGCAGAACAAAGGCCGACAGAAGTACAAGCCGAAGCAGCAGTGTGCGCTGATGACTGAGAAAATGACTCGCACCAGACTCGAAGGCAGCAATTTTGGAAAATATTTTTTTCAATTTAATTCTTCGTCTAATCGTCGAATTTTCGTCGTCGCCGAATCCAATGTGTCATAAGCAGTGAAGGCTTTTTCGCTAAAGTGAGTAAATTCCGGATGTCGATCTTGTGCTTCTCGAATGGCGTCACCGTCTTTTTTTCGGTTCATGATGTTGGTCATGGCCGAAGCCATATTTTTCAGGTCCTCACAGGTACGCTTCAACATGCTTGTACAGATAATAAACGTAAACAATGAAATGACAACGACAACTCCAACTGCTATGAGCAACAGTCTCTCAACTTGTTCCAATACGCTTTGGTCGAGAAAATCGCGTGAATAGCGCAATGCCAAAGAACCGACATTTTGGCTCAAGTTATTGCGCAGCGGCACGCCGACAACACCTGCATCGGTCTCTAATGTCGACCACATCTGTTTGGTGCGATTTGCGCGCCATAATACCAGCCAGTTTTTTGAGACCAAGTCTCCGACAAAGCTGGCATCCGTGCTAAATAGTACGTTGCCTGTCTCGTCAAACACTTCAATAGAGAGAATTTGCTCGTCAAGCCTCAAATACGTATCAAGTTCGGCTGAGACTCCTTGCAGGTCCACTAAAGGTAGGCCCAGATCCATTTGTGTCTCGACCTTTTGACGGATGTCATTGACAACAAATAGAAATCGAGAGGTTAGTAAATTGGCGAGCGTGCGTTCGAATTTATAAACGCTCAGAATGCCGGTCATGGTGACTCCGGCGACCAAAACCAGCGCTAGAGCGACTGCAATTTTGGGTGCAAAACCGAGTTTCATTCTAGCTTGTGTGAAATTTTTATTAAATAGCGAGAACTTATTGACGAATCAACAAACATCAATGCAACCTGGTTGAACTTTTTTTAGACTCCACCGCACAAATGTAAGGTTAGACCAATTATAAACGATTGAAAGTTATGAATATTACCACTAATTAATTCCTCAAAATCCGCGATAGATCTAAAACAAATCGGGCAGATTTGATTCAAATTACGAAGAATGAGCATGATAGAGCGGAGGTTGGGTCACAGCTGTTCAGTTTTTGGATTCAGAAAGACAGAATCTTCGGTTCTGAATGTCTTGCCATATAAAGGAGATCCACATCGATTTCATGACTGGATGTGAGTATTTGCGAATGACCAGCAATTCAGTTGAGAAATTTCCAATATATTGCGATGCAATAAACAAGTCACTGATTTTAATTCGCAACCCGCTAACGGTGTATTTTCACTGAATTGAGTTGCGTATCAGCTACCATGGACCTAACGAACAAGGAGTCTAATTATCTAAATTAAAACAGAATATTTCATATTTCCAGATAAATGTTGGAAGAAATTCAAAGTGAATCGAAAAATTTTCAAGAAATTATTAAATTTACTGTTGACATTCTTAATTTTGATGTTATATTGCAGTGCAACATAACCTATTTTTTGGAGATTAGATCATGGAAAATAAAATCGTTGAATTTACAAATGAAGCAATTCGAGTCAATTCCCGACTGTTCAACGACTCTGTCGAATTTGGTGTTGACTCTGCACAGCAGTTCGTTGAGACTGTTTCAAGGCGATCCAACGAGTGGCTGCAAATCAAGACAGTCGATGACTATGTCAAACAGCAAGAGGCATGGAATCAGCAGTCAATCGAACAAACTCAGGAATTTGGACGCAAAGTGATTCAGCTTGGAAATGAGGCATACAGCGCTTATCTGTCACTTTGGGAAAGTTACGCTCAGCCTGCTGGCGAAGCTGTTGCGAGCAAAAAATCATAACTGGAAGATGCCAGTTTAAAAACGAAAGATTATTCATTACCTCCTCTTAGTACCTTAATCACTTAGAGTCTTGAAGTGCCGCCGGCAGAATTGGTTTCGCAAGGTCTTTCCGAAAGTATTCGACAGACAAGACCCAACTTCAGTCGAACCCGATAAACCGGCGGATTTTTTTGCAGAGCTGAATAACGCTTTTGCACTGCGAATCGTCTGTGCGCCGTTAGACTTGATCTGAATGCAGCGAACTGTAATTCCCCTCTCCAGCTGAAAGTCGCATTCCAAACTTGGTTTCAAGTTCTTGGGTGAACTTTAGACGACTGCAATCAAAGATGTCATTCCCGTCGATTGATGTTCAAGAATGTGACAATGAAACATCCATAAACCAGGGTTGTCTGCGACAAAAGCGATTTCCTGCTTCTCATCAGGACCGATCAATATCGTGTCGCGGATCATGGAATATTCAACGGGAATCTCATTTACACTGGTTACAAAAACGCTGTGCCCGTGCAAATGAATTGGGTGCTCAAAAACCGTACGGTTGATGAGCTCAAAAATATAGGACTGCCCTTGGGTCAGTGTTAGTATCGGAGGGTCAGTGTGAACATCATCTGGCACCGCCCCGTTGAGCGCCCAGAATTTATCGCGTTCAACCAATTCTCGCATATTCAGAAAATTGCCGTTGAGGGTGGCGCCTGAGAGGCCTCCCATTGCGCCGCCTTCAAATACAAATTGGTGCCTTATAGCCTGTTGCATGTTGGGTACAGCTACGGGATTTGCTGGAAGTTGAGAAGGCGCGGAAACTGAAGGCGGATAGATCCGGCTCGAATCAAACACCAAGCGCATGAGCTCATAGGCGTATTCATTCCCAAAAGAGCGATCGATGACTTGCAGCGATTCACTTCGATTCTCCGGCACATCAATAATTAAGTCAGTTCTCTGTCCTGCTCCTAACACCACCGGGCTGTCATCAACTTTCTGCGGAGTTACGGGATGGCCATCGAATGCAATAATCCAAGGATTCATTGGTTGAAACAGCAAAGAGAAGGTTCTCGCATTGGAAACATTGACTAAGCGCAATCGTATTCGTTCGCCAGGATAAACAGTAAATTCCTCCTTTATATTGCCGTTGACAGTGACCACATTTCCAAGTCTGCCATTATGGCTGGCATCTCGTCGATTGCCGCTGAAAGGAACAATCTGCGCCTCCTGATTCAGTCTCCAGTCGTCCAGAATCCAGAGAACATCCCGATCAACTTCCGGCGGAATTTTTTCATCGACAATTAAAACACCCCGCAGGCCTTTGCCAACTTGTTTGGAACTGTTGAAATGGGGGTGATACCAAAACGTCCCAGCATCTTCAAGAATGAACTCGTATCGAAATTTTTCGCCTGGCTGTATTGCGGGCTGACTGACAACCGGCACTCCGTCCATTGCGGATGGAACCCTTAAACCATGCCAATGAATGGTTGTCGGCTCCTCGAGCTGATTTTCGAGCTCGAGTCGCAATACATCACCCTGCTGATATCGAAGCAAGGGCGCCGGAACTTTGCTGTTGTAAGCCCAAACCTCCGTAGCTGGGCCGAAATCAAGCACCAATGGAATATCTGCGGGCGCTGCAACGAGCTGCTTTATCTCAGGTTGATACGCAAAGTTTATGTTCGGTATGAGTTCAATGGCTACGCAGCAACCGAAAGACTGCAGAAACCTGCGACGATTTATTTTCATAGCTTGATTCTTACTCCCTATCGAGAACTTGACACCTTACATTTTAGTTCGTTCTTAGTGTTTGCCAAGTCCCCGCAAAACCTGTGAGTACAGTGAGCATATGATCTGGATTGACGGGAATCGACAATTGTACGTGAATATTTGCTATACAATTTCAGTCGAATTTATGTCAAGGAGTAAAGCACTGTGAATATTTACGAGCAGCATTTGGACAAAAACCCAGCCAATTATCAGCCACTCAACCCGGTCAGATTTCTAGCACGGTCAGCACGTGTGTTTCCCAATAAGCCGGCGGTGATTCACGGTGAGCGCGTTTACACCTATCAAGAACTTTATGACCGGTCTCGATGCTTAGGCAGCGCTTTGCGTCAAAGGGGCATTGGAATTGGGGACACAGTCGCAATCATGTCACCGAACACCAATGCGATGTTAGAGGCGCACTACGGCGTACCCATGTGCGGCGGAGTGCTGAATGCCTTGAATTATCGACTTGACCCAGCTTCGATCGCATTCATTCTCGAACATGGAGAAGCGAAAATTCTTTTGACGGACCGCGAATATTCTCCCGTGATCAAAAAGGCGCTCGAAATTTGCAATACGAATATTACAGTTGTAGATATCGATGATGAGCTGGCAGAAGGCGGAGAGAAACTAGGTGAAACAGATTATGAATCCTTGCTTGCCGAGGGAAGTCGGGATTTTGCATGGCTTACTCCAGAGAATGAGTGGCAGGCGATTTGCTTAAACTATACATCTGGCACTACCGGAAATCCGAAAGGCGTGGTTTTCCACTATCGAGGCGCGTATCTCAACGCACTCGGCAATGCGATGGTTTTTCAAATAGACAGTCGTAGTGTGTACTTATGGACACTGCCGATGTTTCATTGCAATGGCTGGACTTTTACCTGGGCCGTAACTGCCGTTTCTGGCACACATGTGTGCTTGCGAAAAGTGGATCCTGCCTATATTTTCCCTATCATTCGCGATCGGCATATCACTCATATGTGCGGAGCGCCAATCGTGTTGAACATGTTAATTCATGCACCGAAGGAAGTGAAGCTCGACTTTGAGCAAACGGTAGAAGTTGCAACTGGTGGAGCAGCGCCACCAAGCCAAGTCATATCTGAGATGGAAAAATTGGGTTTCCATGTCACTCATTTATACGGATTGACCGAAACCTATGGGCCGGCGACAGTGTGTGCGTGGCAGAGCGAATGGGATAGTTTGTCTTTGAAACAACGCGCGTCACAAATGGCGCGTCAAGGTGTTCACTACCCAACGTTAGAAGATGTGAAAGTGCTTGATCCACAGACCATGAAACCCGTACCGCAAGACGGAAATACGATGGGAGAGCTCATGGTACGCGGCAACACGGTAATGCGCGGTTACTTGAAAAATGCGGATGCGACAGACGAAGCTTTTAGCGGAGGCTGGTACCATACTGGTGATCTAGGTGTGACTCATCCCGATGGTTACATCGAAGTTCGGGACCGCAGCAAAGATATTATCATCTCTGGCGGCGAGAACATTTCCAGTCTTGAAGTGGAAGACGCACTTTACCGCCATCCAAAAATTATGGAAGCAGCGGTCGTGGCTCGTCCGGACAAAAAATGGGGTGAAGTCCCATGCGCCTTCGTCACTGCAGCACCCAGCGCCGGAGAATCTTTGACTGCGGAGGATGTAATTGCGTGGTGCCGTAAGAATTTAGCGAGTTATAAAATTCCAAAAACAGTAATATTTGGTGATCTGCCCAAAACATCGACAGGAAAAATCCAAAAATTTGTGCTTCGTGGCCAAGTGAGAGATCTTTAGTGCATATTGATCATTTGGTAATTTTGGCCAGATCAAAAACTGAACGGATTCCAAACTGACTAATGAATCGTTTCTTATTTCTATTTCCTGGACAGGGTGCGCAATATCCGGGCATTGGCAGTGACCTGAACGCAGAATATTCAATTTGTCGGGAAGTCTATGAGCAAGCGAGTGATGCTTTGGGTTATAACATCGCCGATCTTTCCAATGATGCGGAGTCGGGTCGCATCGATTTGACGAAATACACTCAACCTGTATTGTTAACTCATTCGTATGCTTGTCTCTCGGTGTTTTTGGATTCAATTGCATCTCCGGCAGCTCCTTCTTTTGTCTGTGGGCATAGTCTTGGAGAATATTCTGCATTGCTGGCCGCAGGGTCACTTGATTTTGAAGCCGCAGTGAAACTGGTTTCTGCACGGGGTCAATGCATGGCGGATTGCGGTGGTGGAGATATGCTTGCTCTTACGATGTCAAAAGAGCAGGTAGCACCTCTGCTCGCACCGACTGGATGTGAAATTTCAGCATGTAATCTTCCCCGCCAAACCGTTGTCGGCGGTTGGCCGAAAAATATTGATCATCTTTTGAGTGAACTTGAAAGCTTCAATCCAAAGCCAAGAGGAATTCGGCTAAAAACTGAAGGAGCGTTCCACACCTCGCATATGCGACCCGCCGCTGAAAAGTTCAAAAAGGTCTTGGAACGCACGCATTTTGAACTTCCCGTCTGTCCGGTCTCATCCAATGCTAGAGGACGCTTTCACGAAACCAATGTAGAGATGATTCGCACGAATCTATATCAGCAGCTGTTTCAGCCCGTTCAATGGCATTCCAATCTCATGCAGATTGCAGAAGAAGGCGTGGATGTTGTGATTGAGTTTGGGGGTGGGCTGGGAGCAGACTCCAAGCCGTCATCAAAACGGCCGAATTTAGCCGGTACGATTACGCAGTCATATCGGAGATTGAAACCAAGGCCGAAATATTTTTCAGTAATCAATATCGACACACTCATGTCGTCGTGCGAGCAAGTTTCAATGCTATAAGCCAACACCCTGTCATAGCAGGGAGTGTCAAAAAATGTCTCAGCATTCGAACTGGGGCTCCAATGGTGTAATCAAAGATATCCTTTTCGGATGTGGGGTATAGGAATTTTCCTCTACACAACCAATTTGAAAGGCGTGTTCAGCATGAAGCTTCACAGGGATATGAATACCACTCAAAGGTCTGCCTGGCACATGCTGCATATAATTCATGAGTCATTGGTGGTTGGTCAGCGAATCATGTATAAAGGTTTCGCGTCCAGTGAAGACGGGAAATTGAATTTTATACGTACTTGACCAAAGAGGAGCAAAACTGCACGAAAATATGAAAACGCCTAAAGAATTATTTATTGATTGCTCAGCATCCCTTCGCGCTCAATAAACTTGATGATTTGATTGACACCGGTTCCCGTTTTCAAATTGGAAAACACAAAGGGGCGTTCACCGCGCATTTTGCGAGAATCATTGTCCATCACTTCCAATGATGCTCCAACGAAAGGCGCCAAATCAATTTTGTTGATGATCAGCAGATCGGAACGCGTGATTCCTGGGCCGCCTTTGCGCGGAATTTTGTCTCCCGCGGATACATCAATCACGTAGAGCGTCAAATCACATAATTCCGGGCTGAAGGTTGCACTTAGATTATCACCGCCGCTTTCAATGATGATGATATCCAGCTTCTCAAATCTGCGTTTCAGCTGTTCGATTGCAGTCAGATTGATTGACGCATCTTCTCGTATTGCTGTGTGTGGACACCCTCCGGTTTCGACACCCATGATGCGATCTTCCGAAAGACTCTGATTTCGCACTAAAAACTGCGCGTCTTCTTTGGTGTAAATGTCGTTCGTCACCACAGCAATTTGATACTGTTCTCGCATTCGTTTGCAAAGAGAATCAACAAGTGCGGTTTTTCCAGAACCCACTGGACCGCCAATTCC
The DNA here is from genome assembly GCA_965202855.1 of Arenicellales bacterium. Classification (GTDB taxonomy): domain Bacteria; phylum Pseudomonadota; class Gammaproteobacteria; order Arenicellales; family JAJDZL01; genus JAJDZL01. The sequence goes on along the minus strand of CBDBBP010000002.1, from coordinate 365,587 downwards.
AATTCTCAGGGTATAGCGTTCACTCATTTTTAAGTCCTTAACTTAGATATTCTTATGATCGAAACAATCGAGTATATTGCTGTTCATGCAGCGCGCTTGCAATGGCCAATGCCGGTGATGTCTGTCCGATGTCCTGTTCTTTGATCATACGGCTGTGATTGACTAGACGCGGCAATCGGCTGCAGCAATCCAATAATATTTTTTGGCCGCTCGTTTGTCCCAAAGGAATCAATTTCACAGCTGCGGCAACCTGATGCTCGCACCAAGCCCAAAGATATCCGAATAACATTTCCTCCTCGCCAATGGACCAGGCGACAGACGCCAGACTGAACATTGCCGCCCAGTTTACTTCGTCTTTCTCACTCCAAGACTGGGCGCGCTCAATCCCAAGGTCAGCTAAAAGTCGCGCCAGTGCGATGCCCATTGCTCGGTCTTCTTCAAGCAGCTCAGAAGTTTCCCGAGAAGCAACCAAAATCTGACTCCAGTAGATCACTCTCTCTAAATCGTCATTTGCCCAAGATTTATACATGCGCTGCATCACCGGCAAATCCAAATGACACAAGTTGTGTGCGCCAATGTCAACAATCCAATTGTGCGCAGTCGCTGCATCACTGACCCAGCCCGCATAAACTGCATATTCCAAGCCGGTCGAATACGCATAGGCGCCAAGCGGCAAGGTGGGACTCACCAACTGCAAAATAGGGGGCAGCTGTGCGAGATTTTGCACATTAGTGGTGCGCATGATGATGCCCCAAATAGGCCCCGGCTTCAGGTTCAAACATTGCTTGTTCAAGTTGGACTTCAAGCCCCATCAATTTCACTAGATCGTCTAGTACGTGGTCATGCAGATAACGAACCCAATTTTTTCCAATTTGCAGCTTTATGTGTCGATTGCCAAGATGATACGCCACCTTTGCCAGTTGCTGTGAATCGTCGCTATGCACTGTTGACACAGCCTCAAGTTCCGCTTTCACAGCGACTACGTAACCTTCGACAGATCCCAAGCGATCACCGTCGCGCAACAGCGAGCCTCGTTCGAGATACACACCAACTTCACTGCCATTGTCAAGTTCAGCCCGAAATCGACTTCGTTCTCGTTTGTAAAACGGCAGAGTCAGTACTGCGTCTGCCTCGGTGTGCCGGTTCAGGACTTCTGTCAGTTCGATTCGTTTCAAAATAAAAAGTAACGCTGGGTCAGGGGTAGTTCAGTGGCAGGTTCACAAGATAACAGCACTCCGTCTGCTTTGACTTCATAGGTTTCCGAATCCACTTCGATCAATGGCAAATAGTCGTTGTGAACAAGGTCAGTTTTTCGAATATTCCTGCAATTCTTTACGGGCAGCGTTCGTTTCTGCAAGTTCAGCTCATCGGCGATCCCGTGTTCTGCCGCATAGCTGGAGACAAAGCTGACACAAGTATGGGCTGGGGACTGGCCGTATGCGCCAAACATAGGCCGATAGTGCACGGGTTGAGGAGTTGGAATGGAAGCATTGGGATCACCCATGGCCGCTGCCGCAATCATGCCGCCTTTTATGACCAGAGATGGTTTCACTCCGAAAAATGCAGGTTTCCAAAGTACCAAATCTGCCAGTTTTCCAACTTCGATTGATCCAATTTCATTGGCAATGCCGTGTGTGATCGCAGGATTGATGGTGTACTTCGCGATGTAACGTTTTGCGCGGAAATTGTCGTGTTCAACGGGATCTCCAGTGAGAGAGCCCCTTTGAGTTTTCATTTTGTGAGCGGTTTGCCAGGTTCGAGTGATCACTTCACCAACTCGTCCCATCGCCTGAGAATCAGAAGCGATCATTGAGAAAGCGCCCAGATCATGAAGAATATCTTCGGCAGCAATCGTTTCGCGACGGATTCTCGATTCGGCAAAAGCGACGTCCTCGGCGATGGACGGGTCCAGGTGATGGCAGACCATCAGCATGTCCAGGTGTTCGTCGATCGTGTTGATCGTATAGGGACAAGATGGATTGGTGCTGGATGGCAATATATTGGCGTCTCCGCAGGCCTTGATGATGTCTGGAGCGTGACCTCCACCCGCCCCTTCCGTGTGATAGGCGTGAATGACTCTGCCATTGATGGCAGCCAGTGTGGTTTCAATAAAACCGGATTCGTTGAGTGTGTCTGTATGGATTGCCACTTGAACATCGTACTTCTCTGCAACTGACAGGCAGCAGTCAATCGCTGCCGGAGTCGTTCCCCAGTCTTCATGCATTTTGAGTCCGATTGCGCCTGCCTCAACCTGTTCGTTCAGCGCCAGCGGCAAACTTGCGTTGCCTTTGCCCAAGAACCCAAAATTGAGTGGCAGGCTGTCAACCGCTTGATACATGCGTGAAATATGCCAAGGTCCCGGGGTGCAGGTCGTGGCATTGGTTCCAGTTGCGGGACCAGTGCCGCCTCCCAGCATCGTAGTGATTCCCGACATCAATGCGTCTTCAGTTTGCTGGGGACAGATAAAATGAATATGCGCGTCCAAGCCGCCGGCAGTAACGATCTGCCCCTCGCCGGCAACTATTTCGGTACTGGCGCCGATAACAATGTTGACGCCGGCTTGTATGTCCGGGTTGCCCGCCTTTCCGATCTTCGCAATACGGCCATTTTTAATGCCGATGTCAGCTTTTTCGATACCCCAGTAATCTAATATCAAAGCATTTGTAATGACTGTATCCATGGCATCAGCCGCGCCCAGCTGACTTTGCCCCATGCCATCGCGTATGACTTTGCCACCACCGAATTTAACTTCCTCGCCGTACAAAGTATGATCTTTCTCAACTTGAATCCACAAGCATGTATCCGCAAGTCGGACTCGATCACCTGTCGTTGGGCCATACATTTCGGCATATGCTTTACGATCTACTCCAACCATTACAGATCTCCCGAAATTTCGCCCGCGAACCCAAAAACTCGACGCAAACCCGCATATTCAACGAGTTCTACCGTTCGTTCATATCCAGGCTCAAATCGTACGGCAGTTCCTGCAGGTATATTCAAGCGATATCCCCGCGCTTCAACCCGGTTAAACTTCAGTGCCGAATTTACTTCGCAAAAATGGTAGTGAGAGCCCACTTGAATGGGCCGATCACCGCTGTTGGCTACGGTGATTGTTTTTGTTTCCCGACTAACATTCAATTCAATTTCGCCTCGCCCGGGTTGAATTTCTCCTGGAATCATTGCGACCTCAAATGATTGGCTGGTGGACGGTGACTAACTTGGTTCCATCCGGAAACGTTGCTTCGACCTGAATATCATGCAGCATCTCGGGCACACCTTCCATCACGTCATCTCGAGTCAGCAAAGTAGTGCCAAAATGCATCAGATCTGCAACTGTTCGACCTTCGCGGGCACCTTCAATGATTTCGGAAGATATGTAAGCGACGACTTCGGGATAATTGAGTTTAAGTCCGCGAGCTTTGCGTCGTTCGGCCAGTAAAGCCGCGGTAAAAATCAACAGTTTGTCCTTTTCTCTAGGGGAAAGTTCCATTCATTTGTCCTAGTCTTATTGTTAAGAATATCGAAATTGGCAGCTTGCTTGGAACCAATGCAGATCATGTGTTCCAAATTCGGGGATTTACCGGCTGAGCACCTAAGACATTCGGTCTTATTATGTTCCAAATGTTTCTGAAATTATGCTTCGCTTCCTGAACCTTGTAGCCGAGATAACGGCACACCAATACACCTCGAACTTGTGTTGCTGCAAACAGTGATTCGTTGCCAACAGCCGTCGATTCTCGAACTTGCTGAAGCAGCGAAGAATCACTTTCCGTACAAATTAAAATACCGGTAACCGGACAGCTTCGCAAACCCCAGGCGGCTCCAAAAACAGGATGCCCAGTTACATAGCGAGCTCGTTCAAGGACGATCGGAATCCCATCTTTCCAAATTTCAAATCGGTTTTTGATATTGCATTTTTTAAGATTTTGACCGCTCGCTGGTCGGCCGAGACAAGTGATTTCCCAGCCGACAAATTTAGCGTCAGAAGCGACGTCCGCACGTACTTGAGTATTGGCGGCTGCGTCGTCATAGAAAATAGATTCTTGCGGCAGCCACTCTGCCGTTCCCTGGCTTTTTACCTTTATATGAACGCTCTGTCGAGCCTGTTTTCGATTGTTTCGATAAATTTTAGTGGCACCTGGAGCAGTGATCAATCCCCATGCTCGTTCTTCGATTGCAATATCGACTTTTAAGTCATCTCCGCTGACGATCCCACCTGGTGGATGAAGAATGTACACATGGCAAATGTTTTCGGCTTCCGGGTAGAATGGTCGCTGTACCCGCAGTGGGCCCGAATGAGATCGCTCTGACAGTATCGATTTCAAATCTCTCTGGATGATTTTCAAACGTAAATTTGCCTGCCAAGTTGGTGAAAGCTTTGAGGTCACAACAAGGTGTTGACTCGCATTGGAATCGTTTTTTGCTCAGCTATGCAAAGTTTCTTCAAACCTGCTCAATTTCAATCAGCGTGCCTGCAAAATCTTTAGGATGCAAAAACAATACAGGTTTGCCGTGTGCGCCAATCTTGGGTTCTCCGCTTCCCAAGATTCGCATTCCTTCTGCTAGCAATTTGCTTTTTGCAGCGTGAATGTCTTCAACTTCGTAACAGATGTGATGAATTCCTCCAGAACGATTTTTTCCTAAATATTTTTCAATAGGGGAATTAGTTCCCAAAGGCTCAAGCAACTCAATTTTTGTGTTTGGAAGGTGAACGAAAACAGTGGTCACTCCATGTTCGGGCAGCTGAACTGGATCAGAAACATCTGCGCCGAGAACTGTTCGATACAATTGACTGGCTTCAGAAAGATTGGGTACTGCAATGGCGACGTGGTTTAATTTTCCGATCATTAGCTAGCAGGCTCAAATTCAAGAATGGGTTGATCTTTGGCAAGACTGTCTCCAACATCAGCACAGATTGCTTTTACAATTGCGTCGCGTTCCGCAGTCAGCGCATTTTGCATTTTCATCGCTTCGACTACTGCGACTGTTTCACCTGTTTTAACTTTTTGCTGTGCGGTCACGTTCAATTCAACCAGCAATCCCGGCATTGGTGACTTCAAAAAGGGCGAAACCTGAGAAGTCTGTCTAACCATCATATGCTGATTGTAATTCGCTGCAATTGGAGTTAATACCTTGAAAACAGAGCGATATCCAATATGATCAATTTGATAGTTGATGCCGTTTCGCGCGACTTGTACGCAGAGACGTTTGTCATTTACACGGAAGTAAAATCTTTTTTGTCCGGGTTTCCAATCGTGCTTGATAAAGAAAATTTCACCATCTATCCAAGTCACCTGATGACCGTTTGGGCGCTGCTGTATCGATAGCTCATATTGCTCTTTCTCCTTCACAACGACCCAGTTGGTAGAGGCTGTCCAGTTTCTGGAATTGAATTGCCCACCCAAACTAACAGCTTGACGCTCAGTGCAATAGTGCATGATTAATGCGATCATGACCGGAATCTGAATTCGACTGTTTTTAGCTGTTTCGTGATCATAGCCATTTGGATATTTTTTTTCGATGTAACCTGTGTTGATCTGACCGCTGCGAACAGCCTTGCGACGGATCAGGTTCTGCAAAAACGGCAGATTGTTGGTGACTCCCGAAATAACATATTCACTCAGCGCGTACTGCAGCAGTTTGTAAGCCTGAAATCGGGACTCACCGTGAACAATCAATTTCGCGATCATGGGATCGTAATAGATTGAGACTTCACCACCTTCAAAAACACCCGTATCGACTCGGACATTCTTGGATTCTTGAGGCGCGCGGCAACGAATCAGCCGCCCGGTTGAAGGCAGAAAATTTCGAGCGGCATCTTCTGCGTAAACTCGGGCTTCTACAGCCCAGCCGGATGTCGTGATATCCGATTGCGAAAAAGGCAGCGGTTCATTCGCTGCAATTTGAATCATGCATTCCACGAGATCGATTCCGGTCACAAACTCGGTAACGGGATGCTCAACCTGCAGACGCGTGTTCATTTCCAAGAAATAAAAATTCTGATCCGGGTCAACGACAAACTCAACGGTACCAGCAGATACATAATTCACAGCCTTTGCCAGCGCGACAGCCTGACTGGCGATGTCAAATCGAGTCTCTTTCGTCAAAAAAGGCGAAGGCGCTTCTTCTATTACCTTCTGGTGCCTTCTTTGCAGAGAGCATTCTCGTTCCCCAAGATGAATCACATTGCCGTGCTGATCCGCTAAAACCTGAATTTCAATGTGTCTTGGTTTTTCAATAAATTTTTCGACAAAGACGCGATCATCCCCAAAATAAGTGAGCGCTTCGCTGGCTGAACGAACAAATCCTTCTCGACATTGTTGATCATCGTAGGCAAGACGCATGCCTTTTCCACCGCCTGCTGCAGTTGGTTTCAGCATGACCGGATAGCCGATTCGACGTGCCAGCTCCACCGCGTGATCAGGATTTTGAATTACATCCTCGTAGCCGGGTATTACGTTGACTCCTGCGTTTCTAGCGATTTTTTTGGATGTGATCTTGTCTCCCATCGCTTTGATCGCGGGTGCGTTCGGACCAATGAAAACGATGTTTTCCCGACTGAGCAATTCAGCGAATTGTGTATCTTCGGAAAGGAAACCGTAACCGGGATGAACAGCCTGCGCGCCTGAACTTCGACAGGCGTCAACAATCGCCTGCATGTTCAGATAGCTTTCACTGGCAGCAGCTGGACCGATACAGACTGCCTCATCTGCCATTGTCACATGAAGTGACTTTCGATCAGCTTCGGAATATACCGCGACGGACTTAATCCCAAGCAGTTTGGCAGTTTTTATCACGCGGCACGCGATTTCACCCCGATTCGCGATCAGAATTTTTTCAAACATTAAAATGAAGGCCTGCTACAAAGGAATATTTCCGTGTTTTCGCCACGGATTTTCGAGTTTTTTGTGACGCAGCATCTGCAGCGCGCTGCAGATTCGTTCGCGACTGTTGTGTGGCATGATGACGTCATCAATAAAGCCGCGGCCTGCCGCTACAAAAGGATTTGCAAATTTGGCTCGGTATTCTTCCGTCCGAGCTGCGATTTTCTCTTCGTCTCCAAGTTCTGAACGAAATATGATTTCGACCGCGCCTTTGGGCCCCATCACTGCGATTTCCGCACTTGGCCAAGCGAGGTTGACATCTCCTCGCAAGTGCTTCGAACTCATCACATCGTAGGCGCCACCGTATGCTTTGCGCGTGATTACTGTGACTTTGGGCACGGTTGCTTCGGCGTAGGCGTACAGCAGCTTTGCGCCGTGCTTGATGATGCCTCCGTGTTCCTGCGCTGTTCCCGGCATGAATCCGGGCACGTCGACAAAAGTCAAAATCGGGATGTTGAATGAGTCACAAAAGCGGACAAAACGCGCGGCCTTAAGTGATGAGTGAATATCGAGACAGCCCGCCAGAACCATCGGCTGATTGGCTACGATGCCAACGGTTGAGCCTTCCATTCGTGCAAAACCAATCACGATGTTGGCTGCGTGATTGGGCTTCAATTCAAAGAAAACTTCCTCATCAACCACTTTCAAGATCAATTCTTTGATGTCATAAGGCAGATTGGGGTCATCTGGAACCAAGGTATCCAAAGAAAGTTCCCTTCGATAGCGCGTGTCGTGAGTCTCGCGTGTCGGCGCTGAATTCTGGTTGCTGACCGGCAGAAAATCAAAAAAGTGTCGCAGCATCAGGCAAGCTTCGATGTCGTTCTCAAAGGCTCCATCTGCTACGCCGGACTGTTCCGAATGAGTTGAGGCGCCTCCGAGCTGCTCGGCCGTTACTTCTTCGTGTGTTACTGTGCGTGTTACATCGGGACCGGTGACGAACATGTAGGAACTGTCGCGAACCATGAATATGAAATCAGTAATCGCTGGAGAATATACGGCGCCGCCGGCACAAGGTCCCATGATCAGAGATATCTGGGGAATCACGCCTGACGCCATCACGTTTCTTTGGAAGATGTCCGCATAGCCGCCCAAGGATGCAACTCCTTCTTGGATGCGAGCGCCACCGGAATCGTTGATGCCGATCACGGGCGCCCCAACTTTGATTGCTTGGTCCATCACTTTCCCAATTTTCTCAGCGTGAGCTTCTGATAAAGAGCCGCCATAGACCGTAAAGTCCTGACTGAATACAAAACACAAACGACCATGAATGGTGCCATACCCGGTGACGACTCCATCTCCTGGGATTTTATTTTTGTCCATTCCAAAGTCGACACAGCGATGTTCAACGAACATGTCCCATTCTTCGAAACTATCTTTGTCCAACAAAAGGTCAATTCGTTCGCGCGCTGTGAGGCGTCCTTTCAAATGCTGGCGAGCGATTCGTTCGGTGCCTCCGCCTAGGCACGCCGCCGCTCGTTTCTTATTCAGTCGGTTGATAATATCTTGCATGGAATCTGTCTAGTGGGCCTGCGCTTGATCAAGGCTATTTTCAATCAAGGTCAGGACCTCGGGGATTGTGTCTAAAATTCGAGTGCCTGGTCCGTATACGGCAGCAACTCCCTGAGAGATTAAAAATTCAACGTCATTCGGCGGGATGACGCCACCACAGATTACGATTGTGTGATCTACATTTTCGTCTTTCAAACCTTCGATGACCTGCGGAACAAGAGTCTTGTGTCCCCCCGCCTGAGTTGAGATTCCAATCAGGTGGACATCGTTGTCCACTGCCTGACGCACAATTTCGGCTGGAGTTTGAAATAGGGGGCCGATATCAACTTCAAAACCAAAATCAGCATAGGCTGTCGCAATCACTTTCGCGCCTCGATCGTGTCCGTCCTGCCCCACTTTGGCGATCAGTGCGCGCGGACGGCGTCGATGCTGCAGCAAAAACGACTCCACTAGACTTCGAACTGCGTCAACTTCATCGTCGTTATCGAACTCATTCCGATAAACACCGCTGATCGCCTTTGGAATGTCGCGATGTTGTCCAAACTCCTGACGAAGCGCATCGGTAATTTCACCTACAGTCGCTCGAGCTCGGGCAGCTTCAATGGCACATTGAAGCAATCCCCACTCACCGCTCGAGGCATAGCTTGAGAGTCGTTTCAATGCAGCTTGACAACGGTTCTCATCTCGTTGAGAACGAACCTGTTGAAGACGGGCAACCTGTTTTTCTCGAACCACGCGATTGTCGACTTCCAGCAGGTCAAGATTTTCGTCAGTTTCTTCCATGAATTGGTTGACGCCAACGATGACTTCTTCGCCGATATCTGTTTTTGCTTGGCGTTTTGCAGCTGTTGTTTCAATTCGACTCTTTGGCAAACCAGCTTCAACTGCAATGGTCATGCCTCCCATCGCCTCTACTTCGTCGATTAATTTTCCAGCCTCTTGGATTAATGAAGCCGTAAGCTGCTCGACGTAGTAGGAACCTGCAAGCGGATCAACAACTTTGGTCAGACCCGCTTCCTCGCGAAGGATCAGCTGAGTGTTGCGCGCGATTTTTGCAGAAAACTCAGTTGGCAAAGCCAGCGCCTCATCAAATGAGTTGGTATGCAGCGACTGCGTGCCGCCTAGAATTGCAGCCAAAGCTTCAATCGTCGTTCGAATGATGTTGTTGTAGGGAGATTGGCTGGTGAGGCTCACTCCTGAGGTTTGGCAGTGAGTTCTCAGCATCATCGATGCCGGTTTTTTCGGGCTGAACAATCTGTTCATTCGATCTGCCCACAAATAACGAGCCGCCCGCAGTTTTGCAACCTCCATGAACAAGTTCATGCCAATACAGAAAAAGAACGACAGCCGCGGTGCAAAATCGTCTACTTTCATACCCGTTGACAGCGCCGCTCGAACATATTCAATGCCATCGGCAATGGTATAAGCAAGTTCCTGAACGCAGTTCGCACCGGCTTCCTGCATGTGGTAGCCTGAAATTGAGATCGGATTGAATCGAGGAATAGTTTTTGCTGTGTACTGAATGATGTCTGCAACAATCCGCATGGATGACTGAGGCGGATAAATGTAGGTGTTGCGAACCATGAATTCCTTAAGAATGTCATTTTGCAACGTTCCAGAAAGAGCAGATGGGGCTACTCCCTGCTCTTCGCCGGTAACAATGAACATGGCTAGAACTGGCAATACAGCACCGTTCATCGTCATTGACACCGATATTTTGTCCAGTGGGATTTCATGAAACAAGATTTTCATGTCTTCAACGCTATCGATCGCTACTCCCGCTTTGCCGACATCTCCAATCACGCGTGGATGGTCCGAATCGTAACCGCGATGGGTGGGAAGGTCAAACGCAACCGACAATCCAGTTTGGCCGGCTTTTAGATTGTCTCGATAAAATTGATTGGACTCTTCCGCAGTTGAAAATCCAGAATATTGACGCAGTGTCCAGGGCCGCCCGGAGTACATAGTCGCTCTCGGACCGCGCAAAAAGGGCGGCAGTCCCGGCAGGCTGGATAGATGTTCAAGATCGGTTAAATCGTCGGCAGTGTAAATGGGTTTGACATCAATGCCTTCGAGAGTTTGCCAGTGTAACTCGTCGAGCGGCCGAGTTTTTAACTCCTTCTGCGCGAGCTCTTGCCAATCTTGAATCGAATAGTGTTCAAACATCATCCGTACTTTTGATCAAATGCTTAAACTTTGGGAACAAATCAGCCATCTGATTTTGGATAGCCTATGGATTGCAAGGATTCGGTGATCTCATCCAAGATCACCGGGTCATCAATTGTCGGTGGCATTGTCCATATTTCTGCGTCTGCAATCTTCTGCATTGTGCCTCGCAGTATTTTCCCGGACCGTGTCTTCGGGAGTCGTTTTACGACAACCGCTTGTTTGAAGGCCGCTACCGGTCCTATTTTTAAACGCACCAACTGAACACATTCGCGGACGATTTCATTATCTGTTCGATCACAGCCCGCATTTAACACCAAAAACCCTAGCGGAAGCTGTCCTTTCAATGAATCGTTGACGCCTGTCACGGCACATTCTGCGACATCTGGATGAGAAGTCAGCACTTCTTCCATGGCGCCGGTTGACAGCCGATGCCCTGCCACATTGATAATATCATCCGTTCTTGACATGACGTAAACATAACCGTCTTCGTCTATGAATCCCGCATCCGCGGTTTCATAGTAACCTGGAGATACTGACAGATAGGTGTCATAAAATCTTTGATTTGCATTCCACAAAGTCGGAAAACTGCCCGGAGGCAATGGGAGTTTGACTACGAGTGAACCAATTTCGCCTGGCGGTACGCTCTGATTCTGTTCATCCAAAACAGTCAGATTCCATCCTGGAACCGGTTTCGTAGGAGATCCTTCTTTCACTGGAAGGTGTTCGATTCCGATTGAATTTGAGCAAATCGCCCAGCCCGTTTCAGTTTGCCACCAGTGATCGATGACAGGCACCTGCAGCTTTTCCTCGGCCCAATGCAGCGTGTCCGGGTCGGTGCGCTCTCCGGCTAAAAACAGCGTACGGAAATTTGAGAGGTCATATTTCTTCAGATATTCGCCGGATGGGTCTTCTTTCTTGATCGCTCGAAAGGCAGTGGGGGCAGTAAACAGAGTGGACACATTGTGTTGTGACAGCACCCTCCAAAACGCTCCAGGATCAGGCGTGCCGACCGGTTTTCCTTCATACAGTATCGTGGTATTGCCCGCAAAAAGAGGTGCATACACGATATAGGAATGGCCAACCACCCAACCGACATCTGAAGCAGCCCAAAACACCTCGCCCGGCTCCACTCCATAGATATGTTTCATCGACCACTTCAGTGCGACAATATGCCCGCCGTTATCACGAACAACACCTTTTGGCTGCCCCGTCGTGCCAGAGGTATACAAAATATAAAGCGGGTCGGTTGCATTGACTGAAACGCAGTCCACTGGTGACGCGGCTTCCATGATTTCATTCCAGTCATGGTCACGGCCGGGTTCCATCGAAGCTTCCGCCTGTGGTCGCTGATAAATTACAACGGCCGAAGGTTTATGTGTCGCAAGCTCGATGGCTTTATCTAGCAGGGGTTTGTATTCAATCGTGCGTCCGGGCTCTAAGCCACACGAAGCGCTGATAATGGCATCTGGCTTGGCATCGTCAATTCTCACTGCCAGTTCGTTTGAAGCAAAACCGCCAAACACGACCGAATGGATTGCTCCCAAGCGTGCAACAGCCAACATTGCAACCATCGTCTGCGGAACCATCGGCATGTAGATGACGACACGCGAACCTTTGACAACTCCTAAATTCGAGAGCGCGCCTGCAAACTGAGCGGTTTCGTCCAACAGTTCCTGGTAACTTATGTTTCGAATTTCCCCGGTCATCGCTGAATCGTAAATTATCGCGTCTTGATCACCGCGACCTTCTTGCACATGCAGATCGAGTGCATTGAAGCAGGTGTTGACTTTCGCACCGCTGAACCATCGATAGTAAGGCGCGTTGGAGTCATCTAGCACTTTGTCCCAAGTGCGATCCCAATGGACAGCCGTTGCGATTTCACCCCAGAATTCATTAGGATGTTCTATGGATCTTTCAAATTCTTCTTTTAATGTGCTCATTTCCCTTGATTTTGAATGTTTAAGTTGGCTTTGTATGGAAATGCGTCAATAGGATTTCCTTTTTATGTCCAAAGTTTCAGGTAGTCTAACAATAGAATAAAATAAACTAGTCAATCAGTTCGGGTTAAAAATCACTTAACCTAAAAATTTACATCATTCCAGGTGGAAATTCTGTTTGATTTTTTTGTAATTATTAAACAATTCGTTGAATAAGGAGTACCTATCTTTATGACGTATGAACACATTATTTCGGAAACTCGCGGCAATGTTGGACTGATCACAATAAACCGCCCAAAAGTTTTGAACGCATTGTCATCTGCTGTAATGGATGAGATCGGAAATGCGATCGATGAGTTTGAAGCCAATACTGAAATTGGCGCAATCGTTCTAACAGGGAGCGAGAAAGCTTTTGCGGCTGGCGCTGACATCAGCAAAATGAAAGATAAATCTTTTGTTGATGCGTATATGGGTGACTTTATCAGTAAAAATTGGGAGCGTGTGACTGAATGTCGCAAACCCGTCATCGCTGCAGTCAACGGATACGCATTGGGCGGCGGCTGTGAACTGGCAATGATGTGTGATTTTATCTTGGCGGGTGACAACGCTCAGTTTGGTCAGCCGGAAATTTTACTCGGAATCATTCCCGGTGCGGGCGGTACACAGAGGCTGACGCGGGCAGTCGGCAAATCAAAAGCGATGGACATGTGTTTGACGGGTCGCAGAATGGATGCTGAAGAAGCAGAACGTTCCGGGTTGGCATCGCGTGTGTTTCCAAGCGCAGAACTAGTCGACGAATCTGTCAAGATTGCGCAGCAGATTGCAAACTTTTCACAAGTGGCCGCAACCATGGTTACAGAAACTGTAGATCGAGCGTACGAAACGACTTTGGCAGAAGGTGTCTTATACGAACGAAGGGCATTTCATTCGATGTTTGCAACCAATGATCAAAAAGAAGGCATGTCTGCATTTTTAGAGAAAAGAAAAGCGAACTGGATCCATTCCTGACTTCAGACCTAAAGTTTCGGAGTTCAAAATCGTATCCAATTGCTAGGACAAGGGAGCCGAAACGTGTTCCAATCACATGGTGGCAGCGTAAAGTTGCAGACTGCTTTTGAACATCTGTTCAAACTCTTGGTTCAGGGTTTGGAGCCAGCAGCCGACGCGGTCCTCGGATAAAGTTTTCAGGTCGCGCGGGGCAAGTGCCCCGTCAAACCGACAAAATAGAGCTACAGCAGGCGCGCCAAACTAAACTGATTGAGTTGGTCCTTGAACGGTACTCGAGTTTCCCACCGAGTCCCGCCACCGCCATTCACAATGGCATCAGTGAACATGGATTGATGAAACTGACGCCAATTATCGGGTTCGCTCTTGAATGGGGTGTAGTTCGGATCTTTCTGGACTCGAAAAAACGTGTGCTTCAAACGCCGACAGCAGGCGGCAAACAGATTGTCCTTGAAAGAATTTGAGGCACTGACTGTTTCTTCAACCGTTGAGAGTGAATTTGGATTGCTGAAGCTACTGTTTCAGCAGACAGTCTCTTTGGGTTTGTTGAAATCAAGCAAAATCAACATCAGATCCAAATTGAGGTTGTCTTATTGTTGTATATCAGCCGCTAAAGATCAGAAATTTCTATTTTTTTGAGAGCCGAAACCTGAGCCAGTAATTGGTTTCACGTCCAATTCAGTCAATCGCTGCGATCTCAGCTTGAAATTTAAGCGATGGATATGGTACGGTAAGTTTTGCTTGCGGATGCTACCGCATAAGCACGCTCGCTGGTTGCGAGCGACGGAATCCATCTGCCAGAACGGCTGGGTTTTGGTTCGGCATCATACACGAAGCATGCAGCAGATTCTTAACCCTTTTTGGAAAAGCAGCACCTTGGAAAGAGCAACGGACTATCTGATCAATTGAGGAATAATTAATGAGCATTCACGCCTATGATACGCTCGGGACTTCAAAGAAACTCGCAGCTGCCGGCATGGAGCGCAGACAGGCCGAAGCAGTGGCGATCGCGATCGCCGAGCGACAGGGCAACCTCGCGACCAAGTCCGACATCGAAAAATTGGATTCTAGATTCGAAAAATTGGAGTCCGACATCGAAAGATTAGACTCTAGTATCAGTTCTTTGAGAACTGAGTTCAAATCGGACATCAGCTCTTTGAGAACTGAGGTGAAATCGGACATCAGCTCTTTGAGAACTGAGTTCAAATCGGACATCAGCTCTTTGAGAACTGAGTTCAAGTCGGACATGAATTCGTTCAGATCCGAAAACAGGTCGGAAATGAAGACGCAGTTCAGATGGCTGATGTCAATGCAGATCGCGGTAATTTTTGCAATAGTCACACTAGCCTACGCCGTCAGCTAGTTAGTTGTTCGCCTCACGAAGGTGGGTGACATCGACCGCGTGTATTGCTTGCTGTTTGAACCGGTTTGCTTTGAATGCTATGCGAGGAGCCGATGAAGCAGGAAATGAATCAGCAGGGCAGAATAAGAGAGTCCAATTGAAGAACCTGAACGAAGTCGCAGCGTTTCAGACATGGTCTCGAAGCCGACAGATCGTTGGACGCTGCTGAGTTCAAGCGGCCACAATCGCTGCAGGACTCATTGGTAGTATTGCCGCACTGATTTCGCCCGCGTAAGTTTGCGAAAGGAGCACTGGAAGTCACATTGAGTGAACGATAGAGCTGCGGATTACCGCTGCAGCGACAAGATGGCAATGAACTCCTTCGCTTCGCTGACGGCGGGTCAGCAGGTTGCAGATTCGCCGGGCATCCAGCAGAGGAATTGTCGATAAGCTCCTCAAAGCGAATCGGCCTGGATTTGTGCCCTAATTAATTTTGTCCGCCCATGGAATTACTGTACTTCGCTCAACAGCCAATTATTCCATGAGTGAGTCCTTTAATTCTTTTCGTTTCAATGAATTATGTTTGATAAAAGGCTGCATTCCAATTCCGAATTTTAATTTCATACGTTAACTTCTGTTGTTAGGTTAATCGACTGCTGCGCAATGAATGGGGTTGGCATTGCAGCAAAGTTAGGCTTGATTTTGGTCACTTGGTCACTGCTAAATTTTTCAGCTTGCGGCCATTTTTCGAATTTTCAAACTGTGAGTTCAACGGGAATAAATTAAAAAACGGCTAAGAATCAGCGACTTTTGCGGTATTGTCAATTCACTCAGTCCGTTTCAAAGTTATGATTCACGAAAATGGCGCAAGTCATACTCAATGACATGTTTGGATTTGGGCATGTAGCACTCCGTTAACCCACATCGGAATTCCAGTGTTTCAAATCTTGGTTTCTTCTGTCAATTTTGAAACTTGAAACTTAAACAGGATGAAAATTATTTGGAACCTTCAAGAACGATAAAGTTGAGATTTGTGCTGGCAGGACCGTGTTTATCTGTTCTGTGGTTGGCACTTGAAGACTTAGTGTTGGCACCAGTTTCCAGAATTTGGATTAAACCTAAATTCTTTGAAGCCGTGAGTTTACCCATTTGTCGTACTTCCTAGGTACCCGAACAAACCCCTATGTAGTGAAATAACAGTGGACGGAAAATAAAATGCCTTTACGGGACGAATGGGAATATCTAGTGTTTACGGACGATTGTCGGACACCCCTGCACTTGGCGGCGGAGAACGTGGAAATTGATTTGCTGACTCCTCTGCTGAAAGCCGGAGCCGACTTTGAAGCACAAGACGTGGAAAAATGTACACCCCTGCACGTAGCGGTGGAGAGCGGCGAGACAGAAGTTGTGATTGCCTTGCTGGAAGCCGGGCCGACCCAGAGGCTCAAGATGATTATGGACAGACACTCCTGCACGTAGCGGTGAAGAATGGCGAGGTCAACATAGTGACTGCTTTGCTGGAAGCCGGAGCCAACTGGAAAGCGAATACATAACAAAGAAACCCTATGGAGTCAAATTCACAGAACGACGTAATTTGGCTCATCGATGATTTGCGCTTTGAGATTGCGTGGATAGACGATCTTTCCCCATAGCGATGTTACAGTTAGGCCGCGCCTGTAAAACTCCAAAAAATATTATGTTGTGAAACATATTAGACATTCAGTGTGATGTAGGCAAGTTAAAATGTAGCAAGGCTTGAGGTACTTGCCAAAGTAGGGCCGATTTGTGGACAGTACTAAAGCGATAAGCCGAACCCACTAAGTTCCGATTTTATGGTCGCGGTTCGATAAATACAACTAGAGTGCTTTTCTTAAGTTGAGTTCACTGCTTTGAATTCCTCCATTAAAAAGTTCTTGTAGTGAAGACATACTCAACCGAAGGAACCGAAAACACAGGGGCACAGAACCACCCTGACTTAATTTGCTGTGAATTTTTAGAAGCACTGATCTATGAATGATCAATTGATTTCTCATTACAAATCACTCCTTGAGCAGTACGGCCACAGTCCTCAAGCAGTGCAATGGCGTGATCAGCTGTCACAAGTGAATCGATTTAGAATACTGTCGCAAATATCCACTGAATTCGATTCAATTCTCGATTGTGGCGCTGGATTCGGTGATTTCTATCACTTTTTGTGCTCGAACGGTTTCAAAGGAAAATACCTCGGACTTGAATTTGTCGAAGAATTTGTTAATATTGCAAAAAAAGCGATGATTGATGATCCGAAAGCAGAATTTCAGCTCTTCGATGTGAATTCAGGAGCGCTTCCAACTGGTTTTGATTATGGTGTTGTCTCAGGCATGTTCAATATCCGACATGACGGAAATGAATTTGTGATGTACGACACTTTGACTCGACTTTGGGACGTGTGTGAAAAAGGGATAGCGTTCAATGTTCTTTCCACGTTAGTAGAATATTATGACGATAACCTCTACTACGTAGATCCTTTAAAAATGTTTCTTTTCCTAAAACAAGAACTTAAAGGTCACGTCGCGATGCACCATGACTATATTCTTTCACCGGATGGATATCCCTATGAAGTAACATTTCACGTAACAAAACAGCCGCGTTTTATTGGTGAATAAACAAAATTTGAATCAGAGATAATTCCAAGTCTCGATTTGTATGAAACGAATTTTGTCGATTTTTCAACATAAGGAGCAGGATGATTAGGGACTAGATTTGTTTAAATGATATGTTTGAATTTTGTCGTGTGATAATCAGTTGACCGACATCCGTACTCTAGATCGTTACAACAAAATTTTTTTAATCAATTTTGGACCTAGAAACTTTAGTTTGATTAAAATTTGCATTTAGGCAGAAAAGAGCAATGAATTTGAGATTCGTGGTAGCTGAAACATTGTGGCTGGCACTCGCAGACGCGGTGATGGCGCAGATTTCCTGCAAAGATGGGAGCGCACGTGAATTCTTCGAAGTCTTGAGGTTACCGATATGTCGTATTTCCTAGGTGCTAGAAAAATCCTCTAAGAATTGAGATAGCCATGGGCGGTCAACAAAGTGTCTCTTCGGAATCATTCGGATGTTTAGAAGTTTGCCGAAAGATAGATGGTAGAATCCGATAGGAAAGGGACACCCCTACACCAAGCGGCGGCGAATGGTAAGACTGATGTGGTGATTGCCTTGCTGGAAGCCGCGGCTGACCCAAACATTCAAGACGATGATTGACTGACACCCCTGGAATTAGCGGAGAAGATAGGCTATTTCGACGTGGTGAATGCTCTGCTGGAAGCCAGAGCCAACTAGAAAGCGGTTACATAACAACGAAACCCTATGGGATCAAATTCACAGAACGACGTATACTTGTGTTTCAATGAAGCGCGCTTTGAGATATTGCCGATAGAGGATTTTTCCCGATCTGGATGTTACAGTTAGGCCGCGTATGCAAAACAGCAAACCAAGTTTTTATTTGCTGTTAAAGTGATGAAATAAAAAGTGCAAAAGCTGCAGCAATGTCTGGATTAATTCAGTAAATTGAACCTAATGAAGCACGACCATATTACATGCCGACTACTCTGTGAAAACGGCAGTCAGCTCTTCATTTCTCGAGCGCGATAGCACGGAAAAAGATGTTGCTCGTCATCGATAATTACGATTCATTTACCTATAACCTAGTTCAATATTTTGGTGAACTTGGTTGTCTTAGCAAGGTTGTCCGCAATGATCAAATTGACATGGAAGGCATTTACGATGAAAGCCCCTCGGCCATCATAATTTCACCGGGGCCTTGCACACCGAAAGAAGCAGGCGTATCCATTGAAACAGTGGAAGAGTTCGCAGACAGCGTACCCATACTCGGAGTCTGTCTTGGGCACCAAAGCATTTGTGACGCATTTGGCGGCACGATTATTCGTGCCCGGAAGATAATGCACGGAAAAGTCTCGCAGATTTATCATGATGGCGACGGTCTGTTTGATGGAGTTGAAAATCCGTTTACAGCAACCCGGTACCATTCTCTGGTGGCCCAAACCGATGATTTGCCGGACTGCCTGGAGGTGACCGCCTGGACGAATGACGGTATCATAATGGGAGTGAAACACCGTGAGCACTCGGTTTACGGCGTTCAATTTCACCCAGAGTCGTTTCTGACGAATTGCGGACACCAAATACTGAAAAACTTTTTGCAAATCGAGAACATACCAACTCAGACAATCGGATCCTAAATGAACATTCAGGAAGCGCTCACAAAGATTACAAACATGCAGGACTTGAGCAGCGACGAGATGCTGGCGATTATGCGGCAGATCATGACCGGCCAGCTCACTCAATCGCAGATTGGCGGATTTTTAATGGCGCTTCGCACGAAAAATGAGTCCATTGAGGAAATTACGGCTGGCGCTATGGTGATGAGAGAGCTGGTCACCAGAGTTCGTGTGAATCTTCCAAATGTAATTGATGTAGTCGGTACGGGAGGAGACGGCAAATCATCCTTTAACGTGTCAACGACTTCTGCGTTTGTTGCGGTTGCGGCCGGCGCTTATGTAGCCAAACATGGCAATCGAGCCATGTCTGGAAAGTGTGGCAGTGCGGATTTATTGGAACATGCCGGTGCCCGCACCGATTTAACTCCCGAACAAGTCGCCGCTTGTGTCGAAGAATCCGGATTTGGATTTATGTTTGCGCCAGCGCATCATAGCGCAATGAAACACGCGATCGGTGTCCGTGTGGAGCTCGGAGTGCGAACAATATTCAATATATTGGGCCCGTTGACCAATCCAGCTTTGGTCCGACGCAAAATGGTTGGTGTTTTCAGCGAGGAATTGGTTAAGCCGTTTGCACATGTTCTGAAAAATCTAGGCGCAGAACACGTCGTAATTGTTCATTCCGAAGACGGGATGGATGAAATCAGCATCAGCGCCCCAACTCATTGCGCTGAGTTGAAAGATGGCGTCGTGACAACATATATGGTGAGACCAGAAGATTTCGGCATGTCTTCCGCAGCAATGGAAAATATTGTTGTGAACAATCCAGAAGGAAGTCTGGCCATGGTTCGTTCGGTATTGAAAGGAGAATCTTCCGTAGCATCCGATATGACTGCATTGAACGCCGGAGCCGCCATTTACGTCGCTGGCCAAGCCGAGGATTTTGCAGCAGGTGTAGAATGTGCGCAGAACACAATTCGCTCCGGTGCTGCGAACGCCAAATTTGATGAGTTTATAGAGACTACCAATCGTGTTTAGCCAAAATGGTCAGAATAATGTTCTTTCGTCGATCATTCGCGATAAAGCAGCAGAAGTTGCAAAGCGGCAATCTGAGGTTTCTGTTCAGCAGCTAAAGTCTCATGTCACTCAAGTAGAGCCGCCGCGTGGCTTTCAACGGCGAATTCGAGAATTCATTTCAGCCAATCAAACCGCTGTTATCGCAGAATCAAAAAAAGCATCTCCCAGCAAAGGCGTGATGCGCGAAGACTACGACCCAGCCTCCATTGCCCGCAGTTATGAGCAAAACGGCGCAGCCTGCTTATCGGTGTTGACCGATTCAAAATACTTTCAGGGCTCGCTGCACGATCTTGAACTTGCGCGTTCGGTGTGTGAGCTGCCAGCATTGCGGAAAGACTTCATGATCGAACCCTATCAGATCTACGAGTCAAGAGCGCATGGAGCGGATTGCATTTTATTGATCGTCGCCGTGTTGACATTGCGCAAATTGCGCGAGCTCGGAGAATTGGCGACTGAACTTGATATGGATGTTTTAGTGGAAGTGCACACCGAAGAGGAACTGAAGACTGCGCTCGAATTGCCACATGATTTAATTGGAATTAACAATCGGGATCTGCGAACCTTC
This sequence comes from Arenicellales bacterium, assembly GCA_965202855.1. GTDB lineage: Bacteria > Pseudomonadota > Gammaproteobacteria > Arenicellales > JAJDZL01 > JAJDZL01. The sequence continues at coordinate 344,879 of CBDBBP010000002.1, read as the reverse complement.
GAAACTAGCATTGAAACTTCAATTCATCTTCGAAAACTTGTTCCTGATGATCGGATTGTCGTGTCTGAAAGCGGGATACATAACGAAGAGCATGTTCAAAGACTCAATCACAATGGAATTTCTGCGTGTCTTGTCGGCGAATCTTTCATGCGTTCGGCAGATCCTGGCCTGCAGATGGCTTCGATGTTTCGAACCCGTCCCTTGATTGCAGAAACCGCAGGTGCGCTATGAAAGGAAGAGTGCAACTAGTAAGTGGAGTGAATTTCCGTGTGACTTCCGGCAGCGGACACACGTCCTTTACCGACGGCCCGCCGGAGCATGGAGGCCAAAATGCTGGCATGCGCCCCATGGAGATGCTGCTGCTTGGAATGGGCGGCTGTACAGCCTATGATGTGGTGGAAATTTTGCGCAAGCGCAGACGCGAGCCGGAATCGCTTGAAATTGAAATTCAGGCAGTGCGGGCTGAGGAGATTCCCAAGGTATTTACTAATATCCACCTGAAATATAATGTGAAAGGAGCAGGTATTAGGCCCCGGGAACTAGTACGTGCAATTGAACTTTCTTTAGACAAATATTGTTCCGCAACTCGCATGTTGGCAAAAACCGCAGAAGTGACCTATGAGTTCAATTTACTCGACGAACCTGAGTCGTCCTCTGCTTAGAACGGATGCGCGATCTCGTAAATTGGTTTCAACACCAGGTAAATAACCCTCAAATCATTATTCTGGCGGCCTTTTTGACGATTGGCTTCTTGCTCATCGTTTACGCTGGAAACATGATGGCGCCTTTGATTGCTGCCATTGTAATTGCCTACATTTTAGAAGGCGGCGTAAAGCAATTTGAGGCGATCAAAGTACCGAGATTATTTTCCGTTATCATCGTCCTGGTTTTGTTCTTGATATTGCTTTTCGCTCTATTCTTTGGAATCATCCCGTTAGTCAGTTCACAAGCGCTGCAGCTGGCTGCATTGGTTCCTTCCTGGCTTGCGGATGCACAAAACGCGATTCTCGCACTGCCGCAAAGGTACCCGGAATTGCTGTCTGAAGAACAGGTGCGGGAATTTCTTCGAACAACAACGGGTTTTATTACAGAACTCGGACAGCAGATTGTATTTGGCTGGACGTCCGCTTCAGTTGTCGGAATTTTCACATTGGTCATTTACCTCATCATCGTTCCCATTCTGGTTTTTTTCTTTCTGAAAGATAAAGCAAAATTGACCGACTGGTTTGTTGGAATCTTGCCCGGAAAGGATCACGGCTTGGCGATTACGGTTTGGCAGGACGTAAACCGACAGATGTCGAACTACATTCGTGGCAAATTCTGGGAGATTTTGATTGTATTTTTAGTCACATTCATTACGTTTTCCATTTTCGGATTGCAGTTCGCTGCACTATTGAGTGTTGTTGTCGGAGTCTCCGTTTTAATTCCCTTTGTCGGAGCAGCTGTGGTGACCATACCCGTAATTGTTGTCGCCATTGTGCAGTGGGGATTCTCACCGGAATTTGTATATCTCGTTATTGCTTATCTAGTGATTCAGATTCTTGATGGCAATGTCTTGGTACCGCTGCTTTTTTCAGAAGTTGTCAACCTTCATCCGGTTGCGATTGTGGTAGCAGTTCTCGTGTTCGGGGGATTGTGGGGTGTGTGGGGTGTGTTTTTTGCGATTCCTCTGGCGACGCTCGTACAGGCGGTTTACATGGCATGGCCTCGTATGCAGAAAGACCCTCAAGAGGCCAAGTGACAGATGGTTTCTTTACAGAAAGGACGAGGTATCAGTTCCAATCGAGACGGTCGCTTTGAACAGTGGACTCGAGCGGATGTGGCAGACGGGTGGTACCAGGAATCAGAACCAAGCCGCAAGACATGCGTAGAAACGGATCGGTCCAAGACATCGATTACTTATAACCGATCTCCTGACCTTCCCTTTGACCGCTCGATCAATATGTATCGAGGTTGCGAGCATGGCTGCAGTTACTGCTATGCGCGCCCGACTCATACCTATCTCGGGTATTCAGCGGGATTGGATTTTGAGACTCGATTGTTATTCAAGCCAAATGTGGCTGATCAAATTCGCAGAGAAATCACATCCAAGTCCTATCTGTGCCAGATGATCGCCTTAGGCACCAATACCGATCCTTACCAACCCATTGAGCGACAGTATCATTTGACGCGGCAAATTCTTGAAGTGCTGCTCGAATACCGACATCCTGTTACGATCACCACCAAATCCGCATCCATCGTGCGTGATCTTCCGCTTTTGGCAGACCTGTCGAAGTTGAGCTTAGTTGGAATCAATATATCGATTACTACTTTAGACCCCAAACTGTCCCGTTTTATGGAGCCTCGCGCAAGCGCGCCTCACAGTCGGCTGCGTGCAGTGAAAGAGCTGGCGCAGGCGGACATTCCCGTTACAATATTCTATGCACCTGTAATTCCGGGTTTGAACGAGCATGAACTAGAATCAATTCTAGAAAACTCAGCTCAAGCAGGCGCATATCGAGCGGAATGGACAATGATTCGATTGCCTCTAGAAGTGAAAGAATTGTTTGAGGAATGGTTGGCTGAATTTTACCCAGGCAAAGCCAAAAAAGTAATGAACTTGATTCGACAGGTGAGAGATGGCAGGGAAAATAGCACACACTTCTTCGAACGCATGCGCGGAACCGGTTTGATTGCTGATTTAATTCAGCAAAGATTCATAAGTGCAATTAAGAAATTTGGACTAGACAACGATCCAATTGAGCTCGATGTGTCAAAGTTTCGAAAAAACCTACATTGCGAATCGCAGCCGTCATTGTTTTAAAATCGATTCTGTGACTGACATCCACGAGTGAATTGGACGATAGCAACAGTGAAAGAGTGTTGAAATGGAAAGACAGAGAATACCTCTAGCGATGGACGCAGTCGCTCAACAGGGAGATCCTTCGTCCGCGGCGACCAAAGTCGATCGCTATCTGATTCAAAAAATATTTGAGTTTTCCGGTAAACCGAGAATTGAAATTCAACTCTGGGACGGAACCTCATTTTGTTCTCCAGAAATAAAGCCGATCGCGACCATGCGCATCAACAGTCGAAAAGCGCTTTACAAGTTGATTAAGAATACTGAGATAGGCTTTGGCGATGAATTTAGCGATGGTCAGATTGAAGTTCAGGGAGATTTGATCGCATTTCTTTGCGAAGTGTTTAAATCGAAGCAAAATTTGCGGCACAACAGCAGTCCAATGCGCAAAATTTACGGGGCGTTGACGAATAAGAAAGCCAGGCCCAATTCATTATCCGGCTCAAAGTCAAACATTCACCATCATTACGACTTAGGAAATGATTTTTACTCGCTATGGCTCGACCGGGAAGCGATGCAGTATACCTGTGCATATTTCCCGGATGAAAAAATGTCGATCGAGCAGGCGCAAATCGCAAAAATGGATCATATTTGCAAAAAACTGATGCTTGAGCCGGGACAGACAGTTGTAGAGGCTGGATGTGGTTGGGGCGGCCTCGCAATCCATATGGCGAAACATTATGGAGTAACGGTAAAATCGTACAACATCTCTCATGAACAGATAGTTTACGCTCAGCGTAAAGCCAAGAAAGAAAATTTATCAAGCCAAGTGGAATACATTGAAGACGATTATCGAAACGTTGCTGGCACCTACGATCGATTTGTCTCAGTGGGCATGCTAGAGCATGTCGGCATTCAAAATTACGCTCAATTGGGAGCGGTGATCGATCGATGTCTGAAACAAAAAGGGGTTGCTTTGATCCATTCCATTGGGCGAAATGTCCCCGACCTGATGAGCGCATGGATAGAAAAGAGAATATTTCCAGGTGCATATCCTCCGACCATTCGGGAAATGATGGATATTGTTGAACCATACAATTTTTCCGTTTTGGACATTGAAAATCTACGGCTGCACTATGCGGAGACGCTGCGGCATTGGCTGAATCGATTTGAGGCGAATCAGCAAGTCGTAGGTCAAATGTTTGATGAGCGATTTGTCCGAGCTTGGAGACTGTATTTAACTGGATCAATCGCGTCGTTTTTGGTTGGTTCGCTTCAGCTGTTTCAGATGGTAATCGTAAAAGGGCACAACAACGAAATCCCAAGATCAAGAGAGCACATCTATTTTCAATCGTAATTCGAGATGTCGAAATCTTTCAATTCCTCAATTTCTGAGATCCAGCAGCTCACACTATCGATTCGGGAGTTTGTAGATGAAAGAGACTGGGAACAGTTTCATTCGCCTAAAAATCTTGCCATGGCGATCTCGGTGGAAGTGGCCGAGCTGGTGGAAATCTTTCAGTGGATGACTGAACTTCAAAGTCAAAATCTCAATCAAAAGCAAAAACAGGCAGTCGAAGAAGAAGTAGCGGACGTGATGACGTACTTGATACGATTGTCTGATCGTTTGGATATTGATCTAGTGCGTGCGGTGGAGCGCAAGCTCGAAATAAGTCGTAAGAAATATCCCGCCGAATTGGTTCGAGGGCGATCTCAAAAATACTCTGAATACAAAATTTGAAACGCATTTATATTGCGGAAAATCTGGCAGATGCCCACATTCTGTGCAGCCACTTGGGAGAACATGGAATTCAAGGGCATGTCTTCAATGAATTCTCGCATGGCGCAGTTGGGGAGCTCCCATTTACCCATACGTGGCCCGAAGTTTGGGTTAAACATGATCGAGATGAGGCGCGTGCGCTTGACATTGTTCAAGAATATAGCGCAGACGAGAGCCATTTGAGCGATATCAGCTGCTCACATTGTCAGCAGCCGAATCCAGCCAATTTTGAACTTTGCTGGAATTGCTCTGCGGAATTGCCTAAAAATCCATTACGCTAATTTATTTTTCTCTCATCGACCAAAATTCCTAGAGCTTGAAGAAGCAAGAAAAACACTCAGGGTCGCTGAAGCGATTCTGCTTGAAACTAGTCTTCTGGACCATAATCCTCGCTGCCTTTGGCGGCAGCGTCGCCTACATTTACTTGTACCATGAGGTCCGCAAGCAATTTTCCGGCAAATTATGGGAAATTCCAGTTCACATCTACAGCAATTCGTTTGAGCTCTATCCAAATGTTCAATTGGCATCAGATCGTCTCGATCATCGTTTGCAAAGCCTCGGCTATCGCAAAAGAACAGTCGCGCAAAATCCCGGCGAGTATAGTGTTCAGGAAGGCGTATTCAATTTGGTGACGCGCGCATTTACTTTTTGGGATGGCCATCAGAAATCTAAAACGGTTCGCTTGGAGCTCAAAAAAGAACGGCTTGCGTCGATGGTCGACAGCAGCTCAGGACAGCCGATCAATTCACTAAGGCTTCGCCCGCATTTGATTGGAAGTCTGTCTCAGCTGACTCATGAAGACCGGGAGCTGCTGCGAATTCAAGAGATTCCCAAATTGTTCCTGTCGACCTTGATTGCCGTTGAAGATCGAAATTTTGCAAGTCATTACGGAGTGGATTTTCGAGGAATTCTGCGCGCCGCGTGGGCTAATCTTAAAGCAAATCGGATTGTGCAAGGCGGCAGCACTCTTACTCAGCAGCTAGTAAAAAATGTATCTGAAAGAGAAGAGCGCAGCTATCAACGCAAATTGTTGGAAATTGCAACGGCATTTGTACTCGAGCGGCGGCTTGAGAAGCATGAGATTTTGGAAGCCTACTGCAATGAAGTGTACTTGGGCCAGGATGGCAAACGTGCGATCCACGGTTTTGGATTGGGCAGTCACTACTTTTTTGGCCGCCCGCTTGCAGAGCTGGATGCAAGTGAAATGGCTTTGCTCGTGGGCATGGTCAAAGCGCCGTCCAGCTATCACCCACTGCGTAATCCGGAGCGAGCGCTCAAGCGTCGAAATGTAGTTTTATCTGTCATGAGAGAGCAAAATCTATTGAGCGAAGATGAGTATTTCCACGCTGTGCGAGCGCCGCTGAACACCATTTCCATAGAACAAAGAAAAAGCCGAAATTATGGATCTTACGTTGATGTCGTACTTCGTCAAATGTCTAAATACTTGAATGAACAGGAAATCGCCAATGGTAATTTTGCAGTTTATACATACATGGACATCGAAGTGCAGAAAGCGGCAGAACGAGCATTATCAACTGAAATCAAGGCATTGGAAAAAAGACAGAAGATGCAGCCGGGCACTTTGCAAGGCGCCATCGTTGTAGTGCAGCCCGACACAGGGCAACTGATAGCGCTTGTCGGCGGAAGACGAGGCTATATTGGGATGTTCAACCGAGCATTGGACGCGCACCGTCCGATTGGTTCATTGATAAAACCTTTCGTATACTTGACAGCATTTGCTAACGGTTCAGACTATACGTTAGCGACCTTATTGGTCGACGAGCCTGTAACGATTCCAACGAAAAACAAAGGTGAAAGGTGGCAGCCACAAAACTTTGATGAAGATTATCTTGGCAATCTTACCGCATTGGAAGCTATTTCGAGATCACGCAACATACCGACTGTACGCTTGGGTTTGAAGGTAGGGCTCAAAGAAGTGGCAAACCAATTAAACAAGTTCGGAATCCAAACGAGAACGCCTCTTTATCCCTCGCTGTTACTGGGAATTTCCGAACTGTCTCCTTTGCGGGTAACTCAATATTATCAAATTCTGGCAAATTTTGGCTATCGAGTTGGGCTTCGCGCGATATCGACAATTGGCAGAAGCGCAGGCATCGCGGAAAAACCATCTCCAATGCAGGCTGATTCAGTGATATCGTCCGAATATGTGCAGCTGATATTGTTTGCACTGCAGGAAGTGGTGAAAAACGGCACTGGAAAATCGCTGTTGAACACATTCAGTTCGGATTTGAAACTGGCTGGAAAAACTGGTACGACAGATGATTTTCGAGACAGCTGGTATGTTGGCATGGCTGGAAATCTGCTCGCGGTCGTATGGTTGGGCCGCGATGATAATCAGCCGACTGGATTGACCGGCGCCTCTGGCGCGCTGAAAGTCTGGGCATCGATGATGAATCAGTTGGATCTTCGCCCGTTCCAACTGAATATAAGTTCCCAGCTTGAATTTGCCCAAATTGATTTGGATACAGGATTGATTGCCTCTCAAAACTGTCGAAATGTAAAGCGTATTCCTTTTGTCCGTGGAACAGTGCCCACATCAATCTCAAATTGTTGAACTTCCAAAACGGAACAGCAGCGGGCCGCACGCAGTTCATGGAAAGATCGCAGTTTATAACTTGCTTTTTAAGTTGTTCGGAGTAACATTTGTCTGAACCGAGTCGTTCTTTCGTCAGTCATTGCATATAAAATAACATCCTGTTATGAATGATGAATACAAACCTGCAGAAGTAGAAATCTCAGCCCAGGAATTCTGGAAAAAAAATCAGAGTTTTAAAGTAACTGAAGATAAGAGTAAAGAGAAGTTTTACTGCTTATCGATGTTCCCGTATCCTTCCGGTGCGTTGCACATGGGACACGTTCGAAATTACTCGATCGGCGACACAATGAGCCGATATCAGCGCATGCTCGGCAAGAATGTGCTTCAACCTATGGGCTGGGACGCGTTCGGATTGCCGGCTGAGAACGCAGCAATCGCAAAAGGCGTCGCTGCAGCTCAGTGGACTTACGAAAACATCGAGTACATGAAGGCTCAGCTGAAACGCCTCGGATTTGGCTACGACTGGTCGCGGGAACTCACAACCTGCAGCCCCGAGTATTATCGGTGGGAACAGTGGTTTTTTACGCGTCTAATGAAAAATGGATTGGCCTATCGGAAAAAATCGGTTGTGAATTGGGATCCGGTCGAGCAGACAGTCTTGGCCAACGAGCAGGTGGATTCAACCGGTCGCGGCTGGCGTTCGGGCGCCCTCGTGGAAAAACGCGAAATCCCCCAGTGGTTTATCCGAATCACCTCTTATGCAGATGAGCTGTTAGATTCGTTGGATGATATGCCCGGGTGGCCAGATTCGGTAAAAACTATGCAGCGAAACTGGATCGGACGTTCCGAAGGCGTTAATTTTGACATACCCGTCGAGGGTGATCATGCTCCCATGCGCGTGTTTACAACTCGCCCCGACACCGTGATGGGCATCACCTATGCTGCTGTAGCTCCGGAGCATCCGCTGGCTAAACACTACGCAAAGTCCCACCCGGAAATCGCTGAATTTATCAATGAATGCCAATTGGTCAATACGTCCGAAGCCTATTTGGAGACCATGGAAAAAATAGGTCTTCGATTGCCTGTTCGCGCCATCCACCCTGTCAGTCGCGAGAAAATTCCGATTTTTGTTGCGAATTTCGTGTTGATCACCTATGGAACAGGCGCAATCATGGCTGTTCCGGGACACGATCAAAGAGATTGGGAATTTGCCCGGAAGTACGGTATTGAAATTCGTAAAGTGGTGCGTCCAGCAACCAGTGACGTTGATCTTTCCAACGGCGCATACGTCAACAAAATAAATACTGTATCTTGCAATTCCGGTGAATTTGACGGACTTGATTTTCAGGGCTGTTTCAATGCGACTGCGGATTGGCTGACTGAGCATGCCGGCGGTGAGCGCACGATCAATTATCGGTTAAGAGATTGGGGCGTATCACGTCAGCGATATTGGGGATGTCCGGTACCTGTCATTTATGGCGAAGACGATCAGATTCATCCAGTGCCCGACGAATCGTTGCCAGTCATATTGCCTGAGGACGTTGAGTTTCAAGGCGTAAAATCACCAATTCGCAGTGACCCGAAATTTTTACAGGCCAAAGTGCCTGGAACTGAAAAAACCGGTCGTCGGGAAACAGACACTTTTGATACGTTTGTCGAGTCTGCTTGGTATTTTGCACGATTTTGCTGCCCCGGCACTGATGCGAAAGTCGATGAACGCGCAAATTATTGGCTGCCGGTGGATCACTACATCGGTGGCATTGAACATGCTGTCTTGCACCTTCTATATGCTCGTCTTTATCACAAGCTGATGCGCGATTTTGGATTAGTCGATTCAGACGAGCCGTTCACGAATTTGCTCACGCAAGGAATGGTGCTTAAGGATGGATCAAAAATGTCAAAGTCAGTGGGTAATGTGGTTGACCCTCAGGAGATGATTGATCAGTATGGAGCCGATTCTGTACGTCTTTTCATACTATTTGCATCACCGCCTCGTCAAACATTAGAGTGGAATGACGAAGCTCTGGCCGGAGCACATCGATTTTTGAAAAGGTTTTGGAATCTAGTTCATCAGTATCGCGAGGAGATACTTGCTTTGAATAGGCAATCGCTTGGTATCGGACTAGATCAGTTCCGGTACTCAGGTCCCTTGGATAAAGATGTGCAGGAACTGCGATTCGCCACACATTCCTTGCTGCAACGCATCAATCGAGATTACGAACGCCATAACTATAACACCGCGATCGCAGCTTGCATGGAATTGCTCAATAATATTTCCGGCTTTGAAGTGGACCGCTCACTCGCGAATCGTCAGAGTCGGCTGAAAGCCGCAGTAGAGGCTGTTTTGGTGTTGATCCGGGTGTTGGCGCCGGTAGCTCCCCACATCTGTCACGAACTTTGGGAGCGACTTGGAATGCAGGGTGCCTCCATTGATGCGCCTTGGCCTAAATTGGACGAGTCGGCACTGGTTCAGCACGTAGTGACACTGCCCGTGCAGGTGAACGGAAAGCTCAGAGGACAAATCGAAGTCAGCAAAAATGCAACGAACGGAGAAATCTTGGAAATTGCATTGGACCACCAGGCTGTAAGGCGACACGTGAACGGTAAATCCATCAAAAAATCCATCATCATTCCATTTAAAATGGTTAATTTAGTCGTATGAACCAACGCATTTTACAAATTGCTCTCGCTGCGCTGCTTTCTGCTGCGCTCTTTCTCACGGGATGTGGCTTTCAAGCTCGCAGCGCCGCCGCTCCTTCTCTAGATCAATCCTATTCAGTTCGAATCGAGAGCCCTCAGCCCGAGTTAAAGGCTCTGCTTTCTTTAGAATTGCGCTCGCGTGGATTTGAAGTGGTAGAAGCGGAATTCGCTGACTTTGTATTCAGCGTACTGGACGAATATTCGAGTGACACAACTTGGGGAGTCACAGCAGCAGCTGCAACTCAAGTTACAACCTTGACGTACAACATTGATTTTCTGGTTAGAGGATCTTACGGCGAACCGGTACTGCCGACTCAGACAAAAACCTGGAAGTCCATTTATTCACCGACTCTCCAGACGACGAATACCCGCGACATTGTCCGTTTGACAGACATTCACAATCTGAGAAGAAAAGCAGCGTACGAACTTTCGGTATCTCTCGCCAATCAAGTTCTCAGTCTTGATCAGTAGTCAATATTTTTACCAAGCATTGAATTTAGCTCGATGGAATTGACAGCAGTCGCATTGTCGAATCGCTTGAAAAAGCAAGTGGATTCTCGTTATCTGATTTACGGCAAAGAGCAGTTTATGGTTGAAAGATGCTGTGAAGTAATACGTGATCACGCCAGAGATAGAGGCCATCAAGATCGATTGGTTTTAACAATTTCGCCAGAATTCAAGTGGCAGACATTTGATGATTCGCTCAATGAAAGATCGTTGTTTTCAACTCAAAAGCTCATCGAATTGCGGCTCCCCGCGAGTGGATTGCTGGGAAAAGCCGGATCCAAGTCAATGTGTACTTGTTTGGAATCGGTTGACCCGGATACAATCGTCCTGGCGATAGGCGGTGAATGGGTAAAGAAAGTAAAAGCAACCAAATGGTTTCGGGAATGGGTGAAAAACGCAGTTGTTGTCAACAATCCCGGGTTTCAGCACTTTGAATTCCGCAATTGGATTCAATCTCAGCTCGAGCGAAATCAAATTCAGCACGAGCCTGCAGTGGTAGATCGAATGGCGTATTATTTTGAAGGCAATATGCTCGCGGCAGCAAATGAATTGCGAAAGCTGAGAATGGCGTATGATGGGACCCCGATTACCGTTAAGGAAATCAACAAGATTGTAATTGACCAAGCTCGTTTCAGCAATTTCGCACTCATTGATGCTTGTCTAGATGGAGACTTGGAACGGTCAATTCGCTTGTTGCAGGTAATGCGTAACGAAGGCACCGAACCAATTCGAGTACTGTGGGCTTTAGCTCGAGAAGCTCGAATCATTTACCAGATTGCGCAAGCTGCAGGCAGTAATTCGTCGGTTCAGCGAATTTTTGAAGAGCTTCGAATCTGGAGTGCTCGACGAGCGCGAATTATGAAAGCTGTCAATCGACTCGAACTAAGTGGCATTTCAAGCATCATGCAAAAACTTGCGCTAGCTGATCAGATTCTAAAGGGCAGAAATTCAGATCCCGCTGTCGGTACAATTTGGGACCAATGCGAGCGAATCATACTTGGTTTTTGTCAACCGAGAAACTATATTAATTTTTATGAATTTCCAAACAAAGCATCACTTTGACATTGAAACTCATGTGCGGGACATAGCAGTATCCGCGCGAGCTGCCGCGCGTGCAGCGGCACGTTCGACAACTGAACAACGAAATCAAGCCCTGCTTTATGCAGCCGCCAGTATCGATGTTTCCTATGATTTGATACGACAGCAGAATCAACTGGACTTGAAGGAAGGTCGTCTGTCGGGATTGTCCGATGCGATGTTGGATCGACTTGATCTTACAAAGACACGCATTGCCCAGATGGCAGAAGGACTGAGGCAAACTGCGGATTTGCCAGATCCGGTAGGTGAAATTTCAGGCATCGTCAGTCGTCCATCAGGAATTCGAGTTGGACGAATGAGAGTTCCTTTGGGTGTGATCGGCATCATCTATGAATCTCGACCCAACGTGACCGCCGATTGCGCCGGTTTGTGTCTCAAATCTGGCAACGCTGTTATCTTGCGTGGAGGATCAGAGGCTTTTCATTCCAATCTAGCCATCGTGAATTGTCTGCACAAAGGATTGGAAGCTGCAGGTTTGCCAAAAGAGATCGTGCAGTTTATTGAAACGCAGGACCGCAACGCAATTGATGTGTTGACTTCCATGGAAGAATGGGTTGACGTGATTGTGCCTCGAGGTGGCAAAGGCTTGATTGAAAGAATTACCGCGACTTCAAAAATTCCGATATTGAAGCATCTTGACGGAGTCTGCCATGTCTATGTGGATGTTGAGGCCGATCTAGACAAGGCAGCTGCGATTGTCATGAACTCCAAAACACATCGCTATGGCGTGTGCAACGCAGCAGAAACTTTGCTTGTAGCGAAGCCTGTCGCAGCACGCCTGCTAGCAAGAGTAACGCCTCTTCTCGTGGAAAAAGGAGTGGAGCTTCGAGGATGTGAAACCAGCTGTCAACTGGAATCTGTGATGAATCCCGCGAGTGAGAAGGATTGGTATGAGGAATATCTAGCTCCGATACTGGCAGTTCGAGTTGTAGAAGATGTTGACGAAGCCATTGATCATATTCAGAAATATGGATCTGAACACACCGACGCCATTGTCACCGAAAACGTGAAAAATGCTAACCGCTTTTTGCGGGAAGTTGATTCAAGCTCAGTCATGCTGAACGCATCGACTCGATTTTCTGACGGTTTTGAATATGGACTCGGCGCCGAAATCGGAATCAGCACTAACAAATTGCATGCCCGAGGGCCGGTGGGATTGGAAGGCTTGACCATACAGAAATACATTGTGTACGGTGACGGAACCACTCGCCAATAAGCTTTGTATTCCTCTTTTATTTTGTTCTCGCACGATTTAGCGCCCGCTCACCAGATTTTCGACTGCATGCGCGCGCTTCGCTCCCTCACCGCGACACGTGCATGAAGCCAATAGGAGTTTTTGGAGGCACCTTTGATCCAATTCACTACGGACACATTTTGCCTGTTCTAGATGTGTGTGCCCGAACTGGTTTATCTGAAGTTCGTTACATTCCAAACGCTCGCCCAGGCCATCGCGGTCAACCCACAGCTGATTCAGTACATCGGTGGAAGATGACAGCATTGGCTCTTTCGGAATATTCAAAGCTCATCCCGGACGACCGGGAAATTCAAAGATCCGGTGTTTCCTATATGGTGCCGACTTTGCGTTCGATGCGAAGTGAATTTGGACTGCGACCACTTTGTCTGATTCTAGGACTAGACGCATTTTTGCAGATTCATCGCTGGTATTGGTGGGCGGAAGTGCTTCGATTGGCCAATATCGTGGTAATGACTCGCCCCGGGGCGAGCCATCCGCGCCATTATCCAAAACGGATCATCCAAGCGTTCACTCCCCGAACGCGTGTTCTGTTTGAGTGCATGGCTGGCCATATTTGCACTGTTTCAGTACTTCCGGTGGATATATCCGCGACACAATTGCGATTCAAACTGAGAATAGGAGGCGATACGACGAATTATTTACCTAAGAATGTAGCACAGTATATTGATGAACACAGGCTGTATGTCGGCTGAAAAATAAAGACTTATATGAACTCAGAAGAACTGTTAGAAAACACAATTGAAGCCATTGGCAATGCCAAGGGAATGAACCTGAGCGTGATAGACGTACGGGGAATGACGGACATGATGGACTACATGGTGATTGTCACCGGAACCTCCAATCGACACATCAAGGCAATACTTCGATCTGTAACGAATGAACTTCGACAGAAAGAGCGACGCCCCTCGGGCATCGAAGGCGAGGATTATGGAAATTGGATATTGGTTGATTTCATCGATGTCGTCGTTCACATAATGGACCAAGAAGCACGCGAATTTTACGGATTGGAGCGTCTTTGGCAAGAATCGTTGAAAACACCCACAACTGCCTGATCATCGCTTCGATTTTTTTGCGAACGAATTCGAACAAGCACCTCACAGCTGCACTCTAATAAATAGAGGAAAAATCCGTCAAATTACGGTTTCAATATTCAGTTTCGGCCCTATTTTGTAGTGTACAGGAGTGTAATAAATAGAATATGATGAATCAATGAACTGAGTTCGGCGGACTCTGACTACAAACGATCAATTCTGAATATGTTTTACTCATTGCTGGGACCAATTTTCAAGGTAATACTGCGACTCATTGCGTGGGTAAGTACTGGAATTTTGTTTCTCATTTTTTTTGCTGTACTGGCTATTGCAAATTTGCAGTCTCTCATGCCGGAATTTTTGAAGGCATTGGATGACGCTCTCGGAGAGATGGTGGAATTTGAGCAGGTTGAAGTGAGTTTGCATGGAATTGCACCTAAGATTCAGGTACATGGTCTTGAACTACGCCGATCTTCCGAAGATGGGGAGGGACTGTTGGCCGCCAATTTCTTGGAAGTTCGATTCGCTCAGCCTTTGTGGAATACTGACGGTTTTCAGATTGATTACATCGGGGTCGATTCACCCAGACTGACTGGACAGTTTGATCTTGCGCAAATTGCAAGCCGACGTGGAAAAGGTCAAGGTGCGGATGGCATTTGGTCATCGGGTGCTGTATTGTCGAGGTTATCCAATATCCAAGCAATAGAAGTATCGAATGGACAATTTGATCTGCAGCTGAATTCTCATTTGATCGATAAAACTGTCGAAGGTCAATTTGATATGAACATTGACCAAAACGATGATGTTCATTCGCTATCGGGCAGTGTATTTACCAGCTGGAACAATCCGTCGACTCTAAATTTCCGAATTGACATGACAAATGGCCCAGATGGTAATCCAGCAGCTGACTTGCAGCTGCATGTGAACTCACTGGATCTTGTCTGGCTTAGTTTATTTTTACCGACCACAGATGACGAGCGGGCACTCGAACTTGACAAGATTTCTGCGGTTGCCAATTCCCACATTCAGGCTTATTGGACCGACAATCGTTTTGAATCGGTTGATTGGTCGCTATTGCTTGCAGATCCGAGTTTAGGCAGCGGCGACAACGCGGCTTCCCTACATCTCGCTGGAAATTGGCAACGAGAAAGCAGGATTGATTCCGATGCACAGATTAATTTCTCCGTAAATTCATTGAATGCGACAACTCTGTTTGCAAATTATGGAATTTTTTTCCCGCCGCGCTTTTATGCGTTCATGTCACCTCGATTGCGCTCACTATATTTGCCTGAGCTCAGTGGAAGACTCGAATTTAGTCCTACTGAATTAATTCATTCAAAGACCTATGACTTACTGGAAATTGACGCTCGTTATACCGATTTGACTTTCGAATTCAACCAAAAGTGGCCGCTGATCGACGATGGAAAAGGCATCATCAATGTACAGGGTAGAACAATCGAAATTGATTCAGAAGAGTTTTTCTTTAACGGAATAGAAATTAACGATGCGATCGCGAATGTTGCGGATCTACTAGAACCTGACCCAATACTCACTCTAGCGATGTCGGCTTTGGTTCCTGCTAAAACTGGACTGGATTTATTTGGGGCGAACGGTCGCGTTAATCCTGGCCAAATCGAATGGATTACATCTATGCAGGGTGACGCAGATATCAAGCTGGACATTCATGTTCCGTTACGACGCGGAAAACAATTCACAATGGATGGCGATATATCGACACAAAATATGACGCTTCAAACAAACTTTAACGTTGAAGCAAACGACATTAACGGGACAATAAAATTCAGTCGTAAAGGTTTAACAAAGGGAGACATTCAAGGTGAAATCCTAGGAGGTGGATTTACCACGACATTTGAAGAAGAAACAGGCGATAAATTGATCGTCAATGGCAGTGCGTCGGGGAAGGGACAGGTCAAAGCGCTCGACTCGCTGCTGGGTGAAAGTATCGTTGCTCAGATGAGTGGTGATTTTATTTGGGATGCCAGCTATAGCTGGAAAAAAGGGCACAACACCATTTCGTTGACTACGTCATTGGAAGGTGTTGAGTCGCGACTTCCGCTTCCCCTCTCCAAGCAAGCAGATACAGAAATGCCTCTTTCGGTATCGATTGAGACGAAAGATAAAATGGAACGAAAAGCCGATTTTAGACTCAGTCCGCTGCTTGTTGGTCAAGTACAAATGAAACGAAACGAGCAGCAATGGCTGATCGACAAAGGAGTCATATCGATTGGTCGCTCTCAATTGCCTCCGATGCTGGAGTCGGGAGTCAACGTCGATCTTTATGCGCCAATTTTAGATTTGGATGCATGGACCAGTATTCTTGACGACAAGGTCGTAAATGTTGACCTGAACTACAGACAAAGTCTGCAACGCCTGGAAATGATCGTAGGCTACTTATTCTTATCGAGACAACGAGTTTGGAGCAACGTCAAAACTGAACTCGTAAAACAGGAAGATTTTTGGGACATTCAGGTTGATTCAGATCAGTTTAAGGGAGTTGCCCGGTATCGTGATAAGGGTTTTCTGGAAGAAGGTGAGGTACCTAGTTTCGAAGCTGAATTAAGCAAATGTCACATGGCTGAAGCGCAAGGTCCTTTAAATGGAGAACCTGTCGACCCAAGCACTCTCCCAAGAATCAGTATTCAATGTGCGGATACCGTTTACGGGCAGTACCAGCTGGGGGAAAGTACGATTATCGCTGAACCTGAACAAGACCGCTGGGCCATCAAAACAGCGAATTTCACTAGTCCTCATTTGGAAGTCAAGGCAGAGGGAGAGTGGTTGCATTCGCAAACCACCAATATTCGCTTCGAATCAGCTTCGAGTGACTTTGGCGCAACCATGAAAAGTTTGGGCTATGACGGTACGTTTTTGAATGGTGAAATGGACGGCGGCGGAACTCTGAGCTGGAACGATGCATTAACGAACTGGTCTGCGGAGAAAACATCAGGTACGGTTGGTTTGATAGGCTCAAATGTCTTCATTCAAACTGGGATAGATACGACCGGATTGAATCTGATTGGATTTTTCAACTACGAGGTATTCCTTGACAACCTTTCGAAGGAAATTTCTGACATTGATGAAGAAGGTGTGTTTTTTGACAGTATCGTCGGCGATGCAAATATTGAAAGCGGTAACATCAAATTCCCCGCCATAGTTTTTGACAACCCAAGTGTTGAAATCTTAGCAAGCGGGTCAACGAACTGGAGTACAAAGGAACTGGACTTATTAGTAGGAGTGTCGCCCAAAGTTGGCAAATCTTTAACTCTAATTGCGACTTTAATTAATCCAGCGACCGGTTTATACACTTACTTGAGCAATGAACTTTTGGATTCATTGGATTTTAATTTGTTTAATCTTCAATACAGTATCGCTGGAACGTGGAAAAGTCCAGAAATGATTTTGCTGAAAAAGCAAAATGAGCCCAAAGATGCAACTGAAAACAAATGAAGAATCTCTATTTGCGTTTATTGATTGTCTTGGTCGCGTTGCTGGTTTTAGTTCCGGCAAGTGCGCAAGAAGACTTTGAAGTGCCAATTTCTAGGAGTGAATGGCCGCTGGATGCAGCTCCCGAAACAGTTCTCGCAATTCCTCAGTTGAAAATTGCCTTGAAACTATGGATGGCAGCAGAAAATGCAATTTTGATTATTCGATATCCAGGTGGAGATGTAGGAAATCAGTGGGCGGTTGAAGTTCGCAATCGTTTGGTGAGTTTTGGTGTCGAGTCAAAACACATAGAAATTCAACCTGGTTCTGGAATCGAAGACACTTTGCTCATAATCGTGTATGAACAGCGAATCGCGTCATGACTAAAGTCGCGGCAGTTCAGATGAACTCCGGAGATGATATTGACAAAAATCTGCAATTGACCTGCGAATTGGTTTGTGAAGCCAAACAGGGTCAGGCGGACTTTGTAGTATTGCCGGAGTGCTTCGCTTTAATGGCCAGCAGCCATGCGCAGCGATTGGCATGCGCTCAACAAGAAAAACGACTTCGCGTCATTGAACGTTTTCTTTCAAAGCTCGCTCTAAATGAGCAAATCTGGATCTTGGCGGCTGGGATATTTACCGACAGCCAGCATCCGTCGAAAATTAGAAATACTTCTTACCTTTTCGACAGCTCCGGTACGCTCGTTGATTCTTATGACAAAATTCACTTGTTTGATGTAACGTTGGCCAATGGTGAACGATACGATGAATCGCGCTATACCGAAGCCGGGTCGCGTATTGTAGCATGCCAGTCACCGCTTGGGACCGTAGGATTGACAGTATGTTACGATGTTCGATTTCCGAATCTTTATCAAACACTTGCCAAGAAAGGTGCGGTGGTGTATGCAGTGCCTTCTGCATTTTCTTACACGACAGGGAAGGATCATTGGGAAATTCTACTGAGAGCTAGAGCCGTTGAAAATCACGCTTATGTCATTGCACCTGCTCAGTGGGGAACCCATTCCAATCTGCGAAAAACCTATGGACACACGATGATTGTGGACCCATGGGGAAAAGTCCTTGATCGTAAAAAGGAAGGGAATGGACTGGTTTTTGGTGACGTTGATTCTAAATTCGCGACAAAAATTCGAAATAGATTTAATCCTAGCTCACATATGGACTCGCCCGCAATTGCACGGTTTGATGCATGTCGTTGAGAATAGGGCAACTGTACAGGTCTGCCACCTTGAAACGGGAATGCATGTTGAATCATCAAGTTTCATTTGACCCTGATTCTCCAAAATATGAACCTGTTGCGTAAAAGATTGGGTGCGCTAACCGTGGAGTGACAGCTCCAGTGTGCTCGAGCTCCAACTCCTTTAGGTTCAAAGTGCCGACCCAGGCATTGATTGCACGCACGCGGTTGTCGGCTGACAGATAGTCATCCAGACAAGCTGGTTTCCAGCCTGTCTGGTTGCGGTCAACGACTTTCTAGGAGCGTCTTTGAGTCATTGGAATGTACCTATATCTAATGGATACTATTCGCTTGAGCCTATTTTGAAACAAGTTTCAAAGTTGTTGAAAATTATCCCATCCGAAATTTCAAGAGATAAAGTCCAAACCCGACCGCTGCGCCGAGACAAACTTCCAACCGGACCACTAGGAATTTCAGCAATATTTTCACAGTCTCTAAAGTTCTCGGATTACGAGCTTGTCCAGCAAATGCACAAGCCGCCGAGTTCAATTGAAACTTCATTGGCATTTTCTTTAAATTGAAGGTAATTGTCTCTGACCTATCCGTATTGAAAGATCTTGGGCGCGATTCATATCTCAAGTCAATATTTCGCATACCATTCGGCTCCACAGTTCCAGATTTACCATATGAATGCGAGCTGGAAGACTAAAACGGAACAGTCTTAATCAAATTTGCCCTTCATACAAGCAATGAATAATGCTGAACTTGCTTTTGATTACTATCCAAAGCACAGAATTGCTATTTTGCCCCTTGGTGTCTTGGGATTTATTCTCAGAAAAAACTCATGGAATTTGTTGACATGTGACCGCACCTTGCGTGATCTCGCCGACGAGGCGAAAGTCAATTGTCATGGTGTTAACCTACTCAATAGATCTTTCGCACCCATTACATTCAAATTCTTCACTTGTATTTTGTCTATAAAACTACTATCTTTTCAGACAAAATAGGGTTATCTGATGTCTGCTGCAAAACTTATTCGAACCGATCTGCGGAAATTGCCAAAGGGCAAGCCTTTTACAAACTCACGCTTTTTGAAGCATGGGTCGCGTGGAGCCGTTGATCGAGCACTTTCACGCTTGGTTGCAGAAGGTGAAGTCAAACGCCTTGCTCGCGGTGTATTTGCTCGCCCCAATAAAAGCCGCTTCGTCGGGGATGTCATGCCGGATGCTTCTGAAGTGGTGAAGTGTATCGCCAGAAAAAATCATGAAACTATCCAGGTGCATGGCGCTGAAGCCGCGATGCGTTTCAAGCTCAGTACTCAAGTGCCTTTAATGCCGGTGTTTTACACGAACGCTTCAAGTCGCCTAATCAAAATTGGCAACATCACTGTCAAAATGATACACACATCGAGTCAGCGACGACTTCAATTTGCGGGCGAGAAGACAGGTCTCGCGCTCTCTGCACTTTGGTATCTTGGTAAGGATAACGTGAACGAGGACGCAGTCTCCAAGATCAAGTCAGGCCTTAGTGCGGAAGAGTTTGATGCGCTCAGATCCGCCAATATTCCTGCGTGGATGGCAACTGCGCTCAACGGATTCGCTCAAGATACAGTTCATGGGTGAGCCTTTTCAATTACTGGAAGCACGGAACCAAAGCGAAAACCTTCAGACGGCTTCGGCCAAGTGCGGGCGCCGGGGCTGCAATTCTTAAGAAAGACATTTGGCTCTGTTGGGTTTTGCGGGTCCTATTCTCCATTCCTGACCGCTACCCGATGGCCTTTATGGATGGTACTTTCCTTTCCAAGGTTTACGGAATCATTGATCGCTTTTCAGAAGATGTTAATTTGTTAAGCACAGTATTGGCGAATATGGAGAAGATCAAATTCGCATTAATGGCATTGGATCGTTTTGGTCAATTCGACCATTTCTGTTCAAATTCGGAACAAATCAATCACTACACTCTGGAGTGGTGACTCAGCAGTTAGTATTCGGTCACGGAATCGTTGCATTGTTGGTATTTGGAGAAATGCACATGTTGCCTTGATAAAAGGAGAAGTTCGAGGCGTCAGATACTTGACTCTTATTTAACTGTCTGAGTCGAATCCGCTTGAATCTCTGCTGACGACATGCTCGCCGACTCCAATACCGGCACGGCTTGGTGGAGCACATGTGGCGGCCACAAGTCGTCGAGACTGAAACTTATCGCCTCAAATGGCGGAAGCGAAACTGACGCGTCATCGAACAGCGTGCTGATCAGCACCCACTCATCTTCGTGCAACTCAAATGCTTCCAGAGAACGCGCGTCGGGATCTACAAACCAAAGATAGCCGACACCCTCTCGGGCGTATATCGCCCGCTTGGCGCCAAGGTCGAAAGTTCTGGTCGACGGCGATAGAACTTCACAGACCCAGTCGGGAGCCAGTGTGCAGTAAGCCGCTATTGGATACTCGGGCATCCGTTCACGCCGCCATCCTGCAAGATCAGGTACCACAATGTCCACGTCTAGATGTAGTTCAGGCTCGAAAATAATCCACCAACCGCCAGGACCTCCGCGTCCTTGGTGAAATGGTGAACCGATGCAACCCCAAAGCCCCGAACTGGCCATGGCATGTGGCATAGCCGGTCTCGGATGGGTGTACAGTGTGCCTCCAATAATTTCTGCCACCTTGTGCGGAGGTGCGTCCAACACGTCTTGATAGGTTGCTTGAGTTGAACCTGTTGCTTTTTTTGCTATATGCGACTTTTTCATTTTGTACCTTAGGCCGTCACAAGTGTTCTAGTCGAATTTTAAGCCATCGGTGCATACGAATCAAACCACGCCACCGTTAAACAGTAATTCTCATTTTGGGTATTAGTTCGATATTGATGGATTGCAAGTAGAAGTAAAGCGATGCTGAAGGTCCGGCCTGTTTGGCGTCGAGTCCGAGTTGGTTACGGTGGTTCCCGCAGTTTCGGATCAAGAACGATGCTGAACAGTTGATGCCAGTTGTTGAAATAGCGCTACTCGGTGTCGAAGTTAAGGGCGAGGAAGAATCGACGGCGACGGCTGTAGTGGTCTCCAGTTTGCAGCCACAGTTGGCACAGGTGGTCTCAGGCGGCATGGAAGGCAAAAGCAATCAGGTTCAAGGACATCAGCGTGTTGGACAGTCCTTGCCTGACATGTCCGAAGTTGTGTTCCATGTGATAATGCCGACATTCGTTTTATGCTTGACACTTCCGCTAATGTCCTTGATCAAAAGAAAATGCCGACATATTTGTCGGCATAAAAAGTTACAGGGTTTCTTTGAACGCTAAAAGATCGTCATTGGGACGGTAGATGCCCGCGGGAACATTCTCTGGCCAGGTCTGATCCATAGCCCGCTGTTTGATTCCCATGTCAGCATGCAGATAGATTTGCGTGGTCTCTGTCGACTCATGCCCCCAGCCACAGCGCGATTAGCGTACCACCGACTCCACTGTGGAGCAAATCCATGGCTGTGGTGTGCTGCAGCGTATGTAGACTGACCGCCTTATCTTTCAGGGATAGGCAGCCCTCTGCTGAGATTCGACGAAGAGCCTTGCCATAAACGTAATAGTCCCGTCGAATTTTTGCAATGGTTTCCACAATAAATACGAACCTCCTAAACCTCCCTGCATCATGCAAATGCAGGTTAGTTTGCATTATTTTGAATAGTTGTGAAAAGGGTATCTGAAACCTGCTCCACCCCTTTCACGGACTAAAATCAGCCCTCAGAGGTAGTCAATTTTGTGTTGCAATCTACCGGCCATTTTGTTGCCAATGCGGAGTATTTCAAGCTGTGTGCCTTAGCCTACAATCTTTTTGCGGCTGCTGCGAGGATTGCTGCCGGCTGCTTGGGAAAGTCGACGGGCGATCACGATCCTCTGGTGTCTGTATGCGCTGGGCGCGCACATCGTCTATCATGGGCGGCAATGGACTTTGAATCTCAATCGAGCGCAGCGGCAGCTGATTGACGAAGCGCTTTGGTCCATCCGCAACTGTCGACTGTCGTGAAATCACCGCCTTGTGCGGTACGCTTTTCTCCCATTGACATCAATTCCGACACTGCGGAAGATGTTAGTGCGTCCCGTCAAAGGAACTTTATGTCCTGAACGTCAATGCACCAGCTCAACCAATGCAAAATGAGAATCCTTGAGTTGCCCGCAGCTGAGCTGCGGGCAACTGCCGACAGCAAACCCACCCGCAGCCGAATTAACAAAACCGCTTGGCTCTGCTTTGGCCAGCCGCGAATCCGCTAGCTTGCGTGATCATGGCCTCACAAAGCACCGCCATGCCACCTTCATGAATCACAAATTGTCAGAAATCAACCGCTGTTACAGACTTCGATTCAATCACACAGCACTGTCATGACTGACATCCATATCCCGATTTTGCGTGCGCCGTGGAAAGGCGCTTCTTTTCCGTGGGTGCGAATCCCACTCAACAACTGTCGCTCCGGTTGGTAGCAATCAGAGCGGTTTATGGAGGTAACGACATGGACTGAAGCACTCTGGTGTAAACGGGTCGCGATTTGAGCGACTTAGCGAACATGCGGGCTGAAACGTAAGTGAACGCTGAGCAGGCCCCGAAAAAGGTAGTGGCGAGAGTCGACCCTGCGCAAATATGGGGAAGACTGGAAGTGGGAACAGGAAGTTTGAGCGACAAGAGCACTGCCCACTCTCGTCGGGGTAGTGGCGTCGGCACGCATGGAAGAGGAAAGAAGCAGCAACACGGGAAGCCCGGGCGGTGGTGCGGCACGCACCAACGGACAGCCCGCGAGGGACAGGTCGGGTCGTCCGGGTGGCGGATGGGCTTGTAGTACCGAGGAGGTCGGGTAATGCCGGCGGAGGAAAGGAGCCCTAGTTCAAGAACAGGACAAGAAGGAAGCAAGGCAATGATTACTGACGAAAGTCTAACAGAATCACAGAAGGTTCAGAAATTCCAGAAGGTTCTATATGCCAAAGCGAAGGCAGAACCTGAGTTTCGATTTTATGCTTTGAGCGACAAGATGTGGCGCGATGATTTTCTGCGCGAAGCGTATCGCAGGGTGCGCCGAAACGGTGGCATTGCGGGAGTGGACGGTGAGAGTTTCGCACACATCGAAGCGAAGGGCGTAGATAGTTGGCTCGGGGAATTGTCGCAAGATTTGAGACGAGGAAGGTACCAGCCGGAGGCGGTTTTGGAGGTGAAAATCCCCAAGAAGGAATCCGGCAAGTTTCGCAAACTGGGGATACCATGCATCCGGGATCGGGTGGCGCAGACGGTGGCGATGCTGATATTATCGCCGATCTTCGAGGCCGATCTGCAAGATGAGCAGTATGCCTACCGTGCGAAACGAAGTGCGAGCGATGCGGTCAATCGCGCGCACAGTCTACTCAACCGAGGTTTCAACGAAGTTGTGGACTGCGACCTAAGCAACTATTTCGGTGAGATTCCACATGCGCAGTTGATGAAAAGCGTGGCGCGCCGTGTTAGTGACGGCAGGATGCTGAGGCTGATCAAGGCGTGGTTGGAAATGCCGGTGGTGACCGAGGACGGCGGTGGCGGCCCATCATATCGTGCTCGAAAGGAACGAAAGGGTACGCCTCAGGGTGCGCCGATTTCAGCTTTATTGAGCAATATATACATGCGCCGTTTCATAGTCGGCTGGAAGCGATTGGGCTACGCCCAGAGGTTTAGCGCGCACATCGTGTGTTATGCGGATGATTTGAGCATCTTCGGTCGGAGTTCTGCACCGAAGATGCTGGCGGCGGTGGAACGGATGATGAAGCAGTTGCAGTTGCCGATCAATTATCGGAAAACACGCTGTCTGCGATGCCCGCAGGAACCGATGGAGTTTCTTGGCTACCGAATCGGAAGGAACTACCGTTTCAACGGCAGCAGCTACATCGGTACTCGTCCCAGCAAAGCAAGCGTACAAAGTCTATGCCGCAAGGTCAGCGAACAAACTAGTCGTAAGTACGGATTGATGGATTCGCAAGATATGGTCAGACGTCTCAACTGGATGTTATCTGGTTGGTCGAACTACTTCTGCTTGGGTCTGGTCAGTCCGGCATATTTGGCAATTGATCATCATACGACCGAACGGCTGCGGCGATGGTTTTGTCGGAAGCATCAGGTAAAGGCGGGGAAATACGTGCGTTTCTCCAACGAGCGACTATGGAACAATCACGGTCTGCTATGCCTGTCGCTGAAACACCGAACTTGCCGTGGGCGAAAGCATAATTCTTGAACGAAAGCCGGATGCGGGAAATCCGCACGTCCGGTTTGACGAGCGGGGGTATGGAAACGTAGTTAAGGTTGAGATTGAGACACCGACTAACGGCGAAAGCCGTCGGCAACAGTTAACCCCTCTACCTAAAACTAAACGCGCCAGCCCTCGACTCTACCCCTTTTACTTGAAAAGAATTAAGTAATTGATTTAATGAATAATCTAAGTCTAGAGTGGCGTTTTATGTAGTAATGTAACTCTAATCGAAAAATAAATCGAGGCTAAATCTTGTAGCATTGTACCAATTAATCCGAATTACCACGAATTTTTGAACCGATGCTGAAGGAGACACAGCTGTGCATAGACAATTAGGTAACCAGATGTGGAATGTGTTGGGTTAAAACAGAAAAATGGTGTTCACAACGCTCCAATTTCCACGACAAGTGCCGCAGATATGGCCGTCAAAGCAGGGCATGTTGTGGCGAGTTGTGTCTCCAATCGAGATTCTATGTTTGTGGTTGGCACTCAGGATACGAGTATGCTAAATGGTAATTGGAAAAGCACGAAACATCGAAATGCAGAAGAGTTAATCAGGTAAGGCGTGTATATTGAATTTCTCTCGGAGAGTGATATTATCGAACTCATAAGTGTCTCCAATTCCAGATAAAAGCACTCATCGTAGAACATTCATTTCGTTGCTTGAAGTTATAGTGGACGTATCTGACACGACAGGAGCAACCAGCGAGTTGTAAGTCTGACCAAATAGCGTGTAGCAATTGTTGGTATCCGAGTATTAATGAAAATAAAACACAAAGGCTTATGTTTGTTGTATGAAAAGGGCAATAAGAGTAAAATTTCAGGAAACTTGGTTCAGCGCATTGAGGACAGACTAGCTTACCTAGATAACGCAAATAAGCCAGAGGATATGAATTTGCCAGGTTACCATCTGCATAAACTTACAGGCGACCGCAGCGGGCAATGGAGCATTCGCCTATCAAGTAACTGGCGCATTGTTTTTCGATTTGAAGATGGCGAAGCCGTAGATGTAGATCTCGTTGATTACCACTAGAGAGATTGAAAAGATGATGAAGAAACCACCGCATCCAGGTAGAGGTTTGCGAGAAATTGTAGCGGCATCTGGTTGGACAATCAGTGAGGCTGCGAGGCGCATGGGTGTCTCCCGGCAAACATTATCGAGGTTGCTCAACGGGCATGCTGGAATCTCACCAAGCATGGCTTTGGCTCTGGAAAACATCGGCTGGAGCAATGCTGAGTTTTGGATGCGAGTACAGTCCGGGTATGATCTTGCTCAGGAGAAACTTCGGTGCGAGAACGATGAGAAAAATCTCAAGTCATCTCTACAGGAATCTGATCAACAACTTCGGGAATATCTGTAAGTTCGATAAGCATGCTGGGAGGTTGCCTAGCCCGCTCGCCGCGCATCTGCGTTCTCCAAGTTGGAACACTTGTCACCGAAACTACAGCAACTTAGCTGGAAAGCTCGAGTGCGGCTGAGTGAGGGAATCCAGAAACTGCTGTGACATGGCGGACTACACGACTTGTTTGTTCTGTGATCGCCCGGAAAATGGCCATATTCATCTGTGCGGGTGGAACTTATGTTCAAAGTGAACGCGTTGAGCATGCTAGCAGCTTTTGACTTCAAGGGAACTCAACGATGATGAAACGCAGATTTAACGATAGCAGGCGTCTACGCTGAGAACCTCAGACAATTCCAAGAGGAGATTCCATCAGATGGAATACATCCTCGATATTCGTCCGAGGCAGCTCGTGACGGATTGAAGTCATGAACTAGCCTAGCCAAGAATATCAGAGCACCCAGACATCGCCCTAAGCTGCTCGCGGTTTGCGCTTCTTTACCGGAAGAAGAAATATAACCATGTGAAACTGTCACAAACTCACGAAATGACAACATTGGACAGGGTCAATCCATATTAGAATTGCTGAAGATTAAGATTTTTAGGTATCACTGAATTGAAACCAAGTAAATTTGGCAGACCTTCAAAGAGATTTGGCTTCGAGAGAAGTCGAAAACCGGCAAATGTAGATTGCCGAGACTGACCTTGTTCCCCTAAATTTACCCCGCTTATGTTCTGAGCCCGCGCGGCAATAATTTTGTGCTGTAATGCCAATGGAGCCAAAATTGAGTGGTACAATTTCGCTTGTACAAACTCCATATCAAATTTGATTGCAAATTTCCAATGAAATACTTAGATATTGCTCGTTCAACGTTGCTTGAACCGACGCACCTAGAAGAAAACGACTTGGATCAACTCGTCGGTCAGTTGTCCGGTCAGAAAATTGATCATGCAGACATATATTTCCAGTACTCGCGTCATGAGAGCTGGCTGCTCGAAGAAGGCATCGTAAAATCTGGCTCCTACGGCATTGACAAAGGAGTGGGTTTGCGAGCTGTAAGCGGTGAGCGAACCGGATTTGCAGCGTGCAGCGATTTGAGTCTTCCGGCGTTGAAAGACGCCGCAAATTCAGTTCGCGCCATTGCCGAGCGATCAGCCAAGGACGGGAGTTTATCCATCAAACGGCACACGGCTGAAGTGCCGACGCTGTATCAGCCTGATAATCCGCTCAGCAGCTTGACAGATGATGAAAAAGTCAACCTGCTTGAAAAAGTTGAACAAGAAGCACGTCGATTGGACCCCCGAGTCAAAGAAGTGAACGTGACATTGGCTGGAGTGCACGACGTGGTGATGGTAATGCGCAGCGATGGTGTTACCCGCGCCGACGTCCGACCTTTAGTGCGATTGAATGTAACTGTTGTTGCAGAGCACAACGGTCGACGTGAAACTGCGACTTCCGGGGGTGGATCACGCGATACCTACGACTTTCTCACTCGCCGGGATCGCGCTCTCGAATATGCACGCGAAGCGGTCCGTCAGGTGCAGGTGCAATTAGAGGCAGAGGACGCTCCGGCAGGGACGATGGTGGTCGTGCTGGGACCGGGTTGGCCAGGTGTGTTGTTGCACGAAGCGATTGGACATGGCCTTGAAGGCGACTTTAATCGAAAAGGCACTTCTGCATTCTCCAATCGAATTGGCGAAAAAGTTGCTTCCGAATTATGCACTGTTGTCGATGACGGCACCTTGCCCAATCGCAGAGGATCTCTAAGCGTGGATGATGAAGGAACATTGACGCAGCGCACTGTCTTGATCGAGCGCGGAATATTGAAAGGATACATGCAGGATCTCACCAACGCGCGCCTGATGAATCAATCTCCTACTGGCAACGGAAGACGGCAGTCATATGAGCATTTGCCCATGGTGCGAATGACGAATACTTACATGTTGCCCGGTCCGCACACGCAGGAGGAAATTATTCGTTCTGTAGACAAAGGGCTATACGCCACAAATTTTGCAGGTGGACAAGTTGACATCACAAGTGGAAAGTTTGTATTTTCAGCGAGCGAGGCCTACTATATCGAAAATGGAAGAATCACGCGTCCGGTAAAGGGTGCGACCTTAATCGGAAATGGGCCGGAAGTTTTAACGAAAGTAACCATGGTAGGCGACGATTTCGAATTGGATTCTGGTGTTGGAACCTGTGGAAAAGAAGGGCAGTGGGTACCTGTCGGAGTCGGACAGCCCACGTTGCGTGTCGACGGCCTGACTGTTGGCGGCGTGGTGGTTTGAATTGGATAACATACGATGAATCAATTGCCCATCATCAACTCAACTGAAGCTCGCGCAGATTTGCCGGCCGTGGTTGAAACCGCGTTAAAAATGGCGAGCAATCATGGCGCGGATGCTGCGTCTGCAGGGGTTCGTTTGGATCAAGGCTATGAAATCTCAGTACGACTCGGGGAAATTGAGAATGTGCAGCATAACAACAGCAATAGCCTTTCCGTCGTCGTTTATGTCGGAGAGAAGACCGGTTCCAGCACTACGTCAGATTTAGACCAAGCCGCAGTTGCTGATGCAGTGCGCGCTGCTTACGCAATTGCGAAATATACAGCCGACGATCCGTGCAACGGACTGCCTCCCAAGAATCGATTGGCGCGTGAATTTACAGATTTAGAACAGTATTTTCCTTGGAATATAACGAAAGATCAGGCTGTAGACCTTGCTCTTGAGTGCGAAAATTCTGCACGGTTTTACGATAAGGACATCACGAACTCAGAAGGTGCGCGAATCCATACTGAAATTAGTGAAATAGCGTTTGGAAATACCGATGATTTTTTCACACACAAACAATTGACCGGCCACCACATGGCATGCAGCGTTCTGGGCGGTTCGAAAGCAGGCATGCAGAGGAACTCTTGGTATAGTAGTGGTGTGGATCCAATACAGCTGGAATCACCAAAAAGTATCGGAGAAATGGCAGCAAAAAGAACACTTCGTCGGCTCAATGCGCGACGAATCGACACCTGTGAAGTGCCGGTTCTGTTTGAAGCCCCTATCGCCTCAAGTCTGTTGTCGCATTTTATCGGCGCAATTCGCGGCGCAGCGCTTTATAAGAGATCGAGTTTCCTGTTGGATTCTTTGGGCGAACAGGTATTTCCCGTGAATACAAGGATTCACGAACAGCCTCACTTAAAGCGAATGCGCAGCAGTTCATATTGTGACGCGGAAGGAGTAGCGACTCAACCTCGCGATATCGTCAGTGATGGAATTCTGCAGGGGTATGTGCTCTCATCGTATTCTGCTCGCAAATTGGGAATGGAAACTACGGGAAATGCAGGTGGAACATTCAATTTGACAATTGAAACCGGCAAGCGCAATTTTGACGAAATGCTGCAACTCATGAATCGTGGATTGCTGGTGACCGAATTGATCGGATATGGTGTCAACATGGTGACCGGAGATTACTCCCGCGGAGCCAGTGGATTCTGGGTGGAGAACGGCGAAATCCAATATCCGGTTGAGCAGTTGACCATCGCTGGGAATTTGAAAGACATGTTTCATTCGATTATTGAAGTGGGCAACGATATCGATCTTCGAAAGTCAACCCGAACAGGTTCCATTCTGATTTCGAATATGGCGATAGCTGGTCGATAATCTCCGCCATTCTACCGAATTTTTATCCATAAAATTTCTAATCTGATCTTTTGAGTTTCATTCAGCTCGAGAAATACAATGCCGATATACGAATACATTTGCAGAATATGTAGCCATGATTTCGAAATCCTCCAAGGTCTTAGAGAGGCCCCGTTGTCGGATTGCCCTGCCTGTGGTGAGATTGGTCTTCGCAAAAAGGTTTCTGTAGCGGCTTTTCATTTGAAAGGTACTGGATGGTACGAAACCGATTTTAAGAACAAGCCAAAGAAATCAGACAAGGATTCCGCCCACCACAAGTCCGAAACGAGGAACGGCGAAAGCGAGGGCAAGAACAGCAGCAAAAGTGACGCCAGCTCTCAAAAATCATCGAATTCGAGTCCGCCAGCCCGCCAATCCAGAGTCTAGCATCAAATTGAACATGAGTACGTCCATGCGCACCCATCAGTGCGGCGCACTGTCCCGGGTGAATGTCGGTGAAACCGTTAAAATTGCGGGTTGGGTGAATACAAGACGCGACCACGGTGGCGTCGTCTTCATAGATTTACGCGACTCCAGCGGAATTGTGCAAGTCGTTGTCAATCCCGAAACTGAAAAGAGTTTCAAATTGGCTGCTGACGTTCGCAGCGAATTTGTTCTGCAGGTATCTGGGACATTGCGATTGCGGCCAGAGGGAACTGAAAATCCAGCCCTTGAATCCGGCGAAGTCGAGGTAATCGTGCAATCCATGGCAATTCTGAACAAAGTGGAATTCCTTCCATTTCGTCTGGACGAGAGCGATGTCAACGAACAGCTTCGACTCAAATATAGATTTATCGATCTGCGCCGATCGCGCATGCAGCACAATTTGCGTTTTCGACATTCGCTGATTCGTTCCATTCGATCGTTTTTAGACGAACGGAACTTCACGGAAATCGAAACACCGATACTAACGCGGTCAACACCGGAGGGGGCTCGTGATTACTTGGTTCCGAGTCGAGTTCATACCGGATCGTTTTATGCTTTGCCGCAATCTCCACAGATGTTTAAGCAGCTGCTCACCATTTCTGGTTTTGAGAGGTATTATCAAATCGCACGATGTTTCCGAGATGAAGATTTAAGATCTGATCGCCAGCCGGAATTCACTCAGCTGGATATAGAAATGGCGTTTATTGACGAAGTAGACATCATGCAGTTGATGGAGGATTTATTTCGTCAGTTGTTTGAAGATCTGTTTGATGTTCGCTTGCCTGATCAGATTCCAGTGCTTGCTTATGAGGAAGCGATGCAACGCTATGGTTCGGATCGGCCGGATTTGAGGAATCCGCTTCATCTGGTTGAGCTTTCAGATGCAATGGTAAACGAAAAGTTTCAGGTTTTCAAAAAACCTGCGAGAGCGAGAGGCAGTCGGGTTGCGGCGCTTCGTGTGCCCGATGGAATTCAGCTTTCGCGGCTGCAAATTGACAACTATACGAATTTCGTGTCGCAGTTCGGCGCGAAAGGTTTGGCTTACATCAAGGTTAAAGATCCGGCGATGGGGCGTAAGGGCCTGCAGTCGCCCATCCTGAAATTCTTATCCGATGAAACAATCAATGAAGTTATGCAACGCTCTAATGCTAAAAGCGGCGATTTGATCTTTTTCGGTGCGGACAGAGAAAAAGTGGTCAATGATTCTCTAGGAGCGTTGCGGGACCAATTGGGGCGGGATCTTGCAATTTTAGAATCTGGTTGGAAGCCGCTTTGGGTGATTGACTTTCCTTTGGTCGAATTCGATGACAAGGAACGCAGATGGGTCTCTTTGCATCACCCGTTTACCGCTCCGAAGCTGGATGGCATCGGTCAACTTGAAGAGGAGCCGCAAAGCGTAAAGTCACGCGCGTATGATCTGGTGCTCAATGGTGTGGAAATCGGCGGCGGCTCCATTCGAAATCATCAGATTGATATTCAGCGAAAAATCTTCAAACTTCTGGGACTATCGGCAGAGAGCATGGAAATGAAGTTTGGCTTTTTGCTGGAAGCATTGCGCTGCGGGGCTCCACCTCATGGCGGAATTGCTTTTGGCATCGATCGGATCGCTGCTCTGCTGGCCGGCCAAACTTCAATTCGGGATGTGATCGCCTTTCCCAAGACACACCGAGCTTACTGTCCTTTAACCGATGCTCCCAATAAAATCAGTTTGGAGCAGTTGAACGAGTTGGAACTTAGAATCAGGTCTTCGGCAGCAACAAAGAGCAAGACAAAACGAACCACGCACTAGCAGCCGCAACACCTTGAGTTTGAAACCGGATTTGACTTCCAATTATCGGCGTCCTGAATCGGTTTTGGTTGTGGTTCAGGTCCCTCCCGATCTCACGTTGTTGCTGAAACGACAGCCTCCCGGAGCATTTTGGCAATCGGTAACAGGCAGTATGGAATGGAGCGAAAGCTGTCCTCGTCAAACATCGGTTCGCGAACTCAGGGAGGAAACTGGAATCACTGCTGAACCCAGCCAATTTAAAAATTGGGAGCGTCGTTTCCGCTACTCGATTCCAAAACAGTTATTGCATCGCTATCGACACGGTGTCTGTTTCAATGTAGAGCATATGTTTTCGATCCAGCTGCCTGAAGTGGTTCCCGTTAAAATCGTCGCAAATGAACATCAGGATTTTCAGTGGATCAAGATTCAAGATGCGATAGACTTGGTATGGTCGTGGTCAAATCGGGAAGCGCTGACCATAGTAGATCACTGGAATCGAGCATTCAGTACTTGAGCTCAAAAATTTGCCAATCGTGAACCAAGTGATTTTTTTTCTCAAAATATTGGGGTTGAATTCGATCTCTTGGGTTGTATTGGAACTGGAATTTGATTTGAACCGCTAAAGGTGCTGGCAAAGAAAAGCCTGAAAGTGATAAAATTAAAAGAACATCTTCCATTTTCCTTTCTTTAGATGGCCGGACATAGTAAATGGGCGAATATCCGGTTTCGAAAAGCCGCACAGGATATTCGTCGAGGCAAACTTTTTTCTAAACTAATCAGAGAGATAACGGTTGCAGGTCGTGTCGGAGGCGGCGATCCTGACAACAACCCGCGGCTGCGAGCTGCAATTGATCGCGCTCTTGGCATGAACATGAGTTGGAATGTAATCAATCGAGCCGTTCAACGAGGATCAGGCGCAGTCGGAGGCGAAGGATTTCAAGATGCCGTTTATGAAGGATACGGTCCGGGTGGAGTTGCGATTCTGATTGAATGCTCTACCGACAATCGAAATCGAACAGTCAGTGAAGTTCGGCACGCTTTGACCAAGCACGGTGGCAATCTAGGGACTGAAGGCTCAGTATCTTATTTATTCAATCGTGTCGGTGTGATTCAATTTGCAGCCGGCAGTGATGAAGAACTGATTATGGATGTAGCGGTTTCCGCGGGTGCTGACGACTTTGAAGTATTGGACGACGGTGAAATTATGGTTGCAACCCCCGTTGAATGCTTTGCAGCCGTAATTGAGGCTTTGACCGAAGCAGAGATCGAATACGAAGATGCTGAAATTGAACAAAGAGCTGCTGTGCTCAATCCAGTCAATGGAGAGATGACAACACGGATCATGGATCTCGTTCGTGTTATAGAGGAATTGGATGACGTAAACGATGTATACACCAATGCGACATTTTCCGAGGAGCAAAGCTGAGTGAGAGTGCTAGGCATAGATCCAGGCTCAAGAGTGACAGGCTATGGAGTTGTTGATTGCAGCAAAAATCGCATCAAGCATGTTGTAAGCGGCACAATCAAAATGCCGACAGGCAATTTGCCAGCTCGACTCAATCAGATTTATCAAGGGATAGGAAAAATAGTTGTTGAATACGAACCGAAAATTGCGGTAATTGAAGATGTGTTCATTTCTGTAAATCCGCGATCAGCGCTGTTGCTGGGCCATGCGCGAGGGAGTGCGATTTGTGCGG
This sequence comes from Arenicellales bacterium, assembly GCA_965202855.1. Lineage (GTDB taxonomy): Bacteria > Pseudomonadota > Gammaproteobacteria > Arenicellales > JAJDZL01 > JAJDZL01. The sequence continues at coordinate 311,384 of CBDBBP010000002.1, read as the reverse complement.
TTGCTGCGCATGATGTAGAAATTTATGAATATTCCACGAAAGAAATAAAATTGTCCGTAACTGGCAACGGCGCTGCGAGCAAGCAACAGGTTCAATTTATGGTGCGAATGCTGCTTTGTCTGACAGAAGATCCAAACGCAGACCAAGCGGACGCTTTAGCCTGCGCGCTGACTTACTGTCAGAGATTGCCGCAGACTTTTCCGAAATACTCACTGCCGGTTCGCGACCGAGAGCCTGACCCGGCAGAAATTGCGCCTTGAATGGGTTGGTTTTAATCGATGATTGGATATCTTCGAGGTGCAATTCGACACAAAGTGTCATCTTACGTTTTGGTTGATGTCGGCGGTGTTGGATACGAGATTCACATGAATCCCAATACTCTGTCTGCGCTTCCGGAAATCGGCGCCACGGTAGAAATTTATACCCATTTTCATGTACGAGAGGACGGGAATACTCTGTATGGTTTCAATACACTGCAAGAACGAGACATATTTCGGGTATTGATCAGCATATCCAAGATTGGGCCTAAACTCGCTTTGGCGATCCTGTCCGAATTTAGAATTCCAGAACTTGTCATGTGCGTTGAACTCGGAGATTCTGACGCACTGGTAAGAGTTCCCGGAATTGGCAAAAAAACAGCAGGCCGTTTGATGATGGACTTGCACGATAAAATCGGGCGGGCAGATATCGACAAGGGTGAAATGAATGTAGCCACGGCTCCAGAAGAAGACGTCCTGCGCGACGCAATTGATGCATTGGTGGTTATGGGCTTTTCTCAGAAGGAATCCAGGCGTGCGGTGCTGGCCATTCAGAACCAGGCTGATTCTGCGGAAACAGCTGTGCGTCTGGCACTTGCTTCGTTGAGTACGTTTGCGATATGAAAAAGAGCAATTCTGAAATTTCGCCTTTGAGAAACAACGAAATGGAAGGCGAATTTGAGCAAAGCATACGACCGCGCAGCTTCCAGGAATTTGTCGGGCAACCCAAAACTATCCGACAGTTGAATGTATTTGTTCAAGCCTCAATTCTGAGAGATGAGGCTTTAGATCATGTTCTAATTTTTGGCCCGCCTGGTTTGGGAAAAACTACGTTGGCTCATATTATTGCGAATGAGCGGCGCGTCAACTTGGTGCAGACATCTGGTCCGGTATTGGAACGACAAGGAGATGTGGCTGCGATACTGACTCGCTTGCAGGAAGGATCAGTTCTTTTTGTCGACGAGGTTCATCGTCTAAGCCCGGTCGTCGAAGAAGTTCTGTATCCGGCGATGGAAGATTACAGAATTGATATCATGATCGGACAAGGCCCTGGAGCGAAATCGATTCAGCTCGATTTGCCTCCATTTACCTTGGTCGGTGCAACGACAAGAACTGGACTTTTGACTTCGCCGTTGCGAGATCGATTTGGCATTGTGCATCGACTGGATTTTTACGATAAGAAAGATCTGGCTCAAATCATCTCTCGTTCTGCGAAAATTCTTTCAATTGAAGCCGATGCCGGAGGGGTGGAATGCATAGCAGAGTCTTCCCGAGGCACGCCAAGAATCGCAAATCGATTGCTACGTCGAGTGCGAGACTATGCTCAGATTGAAGGTGAAGGGAAGATAGACCGAAAAACAGCGAAATATGCACTGAAAATGTTGGATGTAGATCAATCTGGATTGGATGTGCTGGATCGCAAGTATTTACAAATTCTAGTAGAAAATTTTCAAGGTGGACCGACAGGAATTGAAACTTTAGCAGCAGCCATTGGTGAAGAACGAGGCACAATCGAAGATACGATCGAGCCTTATTTGCTGCAGCAAGGATTCATTCAGCGTACGCCGCGCGGTCGAGTGGCAACGATTAATGCTCTGCGACATTTAGGCGTTGACCGGCGCGATGATTACAAAATCGAACCACTTCTGTAAATGTTAGTTGCAACTATTTAGTACAATAATAGATACGGCCGGGTAACCCAAAATTGAGTGTCATCCCCGTTGATTTCAGCGCAAAATATCGCGTGTATTACGAAGATACGGATGCGGCGGGCGTGGTCTATCACGCAAATTACTTGAAGTTCATGGAGCGCGCAAGAACCGATTGGCTGATCGGTATGGGATATCTCCCACAACAACCTGCAAACAGTTGGGGCATCATATTCGCAGTGCGATTCGCCACCCTAGATTTCAAAAGACCTGCGTATCTCGGAGATACATTGAATGTTTCAATTGATTTCGCAACGTTATTGGGTGCGAGTTTTGAAGTTCAGCAACAAATTTCATGTGATCAAAAGCTCTTGGTGAGAGGCAAGTTTCGAATCGCTTGTCTCGACTCTCAACGATTGACAGTACGAAGAATTCCCACAGAACTTAAAAAGAGATTTAACCAATAGAGACAAACACATGGAAATTGCCCCTACCTCAAATGCACTCTCCTTCATCGACTTGATATTAAATGCCAGTCTCCTTGTTCAAGTTGTCATGACTGTTCTCGTTTTGGCTTCACTGATTTCGTGGTCCATGATCTTTTACAAATGGTTCACATTGAAATATTGGACAGAAACAGCCGATGAATTTGAGAGTCGATTTTGGACCGTAGGGGACTTGAGCACTCTGTACTATGACTGGGAGAAGCGCACGAAAGACTCTGGTTCGATTGCTGTCGTCTTTTTGGAGGGATATCAGGAGCTGAGTCGACTCATGACGCGTCGAATTGTAGATCGAACCGAAATTGTAGATGGAGTGCAGCGCTCCATGCGCGTCGCACTAAATCGGGCTGAAGACAGTGTGAATTCAAATTTGTCTTTTCTCGCTACGGTTGGTTCGACCAGTCCCTATATAGGATTATTCGGCACTGTCTGGGGAATCATGAATTCGTTTCGGGCGCTAGGTTCGCTGCAGACGACTACGATCTCAGCGGTCGCGCCGGGCATCGCGGAAGCGCTGATCGCAACCGCTATGGGACTGGCGGCAGCGATTCCCGCAGTGATTGCCTACAACAGGTTTTCCTATCAAGCCGACAGACTGCTAAGTCGATATGAATCATTCATGGAAGAATTTCTGAGTGTCGTAAACCGTCAATACGCAGAAAGATCATAGCATGAAGACCTCAACGAACTATCGAAAGCGTCGATTTGGTCAGGTCAACGAGATCAACGTCGTACCGTACATTGATGTAATGCTGGTGTTGCTAGTCATATTTATGGTTACTGCTCCTTTGCTGACAGAAGGTGTCAATGTAGAGCTTCCCCAGGCGTCAGCCAAACCAATATCATCACAGGAAACGATTCCCTTCATCGTGCATGTAGACGTCGAAGGCCAATACTACTTGAATCAGAATAATGAAGAAAATGTCACATTGCGCGACATACAACTTAAGGCTGCTGCCGTACTCACAGTGAATCCAGACACACTATTTTTGGTGCGTGGAGATGCCAATGTTGACTTTGACTCGGTGATACAGGCAATGGTAGCACTACAATCAGCAGGAGTCGATGACGTGGGACTTGTGACACGCAATCCGAACAACAGCTAGATGGCAAATGTAAAAGGACTCCCAGCATCATTCGGAATCAAGGCCATATTACTCGCAATAGGTGTGCATGCGGTTATTGTTTTTGCTGTTGGGATAAATATTATGTTTTTCGAAACTTTGTCAAGTGATAACACTAAAGTCGGACCGGAGGTCAATCCAGTCAAAGCGCGGGCGATTTCGCAAGAGGAAGTCGAGAAAGAGATCGAAATAGTCCAACAGGTTGAGATCGCGAGACAACAGAAGATCCAGGATGCGCTGAAACAGCAGCAACAAGCTGAACAAGAGTACGAAAAGAAACAGCGGGAAATTGAAGAAATCAAGTTGGCAAATCTGCAAGAGCAGCAGCGTTTGAAAGATGCTGAGACACAACGCCTCAAAAGTGAGGAAGAGCTACATCGACTTGCAGAAGCAAATAAGAAAGAGCTTGAGCGGCTAGAAAAAGTGGAATCCGAATTGGCTGCTTTAGAGCAACAGCGTCAGGAACGGATCGAACAAGAAAAAAGAGATAGCCAAGAAGCGGAAAAACAACGAGCTGATGAAGAAAAAAGACGACAGCAGCAACAGCAGGAACAGCAACGAATCACCGAACAGAACCAAATAAAGCACCAAGAACAGCTGGCTTTGATTGAGCAAAAGAAAGCCGAGCTGGAGGAACTGCAACTAAAGGCGAAATTGGAGAAAGAAAAGGAACAACAGAAACTTCAACAGGAAGAACTGGAACGGCAGCGTATTGAAGAGCAAAAGCGAATCGAACAGCAGCAGGCATTGGCTGAGCAGAAAAAAGCGGAAGAAGAAGCTGAGCAAAAACGAATCGCATTGGCTGAGCAGAAAAAAGCGGAAGAAGAAGCTGAACAAAAGCGGATCGCATTGGCTGAGCAGAAAAAAGCGGAAGAAGCCGAGCGAAAACGCATCGCGTTGGAAAAAGCAAACGAAAGGAGGAGTATTTCAGAGTTCAGCAGGTATGTTCCTCAAATTCGAGCAAAAGTGACTCAAAGTTGGAATCAACAAGGTCTGTCACAAGAGCGCGAGCTGGAAACTCTTGTATTAGTTGAAATTGATCAACTTGGTTCAGTTTTAGATGTTTCCATTGAAAAATCGAGTGGGTCCAAAGAATTTGATCGATCTGTACTGAACGCTGTTCGCAAGGCCTCACCCTTGCCAGTCCCGCTAGACCCTGACCTGTACAAATACTTTAGAAAGTTCGAATTCAAGTTCAATTCCACGAGTTAACTATGTTGAAACTATTTCGCAACTGCTTGTTAGCCGTAACGGTTTTGTTGGTCAGTACGGATGCATTTGCTGTAATTCGAATTGAAATCGATGAAGGTGTTGTGGTCAAAGTGCCGATTGCAATCGTTCCGTTTGGTCAGAGTCCAGATAATGTATTGGATCCTCTCGATTATTCTTTAGATCAGGTGATTCGAAGTGATCTGGAGAGGTCGGGACTATTTGAGCCGATACAGCCTGATTTGTTTCTCAGTCATCCCTCAAAGAGTGAAGACATTGACTTTGTCGACTGGAAGTTGATTCAAGTTGATTATCTTCTCATCGGTACGGTAGAACTCCAAGACGATAAATACCGAGTTGTATCAAGACTTTATGATGTCTTGGGACAACAGCAGATCTTTGGAGTTCAGTACATAGTAGGTCAATCTCAGCTGCGTCAAACCGTGCATAGGATCGCGAATAAAGTATTTGAGAGCATTACGGGCAGAAAGAGCTCATTTCATACCCAGATACTTTACACAACCACCCGTCAAGAGAATGGAAACGGCTTGATTCACAGCCTCTTTTATTCCGATTACGACGGGCACAATCCTCAGAAGGTTCTAGAGTCCAATTACCCGATTTTTTCGCCTACTTGGTCGCCAGATTCAAAACAGATCGCCTATTCGCTGCTAGAGCCTGACCGCTCCCGAATTTATGTTCAGACCTTGGGCACCGGTGCCAGAGAAGTAATCGCTGAATTTAAAGGCCACAATCGATCACCAAACTGGTCGCCAGATGGAAGGATGATCGCCTTCACTCTTTCACGGGGCGGTAATTCTGACATTTACATTCTCGATTTGAAAAATCGTAAACTGCGGCAGCTGACAAGAAATACTCAAATTGATACGGAAGCATCCTGGTCACCGGATGGCGAACATATCATCTTTACTTCAAATCGTGGAAAAAATGCTCAGATTTATAGAAAGTCACTGAGTCCAAATAGCCGCAGCGAACGTGTGACAATAGCAGGAAAATCAAATTCAGGCGCTCGCTATCATCCGTCAGGAAATGAGTTGGCTCTCATTACAAGTGAATCTGGAAGTAGTCGAGTTGCTATTTATGATTTGAAGTCGAATGCACTGAAAGTGGTGTCATCAACCTATATCGATGATTCGATTAACTTTTCTCCGCATGGAGATATGTTAATTTACGTTGTAGAAGGACAAGATCGACATTTGCGAATTCTATCTCCAGACGGTTCCACCCAGTCTAGAATCGCAGTCAATGGCGGAGTAGTGAAGCAGGTCTCTTGGGAAACAAATCAATAGTTTAACTTAATCATAGGAGAAAACGATCAAATGCAACAATTAAGAATTCTAATTGCCGCGTTGTTATGCGCTTTCATGCTGCTCGTCGCGGGTTGTGCCACACAAGCTGTTGAAGACAGTGGCGACGACAGCGATTCGGACGCAATGAGCGAACAATCAGACGCGACTGGTGACAGTTCAACCAGTGGAGTTGGCGATACCGGAAGTGTCGAAGGTGAAGGACTGACTGACGGGGAGATCCCTCCGCTCGAAATAAGAACAATATACTTCGAATTTGACGAATCGATTGTTAATGAAGAAGGACAAGTGATCATTCAAGCTCACGCGGAGGTTCTTGTCAGTAATCCTAGTGTTACACTGAATATCGCAGGCCATGCTGATGAACGGGGCACGCGTGAGTACAATCTTGCATTGGGAGATCAGCGCGGTGAAGCTGTAAGTCGCTATTTTCAACAGTTTGGTGTTGATGCTTCCAGAATTAATGTTGTCTCTTACGGTGAGGAACAGCCAGTTGCGATGGAATCGAATGAGGAGGCCTGGAGTCTGAATCGGCGTGCTGAATTTGACTACTGATTTTAAAATCAAGTATTCATAATCTTTTTGGATTTAGTTGGAGAAAGTTAGGGAAAGTGAAAGTGTTCATCGATCGTTACAAATACCTGGGTCTTAGTCTCATGACACTTTCCCTAGTGTTCACTGTGGGATGTGAAACAGTCCCGCCTGCTCAATCGGATACAGTCCCGACAGAATCGGAACCGGCACAAGTACAGGATTCTACTGTCGCTCTTGACCTTGTTACAGACACGACTAACGAACTGAAACAATTAAGAGAGCGGGTGGAGTTGCTAGAGTTTGAATTGAACCGAACTCAAAAGCGAATGACTCAGCTTTATGACGATATTGATATACGCTTGCGTAAATTAGAGCGCCATTCGGACTCGCAACCAAGCACATCAGAACCAACAACTGAGACAAGTGAAGGTTCCGCACCTATTGAAGCTGAAGCGTCTGACGACAGTTCAACCCAGCAGCAGACCACAGAAGACAGCAGTGCTGAACAACCGATTTCGGACGACGAATCTGTCGGGGAAATCCAAATAGAAATAGTAAGCGAGGGAGATCGAGAAGTCTACGATAAAGCATTTCGTTCTTTACGTGACGGTGAGTATGAAGACGCAATCGCTGAGTTTGGCAGGCTGGTTGAGCAGTTTCCGAATAGTCAATTGCTAGATGACAGCTGGTATTGGATTGCAGAAGCGAATTACGTAACTCAGAATTATGAAGCGGCATTGCCCGTTTTCGAGAGAGTTGTGGAAGAATACCCGGATAGTCAGCGCGCTTCTGACTCCATGCTGAAAATCGGCTATGTTTACTATGAAATGGCTGACTTCGAGAAGGCTGGGAAATACTTGAATCAAGTGATCGAACTTTATCCTGCCAGCAGGTCTGCTTTTTCTGCGCGGCGTCGTTTAGACAAAATGACGCGAGACGGTGTTCTATAAGCCACTTCTACCGGTTGAATTTTCCATAACACCAACTCCGTTAAATGCCAATGTAGCGTTTCTGCAGATCTGGACTCGAGTTAAATTCATCGGAGTTGCCAGTCCACACAATTTGTCCTTTCTCAACAATGTAGTGTCGGTCCGCAACTTTCATTAAAGATTTTAGATTCTTATCAATCAACAATATAGATTGGCCTTTGTCCTTTAATCTCATGATACTGCTCCAAATCTGATTTCTGAGCAGTGGCGATAAGCCTTCGGTTGCTTCATCTAGCACAAGTAATTTCGGGTTGGTCATCAATGCTCTTCCGATCGAGAGCATCTGTTGCTCTCCACCTGAAATTCGTCCCCCCATAATATTAATTCTTGGTTCAAGCGGCGGAAATAAACTCAAGATTCTATCGATCGTCCACGGGTCTCTCAGTTGACTTAGATTGTGGGCGGTAGCGGTTAGATTTTCCCGCACACTTAAGTTGGGAAATATATGTCGACCTTCTGGAGCAAGGCCTACTCCTGCCTTCGCGATTCGGTAAGGTGGCCAGCCAGTGATGTCCTCACCCTGAAACTTTATTTCGCCGCGCTTGGGCTTGATTAATCCCAGGATTGAGCGAACTGTTGTGGTCTTGCCCATTCCATTCCGGCCCAGCAAAGTCACAATTTCACCTTCTTGAATCACTAGGCTAAGCTGAAATAAAGCTTGTGTGTCTCCATAAAAGGAGTCAATTTTAGAGATAGAAAGCATCGTTAACTGTCATGCCCCAGATATGCTGTCCGCACAAAATCGTCCTCGCGCACAGCGTGCGGCTCCCCGTCAGCAATCACCCGTCCGTATACCATGACCGATATGTGATCAGCAAGTGCAAATACTGCATCCATATCATGTTCAACCAAAAAAATCGTGTAGCGACTTTTAAGGTCCTTGAGCAATCGTACGATATTTGCAGAATCTTCTCGCCCCATCCCCGCTAGGGGTTCGTCCAAAACCAACAATTTAGGTTCCATGGCCAAAGCTATTGCGAGTTCCAACTGACGCTGTTCCCCATATGCGAGCTGGGCTGCAACTGTTTTGCGATGATTTGCGATCCCGATCGATTCCAGTACATTGATTGCTCGCTCTTGAATAATATTTTCTTTGCCAACAGGTCGCCAGAAATTGAAACTGTGACCGAAATGAGCTTGCACTGCGAGTGCGACATTTTCTTGGCAAGTGAAGTCTTTCAGTATGGAAGTTACCTGAAATGAACGTGCGAGTCCTAACAAGGAACGAGATGGCGCATTGAGTTTTGTGATCGAATGACCATCAAATTCAATGCTTCCGGAATCTGGAGGAATTATGCCGGAAATCAATGAAATAAGGGTTGTTTTTCCTGCTCCATTGGGACCAATCAGTGCATGAATCTCACCTGCTTTAACGTTTAAATCAACGTTATCAACAGCAAATACACCTCCAAATCTCTTATTTAAGCCTCTGATTTTTAATAGAAAATCAGTCATTTTTTATTTTCTTTCCCTGAAGCAGGCCATCGATTCCGCGTGGCGACAACAAAACCACCAAGATTAAGAAAGGTCCAAAAATTATGTGCCAGTGTTCTGTAATTCTAGAAAGCACCTCTGACAATAGCCAGAATACGAGTGCTCCGGTTACCGGACCTATGATGCTTGCCATGCCGCCCAGCACCACCATGAATATCAGTTCACCAGATCGTGTCCAGTGCATGAAGTCTGGACTGACAAATTTTTCAACGTTTGCACTTAAAATTCCAGCGAGTGTGCAGATCACACCAGCGATGACGAAACAAACCAGTCTATATCGGAAAGTGGGAAATCCTATGACTTCCATGCGAAGTTCATTCGACTTCGCACCTCGAATGACGTAGCCGAATCGAGACTGAATAAATCGGTTTGAAAAATATAGCCCTGCGATCAGAGTTACGAATATTAGGTAGTATCGCTGAATAGGGTTGTCAAGATTTAGCAAATTCGTACCAAAATCCGTACGCGTATAAATGATCAGGCCATCGTCACTTCCGTACTCTTCGATACTGATGAAGAGAAAGTAAATCATTTGAGTCAAGGCCATAGTGATCATAATGAAATACACACCGCGCGTATGCAAGCTGATTGCCCCAAATATTAATGCAATCAGGGCCCCTGCACCAATTGCCAATGGTATTTGTATATAGGCGCTATAGATGTCGTAGTAAGCGCAAATCCCAACGACGTAGGCACCAATTCCAAGGTAAAGAGCGTGTCCGAAACTAATCATTCCGCCGTATCCAAGAATTAAATTCAAGCTGATCGCGGCAATTGCCCAAATCATAATTCTCGCGAACAAATTGATGTAATAGGGCTCATCGAATATAGTCGCCAGGATGGGAACAATGGCGCACAAACCTAGCACAAGAGCGCCTAAAATCCTGCGTCGGTCTGAGAGGCTATTGAATTTTAAAGACAAGTTGATTTCTCGCATATGCTTTATTTTCCAAACAACCCGGTGGGTTTGAAGAAAAGAATGCACGCCATAAAGATGTAAATCAACATCGATGAAATCGCCGGCGCCGCCGCTTCAGCCGCACTCACATCAATAAATAGAGCTAGAATTACGTCCAAAAACGAACGACCAAGCGTATCGATCAAACCCGTAATCAAAGCAGCGATAAAACTTCCCCGGATAGAGCCGATTCCTCCTATCACGATGACCACAAACGCTACAATAATGATTTGTTCTCCCATACCAGAATTCGCACCAAGGATAGGGGCCATGAGTATGCCTGCAAGTGCGCTTAGAGCTGTGCCGATTCCAAATACCAAAGTAAACAAAAGTCGGATATTCGTTCCTAGTGCGTCGATCATCTCACGGTCCGACGCACCTGCTCGAATTAACATGCCCAACTTGGTTTTCGAAACCAACAACCACATTGAAATTGCGACAATAACTCCGGCAATGATGATCATGAGTCTGTATACCGAATACTCAATACCGAAAAACAGCGTTACTGTCGATGACAGGTAGGATGGAAAGGGGACTGTCAATCCATCAAGCGGCCACACGATCTGCACGAGTTCATTGAAGAAAAGAATTAGCCCAAATGTAGCTAAAACTTGATCAAGGTGATGACGTTGATATAAGGATTTAAGTGTTGTTATTTCAGTTAGTATTCCAATTCCTGCAACGATGGGGACCCCCAGCAATATGGCGGCAATGAAGGAACCGGTCCACAGATAAATCGTAGCTCCTATGAAGGCGCCAAGCATATACATGGACCCATGAGCAAGATTGACAAGATCCATGATGCCGAACGTAAGCGTAAGGCCGGCAGCGAGAAGGAAAAGCAGTATTCCAAATTGAATACCGTTGATTATTTGCTCAACTAGTAAAGTCCATTCCAACGGAAATTACCCAACTGAAGATAAAAAACTCCAAATCTCTCAGAAGGAGTCATAAGATTGTACCAATGACGACCCGTATGCCTCTGAATTTGGAACTTGATAGCGAAAGAGGAAGAATATTGTCAAAAAAGAGTGGCATTTCCATCTGCTTGTTCGAATATCCATCCGTGAATTGAAACTGCAAGGCCCAGCACGCTAAACCTTGCAGTCTCAAAAAATTAGTTTGCTTCGCGAGTGTTTAGCTCATCATGAAAATCAGAATCAATTCGACACAATGTCTGACCACTTATTTTTACATGTTACATTCGGCTGCGTAAACATCTTGGTGATCTTTTAGCACAACTTCTCGAACCGAAGTAGTCCAAACACCACCCTCATCTACAACCACTTCTCGACTATAGAAGTTTTGAATGGGAAAATGATTCGGACCGATTGAGAAGTCTCCTCTCACAGAAGGAAAATCAGCTTTTTCCAATGCTGCACGTAACGCGTCAACATCGCTGACGTCACCGCCTGTTGCATCGATTGCACCTTTAATGAACATTACAGCATCATAGCTCTGAGCACCATAGAAGCTTGGGTATTTTCCATGTTTTGCTTTGAAGCCATCAACAAATTTCTTATTGGCCTCTGTATCAAGATCAGGTGCCCAAAACTGCGTCATGGTTGTTCCGAGCACGCCGTTCATTTCGGCGCCTTGGAATCGAGGCAAGCTGAGTGAATCAATCGTAAAAACGGTATACAGATCAACATTGCCGGACAATCCTGCTTGTTCATATTGTTTAATGAATGCAGGGCCGTGTTTACCCGGATAAAAAATAAACACGCCATCTGGATTGGCTGCCTTGACTTTGGACAGTTCTGATGCCCAGTCAATTTGATCGGGCCACTTCGTCATATCTTCGCCAACGATTTCACCTGCAAATGTTCTCTTTACGCCAGCAACCATATTCTTGCCTGCAGCGTACTGTGGTGCAATGACATACAAAGTCTTGACACCGCGCTGATTCAAAACTTCCCCCATCGCCATTGGAGTTTGATCATTTTGCCATGAAATGTTGAAGAAGTTTTTGTGGCAGTTCTTGCCAGCGAGCTGAGAAGGTCCCGCGTTAGCGCTAATTAATATTTTTCCAGCATCCAAGACTGTTGTAGCAGACGCTAACAGAACATGAGACCAGATATAGCCGAAAACGATGTCAACTTTATCCTGAGTAACGAGGCGTTCGGTCGCTTGTTTTCCTTTCTGTGGATTAAACTCATCATCAGCGTAGACGACTTCAACGTCAACTCCCCCCATTTTGTGATCAATGTGTTCGAGAGCAAGTTCAACGGCATCACGCATGTCGTTTCCAATGACAGCAGCAGGTGTGCTTAAAGTGGTGACAAAACCAAGTTTGATTGTTGCTGAAAATACACTAGACGAGAACAGTAGCAGACCAACTGCCGTTGATAGAACAATTTTTTTTAGCATTTCGAGTTCCCTGAAAATATTATTGAGTTACAGCTGTTCCTGGGCGGCTCTGCGCAGCATGTTAAAATTCAAAAATGACTTTCGCAATGTGTGCATTTTCTCAACCCAGAAGAATTACAGATTAGTATGATTTTAATAGCTTTCTTACGTGGAACAGGTTCAATTTCAAATATTGAACTTAAACTAACTGAGCGCTAGCCTAACTTTACCCGTATTCCTAAGAAATTTCATCGGCGTCGTGCGAGCTAAGATCAAACTTACACAATATGAACGAGAAATGTTGGATGGCCAACACGGTTATCCCCGTCAGTGGGCGATGCAACAGCTAATGCAGGTCGCGCGTTTTTTTGGCGCTTCCGATTTTGTACCAGTATCCCAGGCTCACATTATGTGTGACACGGAGTCACTTGGAGAAGCCGGAATTGCTCACTTGGAATTTTTGTCCAATCACGAGCGCGATCAGAGAACTGTAGCTATTCCAGCGATTACGGACCCGCGAGGAAGCGATTTATGCAAATATCAGCAATTGAGGCAGCCGGAGGAGTTTGTAGTTCGCGAGCGGCGAACGATAAAGGCATTAAGGAGAATGGGCATTTTAATGACTGATACTTGTATCAATTATCAGTCGGTAGCCCCGCCTGTATTTGGGGAACATATTGCTTTTGGTGATACAGGCTCTACAATCTATGCGAATAGCGTGTTTGGCGCACGTAGCAACTTTGAGGGTGGTCCAGCAGCATTGTCGGCTGCACTCACCGGACGCGTGCCTCGTTACGGCTATCACCTCGATGAACATAGAATACCAACACATCACTTTATTGTTGACTTTCAGCCAAAAACTCTCTCCGATTGGGGAGCGCTAGGCGCAGTTGTAGGGGAATCAAGTGGCTCGTACTGGGTGACGCCGTTCATTTCCGGTGTCGATATTCAACCGAATTCAGATGCTTTGAAACATTTCGGTGCTGCCGTTGCAAGCTACGGGTCCGTACCGCTTTATCTGCTAGAGGGAATTTCACCTGAAGCAGCAAGTCGAGCGCCGCTTGAGAATATTGGCAATGACAAAACGGAACGAATTAACGTTGATCGCATCAAAAAATTTTATGCCAAAACCAACCAAAACATTTCTGTTGATATAGTCGTATTTGCAGCTCCACAACTTTCCTTATTTGAGATTCAAGATATTGTTGCAATGCTCAACAGTCGCAGGGTACACCGCAATACTTTGATGCTAGTTGCGACTTCACCTGAGATAAAGCACGCCTGTGATCGATTTGGCATCACTGACTGCTTGGAACAAAGTGGCGCAGTTTTACTGAGTGGTGTCTGTTTCTATCAGATGTACGCTCGCGAACTTTCTCAGGCAAATGACTGGAAGACATTAGTGAGCAATTCAGCAAAACTGGTGAACATAATTGCGGGATATGGCTATGAACCAATGCTAACTACAACGGAACAATGTATTGAGGCGGCAGTGACTGGAAAACTATGACGATTGTTGACAGAAAATATACATGCTCGGTTGGAATTGGGGAGAGAGTGAGTGGAATCGCAATTTGTGCTAATGATAACTTTAGCGCCCGCTATGATCTTGATCGAATTCGAGGAGTATTTTCTCGACCTGCTCACTTGCTTTATGGTCAGTCGTATGTAGACAAAATTCTAGTTCTGAATACTGCAAAAGGAGGTGTCGCGACTTCTTGGATGTTGTATGACATGGTGTCAAGGAAAATGGCTCCGCGTGCTTTGGTGCTGAACTCAACCAATCCAATATTGGCACAGGGGGCAGCGTTTGCCAATCTTACACTCGTACATGAGTTTGATGTGGATGTTACCTCTCTAATTCAATCTGGTGAATTCATCACCGTTGATCCGAGTGAAGGATTCGTGTTAGTTCAAGTTGAAAAAAGCTGAAAATTGATAGTTCGATGTCCCTTTAACCCGCCATCATCCATAAGGACCGACAGAGAAAAAAGCGATCTTTATGAACCTAACTTACACGCCCGAAATCTTTTTTTGGGGTGTAACTTTTTGGTTCCCGAACGGAAAATTGATTCTGTTGTTCGAATCTGACAAATTTGTTCTTGGTGACTCGTCCTCCGTAGAGATAACATCGTCCATCCCCGCCCTAGGCAGGCTGCCAGCGTTTCGACCAGAAGTCTGAATTCGTTGGGGCTCAAACGTTCCGAAAATTCACAACATGTCAACACGGAATGAAGTCCTTTTTCGTAACAGTGTACTAGAGAAAGCAACATTGAATGGCAAAGCAGTCCTGAACTGGGAACGGACCACCTCAACGCAGCATAAGAGGATCTGTCAATTTGCAGATGTTGCTTGAAAATCGCAGTTTGCATTCAAGTGTCCGTTTCAGTCTCAGTCGTTCAAAGACTTTCTAGTTTGTCCATCCATTTGGAAAAATTTGGACATTGTTTAAGGATCTGACCCAGACCGATGTTCGATACAGCAAGTGTTCCCAAAAGTGGTTTTTCATAGTTCTCAACGAGTGCTTGGATTCGTTTGGAGGGAGCTTGATTGGGTGATTCGTCAATCTCTTCAGGGTTCTCAAACTGACTTCGAATTTTTTGAAATTTTTCGGTAAGTTCCGGCTTTCCAATTCCGTTACAAAATTTTTTACAGTCGCTGAAGAGAGGCGCTTCAAATTCGTGCATCATCAAGTAAGGAATGAAACGATTTTTATAGAGGTCTTTGCCTATTTTCGACTGGACATATTTCGATATGTGATCCTCTACAATCTGGGCTTTCATTGCGAATTGACTACTTGATGATTCTGCGCGGCCTGGCTGTGCACCGTTTCCGGTCATCGGTAGACCATAGTAGTCTAGCATGATAGTCGCAAAGCAACACTCATCCTCACGAAGGTGGCGAACTATATCTTGCAGCACTGTCGGCCACTTTCTAATTCCGCCTCGGCGAGTGCACTGTCGAGCACTTCCCATCAATCTGGCACTTATTGAAGAATCTCCGGAATTATTAAGATGTAGCGCTAATATCTCGTTTACAAACGTCTCTTCGGTTTGGCCTTCTACGTGAACTAATAATCGAAGCATTATTTTGAATGATTGATCCTACTGTCTGACGCAGGGCGGCCCCCAAATTGGTTCTTCTCCCAAAGTTGTCCGAGGCTGTAATGTTCAAGCCAGCTGTCAAGACTGTCAGAATTTAATCGGGTAAATTTGGTGGCACCATCTTCTCGGTCTGCGACGAGTACGTCGTTTGGCTCGAAATTGTCCAGCAGCAGTGATGACTGTGTAGCAAGAATAGTTTGCGAATTCGTTGAAGCCTGTTTAATTAATGAGGCTAAAAGAGTAACAGTATATGGGTGCAAACCAAGTTCTGGCTCATCTATGATAATGACTGACGGCAGTAGCTTTGCAGGTTGGAGAAGCAAAGTCGCAAGAGCAATAAATCGAAGCGAACCGTCTGAAAGTGACGACGAATCAAAATAGGCATCTGAATTTCGGTGTTTCCACTCGAGGCGAATTTTGTTTTCGTTCAGCTTTTGTGGTGCAAGTTGAAAATCATCGAAAAATGGTGCAGCCAGTCGTACCGTTTGTCTGATAAGTTCATACGATTTTCCATGGCATTTTTGCAGGTAAAAGAGGAAAGCGGCGAGGTTTGAACCATCCGAACGCAGGAAATTATTGTCGTGTATGTCTGCTGTTCTTTTTAACGGTGAAGTTTGGCCACTATCGTGAAAATGGTAGCAACGCCAACTATCAAGTCTATCTCGAATGTAACTTGAAATCCCACAAACCATGGGGATGCTAATTCCGGCTTCGCCGTTGTTTTTTGAAATTCGCCTTTCAAATGGCGATTCAAGATTCGATCTATCCCAAAAATACAAGGTCTCCCGGAGCGGAAACATATTGTCCACATTATCAAGATTCAATTGAATTTCGTACTGGTTTATTTCGTTCTCAAATGAGATACGAAGAGTCAGGTTTTGGGTGCTTTTAACACCAAAATGGAGTAGATTATTCGCCCCGCCCGCTTTCTGTACGTAATTCCGAAGACGGCCATTACGTATTGTGTTTAGGAAAGAAAAGACTTCGAGAAAATTGGTTTTGCCGGATCCGTTTGATCCAATTAATATATTTATTGGATGAATTTTTAGGCGCTCAATTCTGGAAATGCTCTTAAACCCCTTTATAGTGATCCAATCAAGGGCGGGCGACTCTTGCATTAGTAAGATCAGCCAACTAGCGAAATTTAAAGTAAGAAATTGTATGCAAATTCAGTTCTAAGCAAAACTAGTGCGCGGGAAGTTAAGGTTTACAAGCACTTGCCCAATTGACTGACTAATCAATTTCAATTCTATCTGAAGATTGTCTTCCTTCATTTGCCTTGTTTAGCTGCTTGAATTTGCACAGTTTGTAAAAATATTTTTCGCATGCCGCTCGAGTTTGTACATCTACACTAATTTCTGAAAACGCTTAACAGATAAATTCCGGCGAGCATTTACCCTCTAAGCATTAAATGGGCAGGCGATATACTAAATTAACGAGCTGGCGTGGGAGTGACGTTCTTTTTTACATACTACATGATATTCTTACAAAAAATAGCAAAAAGAAAATTTGAAAAAGCAAAAGCACTACATCAATAGGGTAGCTTGTGACATGTTAAAATGCAGCAAACTTAAAGTACGATGCAGTAATTCTCATTTTCATGAAACTACTCGCCCCCATCTGATTCAGTGCTAACAGGCTGAGCATCCTTACTGACGAAACCAACGGGTGCAGGCATTGTAATCTGGTAATTTTTCTTTTGTTGAGGCCATTTTCGCAACTTGCCTTTGACATGACAGTGTTGAAGGCTATGGTATGCGCACGTTCACCAAAACACTGCGCCAACCCTAGATGGGCAACGCATTTTTAGGCTCCAAAGCCGCGGCCAGGCCCTATCAGGCCACCATCGTGTTCATGCCGGCGCATAGCGTTTACATTGAATCTCATCTGGGGACGGCGCGATTAGGCAACGCAAGCCGGCAACGTAACGCAACATTGCATTGATGCCGGCTATCGGAACCGCAAGCATGATCTCTCTCCCGACAACCAGAAGATCTGGAACAGATGCCTCCGCTTGACCATCATGACACAGATGGCTGAAGTGCTGCTCGACCGAGCGGACCAAGGGCAGATGTACGGGACCTTGGATTCTGGTTGAATGCCAGCTCAAATCGTCACTGACTATTGGCTTGCGACCCAGTTGCCCGCAAATTTGAAGAAGTCACATCTGCCAAACCTGCAGAATACGGTTAGCAGAAGCACTGCTGAGATCATCGATGAGAATCAAATGCTCAGAGCTTAGCGTCTAGGATGAACTTATGGAAAAAGGGCAGCCCCTGATGTTCCAGCAGCCAGCTCCTCGATTGCCGCTGTCCATTGGGCAATGTGCTGAAATTTCGGGTATCGCATCGCCGCTTGGGGGCTCAGCGAGTTCGCAAAGTCGCACCGAGGCCGAGACTTGTATTTTTTGCACATCCAATCCGCCCACCCAGGGATGGATGATATGCAGTTCACATTTTTCATATGAGTTCACCAGTCGTGGGGAATTTGAAAAATATGGAGATCAGGCAAACTGCAGGACGATTCGACACAAGGTCTGACAACCGTGGCTCAATTTGCCGCATGTCTGCGTCAAAATGACGAGTACAATTCGGGGCTTGTACCGGTCTTCCCAGTTAGTTTCGCGACAGGATAAAGATGGATTCTTGCGGCTAAAATAAATTCGACCACGGTCCTGTCTCCATTCCCTGATCAGCATAACAGGATTCGGCTCCGTGGACGAGTCATTCAAACGCGGAGCGCAACTAATCCACCTATTTCATGCATTCGGTGTAATGGGCCAGAATCTTTCTCTCGGATCAGTTTTGTTGGAGTTACTGCAGGGAGATTCATTGACCTGTTTTCCACCATCGCACTACGTATTTCGGTTCCATAGACCGAGAACTCTGCGTTTGGTTGCATACTCCGCCGTGCCGCACATGTAGATTTGCCAAGAGAATGCCCATCAGCGTTTTGAACGTCTTACTCTCACATCAAGCCAGCTCTCGCCGGGCAGCTTTTAGAATAACAAGCACTTCGCAACTTCACGCCCACATCTGAAATTCATTTGTTGCAATGGAATCTTCCGGCTGTATTTATTCTGAACGTCATTCAATTTCCGCAGCAGAATTTCAAAAATTCTTTCCGAGTCAGCCTTCATTTTTGTAAACACTCAAAAGACTGGATTCAAGTCAATGCCCAATGAGGGGCGATCCGTCACTTGCGCGACGAGCGGCTCGGTGCCACGACCACCGAAAGGGTCTAAAACTCGGCCTCCTTTCGGCATCATTGCTTCGACGACTCATACAAAATCTATGGTAAGTGTTGCATAATACAGACAAAAAACCGAGTGCCGCCCAATCGCACTGGCGAATCTACCAGATTGTGTGTTCACTCGACAACCTACAATCTGTTTAGTACGTCCGCACTTTGGTACTGCTAACGATGTATGCTGTCAGAAGATCGATCTGGTGCAGTATCATCACCGTACGCATTTTGGTGGCAGGCAAAAAGCCACCTCCAGAATTTTCCTCAGAACAACGACCCTCTAGCAAGTGTGATACATTAGGTTTTTCATTAAACATATTTGATTTATTGAACAAAGGAGAAACCCGAAGTGTTGTTTAAAGCATTTGCTAAAACCTATATTGATTACGTCCAGATTCAACTCAAGCCAAAAACTGTCGCATTTTATCGGTATGTCTTGCGCCGGGTCTTGCTGCCATGTTTTGGTGAGTTTGATCTCATTGAAATTACGAGACGACAAGTTTTTGAGATGTGTCAGCAACTCGAATCTACCCCAGTCCTTGCCAATCGAAGCGTGGCGGTTGGAAGCGCAATGTACAGAAGGGCGGCACATCTGGAATGCGTCCCTCATGACTGCAATCCCTTTCGCGGGGGGAAGATCTACCGTGAAATGCGACGAGATCGCTTTCTGAGTGTGGAAGAATGCAGCCGTGTCGCGCATGCATTGAATGAGCTGGAGTGCTCTAATTCCGTTTCCCGCTATGCAATTGCAGGCATCCGCATGCTGATGCTGACCGGAGCGCGGTTGACGGAAATTGAAAAGTTACGCTGGGACGAAGTCAATTTCAGTGAACGTCGCATCGTGCTCAGAGATTCCAAAATCGGTCCTCGTACGCTTGAATTGCCTAAATGCGGGGCTCGCCTGCTGGAAAAATTGCAACCTCCAAAGAGTGAATACGTATTTCCAGGCCGGGGTGGCGGACAGATCAGACTCAATTTTGTTTGGCGCAAGGTACGCAAGATTGCAAAAGTCGAGGACGTACGTCTGCACGACTTGCGTCACACGTATGCCACTTGGGCAGTTCAGAATGGCGTGCCAATTCCGACGGTTGCCAAGCTGTTGGGACATTCTACTGAGTGGACGACTGCTCGCTACCTGCATGCAGACCGGTCGCAGTCAGCCGCTGCAGCGGAGAAGATCGCAGGTGTCATCGATCAGGAAATGCGTCCCCGCTAATTCGAGCATCAACTATGAAATTTTGTCTGCTTCTTTTGACGGTATGAACAAATTTTTGTGGTGCTCATGGCGATTGCATTCGTCTGTTGTGTGGCGCCCTCTAATCTCCCAGAAGCTGTCAGGAAAATTGAGTTGATGCCTGCAGTTGCATGCCCCATTACGCTGCCCATCAGCCAAAACCATCATCGGCAGGCCGATGTAGCTAAGTCCTGTCACGATGCCGACTAACAGGTTCGCCATGTTGCTAATCCCGCCATAGATGCCTGAATCTCTGCCATACATGATCTCGATGACTTTTTTCAGGAACAAAAAATGCAGGGCTCCATAATCTAGTCAGCATTTTCAGACTAAAAATTGCGCCGGCGAAAAAACGAATAGCCCTGGGCACAGTGCGGCAAATGGAGGCTGTGAAAGTATTACGATTGGGGAACATTTAATTTGGAGTGCGTATCAGGAATTTGGTTTGGGTATCCTGCAATGTGGTCATCGAGGCCCACGGCGCGGGCGAACCCTTCAATCTGTATGGAATTGCTACATCGACATACTCTTAGGAAGAATGGGATCATCGCTTTTCCTTCAATAACACGATTGAGCAAAGAGAACAACCTTTTGGAATGTTCCCATCTCCAATTGTTCTGGGAGGCGCAAAACACGCTGCTGAGGTCATAAGCAAACTTTCTGAGGCGGAAACGCTAATCAAGACTATCGCCTAGCGCGCGGTACGAACTGAGGCTGATATCTGCGCTTTGAACGAAACGCAAGAGCAGGAACTGGAAATTCGTCGCATGGAAAATTCCAAGCGTCATGAATCCATCAAAAAAACGCTACGAGTCAGCACAAACGGCAATTGAGGCATCCTACAAAACGCTTTCCCAGATCGCCGAAAGCAGGGCGAAGATGTCAGCACTTGAGGAATTGATTACTGTCCAGGAAGAATTGGAAAAAAGCGTGCACAGGTGCGAGCCAGACAGGAAGCATTGATTGCGAAGAAGATGAGTGAGGAAATCAAGTGGCTTGAAACTATGCTGGCACTTTTGGAATCGAAAAGCGGGTTTCCACATTTAGTTTTCATACGGCTAGGCGGACGTCAACACCATGGCTCTGAAAAAACCGCTTGGTTCAGACCATGGGGACCTGAAAGGACACGCGGTCAAAATGGCCGTAGGTTCTGGAGATGATACTTTCATAGGGCTAGCACTTGAGTCCTGGCTGCGGGGACTGCCGAAAATCATCATGGAAATGTATGTCACCAGTGATTATTACGGGAGAGTTTATTTTGAAGTGCTTTCCGTAAATGCTATAGGATTACTGGAAAACTCCAATTTGATGAATCTCAATTTTTCAGGGAAAACGAAAATATTCTACTTCCGAACAAGTCAATGGTTCCGGGGTACTGCACGGCTTTCGACTTAATTTAAACGGTACAGATTTCGACAGCAGCTATGATACAGAAGGCTTATGTTATCTTGAATTGTGGTCCGAAGTAGACAAGCGTAGATTGAACGGACACCTGGATTGTGATCCGTATTTTTGCAGTTACGGCCCTAAAGTGTTTGTAGTAAATTTGGATCAGCTAGACAATGCTGTATTCTGGCCATGATCGTGGTTGGAAGCAGATTCAAGGGCGAATTCTGCTGAAATACTTGTCATCATGATTGATTGGCAATGAGCCAAGCGGTGCAGGTCGTGATTTTCAGTTTGGTCTCGTTCAGTCATGATTAGCATCTCTCGCGAAACTGCCGGTTTCATTTTTTTTCGTGTGGCCGCACGCAATTCCAACTGCAAGTGGGATCGTCAGAAAATCGCACTTGGGATGATCTGGTCCGAGAGTCAGTCGAAACTATCGTTCAGACCGAAGGTGGTGCTGAGAAGGAGTTGCCCAATTTAGGTATATGGGTGGATAGCTCAGTCGTTAGAGCATCTGATCTTTAATAAGAGAGTCGTAGGATAAGTCCCTGCACGGCACACGCCATAGGTTCTGTTACGGGACTGTATATCGAACTTGCGTCGAAATTCACGTCATCGTTTACTTAGTTCTTATCGATATATTCCTCTTTTTTGGCAGTTCGATTACTGGAACTGCATCCTATTCTAATAACAGATTTGAAATTCATTACGCGAGCATTTGATCACGATTGATTAAGGAATATGGAGGTGCTATATATTAATCTCCTATAAAAAGTAAAATCGTGAAGGTGGTCAAGTGAAATTTCAGTTCATCACTTAAGAGCACTTAAAATTTAGAACGATTGACAGGGTACTTCAATAGATTATTGTCATCGAAGCGATTACGGGATTTGGCGAACAGACTGAAAAAAATTGAAAGGGCTAAATTATGAATGGATCGAAAGTGAAATTTTTTTTGACGGAAAAAATGAAGTTGGAACACCGGCTGACATCATTGAGACAAAGAAGCATTTCAACGAGTCTATCTTTCAGATGGAAGTGTCCTTAAAGCGAAGTTTGTAATATCCGGCGTAGTCAGACTTGACAAAAAGAAAGATGCATTCGGATACCCAGTTTACGCTATTCAAAGCACGAATGTAGTTAGCGTAACACGTCCCCTGACATTCCGAGCATGAAAGGACATTAGAATGAATTCCGATTCCAAATCCGTTACATTTAACCAAGGCGAAATCAATAAAACAAACGATTATTATTTTGGTAATATTTTTCAGGAAGTTTCATCTACAACGGATTCAATGGAGATAGTTTCGCATACCTTATTTAAAGCCGATGAAATAGCTCTGATAAAAGTTGATGCATTTAAATTCGACAAGAAAATGATCAATCTGAATCCTCCATTGGAATTTAGCGCTCGCTTCAATCGAGAAGTCTCTTTATGGGAATTGGAGGGTGTAGGTCTTTATGCTAGTGTGCTCCTAAGTGCAAACTCTATAGTCGAGATTCATGAAGAATTGGTCGAAGAAGTACTGCCGTTCCTATGGCGCGTTTATGCACTAAATGATGACGTCAATTTGTCCCACGAAGCTAGATGCCTTAAATTTGATTTGCTCCTCCGCGCCTAAATGGAGCTCTGAGATTGGTGGTATTGAAGCGAGGAAAAGTGGAAGCAGCACTCAAAAAAAGGTTTGTTGAACACAGAGCAGGGCATTATAAAAGATACACCTACAAAAACTTAAGTTCACCAAGCTGATCCACGGAGTGCAGTGGATTCCAATTCACGATGGTGTTGGCCGCTCCAGAATGAATCCAATCAACTAGCCCTTTCTGCACTGTCTTGGTGGCTACATCGGCATTCACAGACTAACACCATCAACATGGAAAGTTATGAGTCAACAGTGGCATCGTGATAGACCTCGGACAGTCAATCGTGTTTGACTTCGGTTAAATCAGATAGTTCATTTCTCTCTTGACTCATGTTGAGTTCGGTTTTACTACAAATCCAAGTTGGTAAAGTACGATTTTCGTGATTGCTCAAATATACTACTCTCAAATGAATTGCTAGAAGCTTAATGTGTTGTTATTTTACTGTTCTGGACAGAGGAGGTGCATATGTACGATAGTGGCGAAGTATCGGGGTTGCAATCAATTGTCGCTCTTGGGATTGTCGCAATCCTTTACTTTATTCCTACAATAATCGCGGTAAGTAAAAACCATCCTCAAAAGTCAGCGATTATTTTGGTCAACATCTTTGGAGGATTGGTGTTTGGCATCGGTTGGGTCGTAGCAATTGTGTGGTGCTTTTATAATCCGGTTAAATCAAAGACCACATTCACATCTTCAGCCGACGAGTTAGAGAGGCTCCATGACCTCTTGGAAAAAGGTGTTCTAACTCAAGAAGAATTTAATCGAAAAAAGAAACAAATACTGAAAAAGTCCGAGTAGGAATTCCCCTAAGCGCCAAGTTATCAGTAAGTACAGATTCTATGGGTGTGTACAGTGCACACATTTTTTATACGACATGTTTATTTCAAAATTTTATATGTATGTAGTTATGAATTTCTAAATTGAATTAGTCATTTAGAAAAATGATCCTTATACAGATTTTAGCCAATCAATTGCGTCAAGCAAGATATCGAGATCGCAGCTGTGTACTCTTGTGCGAGTCTATGTCCTATATTTGGTACAATATGCGACTAGATTGGCAGCAGGTAGCACTTCGTCGTAGCCGCTTCAGGCGAGGGCAGGTTGTTAGTTTTTTTGTCATGTTGAATATCGATAGTGTTCTTCCGGCGGCCTGCCGAATTCGGCATTGGCGTGTTGCCGCACGCAACGCCACAAGCAGTGGGATCGTCAGGAAATTGCAGTTGGTATGATCTGGTCGGAGAGTCAGTCGAGACCTTCGTTCTAACCGAAGGTGACACTGAGAAGGAATTGCCGAATTAAGGTATATGGGTCGTTAGCTCAGTCGGTAGAGCATCTGACTTTTAATCAGAGAGTCGCAGGTTCGATTCCTGCACGACCCACACCACCAATCAACTTGTTAAATGCAGCCATACTGGTGTTTGATTTCCAAATGACGATCTTGACAAGTCTCTTCGTTAAAACTTGAAAGAAGTTTTGGTTCAGATTCAAACTAGCATAAGAGAGAATCTATCTGATTTTAGATGCTCACTTCATCGAATCAAATTTAAATTCCTAATCTTGATCGGGTCATTGCTATTGCTTGTGTTCAAACAAGCAACTGCGGAGTACTGGATGGGGCTTAAAATTGCTCCAGAACATCGCTGCACTCCTTACAATTCCGAAAAATATTCATATCCTCAGTCGGTTGAGAAGAGCATCGTCAATTCGATGGGACAAATTTATAGTCCTTATACCGGACAATGTTTTGAAAGTTTAAGAGAGACTGACATTGAGCATATTGTTGCTAGGTCTGAAGCTCACGATAGTGGATTGTGTGCAGCAAGTGACAAAATTCGGCAAGAGTTTGCAAGTGATTTACTGAATCTAACATTGGCTAGCCCATCTGTTAATCGACATCAAAAAAGAGCGCGCGATGCAGCCGAATGGCTGCCGAATCAGAATCAGTGTTGGTTTGCGAAGCGGATCCTTGACGTTAAGTCAAAGTATCAACTTTCGGTCGATCATCGAGAAGCTGAAGCCCTGTCTGCAGTTTTGTCTCAATGCGAATCAACGGAGATGATTTTTTTTAAGTGCATTGCCCGACAAACCGAACCGCCTCAATCAAAGAAAATTCAGTCATCTACTCTAGAATCCAATCATCCGCTAGCGATGTGGGATGAGAACGGAAACGGACGAATTACGTGCTCTGAAGTACGAAAACATGGGATTGCTCCTGTTAAGAGAAACCATCCTGCCTATGTCTACATGAAGGACGGTGACGGTGACGGCATAGTTTGCGAGTAGTCGATCTCTTTTATCTGGCTTTTATGCCGAACGGAGGCTATTTTCGGGCTGCCATTGGATTGTTGAAACAAAATTAACAGGTAGAAATTACTTTAGTCCAACCATAGGGATCTTCAATTTCACCTCTTTGTATGCCGATAATCTGCTTGAAAAGCTCTTTACTTAACGGACCAGTTTTTCCTCGGTTGATCTCGTACTTATTACCCCGATAACCGATGCTTCCCACCGCGGTAATTATTGCCGCAGTTCCGCAACCAAAAGCCTCTTGAAGAGTGCCATTCTTGGAGCCATCAATGATTTCCTGAATGTCGATTAATCTTTCTTCACATTCTATGCCCATGTTCGTTACAAGACGCAACACACTGTCACGTGTTACTCCTGGCAAAATAGTTCCTCTTAATGGTGGGGTGACAAGTTTGCCGTCAAGATAAAAACAGATATTCATTTGACCGACTTCTTCTATGTACCGGTGTTCTACACCATCTAGCCAAAGAATCTGCGCGAAACCTTCTTTTCTTCCTTCGCTGGTCGCCAGAAAAGTAGCGGCGTAGTTTCCACCGGCTTTTGCAAACCCTGTCCCTCCCTGAATTGCTCGAGTAAATTTTTCTTCTGCCTTTAATGCCACTGCAGCGGCGTTTGTTCCAAAATAGCTATCGACTGGGGATGTAATGATCAGGAATCGATATCGGTTTGCGGGTCGTACGTCCAACTGCCCTTCGTTCGCAAACATGACAGGACGAATATAGAGCGCTTGTTTTTCACCTGGCGGAACCCAACCTCGATCAATGTGCACTAGCTGTTGAATTGCATCTAGGAACGTTTTTTCGCTAATCTGAGGCATACACATCCTTTCGCAGGAGGAATTCATACGCTGATGATTCATCTCAGGTCGAAAGACTCGAATTTGGCCATCAGATCCTCGATACGCTTTGAGTCCCTCGAAAATAGATTGCCCATAGTGCAGCGAAGCGGATACTGGATGAACTTCAATTGCGCCGAACGGTTCAATTCTATGGTTCTGCCAATTTCCGTTCATATATTCCATCGCGAACATGTGATCACTGAATACAGAGCCGAACTGTAAATTCCCAAAGTCGATCTGCGGCAGACTGCTGTGCTTCGTTCTTGTGATTTCAATAACAGAGTTCATTATGTTTCTAATATAAATTTAAAAATTAAATGCAATCAGCACGCAGCATTTCTCGCTAGGCCAATTCACTAATAACGAAAAAATCATTTTATTAATTTTCTCTAGGAAGGAATAATACTTCGGGAGATATTTGGCGTACTATATTTTACTTTCACCCAATTTAGATGTGACTCTAGCTCCAAACTCAAGAAATTTCTGATCGTTCAAAAGAGTATTTGTTCGCTTTAATATCACTCACGAAAAGTGAGTATCTCGCCCATTCCTCCAAAACACAGATCCCCGACATACCTGAATTTTGGTTGACTAAGAAAATCAAGCAGATTGATTTTTAAGGTAGTTTGATCAAACTGTTCCTGAATCAACTTCAGCAGTCCGAACGAATGGAAATTCTGTTGATAGAAGGATTCGGTTTGCAATACGGGGTGATTTGCGCAGATGATGGTTCCTCTCCTCATCTGCAGTCCAGGGAGTTCCGCCGACTTTCCTAACAACAAAATTGTTCCTGCAATCATTTCTGCTCCAGCGCCGACTCCGACATCACCGTGGACGGAGATCAAGCCGCGTCTCATTCGATTCCCCAATCGGTTGCCGGCGTTACCAGATACGATTATGTGTCCATTGATCATTCCATGCTTGCTGCCCGGTTTTCCAGCGCCAACGAAATCACCAGCATTGCCATTCACCTGAACGAGCCCACCGCGCATGGAATATCCCAAAAAAGGTCCTACCGATCCAGTAACCCTAATTGTTCCTCCAATCATTTCTCTTCCTACAAATGCACCAGCATCCCCAACTATGTCTAGAGTCCCTTCGGTCATTCCTTCCCCAAGTCTATTGAGCTTTGAATTAGAGTTTTCAATTACAATTCTAGAATGGTCCTGTCCTGAAATGTCAAACAAGTCAGCTATTTGTACTTTCCTATTTCCGAGCTGAAGTGAAATTTCGTGAATTTCCCGCAAAGGCTTATTTTGTAAATGAGTAGGGTTTAACTGTTGCACATTCACAGTGTGTTCGGGAGAATCGATTAAAGAGAATGTAAGTGGTTTCATATCACTAGTTCATGCAGGTGAAAGTGATACTTCCCAAGCTTTCCACCAAAATTGGAAGCAGTAATCTCTATTAATCCACGATCTGCGCCGTCAGCGCAAGCCGATTCGATACCGACTCTCATAGCTTTGTTGATTGCTTCTACACTGAGTCCATCAATGACGATCTCTAGGACCGCATTGGAATCGTCAGATAAACCAGAATCAACTAATCCTCGAAGTGTCGGGCAATAGTAGTCATTGGTCGACGCAATTAATGCCTTATATTTAGAACCGACTTTAGACCCGGAACGCACAACTCCACCCGGGAACGGAGTGATCACGTCTGACAAAGGAGCAATTGCTTCGACGGCTCTTTCTGCAGCCTGCAGTGCTGAGTCATAATCGCGCGCGATAATTAGAAAATTGCCACCTCCAATTGCATTTACTCGATAAGTGACATCCTCACAAATGAATTCACCGTCCATCACTGGAATTCGCCAATAACGCTTTTTTCCAATCTGCTTAGAAATTTGAAACCCATCCCCGAAGTAGCGCAATACTTTACCCATGGGAACAGGTTTTCCTTGGTCCATCCCGGCAAAGGCAGCACTGCTAGGTGAAGTCAAAATACACTGGCCGATTCTGTCTCTAACCTGTTTTTCCAATTGAGTTGCTGACATCGTAAAAAATAGAACAGCTGCGCCTGGACGTCCATCTGGTGTCTGTTTTTCATCTAAATTTCGTTCCAGGCCGGCTTCAAGCTTGCAAGCGATAACTGATGTAGCAAATCCCGTAATTGAATTAACGGCGTGATTGACCCACTTCCTGCTGCACGCTGTAATGATGAGTCGAGTCGCCGTCATCGGAAACGCTTCTGCAAATGTATTTCGAATTAGGATGTCGTTTATTGATTTCGACATAGCTGCTTGAGCTTCTAGTGGCGTATCAGCAAAGAACCAATTGAGTTGGACATTTCGTCCTCACTAATTTTGAAGTTTGACATGCTCACTGTTCTGCTGGATTCAAAATAGGGTTCTAAACGTTTTTCGATCCCGTTGTCGAACAGAATATCGGCAGAATGTGATTTTCCAGGTAGAATCTTAACGATTTCCCCTTCATTAACAACAGTTTGTCCATCCTTGATTACTCGTGCGGGATTTCGAAATACAAACTCCCAATCTTTGTCAGGTCGATACAGAACGACGTCGGCAATAGCACCGGGTCCAAGATGACCTCGGTCTTTCAGTCCCAGTGATAAGGCAGGACCTGCGCGAGTGACAATTGCTATTTCGTACAGTGAATACTCTCTGCTGATATGCTCGACATTACTCACTTGTCGGGCAAATTTATTGATGCTTAGAAATTTGTCATCTCGATAACTTTTGTCCATTAACAGTCGAATTAAATGTGGATAAGTTGTAAATGACGCACCATTGGGATGATCTGTCGTCAAGAATACTTGCCAAGGATTTTTAATTGTGAGAAACAGTTCGATGCCAATTGCCCATTGAAGCGCATTTACGAACTGCTTGGCGCGATACTTAAACGGTACAACTCCGCAACCGGCTTCACACTCAATATCCATAAAAGTTGATTTCCGAGGGTGCCCATGATGGCGATTTGCAAATTGGTGCATGGTATCTGCCGAAATCGTAACGGTCTGGCCAAACATAATGTGTCCTACATCTACTGTCACATGGGCGTTTTCGTTAACTTTTTCTGCAATTTCTAATGCAGCGGAAGAAAAACCTCTTTTCCCTTCAGTACCGTAACTATGGAACTGAACATGAGCTAAGTGCAAAGGTAAGCCGTCAGCAGCGTCAATGGTAGCCAGCGTCGAACGAAAATTGCCAGGCACTCCCAAATTGCTTGTGTGAATGTGCACCGGATGAGAAAGATTCATATCATTTAAGGCAGCTGCAATGGAACTTACGATCATACGGGGTGTGATTTGATAGTGCTTGTGAGGTTCGTCGATATTTAATCGACGTTGATTAAATTTAAATGCGCTAATACCACCTGGATTGACAATTTTTACACCAATGCACTGCGTTGCGTTGACCATCCAAGCAACATAATCTCGAATCAGTTGGGGCTCTGATTTTGTTGCTAATAATTGCAGAAAATAGTCATCATTACCTAGTACCAAATAACCGCCAGTGTCAAGCAGCGGAGTATCACTCATTTCAAGATGTGCCTGTCTTGCATTGGAAGGGACTACCGCAGGTTCGAAACACATTGTGTAGCCAAGTTTGGCATATTCATATCCGGTGACGAATGTTGACGGTGCAACACGTCCGCTGCCTGATCTCAATTGGGAAGTGCGACAAATTTTATGGGAATCGCAATCATCCGTCATCATCATGCGTGCAATATTACCTTTTCCTCCGCCGATGTGCGTATGAATGTCAATACCACCTGGCATTAAAATTAGTCCTTTTGCATCAATCGTTTGATCAATTTTTGAATTGACCGAAGGTCGGGCAGTGATTCGCTCGTCTTCAATAAAGATGTCGCGTGTTTCACCGTTAACACGATTAATCGGGTCGTATATTGTTCCACCTGAGATTCGAGTTAACATGCGGTTAGCCCCCTAACTCAGACAAAATGTCATCGATAACTTTTGCGCTTGATGTCTTCATCTTTTGTGTGAGTGTTTGTTGGTACAGAGAGACGACACTATCTGTTCGAAACAAATGAGTGTTATGGTGAATTCCTGGCACGCCAACAGGTATAAATACATCTGAACTGCCCGGATTTTTTGTTGAAATGTGAATTAGTTTGGCTGAAGTCTCAAATTCTGGCACAGACCTTTCTAAACCACCTACCCAGATCACAAGATCTGCATCTTCTGGGTTTTGCTTTGAGCCATATGCATTTTCTGTCATGTGAATTTCCGGCGAGCCCGAACGAAAATTCAACGGAAGAGGTTTACCGCACTGCCAGGTGGCAACTTGGTTCACAGTTGTAGTTGCAGCTGAAAATGATAGAGACATGCCGGCACAGCGACGTTCCAAGTTTATAGAGTCAATCAAGCGAAAAATGGCATCTACCGCCAGCTCACCCATCGAAAATTTGAACTCTTCTGTCGACCACAACAACACCGGATACTGAGCACTTCTAATTTGAGCGACCAGTCGTTTCATGCTCTTGCCAGGAAAAGATTCGGGTGTAGGAACCAAATTTCTTCGAGCTTCAAAGTTTGCTCGTAGCAAGGATAAAATTTGTCCCACTTGATTTAGTTCACACCGAATCTGTAAAGGTTGTTCTTTAAAATGAGCTAAGCAGGTCGACGAGCATTTTCCAACCCATGCAAATTTTCTGTTCGATATAAAACGGAATTCATTATTGGACTTTAGCTCGGTCCTCTCAAGTAACCGCGGAAATTGAGACAGCAGTTTGGTTCCAATCAAAATTATCAGGTCTGCCCGATTATTTACTTCGGTTAAAGTTGTAAGGTATCCGCCATAGGTCTGTAGCCGACTTGAGACTAAACGATGAGAACGACTATGTTCATTGAAGATGACAGCCCCAATTCGATCTGCAAGTGCAAGTGCAGATCGAGCACCTGCAACATCAGTGTGTAGACCTGCAATTAAAGGGGATTTGGCATTTCGAATCAGTTGCGCAGCTCTGCGGGTTGCGACTCGGTAAGCAACCCGTTTACCACCGATCTCAGCTGACTTCTCGGAAAGATTCAATGACTCTTGGTATCGAGTTTTGGCGATTGGACAGGGATCTAAATCTGCGTTTAATTTACCGTCTAAAGAAACGATGTCAATATCGTCGCATAGTAATCCACAGAAGGGGCATACTGAATTTTTATTGTGACTGATTTGACTCGCTGCCACGAATTAATCCGAATCTAAACAAGCTTTCAAAAATATTCAGGATGTAGGTTTTAGAATTTACCAGAATTTGAGTTCGTCAAATTTTGGTAGGCTCAACCTACATTCCATCAACATGATTGGATTGATTTTTCTATTATGTCATCTGAAAATTTCGAAAAAATATCAAATGACCTTGAGCACTATTATCTGACTTAATGACATTAAACTCTGAAGTATAAAAAATTCAGAAGACAATAACATTTCTTAATCCTACTCCGTTACGAGTTGCGTCGAGCGCTTCATTTATGCTCTCAAAACTAAATTCTGAAGAAACAAGCTGGTCAATTTCCAATTTACCGCGAGCGTACAGATTCAGCAACTCTGGAATATCAGATTGCAAATGACCGGCTCCCATCTTGCATCCGAGAATAGATTGATTGGCATCAATAAAATTGACTGCTTCAAATTTAAAGTCAGCTCCTACTGGAGGCATCCCAACGAGAATCAGTTTTCCGCCTCGTCGGAGCATGAGAAAAACTCGGTTGCTCGCTTGTGGGCTTCCCGTTGCAACAAATACGAAATCTGCCCCTCGATTGTTGGTTAAGCTCAATATCAAATCAACTGGATCGTCTTGATTTGGATTAACTGCATGTGACGCTCCGAGGCGCCTCGCGATATTCAATCGATCTTCGTTGACATCAATTGCGGTTATTGTTGCTGCCGAACAATGAACTGCGGCCTGAATGCAGTTCATTCCAACTCCGCCCACACCGATCACGACGACATGATCGCCTGTACTAACGGAAGCCGTATGCACAACGGACCCGTAACCGGTAATTACACCGCAAGCAAGAAGTGATGCAGTAGAGGGCTTCATTTCATTCGGCACTTTTACAACTTGAGACTGATGTACGATCGCGAATTCCGCAAAACACCCAGTTCCCAATCCACGATGAATATCGATTCCATTCAGTCCTTGCAAACGTCTAGGCTGGTCTGTCGGAAAGTGATACTCACATAAATTTGACTGATCTCGATTACAAAAGAAACAACTTCCACAAGAACGCAATAGCGATATGATGACAGAATCCCCTTCCTGCACATGTGTCACATTCGACCCGCAACTTTCAACGACTCCTGCTGCTTCATGGCCGTACACGGTTGGCAAGCGTCCACCCCAAGCACCATCGATATAGAGAATATCGCTATGACAAATCGCGCATGCTTTCATTTTCACTTTTACTTCATTGGCTTGTGGCTCATCAATGAGTATCTGATCGATCACGAGAGGCTTTCCAAACCCATAACAAACTGCTGCGTTCATTGTCGTAGCCAATTCAGTGCTCCTGGTCTATGAAGTGAGTCGAATAGCTAATTTATGGCGAGGAATTTTCCGAGAGCTCGGAAATAATCCTCGGGTTCCTCATAGAAAGGCACATGTGAACTATTCGGCAGAACGACAACCTGTGAATTGGGAAGCACATTGTGCATGCGAATGGCACAGGCAGGTCCAATTTCGTCATGTGTGCCTGTGATGATTAAAGTTGGCATTGTCAGTTTGTGCATTTGTGGAATGCGGTTCCAATCTTTTAAATTTCCGATGTAAAGAAACTCGTTTGGTCCCTGCATCGTTCCGTAAGGGCCCATATTCCAGTCGTTCAGTGAAGCCATCAAAGAAGCTGGCCACTCTTCTTTGATTCGACAAACATGACGGTAGTTCAAAATAGTAATTGCTGCCAAATACTCGGGATGGTCAAACTGCCCTAATGCTTCATGGTGCAACATCATTGCTACGGTTTCACTACCCAGAGCTTCACGCATGCGATTCAGTTCTTGTGTGAGGTGTGGCAAATCTCCACAGGTATTCGCTAGGATCAAGGAGCGAATGTCGTCGGGGTAGGTAAGTGCGTATTCAATACTCAACCAGCCACCCCAAGATTGCCCCAGCAAGTGGAACTTTTCCAACCCAATTTGACTCCGGACAGATTCTACTTCTTCAACATAACGTGTAATATCCCAGAGAGAAGGATCTTCGGGTTTATCTGACTGTCCGCACCCCAACTGGTCAAAAGCTACGATTCGATAACCGCTTTCAACAAGTTGAATGTGGGGGTCGCGGAGGTAGTCACAAGGCAGACCAGGGCCACCATTTAACAACAGCAATACGTTATCTCCGGTTCCATAGCTGTAGGTGACAATTTGAAAGCCATCTACAATTACTGTTCGAGTTTCGTCTGGCGCTCTTGGCACTGTCATAAATTCAATCCCCTAACCTTTTGATAAATAATGAATTATTCTACAACTAATTTTTGAATAAAAGGTGAGATTCAACCAAAAAATATCAAAAAAACCAAAATTTGGAATTTTAAGTCGCAATGATCCAATTTTCCTTCCTAGGAATTTAGATGAATTTGGTTGTGAACTCACTCTGAGTGTCAGGGTTTGTGAGCGCATTACACCGGTTAATATAGAAGATTAATTTTGGCCATTCGTAAATTAATTTGTTCTTGCTGCAGATCTGCAAGAGTCAGTGGATGTTGTTGAAGCCATTCAGGTGGAAATCGCAGGCTGATCGATTTCTTTTTCGCGCGACACTCTATAGACAAGTCGAATCGATTCGTTCGGGGACGATGGAGGAGAACCGCCAGTCGCAACAATACACACAACCTTTTTAAGATTTTTTTTGGAGCATGGGACTTTGCGATTAACGAGCGAAACTCTACTGGCCAAATACTTCGGTGAGAACGTACCAAAATTGCCAAAGCGGCTTGTTCACCACGCGAGAATCCTGCCATATCGGTAAATTCCAGAAGATAGGCTCCGTGTTCATGATGATTTGCGTGTGTAACTGTCAAGCCAACCTCGTGTAATACTGCAGCCCAAGAAAGTAAATTCCTGAAATCTGGGTTGGCTTTGAACCAACTTTTGCAAACCTGATCATACATATCCAATGCAATTTTCTGGACTCGCTGCGCGTGTTCCAGATCGACTGACCAATGATGAACCAAAGAGTAGACTGACTTTTCACGCGCATCATCATTACCGAGACGCCCCAAGATGTCGTACATCACACCTTCACGCAAGGCGACTTTGGATACTTCCAAATTGTTGATGTTCAACATTGTAAACAGTGCACTGACGATCGCATATCCTCCGGGTATGACTTCACTTCTGCGTTCATCAAATCCGATTTCCATCAATTCCGATGTGTGTTTAAACTGAAGTATTTTCGACCTCAATGCCAATAGTGACTGTTTATCGATTATTCCATTGTTCAAGCCCAGATATTGGATTGCTTCTGCAACCGCTCGAATTGTACCCGAGCAGCCGATCGTCTCTTCCCAACCATGATCCAAGAATTTATGACGAACAGTTCGTACCTCAAGTTGCGCGTCCAATTCGGCCTGTTCCATTCGATTTGCGGAAATCCAACCATCTGGAAATCTAGATTTTGTCAAACCGACACAACCGATGTCAAGACTTGCAATCAAATGTGGATCGTGTTCCGCACCGGCGATGATTTCGGTACTGCCACCTCCAATATCGATTACCAATTGATTTTCAGTTTTCTTGGATAAGCCATAGCAAACTGATTCGTATATCAGGCGGGCTTCTTCGTGACCGGAAATAATTTCGATTGAATGACCTAGCGCCTCTTCGGCCTCCGGCAAAAACTGATGAGAATTTCGCGCCTTGCGAAAGGTATTCGTTGCTACAGCCCGGATGTTAGATGGCGGTATGTCCCGGAGCCTTTGTCCAAATCGACGCAAACAGCCCAAGGCACGTTGGCGAGCAGCGAGAGTTAGATTTGACTGATGGTCCAGTCCATCACCGAGTCGGACGATCTCCTTAATTGCGTCAACGACGATAAGACGATCGTTATCGTAACGAGCAATAATGAGATGAAAACTGTTTGAACCTAGATCAGCAGCAGCGACAAAATCGGAGTTTTTTCTGAGTTTGTTCTGGATTTGTGAAACGGT
This sequence comes from Arenicellales bacterium, assembly GCA_965202855.1. Taxonomy (GTDB): domain Bacteria; phylum Pseudomonadota; class Gammaproteobacteria; order Arenicellales; family JAJDZL01; genus JAJDZL01. Next base: position 276,099 of record CBDBBP010000002.1, on the reverse strand, counting down.
CACGCGGTGCCTAGTTTGCGCAAAATAGCTGGAGTGATGAACCAACGAAGGACACCAAATGAGTTCACAGGATCGCGCTCGAAATAGATCATGCAAGCTGCAGCCTTTCCGAATTTCAAAACTTGCGTTGCCGAACCGCTGGTAAATTCTTGCATTAACCAGCTCATATCCGGTTCATGACCGACAAGAACGACTGTACCCGATTCACCTTCCAGACTCTGCCGAATTGTCCGAAAACTGCAGCCTGGAGTCAACAGGTCTGAGACCTCCAGTTTTGGACGTTTTGTCTCAGGTATTGCTTCTAAAAAAATTTCCGCAGTCTGGTAAGCTCTTGTGTAGGGACTGGTAACAACTCTTTGCACGTCTCCGTCTAGAGCTTTGTAAAGTCCTGCCGCGGATTTCTCCATTCTGCTAATCCCCAGATTAGTTAGTGGACGCAAAGAATCCGGGTCACCTTCGCTGCTCATATGAAAAACATAACGGTCTTCAGCGATGGCGTGTCGAAGCAGAACTAATCTCATAAACTCAACTCAATTTCTACGGTTGAAAACAATTTTACGAATATGTGACGACCTTAAATATAGCATACAGCAATGAGACACGGTGATTTCACATCGCCAACTGAACGTTTTGGAATCAATCACATTGGCTTATCTAGAACGCTGCGTGAGAAGGTCTACAGGTGTTCGACACTCGCTGTAAACGAAGGTTTTCGTGAATCTACGGCGTTTTGAGGCGCAATGTCGGTTTGCTTTGATTGTGTGCATTAAGGACTTGATGTCAATTCTCAGGACAGTATTCACTTTTAATCACTCAACATCCTCACTCACGGGTCGGTAGTACGATTTTAGAGCCGCATTTTCCGGTTGAAAGGTAAATCCCGTTTTACGATTCGAGGAATCATCAATCAGAATCGAAACATCGGCTTTAATTTAAGAAAAAACGGTCCTAACGCCGGTGAGGGCATCTGCAAATTAATTTTAGTTGTTGAAGGTAAGAGCACCGTGTCTGACAAAAATTGCTGGGATGACTGCAAACGGTACCGCCAGCCAACACGCCGTTTTATTGGAACGCTTCAATAGCCGATATTCAGCTGCTAATTTTGAGTTCTTTATGAGTGACAAACAGATTCTCTTTTCTTTTTTTTCATGTTTGACATCTTGGGTTATTCAAAAAGTAAACCGCAATAATTTAGGGATTCTCGCCCCGATGAATTAGTCATTTGAGTGTGACTCATATTAACGAATAGGGTCGCAAATACGTTGTGTTGCCAACCTCCAGAATTATCACATTTGTAACGGCTTTAACGCAGGATTTCAAAATACATTTTATTCCGAAGATGTCAATATTTTTTCAAGTGTTGAAGGAATCTTTATTCGGAGGATAAGAATTCGAATAAAGAAAACCAAATTATTTTATTATTGTTCTAAATCAAAAACCGATTTCCCCCGACAGGTGAAAGTCAGCACCTTGTTTGAATAAGAGAGTCAGAAATTAAAAAATAACGTCGAGAGAAAGTTGAGTTGTATGGCAGTATTGGGATAATTTTGCCTCATCGCAAAGCCTTTTCTCCTTCTCCTTAGAACGGGTGGTCACTGAAAATGGAAAATTGAAATGATAAATTCGGTAGACATTTACTATCTATCAGAAATATTCCCAGTTGACAGAGATATTGTTTTCCAAATTCCTCTATACCAACGGGAATATGCTTGGACAAAGTACCAACGGGAAGCGTTATTTGACGATATTAATGAAAATGATTCAGAATATTTTCTCGGATCAATAATTTGTGTTTCCAAAACGCACGACCCTCACAAAAGAATTCATTATCAGGACGTTGTTGATGGTCAACAACGGTTGATTACGTTAACATTGCTACTTGCTGCAAATTATCAAGTGCTAAAAGATCGAAGAGCTCAATGCGTAGCTGAGATTTCAGATTATGATCTCGAAATCTTAAAGCGTAGAATCGTTCGGTTGTCGGATGGTGAATTGAAAGTTATTCCGCAGATACAAAACAATAACAAAAACGACTACCAAGCTGTTTTTTCTAATGTGGGGTTAATTCAACATGTTTCAGTACCGAAAAATTTTGGAAATAGAAGAATATCCCAGACTTTTGAATATTTTCGGAAGAGACTCGAAGACCTGAGTACAGGAAAAATCAATGAATTGCTGAAAAAACTAGAAGATACTTGCTTAGTAAAGATTCAAGTGGACACAATGGCTGACGCATACACTTTGTTTAACTCTCTAAACAATCGAGGGCTTCCATTGACTATTGTTGACGTGATCAAAAACGAGCTACTTTCTAGGCTTGATAGAATCGGTAAGCAAAAACTCAATTTCTACTACAACCAATGGAGTAGCCTACTAGATAATTTACAGAATGATTATCGAGTTCAAGAGCGATTCCTGCGCCAATTTTATAACGTTTTTATAACTCGGTATCAAGAAGTGGCTAAGGAAAATATAGCTACACGTTCAAAATTGTTACCGATATATGAAAAGTTGATTAAATATGAAAATGAAGCCCCATCTTTTTTTCAAGAACTTTTGAAAGCAGGAGAACACTATTCGATTATTTTATCGCCCACGAACGAAGACTCTATTAACGATAAACTGGCAAAGAATTTACTTACACTCGGAAAAATTCAGGCTGCTCCGTCGTACGCACTATTACTATTTTTAATGGAGAAAAGGGAGGATCTACAAATTCGAGATGATGATTTGTCAGTAATCATAGACACTATAATTCGCTTTTTTGTTCGACGTCATTTGACTGATACACCGCCTACGCGTGCACTTGACAGGTTATTCATGCAAATTGCAAATGAATTGGAACAAACTCGACCGCCGCATACTGATTACATAAATAAACAACTGATTAAATTTTCAGTCGCAGACGAAGAATTTGAAAAAAAATTGCGCGGGCCAATTTATGATGACAACGCCGGAGTCACACGGTTTATCTTATGCACTCTCGCCGAAAGCACAATGACAAGAGAATTTTGTCCAGACCTTTGGTATCAGAAAAGTAAGAAATATGAATGGACAGTTGAACATATTTTTCCGCAGGGTGAGAACATACCGGACGAATGGATTCAGATGATTGCAAACGGAAATCGTGAAATTGCAATTGATCGGCAAGAGTCGCACGTACATAAGCTTGGAAATTTAACGATAACCAAATACAACTCAAAACTTTCGAATATGAGCTTCGAACGAAAGCGAGATAGAAGAGATGAGAACGGAAACTATATAGGCTATCAGAATAACTTAAGTGTGAATGATGATTTGAAAACGGAAAAAGAATGGACAATACACAAAATCGATGCGCGAACTGAGAAATTAGTCTCGGAAACCTTAGAATTGTTCAAGCTGCATTGATGACATGGCAGAACTTTTAGGGAGTGTGTGGCAGAAGCTGCAGCCACCCTAAAACCAAAAGATTATCAGAAGTTGAGAACGCTCAGCGGAGCCACCCGGTTACTCAAATCTTGGGCAAAAAGACCTTCATTCGTCGTCGGCGAGTGGTGAACAACCTAACGTAAAATGCACTCATAACTGGACTCGGATCACCTGCCAGTACGATGTCACCTTTAAACAGAAATATGGCAATCTGAAAGCTCGTGGCAAAATTCACGGAAAGCCTTTAGTTTGCGTCAGCGATCGCTTGCTGTAGGTGCGTAATTCCGCAGAGCAACACATTGTACGATCCCAATCTATCTTTATTTGCGATCACTTCCTCAAACAAATTGGTGTCTTATTGAAACTCCATGGTGAAGCTATTTTTGACTTTACAAAGGATACGAAGTCCGTCGCTTTTTCCAGAATCGCATTGTCCTCGCGCAACTACCGGATCTCTCGCTTCGGGCGACGATTCTCCGCTTCAATGTCGTCCACCTTGATCCCATTGAGCTCGACGATTCCCCGTTTTCACTTGTACAATGCCTGAACCGTTCGCTCATACTCCCGAGCTAACTGATTCACCGACACACCAGCTCGCAGCTTCTCCTCAATGAACTCCCTAAACTTCGCTAAATAGCGTTTCTATTCCAAGTCAATCAACTTTTGATCACAATACGAGTGACGAAGTCATGATGTAGATTTGAAAATTTGACGCATAAGATTCTGTTCTGTCGAAAGTGTAATCTCTCTTTACGAACAATTAAGGTGAGTTCTCTATATTATGCATAACCTGATATTAATTCAGATTTGCGGTAGCAAAAAATATTGGTAGGAACAACTAAATCGCATCCAAACTTAATCGAAATTTGAACTCAATTTGGAGATTAATATCCTAAATTTGATGTTGGGAACTAATACTACAATATCTCCGACAGTTTATTAAGGTGTTTTATCACAGATTATTTTCTCAAATAGTTCCATTGTGTCTTTAAGCAACTGTTTGCGGTTACCTTCAATACTCCAAGACTCATCACTATCTTTGTATTTGATGGAACTAATGTAAGCGAATACTATACTACGCTTTTTTAGTTCTACTTCGGATATATCCTTGCTTCCCTTCGTAAATCCAGTAGAGTTTGAGGTGTCAATTGATATATAGAATTTTTCTGTGCAAAGCCTACTAAATTGCGGCTCTATAAACATTAGCGTTATTTCCACTTCATCCACACGTCTTGACTTTAATTCGTAATGAACTGAAAATTCTTCAAATGAATCGAATAATGGCACTGTACTTGCAATTACTCTAATCTCTGTCAAGGCAACAAACTCAAACTCCTGTGGAAATATTCCTACGGGAAAAAATTTCAAAGTTGGTTGTAGCAATTCATCATAACTTTTTAATGTATCGGTTGTACTGATCTTTTTTGATCTGCGACGTTTTATCCCCAAGAAAGCTGCAAACCGATGACAGATATTTAACAAGGCAGATACGTCACCAACATTCATTGAATTGGGAGTTCCTTAGAGGAGTTAATTTTTTGGTTTTCAGTTACTTTGAACACGGATACTGTTGTTTTTAGATTGAATTTATCGTTATTTTCTGAAGTGTACTCACTTTCACTCACACCTTTTAGTTTAAATGTCCTTCGAGGACATGTCCTCGAAGGACATTCGAAAAATCTCATGCATCCTCCGACAACAATTGTCTTTCGTGCTCAATCAGACTGAGACAACTCAGATTCGAATGCAAACGATGACAATTATAAAACCGATCAAAATAGTCACACAAACGACCTCGCATCTCACGCCAACTGACTAACTGGTCGGTCTCGGGCAGCTCACGCTTGATCGTTGCAAACACCGATTCTTTGGCGCATTGTCATAAATGTTGCCGACACGCCCATCGAACGCGCAATCCCATGACGTACACACCACGCCCGATACAACAAGCTGGTGTACTGACTGCCGAGGCCGCAATGATGGATCACACCTTCTGCCTGACGAAAACTGGTCGCCTGGCTGTTAATTTCAATTTTTAATTGAAATTAACGCCCGGCAAAGACGGTCGTTTCGGCACCGAAGATTTTCGTTATGACGCCGAACGCGATGTCTATGTGTGTCCGGCCAAGCAGCAACTGGTTCGCAGCGGCGGTCTCAGTCACAAAGGCGACCGGCGTTATCACAGCTATCGCAACGATGCGGCTGTCTGCAACCGCTGCCAGCAGTCGTCAAAGTGTCTGCCGAAAAATCGTCCTAACCGTCGCAACCAGCGTTGGGAACATGAGGACGTGGTGGATCGTCATCGACAGCGCATGGCGGACTGTCAGCGCTACGATGATCTGACCGGAGGGAAACGATGAAACGCGATGAGATCATGGACATGATGAAGACCTTGAAGCTGCGCGGCATGATGGTCAGTTATGATGAGGTGCTGCTGGAGGGGCGTCGCAACCGGCATTCGCCGGCACGCATTATCGGCGCCTTGCTGCGTCTTGAGATCGCCGACAAACAGGCGCGTTCGCTACGTTATCGTCTGTCGCAGGCCAAGTGGTCTCATGCCAAGGAACTAGCCGAATTCGACTTCAGCCAGAGCGAAGTGCCCGAGGCTTAGATGAGACAGTTGGCCGAGGTCGAGACTCTGTCCGAGTGCAGGAACATTATTCTGATCGGCGGCACCGGCAAGACGCATTTGTCGGTGTCGCTGGTTCGCAGTTGGATTCGAGGCGGCGCACGCGACCGGTTTTTCAACATCCTGGAGCTGGTCAATCAACTCGAACAGAAACGACGCGGAGATAAAAGCGGACGTCTGGCCGATCAGCTCAGTCGTTGTCGGTTCGTGGTGCTTGACGAGTTGGGCTATCTTCCATTTGCCCAAAGCGGCGGACAGCTGCTTTTTCATTTGATCGCCAAGTTGTATGAACGAGTGTCGGTGGTGGTGACCACCAATTTGAGCTTAGGCGAGTGGAATCAGGTGTTTCAGGATGAGAAAATGACCACGGCCGTACTGGATCGTCTGATGCATCACTGTGAGATCATCGAGACCGGCAATCATAGCTGGCGGTTTCACAATCGCAGTCGGTTGGTGTTCGAGAAGACACACGGTGGTGAAGCGTCGAAAAACTCAACGTTGGTGTGAAAAATTCAGCGCGCCACACTTTGCGAAAAAATAATTTGTATTGACGAAAAGTTTAGAGATAATGAGAGAACAATTGACCTTCAGGGGTAGGTCACTTTTCAATTGCAATCTACAGTCGAGGTTTCATCGGCGTGCAGCACCGGCATTTGTAGCCGCCGCCCAATTGGGCGAAAGCAAACTCTCAAACACTAACGTCTCTACCAAAACCGGGTAAGGCTACATAGAGTAACGGTTGCCAATGGCGATGGAAAGCGGTGAGTTGAGAGCAGGTGGCGGTTGCATGATGGGGCCTGACAATTTAAATACGGTTTCATATTAATATAGCCATATGTAAGTTAAATTCAATGCCAATTTACAGGTGTTTTCAAAAAAAGGGAATAGAATGAGTGTTCTAGTCAGGTCAACTCCGAACATTCATATTTTAGAGGTCAGGAAGTCTGATTTTTGGAAAATACTCTCGCTTTAACGCTATGCATTGATTTCAATCTATCCTTCAATGTCAATTTTTCTAATTTAATGATTCCGTTTTTCGTTCAACTGCATTCTGGGAGAACATATTCATCTATAGACTGCCTATTAAACCAGTAAATGGCTGTTTTTTGTCTAACTTTACCAAATTGTGAACTCTGTTCATGTGTACCCAGCTAATCCTATTCTTTTCGTCCCGAATCAGCAACCAATTCTCGAAACTTCGAACCAGTTTTATATTTTTAGTTTCTAGTGCACTTACATTATTTTTATTCTGCTCAATTGATTCTATTGATGCGAGGTAATCTGGCTTAACTGACCTGGCGGAAATGTTGCCATATAAAAAAACAACAAGTAGTAGTAGCGGAATGTAAACTAAGAAATTGAATGCTAGTCTTCTCAAGCTACTTGGAATTACTTTGAATACTAGTATTCCTAAATCACTTGGAAATATTTTTATAATAATCCGAGCTGCAATTACAACCCATATAAAATAAATTCCCCATAATGGTTGGATTATCTGAAAAAAATTGTCACCAAATAGAAACCAATCTACTATCAAAAGCAAACCTAAAATGACCAATAATACAGAATTCAGTATACGATAGGCCTTTATAATTGGCTGTGTTTGCGATGAATTGCTAGATTTGCTAGCTGATTTCTCAGCTTCAATTTTAATATTCCTACGCTTTCTAAAAAAAAAAGAAATTAATTTTTCAAATAAAGAAATTAATTTTTCAAATAAAGATTCTAATTTGGTACCGATTAAAAAAGCGGCTGCAGCAAGTAATACATTAGGCAACCAAATTAACCAACTCTGTACATGGTCAACTATTGTGGTTGGAGCTTCACCAAATGAGATCCCCAAAGCGTAAAAGAATCCCCAATCGTAAATAATAGATAAAACAATACTAATCGAAGCAACTAAGCCGCCAACTGATGCAGCACTTCCAACGAGATTCCAACTTTCTTTTTGCTTTTTAGAGTCCGTCATAAATTACTTCTCTGGCAGTAAGTGGATTTTGGAAATCAAAAATTGATATATGCCTATGCACGAGTTGCCGTTAAAACGGATTGAAATACATTTTTGACATGATTAGCGGCCAGAACTGGCATGATTGGCGGCGGAGGCCCACAAACGGTATATTACCGTGCAGATTATAGTAGAAAGCGAAAAATAATTCGAGTTTAGTGTTATAATAAGGCGAAACCTAAAGAAAACAGGTTTCAAAAACAACTGAGTCTAAATCAGTTGTTGAAAACTTGAAACAATTATATGTAATTTGTTCCAAAATTGTGATTTTAGTGATTTATTTGATTAACTGATTTACTCTGTTAAAGCGATTTTTATGCTAATAAACCTTCAAATTGCCCACTGATCACCCACTGAGCATTGAATTTTCAGATTATAGCCACTCGCTAGAAAGCTGTCAAAGTATATTTTTCACTTTCATCGAAAAATTTTGCCGCAAGCTCTCCGCTTTCCGGCACACTGGGAACAAATTATTCATTTTGAAACGTTCATCAATGAACTGTTTCAAATTTGTTTTATTTTTCTATTCCGAGCATACTGACTTGAGTAGTTATATTTCGAAAACCTGCCGCAAATGCAACAACTTTATCAGTTTGATACCATAATCAACAAGTGGAATCCATTCAATATTCAATTCATCTCGTCGGACGAAAGAGTCGGAGTTATCTGTCTGCTGGCGAACGACAGCGTTTTATTGAGGTCGCTGAGCGCACATCACGCCCCGAGATTCAAACTTTTGTTTTGACTCTTGTCTATACCGGATGTCGCATTTCTGAAGCTCTCTCGATTCGCGCTTGCGATATAGATATCGCACAGCAATTGATCTACTTTTTTACTCGCAGCAAGAATCGAGAATTCTGGCGAGAAATTCCAATTCCTCACGACTTCGTCCGAGCGCTGGAGCTCGTTCATTGCTTGCGCAAGCATCAAGTAGATATTCGTTCAGCTGAAACACATCTGTGGAAATTCTCTCGAACGAGCGCGTTTCGTTACGTCAATGATTTAATGAAAGAAGCCAATATAGAAGGACCTCAAGCTTCTTCCAGAGGGATTCGAAATGGATTTGGAGTCGCGGCGATTCAAGCCGGAATACCGTTACCGACAATCGCAGCTGTTTTGGGTCAGTCCACCTTTAAAGCGATGTCGTTGCTCACAGCTGATTTCGTTGGTTTGCCTGAACTTCGCAAGGTAGAAAGAATGTGGTAGAAATTTTTTTGATCGATTTGATCGAACTCCTGCTCTCTTTAATGCCTTGACCTTCGACAAATAACCGATGCCGCATTCGTTTTCACAATTTCGCTTCCTTAGACGTTAGTGCTCTTTAAATGCTCCAACAATTCACGTACGCTATCCAGCGGAGGATGTACATAGATTATTGTCGAACTGATGGATGCGTGACCAAGCAGCAGTTGGAGGTCCTTATACCTTCCCATACTTGCAAGTTGGGTTGCAATGGTATGACGTAATAGATGCGCTGAGATTCTGATCCCGGTTTTACGACTTAACCGGCCAAAAAAATTGCTGATGGCGCTCTCGTTCAATCGCCCCTTGCATTTGAATCTTGGATGGAATAACGAAATATCAAATACATATCGATTTTCAAATTCTCTGTCTAGTGGCACCACCTTGAGAGTATGACTTCGAATGATGTTCAGCTCCGTCAACACATTCTCTAACGCTGGAATTACCCAGGACTTGCTAGTTTTACTGGTTTCACTAACGAGTTTGATAGTTTTTTCCTCGAAATCGATGTCTCGCCAACGTAGCCCTGCGATTTGCCTTCGACGCATGCCTGTATAGAACAAGACTCTAATGAATGCCACCCAAAACCATTGAGGGCGAAAACTAACTTGACCCTCACCCAAATAATTGATAATTTCTCTCAGATTACGAATTTCTATCGTTTTGGGTTTATTGGCGCTACACCTCTTATGCAAGCTCATATCAGGTAAAAATTCAATTAAGTTTTTTTGCGCCGCGTACTTTGAAATGATTTTTATATGAAGCAAGTAGTTGTTCCATGTTGTAGGTCTCACATTTCTTCCAAATACAATTTCTCGCCACTCACAAAGAGTTTCAATCGTCACATCTTCGATTTCTGAATATTTAGTGTCCTTCCAAAAAAGATTACTAACGAATCGGAAATGCCGCTCTGTGTTTTCGGCAAGACTTTTTTCACGTAAGTACAGTTCAGTTACATCGAGAATTTTCATTTGCCCCACCAATTGAAATATTGGTTAAAAAATTTTCTGTTTACTCCAATGAAGGTAACCGCTGTCAGCAGCATGACTACCGAAATTCAACCTTTTAGCTCATGCAATTTAATTCTATTCATGTGAATTCTTCGATTACTCTTGCAAAAAGTTGATTTAAATGAAATATATTCTAAATTCTATACAAAAATTCAACTTTTCTTACATTCGTCCACCTACTATCATCCGAGTTACTCGGTTCGCTGACGCTGTTGATGCTGAATTCAGATTCTGACTAATCTGCCCCCAACTTTGTGAAAGAGCACCAATAGCCCTTGAGCCAATGATGCCAACCAGGTAGAACCAGGCAAGTGGCAGCGTTAGGTATGAAAATAAGGTAACAAGTCCGAAAACAACATCAGCAGCGGAACCGTTGAAGCCAAACTCAAGAACGGAAGAATCAGGATACATTGCATCAATCAGCTTTTCATCGAGAAACTCAGCAATTTTCCAAATCGCAGAAACAAAACGAAGTGCGAACAAAATTAAAACGAGTCGGACTAAAAGAATCGGATTAACAATCGCATAAGGAACTAACAATGGAATTGAGATATATAGCATCATCAACATCAGCGCCTGCAGCATTGGCAGCCCAATAACAATCAATTCCATGGCAATGTGTAAGATGATTGATGCAATTAATGCGCCTATTGAACCCAGAATCTGCTGAATACCGTCAACCGAAAAAATATCTGTTGAAAAAAATTTAAATGTTAGATTTTCATCAGCTCTGCGGGTTTTAATTCTCGGTGCCTGACTAGTGAATCTCCTTAGAAATCTATCTTCATGATCTGAACTTTCTAAATTCTGTTTTTTTGAGCTCTTCTGTCGCTTTTTTATACGTTCGACATCCTCCTTGAACCAAGGTGCCACTCGAATCAACTCCTTTAAAATTTTTTGACGAAGACCAAGATCATTATGGCTCCACCAAATATTGCAGTAAGGCTGACCGGGTCGGTACGAATCTGTATTACTAAAATTGCGCCACTGTGACATTGGAGTTTTCGAGTAATATCCCGTTCCACAGGCTTCAATACTCAGACATCGCTTATAGTAACCCGGTGAATTGACAAATATTCTTGATCCCAACCAATCTACATCTTCCAATAAATTTTTTGTAGCTTGAGGATTTTCGCTATTCTGATATTTTGCGAGAGAAGGGTCATAGCAATCGCGTCGAAACCGCCGAATTTCACTGAGCAATTTTTCATCTTCGATATTGATCTTTCCGACACGTCGCAATAAGGGACGTAATGCCGCAGGCTCACCCAACTGCCTTATCACATCAATAACAGCGTTAGTAATTACAGATGAAACCTCATAAGCGAACCACCAGGCAAGTGGAATCCGTACTTCGTTAACAGAGTGACTGTGTCTCATGTATGGTGCGTCGGGATCACCAGCTGTAATTACTTTTTCTTGGTGTATATCTTCAAACTTTATTTGGGTCGGATCTATTGGTACAGCAGGTAAAAAACAAAACACGATTACTAAAAGCGCAATTACGGCATCTTGTTCCATTCGTCTCAATGAAACAACTGCGGCCAACTTGGCTTCCTGACTCCGCAGTGGTTCTATCCAATTCCGCAAAAGAGCCACCAATATCGGGACGAATACTAAGCCACTTTGTACAAGAATTTCTGAAATTCCATTACCGATATACCAGCCCATAGCTGTTGTCGCTAATTCTAGGTAGGAGTTAACCTGCATCCCTTAAACGCAGTAATTTGTATTACTGCAGCAAAAATTCCGGAGTTTTTCTTACGTTTGGTGACGGAGCTGTCAATGAATTATGTGCACCCAGCACATTTAAAATTGAGTCAGAAACGAGTCGACGACTAACCTGTATCTCGAACGTTATTGTGTCGATTTCTCGCTCAAGAATGTTGATGTTTTGATGAATGGATTCGGTAATATTCCCTGCACTTTGAATATTCGGTTCCATCACTCCGGTTAATAAAATCCGTCGTGCAAGCAATGCTTTTTGGACAACACGCGCAAGTGCCACCTCGTTTGCGATACGATGAATGAGTAATTTTCTGTCTGGTAAATCTCGAAGAGCATCAATTAACGGCGCTGTCAGAAAGAGCCGATTTGTACTTAATCGATCAAGATCAGCATCTGTAGGTGCCTCGCTGGAGTAAACGAGCTCATGGAGAGCTTTAAAAATAGTTTGAGTTTCTTCCTCTATTTTTGGCAAAAGACCCGTCCCAGCTTTGGTTGAAGATTGATCACCCACTTGAATTTTGTAATCGCCCAGTACATCAGATATCCAGCGGGCCGCATCATTGGGAGATGACCAAGTTTCTGTAATTGTTGCGACTGTTCCAGATTGATTTGGCAGTTTGTTCCCACTACACTCGGCGTCTAGGTCCTGGATGAGACACCATCCTGTCTTTGCTGTATCTGCAGTCAGCCAAATGGGTTCTTTACCTTTGCATCCGGAATTTTTACCTCCCACCCACCGCACACAGCCGTCCGTCTTATTCGCTTGTCGTTCGGCTTCGGCGGCATTGGAACCCGCTTGAGCTTGTTTCTGCCAAGTCTGCATTTTTGAAACTTGAACTAAATCGTGAAAGGGGTTCCTAGCTTGTGTAACGCTTTCCATCATGTCCTCACATGACTTAACGGACAAATTCCACATATTTTCAGCTCTTACAACGTAATGCTGGAGTAACTGGCAGAGCCCAGGTTGTGCTCGACAGAGCACATAACCAGGCAAGGCGCTGGTAACCGCCGCTGGTATAGAATTAAGTGTCGCGAGTGTTTCACTCAACTGGTCGGTGAGCATGTCCTGAATGTCGAGAGAAGGTTTGAAGTTGCCGCAGAGAAATCCAGAATCCTCACCATTGTTTTGCAATTGTTGAAGATGCGAAAAAAAAGTGGCAGGTGAATCGATAGCCTGAGCGCCACCGAGTGAGTAATAAAGAGGAACGTTGGAAATTTTTTCATTCGCATCGAGTGGATTAGCGCAAATTGAAAACAAAGTCGTCAAGCAGGAGCAGAGTACAAGTGTGAAGCGCTTTTTGATTGAATTTCGAATCATAGAAAATTCGCCTATTGAAAGTTTTGTATTGGGAATTTGAAGAGTTGGTGATCTATTGGTACCACGAAACTCAAAATTCCAGAATCTTGTTTTGGTTTTGTAACGGATAGGAATATATGCAGTTTGGAAAATGTCAACAAGGATGCCTAACGTACTCGATATGAGCAAATAAAATGAACTTTCCGTGAATTTGGTTCGAATGAAGACAAAGTCGTCGCTTTATACATTACACAGACCAGCGTACCAAATTCAAAAATATAATTAGCGTCAATAATCTTCCCCCAATTTCAAATTAAAAGGAAAAGTTTTGTTTAAATCCAGTGACACAGTAAATTTTGCAAGTCAGCTGATGGAGCGACCTTCAGTGTCTCCACGCGACGAAGGCTGTCAACAATTGATTTCAGAGCGACTCAAAAAACTCGGCTTCACAATTGAGTCAATGAACAGTGGTGAAGTTAGCAACTTGTGGGCTCGCAAGGGATCAAAATCACCACATTTGACCTATGTCGGTCATACTGATGTTGTACCTGCCGGAGACTTCTCAGATTGGAAATACCCACCTTTCACTCCAACTATCGAAGATGGTCGACTGTATGGAAGAGGAGCAGCGGACATGAAAGCTAGTATCGCGGCGATGGTTACGGCTTGTGAACGATTCATTGATCAACACCGTTCGTTCAACGGATCAATTTCTTTTCTAATTACAAGTGATGAAGAGTCAATCGCTATTGATGGAACGAGAGTGGCGGTTGACCGATTGATGCAACGTTCAGAGAGAATTGACTATTGTCTAGTTGGCGAACCCACGTCAGACAAAGTACTGGGCGATACGATAAAGATTGGAAGAAGGGGGTCGTTGACCTGCAAAATACTAGTTAAAGGAAAACAAGGACATGTTGCTTATCCACATTTGGCAGACAACCCAATCCATCGAGCGGGAAAGCTAATCGAAAAATTAGCGAGCATCACATGGAACGACGGTGACGATATTTTTCCGAATACCACTTTGCAAATATCAAATGTACATTCGGGAGTTGGGGTTGATAACGTAATTCCAGGTACATTAGAGCTGACGATGAACTTTCGTCATTCTCCTGCGACATCTGTCGAATCATTGATTGACGAAGTAGAGCAATTATGCCGTAGGCTAAGACTCACCTACGATATTGAGTGGTACGGTTTTTCAGACCCATATTACACCACCAACACTGAATTTGTTGATGTTGTCGCAGACGCAACAAGACAAAAAACTGGTGTTCAACCTGTCAGATCAGCCTCTGGAGGTACTTCAGATGGGAGGTTTGTTGCAAAAACAGGAGCACAAGTAGTGGAATTCGGGCCGCTAAACTCGACGATACATAAAGTTAATGAATGCATTGATATTATCGAGCTTGATATGTTGTCAGAGATATACGAAAAAGTTTTGGAATTGATGTTTGTGGAATCGCCCGCCTCGAGTGCACGTTCATGATAAGTCAAGTTTCTAATGATCTTGTCAGACTTGGTCACAAGGTTTATTCAACCAATTACAAACCGCGAAACGTTGTATTTGAATCCGGTAAAGGCAGCAATATCTGGGACCTTGACGGTAAGCAATACTTGGATTTTGGGTCAGGAATAGGTGTGACTTGCTTGGGACATTGCAACTCTGAAATCTTAGAAGCGATACGGGATCAATCGCACAAACTATGGCACACGAGCAATTTTTATTTTAGCGAACCTCCTATCCGCCTAGCGGAAGACATCATTGATCGCACATTTGCGGATAAAGTATATTTCTGCAACTCGGGGGCAGAGGCAAATGAAGCAGCAATCAAAATTGCCCGCAAATATTCACACGATAATTTCGGGCCGGAGAAACGAACGATCCTAACATTTGAAGGCTCTTTTCATGGGCGAACGCTCGCTGCGGTTACGGCTACTGCTCAACCGAAATATCATGTGGGATTTGAGCCACTCCCAGCAGGGTTTAGATATTGCAAATTCAATGACTTAGAGAGCTTGAAGAATTTATTTCAAGACGATGTTTGCGCAGTTTTGCTAGAGCCTATTCAAGGTGAGGGAGGAATAAGGCCATTTTCCATTGAGTTCTTGCAACAAGTTCGAAAATTTTGCGATCAGAATCAAGCATTGCTAATGTTCGATGAGATTCAGTGCGGAATGGGACGCACAGGAAAGTTATTCGCGTACGAGTGGGCCGACGGTGTAGTACCCGATATCGTTACTGTGGCAAAGGCATTTGGTACAGGCTTGCCAATAGGCGCCACATTGCTCGGTAAAAAAGTAAGCGAAACCTTGCCTCTGGGCAGCCACGGCTCTACATTCGGAGGAAATCCAGTATGCTGTGCCGTCGCACGAGTGGTATTTGCGAAAGCCAGTTCTTCTGAATTTTTGCAGAAAATTGCGAAAAAGGGCGAGGTTATATTGAGTCTTTTAAATGGAATGAACTCCAAGTTTCAGGTGTTTAGCGAGATTCGAGGAAAAGGATTGATGATTGGTGCTGAGTTCAATGAAGAACTCGGGGACATCGCTCCCCAAGTCCTGAATATGTGCTTGGAAAATCATCTGCTTGTACTGCAGTCAGGAACTAGAGTACTGCGTTTGTTGCCTGCTTACACAATTAGCCTTGACGAGATTTCAGAGGGTGCAAAAAGACTAGAAAAAGTTCTGGAGAATGTCTGCCAAATGTGATTTTGGTTTTGCAAATTGCAAGCTATAGGACCGATTCAGTGAGTTATTTTGCCAGTCGCGTCTAAAGCTCGGCAGTCTCGATAATCCCACCCCACTTCAACTACTTCACCATAGTCAAGATTGACATGACCGTGCGCATTTGGAATTTTGATGATGAAGTCGTCATGTCCGCACAAATTCACACGCGTTCGGATGTGGTCTCCAAGGTAAATGACTTCTTCAACTCTAGCTTTTACGATTGTGGAACATGAACCAGGGTCTGGATTAATGATCACTCTTTCCGGTCGAAGAGATAAAGTTGTATCCTTGCCTACACCTTCAATATTTACCACGATTGCTTTCACTACATTTCCATCTGCAACACGAACGTTGCATGAACCATTTGAAACATCCAGTACGTTGCCAAATATTACATTGTTTTCACCAATGAATTGAGCTACAAATGCATTTTCTGGTCGTTCGTACAGATCTCCCGGGGGTGCGAGCTGCTGAATTATCCCGTCGTTGAACACTGCAATTCGATTCGACATTGTCAACGCTTCACTTTGGTCGTGTGTCACATAAATTACAGTAACGCCAAGACTTTCGTGAATATGTTTAATCTCGAACTGCATTTGCTCTCGAAGCTGTTTGTCAAGTGCACCTAGTGGTTCGTCCATCAGCACCAACTTTGGCCGAAAAACCAATGCGCGAGCAACTGCTACTCTTTGCTGTTGTCCTCCAGAAAGTTGTCCCGGTAATCGGCTGCCAAAACCACCTAATTGAACCATGGCAAGTGCTTGCTCTACACGAGAGTCAACTTCTGATGCAGGTAACTTTCGAACGCGTAAAGGAAAAGCAAGATTCTCACTAACCGTCATATGAGGGAACAACGCGTAATTTTGGAATACCATTCCAATTTCCCGCTTGTGTGGCGAGACATTGTTGATTGGGGCGCCGTCAAGAATAATCTCACCGTGCGTTGCAGTTTCAAATCCGGCAAGCATCATCAAGCACGTAGTTTTCCCCGACCCTGAAGGTCCTAGCAAGGTTACAAATTCACCTTGTTCAACAGATAAATTCAAATCTTTTACGACGAGTGTTATGCCATCGTAACTTTTCTGAACATTTACAAATTGGACGTAAGATTCCTGGATATCCATATTTAATCTCTAAATTCTGAACGATTTTTGGTTTAGTATAAATTATTTCACGACTCATCAAGCCTGATTTAGCATAGCAATGATATCTTGTGTGCCTTCCCATAGCATCACCACTGACACGTAGAAAATGATGGCGATGCCAACATAGGCGATCCAACGGTATCGACTTAAAAGATCTGCTATGTAAGTTGCCGCCACGAGCATCAATGCTACTGATAGAACCAGTCCAAAAATTAGAATATAAAGATGCTCCCGCGCTATTCCGGCCACCGCCAGCACGTTATCGAGTGACATTGAAACATCGGCTGCAATAATTTGATAAAGAGCCTGTTTGAAGGTTAGCTCTTTGTATTCGCTTTTGGCGGTTTTTGATCGAGCTGCTTGGCTCCTCTTACGTAGGTCAGAGAACAAGTGCCAGCATACCCACAACAACAGTAAACCGCCAAGAACGAGCAAACCTGGGATTTTCAGCAATTGAACTGTTGCAACAGCGAATATTATTCTTAGTACGACCGCTCCGGCAACGCCTATCGAAATTACTTTTGAACGTTGTTCCTTTGGCAGGCCCGCCGCAACAAGCCCCACGGCTATTGCATTATCGCCAGCAAAAATAAGATCTATTAATATGACTTCAAATAGAGTTATTAATTCGGTCATCATTTGATGCAGTGTATCCAGTTGTTGTTTTTCATCGTCTAGGCGCGAATGCGGATTATAAGAATTTTACTTCTTGGAACTTAAGAGTATGGAGTTAAAATTTGCGCTGTCTTTCGTTCAGCGGAGATGCAATTCTATCTGCATCTTTGAAACTTCGGCTATCGAA
Source organism: Arenicellales bacterium (assembly GCA_965202855.1). Classification (GTDB taxonomy): domain Bacteria; phylum Pseudomonadota; class Gammaproteobacteria; order Arenicellales; family JAJDZL01; genus JAJDZL01. The sequence goes on along the minus strand of CBDBBP010000002.1, from coordinate 258,097 downwards.
CTTTTACCAGATTAAATACCCTTATGACATCTGATTGAGAAGTCTTCGAGTCTGATTTCTATTGAGTCTTAAAGCGAATTCAACAGTGATGCATTCGAAAATAAATCGAGATTTCAAAGACAAGTCAGGTAATTTAAATCCTATATGATCGTCCAGGATTTCGCCAAAAATAAGTGGAGTCTAGAAATTCCAAAATATTTATTGACATAGTAGATTGGATTTGGCCAATCTTCACCGATTCCATTTACTCAAAGCTAAATTCGTGTAGTAATTTGTGCCCAGCTTTTACACAACACTTATAGTTTCTCCAATAATTCCATATGTATGAACCATTTTCAGCCAGTTTCCTGTACGGCCATTCCTCGCTACTGCCAAAAACACCACACTTCCGACTAGGATTGGGCAGCAACATTTGCCACCTGTCAGTTTTTTCGTTCGACTTGGAAACCCACTGCTGCCAAGTTTGGCTTAAGCACTTTCCGCGGTTATTGAATTTTGGGAGAACTTCCCATCGTCCTCCACTGACTTGGCAAGAATGCCTTGTTTTCGCTTTAATATAGCCTCTAACAACTCTTTTTTTTCCACTTTTAAAGATTTTTTGATGAATGTGCCCTTCTCCATCATTCAACAAAACGTCAATGGCGCGTTGGCTGGCGACAGCCGCTGCCTTACCCGCATGTTGTTGGTGAATGAATCCCGATCTAGGAAATATTGAGCCCCAAGTAAATTTCGGCCATTCACCGACTTCCCGCTGTCCGGGTATCATTGCTTCGCTACGTAATGCGTCAGGCAAGCCACTCCTCCATGCAGGCGCGTCTAGTATCGACAGATAATATGGCATCAACGGTTCTGCTTCGGAACGACAAAGAAATTTAGAATATTGATTTAGTTTCACTACGGGGTTGCCGATGATATCTACTTCGTTAAATTGCAGTACATCTTGATGGGTGAGATCGTTTGTAACGCCTGAAATACTTCCCCCTGACAGCAACGAGTTTACAGATTTATCCAAAGCTGAAAATATCGCTCTGATTTCTGTCCATGGTGGGTTGCCAGTTTGTGGATAAGCACTGACGACAAAATCCGGAATACGATGGGCAATTTTTGGTGACGTAACTACATAACACCCAAAGAATGTACACTTCAACCAAAGGCAGATACCTGAGATACGCCAATTCAGACAGTCTAGACTGACTGATTGAGACAAAATTTCAGCAGTATTGATAGTTTGTCCAAACGTCTTGCCCGAAACAAAGAACAACAGCAGGGCAAGTAATCCGCTTACTGTAATTTTAGCTGTCGAGCGCGCCATTTTCTGATGACTAAGCGAGGGTTGACTGTCCCGTAAATCACGAGTGGATTGTCAACTACAGCGGCAGGGAATACATCAATATCAAATTTTGAGACGAGGTCATGAAAATTTGATTCGATACGTTTTAAATCTCGCTTTGAAGCCAATTGTGGGTCTGCGGATAAATTAGGGACTTATATACTTAACTACACAACGCAAAATCAAGAGTTCTGTCAAGTTCTTTTTGACGTTTCACCGAAGGACTCCGTCCTTCTCCGCGTCCGTTTAGACTCTCCCCAATCCCCAAGGCGAGTATGTTTTTTGCAGCGTTGATGTCTGCGTTGTCCAAATGACCGCAACTCACGCACCTGAATTTAGATTGCGTCTTGCGATTCTTGCTGTCTGTCGTTCCACAGCGATTACAGCGCTGACTGGTGTAATGCGGTGCCACCTTGTGAATCGTCGTTTTGTAAGCAAGTGCCTGTTCCAGTTTGTACCAGCCGGATTTCAGTATTGAGCGGTTCAGCCCGCTTTTCTGTCTGACATTCCTGCCGGGTTCTGCCTCCGTTCCTTTGGCAGACTTGGTCATGTTCTTTGTCTTCAAATTCTCCAGATAAACCATCGAATATCGGTCTGCAATCTGGCGCGAAACCTGATGCGTCCAGTTGTCATTGACGTGCCTGATTTTCTGTGATGCCCGAGCGGCCAGTCGGCGCGCCTTCAGATAACGTCCAGAAGCTTTTATGCCTTTTTTGCGCACCGGTTTCTGCCGCCGGGCCATCATTCTCTGGTAGCGCTTCCTGCGTCGTTCCTTCCTCTTAATGTCCGGGGCATGGTAGATCGTTCCATCCGATAACGCAATCTGTCCAACGTTCCGATCCACTCCGACCGCTTCGTTTGCTTTCAGACTCATATTGGCATCGACCGCATAAACGAGATAAGCATACCACTTACCATTTTCTTCCTTGACAGTACCGGATTTTACGATGCCGTCCGGGTAGGGATTGGATCCGGTCAACCTGACATATCCGATCTTTTGGATGTGCAGCCACTGCCCGTCAAGTCTTGCCGTCTGTCCGAGCACGATCGGAAATGAGGGTGGATCGCGCCATTTGGCCTTGAACTTCGGAAGCCCTTCATTCGGATGGCTGAAGAACTTCCGATACTGGACTTCAATCGGTTTGAGCGAATAACGCACGATGTTACACGAATAGTCCTGCAGCCATGGCTCGCAATGGCGACGCAGCAAAGTGAACTGTCTTGAAATCTCGACGAAACCGAACCGGCAATGACCAGAAAGGATATATTCGTCACGGAGTTTTCCGACAAAGTGATTCCAGGCGTAGCGGCAGGCGCCTGCAAGGCCGTACATCTGCCGGTACTTATTTCGGGAATTCGCGTGAATCCGGTAGCGAATGGTACGATAGGTCGGTTTGGCGCCTGCTGTCATCCGTGCAACTGAGCAATGAAGTCTATTTGTTTAACTTACACGACCATTATCCTAGTGGGGTGGCTCACCGCGTGAGCCTGCATCAATAAATATCTCAATTTGCATGTTCTGATTACGTGTGAGCCATTTGAAGGAAACGGGGCGAACTTTAAAAGGGAAGTTGTCTCAAGACATGGCCGATACGCACTGCTCAAGGGTTCCTATTTGACAGGTTGTACTGGCTTGAGAGAGTCTCTCGCCGTCGATCCAATCAGAATTGGGGAAAAGGTGTATCACACCAACCGGTTTTGAACGTCGGAAGCCTGTCGTTGCAGCAATTCTAATTATGGGCAAATGTTCATTTTAGACTCCTATTCGGGTGCGATGTCGGTAGCGGTTGAGGTCAGGGCGGCGGCCGTGCGAGCCGCGTCAGCAGTTGTTGCCAGTTGGCAAAGTAGATGTAGTCGTTGAGCACTATCAGCGTGGTGAAGAAACGGTGGGTACGCCTGGCTAACTGGCATTTAGGGCAGTCGGTGAAAGTCCGACAGGAGGTAAGATTTAACCAATCGCCATCGCCTCGAGCCGTGCGCTGGCACTCGTGAGGGTGTTAGTGAAGTGTCGGCAGAGGTACGCATAGCCATGATGATTGAGCATCGAAAAGCTTGTAATTCAGAGTGCAGAGATTTTCTACCGGGTTGAAGGCAACATCGACGGCACCGATATGGTAAGGTGCAGTCGAGCTCTGCGGTGTCAAAGGAATCAATGGATGTGCGCACGCCCTATGTCGGGACCTGGGAGGGCTTTACCTGACCTTGCAAGTGATTGACAAGGTCGCTGAAAGAAAGGAGGTATTCCGAATCTGATGATGAGTCGGGTAAAGCAGTCGGATGCAGCCATAGTACTGTTGAATGCGGCGAACAAAGAGGTGCGAGTTTCGGCGGAGTCGAACGAGGGAAGGGCTGCAACCAAAGGGAATCTGTGAAGCCAAAGCACGTGCCGTACACAGAGACGGGAAAGCGTGTCACAAGCGGCTGAGCGGGTACGGCAGGCTGTATTCACGGTTTGCCGTCATGACCTAAGGTAGGAGCCGTATGCATTAGCGTGCACATACGGATCTGCGCGGGGGGAGCATGGTAACATGCTTCCCTACCGCGACTGATATTTCAGTCATTCAATTTCATCAACCACTTCAATGCATTATAATCACCGAAAATCTCTCTCTTTACTGGGTGCTACATCTTAAAATTTGGAAATGAACCCAAAACAATACAATGAAGTCAGAGTATTAGAGAAAAAACGAAAAACGCGATAAAACGTCAAAATTAGGAGTAATTAGTAACAATTGCCTCCACCATTGATTTTCTATTTTTTTCCTTGGCACCCACATGGTAAAAGTGCTCACGGGTATGCACATTAAATTGGTTCCATAAGCGTTCTATGTATTCATTTTCTCGGTAGTCATTATGATGCCATGTAGACAGAATAAATTTTGCCTCGGATTGACTTAGGCATCTAAACAAATCTTGTTCATGATCGCCATCCCATCCAGCGTAATAATCAACATGTCTGTTAATGTACGGTGGGTCACAATAAATAATATCGCCAGACTTTGCTTGTTCTATGGTCTCTTGAAAAGATTGGCAAACAAACGTGATGCTTTTTGTATTAACTATTTGCGCAGTATGCGCGACTTGATTCACAATTTTAGTTACATAAGCTTTTGCAAATCTTCTAGGCTTTCTACAAAATGGTATGTTGAATTCCCCACGACGGTTGAAGCGAATCATTCCATTGAATCCCGCGCGATTTAGAAACAGGAAATCAAGTGGTTGATGATGTTTATTGAATCTGTTGCGCACTTCGTAATAGTGCTTATCTCCTTTATCTAACAACAATGCACCCTCATAATTCAAATACTCCCTCACTATTTCAGGTGTAATTTCTCTACTCTTTATTGCGTTATAAAAATTGATCAAGTGTGGATTCATATCACACATGAGGGCATTTTTAGACACAATATTGAAACCCACAACACCAGTGCCCATGAAAGGCTCTATCCATTGACCATTAAATTTTTCGGGGACGAAACTGTTAATCCAAGAAACTAACTTGGTTTTGATCCCTTGTGATTTTATTGGTGGAACACTTACCTTCAATCTTCCACCTTCTAGGGTGCCCGATTGTTTTTTTGAACAATCTGTGATACATCACCTCCACGATATTCAACAAAATCGTATAGATTAGCAATTTTCTTAGTCCCTCCTTTACCATCAGGGATGGTAATATTCTTGAAGTTCATCCAGTAGTCATCAAACCATTTTTCCCCTAGCTTGGAAAACATTCCACGTTGATTGACAATATCCTCAATCCGATTAATGCTTCCGATATTAGCGGTATTTCCGCTTCCGCTTTTATCGCTTGAAATTTTCCACTTTTCCGCAACGAATAATTGGAAATTCTTAACTACAGAAGCAACAGAACGTAATTCGTTCAGCTTATAAGGTTTGGTCTCATTTATGGTAGAGCCCTCTACGCGATCATAGATGATGCCTAAGCAAAAATGTCCCTTATATGAACCATAAGGGAATCGAATATTTTTTGTGCTAGAACGGTCTTTAAAATATTTACCATGAGACCCTAATGTAAAACCATTACACAAATATGGCTTACTGGGATTCCGGTAGGTAGTTTTGAAATCAACAGCAAATCTGACTGAATCATCATTTTCTTTTACAAAGGAAATATCAGGGTAGTGATTTTGATACTCAGCTAGCACCACTTTGTAATTGTACTGTTGCGAAAATTCTAAAATCTTCGGAAATAAGTGAATTTCCAAAATTTTAGAAACGATCTTCGTGTCCGATGAAATTGTGTAAACATTTTTAAAAACGTCAATGAAACCTTTGATTGTCCACTGACCATCATCAGTACTAATATACTCTTTTAGAGTTCTTACAAAATCGATTAGCTGCCTTTCAAATTCTTGCTTTGTTACGGTTGCCGCTCGCCAATTTTCCTCTGCCATAACCATCCCCGCCATGTAATCTATTCTGTCTAGAATTTAAGTCTTCCGTCAGTTCCCCACGACACCTAAAAATTCACTTGTCAAATTCATTCATATGGCGAATCACGTGCTTTTTAAGGTGTGGTGAGTACTTAATTGCACTCGTTTATTCAAATTTGCTGAAATTAATTTTTGGTATCCAAAGTTATGAACAAATATCACAAATTAAACTGTCAATTCTGAGGTGTACTCTCTTTCACTCACGCCCGTTAGTTTAAAGTCACTTTGAAGATAGGTCCTCAAAGTGACATTCGCCAACTCTCATGCAGCCTCCGACAACAACTATCGTTCATGGTCAATCGGAGGGAGCCAATCCAGACTCGAATGCAAACTCCGATTGCGCCGACGCATTGTCATAATGGTTACCGACTTAACCCATTGAACACACCAGTCGGTAACACTCGCACCAAGGCCGATACAACTCGCTGGCGTACTAACTGCCACGGTTGGATTGATGGATCACTCCGCGGGACGACAGAGGACTTCGCATTAACTCGGCATCGGGGTTGCGTTGGAAACTGCGCCCTAGATTACGTTTCGAACACCCAACTACGCTACTGCTTTATTTTAAGAACGCGCTCTCCAGTTCTAACTGCGGCACGCGACACTGCTGGACTTGCAGCTTCGCCGCCTCGTCCTTACTTCGCTCCAGCCCGTTGGCCGAGGCCTTGACTTGACGTTTCCAGTTCTTGGATCGTAATCGCCACCGGCTCGTATCTGAGAGCCAACTCCCGAACCGATAACCCAGCATTATGCCCTGCTAAGTTATGGGCTATTAACTCCTCCGGGTAGACTACTTTGCACCTCCTGGGTTTACTCCAAATTTAAGGTTTACTCTACCATAATGGGTCTCTACTTTATTAGAGTAGTACCACACAGTCTACACACTTGGACGCATACTGTGTGGAATTTAAATGCGATAAGTTTATGACCAACAGCAGATTGGCCAGTCTCTAATGCCTGTAACCGAAGTTGTGCATCCTATGATAACTCTTATTTTTCAAGATGGGAAAAGATTCGTTCTTGATCTTCCAGCGAGCTCGGGCGCAGTTGATCACAGCCATGATGTTGGCCTCCTCTGGTGGGGTAGAAGAGATGAGGCTGTTGCCGAGACACGCCCCATTGGACGCACCACCCCGTAACACTCGCACCAGCCCTGATACAACTTGCTGGCGTACTGACTGCTAAGGTCAGAATGATGGACCACTGCGGGTTTGACGAAAACTAGTGGACTGGCGCAGCGCGCTTCGCATTAACTTGACATCGGCGCTGCGCCCGAAACTGCGCCTCAAGATTCGTATTGAGCAATCGTTCACGGCATTTTCCAGGATCGTTTTGTCCTCACGCAACTGCCGGTTCTCTCGTTTCAATCAACGATTTTCCGCTTCACTGTCGGACACCCTTACTCCATTGGTCTCAACTATACTTCGCTTCCACTTGTATAATAGTCTGAACCGGTGGCTCATACTATAGAGCTAACTGATTCACCCACACTCCAGCTTGCAACTTCTCCACAATCAACTGCTTAAACTCCGCTGAATAACGCTTCTCTCCCATCCCATCTACTTCCTATCTTTAGATTTATAAATATGAGTCTGAGCGCGTATATTCGACTACGTGACTAACTCTTGACTCAAGTGCTAGGAGAATCTTGCGTAAATTAGCGGTTTTTTTAGACAGTTCGCATAATTTTGCACTAACAAGCATATAATTCTTTGTGTATTACATGCTAGTCTTAGATTACTAGATAATAATAACTTAAAAGTAAAATTTGCGTGGTTTTGATGATCAGCTTGCCGACGCATGAAAACGAGGTTAAAGCGATATTTCGACTTCCCCTTTATTCGATGCGAGCAATAAGTGCTTATGAAAGATAATGGGATAAAGACAAAAGCAGTTCGAGCAGGCCAAACTCGAACTAAAGAAAACGAACACAGCGATCCCATATTCGCTACCTCAAGCTTCGTCTTTAAAAGTGCAGAGTGTGCCTCTTTGCTATTTAGCGAAAAAAAATCTGGCAATATCTATTCTAGATTTACCAATCCCACAACGAGGGCATTCCAAAATAGGTTGGCGGCACTAGAAGACGCGTCACACTGCGTTGCTACTGCATCTGGAATGTCTGCAATTCTGGCTATCTGCCTTAGCGTTTTGAAATCTGGAGACCGTATAGTTGCAACACGCGGATTGTTCGGCTCGACAATCAATCTATTCAACAATATTCTGACAAGATTTAATATTGAAACCACGTACCTCCCTCCCCGCGACACAGAACGATTTGCAGACATGATTCGCAATGGCGTAAAAATGGTATTTGTTGAGACCCCTTCAAATCCCTTATGTGAATTGGTCGACATCAAAGAACTCGCCCGATTGACGTCTACCCGCGAAGACTGTTATTTGGTTGTAGATAACTGTTTATGGACGCCTATTTTGCAGCGACCTCTGGATTTGGGAGCAGATATTGTCGTACATTCATCGACAAAATTTATCGATGGGCAAGGCCGGGGATTAGGTGGAGCAGTAGTGACGAATGACTCTAAAGTTTACGACTCCGTATTCGGATTCTTACGTACGGCAGGTCCAACGATGAGTCCGTTTAATGCTTGGATGTTTCACAAAGGCTTGGAAACTTTACCGATTCGCATGAAGGAATCGTGTTCGAGCGCAAAAAAAATTGCAAGCTGGCTAGACCAACAACCAAACGTAACACGAGTTTACTATCCAGGATTGGAGCATCATCCAGATCACAAATTAGCCAGCAAGAAGCAAGAAGACGGCAAGAAGCGAGAAGACTACGGTGCGCTCATGTCCTTTGAAGTGGTTGGAGGACAAGCATCAGCTTGGAAGTTAATTGACAGCCTGACAATTTTCTCTATCACTGCGAATTTTGGGGATGCCAAGAGTACCGTTACTCATCCAGCATCAACCACTCATGGTCGCATTTCTGCTGAAGACCGGGAGCGGATGGGCGTGACTCAAGGTTTAATTCGTCTTTGCATCGGGCTTGAAGACAAAAAAGATTTAATTGCGGACCTGCGTAAGGGACTAGATAAATCTCAAGAGGAATAATACTCTCGCAAAAGTCAGACGATCAACGAAAACAATTGATCAAACGTGATCTGTTTGTTCACTCGAAACTATTTTGTTTAACTCAAAGCGTTTTCTTCAAATTACAGCATGTTCGCTGTTGACTTCTCGTTGATCGTTGCAGACTCCTTCCGATTTGAAAGGAAGCGTAGGTTGGAAAATTGTTTAACGAAAGCAGGTTTGACTTAGGCTTAGCAACTGGTTTCATAACTGCATTACGCTGAACGCAGTACTAATCCCAAAAATCCAAAAATACAGCACGGAAGAATTCGGTAGCCTAAATTTCTACCTTTCGCTGCATTACTCCGAAGTTGAATTTTCTATGGATAATTTCTACATTAATGCGGTTGCAACACGAGACTTTGGAGGTCTGCCGAGGTGGTCGGAGACAAATTTTGAAGTTTCCACAATGGAGTTCAAACTGAGTCCTGTATGAATACCCATGCCGTGCAGCATATAAGTTACATCTTCGGTGGCGACATTGCCACTTGCTCCTTTCGCATACGGGCAGCCGCCCAATCCTCCAATCGAGCTGTCAAATACAGACACTCCGTGCTCTAATGCCGTGAGGATATTGGGCAATGCCTGACCATAAGTATCATGAAAGTGTAAGGCGATAGAATCAATAGTCACGATTCGACTGATTGCCTTCATTAATTGATGCGTACCTGTGACGGTCCCAACACCTATGGTGTCACCAAGGGATACCTCGTAGCATCCGATAACGAACAAACGTTCTACTACGTGCACGACTTGTTCAACTGGAATTTGTCCCTCATAGGGACAGCCTAGCACACAAGAAACATAGCCCCTGACTGGAATCTTTTGATCTTTTGCCGCTTCCATGACAGGCCGAAATCTTTGAAAGGATTCGTGAATTGTGCAGTTCGTATTTTTTTGTGAAAAAGTTTCAGAGGCCGCAGCAAAAATTGCGATTTCGTCAACATTCGCTTTAAGTGCTGCACTCATTCCAAACATATTAGGGACAAGAGCGACAAAATTCGTGCTTCTTGAACGATCGATTCGATTAAAGACTTCGTGCGTATTTCTCATTTGCGGCACCCATTTGGGTGACACAAAGCTGCCCACTTCAATAGTGGTTAACCCGCAGGCGGAAAGTCGATTGACTAGTTCGGCACGAAATTCAACAGACGTATTCACTGGCTCGTTTTGTAAACCATCCCGCGGACCTACTTCTACGAGTCGAACTTCTGGTTGCTTTTTAGGCAATTGATTTTTTGAGGCGCCCATCATTAATCCACAGCTTCGACGACGAGACAAGTCGCGTCTTCCTCTACTTGTTCATTTTCAGAATAGTTGACCGATATGACAACTCCATCGATTGGACTTTTCAATGGATGTTCCATTTTCATCGCTTCAAGCACCATCAAATTCTGTCCAACTTCAACCGATTCTCCTTCACTGACTAAAATCCGACTAACCCTACCCGGAAGTGGAGCAGTGAGAGAGCCTGTAAGACCGACGTCGGCACTTGCAACTGACACTTTGTCAACTTTCCGTAGCTCATAGCATGAACCACGGTGGAATATTGCAAACTGATTTTCCAATTTCACAACTGTAACAGAACATTCAATTCCGTCAAGACACGCAACCAGTTTTTGATTGGATTCCTGTATCACTTCACAATCTATTTGGGCTGCGCCACACTTTACTTGCAGACCTGACTTTGAATAGCAAAGGCTGACGTTGGAAATCTGATTGCTGTGTTCGATATGAACGACAATTTCTCGCTCTGAGTTGATGCGCCACCCGCTATTTGCACTCCAAGGTGAGCGAAATTCTTGTGTAAGCTGTTCAGATCGATCTGCTCTGTTTTGCGCCGATTGTGATTGAATAGATAGGGCTGCCAAAATTAAAATTTCAACTGGAACCGTCTGGTCTCGATGAATTAGGGAGTCCAAATTTGCTTCCACATAATTCGTATCAATTGTCGCCGTTGAGAATGCTTGAGTTTGCATTAGCTCAATCAAAAAAGCAGTATTTGTAGCCAGTCCCGCAATACGTAGGTCTTCTAACGCGTTGATCATCGCCTGAATTGCTTTAGATCGGCTTTTACCTGAACAAACAATTTTGGCGATCATTGGATCATAAAATCGATCGACTAAATCGCCTTCCACGATACCTGTGTGCACCTGTAGGTTCATTGAAGAATCGGGGAAGTGAAGATGTTGTATCAGGCCAGGTGACGGTAAAAAATCCCGAGCCGGATTTTCAGCGTAAATTCTCGCTTCGACAGAGTGACGAAGCGGTTGTTTTGGGATTCGCAAGGAGTCGATCGATTCCCCTGCTGCGATTCGAATTTGCCATTCTACAAGATCGCAATCGGTAATCTGTTCGGTTACTGGATGCTCAACTTGGAGGCGAGTATTCATTTCAATAAAGTAAAACGCGTCTCCCTCAAAAAGAAACTCTATCGTTCCAACACTGTAATAACTCAGCGCTTTCGTAATTGATATTGCGGCCTCATACATTTTCTGTTTGATTCCAGCGTCTATATTTGGTGCAGGCGCTTCTTCGATGATTTTTTGATAGCGACGTTGGGCAGAACAATCTCGGTCAAAAAGATGAACTACGTTGCCGAGTTTATCACCGGCAACCTGAACTTCGACGTGTCGGGATTGAGTCAGGTATTTTTCAATAATGATGCTATCGTCACCAAAAGACTCCAGTGATTCCGCTCGAGCAGATTTCAAGTGGTGCTCAAAGTCGCATTCGTTGTTAACTATCCTCATACCTCTACCACCACCCCCCAATGCTGACTTCAACAGAACCGGATATCCAATTTCTGCCGCGGCGTCGAACATGAGTTGTTGTGTTGCTGTTGAGTCTCGGAAACCTGGCAGCACAGGGACTCCTGCTTGTTTTGCAATTGACATGGACGTCGATTTAGACGCCATAGTTTGAATTGCATGTGGATGCGGACCGATAAATTCAATAGAATTTTTCGAACACGATTCCGCTAGCTCACTGTTTTCAGACAGAAATCCATAGCCAGGATGAATCGAGTCCGCACCACATTGCTGAGCAGCTTTGACGATCTTCGAAACATTCAAGTAACTTTCCGATGGTCTTGCCTCGCCAATTTCGATGGCTTCGTCTGCTAGTTGTGTGTGAAGGGCGTTCCGATCGGCGGTAGAATAGACGGCAGCGGTTGGAATCCCGAGTTTTTTAGCAGAGCGTACGATGCGACAGGCAATTTCTCCGCGATTCGCAATCAGAAGTTTTCGAAATAACACCTTACTTCTTTCTCCATGAGGGCAATTCTTTATTGAGAAACGCGAGCACGCCTTCTCGACCTTCTTCAGAGGCGCGAACATCTGCAATTCGTTTCGCGGTTTTTTCGCGAATTTCTGCAGAAATGGGCTTAGTGAGAACTTTTTGTATCAATGTCTTGCAGATTTGTTGGGCATCTGGTGCGGATGTTAACAGTTCATTGACGAGTTTAGCTTTGGTATCAGAATATTCTTTATGAGTGCAACTCTCGTGAATGAGTCCGATTCGTTGTGCGGTGATTGCATCAAATCGTTCTCCAGTTAAAAAATATCGATGTGCAGACCGTGCTCCAATGGCATTGACGACGTATGGGCTGATAACAGAAGGAATCAAACCGAGTTTAACTTCCGATAGACTAAAGACCGTCGTATCTGCAGCAATAGCAATGTCGCAGCTTGCTACCAAACCGACCCCACCCCCAAAAACATTACCGTGTGCAAAGGCTACCGTTGGTTTGGCAAATCCGTGCAATAAACGAAACATGTTCGCAAGTTGTTTAGCGTCTTCGAAATTTTCATCTCGGTTGTATTGGGACGTTCGTTTCATCCATTTAAGGTCAGCACCTGCACAGAAACTTTTACCATTGCCTTGTATGGTAAATATCCGTAGAGATTCAAGGGTATGTAAATATTCCAATGCCTGAATTAACTCCTGAATCATCAATTCATCAAATGCGTTATGAACTGCAGGACGACTTAGAGTTAAATTGCAAACCCCATCAACCGTCAATTCAACGGAAATTGTGTCGAAATTCGATAACATCATGGATAGAAATGAACTACATTCGAAAGACGCCGAAACGGGTTTTTTGGATTGGAGCATTGCACGTGAGCGCGACTCCCAACCCCAATGCCATGCGAGTATCGACCGGGTCAAGAATCCCATCGTCCCACAGACGAGCACTTGAGTAGTAGGGCTGTCCCTCGGCTTCATATCTTTGGACAATTGAATTTTTAAATCGATTCTGTTCTTTTTCTGGCCAAGCACTACCGCCTACACGATCAAGTCGAACATGGGTCAAAACATTTCCAGCCTGTTCACCACCCATAACTGACATTCGAGAATTTGGCCACATCCACAGAAATCTTGGCCCATAAGCTCGACCACACATCGCGTAGTTTCCAGCACCGAAGCTCCCACCGATGATCACTGTAAACTTTGGTACTTTCGCACATGCTACTGCCGTAACCATTTTCGCTCCGTCTTTAGCGATTCCCCCGGCTTCATACTTTTGTCCAACCATAAAGCCTGCGATATTCTGCAAAAATATCAAAGGAACATTTCGTTGACAGCAAAGCTCGATAAAATGTGCTGCCTTCAGTGCAGATTCCGAATATAGAATTCCGTTGTTGGCGACGATTCCAACTGGGTATCCCATTAAGTGAGCGAATCCACAAACTAGAGTGTCTCCGTACAAGCGCTTAAATTCATGCAATTCGCTTCCATCTGTAATTCGAGCGATAACTTCACGAACATCATAGCTCTTGCGTAAATTTGTCGGTACAATCCCGTAGAGTTCTTTGGGGTCATATAATGGTTCTCGTACAGGCTGCACTTCGTAGGGAGTTTTTGCGGGACGATTTAGATTTCGCACGATTTCACGAACGATCTCAAGAGCGTGGGCATCATCATTTGCATAATGGTCGGTAATTCCAGATTTTCGCGAATGCACATCGGCGCCTCCTAGATCTTCGGGTGAGACCGTTTCACCCGTCGCAGCTTTTACGAGCGGGGGGCCGCCCAGAAATATCGTGCCTTGATTGCGGACAATGACTGATTCATCACACATTGAGGGAACATAGGCGCCGCCGGCAGTACATGAACCTAGCACAGCAGCAACCTGCGGAATGCCATCTGCTGACATGTTAGCTTGATTGTGAAAAATTCGCCCAAAGTGTTCTCGGTCTGGGAAAACTTCATCCTGTAAAGGAAGGTAGGCGCCGCCTGAATCTACGAGATATATGCAAGGCAAATGGTTTTGGGCAGCGATCTCTTGCCCGCGGAGATGCTTCTTGACCGTCATCGGATAATATGTCCCACCTTTAACGGTCGCATCATTTGCAAAAATCATGCATTCGCGCTGAGCGACAGAACCAACACCAATCACCAATCCAGCGGCGGGCACAAAATCATCATACATTTGATGAGCTGCGTAGGGTGCGACTTCCAAGAAAGGAGAACCTTGATCAAGCAGCAGCCGAATGCGGTCACGAGCGAGTAACTTTCCTCGCGCAATGTGCTTGTCACGAGCAGCTTGGCTTCCACCAACCTGGATTTTTTTCAATGTCGAGTTTAAAGCCTCAACGAGGCTTTCCATTTCCCGTTGTCGGGACTTGAACTCAGAACTGTTGCAATTGATGTTGGATTGAATTACGGGCACAATTCTTGGAGCGAAAAGATAATCGGCTCCTGTTCACCAACCGCCTGACGTTACCCAAGCTTCAACATGGGGTAACCGATCATGACCCCAAAATGGTTCACCATCTACGATAAAAAAGGGAGATCCGAAAACACCTTTGTTGATCGCGTCATCGGTTGCCGTTCTGGCTAATAGCTTTACGTCTGGATCCAACAGAGCCTTGTTTAATTCCTCAGCATCAACATCAACCTGACTAGCAATTTCTACTACTACTTCAAATTCAGAAATTGGTTTATTTTTTATGAAATATGCTCGAAATAATTTCTTTGCAAATTCTTTTGCAGTCAACGGATCTTGATTTGAAAGCCAGTAATACGCGCGACACGCCACAACTGTTGCTACTGGAAAGGGGGATGGTACATTGAATGGAGTTCCATCAAAACGCGCTACCCGATCTAGATCTCTAGCGCTGTAATCTTTAACCATAGGAATCTGAAAAAGCGGTTTTCGCTGTGTAAGTCTAAACGCGACTCCCATCAGGTAGGGACGCCAAACAATAGTGGCGCCACTGCGACCTGCCATTTCCTCTACTTTCTCACTTGAGAAATAGCCGTAGGGCGACGAAAAATCAAAATAAAAATCGACGGTCTGATTCACTGGATTACTGTTCAGCTGAATTGACGAAATTAATTTCGCACGACACCTAGAGCGGTTGCTTCGCCACCGCCGATACACAATGAAGCAATACCTCGTTTTAGGTCATATTTTTCCATTGCAGCAATTAATGTGACCAAGATTCGAGCGCCTGAAGCTCCAACTGGGTGGCCGAGGGCGCACGCTCCTCCATGTACGTTGACTCGATCGTGAGATAAGTCAAGACTATGCATCGCGGCCATCGTGACGACTGCAAAAGCTTCGTTGATTTCAAAAATATCTACATCATTGATGCTCCAATTAAGCTTTTTGAGCAATAGATCGATCGCGCCGATGGGAGCGGTTGGAAACAGGTTTGGCTCAGCTGCGTAAGTGGTATGACCCACTAAAGTTGCTTTCACTGGAACGTCCCGCCGTTTTGCTTCTTCGTCTGACATCAATACAACTGTTGCCGCACCATCCGAAATCGAACTGCTATTGGCTGCGGTCACGCTGCCATTTTTTCGAAATGCAGGTCTTAGAAAAGGAATTTTCTCCGAATTAGTGGTTTCTGGCTGTTCATCCGTTTTAACGTCAAAGCTATGTTTTCTCGTGGTCACGTATACGGGAGTAATTTCTCTTGAGAAAGTGCCATTCTCTGTTGCTCTTTGTGCACGAGTTAGGGATTCGATTGCAAACTCGTCCTGCGCTTCCCTTGAAAACTGAAAAGCTTCCGCGCAGTCTTCTGCGAAAGAACCCATCAATGCGCCTTTTTCATAGGCATCTTCCAAGCCGTCTGTAAACATGTGGTCCATCACTTGATTATGACCCATGCGATATCCACCTCTGGCTTTGGGCAGCAGGTAAGGTGCATTGCTCATGCTTTCCATCCCACCGGTTGCAACGACAGAGTTAGTGCCGGCAACAATGGAATCATAGCCAAGCATAACAGTCTTCATTCCAGACCCGCACATTTTATTGACCGTTGTACAACCTACTGACTTTGGAATTCCGGCAGACAGGGCGGCCTGACGTGCGGGAGCTTGTCCCATTCCGGCCGGAAGTACGCATCCCATGAGCACTTCCTGGACGTCTCCACCCTTGATGTAGGAGTCTTCCAATGCGGCACGGATTGACGCTGCGCCAAGTTCAGGAGCCTTTACAGGAGAAAGTCGACCTTGGAATCCACCAATTGGCGTTCGTGCCATACCTGTTACAACTACAGAAGAATTTTGCATAAGTTACATTTCCGATTTTGATGTGTTGAAAAATTTAATGAGTTTCCTGGAACAGTTCCCGACCGATTAACATTCGGCGAATTTCACTGGTTCCTGCCCCAATTTCGTACAGTTTTGCATCTCGTAGCAAACGGCCCGTGGGAGTTTCATTTACGTAACCCATCCCACCTAAAATTTGAATGGCCTGGAGTGCGCACCAAGTCGCTTGTTCTGCTGTATATAGAATCACCGCTGCCGCGTCTTTTCGCGTGGTTTCGCCTCGGTCGCACGCGCTCGCGACTGCATAAGCATATGCACGAGAGGCATTCAGAGTCGTGTACATGTCCGCGATTTTTCCTTGAATCAATTGAAATTCCCCAATCGACTTGCCGAACTGTTTCCGTTCGTGGCTGTAGGGAACAACCGAATCCATGCAAGCCTGCATGATTCCAATTGGACCCGCCGACAAAATGACTCTTTCATAATCGAGGCCGCTCATAAGCACTTCAACTCCGGCGTTGACTTGTCCGAGAATGTTTGCAGTCGGCACTCGACAATCTTGAAAAGTCAATTCGCCGGTGTTGGAACCGCGCATACCTAGTTTGTCTAATTTTTGACCGGTTGAAAATCCTTCAAATTTTCGTTCGATGACAAATGCAGTAATGCCTCGCGATCCTGCGTCTTTGTCGGTCTTTGCGTAGACCACCAGCACATCTGCATCGGGACCATTCGTAATCCACATTTTGTTCCCGTTCAGAATGTAGTTATCTCCGTCCAGCACTGCTTGTAATTTCATACTGACGACATCGGAGCCGGAATTTGCTTCACTCATCGCAAGAGCTCCAACATGTTCGCCACTGACTAACTTGGGCAAGTATCGTCTTTTTTGTTCGGTGGTTCCATTTCTCCGAATCTGGTTAACCGCTAAATTTGAATGTGCGCCATAGGAAAGCCCGATTGAACCAGAAGCACGGCTTATTTCTTCCATGGCGACGACATGTTCAAGATAACCCATGCCAGCACCGCCAAACTCTTCTTCTACTGTGATTCCAAGTAATCCCATGTCTCCTAATTTTTTCCAAATCTCAGGAGGAAATTCGTTGGAGCTGTCAATTTCCGCTGCAATTGGCGCGATTACCTCCTGAGCAAAATCTCGAACACTTTCGCGTAGTAGATCTACAGTTTCGCCAAGGTTAAAGTTCAGAGTCGGATAATGAATGATCATGGCTTAATTTTATTGGTTTCGAAGACAGATTGTGGTTTGCTGGACAACAGCACACAATTTGTTTTCGTTTTCATTCTGGACGGTCACAGCAATATCTGCGACGGTCAAAGTTCGCCCTGGTTTAATCACTGTTCCTTCAGCAATGAGAGTTCTGCCTATCGCAGGAGCAGTGAGATTGATTTTGAATTCTACGGTCAAAACTCGACTCCCAGCTGCCATCAACGACAACGCTGCATAGCCACCTGCTGAATCAGCAATCGTGCTGGTGGCACCTGCGTGAAAAAATCCGTCTTGTTGGGTCAGATCTTCGCGATAGGGCAGTTCAATGATGCAGCGCCCCGGTTCGATAACCCGCATGTTTGCACCAAGCAAATGCATGATTCCTTGCTTTTCGAAACTTTTTCTGGCATCCTGTTCGAAATTCGGATTCAGAGGCGAAAAATTTTGCTTGAAGGCATATGACATGTATTGAGAAATCTAAATTTGGTGTCGACAAAAATCTATTTCAGAATTCACTGTGCTGAATTGTCGCTTTCAGTATTATAAAGATTTTATGTTGCAGTGCACAATAATGCAATAAAGTCGATTTGGTAGTGATTCCGATTCTTCGATCGCAATTGAATTTGAAAGGGGCTTCAAATTTACGGGATTATAAATTTGGGTTGACGACTGTAGTATCGTTCTAAAATTTGTCAAAATTTGTTGATTCAGGGCCAATAGGTTAAGCTCGTATTTGCGACGCCTTCAGGTGTTGTGTTCTCTGTTTGCTTTTGTATTTAAGCCCCAACAGTTGGCGGCGCGGCCGGTTGGAAATTTCAGCAAGAATTGCGCGAATGTATTATGTTATCTTTTCGCGAGCAGCAGCTGTGTGTTGCGAGTGGGGTAGTGGACGCTGGCGCAAGGACCGTGTCTGGGGCGAAGCGAAATGCTATGGTCTGTTGATGGCACCAACAATTATGCAGCGTTGCGAAGTTACATTAAAGTGAAAAATTTGATGATCTCTGAGTAAAAAAATCAACCAACAGTTCCAACAACTCGCCTTCCCCACTTACAACGGGTGAGTAGTTACCATCCGGGTTAAAAATATTGGACTAGATAAAATAGGGTAGAGTTTCTGTTAAGATGGACGATTTTGAAGAGCGCTATAAAAATGCTATAGAAGTAGGCCAGCGTAATCTTAAAGCAACTAAACTACTAAGCAATTGGTGCTTGCATGCCGAGCTTGTTCGAGATTCAGGCAGGGGTATGATTGAAGATAAAACCGGCTTTCCAATCGGACACATGGGCGTACAGTGCAAGTTTGCTAAGAGAAACTCGATTATGAGTTGTCTTCTGGAAGATGGTGCATACGACTTCTATAAGAATAACTGCAAATATTGTAAAGTTCGAGTTCCAATCGGAATCCCGAATATTATGGACTTTGTTGCCCCAAGGGAGAAAGCTGCAGCACGCAAAAAAAGAGTCAGGGAAGAGGAAGCAAGGAAAAGAAAGCGAAGGCAAACAGACAGGAAGAATGAACGAGCTGAGCTTCGCAGCCAACTCTCTTTAGAGGAATCCTTTGTATTCGATTTGTTGGATGAGATCGATAAGGTACAAATTGCAACAGACGATCCTCGCCTGGAACAGCTTGCAAATCTTGCTCCTGAAACATTTACCAGAAAGGTGATCGATCATCTTTTGCCAGCAGTACTACACGAGAACTTACCGTACTCTATGCCCGCTGCAAAGGCATTACTCAGGGCACCATTAGAACCAGAAGAAAAACTCTCGGTGGCAGTGCGTTTGATCGACAAGAATGAGAAATCGTCAGCGGCGATCGATGTTGTTTTGTTGATGGCGGAGAAGATTTCTCAGAATAAATTAAAAAAGGTCTTGCGTCGTTTTGTGTCGATGGCTTTACGACCACCGCCAGAAATGCAGCTCGTAAACATTGCGCCGAAACAGTTGGATGCTACGCCAATTCATACGCTCTTCCAGAAAAGGCGCGCTGACATTTGTAGGGAGGTCGACGTACTTATAAGAAATAATGAAAGCCCAGAAAAGATTGGTACTGCTGCTAAGATTATTCTGGCGACAAATAGTGATGAGTTGCTTTCGAGACATGCTAGGACAATATTCGCCAAGCTGATGCGCAGACGAATTCTACTTCTTGGGGAGCGTCAATATAGCAGCGTGCTTTACTATCTTCGAGAAACAGCCTCAAAGTGTCTAGAACATAACCCACAGGTTGCGGATAAGATTATCCAATCACTCCTCATCGGGTGTGATGAAACAGGAAGAAAAGAAGCCTTTAGAGCCTATGAATCGGTATTGAATCACCGATTTCGAGAAAAAAAGCAGATAGGAACAGCTCAAAGGATAGCATTTAGAAGGTTACTTTGGGCGGCCGCAGAAAGTCCAAATATAGGCATGGATGATGCGGGAAAATTCTTTAGGTATTCTCGGGGCGAACTTTCTGAACTCGCAGTCGAACATTTTGAAGATCTGATCGGTGCAGCAGCGACACTCAGCGAAAAATATGAAAAAGTTGACACAGATGGTACTTTGGAACTGGCGGACGATGTGCTTTCGCAGATGAATAAGCACAGCAACCGCTTAGCGATTGACACCTTACAAAAGTCACTTATTCAGTGGGCTGCGATTGGCGCAAGAACCAAGGGGCATGTAGGGATTGAAGAATTTCTAGATTTTTATCGGAGATTGCCCCAAGACCAAATCCGAATTCGTGGGAACATGATCGCCCATGTTTCGAAATTGTTGACCGGGGTTGAAAGTTTAGCGCTAGTAATGTCTGATTGGTATGGCGCACTTATGGACGAAAGTGCATTGGTGCGTGCTGGTGCTGTGAGGGCATGGGAGAAAGTTCCATACGATTTAGTGAAGAATTTTCCTGATCTGTTCTTCGAAGCATATTCAGTGCTACTATCCGATCGATATGTCGTCGTTCATAAATCGGCTGTTCATGCTCTTCGGTTCAGACCATTTCCTGAAGAAAAGAGGCATCTTATTTCGCTAAATCTCTGGAACCTGATTGCTTACTACTCTCAAGAGAGTAAGCGAGAGGACTTTCTTGTTGACTGCATTGATGCCTATACATCTCTCTGCCTTTCGCATGAACAAATAAAAGGAAAGCTCGGGCAGTGGCTTTCAGGTGTTTTACTGAGCCTAGAGAGCAGTGCTCTTTACCATGCTGTTGATCGGTTGCAGTACCGCTTTAAGGAAGTTCCCGGCTTCACCAAGGTGGCATTGAAGTCTATTCAAGATGACTATACCCGTTCCATTTCTATCGACGACTGTATGTCCGTAATATTGAGTGCCCCAGATAGCGAATTAGTGAACTGTGCTGGCGATATCAAAAAAGCATTTTCGGCAGTCAGGCTCAGGCCAGAGAACTTTGTAGAGGCTCTTCTATATGCTGCTGCTTTGACTAGGGCTGGAAAATATGAAGATGTAAGTGCTCTTTTTACGGAGCTTAAGGAAAGCATCCCCGAAGAAAATCGATACAAACAGTGGCGACTTGGAGTCGCTATGGTAGAGACGGCTACGGAAATTGAAAACAAGATAGAAAATGGAGAGGCGCTTGATGAGATGATTAAAAAATGGAGCAACCTTCTGTTGAATTTGGAGAAAGAAAATGAGGAACGAGCCAAACTTCGAGATTTTCCACCGAGCTTTTTCCTCGAGGATTGAAGTTGCTACAGCACTAGATGGAGCTTTAAAAGCTTCAGTTCATGACTTAGAGAGATTAAAAAAAGCTTGCTTGAAATTAGAAACAACAATCTTCGAAGTGGATAAAGGCGATGTCGAGGATCAGTATCGGGCCTATCACGCTGCAATCGACATTTTTATTGTCTTAACTGAGTGGAAGCAGGCAATACGTAATGCTGAAAAAGATGCTCACCGATTCTTGAATTCAGCGAAGTTGAAAGCGTCAGAAATTGATATATCTTCGGGCTTTGCTACTGATGAACGGCTAAAAGCGTTTCTAGATCAAGTGGAAGGTATCAAAAGCGTAGACGAATTAGACGCTATCCAGGATCACTTGAAACAATGGACCTTCCCACTTCTTTTATTTGCCAATCTTCCGACTAGAGGTTTCGGAGAGGGTCTGATTCCTGCCTCGAATAGAAAATCGGAAAAGACTGAGAAAATCGAAACAACCGTAGCATTCTTGAAGTTTGACGTCGATGGAGAACCTGCTAAACACTGGAACTACCTCAAGCCAGGGACATCTTATGACCTTACGATAGAAGTAAGGGTTTCAAATTGGCCCAAAGGAGCAAGCGTGCTCTCACTAATACCTCTAACAGTCGATATCCGTGAGCAGGACTGGTTACCAAGTTTCAAGTTTGAGAAACCCGATGGAAGTGGCCCATTCATTCTGACTGACACCGGTCGCGCTATTCTGGAGGTGCCCCATTCATTCGGATCAAGACCCTATGAGTTTCTCTATGCCGCTGAGTTCGATGACACAAGCAGTTGTGTTGCTATTGTGGGACATCGCCGCCTGCTCTTGGAAGGATGTGATGTTATCTCAAATCCTGTGACTGGGTTTTCAAATGTTGATCGTCATCTCCTCAATGTTCGCGATAAATTGCGAACTATCCCTGGCTTGAATTCAGATGATATTGCAAACACTATGATAATGCTTGCTGGGTTGGGTAACATCGCTGCCCAGGCTTTGAGAGAAGGCCTTTTTGAGACAGGTACATCTGAGCTATCCTACCAGAAAGAAGCAATTAAGATGCTTCGAATGAGAAGTGATATTGGTGAGCACTTGCAAGGTCATCCTGAAGCAGCAGGTGGAATTACTGATCTAACATTTAAGGACATACCGGTTGAATTGAAAGTTGAGAACAAAAAAATTCTGTTTCCTAATGATTTTAAGAAATACTTCAACCAAACTGCTGCTTATGCAATAGGTCTAGGTAAAAGAATCGGTGTATTGTCTGTCCTTGAATCGTCACCAAAAGACGAGCCCGTTGGTGTCGTTGAAGGCGATATTGAAGTCTTTCTACACCCAACAGGCCAGACTCAAATTGTAATTGTTGTAGTTGTTGTCCGAGGTGGACTCCCTAAACCTAGTTCATACTCAAAGTGAAATAGGTAAGAGTATTTTTAGGGCCGAAGTAAAGTCTGGCTATCGTTGATACTCAAGTTTCGGGATTCAAAATACAGTCCGAATCATTCCGTCACCAGAGAATCGTGTTCAATTGAATATGAGAATATTAGTCATTCAGTTTCCCGCTTGACCTCAATCCAACAGAATGATGCCCTGCAATGCCCACGCCCGTCTCTAGCAATCACTTCTTTGAAAATTGGGTCCTATTTGTGCACGTACCGTTGTTTTCCAAATGAAATGCTATTACGAAGCCTTCGGGGGCCCGTTTTCTGATTCCTTCATGCTTTGATTTACCTCCACAGGAATATTCAATTAATGTTAATTCTTTAGAGACTTTCTCATTACAGCGAACACGACTGAGTTCCCCCAAACCTAGTACTGTTTTAAACAATACTCAGACTTAAATGTTGTTATAACATGTTAACCATAGCATTCTTACATTTTAATTGCGTATCAATAACAGAGGGCTTTTCGTTGGAGAGAATTTGAGGTCTAAATTCACGCAATGGAGCGTCTCAATTCGAGGCTGGCCGACGGTTGCATGCTACACAGTCACTATCCGCGGCCAAGGCAACATGGGACTGAAATTCATCATTTAGATGACCGTAATGCTAGCCGCGGCGAATGTCACCATCCAATCGCAACGTCCCGAACAAGTCTGATCGCTGATCAAGGCTCTGGCAGCCTGAGCTCGCCCTTTGGCGGGGGCTTGATCATACGACAACCACGCTCGCAATCAAGCGTCGATGGTTCAGCGCGGGCGAAATCTGCCTGAAATCGCCTGTTTCAGCTTTTGAAGCTGCGTCAATGGCATCGGCAGTCGAAAATTCGACGATGCATCCGCATTTCTTCTTGAATTCCTACTTTCGAGCCGTACCATTGCGTGAATTTAGACCTCAAATTCTCTCCGACGAAAAGCCCTCAGATCGAAAGAGTTGCCTTTTCCAGACCTTGAGGTTAAGATACTTCTTGACAGTCATTTGTGTGTCATAACGCAGTTGCATGTCTATTGCTCATTGATTCGGTACGCTTGAAGCACGGTTTGTCGCATCCGAGGAAGTCGAAGCAAAGGGAAGCGGTAATAGAGTCAAAGAGTATAAATCCTAAGAAAGGGAGACCAGGTTCTGCGACCTCGGTGCCCTTGCTGACTGCGTTCGGTCGATAGCGTTGAAGGAGTGTGAAGAGCACTTTTCAGAAAAGGCTGCGAGCCGTCCATGGGTCCGGTTTGTTTCGACATTTTGAACGATTTCTTGTCGGAATACTGCGGCAAGAAATCATTCAATTACTGCGAATTAATTGGGAGTACAACACGAGGGCAGAAACGGAAAATTTTAACATGAAAACACTAGACAAACTTTCCATTTCGAAAGTAAATTTAGATAGTATGAATCCTAGGCACACTCCATTGGAAAGTCAGACTGAAATTATTGAATACATGCTGAGCCATGGAAAAATTAAGGAATTAGCAAAGGACATTGTTTCTCACGGAATTAGCCCTCTCGAAAGCTTGGCAGTTATTGAATTAGATTTAGAGAGTTATGTAGCTATTGAAGGAAACAGACGTGTTTGCGCGCTAATATTATTGAACAATCCTAAGCGTTGTCCTACTAAACATCAATCGTATTTCGAAAAATTAGCAAAAAATCAAAATTTCCCACATTCGATTAGAGCGATAGTTTTTGATTCCAGAAATGATGCAAATATTTGGATTGAACGTCGTCATTTTGGTGCGCAGAATGGAGTTGGTACGTTACAGTGGAATGCTCCACAAAAATCTAGATGGAAGCGACAGCGGAAAAAATCAGACCCAAATGCGCTGGCACTCACGATGTTGGAACATGCTAGAACATTAGGATTTATATCAAGCAGTGACGCAAATAATCACTTAACGACAGCCACCCGTTATTTTAGCAACCCGAAATTGCGACAAATTTTTGGAATAGTAAGCAAGAGCAATGATCCTAAAGTAATGTTGGATGTCGAAATAGATGAATTCAATCGCATTTTGCAGCACTTTTGTACTGATCTTGCAGGAAAAGATAACAAGGTTAGTTCAAGGTCGAATAAAACTGATCGTGAAAATTATGCAGAACGACTATCCCAGCAAGGTTTAGCACCGACCTCAAAGTGTGCGCCTTGGAAATTTTCGAAGGAAGTTTCAACGACCAAGAAAGGCAAGAATGGTAACGGTAAAAGCCAGAAGCGCCGACGAAGAAGTCAAGACCCTGATAACCGCAAGCACCTAGTTACACGAATTCAACTAAATGATGTAATCGATGACAAGTTTCTCAAGAGATCGCTAAAGGAGTTGTGTACGCTAAATGTAGACAATTATCCGCTAGCAACAACATTGGTTTGTAGGGCATTTCTTGAGAGAGTCTATCGCTTGTATCACGAGAAAGCTATCGGTCCGACTGGGAAAAAGAAAGTGCATTTAATAATGAAGAATGTCATTGAGCAAATTAAAAATTTGGAAGATTTGAGTGAATCACAATCAAATGCGTTGAGTGAGTTAACAAAAATTCAAAACGACCAGAATAAAGCTTTCTCCCCGAGAACATTAGGTGCGAACGCACATTTAGCTAGTTTCCCTATCGTAACGGATCTCAAACGACAATGGGACAACATTGAACACATAGTGCAGTATATGATTGCGAGAATTTAGTCAATATTTGCGGGGTGGCCATTTCCACAGCATGTCCGTATAATCGCCCGTAACCATTGTAATAATAGGAATGAGACATTGCCATATTCACCTTCGCCACTGCGATACCCGGGCGGAAAGACAAAATTGTTACCAATCGTTTCAAATATTGTCAAGGCAAATGGACTGAAAGGCGGGTTTTATCTTGAACCGTTTGCTGGTGGAAGCGGTTTAGCACTATCTCTAATATTTAACAAAGTTGTTAGTGAGATCTTTCTAAATGATATAGATCGCTCGATCTATGCGTTCTGGAATTCTGTGCTCAACGATACCGACAATTTTATTGAGCATATTCGAAAAATTCCAATCTCCATTGAAGAATGGCACAGGCAGCGTGAAATACAAAAAAATAAAGAATCGGCAGATTTGTTTGAACTCGGATTGTCATCGTTTTACCTGAATCGAACAAATCGTTCTGGAATAATCATAAAGGCTGGAGTTATTGGCGGCATTAAGCAAGATGGACGTTACAGAATGGACTGCAGATTCAATAAACAAAATCTAATTATGAGAATCCAACGAATAGCAAAATATAAGGACAAGATACACCTTTACAATCTTGATGCGGTTGAATTTATGCAGAGATTAATTTGTCAGTTGCCAGAGGATACACTTTTCTTCATAGACCCTCCATACTACGAAAAAGGGCATACACTTTATACGGATTTTTATCAAAATTCCGATCATCAAGATCTAGCGAACTATATCGGAACGATGCGGCAACCTTGGATTTTAACCTATGACTGCACGCCTTCGATAGCAAATCTCTACGGAGTAGGGCATCACTATACCTACAATCTGAACTACAGTTTGGCTCGTAAACGAGTTGGACAAGAACTGCTGATCTTAAGCCAGTCTTTAACCCCTCTTGAAAATTACATTCCAGAATTTCTCAATAGAAAATTTTCCTTAACATCACTTAATTTAGCCTATCCTCCGTAATTGTTTGAGTGCTACAGCACCACACCACTTGAAACAGTACAGTTTTGTTTGTATTTACTAGAATTAAACAATTGTGCAAAATCAGTTGTTTTCGCACACTTAGCGCAATCCACTCAAACCTATGGGCAAAACTTTATGCCAATACCAAGAAACTCATGGCAATTTTGCGCCCGTGAAGCTAGGACATGTTAAAGTGATGATATGGAATCTCACCCCTCTAGGAACAATGTCTAAAATTGAAGTTAGATTAAACAAAGACTCAATCTACAAAGGTTAGAATATGAACCATACAACGCTCGGCTTGGACCTTGCAAAGAGCATTTTTCATTATGTGATCATCAATGCCAACAATCGAGTCATCGGGTAAGGAAAACGAAGGAGAAATCAGTTGCTGGACCGACTGTCGAACCTGAAAGTGGATCGGATCGCCATGGAGGCGTGTCCCAGTTCCCACTATTGGGGTCGAATGTTTCAGGAGCTGGGTCATGTGGTGGTGCTGATTCCGCCGCATCAAGTCAAACCGTATGTGCAAGGTCAGAAAAACGACATGAATGATGCGCTCGCCATCGCCGAGGCGGCGCCGCGGCCGGGGCTGCAAACCGGGTGCCTGTCGTTGAAAATCAAGTCAATTTGTAACCATTCTGCGAGGGCGTAGAGACGGAAAGATCACACAACGATGACAAACCGGGAGATGCAGGCACAGGAAGAACCTGAGCGGAGACCAGGGCGCAAGAACCCGATAAAGTGATTAGGAGCCTGTGCGCGAAAATCATCGAGGCTTGACGAACGGAAGGATTCGTCATCAAGAAGCCGGATATATGTCCGCAACCCGAATGTTTTTAATGCGTGATCTGATCTTGCAATGGAGTGAGATTCCATATATGTCTCCACTTTTTCGGGGTAGGACCACTCGTTCAGCGCAACCGCATCCAGCCCGTCACGGCTGATGCCCAACTCTCGCACCCAACCACAAAGCCGATTAGTCATCCGCTGGAGTATCTCAAGTGTGCGCGTTGCATAGTGTTGCTTTCGCATCGCATCCAAAAACGCGTCCCTATGCGATACAAGCCAATTTTACTCCGCACTTGGCGAAGCATTTTTCATGTTAAACACAATAGTGCCTCCTTTCAGATGAAAACAGAAAGGAATACACTATTTCATGACGATGAAGACTTTGTTGGTTCTGCTATCTCGTCATTGCACAGCTCAATGCGTTGAAAGCTGATGAAAGAAAGCAGGAGGTTTATCTTGCTGCCAATACCTGACAATTGGCGCGAAAACAGCCAATCGGACTGTGTCGAGCACCCGTGACTATGCCGACAAACTGCACAGTGCGTTCCAATTAAATCAATCCCTTGGAGCGCATTGTCGGCATAGCATATTTGTCGGCATAGTCGAGCCGAGCGCAACATCCGCATGGCCAAGGTGCGGCAAATAGTCTCAAGGACCTATCGAAACGCCAATCGCGCCCACGCTTACTGTCGAATCTCAATTTACCTGCAGTCAATGTCACTGCAAGGCTACCGCTCGCTGCCATGCAAATCGCCTTGAACGGCAATGCGATGGCAATGTTCGACAAATCGAATTAAAATCATATCCATCAACAGTTCCAACAACTCGCCTTTCCCCATTTAAGGGGGAGTGAGTAGTTACTTAGCAAGAAAAATTAGTTTAATTCCCATTTTGACACGTCGGCGGGAATATCTTGGGTTTTGTAAACTATTGATTTTAGTTAAATTTGGCAATAGAGGCTCGCATCGGGCAATACAAATGCTCGCTAGAATCACTTTAATTTGCACTTTCGAATTAATTTTCGGGAAAATTCCGGTTAAAAATAGTGCTCATTGCTACGAATTATCTTGGAAGCCAACAGTAATTCAACTGAACTACCGTTGACTGAAATCATCTTACGTAAATCACAGTGTTCGTAGCAGCTTGATCATCATAAATACGAGGAACAATTCTACAAAATTTGTCCGGCCTTAATTTAGCCCAAGTAAGGAAATCTGAATTTATTGATTGCATTGCTCGAATTATTTTATGATCTCAATACCAGATAAACTGATACGAAACCATGAAGATGGTAATGTTATATTTTTCTGCGGTGCAGGCGTTTCCATACCTGCAGGTCTTCCGTCTTTCAAAGGATTGGTTGAGCGTACGCTCTCAGACCTACTACCTTCAAAAGAGTCATGCGAAAAAAATTCTGTAGAATTACTGGCATGGCAAGCTCTTGAAGAAGAAAAATTCGACGATGCCTTGGGAATTCTGGAATCCCCTCAACACGATGGCTACGAAGCAAAGCTTGTTCGTGAAAAGGTTTGTGGAAATCTGTTGATTCCAAAGCCCAAAACTCTGGACAAGCATTTTGTTTTAGCTCGGTTGTCAGAACTTGATACAGAGCACGGGCGGCTTGTCACCACAAATTTCGATCCATTATTCGAGTGCGCACAAAACAAACTAAACGAGCAAGAAGGAACCAACTATCAAATGCATGTGCATGTTGCTCCATCCCTACCTCCGGCAAAACCAGAGACGTTTCAAGGGCTGGCATACCTTCATGGCAAATTGAATAGTTCCCTCAATAATCTACAACTTGTCTTAACTGCGGCAAATTTCGGAACAGCATATATGCTAGAAGGCTGGGCATTGCGATTCGTTATCGAGCTTTTCCGGCACTACCATGTTGTTTTTATTGGATACAGTGTAGGAGACCCTATCATGCGTTATCTGATTCAAGCTTTGGCTGCAGCACGCAGTGAGCACTTCCAATATTTCAAGGACCCCTACGCATTTGTACCATACGGCAGTGA
The DNA here is from genome assembly GCA_965202855.1 of Arenicellales bacterium. Lineage (GTDB taxonomy): Bacteria > Pseudomonadota > Gammaproteobacteria > Arenicellales > JAJDZL01 > JAJDZL01. Next base: position 228,914 of record CBDBBP010000002.1, on the reverse strand, counting down.
ATTTAAGGAGAATGCAGCTAGAGTCGAGCAACAGTGGAAGCTGAGTGGAATTAGGCCGATTCTCTATAACAAAAACGAAAAACATCAGCAACTATGGGAGGCACTAAAAAAGTGGGGGGATAATCATCGTCAGGGAATTACAGGACGCCGGCAGTTGGTGTCCCGCCTTAGTCAGTTTCCTCCTATTTCAGGTGAAGATCATTCTGCCATCCGAGATATGGCATGGGCACTGAGGGACGTAAATGTTGCAAAGTATTTTGCAGGCCAAATAGATGAACGGAATCCTGACCCAAGGTGGATAATGCCTCTAGATACACAGGGATTATTCTGCTTGCCCATTGGTCGAACTGATAGTGGCCAACCCATTTCTGTGCCGCTGGTTACGTTTCAACCACTTGCGGATCATTTCGATTTAAACGAAGTTACCTTTCATTTGGGCAGTTGGATCGCGAAGTGCCTAGAAAGCCGAGAAGTGCTGGAATGGGTACTCTCCAAAGGAGCAATATTACACCGAAAATTTCGTCAACAAATTCGGATCCAACTTGTTAACAATAATTCACAACTCCCTCCAGCACTAAGAAAGATCTGGCGATTGTTGTCGGACGAAAATTATGCAAATATGCTTTCAGCACAGTGTAATGGTCGCTACTCTTTTTATTCTACTCACACGAGATTGGCACCCGGTAAAACATTTGCGGTACAAAATTTCTTAGACCGGCTTCGACCAATGCCAATTTTCAAACAAGTTTATTCCCAGGACAGACAATACTCTGACCCAATCCGTCCTAGAAATTGGTATGAGATGAAGATTGATTTATTTGGAATTGATGATGAATCTGATATTGAACAATTACGTAAATACGCTAGTGATTGGGATGGTACCTTGGCAGCTATCGCAGATGACCTCACGTCACGACTTTGCGAAGCTATGGACTGGCTTCGCGAGTTTGGACTAGCGAGCCTAGATGCAGATAATACTGATTTCGATTATCCGTCCATTAGCCCGCATAAGCAAAACAATTTTGCTCCTACCTGGACACAACTGATTGCACTAACAAGAGAATCCTATGACATGCTCGTTGCAAATGGAAATCTAACAGCCGCCACAAACCTAGTACAACGCTGGCAATCTCTCTCCTATCCTGTATTCCAACGATTAGCAATGTATGCAGTTTCGGAAAACTCTGAATTAGACATCGAGCTCGGTTTAGAAATTCTTTTGGACGAATCTAAACCTATTTTATGGGATGATAATTTCAAGCGCGAAATGTTCCGACTTTTGAGAAAACGAGGGCAGGATATTCCAAAACAACAGCTTAACCAATTAACTGAAGTCATACAAAAAGGCCCTTTAAAGGAAATGTACCAAGGAGATCTTGATGAAGATCAGTGGAATGTACTGAGTGATCAGTACATTCTCCTGCGGTTGCACAAACTAAAGGAATCCGGTGCTTCTCTCCCACTCAAAGCCAAAGAAGTGTACGATAGAATTCAGCAAGACCAACCGTGGGAACTACCGGGTGATCGGTCGGAAGAATTTAGTTTCTTCTCTTCATCGGACAAAGCTGCACTTGTTCCAGTCGCCACAAGCGAGCTCGCGGATTTCGAGATTTTGTCTACTGAACAATTTATTTCATGGTTGCAAATGCGAGCCGGTAAAGGTTTTCCTCCTTGGGAGTACAGTAGTGACTGGTTTCGGTTTGTCACAAACAACCCGCAAGCCGCGGTGGAACTCCTCAAAGGCGCAGCAGACGAGGAAGTCTGGGAAGCACAGTCATGGTATGCAACCCTAAACTCTTGTAGAAAGAAAGAAAAATTTTCGAAAGACCTGAAGCAAGAAGTTGCTGAACTATTGGTACATATGCCATTGACAGAATTGAAAAAATTGAATCTTGAAGCTGCGAGATGGTTTGAGAGTGCGACGGGGCAACTCAGTTTTACCTTAAGACGAAAACTGTGGCAAAAAATTTGGGTTGCTTCATTCAGTGATGAGGAGCCACAAAACGATTTGGACTTAAACATGACTCTTAATCATGCTGGTGGAATTTTGGGGAATGTTCTATACAACGAGTTGTTACGATTTATTCCAGAAGTAGCACCCGAACAAAACCTCGGTTTTCCTGAGCAGTTAAGGCAGGAATTTGAAATTATCGCAGTAAATGAATTCCCATCTGCTAAACTCGCTCGAGTACGCTTAGCTCCAATGCTCTATATTCTCTATCGTATTGATCCAAATTGGACTGAACGCACTTTTTTTCACCGGATGGATCCTGATGACAATAAAAAGTTCGAGCAGTTTTTATGGGAAGGATTTCTCAGGCTTGCACAATGTCCAACTGATCTTTTGGTAGTGATTAAACACTTGCTGCTTAAAATTCTTCGAAATCTCGATTGCATTCCTAGACATAGTCGTAGTGGAGCAGTCGAATTATTTACCTACTTGGCAGTATCTTCTAGTCACGAAATAAATTCCAATGAAGCCAAAGGTGTTCTGTTGGTAATTGGGCCAGAAAAATTGAAAAGTGTTGCAAGAGCAATCAAAAACATGTTGCAAGGCGCTAATGAGAAATCTCCAGTGCTTTGGAGGGAAACTGTTGGTCCTTGGTTCACTTCAGTATGGCCCAAACGTCCCAAAGATAGATCTCGCCACTTGTCCGTGAGTCTTGCTCAAATGGCTATTGCTTCTGGAGAAGCTTTTCCGCTTGTCGTCGATACGATCAAAGACGTGCTAACTAAAGAGAAACGGGATACCATTCTTTATTTTCTTCAAAGAGAGGAAAACAAATCCCGTCTTTTAAGTAGGTACCCGAAAGCTTCATTAATGCTCATCGACAAAATCATTCACGAAAACAACAATCCTGCCATAATTGGTCAGTTGTGGAACGTATTATCCAAAGCAGACCCTTTACTAGAAAAACCAGATTCCATTAAGCAACACATTTGGAGCTGACAAAATTGATATGTACCTGATTTTAAAGACCTGAATTGGTGGCAAATTACACCAATGTGGTACTCTACCCAAGTGAATTTAGTGTAAAGATTTCCTTATGCCCTGATAGTGCATCAGATTGTACTGGTTTTGATTGCAGTTTCGCTTATCTCTGAATAATACCGACCGCATCGGAATCTGGCTGACCGACGCTTCATGTGAGCCCGATCAAGAATCAGAGCGTCAACTGGCGTGGGTTTTATCAGTTGATAGTGCTGCAAGTGTATCGGGCTCTGAGCTTGGTGCGAAGCGAACTTTGCGCCTTTGTGGTCGATGACCAGTTGAAAGTTCGCCGTGGCAAAAAGATAGAGGGCGTCAGCCGACATTTCGATCACACATTGAGTCGGTTCGTGATGGGACAGCAGGTTGTGCGGTTGGAACTGGTGAGCGAGACACATTCTTTGTCCTCGGATAACCAGCTCCACATCAGCATCAAGCAGCGTACGGGTTTGCAGTGGGCGCACAGGGACGGTCGCAGCGTGGTCGCCCGGTTAAGTCGGCAGGGGCTTGAAATGAGCAAGCCGCAACTGGTCGAAGGCTTGCTCAAGCGAGTGCTGCGCAAGGTTTTTGTGGTCCCCCTATTTGGTGGCCGATTCTTGGTATTTGAGCAAGAAAATCATGAGCTCGGCCCTGCAAAATTAGATGTGTGCGCTATTGTGCATGAAAAACGGCAAAATGAAATTTCGGGTGGAGGTTAGAACCAAAAAAACAGCAGTTCAACGCCCAAGAGATTTATGCCAAATTCGTGCGCAAGAACTGTTGCAAGTTGCCCGGGCTGCCGTGGCAGGTGGTGTCGGTGGCAATGGAACTGGAGCTGCAAAGCGACCCCAAGCAAGAGCCGATCTGGCATCCGCTGCAGCTGCTGTACATGGTGCGCGCACTGAAACCAAACGCAGCCGGCAGCGGTCGCCGGACTTCGCATCTTTGTGCGGTGCGTCAAGTGAACACCCTGTCCGAAGATGGCGTCAACCAGTTGACCCAGACATTAAACCGGGAGTTCGAACGATTGTTCGAAAAAATTCTGCAACTCGATGCGGCGACAATCCGATTGGAACATGACCCTTTACATTAGCTGAGTAATTTAATGCGATTTCGAGCTCCGAAACTCAAGTTACGCGGTTTTTGGCGGGATAGTGGGCTGAAACATCCCCATTCCAGTGCGTTTTCCAGCAGTTCTTGATCAACTTGGCATAGGTTGGCGGACCGCTTGTTGCTAAGTCACCATTCCGGTCATGATTACCCGAATTGTGCTTTGGGACGATCCAATTTTTTTACAGCCTCGAACCTTCTTGGAGCTGTTTATCAGTGTCCTCAATGATACAGGAAAAGGTTGGTTTATGGCAATTATTATCAATTAAAACAAGTACATGATCTCGTTTATAATAAAGTTTGGAGCAACTTGGTGGGCCACTGGCGTAGAATTTTGTGAAAAACTTCAAAAAGTGCTTTGAAACGGCTGAATTCTCTGTTTTTTGAGCTAGTTTTTATTAGTCATTCAATTTCAACAACGACTTCAACGAATTACAAAAACCGATAATCTCTCAATAAAATGGATTTGATATTATTTTGGATTATTCGATCGCAATTCAATCCGTAACGGACATTGATCTATTGAAAGCCGCTACTTTGCGGTTTTAGTGCTACAGTCATACCCGTGGAATTTACTTGCTTGATATTCAATCATTGCTGCTGATTCAAGCATTCAATGCCTGTCAACACGAAATGATTTGAAATCAGTCCACGGAATTTATAGATAACGAACTTCAATCAAGGCAGCATCTATGGTCTAAATCACGATGCAACTTATACGATTGCCTGTATTTGATAAAATTGACTAGTAACGAGATCGATAAAATTGGTCGCTAAATTTTTACTCCATTCGTCGATCTTCACGAACCGATTTAATTGTTAAAATTTTGCAATTCATATGAATTACGAAATTAATTCAGCAACAATACCCTAAACAACCAAATATTAATCACCTTCTCAAATTCTTATGGCAATTGCTGCGGAACTTAGCATAGTACATCATCAACCTCAATTGCAACCTCGATTGCGATTCGTAACAGCAACAAGTCTATTCGATGGCCACGATGCGTCGATTAATGTCATTCGGCGAATTTTACAAGCCTCGGGTGCCGAAGTCATTCACCTAGGACACAATCGCTCCGTGCGAGAAGTCGTTTCCGTAGCAGTTCAAGAAGATGCGGATGCCATTGCCGTCAGTTCGTATCAAGGTGGGCATCTCGAATACTTCAAGTACATCATCGACATGCTTAAAAATCGAGGACGTAGTGACATTCGGGTGTTTGGCGGTGGTGGTGGTGTCATCATAGCCGACGAAATTGATGAGCTTCACAATTACGGAGTTTCGCGTATCTATTCTCCTGCCGAAGGTCAGAAAATAGGCCTCCAAGGTATGGTAAATGACATGATCGAACGCTGCTCGGCACCTAGACAAGCTGCGAAATCGATCTCGATAGACAGATTTCAAACCAATGAAGAACGAGACTTGGCGCTGTGCATAAGTGAAATTGAAGCAGGCTCATCTCAAGTTAGAAGCTTTATAAAGAAAAAAATTCGCGATAAGCGTAATGTTCCCGTACTCGGAATCACGGGTACCGGCGGTTCTGGAAAATCGTCTCTGACAGACGAGCTCGCACACCGCATTCAACTGTTCTGTGATTCCAGTCTTAAAGTAGCAATTGTGGCTATTGACCCTTCACGCCGCAAGACCGGTGGCGCTTTACTCGGTGACCGAATTCGGATGAACAGTACAGATACCACAAATCTATACATGCGTTCGTTGGCCACCCGAGAAAGGGGTGGCGGCATACCTGAGTATCTTGAAACCGTAATTGAGGCATGTAAAGTCTGGGACTTTAACTTGATCATTGTGGAAACCCCAGGAATTGGTCAGGGTGATACTGAAGTCATTGATTATGTGGATAAAACTATTTATGTGATGACACCTGAATACGGCTCTGCGAGTCAGCTGGAAAAAATAGACATGCTAGACTACGCTGATTTTGTCGCGATCAACAAATACGATGCAAAAGGCGCAGAAGATGCTTATCGGGATGTATGCAAACAGGTTCAGCGCAATAGGGAAGCTTTCCATCAGGACCCTGACGAAATGCCGGTATACGGGACGATTTCTTCACGTTTCAACGATGATGGAGTGACGGGACTGTTTCAGGCAATGGTCGAAGCTTTAGATTTGCCGATTGATGAAAATTGGTATCCTCAGCCTTATGAATCTAAAGTTTCAGTCAATTGCTCTACGGCGATTCCGCCTTCACGTATTGGGTATCTCGGTGAAATCGCTGCTGTTGTTCGAAACTATAGAAAGTTTGTAGAGCAGCAGTCTACACTCGCTCGCGAAATTCAACAGCTTGAAGCAACCGCGGCCATGTTGTCGCAGTTAGATGGTGCGCACTTGTCTTCAATTGAACAAGCTATTAAGGATCGCGACGAGAAACTCTCCGTGGAGGCTCGAGGTCTGTTGAAGCAGTGGCCAGGCATAATTGATTCGCTGCGCGGTTCCGACATCAATCCTTTAGACAGAAAAACAAGTTCACTTTTTACTAGGTCTATATCTGGCACGTATGTGCCAAAGATTTCACTGCCACGCTTCCATGATCACGGCGACCTGTTAACTTGGCTGATGTTGGAAAACCTGCCGGGTTCATTTCCGTATACAGGTGGTGTTTTTGCGTTCAAACGAGAGGATGAAGACCCTACGAGAATGTTTGCAGGGGAAGGTGGTCCTGCCAAAACCAACCAACGCTTCAAATTACTGTCGAAAGAATCTCCCGCAAAGCGTCTTTCGACCGCGTTTGATTCTGTTTCGCTGTACGGGTTTGATCCCGATGAACGTCCGGACATTTATGGAAAGGTAGGGAATTCAGGTGTATCTATTGCCACGTTGGACGATATGAAAGTCCTGTACAGCGGTTTTGATCTGTGTGGTCGAAACACTTCCGTGTCGATGACTATCAATGGTCCTGCACCGACCTATTTGGCGATGTTGCTGAATACTGCAATCGATCAGCAGATCGCTGAATTTGAAAAAACACAAGGTCGAAAGCCGGATCACAATGAAGCAGAGAATATTAAGAACTACGCACTGAATAATGTTCGAGGTACGGTTCAGGCTGACATCTTGAAAGAAGATCAGGGACAGAATACGTGTATTTTTTCGACTGAATTCAGTCTCAAGGTTATGGGAGATATTCAGGAATATTTCATTCAGAATCAGGTCCGAAAATTTTACTCAGTATCGATTTCGGGTTATCACATTGCCGAAGCCGGTGCAAATCCCATCAGTCAGCTGGCATTCACACTGTCGAATGCGTTCACGTATGTAGAAATGTATTTGGCGCGAGGTATGCATATAGATGATTTCGCCCCCAGTCTATCATTCTTCTTTTCGAATGGACTGGATGCCGAATACACTGTGATGGGACGGGTTGCCCGCAGAATTTGGGCAGTGACTCTTCGCGAAAAATACGGCGCGAACGCGAGAAGTCAGCGGTTGAAATACCACATCCAGACTTCGGGGCGTTCACTGCATGCTCAAGAAATCGATTTCAATGATATTCGAACGACATTGCAAGCTTTAATCGCAATCTACGACAACTGTAACAGCTTGCACACCAACGCTTACGACGAAGCCATAACTACACCAACCGAAGAATCAGTCCGACGAGCGCTGGCAATTCAACTGATCATCAACAAAGAATGGGGTCTGTCGGCCAACAACAATCCCAATCAAGGCAGCTTTATTCTGGAAGAATTAACAGATTTGGTTGAAGAAGCAGTGTTATGCGAATTTGAAGCGATTTCCAAGCGGGGTGGAGTATTGGGTGCGATGGAAACTGGCTACCAGCGTGCCTGCATTCAAGATCAGTCGCTGTACTACGAAAAATTAAAACACGAAGGAAACCTGCCGCTTGTCGGTGTAAATATGTTCCTGAATCCTGAAGCTAGGCAACAGCCGACCATTGATCTGGCAAGATCTACTGACGAAGAAAAGCGATCACAGTTGGACCGACTGCAGGACTTTCATGAACGTCATGAACATCGGGCGAAGCAGGCGCTGGACCGATTGAAGACTTGTGTCATAGAAAATCGCAATGTTTTTGAGGAACTGATGACGTCGGTTCGCTACTGTTCCGTCGGCCAGATTACTTCAGCACTGTTTGAAGTTGGTGGGCAGTATCGCCGAAATATGTGAATATCTGGTGCTGGTCTTGCCTGTTAAAAGGTAATTGATCTTTTTTTCATCCATACGTTTCTTTCTTTACCGATACTAAGACAGATTAGTCTTGCATTCCCTTTTTGATTTACAAGAGAAAGTTGTAGTCGTCGCGGGCGCGGCTGGCGCATTTGGTTCGGAGATTGCGGCTGAACTCTTTCGCCGTGGCTGTTTAGTTTCATTGTTCGATAAAGATGAAAATGGTCTAAACCGGCTTGTTGATCGCTTATCCCCTGAAAAGACTCATCACTTGGTGTTTGATGCGACGGAAGATTCCAGTTGCAGTGACGCAATGAGTGATGTTATGGAGCGTTGGGGCCGTATCGACGCGATGGTCAATTGTGTTGGGGTTTTTAAAATTATCCCCTCTGTAGAGATGCCAGCTGATGAATTTGCAAGCACAGTGAGCGCCAACTTAAATGCTGCCTTTTTTCTTTCACGCAATGCTGCAAAATATATGATACCTAGACATTCTGGACGAATTGTCAATATCGCTTCGGTTTCGGATTCAATCGCAAATCCAGGATATGCTGCGTATGCGTCGAGTAAAGCAGGGCTGTCTCAATTGACGCGGGTTTTGTCGGTCGAGTGGGCAGCTTATTCCATCACGGTCAATGCGATCAGTCCGGCGATATCCGATACGCAGCTGACTCATTCATTTTTAGAAGAAGGAAATAATCGGCAATATGCGCTATCTCGCATTCCAATGAAACGTTTCTTCGAGCCTAAAGACATTCTCGGTGTCGTGATCTTGCTGCTGTCGGAAGGAGGATCATTCATCACCGGACAGTCGATTTACATTGATGGTGGACGTACCATCTCCTGACTCAAAATAAAAAGATTAACTTTGGTGATAAATTCTGATCGGACCTACGAGCACATGCGTGTGAACGTAGGAATTTTATCCTGTTGCCAGGCTACGTTGTTTGTTGCAAACTCAATTTTGATCGCAACAGCAGCGCTGATTGGCGTTGTTCTAGCACCCGATCCAATTTACGCTACAGTCCCGGTGGCGATGCTGTTTCTATTCGGTATGGGAGGCGCAATGCCAGCATCTCTTCTCATGAAAAAAGTTGGTCGACGCGCTGGGTTCCAAATTGGTTCAATTTTTCACATTTTTGGTGCTTTGTTATCGGGGTTTGCGATCACAGAACAAAGCTTTCTTCTATTCGGATTCGGAATTGCAATGATCGGAGTTGGCAATGCGTTCGGAGCATTCTATCGTTTTGCAGCAGCAGATGTCGCAGACGTATCCTATCGAAGTCGGGCAATTTCATACGTACTGGCAGGAAGTGTGGTAGCAGCCTTCATCGGTCCAAATTTGGCAAACCTAACAAAAAATGCAGTACCCGATGCATTGTTTGCCGGTTCCTATTGGACGCTTGCAATTGTTTACAGTATTGCATTGATTCTTATTACCTTTCTGAAAGTTCCAGAGGTCGACAAGCAAGCTGAGAAGAAAAAAGGGCGACCGCTTCGAGAAATTGCGAAGCAGCCACGTTTCTTACTGGCGGTCATCGCGGCAACAGTTGGTTATGGAGTAATGAATTTATTGATGACTTCAACTCCTCTTGCCATGGAGGCCAACGGCATGAGCTTTATGCATACTTCACAAGTGATTCAGTGGCATATATTTGCAATGTTCGCCCCATCTTTCTTTACAGGGCATCTTGTTAATAAATTTGGTGAATTGAACATTATTCTTGCTGGTTTATTAGCATTGTTGGCAAGCGTGTTTTTTACCTTTCTGTTTGGTCTTTCGTTCTTTTCCTTCATTGCTGCCCTGATTTTGCTTGGAATTGGTTGGAATTTCACGTTCTTGGGTGGAACAACTCTGCTGACGACCACATACAAACCCAGCGAGAAAGCTTTCGTTCAGGGGTTTAACGATTTGTTTGTGTTTTCGATCGTAACGCTGACCGCTTTGATGTCAGGGATTCTGCACCATCTTTGGGGCTGGTTTGTTGTAGCTGCTGGAGCGTCGATACCAATTTTTGTTGTAGCAATGTTTGCGTTGTGGGCTCAGCGCAGACAGAAGTCCGTACAGGTTGCCGGCTAGAGTTTGCCAAGAAAAGTAAATGGGGTATGGATGTCAGTGAACGGAGTACTGTGCGAATCACTCCGAACACGTGATAGGGCGTGATTTGCAACCTTTTTCCAACTCCTGACTTTGAGGCGGTTCATGAGTTTGAAGGGCAATTGTTCGACTCCCAATTAATCGCTTCAACGTCTAATTGAACAGAAGCGAATGACGGCTCTCTTTGATGCCAATTAGTTTTTAGGTTTAGTGCAATTCGGTAAGCGCTGAAATGCAAAAATTCAACGTCATTTGCAACACTAAGATTCTGAGATGGAACTGATTAATTCTCCGTGGGAAGAGCACTTTCTCGATTTTGTAAGATCAATGGGCCACTCTGCGCTTTTTGTTTCTCCATATTTGTGTAGTTTAGACCTCTGTCGCAATTGGCGACCATCGTGAAACGGTCTCGTTCCATTCAACACTCACTCAATTGATCACCCGATACAGGCAACTCACCGGTCCCCCAGAGTATGCACCATAGATCGGTGTCTTTTTAGACTCAATCCAGGCACGCATCTTGTTTGCGTGATGACGATCAGGAAATTCACGTATATAAATCTCAGCCCAGGCAACTGTACGCGAACCCATACTATAAATATCCATTAACTGAACCTGATCCTTGTCGAATACCGAATCCCACAACCACTCCATACCATCGACAATGGTGCCTTTTTTGGGTGCCAATTCGTACACATTGTCATATCCCGAACGCCGCAGGGCGAACGCGGCACCGAACGCCGCCTGGTAGGTCATATTGGGATAATAGATGAGATCTTTTTTCTTGGCCCAATACCTCCAAATGCGATCCTTGCCACCTTTGCCAACACTCAGCATCGCTTTCTTATAGTATTTGTACGCAGTCTCCAGTATTTTCGGGTTGCCAGTTGCATTTCCCCAGTGAGCGTAACCCATTGCGTGTAAAGCGCGCCGATCAACACCCATGACTTTGCCTTTGAAATCGTTTTTCCCACTGGTCGTAATCGAGTACAGTTTGTCTCCCCACTGTCTGACTTTCTTGTGGAGCTGAGTTTCGTTTGGAAACTCAGCCTTCAGCACCATGTAAGCATGCGCCAATGGTGCCAGAAACACGGCGATCTGGAAATAAGGTTCATTGAGAGCGTTATAATTTCTATACTCCTTGGGACGATAAGGCTTGACATCAGTAAAAGCATCGATTTGCACGGCTTCCGACAGTGCATCTCGAATTCTATCCCCGCCAAGTGAATTGCCATAGTAATAACTTTCAATTAGTTGATAAAACGAATGTGCTGCCATTTGAACATTTGATTGTTGCCATTGACTCGGACCGCTAATCGTGGCCTGTCTGTCAAGTGCAACACTCGCAAAGTTATTTGAACAGATTCGTCGTCGCTCCTGGCCCGATAACTTTGACAACTCATTCTTGCGGTCTAGTACGTCAACAACAGGTTTAATCTGTGATTGCTTGGTACTTGATGCAACAGCTAGTTTCGTACTGGAAATCGAAGGCATAAAAATAGCGATCGAGAACAGTGTAACAATCGGATATTGAAATAATTTTTTGTTCATGACATTGCTTTTATCCAGATGATTGCGAATTGTAGAAAAACTCCCCTATCGAAAGTGGAATTGTGGTTTTCAGCGCGTTAGTGTTTGCCATGGTTGTATCTCGGTTTGCAAAATAAGAGATGCGAAGGTTCGATTACATTCCTTCCGAGCTCACGATTCTGGCTGTGAAATTCGATTAAATTGTTTTGAGGATTAAATTTATTGACGGCTGTTCAGGTATCTCGGTATAGCCGTTTGACATTAATTTGACCTTCGTTCTTCATTGCTTGCGCCATTTCATAACTGGCTTGCAGCCTATACCAAGTTTCCGCTCCACCACCAACGGCTTTGTGAAGGCGGATCGCCATCTCGGGCGAAATTCCAGAGCGGCAATTCACGATATCTGAAAGTTGTTTTCGGCTGACACCCAGAAGTCGCGCTGCTTCTGTAACATTAAGCTCCAGAGGCTCCAGACAATCGTATCGCACAGATAATCCTGGGTGAGGTGGGTTTTTCATCAGTATCTAGTGTGCAATGCAGTAAATCAAAGGTGTATAGCTGGGAGGTTTGGCTGCCCCACATTCAGATTGTTTCTCAATCGTCGTGAAAATCTGAATCTCCGTTGGAGAGAATCATGAATTATTTACAAGGCGAAAAGACTTTTCTAACAAACGTTACCATTGTATAGAATCAGTAAATTCTAAACAACGCGCTATGGTCTAGGTGACCGTCATTCTGATCGATCAATTTTTTGTACAGGTCACGGCACAGCATCGTCGATGGAAGGTTTGTGCCAGTTGACTTCGCAAACATCAAAGCTTGCACTAAATCCTTATGCTGTGTGATTGCGGTACCTCCGGGTTCGTAAGATTGTTCGATCATTCTTCGCCCATGCAGCTGTAGAATTCGCGAGTCGGCAAAACCTCCTGAAAGTGCCTGCCAAACTTTTTCCAAATCCGCACCGCCATCTCGTGCTAGAGCAAATGCTTCTGCGATAGCACCGATCGTCAATCCCACAATGACTTGATTTGCTGCTTTCGCAATCTGTCCAGAACCTACGTCACCGACATGAATGACTTGTTTGCCTAAAATTCTCAAAATTGGCCTAACTCGATCAAAACATGATTTTTGAGCCCCGACCATGATCGATAACGTTCCCTCCTTCGCACCGATTTCTCCACCTGAGACTGGTGCATCAACGTAGTCAACATTCACTCGACTGAGTTTATTTGCAAACACACGAGTTGCCTCGACTTCAGTTGTCCCCATGTCAATGAATGTAGAACCAGGACGGACCCCAGAAATTACGCCATCATTGCCAAAGATGACTTCTTCCACTGCAGCTGTATCCGACACCATGCATATCGTAACATCTGATTGTGCCGCTTTAGAGTACGAATCTGCGATTTTGAATTTTTGTTTTGCAAATTCCCGTAGCACAGGTTTGCTTCGATTGAAAACAGTCACATCAATTCCGGACTGTTTCAAGTTTCTGGCCATGTGCTTTCCCATTAAACCAAGCCCGATGAATCCGACGGTTCCGAATTTTGGATTGTTCATAAGTCAGATTTGTTGTTGTTCGAGATGCTGAAACTCACCCACTTTAACATAAGAAACTATGCAATCAATAATACTTGACCTACGTCCAGAAGCAGGTCAGTTTCGATTTGCGGTGTTTTTTGCCTTACTGAAAGCTTCTAGTTCTCTCTGAACCTTTTCCGTTTTGCTTGATGAACCGAACCTGATACTAACGAAACAATAAAATTGTGACCGGTTGATGGAGAAAAAGTTTGGAGAGTCATTTTTTTAGTTTGGTGATTAAACAAGAGTGAAAAATATTAACCATTTAGAATTATCACTTTGCTGCATCTGGTCAGGCATTCAGAGAAAGCATCCAAGTCTCAGAAAAGTCGGACGCATAAGATTTAGAGGGATCTAATTTTCGGCTGCCACCTTTTTGCGTCAAAGACTTCCAGGATTCAATATTGTTGTGATTCAGACCTAGTCGCTCCTCAAGTATGTAGCCAGCACGACTTTTTACGAGACTGCTTTTCGCCGAATCGACATATTCAACGATTTCTTCCAGCCAGAATTTTGCATGTACGTCATAGACATCCAACACATGCGGTATACCACCACATAATTGAGGCTGTTGCAGCATATCAAGAAAAGTTTGGCCTAAAGACGCAACACGTACATTTGTACCAGGTACATTGACAGATGTTCCCGCCTTTTTACTCTCAACCATATAAACTGGGCGCTTGCGCACTGTATCTGGATGACTGATGTATTTCATGTGAAAGCGTTTAGGTGGCAGAGGGAGTGAATCTGAATGATTTTTCATCATTTCAGACAACTGTGATGTTGAGGTTTTCCTGTCTGGTCTTGTGCAGATTAGGGCTTTGGGAGATCGATTGGAAATCCCCCACCTATGCATTGCGGAAAGGTGGGATATATAACACAGTGAGTCAGCGATGCAGATAATATCTTCAGTTGCTGTTTCAGCAATATCTAAAACGCGAATCAGCCTTTGTTGATAATCAGTGTCATACCTGATTACATTCGCTTTGCGCATGTTTCGGAGATATTTGTAATGATCTTCTGCGGTTGGCGATTCATGTCGTAAGTAGAGTCCTTTTCCATCTTGATACATAGCCTGTATCAACCGAAAAAATGTGTAATGAGTAACGACCGATTGTTCAAATTCTAATAAACTATCCAGAATATACTGTTCTGCACGAGAGAGTTTTATTCGAAAATACACGAATATTAATTGTTAAAACAAGGAGCTAAAGCTAGTTTCTCAATAATACTGTATATACGTCCTAAGGACGTATATACAGTATTATTTTATAAAGTCAAATTAGTGGTAAGTGTTAAATGTGTGAGACTGTTAAATATGGATGGACTTTGCTTGTTTGCAGAAACGCCAATTTATGAAAAATTTCCATTAAATTTATTTAATTCTCAGCGAACGGAAATGCTGCTCGCGGACGTGAGACGCAGCTCTAGAGTTTGCTACTCGTGATCAAGAGTGCGCGAGGGAGAATTCCATTCACGTTGCCAGTACTTATAGAACTGGTTTCTTTATCGCTTCTCCGCCTAGCTAAATTCGCCGATTTCTCATTTGGCTAAGCCAATCATCTTCTTTTCTGTTCGCGAAGAATGTGCGCTATTAAAAATGTATGATTTTTTCCGACTTGTGAATTGAGTCGATCTAATTTGATCACTAATCAGATTTGCCGCTGTTGAGGAGTTGATCAGTCAAATCAAGAGCGTCAACTGTCCACAGCCACTTTGGACGAGGATTTTTGACATTTGGATCATTCTCGGTGGGGCGACAACTTAAAACTGCTTGTCTCCATCGATTCGGAATCTCGTCTATGCCGTACACTGCTCCGAGAATTGCGCCGCAGATGGCGGCATTTGTATCTGTATCACCTCCATAGCCGACAGTTTTAACGAGTGCTTCTTCAAAATTATCTGCAAACAGGAGTTGGTGTAGTGCGTTCTGAAATGCAACAAGAACCCAACCGATGTTTTCATTTTTAATCACCCATGACGGTTCATCAGCACGAGCAATTGCATTGAATAGCGTAGGATCAACATTCATTTCCTGTGCTTTGTTCTGAATGAATTGGTAAAGAGAACTCGCACTGATATTGTTTTTGATTGCCGTGCAGACTGCCACAGCGAAAATGGCGTTGGCTTGTTGGCAAACTAGGTGTGGATGTGTCAGCCTTGCATCCGCTATCGCCCATCTTTCAACATCTGATAATTTTCGATTTGCCCCGAATATCGCAAGCGGACTCACACGCATCATTGCTCCGTTAGCTTGACTGCATTCCAATTGAGGCAAACCGGCTAAGGCTAGACTAATCGTTCCACCACAGTCAAATGGACCTGATTCGAACCACTTTACGTACCTATCGAAGACATCAGCAGAATCATAGGCACCAAGCTCTGCCAAAGATCGTGCTAAACAAAGTGCTAATTCAGAATCGT
Source organism: Arenicellales bacterium (assembly GCA_965202855.1). Classification (GTDB taxonomy): domain Bacteria; phylum Pseudomonadota; class Gammaproteobacteria; order Arenicellales; family JAJDZL01; genus JAJDZL01. Next base: position 213,053 of record CBDBBP010000002.1, on the reverse strand, counting down.
CGGTAATTTGCCCGCTCAACAAATTAAAAGTGCCGCCTGGACGCATATTTCGAACACCGTCTGGGTATTTGGTCTGTATTGCTTCGGCACTTTTGAACTCTACTTGAGCACCCAGTGCATCTCCACAGAGTTGCCCAAGCATACAGCCTTGAGCTCGAGCCAACAGATTCGTCGAATCAATTTGCGACATTAGTCCATATCCATTGCTGTTTGGTTTGAGTTAAAGAAATTTCGGTTCTCGATAAACTGAGACTTCGATAAGAAATGAGTCTGATCTGCAATGATGAGACGACTATTTTATAACCGATTTGTGACTGCTTACCCACCCTAAATAGTGCAAGGCGAGTTGTTGGAACAATAGCTCGATATGACTTTATTTGGATTGGCTGAACAATTCCATCGCATTGCCGTTCAAGGCGTTTTGCATGTCGCCGAGCGAGCTGTACCCTAGAAGTGAAATCAACTGCAGATAGCTTGAATTTCGGCAGTAGGCTTTAGACTGATCGGGGTTTTGATAGGTGCCTGAGATTTTTTGCCGCACCTTGGCCATAAGATTTCCTACGCTAACGCAAGGCCTTATATCTTTGCCTGCAGCGAGCACCGTGCAGACAAGCATTGGCCGCCCGCCAGTGCTGAACTGCGTTTTGAAGCAAACTCTCAAACACTAACGTCTCCACCAAATCGGGAAAAGGCTATGCTTTTACTCTATCTGCTCGCTGTTGACAGTTGCACATCCAACAGTTCACGAATCAACTCGGACAACGGTACAAGTTCTGCAAACTGTGACAGGAAAATGGCGTTCACCAATAATGGTGTCGGCTTATTGGAGCGCAATTATGTATCGATCCCTGTTATCTTGTAAAAGTTTTGGCAGAATTCTCCTTCCAGGCAATAGTCCGCCGGCTTTGACACATAGTACAAAATAGCAGAAGGCACGTGCTGTCCTTCCATTTCCATTTATGAATGGATGAGAGTAATTTAGTCTCCATAAAACATAGGCAGACAAGAAAAAAAGTCAGTCTCTTTCCATATCATATCTGTCGTATTCACAAAATCGTCCATAAAAGCTTCTACACGATATTGCTCTGGAGGATCGTAAGAACCAACAGTAACTAGGCATGGACGATATTCACCTGCGTTCACATGCAAACATGCAATTGCGTGAAAATTCAAAGCTTTAATTATGGTTTGGGTAAATCGAGCAAAACTAGGCTTAACATGCCATCTTGTTTAGCATGTAACTTTGTAGCAGCCCACCGACCGCCGTAGCCGCCATCACCAAAGGAACAAGTCCGATTGCCTTTCTGAGTGAAATGATCTCATTCTCCGGGGTGAATCTGCTGCCTGACTACTGGCTTTCGAAGTGCCTCGGCGGCCACGGGCGGCTTCCGCATATTGAAAAAAAGTTGAAATAATACCAAATAAAAACAATAGGTTAGTATTTATTTCTTGAGAGTTTAGCGTACTTGAGCTGAATGTGATCGTACCTGAAACCCTAGTCTTCTTAGGATGAAAAAGGATTAGAAATTTATCTTTGCCGAATGCATGAACATTACTTTGGTCGAAGAAGTCAATCTCAGTGTGATGACGCATGGAGAGAACTGCACAAATATCGTAGAGCGCAGCAGAATATTTTCCAATGCATGGAACGCCTTGACGAAATTGAGTGCAATAACTTCAAGATTTGGGTCTGAAGTAAATAATTCCCTGTTTTTGATCTCGCCGGAGATATCAAAATTGACGGTCATCGCGTATTCTTCGATGTAAAATTTCATCCTCTCCGTGTCAGTCCTGTTCCTTGCATGAATCAGTTCGTGAACAAAAGGTTGAAACTTCGGTAATTTTCAAGGTGATCGCTACCATCCAAAACCCTCAGGGAAAGTAGTGACAGATATTCTTTCAGCTGCTGGACGCGGAAAATTTCAATGATCGTTCATTTGTTCTTCGCCGGGTGTACGAGGAACTGTCAATTTCAAGATATCAATGGACGTTTTCAGTCGACCGATTACAAAAAACTGTGGGAAAGTTGGGTCAGAGCCGGCACTATGGTCGAAACATACCAACTGTTCGTCCACAAATCAGTCGAATATCGAATCTACTAGGTGTTAAGTTCGGACCGAAGCTGTGTAATGGGCCGCAACAAACCGTGGAATCGGCCACACGTCCGTTTTCTGCTACATCGAAAGGGTCAGCAGTTTTTGCGCATCGCCATAGGAAGGCAGCTCGCTAGGTTCAAGCGGATTCCTCATCATTCTTCTCCGGAGCGTCATAGCGAACCTCAAACTGGCGTCGACTGACCTCGGAGTCTTCCAGCTCTTCGCCGAAAAGCGTGCTGCCGAAGGCATGCATGGCCGCTCCTTCCAATCTGCCGACCCGCATCGTCAGTTCGTTCAAACTCTTATTGGACACGCGAAATTCAGCATGCAGACTGTAAACCATCAAACCGTTCGTGTACCTTATCGAATTTAGAATTCATATTAGATTGTAGGCTATCAAATCGTTCATTTATCTTATCAAAATTAGAATCCATATTAGATTGCAGGCTATCAAACCGTTCATTTATATTATCGAATTTAGAATCCATATTAGATTGCAGGCCATCAAACCGTTCGTGTACCTTATCGAATTTAGAATCTAAGCCATCAAACCGTTCGTTGTTCTCATCGAATCGAGAATCTATGTAGCTACGCAGGTCGCGATGCTCCCGCCACATCCACATGAAAATTCCAACCAGCAAGACCGGTGTTACGAATTGCATGTAATCTGCGGGCATCATCAAGCCTCCGCTTCAACTCCCTTCATAATTTCATTTTATCTGATGAACTTCGATAATGCGCTTTCGAACGCTCAAATGCACTGGACATAGGCTGCTCTTTTTACCTGAACTCTTGAAAGCTACATCCTGAAAGGTCGATGCGAGCAAAGGAAAGTGAATAATTGAGTGTTGTGACAGCTCGCATTGATTCAATCGCCACTGTCTGTTGGATTTTAATCGGACGAAGCAACGTTGACTTTGAAGGATTATCGAGTTTTTTCATCGTTTCCGATTTCATTTTACACTACAGATTTGCTCTACTTGCGATTTGGGCCAATAAACGGAAGTCTTGGGATGGGGCACTATTGAATTGAAATTAACATAAACCCCAGTTTTGCCCTGTACCTGGATTGGGAAAGAAAATTTCGACCAAAATTCGATGCCGTAGTCACCATAGACTTAAAATTCGAGCTGTCTTGCGGCATTTTAATGCTCCAGTCTTCGAAAATCAGAATCATCCTTTGTTCCTGTAATCTCGAATATTATCAACCATATACCTCCTTAACAACTTGTTCAACTTCTTTCCTCGTTTCATCATCTGATCTTCCCACAGCTGACAAAATATAAGATACACGCTGCTCTCTTTTTTCGTCTGAAGTTATTGGTTGTTTTGCAGCCTCATACACTCGATTGGCAAGTTCATCATCTTTATCAATTTTTTTTGATTTGGTCACAATTTATTTCACCATTGATCTTTCCGTAAATTTCATTTTAATTTTCGATATGTACAATTAATCAGATATTGAAAAATCTGTTCGATTAATGCGATTATCTATGGATAATGCTCTCCGTTCAGCTGGAAACTAAGTCTAATCCGATTCTAAAAATTTTTCCGGTACACTATACCCGCCTAAGTCGGATTGACAGCAGGAGTTATCCAACTCTAGGAATGTCCTTCGATCCTATCAGTTTCACGATCAGCAGATGTGATGCATTGAGTATTTCCTTGAAAGCAATTGTTTTAATACACAATGGAGAAGGGCGATATGTTGTTTAAGTCGTTTGCGCAAACCTATATCCGTTACATCCGTATACAGCTTAAACCAGCTACAGTGAGACTTTATGAATTTGTATCTTGTTAATTTAATTGATATTAATTGTTTCTTCTGCTTGACATTCCTACGAAATTAAGAATACTTTCAAACCCTCACCGGTTTGACCACATAATCGCAGCGCAACTGAGCAATGGCAGCTGCGTCCGCATCAATGCCAATGTTGCGTTGTGCCGCCGGCTTGCGTTTCAAAATTGCGTCTCCGCCCAGATGGGATTCGAGGTAAACGCTATGCACCGGCATCAGCGCGATGATGGCATGACACAGCTCGGCAGTGGCTTTGGATCCGAAATATGCGTTGCCCATCTATGGTTGGCGTCAGTGTTGTGGTGAAAAATGCGCATACCTTAGCCCCTTGACACTTGAATGTTAAGGGAGCATAGCTAAAATGGTTTCATCAAACGAAACACAAACCGAGCAAAGTATCTGCGCCTGTTCGTTTCGTCAGCAAAGATGCTCAGCCTGTTAACACTGAATCAGAAAGGGTGAGTAGTTACACCGATTTTCTAATTTTCGCAGCAAACCCTGATGCCATAACAAATTAAAAGTTCATCTTCAATTGACAACACAGCCGATAACTCAATCGGTACAATTACAATTCTCTCGCGTTCAGAGTGGTTTTTGTTGACTAAGGACAAGTGTATTCGGATCCAAATGCTGCAGTTTTTAGAATTACACCGTCAAGGTGAAGCTAGAAGAGGACAAATTCAGCTGAAAAGAGGGGTTGTGCAGACTCCAATTTTCATGCCGGTAGGCACTTTTGGTGCTGTAAAAACCATAGAGCCCCGTGATCTTTACTCCCTCGGCGCACAAATTGTATTAGGGAATACGTTTCATCTTTTTTTACGTCCCGGACTAGACGTTATTGAGCTGCATGAAGGGCTCCATAAATTTATGGGTTGGCAATATCCAATTCTCACTGACTCGGGTGGATACCAAGTCTTCAGTCTTGCAAAGTTGCGACGCATGGATGATAGAGGCGTATTGTTTCGTTCTCCCTTTGACGGTTCAGAAGTATTCTTGGGGCCTGAAGAATCAATTCAAATACAAATGTCGCTGAATTCAGATATTGCGATGGTGTTCGACGATTGCACACCTTATCCAGCAACCTGGGATCAGGCCCTGGTGTCGATGGAACGATCAAGCGGTTGGGCAGAGCGGTCCAAAAAGGCGTTTGAAGGTTCTGAAAATGCTTTATTTGGCATCATTCAGGGAAGCATGTATCCAAGGCTGAGAGAACGCTCACTGAATTCTCTGACCGGTGTCGGTTTTGATGGATATGCAATTGGAGGTTTATCTGTCGGCGAACCAAAGGATAAGATGAATGATATTATTAAGAGCATTGCACCTCAGATGCCAAGTAACAAGCCTCGTTATTTGATGGGAGTGGGCACCCCTCAGGACATCGTGTATGGAGTGGCTTGCGGAATTGACATGTTCGATTGCGTATTGCCCACTCGCAATGCCAGAAATGGCTGGTTATACACGTCTGCCGGTGTCGTCAAAATCAGAAACAGAGCCTACCGAGACGATTTGCGCCCAGTAGATGAAAACTGTGATTGTCCTTGTTGTTCAAACTTTACTCGGGCCTATCTTAGGCACTTATACAAGGTCAACGAGCCTTTGTGCGCACGCTTGTGTTCACTGCACAATCTACATTTTTACATGAATTTGATGGAACGAATCCGAGACTCAATTGAAAAGCAGACCTTTGATCAAGTCATGCGAGAGTTTGAAGTATCACCAGTTTCTTCACTCAGCGAAATCTGAATTAATGACTCACCTTCAATTACCATAAAAATATCTTAAACAATCAACGACTTAGAATCTAGTCAATTATAATAATATTGGAACGAAATGGACTAAAATACAAATTCTAGTAATAAAGAATTTGGCGTTTTGTGATAACATAATCCCTTTAATTTGATTTGATGAACATGGTTGATACTCATGAATTTATTCATATCTGACGCGCTGGCACAGTCTGGCGAATCAACGGGTGGAGGCTTAATCAGCCTAATACCGCTCGTTCTTATTTTCGTTCTCTTTTATTTTCTGTTAATTCGTCCGCAGCAAAAAAGAACGAAAAATCATAAGGCAATGGTCGCTGCTCTCCAGGTTGGCGACGAAGTTGTTACCAATGGTGGAACAATAGGCAAAATTTTCGATTTGGATGACAACTTTATTCAGTTGGAAGTCGCAAATTCTGTTATCGTTCAGGTGCAGCGACATGCGGTCCAACATCTGATGCCTGACGGCACATTTAATCCCCAATTTAGGAAAAAATCCAAAGCTTCCAAGCGAAAAGCAAAGTCGCAGCAAGAATCCGACTAATCAATAATATTAATTTTCCCTTGTGTACTAAGCTATGAACCAGAACCCTTGGTGGCGATACATATTGATTGCCGCGGTTTTGATCCCCGGCTTTTTTTATGCCTTGCCTAATCTTTTTGGTGATGATCCAGGCATTCAGGTAAGAGCAGCGAGAACCACTGGTGCTGACCCATTTCTGATGGACCAGGTGGAACAGATTCTCGCGCGGGAAAATATTGAGATCGTCGGTTTTATTTCTGACGACAAAGGGCTTCGGGTACGATTCCAAAGTACGGAAGATCAGCTTCGGGCGCGAGATGCTCTGCAGACAACACTAGGGAATTCATTTACCGTTGCATTGACTCTGGTTCCATCATCTCCCTCTTGGATGAATTCGTTGGGCGCAGCGCCGATGTATTTGGGATTGGATCTTCGAGGCGGTGTTCATTTCTTGATGGAAGTGGATTTGGAAAGTGCTGTATCACGCGCCTATGATCGATATGTGGAAACGATACGCAGAACTTTACGCGAGAATAAAGTTCGCTATGCCTACGCTCGCAGCTCGGAATCGGAGAACAGAATAGAGATCAAGTTTCGAAATGAGGAGCAGCGTGACGAAGCCTCTGGCGTGATTGACAGAGAGCTTCGCGAGCTCAATGTCATTGAATTGGAACGCGATGGTGAGCTCTATCTATCGGTTGAAATCAGAGAAGAAGAAATCGAAAATCTGAAAAGTTTCGCGATTGAGCAGAACCTCGTTGCCTTGCGCAATCGAATTGACGAGCTCGGTGTCGCGGAACCGGTCGTTCAGCGTCAAGGAGAAAATCGAATTGTCATTCAATTGCCGGGAGTGCAGGATACAGCGAGAGCGAAGCGAATTTTAGGCCGAACAGCCACGCTCCAAATTCATTTGGTGGATGAAGAAAATGACTTGGAATCTGCGGTAAGCGGTGCAGTTCCAGCAGGTTCTCGAGTATATGAGATGCGAAATGGCACACCGATCCTGCTGAAAAAGCCGGTGGTTTACTCCGGCGACAATATAGTAGATGCCGCAGCCAGCATCGATACCCTGACCGGAAGCCCGATTGTTACCATCAATCTCGATGCAAGAGGCGCTGCCATCAATCAGCGCGTAACCGGTGATAATGTTGGCAAGCGCATGGGCGTCGTCTACATTGAGTCACAATCCAAAATCAGAAGAGATAGCCAAGGCAAAGTCGTTCTCGATCAGCGGGGAAACCCCGTTCGTGACAGTCAACTTGTCGAGGAAGTCATTACCGCACCCGTGATTCGTGAGCAATTGGGTCGAAGATTTCAGATCGAAGGACTGGAAAGTGTAACCGAAGCTCGAGATCTTGCCTTGCTGCTTCGAGCCGGTGCGCTCGCCGCACCGATCAACATCGTTGAGGAACGGACTGTGGGCCCCAGTCTCGGCCAAGAAAACATCCTGCAGGGATTGCAGTCAGTCATAGTCGGATTTGTGCTGGTCCTGTTTTTCATGATTTTGTACTACCGGGTTTTCGGAGTCGTTGCGAATTTAGCGCTTGCGCTGAATCTTGTGCTAATCGTAGCGGTTCTATCCGCACTGCAGGCAACACTGACGCTGCCGGGGGTTGCTGGCATCGTATTGACAGTGGGTATCGCAGTGGATGCCAACGTTTTGATTTTTGAACGAATACGTGAGGAACTGAGGAATAGGAACTCACCCCAGACAAGTATACAGGTTGGATACAGCCGCGCATTTTCAACGATTGTGGATGCCAATATTACAACGTTGATTGCTGCAATAGTGCTATTCAATTTTGGAACGGGTCCGATCAAGGGATTTGCAGTTACTTTGAGTATCGGAATCGTTACCTCCATGTTTACTGCAATTTACGGCACGCGGACAGTGATCAATTTGATTTACGGATATCGCAGACGCGTTGGTAAATTGGCAATATAGGGAAGCGAGTCATGGATCTGCTGAAAAAAGACCTGAAGATTGATTTTCTCGGTTATCGCAAATTCGCTGCGATTGGGTCCGTAATTTTAGTTCTGGCCGGAATCGTGTCGATGTTCATTCAAGGCATCGATTGGGGGCTCGATTTTACAGGCGGAACACTCGTTGAAGTTCGATACGAAGAGCAGGTCAGTGTGGACGATATTCGCAATCAGCTTGCAACCGTTGGAGTGGCAGATGTCACAGTACAGTACTTTGGCACAAGTCGAGACGTGTTGATTCGAGTTCCAACTCAAGCCGGGACCGAAAGTTCCGCAAAGCTAAGTTCGGAAATCGTTGGAGTGCTTCGAGCTCCTTACGGGGAATTGTTAGCTGAATCCCATGAATTTGGTTTGCAGGAATGCGAAAAATCAGATGGCTCGATTGATGAGTGTTTCGTACAGATGCGTAGAGTGGAGTTTGTTGGCCCAAAGGTTGGCCAAGAACTCACGGAACAAGGTGGGCTTGCCTTAATCTATGCTTTGATCGGTATTTTGGTTTATGTAGCATGGCGATTTGAGTGGCGTTTTGCAGTCGGTTCCGTGACGGCGCTTGCTCATGATGTGTTGGTGACGATCGGAATTTTCTCAATCTTCCAGATTGATTTTTCATTGGCCGTGCTGGCTGCGATTCTTGCAGTGATCGGTTATTCGCTGAATGACACGATTGTCGTATTTGACCGAATTCGAGAAAATTTCCGCAGAAGCAAACGCGGCACCTCTGTTGAAATCATGAATCGTTCTATCAATCAGACACTGAGACGAACCGTGCTTACGTCGGTAACGACCTTGCTCGTTGTTCTGACATTACTGACTTTAGGAGGTGAAGTCATTCGAGGTTTTTCACTTGCTTTGTTGATCGGTGTTATTGTAGGAACCTATTCGTCAATCTTTATTGCAAGTCCCGTCGTTCTTTACTTGCGATTGACGCGGGAAGATATGATTGTTCCTGAAAAATCCAAATCTTGATATTCTTTGGTCGCGCCGTGGCGCCGCGACCTTCAGTGTTTTTCTTTCTTGCTGTTTCTTTTCTCGCGATGACGAGTTTAAAGTGATTTTTTGAAATGCGCTCGTTTGCCGACATTGACCGAAAATTTATGGCTAGAGCATTGGAACTTGCTCAAGTGCCTGTTTCAGCGCCTCATCCCAATCCACGGGTTGGCTGTCTGATCGTGCAGCAGGGGGAAGTCGTAGGTGAAGGATTTCACCAAATTGCTGGAAGTGACCACGCCGAAGTAATGGCTCTTAAGTCTGCGGGCAAACTTGCGAGAAATGCTGAAATGTACGTGACGATGGAACCTTGCGCGATTCACGGCAGAACTCCACCGTGTGTCGATCGGCTTGTTGAGTCGGGAATCGCCCGAGTCATAATTCCCAGTGAAGATCCAAACCCAGCGACCAAGGGTCAAGGGATTAAACGACTGCACGATGCCGGAATCAAGGTTGAAGTTGGGGTATTGAAAGAGGAAGCCCGCCAAATGAACATAGGTTTTTTTGTTCGGCATGAAGAAGGCCGGGTTTGGGTGACGGTAAAAGTAGGCGCTACATTAGATGGACGCATTGCGACCGCGTCGGGTGAAAGTCAGTGGATCACGAGTGAAGCGTCTCGGCAGGACGTTCAGGCGCTAAGGGCGCAAGCATCAGCAATTCTAACCGGGATCGGGACGGTAATAGCCGATAATCCAAAATTAAATTGTCGCGCCAAGGGAGCTTCATCGACTCCTTTGAAAGTTGTTGTCGACAGTAATTTGAGATGCCCTAGCAACTCGCAGTTGTTCGCAGATGAAGGAGAAGTTGTCATCGCAACGAGTCGTTCCGAACCTTCTTTTGAACGCAGGCAGCTCGAATCCGTTGCTGAAATCGTCGATCTGATTTCCGATGCCAAGCAAGCGAGCCAAGCAAGAGTGAATTGTGCATTTCTGCTTGACTATCTGGCAAAGCGTGAAATTAATCAAGTACTGGTTGAAGCAGGTCCGACTCTTGTTGGCTCACTGCTGAACGATGAACTAGTCGATGAAATGATTGTTTACATGGCGCCATCCATGCTTGGCGATTCTGCGCGCGGAATGGCCTCGATGCCTTCAATCCAATCTTTGTCTCAGCGTGTGAGAGGTCGCTTTACTGATGTCCAAGAACTCGGTGACGATCTGCGGATCACATTCAGACTGCATCGCTCTGGCAGAACTTGATGGTGGTTCGATGTTTACTGGAATAGTGGAAACCGTTGGTGTCCTTGAAGAAATTTCTGATTCCGAGGATGGAATCGAAGTGCATCTCAAAACAGGCAGCATAGATCTCAACGATACAAAGATTGGCGATAGCCTTGCTGTAAATGGCATTTGTTTGACTGTGACGGAAATTGAAACCGATGCGGTAAGAGTGTTCGTTTCGAATGAAACTCTTTCTCGAACTGCATTTGGCAGTTATTGCGTAGGCGCGTTTGTGAATCTAGAGCAGCCCCTGAGACTGAACCAAGGTTTGGGTGGGCATTTTGTGTCAGGACATATCGATGGAATTGGGCGCTGTGTTGAATTGGCCCAGGATGGAGCGTCGATACGGCTTGACGTGGAAGTGCCGCAAAAATTAGGACGGTTTATTGCCACAAAAGGTTCAATTACGCTCGATGGAGTAAGTCTCACAATAAATTCGGTAGTTGACGAGATGGAATCAACTATATTTAGCGTCAATATCATTCCACATACTCTAAAGGCAACCACATTAGGGCGCCTGTCCATTGGTAACCAGTTTAATGTTGAAGTTGACATGATTGCTCGCTATGTGGATCGTCTGACACACTTTCAGTGAAACCGAATAATTTCGTTCATAAACCATTGAAGATAAGCTAGTGGAGATTGCAATGCAACCGATACCGTTTCCTGAACAAAACGTCTCTGGGATTAGCAGCATTGAAACGATATTGCATGAATTTGGCGCTGGACAAATGGTCATTCTCGTTGACGATGAAGAACGCGAAAATGAAGGTGATCTTCTGATTGCAGCCGAATGTGTTACGGCAGAACATATCAATTTCATGGCTACTTTCGGTCGTGGTTTGATATGTCTGTCCCTATCCGAAAATCGTTGTTCTGAGCTGCAGTTGCCTTTGATGGTTCGCGAAAACACTTCTCCATATGCGACTGCGTTTACGATTTCCATCGAAGCGGCCCGAAACGTTTCCACAGGAATTTCAGCCGCAGACCGTGCAACCACAATTCAGGCAGCAGTCAGCAAGAACGCGAAACCATCTGACCTTGTAACACCTGGTCATATTTTTCCGATTGTGGCTGAACGAGGAGGTGTGCTGACTCGCGCAGGCCATACCGAAGCTGGAAACGATCTCGCCAAACTCTGCGGATTTGAGCCCGCCAGTGCGCTGTGTGAGATTTTGAATCCAGACGGGACAATGGCTCGACTCCCGGAACTCGTTGAGTTCAGTAAAAAGCATGACATTAAAATTGGGACGATCGCCGATTTGATACGTTATCGACTCGCTCATGAATCAACTGTAAGTCGTGACAAAGAAACCGTGCTGCAGACAGAATATGGTGAAGTCAAAGCGATTTGCTATGAAGATACGGTAAAAGGAAATACTCATCTAGCCTTGGTTTTAGGCGACATCGTTCCTGAAAAGCCAACTCTTCTTCGTGTTCATGTCTTTACAGGGTTTTATGAAGTGATCGATGCGATCACACATGGCAGCTCATCTTGGTCTGTTCGTCGTGCTTTACAAACGATATTCAACGAAGGATGTGGCGCAATTATTGTCCTGAATTATCAGTCCAATTTCTCCGGTATATCGAGATCGCTTCAAGACCGAATGCACGTAAACGAAGAAGAAGGCGGCAGCGATATAAGAATCATCGGGATTGGCAGTCAAATCGCTGCGGATCTTGGGTTTGGCAAGCTGCGTGTTTTAGGTCATCCGATGAAGTTGCATGGGTTGTCAGGTTTTGGACTGGAAATTACTGAATACGTTCCCCCGCCTACTTGAGAATATGACATGAGTGAACAGGAAAAAGGAGACAGCGAAACGATTGACCTTGGTATTGTCGTCAGTGACTACTACACGTCCATTTCAGAAGGCCTTTTGCGTGGTGCTTTGGATGTTTTAGATCAACATTCTTGTGTTCAATCCAGAGTAGTTCGAGTATCAGGCGCTTGGGAAATTCCGCTCATCGTAAAACTGATGGCAAAAAGTTACCAATATCACGGGATTATCGCTTTGGGATGCGTCATTCGAGGTGAGACGGCTCACTTTGACTATATCTGTGAGCAATGTTCTTGGGCGCTAATGAAAGTTGGGCTCGACTACGGCATTCCTGTTGGTTTCGGTATCTTGACAGCGGACAACAAAGATCAGGCAGAGCACCGGTCTCGACGAAATCAACCCAATAATAAAGGCGCAGAGGCCGCGGAAGCAGTCATAAGTTCAGTGGATGTGATTGCTAAATTGCGGCACGGACTCTGAATTCCTATTGCAAGGTGAACATTTCAGCCCGACATTATGCTCGTTTGGGAGCTGTCCAGTATCTTTACTGGTGGAATTTCAAAGAAGATACGATGGAAGATCCGGATGAGCAGTGTTTGATTGATGCCAGCGTTCTTTTGCATGGTGACGTAGTTTACCTGCAAAAATTAATCAGTTCGATTCCGCCTCGCATTGTGAAAATCAACAATCTCTTGCGCTCAGTGATTCGTCGCAAGATCAATGCAGTCGACCCGGTAGAACGCGCGATTTTGCAGTTGGGTGCTTATGAGCTGATGTACGAGCTGGATGTTCCTGCTAAAGTTGTTACGAATGAATGCATTGAGCTTTCACGGGAATTTGGAAATCCAGATAGTTATAGGTTCATTAACGGCACACTTGACAAAATTGCATTTGGTGAGCGAAGCGTACGAAAATCTCGGACAATAAAAGCAAAGCGTTCCAAATTTAACCGAGAAATCGATCTAATTGAAAAATATTTCAACAGGTCGCAAAACGTCGGCAACAACGTCGTTGCCGGAATAGGGGACGATTGTGCAGTTGTTGAAGTTCCCTGCGGCCGGCAACTCGTTGTTTCAACGGATTCGCTGTTGCAAAATGTCCATTTTCCCAACGATACTCCGGCGGAACATGTCGGCTATAAAGCACTCGCGGTTTCGTTGAGCGATTTAGCGTCCATGGGTGCAGAACCTGCTTTTGCAACGCTTAACATTTCAATACCGAATGACAACAATAAATGGCTGGAAGACTTTAGTCGCGGCTTTTTTGAACTTGCAGATCAATACCGCGTATCACTTGTTGGTGGTGATACAGTTCGTGGACCATTGAATATAGCGGTTACCGTTTACGGTTTTGCTGACTCAAATGAGTGTATTTATCGTTCGAATGCGCAGGCAGGAGATGGTATTTTCGTAACAGGGGTACTAGGTGATGCCGCACTGGGATTGGTCAACTCTCAACACAATCTGAAGATTACAAAGTTGGAAGCTGAATACTTCAGGTCCAGGCTCGACCGTCCCACAGCCAGAGTCGAGGCGGGGATTGCACTGAGAAGTCATGCAACGTCAGCAATCGACATATCCGATGGGCTGATTTCAGATTTATCCAGAATTCTAAAAGCCAGTCAGGTGGGAGCTGAGATCAGGTTGAACAAAATCCCGATATCGTCGACCTATAGAAAACTTCTGAAAACTGTTGGCTGGGACTATGCGCTGGCCCATGGCGATGATTACGAACTTTGTTTCACGCTTCCAGAAAACAAGATGCGGCATGTTCAAGAACTGATGATAGAAGCCAAAGTGGCAATGAGTCAAATCGGGACGATTCGCGAGCAGCCTGGTCTGGTAGTGCTGAATGAAAAAGGCGATATCTATCAACCCAGTGTAACAGGGTATTCCCATTTTTGAACCAATCTTTAACTAATGAGGGCTTTTCGTTGGAGAGAAATTTAGGTCTAAATTCACGCAATGGCAGGCTCGAAAGCAGGAGTTCAAGAAGAAATGCGGATGCATCGGCGGATTTTCGACTGCCGATGTCATTGATGCGGCTTCGAAAGCGGAAACAGGCGGCTTCAGGCAGATTTCGCGCTGAACCGTCGACGCTTGATTGCGAGCGCGGCGGTTGGATGATCAAGGCCCCGCCAAGGGGCGAGCTCAGGCCGCCAGAGCCTTGATCAGCGATCTGACTTGATCGGGATGTTGCGATTGGATGGCGACATTCGCCGCAGCCAGCATCACGGTCATCGAAGTGATGATTTTCAGTCCCAAGGTGCCTTGGCCGCGCAGATAGTGGCTGTGTAGCATGCAACCGTCGGCCAGCCTCGAATTGGGACGCTCCAAGCCGCTTCTTTTGCGGTACTTGCGTTTCCACTTATCACTGCAAGGCGGCAGCGGCGGATATTGACGAAGATGCTCGACTTTCACTTTTGTGCGCACCACCTTTGACTTCGCATCGGCACTCGCGCCAGCGTCGCCATAACATTGCTCCCGGCCCTCACAGTTCAATCCATACGTCTTGTGTCAAGCTTTACACAACAAATATGAGTGTAGCCCATAGGGAGCGTATGGCAGTTTGAACCGAGGCCCGAGACCGTGCCAGAAACTGATTTTCCGTCGGCGGATGGTTTTCAGCAGCGCCAACGCGGACTTGCGTGCCTGCTGGCCGTCAAGGCTTTGGATGCCGGCCGCAAGGCGATTAAAAGTGTGAAAGCATTCTTATTTTTGTTGATATTTCAATCAGAAGAAACAATCACAATCAATCAATTCAGTCATTCGTTCATTTCGAGCCCGATTGCCATTCTTTTACAGTCTCGATTCTGTTTGCCCTATTGGCCTTGGTGTTGCTGTGCCGGATCGCTAAATTTGGATTAGGACTCTCTCGTTTGAGCCAAATTTTACCTGCTGGAAGCATATTTTTCGCTCAAAGTCAATAGAAAATTCGATATCCAATCGATCGAATAAAGGGTTGACTTTCTGGATTTTTTCGGTTAGTTTGAGATGCTGTGTTGAATTCGTTCAACCGAATCTTATTATTCAAACTCAATCCAACACGAGGTTCAGTCCATGACCCAAAAAGAAACACAAGAAGTCTCAACTTCCCATCGCTTTTATTTCGATCCCTGGATGAAACAGTTGTTCCAAGACAAGTCGATGGTGCTGGATCTTCTGTCCGGCGATTTTCTGGAACTGCAGTGGTTCGACGTGCTCGATGCAAAACTGTTGAGGTCAAGGCCGACGAATGTGGTCAAGTCGAATCTAAAGCAGCGTCACCTGGACTTGGTGTGGGAAGCGCAACTGAGAGCAGACGGCAAAACGAAAACTGGCTATGTTGTGATTCTGCTGGAGCAGCAAAGAAAAGTGGATACCTACATGTCGATTCGCATGATGGAATATATGGCGGTGACGTATCAGTATTTGGTGCATGTTGAGAAAGTGCGGGCGCCGTTGCCGGCGATGTATCCGGTGGTTGTCTATAATGGTGAGAGCAAGTGGAAAGCGCCGTTGGCATTGCGCGATTTGATGGGCGCTGAGCCAGGCGAGGATTCGTCGCTGTCGCTGGTGTTTCATGCGCTTCAGAATTACGTGCTGCTGGATCTTCAGCATCACCGGTCGGTGGCAAAGCCCAACAATTTGGTGTGGGCTTGGGGTGAGTTCGAAAAGGCGCTTGCGGCGAAGTTGCTGCATCCAATCGTGCAAGCGTCTAAAGTATTTTTCAAGTTGGTGATCAAGACGGACAATCAGGTTTTGATCAATAGCACGCAGGAGATGCTGGAGTCGCGCTTGGAACAGCCTTTTGCGGAAGTGTTGAAGCATGTAGTGGATCTGGAGGACATGGACATGGAGACGAAATTGCAAACATTGGAATCTTTCAAGGAGGAAGGTCGAGAGGAAGGACGGCGGGAAGGTCGAGAGGAAGGTCGAGAGGAAGGTCGAGAGGAAGGTTGGCAGGAAGGTCGAGAGGAAGGACAACGCACTGCGTTGGACCAAATGGCACGCCTGAAATTTGGCGCTTCGGTTCTTGACGAGTTGATGGAAGTCAAGGATTCTGAGCAGCTGGGTCAAGTCAGCGGTTGGATATTCAAGTGCGAAACAGCAGAAGAATTAGAGGGCAGAATCAAGAGTCTGTGCACGGCTTGAGGACTTTTGTTTCGTACGGACAACGTCACAATTGGAAATTTGTTTTGCCTATTGCTTATTGGTCGCTCAACCCGGCATTGGATGGAAACGAAAGAATTTTAGCGATCCAATATTGTGATTGATTGGGCGCCAGTCAATTGGTTGAATCACGCTAAAATACGTTATCGCCGCTGACAAGACAACTGGCAATCCCCCAGTTTTTCTCCTCTTGCAGATCATACAGGTTAATAATTGAATTTGGCGAAAGTTGGAAGGCGACTGGTGCAGAAATTCGGGAAAATCCTCGAAAACCACTCAAAAACGGCTAAAAAACAGGTATTTCTAGGGTAAAGATGATTTTAGATGTTCAATTTAATCAACAACTTCAATAGGTTACAAAGGGCAAAAAGAACTCACTAATTGATGAATCAATCCCAAAAATGGGAAATCATGCGAAGTCCGGTCCAGCTGCTCGCGGTTGGATTTGGCAGCGGATTTTTTCCAAAGGCTCCAGGCACTGCCGGTACGTTGGTGGCGATTCCGATGGTTCTATTGACCGCAAATCTGCCGGTGTTGGTTCAATGTATTTGCTTAGCATTGATAATAGGGCTGGGTTGCTATATATGTGACGCCGCCGCGAAATTTGTTGGAATTGAGGATCCGGGCATTGTTGTTTGGGATGAAATTGCCGGGTTTTGTGTGGCGATGTTCTTGGTCCCGCTCACTGTTGCTACGATTTGTCTTGGCTTTTTGATTTTTCGTGTATTCGACGTCTTAAAACCTTGGCCCATTTCTACGGTGGAACGTTCTTTATCGGGTGGTGTTGGAATTATGATGGATGATGTTGTCGCTGGCGTACTGACGTGCGGAATTCTGCACGGAATCATCTATTTCGATATTCTATCGGTTTAGTCAAATTATTCGAGAGTGAAGTTAAGAACAATTTGATAATAAAATCAACATTAAAAATCGCAAATCCGATTTTATCGTGTCAATGAAATAAAATGAAAGACAATTCAACAATTATTTATCAATAAAGGGAATGATGAAAATAGGCTACAGAGAATTGCTGGATGAAGCAATGGCGGAAATTGAGACTCTTTCTATCCAGGAAGCAACTGATTTATATGGTAGTGAGGATGTACAGTTCGTTGACTTAAGAGATATCCGAGAGTTGAAACTTGAGGGTAAAATTCCAGACGCTTACCATTCGCCAAGGGGAATGCTTGAATTTTGGATTGATCCAGATAGCCCTTATTTTAAAAACGTGTTTGCACAGGAGAAAAAATTTGTTTTTTATTGCAAGTCAGGCTGGCGTTCTGCGCTAGCCACCCAGACTGCTCAGAAAATGGGATTGTCCAAAGTCTGCCACATCGATGGCGGATTCGATGCCTGGAAAGGTATTGGTGCGGAAGTTGAAGACTTGAACCCCTGATTTAAATAATGCAACATGCAATGAATTGGATTGTCCAAATACTGTAATACTTTTTGTTAAATGCTCCAATGAGAAAATTGAAATGAAATTCGTATCGAAATTATGTTGCGGGCTTACTGCCGCCCTTGTTGCGAGTGCATCGCTCGCCGATGAGGCGAAGGATAATGCCTACAAAGCTCTCCAATCCTTGATCTCGTCCTCGTCCGAAATCAGCTCTTTTGCTGAAACCAAAGTACCAAATGTATATGAAGCGATCCTTAACGGGCAAATCTACCATATTTATGTCGACGGTGACTATGTCATGGTTGGAGAAGTGTTCAACACAAAGACCCGTACAAGTTTGAAAGAAGACAAGATCGAAGAGTTAACGGCGAAAGTGGTTGAAAGCACGTCACTTGACAGCATGATAACGTTTGCCGCGGCTGACCAAAAGAGATACGTTACTGTCTTCACTGACATTGATTGTGTGTACTGCAGGCGGTTTCATCGCGAGGTGCCAAATTTAAATGAGGCAGGTGTTGAAGTTCGCTATATGGCTTTTCCACGAGCTGGAATTCCTTCAGCTAGCTATGACAAAGCCGTAAACGTGTGGTGTTCCAGAGACCAGCAACGAGCGATGACTGATGCGAAAAATGGGATTGAACTTGAAATGAAGGATTGTGCTAATCCAGTCGCGGCTCAATATGATGCAGCTTTGAGCGCAGGAATCAGCGGAACACCAATGATCGTTTTGGATGATGGCACTTTGATTTCTGGGTACTTGCCTTACCCTCAACTGCTTGCGAGACTTGGAATTCAAGAAAATTAGTTCAAAAGCCGTTTATATTTGTATTTGCTAAATTGTCATCATATCTATAACATGAAGCCTTGAACATTCCCCTTGTAAATCAAGGTTCACATTTGCAATCAGATACACGAAATTAAACTTCTACATTCATCGCAGAGTGCGGTCGCAATAGCAGAAGGATAAATTCGCGTATGCCATTTTCAAATTTCTAAAATTAAAATCAATGAATGATAAAAAGAGCAAAATTCTAGAAGCGACGATTTCACAGATTCGTCGGCAATTTGGTCAAGGATCCATCATGCGTTTAGGCGATGATCAAGTTGATCAATCCATTCAAGTCGTTTCCACAGGTTCACTTGGCTTAGATCTTGTGTTAGGTGTCGGTGGTTTGCCTCGCGGGCGCGTTGTAGAGATCTATGGCCCGGAAGCCTCTGGCAAAACAACCTTGTCGTTATCAGTTGTAGCGCAAGTGCAAAAGATGGGTGGGTCTGCGGCATTTATAGACGCGGAACATGCACTCAACGTTTCCCATGCATCCATTCTGGGCGTAAATGTGGAAGATTTACTCATCGCACAACCCAATACGGGTGAAGAAGCGTTAGAAATTTCCGATCAGTTGGTACGATCTGCAGCCATTGACGTTTTGGTAATTGACTCAGTAGCCGCATTGACTCCCAAATCCGAAATAGAAGGTGAAATGGGTGACTCGTTCATGGGACTGCATGCCCGATTGATGTCGCAGGCTCTGAGGAAATTGACGGGAAGCATCAGCAAGTCCAACACCTTGGTCATATTCATTAATCAAATTCGAATGAAGATTGGGCAGATTTACGGAAATCCAGAAGTTACAACAGGTGGAAATGCGTTGAAATTCTATGCTTCTGTAAGGTTGGAGATTCGAAGAATTGGATGGATAAAGAAAGGAAATGAGCCCATAGGCAATCAAACGAGAGTCAAGGTAGTCAAGAATAAAGTTGCTCCGCCATTTAAAGAATGTGTGTTTGATTTGCTGTATTCTGATGGAATTTCGAAAGAAGGAGAGCTGATTGACCTAGGTGTAAAGAATGGCGTGGTTGATCGGGCAGGCGCTTGGTACAGTTTTCAATCCACTCGGGTTGGACAGGGACGGGATAACGCCCGCCGATTTTTGAAAGAGAATCCAGACATTGCTGATAAGATCGAAGCTCTGATACGAGAGAAAGAAAATTTGGATGAGTCAAAATAGGTTGCGCCTTGCACGAGAACATGCAATGAATAAAAAGGAGGCGGCAGTCCAGAACGCTGCTCTTCGATGCTTGGCGCGCCGCGAATATTGCGAGAAAGAGCTTGTAAACAAGCTCACTGCAAAAGGGTTTGAGAGAAATTCAGCAACCGACATAGTCTCGAAGCTAGCCGAGCGGAATCTGGTGAGTGACAGTAGATTTGCCAGGGATTTAATTCGTGTGCGGATAGACAAAGGATACGGTCCCTTTCGACTTGAGCATGAACTTCGACAGCGGGGCGTGGATCAAGAATTGATCTCTGACTGCCTAGATCAAGTTAATGAAAATTGGAAGGAGCGTCTTGAGCAGCTTGTGGCAAAAAAATATCGCAATCAACCCATTGAAAGTTATAAAGATTGGACGAAGCGAGCCAATTTTTTAAGGAACAGAGGGTTTGATGCCGAGCTGATACATGATGTTTTGGGAAAATACTCCAATAAATTTTTGAACTGAATCAAGCTGATGAAAACAATTCAACTGCGACAGCTGTTTTTAAATTTTTTCAAGGAGAGGGGGCATGAGATTGTGCCAAGCAGCTCTCTTGTGCCCGGCAACGATCCAACGTTGTTGTTCACCAATTCAGGCATGGTGCAGTTTAAAGACATATTTACTGGACAAGACCGGCGGAACTACTCGAGAGCAGTCACTGCGCAACGTTGTGTACGCGCGGGCGGAAAGCATAATGATTTAGAAAATGTTGGCTATACCGCTCGACATCACACATTTTTTGAAATGCTTGGAAATTTCAGCTTCGGCGATTACTTCAAACAACAGGCAATCCACTACGCTTGGAATCTTCTTACGGATGACATTGGGTTGGATAAAGATCGCTTATGGGTCACGGTCTATAAAGACGATGATGAAGCAGCGGATGTATGGCTGAATGAAATTGAAATTCCGCAGGAAAGATTTAAGAGAATTTCTACTTCCGATAATTTTTGGGCGATGGGCGATACTGGACCGTGTGGGCCTTGCACAGAAATATTTTACGATCATGGTCCAAGTGTAGAAGGAGGCCCTCCTGGTTCAGAGGATGAAGATGGTGATCGATATGTTGAACTCTGGAATCTTGTGTTCATGCAATTTGAGCGCTTTGCCGACGGTTCTATGAAACCATTGCCCAGGCCATCCGTTGACACAGGAATGGGTTTGGAGCGGATTGCAACCGTGTTGCAAAAGGTTTACAGCAACTACGAAATTGATTTGTTTCGGGCGTTGATTCATAACGCCGCGAGTGTAGTTGGGACTTCCGATTTCGAGAGCAAGGCATTAAGGGTGATCGCCGATCATATTCGGTCGGCGGCATTCCTGATTACCGATGGCGTCACTCCGTCGAATGAAACGAGAGGCTATGTGCTCCGACGGATTATTCGAAGAGCAATTCGACATGGCTATCAGCTCGGCCGCAAACAGCCATTCTTTCATCAACTGACGGGCACGCTTGTGGATCAAATGGGAGACGCATATCCGGAACTGCGTCATGCGCAGAGTCAAGTTGAGCGCGTTATTTTGAGGGAAGAAGAGAAATTCTTAAGCACTCTCGATACCGGATTGAGAATTTTAGACCGGGAAATCGCCGCTTTGTCGGGATCGATTCTCCCAGGTGACATCGCCTTTCGCTTGTACGATACCTATGGATTTCCTTTGGATTTAACCGAAGATTACCTGCGTGAGCAGGAACTATCTCTGGATAAAGATGCTTTTGAAGAGTCAATGACACAACAACGACAGCGGTCCAAAGGAGGGAAGTTGTCTAGCATTGCAGGTGGGCTAGACGTGAGTTCTGCAGCAGAATCAGCGCTAGACTCAGTTGCAAGAACCAAGTTTTCTGGATATCAGAACGATGAGCAGCAAGCGCAGATCAAAGCGCTTCGATCCGACGGCAAATTTTTGGATGATGTCGAAGTTGCGAAAAATGTGATGTTGATCTTGGATGTTTCTCCGTTTTATGCCGAAAGTGGCGGCCAAGTGGGGGATACTGGAACAATCCATTCAAAATCTGGAACTTTTATTGTTGAAGATACGCAATACATAAAGAACCTGGTGATTGGGCATATCGGTTATGTTAAACATGGTCAAATTTCTGTCGGAGATTCAGTCGTGGCGAAAGTTGATACTGGAAAACGTAATTCCACTAGAAAGAATCATTCTGCGACCCATTTGCTTCATGCTGCGTTGAAAAACGTTTTAGGAGTTCATGTTCAACAGAAGGGATCGCTCGTAGCACCGGATCGGTTGAGATTTGATTTTTCTCACGATGGTCCTGTAACTGAAGATGAAATTATAGAGATCGAATCGCAAGTGAATCAGCACATTCGAGAGAATACACCGGTTTGTTCGCAAATTATGGAATTGGAAGAAGCAAAAGCACAAGGCGCCGCTGCTCTATTCGGGGAAAAGTACGATTCAGAAGTTAGAGTCATCGGTATGGGAGGGGACTACTCCCTTGAACTGTGTGGTGGCACTCATGTATCTCGAACAGGTGATATCGGTCTTTTCAAGATTATCCAGGAATCCAGTATCGCTTCAGGCATTCGCCGCTTAGAGGCTTTGACGGGACAAAAGGCCGTTGAGCGAATTCAGACAGACTATCAGCTATTGTCTGGTGTATCTCGATTATTGAATTCCAGAGTAAGTGAAGTGCTCGGTAAAGTGGAGCAGGTCATTCGCAAAAATCGAATGTTGGAGAAGGACCTTTCCGAACTGAAGACTCAACTGGCGCTTGGAGGCGGAACATCTTTGAATTCAGCAGCTCAGTTGGTCGGTGATGTGAGGCTCTTTGTGTCTCGCCATGATGATGTAGATATCAAGGATTTGCGAAAAATCATGGCTCGCATGCAGCAGAGTGTAGGTTCTGGAGTTGTGGTTTTAGGCTCTGTAAGAAAAGGCAAAGCCACTTTAATCTGTACCGTATCAAAAGATCTGTTGGATCGGCTTCACGCCGGGAAGATAATTAAACGCCTCTCTTCACTAGTAAACGGAAACGGTGGCGGCAAACCCCATATGGCACAAGGTGGTGGTCCTCGAGGGGATAAGATTGATTCTGCACTTGAGGCAGTACCTAGTCTTTTAGAATAGAATTCATCGAATTCAGATTCCTTTTTTAATTCTTTGACAACTTCGCGCATTGGTAAAAGACATTGACAATCGTGATTGAAAAGTACGGTGGGTCTTCAGTCGGGACCATTCAGAAAATCAATCGAGTTGCTAAACGAGTTTTGAAGACCAAAGCCGAAGGATATGATGTGGTTGTCGTGCTGTCAGCAATGGAAGGCGAAACCAATCGTCTCATAGACTTGGCAAAGCGAATAGATGAATACCCACCTGAAAGAGAGTTGGATATGGCGATGTCCACCGGCGAACAGGTTTCGATCGCTCTTTTCAGCATGGCGATATTGCGCGAAGGTTATGTTGCTAAGTCTTATACGGGAATGCAGATTCCGATCCGAACAAATGCAATGCATGGGAAGGCTAGAGTAGAGTCTGTTGATACAAAGAAGATTTTGAAAGAACTGGGCAAAGGTACAGTCGTTGTTGTTGCTGGATTTCAGGGCGTGTCTTCCGAGGGTGACATCACAACACTAGGTCGTGGCGGATCGGACACTACAGCAGTGGCCTTGGCCGCTGCTCTTGGTGCGAAAGAGTGCAGAATTTATACGGACGTAGACGGCGTGATGACTGCAGACCCTCGTGTTGTTCCTGATGCGAGATGTCTGAGGCAGATTACGGCCGAAGAAATGTTGGAACTATCGAGCTTGGGCGCCAAAGTTTTGCAGATTAGAGCAATGGAGTTTGCTCACAAATACGAAATTCCAGTGCGCGTACTGTCGTCCTATCATGATGTGCCCGGCACTTTGATCACTTCAGAGGAATCAAGTATGGAACAGCCTAAAATTACTGGCATCGCCTACAATGTCAACGAAGCAAAACTTACGATCAAAAAAGTTCAGGATCGTCCTGGTATTGCTTCAAAGGTATTCGGTCCGATTGCAGATGGACATATTAACGTTGATATGATCATTCAGAATGTAGGCAGCGATAACAACACCGATTTAACTTTTACGGTTGATCGCAGTGAATATCGAAAAAGTCTGAAAATTATTAGAGAACTGCTGCCTGAATTAGGCGCGCAAGAGGTGATCGGTGCAAATGATATTGCCAAGATTTCTGTGGTTGGCGTGGGAATGCGCTCCCACACAGGAATTGCAAAGACAATGTTCACGACTTTGGCGAACGAAGGGATCAATATTCAGATGATTTCTACTTCTGAAATTAAAATATCGGTCATCGTGGATGAAAAGTATGTAGAACTTGGTGTTCGCTCTTTACATGAAGCGTTTGGGTTGAGCGAAGAAGCAGAACCGATGCGTGAGTCGGCGCCGCAGCGAGCTTTGGATGAATAACGGTTTTAAGCTGTCGCAACTGCCAACTAACCTAAATTCAAGCACAAATTATTTTTCTGAAACAAATATATTAATAATAAGTTATTACTTCTTGGGAGAGGTGGCCGAGCGGCTGAAGGCGCGCCCCTGCTAAGGGTGTATGGGCATCCCCCATCGTGGGTTCGAATCCCACCCTCTCCGCCAGTTGCTTATAATCAATTCAGCTTTTGTACGAACAATATGCGGTCGCGCCCGTAGCTCAGTTGGATAGAGTACTAGACTACGAATCTAGGAGTCGGGGGTTCGAGTCCCTCCGGGCGCGCCAATGATCGAAAATGTGATTTCAAAAAATGCAGAATGAGTTAGTCCATGTGCGGTCGCTTTAACATTCTGACAGACGTTGGAGCGCTGATGACAACGTTTGAGATTTTGGATCAGAATTCGCTTCTCAGCTCATCGGACTTTCGATACAACATCAGCCCTTCACCCAAGAACGCACCAATTCAGTCACAGGAAGATGAGGCTTTGACAAAAGTTCCCATCATTAAATTGGGCGAAGAGAATGAACGTGCTTTGTGCGACGCGATCTGGCCTTTGGTGCCGATTTGGGCTGGTCCTAAAATCCCAAAGTACGCAACTGCGAACGCCCGTAGTGAAACAATGCACAAATTGCCCAGTTTTCGAAATTCTTGGAAACAGGATCGAAGGTGCTTGATACCTGCAACTGGATTTTACGAATGGCAAATCGTCCCTCATCAACGAGTAAAGCAACCATGGCATATTCAACATCAGGAGCAATCGATTATGAGTTTCGCCGGATTGTGGGAAAAGGGAGTCGCTGCGAACGGTGAAGAATTTTATTCCTGTACAATTGTGACCACATCTGCGAATTCTTTAATGGCGGAAATTCACAATTCAAATGAACGAATGCCTGTAATCATTGACCCAAAGCATCGCGATCAATGGTTGCATGGCGATAAAGCAGCGACCTTTGATTTGCTCCAACCGTACGCGGACGGTCTGTTGCACGCCAATCGCATTTCTTCGAGAATCAATAATCCAAAGTATTCAAGAAAAGACTGTATTGAACCCATTGGTTCGGCAGCTGGTGTCAGCGGCTTTCGATTGAGTTCTTAGATCGAGCGCCAAACTCCACAATTTTTTCATTCTGGTTCTTTTTCTTCAAATACGATCTCACTTAGAACATGCCTGCCAAAAACAAGGTCGCTATTTCTACGGCGAAAGTACATTTCGTAAGTTATCAAACTGTACGAGTTCGAACAGAAAATGGTGAGATTCTCAAGGCTAAATTGAGAGGCTTGCAAGATGTGCTGCCGGGTGATCAGGTTGAAATTCTTTCTAGGTTCCAGGGTTATCGAGGTCGAGCTGCCAAAGTAGTCGAGATCATATCTGTGCAGGGACTTTCCGAGTATCAAGTTGTTGTTCAAGCCCGACATTCTGGAAAATTCAGATCAGGAAAGTCCAAACTGGCAGTAGTCGGACTTCCTCTGCGAGGAAGTGTCGACTGTTCTGGATCAAAGCTAAAAATTCAAAATGGGCAGTACGCGCTCATTTCAATTGCTAGAAAGCGCTCAAAAAGAACGGGATATTCCGCTTGGAGATTTGTTCGATTGGAACAACGACTCCAATCTCAACGCGAAATTGCGGTTAACGTTGCAAGATCACGTTTCGGAGTTCGCGGCGAGTGGTGCGACTCTGTTTATCGAGAATTAAGAAAAACTCCGAAAAACGATTCGTCAATTGATTTGCGACAGCGTTCAGATCTTCGATATCTTCCTTTCGTAACCATTGACCCGCCAACAGCGAAAGATCACGATGACGCGGTCTATTGCGAAAAGTTGAGTTGTGGAAGTTACAGGCTCTATGTAGCAATCGCGGACGTTGCCCATTACGTACGCCATGACTCTGCGCTAGACCGAGCTGCATATGAAAGGGGATGTTCAATCTATCTGCCTATGACTGTGGTGCCGATGCTGCCAGAAAATTTGTCAAATAATTTGTGCTCATTAATGGCCAATGTTGATCGAATGGCACTTGTTTGTGAGATGGTTATCGATGCTACAGGCAATATTCAATCGTTCAATTTTTCCGAATCTGTGATTCGTTCTCGAGCTGCCCTTCAATATTTTGAAATTAAAGACCGACTGCGTGCTGATTCCAGCGATGAAATTACCCGGAATTTGTTGAATCTGTCTGAAGTGCATCGATGTCTTATTGAAGCGAGAACAACCAGGCATGCCCTTGAATTTGATTTGCCAGCGACAAATTTAGAATTCGACCGAAACGAATCTTTATCACAGATTTCAATCCAAGAGCGACTGCCGGCACATGGCTACGTTGAGGAATCGATGTTAGCAGCAAATATTTGTGCGGCTGAATTTATTGAAAGCAATTATGATTCAGGAATGTTTCGAGTGCACGGCCCTCCCCCGAGAAAAGGTCTCCATGAGCTGCAAGAGCTGTTAAAGCCATTCGGAGTGAGCCTTCCCGATTTCGACAAGATAACCAGTTACAGCTATCTCGCGATATTGAAACAAATTTCGGCGCGACCTCAATTGCTGTCCGCACTTCAAATCCATCTGCTTCGAAGTTTATCGATAGCTGTGTACTCTGCCAAAAGCGGCTTGCACTTTGCCTTGAATTATCCGATCTATTCACACTTTACTTCACCGATTCGAAGATACCCCGATCTAGTTGTACATCGATTGATCAAAGCAGCATTAAAGGGAGAAAATTTGAACCTTAATCCTGAAAGACTAGAAAAAGTGGCCAAGGAAAGCTCCTATCTGGAACGACGGGCAGACGCCTGCACACGGGAAGCAGAAAAATGGCTGAAAGTACAATTTATGGATAAATATGTCGGTCAAATTTGTGATGGGGTGGTTGTCGACGTCAAGAAATTTGGGCTTTTCGTTCAGCTCGAATTTCCCTACGTTGAAGGTTTAGTGCCAGCCTTTGATCTAGGGCGGGAGCATTTCTATTTTCAGAAACATGCGAGACAATTGATAGGAAGACAAAGTGGATTTACCTATTCGATTGGAATGGCGCTGCGAGTCAGGGTAAGTGAAGTCGACATCGAACTCGGACACATCAATTTCGAACTTGCAAACGGTATCGATCACTATCGAAAGCCAAAAACCAGAAAAAGAAAACGTCATAAACAATCATGAAAAAGATCACGGGTATTCACTCTGCGAGAGCGATGTTGGAGTATAGAGCCAATGAAGTTCACTCTGTATTGTTAAGTTCGCAGCGAACTGACAAACGCTTGAACAAAATTGAAGCGCTTGCGATTCGAAATGGGCTGAATGTTGTGCGAGCAACCAATTTCGAACTCTCGGCACAAACGAGCAGCAACAAACATCAAGGTGTACTTCTTCTTTGCGATACAGCCAAGAGTAAGCCGCCTCTATCAATGAAGCGGTGGCTACGTGGTTTGCCCCAAAATTCTTCGATCGTAGTTTTAGACTCGATAACGGACCCTAGAAACTTTGGCGCCTGCATTCGAAGTGCCAATGCAGCGGGTGCAAAGGGAATAATCGTACCCAAACATCGGGGATGCAAAGTCAACACGACAGTATCTAGGACCGCTACGGGAGCTGCTGAAATTACACCGATCTTTGAAGTTTCGAACCTGGCAAGGACGCTCGACTTTCTGAAAGAAAACGGCTATTGGGTTGTTGGTTTACATCCTGATACTGCACAATCACTGTTTGAAATTGATCTCAATGAATCCTGTGTATTTGTATTTGGGAACGAGGGGACAGGACTGCGCAAGGAAACTCAAAAAAAGTGTGACACTTTAGTTCGAGTGCCGATGTTAGGTCAAATTGAAAGCTTAAACGTTTCGGTGACAGTTGGCGTGGCCATGTTTGAAGCGGCGCGTCAGCGAATGTATGATCAAAACTAGTGATGCACGTACTGTTGAGGCGAAGGTCTGAGTGAAGTTGTTGGTTGAATTGTATCGAAGCAATTCGAGCTGAGGAGTGGCATGCTTGGCAAACTTTTGGAGGTACGGGATAACTTTTACAAAAATCTCATCGTGCCATCCTTCGAGGGAAGGTGTAACAGTCAGAGTCCGTTTGCATAATGCAGTCGACGAATAAGGTCAATTTAAAGGAGTTGTTGCCTAGACTAAGCAAAAACTAGGTATTTATCAATATTAGGCGATCAAATTCGGCCGTGGGCCTACTGGAAAAAAGTTGGTTGATAGGATCATGTTATAATGATTTTTGTATGTAAAAACAGGAATTAACGAGACATTGTAGTCATAAATGACAATGGATGCTCAACTGGAATCTTTCCGTAAAATACTTGGTGCGAGACTGAATCCTCGCATAACAGACAAGTTTCGTTTTACCTATTTGCACTGGGCGGCGATCGCTAACAATCCGTCTGCAGTCAAGTACATGTTGGAAAACGGAGCCGATCCTCAAGTTGCGGCAGATAACGGTTATGGTACTGCTTGGGATTCACCTAGGTATAAGAGAACAGTATCTACGAGAGTATTTCGCGATCGAATTTCCCGATTCGACGTTGATCTCAAGAAACACTACTGGGGTGTCAGAGATCTTACCGCGTTACATATCGCAGCCTGCGAAAATTCGGTTCCTATTATCGAACTGCTTCAGGCGTACGGCGCTAGTTTCAATTTTAAAGAGTACAACGGATTAACACCAATTCATGTTGCGGTATCGAGCGGCTCGTGGCAAGCTGTCGATGCACTTTTGAATTTTGGTTTCAAAATCGATGCTAAGGATCATGCAAACCGAACATTGTTGCACTGGACCGCGTTTTATCGAGCTGACCAACGTGTCGGAATATTTTTAGGGGGTTCATTTCCACCGATCTATTGGGGGGAAATGGATCCAGTGAGCGCTGCAAACGCGCTGCTTGAGAGAAATGCCAACGTTTCCATACAGGACTTGTCCGGCAACACTCCACTGCATCTTGCAGCTGCAACAGACAAAAGGCATCTTGCCGAAGTACTTTTACATCACGGCGCTTCGGTCGATGCAAAGAACTACGCTTGGGCGACACCACTTCATCTTGCCGCTTGGTTCAACTCACTTGAAACCGCAGATTTGCTGTTGGAACACGGAGCACAAGTGAATTCAAAAGATTCCGCAGGTAATTCACCATTGCACATTGCCACTGCTGATGATGCGCTGGAAGCAAAGGCAAATCACATTCCCGGCGGGTCGTGCTGTCACCGAGAAGGACCGAATGTTGTGGTCAGACTGCTTGTGGATAAAGGCGCTGACATTAATGCCGAGAACAACGAAGGATTTACACCACTGAACATCTCAAAGGGTAAACGACTCTCAGACGACACCTTCCAGTTCCTCAGTCAAAGGATGTAGAACGTAACTCTCTGCAGTTAGTGAAAGATCGGATTCACTAGGTTGATTTTGGAATTAACATAATAGTGATGTTAGCTGACTTTCCACCGGCAAACTGCCAAAGAACCATTATTCGCAAACACATCTTCCTCAAGCTTGAGCCTAGTTCCGCGCTAATCGAAAAACAATTGTATTTGAGGCAATACCAGGTATGACCTGCTATTTTGTTAGCATGCAACCTTGCAGTTTAGCGTTGTTGGACTGATTGTGATTGTACTGGAAGCGGCCGCGTCGTGGCTGCCAAGCCGGTATAGTGGAAGTTTCGAGTAGGCCAGCCAATGTGGCTAAGCGTGGCGCCTTAGGTGCGTTTGGCAATTTCAACCGATGCCCGAGATAGCGCCAGAATCTGAGGTTCTGTTTGTGGCAGGTATTGAGCAATGCGAGACCGGCATGGCTGCGGGTGCCGGTTTTTGTTTTTAGGATGAACATGGCAGGCAATTTACGGCTTTGGCGAGGAAAAACAAGGGCTGATACGAAAAAGAAGATGGCACTAAATTTTACGAAAGTTGCTGGTTTCGGCCAAAATTGTCCTAAAAGGAGCTGAAATTGGTGGATTATTGGCTAGAATGAAGCTAAAATTGCAGTCTAGACGTTGCGGACCGCAACGAAATTATTAAACTTCGGTTAAGTTAATCCCCAATTGGAGCCGGTGTCGTATTTCGGTTGACGTGAAGCATCGAAGTGCGAATTCGGCGTAAATTTTCTTTAGCAGGTTCTCCTCTTTTTCTTGCAACACCAGTTGCCAATATGTCAATCAGTGCTAAATATACTATGCGGGAAGCTGTAGGTTTAAAGATGTCATTTTCCTCTGGCAGCTCAAGCTCAATCGCAACATCTACCATTTTTGTTAATGGTGACTCTTTTTTTGAAATGCAAACTGTGTGAGCGTTGTACTGGTTTGCGATCGCCACACTATCGATCAGTTCTTTGGGGTTGCCGCTTGACGAAATTGCAAACAGTACATCTCCTTTTTGAAGAGTCGAGGCGAGCATTCTCTGAAAATACCCGTCTGAGTGATTTTCCGATGGAATTCCGAGTCTGAAAAAACGATTGGCTCCTTCGGCAGCAATGTTGGAGGAATTTCCTCCGACTCCAAAAAACACAATTCGATTTGCACTAGCAAGGATGTCGACCATGCTGTTTATTGTTTCAGGCTCACACTGATTTCTAGCAAGAGTCAGTAGTTTGACAATGATGCGAAACACGTAATCGATTAGCTCGCCAGCGGAATCATGGGAATTATCGATAAGCTGACTGGGAGGTAAGTACTGCAGGCTAACTGCCAGACTCTGAGCAAATCGAACTCGAAAATCTCTAAAACTAGTGCATCCGACGCTGTGGCAAAAGCGAGTAACGGTTGCATTGGATACTTCTGCAGCCCGTGCAATGTCGTTTTGATTTTGATGTTGCACTGTTTCGTAGTTTGACATGATGTAATTGGCAACCTTTCGTTCTCCCCTCGGCAGAGATTTGCTCAATTGCTGTATTCTGGATATTACATCGATTACTGTCGAACCTGGCTCGTCTAGGTATTTATCAGTCATTTCAAATTCACAATTACAGTTGTTCGACATATCTTGAAGGTGCGACTGATTTCAACATTCTTTTCCGCTTCATCGTACGGGGACGGTAAAAATGTAAATTTCAAAAATTTCATGCTATCCAAATCTAGTTTATTTGTCTAGTCTAGAAGCAATTGAGTCAAGATAGGACACAAAAATTAAAATCTTGTAGTTTTCCAGTGCTGTTGGAGACGATACAGCTACATCGTCTGAGATTAATCGGTTCGTGACCATGATCAACGTGACAAATTCTGCCCCAACTAAACAAATAATCCCCAAATTTATATATCTGGGGAAATTGTAAGGTTCATGTTTGAAGCTCGAGAAGCGAAGAAAGGTAAAACCATCACAGAACCGCTAACTTACCAAAGTACGTCGACATCGTATTTCCCGAATATACCATCATTGGTTGCGATCAGTAAAATTCGATTTTGTGCCCGGGCAATCAGCATTCTATCAAACTCGTCATCATGAACTTCAGTCAAGAGGCCTGCCTTTATGCAATCGTCAACTGTAATCGGTAAAGATTTGAAATTCTGTCCCGTTACGAAATCTTTCACATTTAGAGTCAATACTTCAGCACGTGGAAGCTTGACTTTACGAAAATCAACAGTTAATTTCCACATTGATGCAACACTTGCGAACACATTATTTTCTGAATCAAGAATTGCAGTTTTTGCAGCATCTGACAGTCGACGGTCACCCGTAATCCACCAGATCAACGTATGCGTGTCGAGCAGAATACCAGCATTTCGATCTAACCCTATGACGACAGTTCATCTTCAATCGGACTGTCAAAAAAGATTCATCAAACTTGACGAGCCCTTTTAACACACCGAATTTTCGATTTCGCGCTAAGCCTTAGTACGGCACGATTTTTGCGACGAGTTTGTTGTAGTGAACGATGACAACCTCTTCACCTGACCTGACTGAGAATTTCGGAACAATGGGTTTTTGTCTAACTTTCACTATAAGTATTCATTACAGTTTTTGGCGACAGCAGAATTATGATCAAAAGTTAGTCATAAATGTTAGTCAATAACAAATTATTGGTAAATGTCCTCATTTTCGAGACCCTCGATTACTGCGCTAAATCGCTAAAATTAGTAAGTTAAGGTGGTAAGTCTGATTAACTCCTGTATGCGGTTGAACCATTGTCAATCATACTGCCTCTTCGGATTCAGGGCCGATGTCACTTGCCTCATTTCCTTGCAGTTGTATATGTACCGGACTTTTGCTGTGAAAGCCCCATACATAAGAACAGGCCACAACCGAACTTAGGGGTCATTTTTTTAACCATGTATGGTGATAATGATTATCATTAAATGCATTTAACTTGACTTATCTATTGCATATTATTACATATTTTCTATATAAATCAATGAGTTAAGTTAAAATATCGTAAATAGGGAAAAACTTGGGTGTGACATACCACCCTGTTAGCTTGCAACTATGCAGTTTAGCGTTCTTGAACTGATTGTGACTGTACCTAAATCCCTCATCTTCTTAAAATAAAAAGCATTAGCGAATTAACTTTGCTGAATTCATGAACATTAATCTAGTTGAAGCCATTCAGCTGCTCTTGCCAGATCATGAAGTAGGACAGCTGCACTTGCATATCAGGTAAAATTCCAAATTATGCTCGAGGGTGCGAGTTTGATGGAACTCGCAATTAAACGGTCGAGTTGATTGCGTCCTTGTATTGCCTGCTGCGATTGACAAAGCTCCAGTTGGAGAGCCAATGCTCGACCAGGCGCTAGAGACGATCTTTCAAGATCCCGAACAACTCGACATCAATTTCTGGCTCAAATCTATTGCCGCTCAAGGCTCGGAGCCGGTTGATGGAGGATTTGAATGTCTGGTTGAACGCGGAATTCTCGAGGCGTCAGAAAAATGCTGGGTGTGGATAGTGAAAACCCAGGCCTGCCCCACCTTGGATGACAGTGTCGTACGCAACTCAAAATTCCGAATAGCCGTCATGGTCGAAACATGCCAACCGCTCGTCCACCAATTGGTCAAAAGCCGAACCTATTCGGTGTTAAGTCCAAACCGAAGTTGTGTGTAATGGGAGCATGCGACCCTGGATTCAGCCACACGCCCGCCTTCTGCCACATCAAAAGGTCCAGCAGTTCTTGCGTATTGCCATGGCGTGGCATTACGGCTTGAAGACAGCCTCGCAAGGCTCAAGGAGACTCCTGATCATTCTTCTTGGGAGCCTCATAGCGAGCCGCAAGCTGGCTTTGACTGTCCTTGGAGTCTTCCAGCTCATCGCCGTAGAGCGCACCGCGGAAGGTATGCATGAACGCTCCTTCCAATCTGCCGACACGCGTCGACAGTTCATTCAAACTCTTGTTGAACACGCGCAACTCAGCACGCATCTCAGACTGTAGACCATCAATCCGTTCGTCTACTTTATCGAGTCGAGAATTAATAAAGCTACGCAGTTCGCGATGCTCGCGCCACATCCACATGAAAA
Organism: Arenicellales bacterium; assembly: GCA_965202855.1. Lineage (GTDB taxonomy): Bacteria > Pseudomonadota > Gammaproteobacteria > Arenicellales > JAJDZL01 > JAJDZL01. The sequence continues at coordinate 179,466 of CBDBBP010000002.1, read as the reverse complement.
TTCCGACCAGCAAGACCGGTGTTACAAATTGCACATATTCTGCGGGTGTCATCAAGTCTCCACTTCATTCCTTTTTCATAATTTCATTTTATTTGATGAATTTCCATAACGCACTTTCAAACTCTCAATTGCACCGGACGCAGGCTGCTTTTTTCATCTGAACTCTTGAAAGCCACATCCTGAAAGGACAACAAGAGCGGCGGAAAGTGAATGATTGAATGTTGTGACAGCTTGGCTTGATCCAATAGCTGCCGTCTGTTGGAATTTAATCGGACGAAGCAACTTTGACGCTGACGGATTATCGAATTATTCATCGTTTCCAATTTCATTCTATACTGCATTCTTGCCCTATTTACGATTTTGGGTCTATAAATAGAGTTTTGGGGCAATTCACTTTTCATTTGAAATTAACACAAACCCCATTTATGCCCCATTTACAAACTATGATGAACAAAACAGCACTTGGAAAATCTGGTCGAATTGGCATTTCGATCATTGAGTGACTTGAAATGTTTCCAGATGAAACCGCATCTGGAAATTGGTTTGTGTTCTTCAGATGGGGCGAAATTCGAACCGGTCCGCATTGCGATAGTTGTTCTACCAAAGCCTGAAAGAATCGAAAACCCATGCCATATATTTGTTGGGTTTGCAACAAGAATTTCAGTGTAAGAACTAGCACTGTCCTAGCAACATCAAAAATGCCATTACAGAATTGGGTGGTCGTAATCTTCCGTTAGGTGACCAATCTCAAGGGAGTATCCAGTATGAAAGTCCTTCCTGGTCTGAAGATCAATCAAAAGTCTGCGTGGTTTATGCTGTGTCGACTTCGCGCAGCTTTCAAACATCAAGCGACGATGTTGGTTTGAACCGTTGACGTGGACTAGACCTATCTAGGTTGTTTAGAGAAGAACAGGCGTCAATCCAAGAAAATGAAGGCAGGTCGGGGGTGCTGTTGGCAACATTGCGGTCACTGGCGCAAAAGACAGAGAGTCCATACAAGTCAAAGCCAATCTGATTGAAAATTCCAAACGACCTCGCCTGTACAGATTCATTGAAGAGACTGTAGAAGAAGGCTCTGCGGTCTATAAGGACGACTTGAAAAGCTGAAAGAGTACGGGCATGAATTTGTAAAGCACAGCGTCGGAAAGTATGTTCGCGAATGAGCGCCAATTATGGTATTGAGTCTTTCTGGCCTATGCTCAAACGAGCTCACAAAGGCGCTTCTCACAAAATCACTAAGAAGCATTTGACGACATATAGTTCCGACGCTGAAGTGTGCAAAAAAGAAGTCAAATATTCCAGAAAACAACATGCGTGAAGAAATTGATATTAGAGCAGGTTTATTGGCGAAATCTCTGATGAACTTTCCTGCAATATCTCAGAAATTATCCATAAGAAAACGAATAACCAAATTATTTTAAATTGACCTGCAATTGAAATTCATCATGCGCAGTTAGATATACAATCCCCTAGAAATTCTCTGCAGCTAAAGCTAAATCTCCGGTACATTCGTATCAGTGTGTTTCTCTAAACATGAAATAATGTAAGTTTATTTCATAAATATAAAAATATACTCCATTAATATGCTATATGTATGAAAGTTATTTTAATATCCGCATCTAATTTTATACTTTAGGAGATAAATGATGATTTATGCTACACACTTCATTAAATTGATTTCGCGTTTCGCACTAGTTTTTTCTTTAATGGTATTGGTGCCCACAGCTGCGTCGTGGGCCGGCGGTATTTTAAGATATGCTACGGTCGGCGAACCTCCGAGTTTAGACCAGCATGTGCTCACATCAGATCTGGCAACAACAATCGCTCACCATATGTTCGAAGGTCTATACACATTCGATGCGTCAAATGCACCAGTTCCTCTTCTAGCGAGTGGTGAAACGATCAGCGAAGATGGGAAAACAATCCAAATTACGCTTCGGAGTGGAGTTACTTTTCACAACGGACAACCAATGACTTCTGCAGATGTCGTCGCTTCTTTAAATCGATGGGGCGAGCATGGAGCAAGAGGCGGATTGCTTTTCGCCAACGTAGACAAGGTATCAGCTAGCGGGGATCACGCAGTTACAATTCAGCTGTCGGAACCATTTGGACCTTGGAAGAATTTATTGGCCTTCATCAATGGCGGCCCGGCTATTTATCCTGCATCAGTGGTTGAAAATGCTGGTAAAGAACCCGTTGCGCCAGAAAGTTACATTGGCACTGGACCTTATATGTTCAGCGAGTGGGAACCGAATCGACACGTAGAACTCGTTCGCTACGAAAATTACCAGTCACCTGAAGGAAAAGCTGACGGCTATGCTGGGGTACGAGCTGCGAATTTTGATTCCATTCGGTTTATTCCAGTACCCGATGTAGGCACGCGCGTAAGTGGAATCAAGTCTGGTGATTATGATTACGCAGAGAGCATTCCGGGTGATCTATTTGACGATTTGGACGCGGACCCCGATGTCAAGACCATTCTAAATGGAAGTCCCATTTTCGGGCTCGTATTCATGAACTCAAAAGACGGTCCATTGATGGAAAATTTCTCTCTCCGGCGTGCGATACAGACGGCTTTGGATAAAGTTCCCGCTCTGCAGGTTTCTATCGGTCCCGATAAACTTTGGCGAGCGAATGGCTCATTTATGCCGGCTGGAAACGTTTGGCATACCGAATCAGGTACAGACCAGTTTAGTCGCGGTGATGCGGTTGCCGCACAGCAGATGGCTGCAGAAGCCGGGTATGCAGGTGAGCCCATTAAATTTATGGTTTCCACCAATTATGCATTTCACTACGATCAAGCCGTAGTGTTTACCAAGCAACTGGCGCAGGCTGGATTCAATATTGATTTACAGATTTATGACTGGGCGACGCTGATTCAAAAACGAGCGCAACCCGATCAGTGGGACTTGTTTTTCACTCATCACGGATTTGTTCCCGACCCGATACTGATTTCAGTGATGAATGACAATTATCCGGGTTGGTGGACGACAAAAGAAAAAGCTGATTTGAAGGCGAAATTCACCGCCTCCGCAGATCCAGAAGAACGAGTGATGATCTGGTCAGAAATACAAGCGGCGATTTATGATCAGGTACCTACGATGAAAACAGGAGATGTTTATACTTACAACATTGCTTCTCCAAGTCTTCAAGGACTATCAGCGCAAACTCTAATTTGGCCGCACTTCTGGAACGTTTCGAAATAATTCAATGGTTCTTCCCTGTCATAAAGATGGGGAAGAATGCATTTAATCAACTCGATAGCAGCTGTAAATTCTAGTCGGAATTTCGGTATGTATTCCTATATCGTCAAACGCCTGCTCACAATCATTCCGACTCTTCTTGGTGCTTCACTGCTGGTATTTCTGTTTATCCATTTTATTCCTGGAGATCCGGCGTCAGTTTTATTGGGAGATGCCGCAACACCAGAGGATATCGCTGCACTGACAAGAGAGCTGGGGCTGGATCAACCTCTGTACATTCAGTTTTTTGCGTGGCTTTGGAATGTTCTCAATGGTGACCTGGGAACCTCCATATTCTTTCAGACTCCGGTCACCAGCGTGATCGCTGATGGTGCGGAGACCAGTGTTTTGCTCGCAATTTTTACGATGTTCTGGATTGTATTGATTGGCGTTCCGATTGGAATTGTTTCCGCGACTTGGCACGGCACTTGGATTGATCAGCTAACCGCCGGTGGTGCAATGCTTTTTGCATCGATCCCGACGTTTTGGTTGGGACTGTATTTAATTCTAATTTTTTCTGTTGGACTTGGTTGGTTCCCCAGTTCGGGTTATCCATCGATCACGGACGATGGTGGGTTTGCGAACTTGCGTTACCTGATTTTGCCTAGTTTGACTCTTGCGGCACCGAATGCTGCGCTGATTACGCGTCTGATACGAGCTTCGATGTTGGACGTACAACGCGAAGATCATGTCAGAACTGCACGAGCGAAGGGGCTTCACTCAGCAAAAGTAGTCCTAAAACACATTTTTCGCAATGCATTGATCGCAGTAACCGCGGCATTTGGATTTACGTTCGCTATGCTTATTTCAGAAGCGGTCGTGACTGAAACTGTGTTCTCGTTGCCGGGTATTGGTCGTTTGGTGGTTCAATCAATCCTGCGACGCGATTATCCCGTCATTCAGGGAGTCATGCTCACCATCGTTTTGCTTTACATTTCGATCAACTTTCTAATCGATTTGGTTTATGCGTGGCTAGACCCGCGGGTTTCACTGAAATGACGTCTTTGGCTCACGCTCTGTCACCATTTCGAGGTCGTCAGGTTGCGACAGCTGGGGCGATTTGGTTAATTCTTTCGATCCTGATCGCGTCGTTCGCACCCATGATCGCGATATTCGATCCACTTGAGATCAGCCCGACAACTCGGTTGCTCCCACCAGGTGCCATTCACTGGTTTGGAACAGATCACTTTGGGAGAGACACCTTCTCCCGTTGTGTTTACGGTGCAAGAATGGCATTGCTGATTGGAATCGGGGCTGCTGTGATCGCTCTATTGTTTGGAACAGCAGCAGGAATGCTATCCGCGTATTTTAGTAGGCTTGGACACTGGCTGATGCGAGTTGTCGATGTCTTGATGGCATTCCCAGCACTGTTGCTCGCTCTTGCACTCATTACTATGTTTGAACGTAGTGTCTTCAATACGATTTTAGTCGTCGGAATCGTCTACTCGACTACGACGGCGAGAATTCTGTTTGGATTGACTCTTAAAATGAAAAATGAAATGTTCATCGATTCGGCAGTGTGTGCGGGAGCCACGCGATCTTCGATTCTGCTGCGCCATATTCTTCCCAATCTAATTTCACCAATTTTGGTCCAAAGCAGTTTCATCGTAGCCTTTGCTCAACTTCAAGCAGCCGCTTTGGATTTTTTGGGTCTGGGTCTTCCACCGGAAATTCCGAGTTGGGGAAATATGCTAGCTGAGAGCCGAATCTACATCACCCGAGCGCCTTGGCTGCTGATTTATCCCGGGGCTTTGATTATTTTGACGGTGTTTTCATTGAATTTAGTCGGAGATGCTTTGCGTGATCGAATTGACCCTCGGTTCCGAAATGATTTTGCCGGAGTTTAAACGGTGACACTGCTAAAAGTCAAGAATTTATCTGTAGCTATCCAATCGGGTAAGCAATTGTTACCAATTATTTATGACATTTCTTTTCAACTTGAAGCATCGTCGACTCTAGGGATCGTGGGTGAAAGCGGGTGTGGCAAATCTATTACCGCCCTATCCATTATGGGATTGACCGAAGGGACCCCTATTTGTGTGACTGGCGGTTCAATTCGATTCGATGGTGAAGAGCTGGTCGGAATGCAGGCTCGAAATCGACGAAAATTAATGGGGAATCGAATGGCCATGATTTTTCAAGAACCCATGACTTCACTTAACCCGGTCTATCGTGTGAAAGATCAGATTGTCGAATCTATTCTCCAGCATCAGTCACTCAGTCGAACTGAGGCGAATGAAAAGGCTGTGGAATTGTTGGCTGACGCGCGAATTCCAAGTCCAAGTATTCGTCAATATGATTATCCCCATCAGATGTCCGGTGGATTACGTCAGAGAGTCATGATCGCAATGGCAATTTCCTGTGCACCGGATCTTTTGATTGCAGACGAAGCAACGACTGCGCTGGATGTCACCGTTCAAGCTCAAATTCTGGATTTATTGCTTGAACTCCAAGAAAAAAACGGTATGGCTCTTATGATGATTTCACATGATCTCGCTGTGGTTGCAAACACTTGCGATCATGTAGCGATCATGTACTGTGGTCGAATCATTGAAACATCACGAGCAGAAAGTCTGTTTTGCCAACCTCGGCATCCGTACACTGTAGGATTGATCCAATCTATTCCTGACCCTGATCGAAACATTTTGAAATTAAATCCCATTGACGGTGCTGTGCCACCTCCAGGCCAGATGCCGGAGGGATGTTCTTTTCACCCTCGCTGCAATCGAAAGTCCGATCTGTGCCTCACAGCGTTTTCGAGCAGTCAGCTGCTGAGTTCCGTTTTATGTCATCACCCATATGAAACATCAAACAGTGCCAACCATGCTTAAAGTTCAGAACTTGGTAAAAAACTTTGTGCTGGGACGTTTGGGTTTTACTAGACAAAGCTTGATTTTGAAAGCAGTTGATCAAGTTTCTTTCTCTATTGAGCAAGGTGAAATACTTGGTCTGGTGGGTGAATCAGGCTGTGGCAAGACAACGATTGGTCGCCTTCTTGCAAGGTTGGAAGAACCTACGTCTGGTAAAGCGTACTTGGATGGAGAGGAGATTCTACATCAGAAATTTTCTTCATTTCGCCCGATTCGTCGTCATGTACAGATGATTTTCCAAGACCCTTTTGCAAGCTTGAATCCTCGATTCACAGTCGGACAATTGATCGCAGAGCCGATTCGAAATTTTGGAATCGCAAAAACCCGCGCGGAAGTTACCGAGAGTGTGACTGACATGCTAGCACAAGTCAAAATTGAGACCGATGCAATCAATCGGTATCCATTTGAATTTTCAGGTGGGCAAAGGCAGCGAATTTGCATTGCCAGAGCGATGGCAGTCAGACCCAAACTGATTATCGCTGATGAACCCGTATCCGCTTTGGATGTTTCTATCCAAGCACAAATATTGAATTTGATCAAGGAATTACAAGAATCGAGTCAAATTTCGATGTTATTTATTTCACATGACTTGGGAGTAGTTCGGTACATTGCTGATCGAATCGCGGTTATGTATGCTGGAAAAATTGTGGAGATGTCTCGAAAGAATGAGATTTTTCTGCGTCCAAAACATCCTTATACTCGGCTGCTGCTGGCATCGATTCCGCGGATTCAAGTCAGAACTCGGCACAAGAAGAATTCAAAGATCAAAGGTGGTTCAGTACCGAATGAGCTGATGCAACCGTCAGCAGGCTGCAATTATGTTTCGCGATGTCCGATATCGAGTGATGTATGTCGAGTTGAAATGCCACCTTTGTCGCCGGTGAAAGACGACCATTTTGTCGCGTGTCATAACCACGACCTTGAATGACGAGAGTTATGAAACGCATATTTTTGGGTTCGATCGCTACGGAAACAAATTGCTTTTCGCCGCTCAGAGCTGACTTTCAAGATTTTTTAGACGGATTCTATGTTCCGCCAGGCGAACATCCAGCTACACCGACACTTTGTTCTGCTATATACCCAGTTGCGCGTCGCCGAGCTCCCGAATTTGAGTGGGAGCTGATAGAGGGAACCGCTACTTGGGCTGAACCAAGCGGCATAATCAACCACCAAACCTGGTTGAGTCTCAGGGACAATTTGCTGGCCGAACTAGAAAATGCGATGCCAGTAGACATTGTCTTGCTGGGATTGCACGGCGCGATGATTTCACAAAACCAGCATGACTGCGAAGGTGATCTTTTAGAACTGGTGCGTGTTATGACAGGCCCCGAAATCGTGATTGGAGTGACTGTCGATCCCCATAGTCATCTTTCCGCGCGCATGGTGAACAACTGTGATCTGCTGATTGCATTCAAGGAATTTCCACATACGGATTTTGTTGCTACCGCCGAAGATCTTGTTGAGTTGGCGCAGCAGACATCTCTAGGTCTGGTGAATCCACAAATTTCAGTTTTTGATGTCAAAATGATTGATGTTCTACCGACAAATTTCGAACCTGTTCAAAGCTTTGTAGCACGAATGAAGGCATTGGAAAAGTTGGACTTTGTTGCCTCAATTTCGTTAATTCACGGATTTTTAGCCGGTGATACACCGGATTTGGGTGCGAAAGTGGTGGTAATTACGAACGCAGAAAAGACAAAGGGAGATCAGCTGGCACGGGAGTTGGGAATGCAGCTCTATGCATTGAGAGGTACAACCAGACCCAATTACATAGATCCCTCCGAAGCGTTGCGACGAGCGGCAGTGATTGATAAAGGACCTGTATTGATTGCAGATGTGTGGGACAATCCCGGCGGAGGAGTACCGGGTGATTCAACAAAATTAACAAAAATGGCAGTGGATATGAGTTTGAACGGAGTAGCAGTTGGTTCGATCTGGGATCCTATCGCAGTACGACTGTGCAAAGCCGCTGGCGAAGGAAGTATTATTCCGTTGCGATTCGGTGCGAAAACTTCGCTTACGGCTGGAGATCCGATTGACGCGGAAGTCGAAGTTACCAAAATTGTAGAGGATGCTACACAAAATTTTGGAGATTCGATTGTTTCAGTAGGTGATGCTGTTGCAATTCGCTTCGAAGGAATTGAAGTGATTTTGAACGAAAAACGCTGTCAGACTTATTCCCCGAGTTTGTTTACGAACCTGGGCATCGATCCAGTGCATCAAAAGATCTTGATCGTAAAATCCACAAATCATTTTTTTCACGCATTCGCACCGATAGTAACTGAAGTATTCTATGCTTCTGTCGACGGAATTTATCCACACGATCCAAGAAACTCAAACTTTAAAAAACTGAACCGAGCGATTTGGCCAATGCATCTAAATCCCCATGCGAATTCGAACTGAAATGTTTCCGGAAATTGAAACTCCCAATGTCCTAGTAGATTTCGGTATCGCAGAAAGGAACATCAAAAAGTTTCAGGATTACTGTGATACCCATCAAATTTTAGTACGTCCACACATTAAAACCCACAAACTTGAGGTCTTTGCAAGGCTTCAAATTGCCGCTGGAGCAGTCGGTATCAACTGCCAGAAATTGTCCGAGGCCGAAGTGTTTTCCGACTTCAAAGAAATACGAGATGTTCTGATAACTTACAATGCCGTCGGCAAGCATAAATTGGAACGGCTAAAGCGTCTGTCAGAACATTTTGCTCTTACCGTAGTCGCGGATAATCGTTTTGTCGTCAATAATCTATCGCAGACTTTTCAAAATATTGCCCGCCCGTTAGATGTGATGGTCGAGTGTGATACTGGTGCTGAACGATGCGGAGTCCAAACTCCAGAACAAGCATGCGTTCTAGCACTGGAAATTGAACGATCACCTGGATTGCGATTCAAAGGGCTATTGACTTTTCCACCGTCTGGACAGCTGAGCAGACTAAGGCGTTGGCTGACACAAGCCGCGTCACTTTGCAGGCAAGCTGGCTTGGTTGTGGAGACGATCTCAAGTGGTGGATCACCCGACATGTATCGCTCGCATGAAATTCCAATCGTCAATGAGTACAGAGCAGGAACCTATATTTACAATGATCGGTCGCTGGTAGAATACGGTACTTGCCAATGGGAGGATTGTGCTCTTACAGTGCTAACTACTGTCGTCTCGGTTCCCACAAACACCCGGGCAATTGTGGACGCCGGTTCCAAAGTCTTAACTTCAGATACACTCGGCCTCAACGGCTACGGTCATGTTTTAAATCGACCAGATATTGCGATTGATCAACTGTCCGAAGAGCATGGACGTTTGGTAAACAAGAAAGATATAGGATTAAGTGTTGGTGACCGAGTTAGAATCGTGCCAAATCATGCATGTGTGGTTTCCAACATGCTGGATGAAGTCGTCGAAGTGCGAGATGAACTTGTACTGAAATCACACCGAGTCATCGCGCGTGGGAAAGTTTGGTAGCCATGGATTCGTCGGCAAAAGCAGTCGAAGATAAAGCTCAAAGACAATGTTTATCTATTGACTCTACTCAAACTAAGTCTTTCGCCAAAAATTCAAGACGGAACATCCGAATTATTTTGCTGAAAGCGCGAAAAATTACAGCCCTAAAAAAAGTGAAAGAATCTCGCGATTAGTTGTTGGAACTAAGCAAGAGTTCCAGTGCAACTGCTGCCAGCGCCTGCTGTACATCCGAAACAGTGTGAATCGAGAGCAATTTTTTGATTCACAATATCATTGAAATGTAAATTCCAAAGATATCTCGGTTTACGCCAACCCGCTGAAATATCCAGCATTTGATTGAAGTCACAGTCATAAATACGCCCCTGCCAATCTACACTGATAATGTGTCTGCACATCAAGCCGTCTATTGTTGCTGGATTAAAGCTGTCCGATAACAAATCCATGTAATCGGAGAGTTCCCCTCTACGCTCAAGATAGTGTCGAAAGCGGCTGATTGGCAAATTCGTCAGTGCATACAAATTGTTAAACACAACCCCAAAATCTTCAAACAAGCGAGTCTTGTAGGTTTGCTCTAACGATTGTTGTGGAGGAGGCAAAAATGCACCGCCTGGGTTGTATACAAGATCAAGCGCCAGCTCAGGGTCAGAACCGTATCCGAGCTCATTCAACAACTGAAGAGCTTTGATACTCTTGTCAAATACCCCCTTGCCTCGCTGAGATTCTAAATTTTCTTTGGTGTAACAGGGCAGTGAGCAAATCAGTTTGATACGACGCTCCGCATACCAACTCGGCAAGTCTTCTTCTCCAGATTCGAAGAAAACCGTTAGATTTGAACGAGACGTTACCTGGGCGCCTAAGCTGAGACAGGCATCAACCAGTCTGCGGAAATTTGGATTTAATTCGGGAGCGCCACCGGTAATGTCGACGGTTTTAATTTCATTAACCAAACACCAATCAATGATCTTCGCCATTGTGGTCCAGGTCATAATTTCTGTTCTTTTTGGACCTGCATCCACGTGGCAGTGATTGCAAGCTTGATTGCACAGTTTGCCCACATTAATTTGGACATCTCTAACTTGGACACGCTTAAGAACTCTCGTACCATGTTTATTGAGAGCCCGACTGAAGTTATATCGAGTCGCCATGCCGGCTGCCCCTTCATTAGCGTACTCTTGCAATTCAACCTTTGAGGGAATTAGATCCATTGGAATACCTGTCTGTCTAGAAATTTATCCGCCTAAGAGGCGCTTTCGAATAAAGTGATCAATGGAAATTATTCCTGGCCCTCGAAATAATGGAACCAACAACATGACTCCCCATACCTGATGCTGCAATACGCCAACAGGATTTAAGGTAGGATAGGAGATTACTGCAATGATATTGAATACAAACAAAGCACCAGCCGCAAAACGAGCGCCAAGTCCAAAAGCTAGCATTAGCGGTAAAACTAATTCTGCGCCAGTTGCCATATAAGCTGCCAGTTCAAACGGAATAATTGGAACCGCGTATTCGTTCTGAAATAACCACAGTGTGGTATCCATGTTGGCAATTTTAGTGAGCCCCGACTTCCAAAACACGTTCGCCACCCAGAGGCGAACAAGCAGGTCCGCAATAGGTGCGCCACATTCTAGCAAACAGATGCACTTGCTGATAAATTTACCGATAGCTGTTTCTTTAAACATTTTTAGAAATATTATTCTCGACTTTGTCATGTTTTTGAACGGTTACGTCCGAAATGACACCAAGTGAAAAAATCTTGTGCAAAACAAACTCTAAATTGTATTCTGAATTGCATTCGGAGATAGAAAGGATTATTGTTCCCAACTTCTCTTTTTGAAGCACCAAGTTTAAAAATTCATAAACTTCCTGTTCGATATGAATGACTTTAACTTGTTGTTTTTTTCTTAAAATCAGTACCGATTGACCTTGGGGTGTGATTACAAACTCATCTTCGGTGTCATCGCCTGTCGCATAGCTCCAGATGTCAAAAACTGGAAAAGATGAGTTCACTAGTGTAACTGAAGGTTGAGGATGAAATATCAGGAATTCATAGGAATCCGGGTGTACATCTTTCAAACAATCCAAGGCTTTGACATCTGATTTTGAGGCATGAAAGGCGACATGGCAAGCCCAATCAATTCTAGCAATTGCACTCAGGTAGCCAAGATGAGAGAGACTTTCCATCGAGCTGATGAATGTGGGAAGTACTGCACCGTAATCGTGGAGATCAGCACATGTTGGCGGGTGCTGTTTAACAAATTGCTTTCCGAGATACTTAAAATATTCTTCACCCACGAGTGTGGTAGTTACAGGATATATCTTTTGCAAAGATTCGATTAGCGTGCTGCTAATGTTGTTTTTATAGATTTGCAGTCTACGCTCTGCTTCTAGCCCGCGTTCAAAGATTTTCGATCTCAATGTCGGAACAGCAACCCCGTTTAATACTTCACTCGCGAATTGCTTTTGTAAACTACGCAGCTGCATTCCGCCTTCTTCTTTGATAGCTGCGAGCGGTCGCAACCTCGTCCAGCAGTGTTGAAAACGGAGGCAAATCCTTGTCCCACTCGATTAACGTGGGGGCTTTTTTAAATCTTTGTATTGCGATTTCATAGAGTTGCCAAACCTCGTTGCAAACTCGTTGATCATGAGTGTCGATTCGGATTTGTCCTTCGGGAAGATCTTTGACAGTATGCCCTGACAGGTGAATTTCACCTACTAGATTTTCTGGGACTCCAAGCAAAAAATCCAGCGCGTCAAATTCGTGATTGCAGGCGTTTACGAAAACATTATTTACGTCGAGGAGTAATTTACAGCCCGCGCGCTTGGCAATTTCGGTAATGAACTCCCATTCAGACATCGTGGAGTTGGTAAATTCCAGATAAGTGGAAGCGTTTTCAACGAGAATTTGCCGTTGTAAAAATTCCTGAACTTGTTGGATGCGCCCTACCAGATGATTCACTGCTTCTTCATTGAATGGCAATGGAAGCAGATCGTGAAAATGAGTGCCTTCTATTGAGCTCCACGACAGGTGTTCAGAAACAAGCGAAGGTTCATACTGTTCGGTTAATTCTTTGAGTCTGGTGAGATGATCAAGCCTCAAAGGGTCGGTTGAACCAATGGATAATCCGACGCCGTGAAAGCTTAGAGGATAGTCATTGCGAACTTTTGTTAAATATTCGTGAGGAACACCGCCTCGTCCAAAGTAGTTTTCGCTGTGAACTTCAAACCAATCAATCGAGTGCGGGGTTGATGTCGCAGCTCGGTAGTGCTCACCACGCAACCCGATTCCTACCGAGCTTGCTGAAATCGGGTGCGTGGTCATTGTTTTACATATGGATGATAAAATGCAGAATATCTTACGATGCTGGTTCCATTGAACCACCGGTCAGCTTTTCGCACAAACCAGCTGGTACTAGTACAAAGGCATCGCCTTGATCGTCCATTGTAGATGTGCCAGCACAAGAACTATTGGCCGTTTGACAGTCATTTTGACCAGCTTTTGCTACGCCATAACACTTTTCCTTTTCGTCCGCGGAAACTGTTGCTGAAAGTGAAAGGGTACCAAGTGCAAGAGCTCCAGTAATAGCGGCTGCAATTAGTGTTTTTTGAGTATTCATACTAATCTCCAAATAAATTACACAAAATTAAATTAAACATATGTATCAGACACAAGATAAATGCGAAAGTTCTTAGCGGAATTGCAACTAAAGTCGAAAAACTTTTACGAAATTTTCGAGGAATCTGATTCGGGACGAGGCGGTATTTTCACATTTTAGAAGTGAGATGTCGAGTGGGCTACTATTTTAGTTGAGTTGTCTCAAAAAAAATTTGGAGAAATCTCTCGGATTAAATCGATAAACCGTCCTGATTTCATTTGGAAGGATCTTTCTCGAGTACTCCTTCGATAATTTCCATCAATCTTTCGTTATCCAAATTTTGAAATTCATTTTGCGCTGATTCAATCATCCAGTCAAACACAGCGTTCATCAGTTGGTGTTGGGCTTCATGCTTGTCCTGCAATTCATTTACCAACCGATCATAAAGTGGTCGCAGACCGTCAGGTTCATTTTTACTGATCATCTCAATGACAATGGAGTGCAAGGCAATGTGTGAAAAAGGATCCGATTCATCTGGTTTGAACTCATGATTTTGAAATTGGTCGCGATTTGACAACACTCCAAAGTAATCAGGATGCATGTCAATAATTTTGGAAATCTGCTTTTCCACAGTGTTCAGTTTCTCATTAGTGACGGATTTTTCAAAAACATCAAAAATAAAATTTCTTTGGTCGTTTTCTTCCAGCATTCTGTTTCCTTGTCAATTGGTTAAAAGCAAGATTCTGAATTTGAGTAAAGCGAAGTGGAACTGTACATCAATTTAATTTAGATCGTTCTGACTGACAAGGCTATTTCCTACCGTCAGACGCCAATTTAATCGACATACAGTTTCTTGGGAATAATCTCGCATAGTAACTTCCGGCACACTTCGATTCTGAGCAATTTGTGGATTCGGATTGGTGATGAAAATGCGATGCAGCCACAACAGCTGGTAAATCCAGCAGCTTATGTCACTCGAGATCTTTAGTTGCGCAGTTCACCGAAATCGCCCAAAACTCGCCTCAGTTTACCAACACTTAATATTAGGTTCGAGCCGTTGAGATTGCTCTAGTCGATTTAATATAGGTACCGCCTCAAAATCAACTGCCTGTGTTCTCGCGTACAGCGCGAGAATCTGTAATCGCGTTTCATCACGCCTGCGAACTAGTTGGACGGAACAACCAGATAGCTGAAGACTTCGTCTAGTACTGATTCCAAATGAGGACGAATGTTTTTGGGTGGCTCCTGAGGATTAAAATCCAGCTCACGCAACACTTCCCCAAATTTTCGAAAACCTCCACCGTTTAGTTCCACCCATTTAATGTTGTTGTCGTTCAACTGATTCCTCACCAAATCAGAAAGTTTATCTGCGACGAAAACTTGCGTATCTTTCGAATTGACTGCGTCCACATTTTCAGGGTTTCCTTCGCCCATGAGCTTTACTTCGCATTTGATGCCGCTTTCTGGTCCAATCAGTATGAAATCCACTTCTCTTCTGTAGGTAGGATTCGCAAAGCCTGTATCGACTAAATAGAAATCTTCTTCAATTGAATATAACTTACACAAAGTACGCATTAGTGGTTGTTCCGCTCTTTTGCCAACCGCACTCCAAGTACCTTCCTGAATTTGAGATCGTTTTGTAGCTAAAGTGTTGATCAAAATAAGACTTTCTTTTTTGGAAAGTTGTACGCTTTTTTCCTTTGCTCGCAACGAAAAAGAAAATTCAAGATTTTGTTCTTGATGAGTAAGTTGTTGAATCAATGATTTGAGCGAGTGGAAGTGCTTCTTTGCAGCCTGAACAACAATGTCCTTGTGAGTTGAACCGTAGATTTTGAAAATTGTTTTTTGAGCTAGTCCAGCATGAACTATGATGTCATTTTTTGGTAATTCTTGACTTAAAAAAGAATTTTCATACCAATCTTCGGCATCAGCATTGGAGTGCTTGACTTCAACAAATTTTTTGAAGAATTTCGCTGTGTAGTTCAGGAATTCGGCATCAATCATATCGATGACCTCATCTCGGTGGTCTTCACCTAAAATCAATTTCTTGACTATATTTCTCACAACGGTGTTGCTAACAGACATTTTGCAATTTACTCGTTTGGGTTGACGGTGAGGCAAGTTTTCGATTGAGTTATGGAAACTAACTGCATGACTTAATCAATAGCAAATCATAAACAATTTCACATTTGCAAGGCTAGTTCAGCTGAACATTGCCTCCAAGTAGTTTTGCGATAATTCCCAATCAATGAAAATTCGTTGATTATGCGACAGCGTTTATCGAATTTTCACAAGCCGCCCTTTTATAGTTGGATTGCATTTATCAATCCCCTTGATTGTTGTAAGCCCGATGATGGCATTTAGGCTTGCGCAATCAAGAAATACATTAGAGAATTGTATCTCAAGTTTCTGGATTCAAAATCATCTAAATTATGCCGACAAAACAGTTGGATCATCCTCCATTTGGAGGCTTAGGACATCCAATTGAAGTGATCTCTCCAAGAATTGTTCGACTTCTCGGTCAATGGCTTGCATGACGAAGTCAAGGCTGCGCTCGGTCAGGGTTTTGCTGGCGCGGATAGAACGGTACACCAAGCTACGGAAGTAGTTCCACAGGCGGCGGGCGAAACAGATCGTATCGAGTTGTTCTTTGATCTGTTCGCGCACTTCAGGGACATTATGTCCGTGCTCGCTTAAAGCCGCATAGCTGAGCAGCAGATGACGGATCGCACACAGATGGATGGAGGCGATGAACGAGGCGAAACTGCGAGTCTGTTCGGACAAAAACCCCAAGTGCTGCTTGGCTTCTTTGAAATAAACTTCCACGCTCCAACGCAGACTATAGGTCTGCAGCATTTGTTCGGCGCTCAACTGAAGATCAGTGGACAAAAACAGAGCCCAGTTCTTGCTGCTGGGGTTTTTATCGTTGTCATCCAAGCCGCGCACGAACAGCAGCTTCACCGGCTGCCACCGTTCTGGCTTGCTCTCATCCTCTTCAAGATTCAGCTGTAGCGTACAAGAGACCACTCGCCACGGCAGATCTGCGACTTTGCGCCACTTTTTGCGTACCGCCTTAGCATACAGCTGCTTGGCGTCCAGCAACACCTCGTTGCCATCTGCCTGGAGCACGCAATACTTTAAATTTCCTCTTTTCATGCGCAGCACCGCCGTTAACTTCAACTCCAGCGCAGCTTGGATGATGCGCTTGGTTCCATACCACGAATCGGCCACTAAATACGGTGCCTCAAAGCCCATGCGCATCGCTTTTTTCAACATGCCAATGACCATTTGTGGCTTGCTTTGGTGCTTGGCACAGCGATACCGCCGAGCCACCACGCTGCGCCCATCTCGGTGCTTGTGATTCAATTTCTGCACTTTCTTGGAACTGATGAACAGTTCCGAATCCAGCGGTAAAAAACCGTCGTCTCCCACCAGTCCCAAGGTCACCACCTGCTGTCCGATCACGGTTTTCCCCAAGCAGTGATCATAGTGTGCTGATACCCCTTCCATCTTCTTGCCGCGACGACTGACAATGGTGTCATCGATCACAAAGGCACGCTGCGACGAATGCTTGAAACCGCAGCGCTGATAGACCGCCCGAGCCACGCGGTAGTTCAGACCGCGCCAGTTGAGGTCTTCACGCTTGAAAAACTCATACACCGCATCTTTGCGCGCTTGAAAAAATTCCTGCATGGAGTGACGACAGAACATGGCGATCGAAGAGCCTCGCAGCCAACGCCACATCAGCAGCAGAAACACTGTTTCGCGTGCGCTCAGACCGCTGCGCTTGGTCATGCCGGCTCGACCCAAGTGTCCGTTCAAACCCAATGCCGCCCACATCTGGGCGAAAAGATTGTCGATGCGCAACTGTCGATCCTGCACCGTCGGTTCAATATTTTGTGGCAGTTCAGATTTACTGGTACAATGATTCATGCTATAGCCTCGTTTGGTTTGTTGATGATTTATCAATAACAACATTATATACCATTCGAGGCTTACTTTATACATTAAAACAATTACTTAGGTCTTGTTTTCCAGCCAATTTTCAACCCAGAAACTTGAGTTGTATTTTGCACGCAGGCTTTATTTTTAACTTGCCTTATAAATCACAAGATTTAAGCCCTGCCAAGCCATCATCTCCTTGCTGAAATTCTTAGTTCTTGTGTTTGTGCTTTTGGTGTTTCATCTCGCTGTCAAAGCCACTTTGTGTTTTAGATTCATGCGAATGGTTCGGTGATTCTGGTCATCATTGGTGTTTTTACGCAGTGGTTTGTGACGCTGTGTTTTGCATAAATTCGGACTTGCCAGTAAATTCACAAAGATCAAAAATTTTACATTCACTGCACTTGGGTTTTCTAGCAATACAGGTGTACCGTCCGTGCAGTATCAACCAGTGATGAGCGTCGACGCGAAATTCTTTCGGTACGATCTCAAGTAAGTTTTTTTCTACTTCAAGTACATTTTTTCCCGGTGCGAGGCCAGTACGATTCGATACGCGAAATATATGTGTGTCTACAGCGATCGTCGGTTCACCAAAAGCTGTATTTAGGATGACGTTTGCTGTTTTTCTGCCAACTCCTGGAAGAAATTCGAGAGATTTTCGGTCATTTGGGACACGACCATCATGTTTCTCCAACAGTATTCTGCAAATATTCAAAATGTTTTTCGCTTTCGTGTTGAAAAGGCCGATACTCCGAATATGCTTTTTCAGATTTTCGAGTCCAAGCTCCTGCATGGATTGGGGATTGGGTGCGACTTTAAATAATTGTTTCGTCGCTTGATTGACTGACTTGTCTGTTGCCTGAGCTGACAGAACTACGGCGACCAGCAGCTGAAAGTTGCTGCTGTAATTCAGCTCAGTGCGCGGATTGGGGTTGGATTCCCGAAAACGAGTGAAAATATCATGACATTTTTGGAAATCCATCAAGCAGAATCGTTGGATTTTTGTAGACTCATGCTTCGTTTCTCGCGCTTCCAGCGTTTTGATCGTTCTCGATTGACTGCATCTCGAATATCTGATTTGAGTTCGGTTGAGCTGGAGCTGAAATTGGCGGCGGACTCCACTTTTGTTTTTCGATGAATTCGACGTTCGGTGATACTGCGCCATCGAGAGGTATCATTATCCCCATATTCTGACCAGAGCGTGCCCTTCACTGGTTTTGAATATTTGATCATTTCAATACAATCAACTGGGCAGTAATCCAGGCAAATTTTACAGCCGGTGCATTCTGAAACCAGAACACTGTGCATATGTTTTGCAGTTCCGATGATGGCATCTGTTGGACACGGCTCGATGCACAGCGTACAGCCTATGCAGTTTCTCTCCTGAATTCTGGCGTAGTATCGACCTAAGTGCTTCTCGCAATCTTCGGCAAGCGTTTTTTCTGTTTGGTGAAGAAGTTTCGCCAATGCCTGAATTGTTTGTTGTCCACCGGGCGGACAGCGATTGATATCCGCTTCTTGGGTGAAAATCGCGTTTGCATAATCCTTGCAACGCGGGTAACCACACTGAGTGCATTGTGTTTGAGGCAAATACCGGTCAATTGCAGCGACCATTGACATTTGGCGATCCTGGTCTTGCAATTTCAGTTGACGGGAGTTCCAGGTGCAACGTCATTTGCGGGTTCTAACAGCCATAAGCTATTGTTATCTCCCGCAGCCAAAACCATTCCTTCAGATACGCCAAACTTCATTTTTCGCGATGCTAGGTTTGCAACAATTACGACATTGCGGCCGACCAGTGATTCAGGTTGATAATGACCCTTTATACCCGCGAAGATCTGTCTGGTTTCAGTTCCCAGATCTACCCTCAACGCAATCAGCTTCTTGGATTTTTCAACATCAGAAGCTTCTAATATTCGGGCTGTCCGAAGATCGATTTTGGCAAATTCTTCGATTGAAATGGTAGTCTTTTCCTGTTGTATCTTTTTGCCGCTTGGGGCCTTGGAATCTCTTACCATCGCATCGACTTTTTTCTGTGCGACACGTTGCATCAAATGTGTGTAGGTGGAAATTTTGTGGTCCAATAATGGCGTGTCAACTTGTTCCAGTCGATCTATCGATTGATTGAGAAACTCGCCCGTGCGCTTGGATAAGTCAGGCAGCACCGGTGCCAAATAAAAGATCAGCACTCGAAACAGGTTTATGCCTTGTGTGCAGACTTGATGCAGCTTCTCTTTCTTGGATGGATCTCTCACGATTACCCAAGGTTTCTGATCGTTCACATACTGATTTGCCTGGTCAGCCAATGCCATTATTTCTCTCATGCATCGACTGAAAGCTCTGTTTTCATACGCTGCCGAGATTGAAATTCTAGCTCCCGCAAATTTCTCATAGAGGTCGATATCATCCAATTGGCTAGACAGTCGGCCTGAAAACCCCCTCTCAATAAATTTCGCGCAGCGACTTGCGATATTGACGACTTTTCCTACCAAGTCTGAATTGATTCTTTGGATGAAATCTTCAAGATTCAAATCTATATCTTCGATACGCTCATTCAATTTCGCCGCGTAATAGTAGCGAAGATATTCGGGATTCAAATGATCTAGATAGGTTCGTCCCATGATGAACGTGCCTCTGGATTTCGACATCTTCTTTCCATTCACAGTCAAAAAACCATGTGTGTAAACATCCGTTGGTTTTCGAAACCCTGCGCCATGCAGCATCGCCGGCCAGAACAAAGTATGAAAGTAGAGAATATCCTTGCCGATGAAATTGTAGAGTTCAGTATTTTGTCCTTCTTTCCAATAGGTATCGAAATCAAGATTCTCTCGATCGCACAGATTTTTGAAGCTGGCCATATAACCGATTGGAGCGTCAAGCCAGACATAAAAGTATTTTTCTTTTTCATCTGGAATTTTGAATCCGAAATAAGGAGCATCACGTGAAATATCCCAGTCATTCAGGCCAGCATCGAACCACTCCTTAAGTTTATTTTTCGCTTCTTGCTGAGCGAGTTCATTGGTGATCCATTGCTGTAACATTTCGGAAAAATCACTGAGGCGGACAAACAAATGTTCTGATTCACGTTCCTCTGGAGGCAGACCTGACAAAACTGAGATCGGGTTGATCAGATCTGACGGTGTGTAAGTCGCTCCACACTTTTCACAACTGTCCCCATACTGGTCTTCCGCTTTACAACGCGGACATGTTCCCTTAACAAATCGGTCTGGAAGAAACATCTGTTCTTTCGCATCATAAGCCTGACGAATGACTCGTCGGCGGATGTGCCCATTTTTCTTCAGTTGAAGATAAATGTACTCAGATAATTCTCTATTTTCTTCAGAATGAGTGGTGTAGTAATTGTCGAAACTGACATGAAAATCAGAACAGTCTTTTTCATGTTCTATCTGGTAGCGACGGATTAGCGTTTCTGGAGAAATTTTTTCTTTTCGCGCCTGAAGCATTATGGGAGTTCCATGCGAATCGTCTGCACAAACAAAATAGCACTCGTTACCCTGCATTCGCTGAAAGCGTACCCAAATGTCCGTTTGTATGTATTCGACCATATGTCCGAGATGGATCGGACCATTTGCGTACGGAAGGGCGCTTGTTACTAAAATTTTTCGCTGCATGTTAAATCAGGTAAGGATTATCCAAGTTGATCTGCGAGTGCTCTTGCTACCGAATCCAAGCAAAATTATTGTTTAAAAGCAATGAAATTTCGCGAGTTTACTGGTAGCTTAAAGTTGCATTCGAAATGTAGGCTAGACATTTTCATTATAACGAAAGATGATCAAACTCCTCTTCATCAAACTTGGGAAAATTCAAATCTCATCAAAGCCAAAATAGGAGTAAGTCCGTTTGACTATGACTCATTTTTATGATGCAACCATTGTCGCAGCCAGTCGCAGATGCAGGCAATGGCATGTCAGGTTTTCATGAACATGATCGCTGCTGGTATCTAGCAGGGTCCAAATTTACATACGAAAGTTCAAAAGTCCGAGGTTGTCTCTGTTCGAAGTTCGGCATTGTATTCAAACCTGTATGGTAAAATGCCAAGTTAACCTCCTAAAGTGTGTTCTCGAGTTTAAGAAGAACGAAAACTACCTATATTAACTTGTATTGAGCAATCATTTTGATATTCAGATGCTCGATTCGTAAACAACGTATAAATTGAGCTGGAACTCTATGAAAGTGGCAACCATAAGCGATGTTAAAACAATTCTTTCTGGGATTCAGGATCCTCATACTGAATCTTCTGTACTGGCTGATGGCAAGTTCAGAAATATCTCAGTTGCGAACGGGGTTGCAAAGTTAACGATAGCTTTGGGCTATCCAGCCAACAGCTGGATTTTTGATCTGAAATCTTCCATTCACGAACAAGTCTCTGCGCTGGATGGAATTTCGCATGTTGATATTACTGTTAATTCGAAAATTACCTCACATTCAGTTCAGAAAGGGGTTTCACCCATCTCCGGCGTTAAGAATATGATCGCGGTGGCCTCCGGTAAAGGTGGGGTAGGAAAGTCAACAGTATCGGCGAATTTAGCTTTGGCGCTTTCAGCAGAAGGTGCCCGAGTTGGTGTTTTGGATGCGGATATTTACGGTCCAAGCCAGCCACGGATGTTGGGTGTGCGCGGCAAGCCTCAGTCAAAAGATGGCAAATCGATGCAGCCCGTCTATAGCTACCATCTGCAGACGATGTCGATCGGGTTTCTTATTGAAGAGGAAACCCCCATGATTTGGCGTGGTCCCATGGTGACACAGGCCCTTGAGCAGCTTCTCAAGCAGACTGCCTGGAACGACTTGGACTACCTCATAATTGACTTGCCTCCAGGCACGGGTGATACTCAGCTCACTTTGGCTCAACGGGTGCCGGTGAGCGGTGCTGTCATCGTGACCACACCCCAAGACATAGCGCTGCTAGATGCTCGCAAAGCATACAGAATGTTTGAGAAAGTTGAAATTGAAGTGCTAGGTGTAGTGGAGAATATGAGCTTTCACATATGCAGCAAGTGCGGGCATCGGGAAAATATTTTTGGTGATGGCGGTGGTCGGCGCATGGCGCAGGAATACAACGTTACCTATCTCGGAGGGATACCACTTGATATGCGTATTCGAAGCGATGTAGATAACGGTCGTCCCACTGTCGTCAGTGATCCTGACGGTGAGGTCGCGAAGATTTACAAGGAAATTGCCAGAACGATGGCGGCACGCCTGTCTAAGCGAAAAAAGGACTTTACAAGCGCTTTCCCGTCTATCGTAATTCAGAATACTTAGGAGCAATTGGAATTGTCGATAAAGTCCGATACATGGATTCGGCAAAAGGCAGCGCTGTGCTCCATGATTGATCCGTTTGAACCGGATCAAATCAGAAGCATAAACGGAAATCGAGTCATATCTTACGGCACTTCCAGCTATGGCTACGATATTCGCTGTTCCAACGAATTCAAAATTTTCACAAACATCAATACCGTAATTGTTGACCCAAAATCGTTTTCGGAACATAGTTTTGTCGATTTTGTGGGTGATGTATGCATTATTCCACCCAATTCATTCGCGCTCGCAAGAACGGTCGAGCACTTTAAAATTCCGCGGTCCGTACTGACTGTCTGTTTAGGAAAATCCACTTATGCTCGGTGTGGAATCATCGTAAATGTAACACCGTTCGAACCAGAATGGGAGGGTTATGCTACGCTTGAATTTTCCAATACCACACCACTGCCAGCAAAAATCTATGCGAATGAAGGGGTCGCTCAAGTCATTTTTTTTGAAGCAGACAAAGAATGTTCAACCTCCTACAAAGATCGAGCTGGAAAATATCAAGGTCAAGTGGGGGTGACTTTACCCACCCTATAAATGATTTGAAGGCCTGAGTTGTGCTGACACCAAGCAAGGTTGAGGCACTAGTGGATTTGATCGAGCAAGCCATATTTGAGTTTGATAAACTGGCGATAGGTGCAGAAGATGGCCCGAAATACGAGTTGTATGATCTTGCACCTGAATTTCGTGCGATGAGTCGAACCCTCGGTGCTTTGCATCATCAAATTGTCGGTAAAATAGCGTTTGTCGAGAGTCGGGGATTGACGTTCATGCGTCGTGCTCAACAAACTAGACATATCATCCCATCTTTTAATTTGATGAACGCCATTGATGAGGCATGTCGGAAAGGAGTATCACGGTAAGCAGCTGATGTCGGGAAATTCATTCGGAACTTTATTTACGCTGACCACATTTGGTGAAAGCCACGGCCCCGCAATTGGATGCGTTGTAGATGGTTGCCCTCCAGGTATGGACCTGACCGAATCAGATATTCAAGTGGAGCTGGACCGGCGAAAACCTGGAACTTCTCGCTATACAACACAAAGACGAGAAAGCGATATCGTGGAAATTCTGTCGGGTGTCTTTGAGAATAAAACTACGGGAACACCGATTGGCATGTTGATCCGCAACACTCAGCAGCGTTCTCGAGATTATTCGAAAATCGCAGATCGTTTCCGCCCCGGTCACGCCGATTACACTTATGCTCGAAAGTATGGCATACGAGATTATCGCGGGGGAGGACGTTCATCAGCCAGAGAAACTGCGATGCGAGTTGCTGCGGGCGCAATTGCAAAAAAACATTTGAAAGAAAGATACCGCACCACCATCCGAGGCCATGTATGCCAGATTGGTGAAATTACACCGAAGGAAATGAATTGGAACGCGGTTGAAAAAAATCCATTTTTCTGGCCATGTGCTGAACAAGTCAAAGATCTTGAAAACTACATCCATGCGGTTCGAAGGGAAGGAGATTCGGTCGGAGCTGCGGTTTGGGCGGTTGCTGAAAACGTGCCAGCTGGCTGGGGTGAGCCTGCATATGGGCGATTGGACGCGGAGCTCGCAAGTGCGATGATGGGAATCAACGCGGTGAAAGGAGTTGAAATCGGTGCTGGTTTCAGGAGTGTTGCAATGAGAGGGACGCAGTATCGAGATGAGATGACCCGTCTTGGATTTTTGTCAAATAACTCCGGTGGGATCGCCGGTGGGATATCTACCGGGCAGCCAGTCACGGTTCGGGTTGCATTTAAACCTACATCGAGCATTGTCGTACCTGGACGAACCGTCAACCAAGCAGGTGAGGATGTGGCCATTTCTGTAAAAGGCCGCCATGACCCGTGTGTCGGTCTTCGTGCGGCTCCAATAGTAGAGGCCATGTTGGCACTGGTACTCATGGATCATGCGCTCCGAGACCGAGCCCAAAATGCCGATGTAAATTCCGATGCTCCTTACATTCCGGGTGAAGTGCCAGCAGCCAAAATACAAGCGGAAACCGCGGAGGATAACGCTCAATTTGAGGCTTCAGGTGAAGATTGATTAAGAAAGAATATTCAAGATGAGGAAGTATTGCTGAGTATGGATTTGGTCGCCGTGACGTTGATTTAAACTCGGGGACTGCTCAGGGATTGTTGAATCTGATCTGAAGTGGGATAAGAGTTTCGATCCTGAAAAAACTGTTTGGCACAGCTTCCAATTTGATGTAAAAGATTGACCTGATCAATATCAGCAGAACTGCTCTCCAGCAACTCGGTTTGAATTTTCCCCAATGCGTCAAATGTTGGAAGAAAGCTAATACGGGCATCAAGATGATAACAATGGTTAGCTCGGTAGATCGTACGAAGAGTTGATTTGACCAATTGATAATGAACGGCGTCTTGAGCAACAATATTATCCGGATGCATAGCATCCGAATGAATCGGAATTTGGCACTGCCCAATATGGTATGACAGATGGATCGCCAGCTGACGAAAGGATACCGACCAACTGTTACGTCTTATTCTTCTACGTTTTGCCATTTATTCGCAAGATCTTTATACAAGGTTTATTTCAATGTAAAATTTTGCACTCTCGTTGGATTTATTTCCATCAGCATACACCAAACTGTTAGTTTTTCATAGGAGTTAGAAAAGAAGTCGATGTCAGCAAAAATCTTAATCATACCCGGAGATGGAATTGGGCCTGAAATTGTTGCACAGGCTGCAAATATTTTAAAAGAGTTAAAGAATTCCTGTGGACTGAACATTTCATGTGAATGGGGAGAATTAGGTGGTACCGCCTACGACCAAACCGGAAGTCCATTGCCAGAAAGCACGCTGAAAATGGCAAAGGAATGCGACGCGATATTGTTTGGGGCCGCCGGCGGAGTTCAGTGGGATAAGTTGCCTAGGCATCTCAGACCAGAAACTGCTTTGCTAAGACTTCGACGCGAACTTGACTTATTCGCGAATTTACGACCAGCAATTCTATTTCCGTGCTTAGCGTCGTCTTCAACATTGAAGGATGAAGTAGTTACGGGGCTGGACATTCTGATCGTGCGCGAACTTACAGGTGGAATCTATTTCGGTGAGCCAAGAGGAATCGAAACTCTAGATTCGGGCAAGCGGCGAGGAATCAATACGTTGGTTTACCACGAAGACGAAATTTCTAGAATCACGCATGCTGCATTTGAAATAGCAAGAAAGCGAGAGAACCGCGTCTGTTCGGTGGACAAGGCCAATGTACTGGAAACCACAGAACTTTGGAGACAAGTTGTTTCCGAAGTCGCGGAGTCCTATTATCCTGATGTCGAATTGACGCACATGCTCGTTGACAACGCTGCCATGCAGCTCGTGAGGGAACCGAAACAGTTTGATGTCATCGTTACGACGAATATGTTCGGAGACATTCTTTCTGACATATCGGCGATGTTAACGGGATCAATCGGCATGCTGCCGTCGGCTTCATTGGACAGCAATCAGAAAGGTTTGTATGAGCCTGTACACGGCACTGCGCCGGATATTGCCGGTCAGGATAAAGCCAATCCGCTTGCAACAATTTTGTCATTGGCAATGCTCCTTCGATACACTCTCGACGAAAGTGAGCTCGCAGCGAAAGTGGAGCAGGCGGTAGAGCGAGTCATCGAAAAAGGCATTCGTACACCTGATATATACTTTACGGAAGCACAGCTTGTTGGAACCAAACAGATGGGGCAAGAAGTGCTGGATGAACTTCGGCTGCTTCTGGCCTGACATGGTTGAAAATTAATCTGGAAATAAATTATGAGTCAAGTTTTTGATGTAGCGGTTGTTGGTGCATCCGGAATGATCGGCGAGTCGATGATTTCTATACTCGAGGAACGCAATTTCCCCGTGAGAAGTCTTTATCCTTTGGGAAGTGAGCGATCTGCGGGGTCGACAGTAAAATTTTTCGATGAAAAAGTTCGTATCGGCCTGTTGTCCGAATTTGATTTTTCTGCCGTCCAATTTGGCTTGTTTTCAGCCGGAGCAAGCGTATCGGACATTTACGCACCAAAAGCTGCAGCTGATGGCTGCACTGTAATTGACAATACATCAAGATTTCGGTATGAACCGGAAGTTCCTCTTGTGATTCCCGAAGTGAATGGGCATGCCTTGTTAAATCATGAACGATTGATTGCAAATCCGAATTGCTCGACAATTCAGATGATTGTAGCTCTCAAGCCGATTTACGATGCAGTCGGAATTGATCGAATCAATGTTTGCACATATCAATCCGTATCGGGGGCAGGGCGTTCCGCTGTGAATGAATTGGCTGGTCAGACCGCAGCGCTGTTAAACGGTCGTTCTGCTGAAATTTCAATTGCACCGAAGCAGATC
Source organism: Arenicellales bacterium (assembly GCA_965202855.1). Taxonomy (GTDB): domain Bacteria; phylum Pseudomonadota; class Gammaproteobacteria; order Arenicellales; family JAJDZL01; genus JAJDZL01. Next base: position 152,703 of record CBDBBP010000002.1, on the reverse strand, counting down.
GCATTCAACGCAATTCCTCACATTGATCAATTTCAAGAAAATGGCTATACCAAAGAAGAGATGAAGATGGTGTGGGAAACTCGCAAAATACTGGGCGATGACTCGATACTTGTGAATCCCACGGCTGTAAGAATTCCAGTGTTCTTCGGTCATTCGGAAGCAGTTCACATTGAAACAAAAGACAAGTTGACTGCAAAACACGCACGCGAGTTGCTGAGAGCAGCCAACGGTGTAACTGTAATCGATGATCCCAATGAACTGATGTATCCCACTGCCGTGACCCATGCGGCGAATAAAGACGATGTATTTGTAGGGCGAATTCGAGAGGATATTTCCCATGAGCGCGGACTCAATATGTGGGTAGTGTCCGATAATGTGAGAAAGGGCGGTGCGCTAAACAGCGTCCAAATTGCTGAATATCTCATTGACGGAGTGCATTGATTAATTCGCGTCCATCGAAACTATTGCTAGCCTTACGGTGGTTAGTTCTAAGCTTCATTGTTTTTTTTCTGTCTTTTCAAGTTCTTGCACAGGAGAACAATGGTACGTATGCCAGTCAGTCTGGCTCTGGCAACGAAACGAATGTCGCTGAAGCTGATCTGAACAATTCCGAGGGCTCGCTTTCCAATACTGTCAGCACCTTATTGAGTCTTGAGGAAAAAATCGTCCAGTTCTTCAATTTGACTGTCAACGAATTTGGTAATATCTGTTCTGCAATTAGTGAAGAAATTTCCAAGATAGAAGGAGCAGGTCTCAACGAAAAGTGGGCATGGATCAAGCAGCGATATCAGACCGATCGAGTTGGACGTGTTCAGTGGTTGATGATCTTTGCTTTATTTGGAGCATCATTGCTGTTTTTGTTGTTCGCGATTTATGGATTATTAACGAGAAAAAAAAAGAAAAAGCAACCTAGCCAGATAACCAGCGTAACGCCCTCAGAAATTCGCAAGCAGCTAAATTTGGATCTTCCTGCAGCTTCTTCATCCAAGACATTCATACAACAGCTGAAAGCAGGACTTCTTGACGATGTTGAGAAAACATTGCAGCTCGAGCTGGCAAAAAGCCCTGGAAACGAAGTACTTCTGATGTACTTGTTTGCATGTCGAGCGGTGAGGCTGAATGTGCAAGCCTACAATGACATGATCCAGCAGGTTCTCCCGACAGGCCTTGATTCGAGTCAGGAATTGTGTGCTCACATTGCGCAAATTGGACGTATTCTAGCGCCCAGTCAGTTTCCGCTAGAGCGCTATCCCGACCCAAAACAAACATTCCAGCCAGATACCAAGGCAATTTCAAAATCAATTGAGGCGATCTCCGAGCTGGGTGACGTACAGACTCTGCTTGATTTAGTGCGAATCAATACAGCAAAGGGAGAATTTAGCGAATCGAAGCATCTCATTGTCGAAGCTTTGGTTCGAGGGAATAGGAAACAGCGCCAACATGCACTTGAATTTGCGCGTGCTATCCAGAATTAGCGAGATCTCTATTTGATATCTGGCGAGTTATTTGAACTGAAAAGTGCTGTATTGCAGTACTTCTGATAATTTCCAGCTGATGCAGTATTGCTCAGGAATGGAGAATTAGACTTGGCCTTCGTCATCGCGTTATCAGGCTCGCACTCACGCATAATAAATCTTGTCTACGTCGAAGTTCTTGAGATTCCTCAACAGTGATTTCACGAAACCGATATACATCTCCAGGCCGCGACTGAGCCAGTTTCCAGAATTCAGCCGTAGGCACGGTGTAGGGATTAATGAAACCGCCTGCACTGGGGCCATCATTGGCTAGGATGATCGGTGTTTGACCCGCTAAGTTGATTGCCCCCATGGGATAGCCATGATCGAGAATATTGGACGGATCATCACCATGTTCAGGCAACTTGTTTCTTGCTTTATCACTGAAGCTTAACTTCGGCCCGTCCAGCCTCAACCCAGTTCTATTGCTCCTGGCTTGGAGTTTCCAATCGCTGCTGAAGAAAGTATTGTGTCCGGCTTCATCAATCCAATCGTCATTTGGTCCTTTCACCAGATCAATATGCCATATTGATCCATCAATGATCGGGGGACGGCACTCCGGCTTGACTACTTGAACCGCGGGAATAACGGCATCAGCGACCGGAATGAATTGACCAGATTTGAAGGCATATCCTTCTACGCCACCTACGCCTGCCATATGGAACGTTGATTGAGATCCAAGCACAAATGGCGTGTCAATTCCACCGCTAATTGCCACGTAGGCCCGGGCACCCCATGTCGCACCGCCAAGAGATAGAGTTTGACCAGCATTAACCAGTATGGTTTCATAGTTTGGAACAGGCTCTCCATCCAATTTGGGCGACATCTCCGCTCCGGTAACAGCAACAGCTGTGCGGTGATGAAACTTGAGAGTTGGACCAAGGAATTGACATTCAATAGCAGCTGTGCTTGGATCATTGCCAACTAGCAGATTTGCTAGACGGAAAGACCAGGCATCCATAGGACCGGAGGCGGGAAACCCTTGGTCCAAGTATCCAATTCGACCTGGAAGATCTTGTACCGAGGTTTCCAATCCCGGCTTGACAACCTCAAACACGGGAGTGATTCTCGGTCTGTCTCGGATTCAATCCGCTAACCCAACTGTGATAATTTCGAATTGAGAATCGCTGGTAATCAGAGTATGGGTGTTGATAGGTGCCCGCTGTCACCTCCGCCTCGATGAAGTCATACTCGTCGCGCTCGACCGGAACAAATCTCACTCGATCCCCCGCCTTGATAAGTGCAAGGCTGTGTCTAAAAGCAGGTAGCCGTTGTTCACGATCCCATGTGGGCATTGGCGTTCTCGCAAATATCTGATAGCCGCCAGGGGTTCGATCTGGATAGATGCAAGACACCGCACCGCCCAATCCAATCGTGCCTTTTGGTGTCCAAATGCGCGGTGGATTGTACTTTGGTGCTACGAGGCGACATCTTGGGTCGAGCGGCATTAGGGAGCATAATCCCGGCCAGAATCCTAGAGCTGCAACCCAGTAGTCCGTTCCGGAGTGTGTGCGTCGCAAATCCGCTCTATTAGTTAAGCCGTTCAGGCGAACAATAAAATCCGGGTCATCTTCGAGTTTTTCTCCCACATTCTTTCGATAGTCATCGACGCATTCCTTGGTCCAAGGATCAAAGTATAGAACCGGCACGTTGTAAATTCGACTATCAAGCTCCAACCCTTCAAGATCACCCATTGCCTCGTATAGACTCTCCAGTTCTCGAATAAGATCTGTGTAACTTATAGCATCTGGGTCGTAACAGACTTGAATTGAGGCCAACTCGGTTACAAGCTCTACAAAACCTGATATTTTTGCGTTTCTTATTTCGGTGCTCAGGCTATGGGCGATAAAATTGAGGTCAAAGCTCATCTCATCGCCAAGTTCCACCTCTATGGTACGGTCACCACCTGGCGAGAATTTTGGACGTTCATAGATCATTCACGAAAATTTCGATCTAAACCAGGTCGTAGGAAAGCTGGTCCTTGAGTGCGCCGCAGACCGCACGAGCGATTTCAAGGGCGTCCGGCGTGTCGCTATGTACGCAGATCGATTCCGCAACGACGTTGATTTTCTTACCGGTGTTTGAGTAGGCGATTCCTTCTGTGACAGCGCGAAGCACCTTTTCCACTGCGTTTTCCACCGTTACGGGATCGTGGTGCATAGTGATGATTTGACGTCCACTGTCATCATATTCCAAGTCGGCATAGAATTCACAGGAGTAGGGAACACCTCGGCTTGTAAAAACTTCTGACATCGCACAATCGGCAAACGCGATGACAGGGAGATTTAGAGCAAGAGCAGCATCCGCTATTCCGTGTGCGACTTGCTCGTCATTTTGCGCCATTCCAAACAACGCGCCGTGAGGCTTCAGATGGCTCATGGTGATGCCTTCAGCCTGCAGGAACGCCTCAAGTGCCCCGGCTTGATAGAGTACGCACGCTGCAACCTCCTTGCGCGACATTGCAATTTCCCGACGCCCAAAGCCTTCTCGGTCAGCGATCCCTGGATGTGCTCCGATTTTGATCCCGGCACTCTTGGCATCACTGACAGTTTGCCACATGATTGAGGGGTCTGACGCATGAAAACCACAAGCAATGTTAGCATGGGTAACAAATGGCATGCATTCTTTGTCCGCACCCATTCTGTAGATGCCAAATCCCTCTCCCATATCGCAGTTGATCGTTATGCCCACCATATTCTCCTATTTTCATCGTGAAACTCTCTTGTCGTGCGAGGGATTTGCGAAACAAACAATGAGCAATTTCCAAGTCAAAAGTGATTTTTTTTGAAAGTATTCAATAGACTAGGATAAACCATTAGTCATAGAAATTGAGCACTAACCCTACAAACCAAATTGATCAACCCAAAGTTATTCAGTCGCCTATGTTCTATCTGCAGTCACTAGCCAAGGAATAATTAAGCAACGGCTAGTTCCTAGTTCCGCACGCTATCAATCTATCGCAATTCGCACCGCAAATGCTATAGTCAAAGACTTAATCATATATGATATATCATATTTTAGAAGAAAGCCTGAAATTGTACTGGAACACTAGATATGAGACTACGTCAGCGACCCGCTGAAATGACTGGCCTTGAATGCGGTGAATGCGTGAGGGTGCTGGATCCACAAAGGATAGCGAAAAGCGAACCGCTGGGCTTGGTGGCGAGATTATGACGGCTGATGAGATCTCGGTGCAGCGGACGATGCTGGACGTGAACAATCCGACCTATGACATTCGCTCGCCGCCAGATTTTGCAACCACGGACTATGTTGTGTACCTGGGCGCATCGCAGGTTTCTACGCCCTCCAGACGGCGACTGTTGCCTGGAACAACCAATTTATAGAAAGCAACAAAGAAACCGATGGCCGCAAAACAGATCATTAACATACGCGGGAAATTGATACGTGCTGGAGCAATTGATGAATTTCCTGCGTAAAGTGTGGGCAATTGAAAGTATAAAGGATTTATTGAATGCCATGCGGCATAACCGGACAAAATCGGTTAAATCGGGGAAGAGTTAAGCATAGACACGATCAATTAACAATAGTTGATCACGACGAACGATGTTTAGAGAAAAAAGCAAGATGGTTCAATCTGTTACTGTAGCAGAATATGTTCTTTTTGGCCCATTTGCAACCTGAGGATAACTTGTGGCGTGATGACAAGTTCAGGCTTTTTATGCAACCCTTGACTTTTTGCATCTAGACATCATGAAAAATTTTACGTACTGCCAAATGCATGCGGACAAAGGTATTTGAGCACTTAAATATTTTTTTGGAAGGAGTGGAGAACATAAAACCAATATCATTTAGTAACAGCCGTTGCGACCTGTTCAATAAGTGCTTATGCTGTTGTTTGAGAACAATTGAAAAACTCAAAACATGATAAATGCTCGTGTATTATCCATATTCTGATGGAACCCTTGAATTTAGAATATTCGTTTCGAATGCGGCGTTCCTCAATGATTGCTTGCGCAACCACCTTAATCCCCACATTCATTGTGGATAGACAATCCGGTAAATGTGGAACTTAGATCTGTATGTGAATAAAATACAACAATGCCTGTTAAGGAAACCAAGAAAATAGAGCATACGACTCTCGCTGACAAGGCTTACGAAGAAATCCGGTCTAGGCTTATCTCTGCTCGGTTCAGGCCCGGAGAGTTTCTGACAATTAGAAATCTGGCTACAGAGTTCGGAATTTCCGCAACGCCGGTCCGCGAAGCGTTGCAGCGCCTTGTTGCAGAAAACGCTCTAGAGATGCAACCGAATAAATCGTTCAAAGTGCCCATTCTGGAACTAGAGCGATTTGAGGAGATTCGGCGAATTCGCTGTGCGCTAGAAGCGATGGCGGCTGAACTTGCCTATCCGAATATTTCCATGCAAGACTTGAAAACTCTAGAATTACTGGTAATAAAAATGGATCGGGCTATTGAGAGCAAAAATATTGAAAGCTATACGCGATTTAACGAAGAATTTCATTTTCTGATTTACGAGAACTCAGAGGCTCCTCTGCTGTTAAACATGATCAGAGATCTCTGGATTCAGGTCGCTCCGTATTTTACGAACTTGTTCGAGGAATCCGACTATCTTTCAAAAGGCAATCATTGGCATAAAATCATATTGAAAGCACTGAAAGACAAAGATGCAGATGGAGTTAAATCTAGCATTACAGGCGACATTGAAACAGCGGGTCAAGACCTTCGCAAAATTCTGAAAGATTCATCTAGCTCTTCTGGATTAAACACCCCTTCCTAATGTAACAGCCGCTTTCATTTTTCATCCAATTTCACGAATAGAACCCAAAAGAATCCTCCCAGCAACGGCAGAGTAAAGATCAGCAATATCGTTGATAAAGAGAATATGATTGGCACCTGAGTTTGCTGGGATGCTGCCATCGTCCAGTTCCACACAGGCATCGTGGCTTCAGTGCCGCGAAGAAATGTTGACCGCAATATTTCATTGAATGACAGTAAAAATCCAAACAAACCGGCCCCAACAATCCCTGGACGCAATATGGGAAATTCAATATCCCAAAAGCGCCGCCATGAATTTGCCCCCAAGTCCTCAGCTGCTTCAAGCAATCGATAGTCAAAACGAACAGCGATAACCAACACCATTAACAGTGAAAAAGGAAGGGCCCAAACGATGTGCCCCAAGAATATCGACCAGTATCCCAGTTTCAGGTCGAGGAACGTTCGCCAAAATAGGAACAGAGCAGCACCCATTGACATTCCTGGAACGAACAGAGGTGCAATGGCAAACAGCACGAGTGCGCCAGGTCGACTGGCGTTTGGAATTGCCCGGCCAACCGCAGTTGCTGCTACCATGCAGACAAAGGCGACAACTAAGCCAATAACCACACTGGAAACAAAGGGCTCTACCCAGCGGGGTTCCGATGCCAATGCTCGATAGTGTTCCAACGATAGTGGAAACGGTAGACCCGAGAGCGGCTTCTGACTAATTGACATCAAAGCCAACCACAGCAGTGGAAAATAGATTAGGATCAGTGCACCATACCCAAACCACTTGGCAAGTTTAGACCAGTTGTTTGAAAAACCAAGCCTGTTCGAAATTGAATTCGATACAATCGGCGACAATCCAATCCTCGATTTAGGGTGCATGTTGCTCATTGATGCATTGCCCGAAAGATACCGGCCACACTAGCTGTTCGCTGCACTACAACGATCAACAAAGCCAGCAGAATTGCGAGCAACAGAATTATGAATGCGGAAAGCGCGGCTACGATCGGATAGCGTAACGCAGTATAGGCACTTTCTATCGAATGGCTGAGCAAGTTCACGAACCCGCCGCCAAGCATTCCTGGCTCAACCCACGCTGTTAAAGCTGGTCCCAGCGTGAACGTAATTCCTGCCAAAATGCCGGGCAAGGAAAGAGGAATGATAACCCGTATCAGCGTCTGGAATGGACTGCCTCCCAAATCGCTGCTTGCCTTCAACAAGTCATCGTTTATTATCGTAATAGCAAGATAGATTGGAAGCACCATTGTAGGGAAGTGTGGTGCGATCATACCGAAATGAACTGAAAATTCAGTATACAGCAACCACTCAAGAGGCGTAGATATGACACCGGTCTCCAACAATGCGAAGTTTACCAGGCCGTTTTGGCCGAGTATGGCTCTCCAAACAATTGTTCGGGACGAAATATCCAGAAAAAATGGAATGGTAAGCAGTGCCAGTATCACTGCTTTGGTGACCTTGGATTTGCAACTCTTCGCCAACCACAAGGCAAATGGAAAAGCGATAAGAAGTTCTAGAACAGTAATCGTTAGAGCGATTCGCAGTGTTCTAAGTGCAACTTCCCATCGTCCAGAGTCGAACAAGGAAACCCAGGTATTGAGCGTAAGCTCATAAATTGTTACAAAGCTCTTGGTTTCAAAGAAGCTGTAAACCAGTAGAATCGCGAGTGGAATCAATACGAGGAAGCTCCAGGCAAGCACGAATATGCGCAGAACCCATGTTCCTATCGACGCAGACCAGTACCAATCGCGAAGCGCCGCAGCCGGACGTGAGAATGGAGTGCGCATTCAAGTAACGATTGTTTGCCACTTGGCGCGTCCGCTCAACTCAACGCTGCCAAACGCCGAGTTGTCAGTTGAGTATCTGGTTGCATTTACATGTTCAGAAACCGCAAACATTTCTCCTCCAGCGCACACAAATTCGCTACCAGAATGGCATCTTCACCTATAGGCGGCTCAGTGAACTTTCGCATTACCAAATTGTTGCTGCGTAGAAAAATCGCGAGGCGCCAATACAGTTTTAACGCAATTTCGCAATGAACTATTATTCCAGATTGTCATGAAAATTCTTCAATGGCCGATCACTTGATTTTGACTTAAGAGGGAAAAACGACACAGTCGCTATCGTACCACGATACGTAGCGGAAATTCTCAAACTGCATGTCCCGGTCCCAAATACGAACGCGCACCGTACCAAATGCCGCTTCCGCCACCTGATCTACATACTTGCCGCGATATTGGCAAGCCCGGGGACGACACTCAATTTGATTTCTCACAGCATCTGCGTTTCCGCCACCTTTGGCTCCACCAACCTTCATACGTTCAGCTCTGATTGCCGCAAAAGCTGGCTGCCCCAATTTCGCAGCTTCTGCACCCGTCCATATGCCTCGAATTGAATGTTCACCCAGTGAAACGCCTACGCTGTCTCCGCCCATTTCTACGATAGTTACAGGAAAGATATTCTCAAACCCCATGAAATTCGCACAGAATCGAGAATTTGGCCGATCAAAGAGATCTTCGGGGCTTCCGCTTTGAACAATCTGACCACCACGCATCAGCGCGATACGGTCACTCATTGTCAATGCTTCTTCTTGGCTATGCGTTATATATATGAATGTCATGCTGAGTTCTCTATGTAAATCTACCAACTCAGCCTGCATTTCTTGGCGAAGTTTTTCATCAAGGGCGCCGAGAGGCTCATCCAATAGCAATATAGCCGGTTGCGTAACTAGCGCACGGGCGAGAGCCACTCTTTGCATTTCCCCACCGCTGAGTTGATTGATACGCCTACTGCCATGGTTCGATAGCCGAACCATGGCAAGTGAATCGCTGGCTCTTCGGTTGCATTCGTCGCGTGAGACTCCGCGAACAGACAGTCCGTACTCCACATTTTGCTGTACGGACATATGAGGAAACAGTGCATAGTTCTGAAATACGGTAGTGCAATTCCGTCTGGCCGCCGGAACAGTCGAAACATCCACTCCATCAATTTCGACGCGGCCACCATCGGACGGAGTTTCCAAGCCGGAAATCACCCTCAGAAGCGTCGTCTTGCCAGATCCGCTTTCACCAAGTACAGTAAGAAACTCCCCCTGAAAAGCGGCCAAAGACACTCCATCCAGCGCGACGACCGCTCCGTATCGATGAGTAACATTTTGGATGTTCAACATCGTGCTAGAATTAACAGGTGTTACGGACGGAGAAGAGTTGTGAAGTTGCTTACCTGCTTTGCTCTCTAAATTTGTTATTGTATTTCTCATTGGGTTCTGAATTGCAGTTTTCGAATACGATGTTCTCCCACAAGACAATCACACCTGATAACTAAAAATTCAAAGAAAATCGGTGGCGTCTTGATCTAAGCGACACGACTGTGGGTGCCACTTGAGGATGTTGAATCTAACTCGCCGCAGACTTCATCAAGTGAGGCAGTCAGTTTGGAGATCAGTTCGTCTATTTCGGTTGTTGAGATAACGAGCGGCGGAGAAATCGCCAGAATTTCGGAGGATTGCAAAGCGCGTGTAATCAATCCTCTGCCCAAGGCTGCCTGGTACACTCTTTTGGCTACCTCGAGTTGCGGGTCATATGATTCTCTGGGAGTTTTTTTTGCCACTAACTCAACACCAGCGATCAGTCCTTTGCTTCGAACATTGCCGACAAGAGGATGAGGTGCAACTTTCGCATTGAGTTGCTGGTTCAAGTATTCCCCCCGTTCGGCTGATGCGTTGATGAGATTTTCTCGCTCTATTATGTCAAGATTGATCAGCGCGGTAGCAGCGGCAATCGGATGCGCGCTGTAGGTGTATCCGTGACCGAAGAAACCAATTCGTTCCGAACCTCGTTCAATCACTTCATAAACTGAATCCGTCACAATGCATCCTGACAATGGCTGATAGCCGCTCGTAAGTCCCTTTGCGATAGTCATTATATCGGGTTCGATCTGGTAAAGATTCGAGCCGAAGTCTGCCCCCAGACGCCCAAATCCACTAATTACTTCATCAGCAATCAACAGGATATCATTTGATTTCAATATCGGCTGAATTAACTCGAAGTAGCCGCGAGGCGGAACGAAGACTCCACCTGCTCCCATGACGGGTTCGGCGATCATGGCTCCAATTGTTTCCGCGCCCTCTTGTTCAATGACTGACTCCAACTGTTGAGCGAGTTGCTGTGAAAACTCCGTTTCGCTGATCCCGGAATCAGCCACCCAATAATAGTGTGGCGTAGTTAATCGCGGCACTTCAATCAATGGCAAGTCGAAGGATTCATGAACGCCGTCCAATCCCGTCAAACTCCCAGCCGCAACAGTTACACCGTGATAGGCGCGAGATCGGGCAAGTATCTTTTTCTTGAGAGGACGCCCCATTGTGTTGTTGTAGTACCAGACAAGCTTCACAGCCGTATCGTTGGCGTCTGATCCTGAATTGCCAAAGAACACTTTGCTGAAACCCGACGGAGCCATAGTGACGACGCGTTCAGCCAGTTCAGCTGGAGCTTCGGATGTCATGGATGCAAACGCATGATAGTAAGCGAGTTTTTCCGCTTGTTCCCGCATGGTCGCTGCAATTTCACGTCTTCCATATCCGACGTTCACACACCAAAGTCCCGCCATAGCGTCAAGATACTCTCGTCCCATGCTATCCCACAATCGACAGCCTTTGCCTCGAACGATGACAGTTGGATGCCCGGAAGCGTGAGCTCTCAAGGACGTAAAAGGGTGAAGATGATAAGCTCGGTCCATTTCGGCATAGGAATTATTCATTGCAACTACCTGTTAAAATATGTTATATGGTATTTGTTATATGTTATATATTACTACTTTGTAAAGGGCTGCGTTCCAGTTCTGCGATGATTCTGGATGAATGGAATCGGCAATTTGCTGGACTGAGTGCTCTGAATTAGCAAAATCACACGATTGAGAAAGGGTATTGTTTGGCGGCAATATTCAAAGAATCGGTTATATAATGTATCATATATCATATATTTACTGATTATTGGCTATACGGAAAGTCTGTCAATCGATGTTAATTTAACTTTGAGCTAGATGATTTGGCATTCACAATTCAGTTCATGCAACTCCATCGCAAATTGGATTTAAGACCTTTGCGAGCAGGCAATCGGCTTTTGCTGATTTTGGTGTTGTCCGCATGAAAGGCAGAAGTTCCAAAGACGCAATAGGGCGTAGAATTGGACTCTTCGTCGACTAGGAGCGCGCCACTATCGCAATACGCAAATTGGTACGAAGCGGCGGAGTCGTTGGAAATGAACCAGATTCATGCCAGAATCCTGAACACGGAGGCTCAGAATTTCCGCCGCGAATTTTGGCACGATGACTGTTGCATAACAATTTGGTCGCTCACGGTTCGTGCCGCGCAAATTACAATTGTTGACATCTCAAGGGAGTTAGAAAATGAAGGATTATTCTGATATTCGCAGTCAGTCTGGCTTGGCGCGCCGGGACTTTCTCAAGGCAACTGCTGTGACTGCACTGCTCGGTCCGGCCAGCGTCGCAGGGTTGGTCGGTACGGTTAAAGCCGAAGGAGCGGGTGTCCGTGCCTATGGCGTAACCACCGCGCAGCTAAAGGACTGGAGCATAATGGAAAAAAGCATCGGTGTCGAAATGGATTTTATTGGTACCGACAATTCGGTTGGAGTGTTTTTGCGCGATGTCGTAGCTTCTCGGCTTGGCGACGAAGTAGACGTTTTCGTGTTTGAATCTGGAACCGAAGACATATTAGGTCCGCAAGGAGTCTATCTGGAAATTGATCAGAACCATCCGCAGCTGAAGCTATGGGAACGCACTTCAGATGATTGGAAGCATTCGGCCGTCGTGACCAGTAAGGATGGACGCCAGTACGGGGTTCCCATGATCGGCAACGCGGACAGCTTCGGGTATTTTCCAGAGAAGATTGGAGCTAGCGCGGACGGTCAGGAGGACATTTCGTGGGCCATGTTTTTTGAGAGCGACAAGACCCGCGGTCGGGTTGCTTACGATCAAACGTGGACTTACTCGTTACCGGTGTGTGCGCTGTTTTTGAAACATCACGGCAGAGTTCAGATCGGAAACGTCGTAGACATGACCAAGGACGAAGCAAAGCAGGTTGTAGACTACCTAATAGAGCGCAAAAAAGCTGGTCAGTTCCGCACCCTCCATTCGGCCTTTGAAGAGCAAATTCAGCTATTGACGAATCGAGAAGTGGACATGATCAATTGCTGGGAGCCGGCGACCAAAGAGGCGAATTTGGTTCTGGGTCCCGGGACCGTGTTTTATGCCTACACTGATGAAGGTTACTTCAAGTGGGGGCACGGTGCCTACATCGCTTCTCAAGCAGCCGATCGCGGCAATCTGGACAATATCTACAAGGTCTTGAACTACTTCCTGGACGGCGAGTACCGCGCCATCCAAGCGCGAGACCGCGGGTATGCAGGGCCCAATCTCGACTTGGGTGTCAAGTATGCCGAGGACCAAGGCTGGCCGCAGGAGGACATCGACAACTTGGCAGCGAATCAGGCGAAAATCGAGCGCAAATTCGCCAAACCCTTCGTTAGCACCACCACGCCAGAGAATTCGGACGCTATGGAAGAGGAGTGGCAGCGTTTCTTAAACGCGTAGAATCTCAAATCCTTGCCCGGCTTGCAGATGCATCGTGAAAACACTTTAGCATTTGCGCGCCGGTCTGAGGAACCAACGCTCCGTATTTTCTGAAAAATGATCGCTCAGTCAGGGGTTGCATCGCAGTGTTTTTTTCATTGTCCGGTTCAAAATTGTTCCCAGTGGCGACTAGCAATGACAATTAGAACAGTTCGCTGGTCATTTGATTCAGCAGAAATATCGTTAAATTTCGAAAAATGCTCGAAATTGGTCAAGAGTCGGTATTTCTCCTCATTGTTGCCCCTCTTAGTGGTGATGGTTTCAAGTATCAGACTCCGATATAGTTGTGCTATGAATTCAGAAAATCTCTGATTGACAACGTCTACAAGACTACGATTCATTGCTAATCGCAACGAATATAGAGATTCAAGTCACTGCTCGATTCAATATAGGCATGTGACATGTATATTGATTTCAGACCATTTCTGAAAAGTGCCACAGCTGTAGGCGGAGCAGCAGATTCTCTTCTATTGAGACCGACTTTCAGATCAAGGAATCGTCAAGTAGAGAAAATAGTGTCTACCAAAAAACAAAAACCCGTTAATACATTGTAGTTATTGGAATTAATTATGATTACGTCGGATCCAGATCCTTCAAGCCGTTGAAGGCATCAGATACAAGCAAACGCTGTGATGCAGATATTGGATGACTTCTTCATTGAATGTCTGCACTTGCCCCGACAGTGATCTGCCAAGAAAATGCCGCATGCGGAACAGCATGTGGGTGATTTCGCATGAAACGAGAGATATATGATATAACATATATTTAGGTCTCTTGAATTTACTTGATCTTCCACGAACAATCGCAATAACAATGTCGAAACCACCAACGAATGATTCTGGAATCAAGAAAGTACTTATCGCAAACCGCGGTGAAATTGCATGTCGCATTATTCACAGTTGCAGGCGGCTTCAACTCTCACCAATCGCTGTATATTCTGATGTGGACCGAAATGCACTTCACGTCGAATTGGCCGATTATGCGTATCCATTGGGCGGATCAAAGCCAGCTGACAGCTACCTCAAAAGCGATAATCTTATCGAAATTGCAAAATCATCTGGTTCTGACCTGCTTCATCCGGGATATGGATTTCTTGCAGAAAATGCAGCGTTTGCCCAAAAAGTCATCGATTCGGGTATAAAGTGGGTGGGCTCGCGACCGAAAACTATCTCAGAAATGGGCGATAAGGAAAGGGCCCGTACATTGGCTGAGTCAGCTGGCATCCCAATTTTACCAGGCTCGGATAAGTTCAGAATGGGCAGCATCAACGGACTTGTCGAAGCTGGTGAAGCGGTGGGCTACCCATTGCTTGTTAAAGCAATTGCAGGCGGCGGCGGTATTGGCATGCGTTTAGTTGAATCACCTCGAGATCTGCCATCGGCAGTTAATGCTGCTCAAGAAATGGCAATTCGATGTTTTGGCGATGCCACGGTATTTCTTGAACGCTTTATTGAGCATGCGCGGCATATAGAGGTCCAAGTTTTTGGATTCGGCGACGGGCGCGTTGTACATTTTTTTGAACGGGAGTGCTCAATTCAACGTCGCTATCAGAAGGTCATCGAAGAATCACCAGCCCCTAATCTGCCGGAAACGGTTCGAAACAAGATGACGCAGGCGGCTGTTTCTTTGGCTAGTCAAGAACACTACAGCGGAGCTGGAACTGTCGAATTTATCTATGATGGAGAAAACGGCGAGTTCTTTTTTCTTGAAATGAACACTCGTATTCAAGTTGAACATCCGGTAACTGAAATGACATCGCATTTCGACCTGGTTGGGTTGCAATTGCGACTGGCTATGGGGCGCGAACTTTCTGGCTTGACGCAAGACGTGATTTCTCAAAGCGGCCATGCGGTTGAATGCAGGGTTTATGCCGAAAAGACGAGCAAGATGTTTCTGCCTTCTCCCGGACAGATCGAAAGTTTCGTCTTACCACAACAAAGTAGGGCAGTGCGGATTGACAGCGGTGTTCGTTCAGGCGATCAAATCACGCCGTACTATGACCCTATGATTGCCAAGGTTGTCACTCATGGAGCTGATCGAAAGGATGCTCTGGCGCGAATGAAATGCGCATTAGGCAATTTTAAGATTTCTGGATTGGACAACAACTTGAGTTTTCTTGCTCAATGCATCGCTCACAGGGCATTTAATTCTGGGAAATACGACACTTCGTTTGTAGACCGCTACAAATTTGAACTGAGTTTGGTCCCGAATACTTGAATAGAACACGGAATCTAGGTGAGGAGTTCGAAATGAAAACTGCAGTTAGATCAATAGTTGCGGGAAATATGTGGAAAATTCTCGTTGAAGTGGGAGATGAAGTGCATGCCGGCGACGCCCTCTTTATCATGGAAGTAATGAAAATGGAGGTGCTGCACGAAGCTGCCGTTGACGGGACAGTGACAGCGATTCATTTCAAAGAAGGTGATGAAGGGCTAAATGCTGACAATTTGGTGATAGAGATCGAATCAGCAGGATAAGGCCGTTTATTGCTGCTCCCCACTCAGCTAATGAGTGCGATAAGTAAATTCAACTTTGACGAACACTGCTACAATCCGTACGGAGATGCGTTCGTGCTGAAATTGTAGACGACGGTGGTTACTTTGGTTACTCGGCACCTGTCAGAATCAAGTCTCTTGTGCACAAGATGACCTGAAAGGAATGGTTTCAAAGTGATCGACTTCACAGTCTGCAAACCGTAGAAGTTTAGTGAAGGAAGTAGTTTTTTCATCGGATGCACGGCACCGGTTGATCATGGGAATGTCTATGCCGGTGTGCGTCATCGCATCGGCATTTGGCCCAATGGGTCGAAGTGCAATTTTTCATAGCCCACCTGCCTCCCCTGAAGTCGTTGTAGATGGCTTGTCAATTGCAAGAGAATTTCAACCTACGAAATCCGTAGAGCGTCTAGGCAGTCGACTTATCTACGAATCCATGTATGACTTTGATCGTGACTACGGAGACGGCAACAGCAGCTTGGCTTTGATCATACATGACATCATGGTTAAATCGAATACGCTATTGGATGCAGGTTTTTCTCCGGTTCAGCTGGTGGAGGGTCTATGCGATGCTGAAAAACTCGTCGAAAATAAGCTCGAAATTGAGAGTCAACCATTTGATGATGATCGGCATTCGATTCCCATTTGTCAAACAGCCGCGGGCGATCATGTTGATGTGGCCCGAAAAGTAGATTCGCTAGTAAAAAATCTCGGTTCGGATGGGTATATCGCAGTGAAAGAAGGCTATGGATTTGAAACGCGTGAAACGATCTATCCTGGTATGACTTTGCCGGCAGGATTGATTTCTTCTAAGCTGAAAACATCCAATATCGCCGATGCCGAAAGCTTTGATGAACCCTTTATCTTATTATGCGACGAAAAGATTGAAGATTTTGGTCGACTAGTACCAATTTTGGAGGGCTTTGCTAAGACTGATAAATCACTTGTAATATTCTGTCGCGACCTGATCGGAAGTGCATTGGCGACGTTGATCGTGAATGTCCAAAAAAATGGACTTAAAGCAGCAGCAATTGCTGTTCCAGAGGTTGGCGAGCAAGTATACGAAGTACTGGAAGATATTGCGGCTTTCACTACTGGAAAAGTTGTATCTCAACGATTGGGGTATTGCCTGCAATCACTGCGTCCTGAAATGCTTGGGAAAGTCGACAGGGTTGAAGTCGATTCCAACAAATGTGTATTAATTCGCAAAAACCCTGACCGTCGCATGATCGATGCACGAAAACAGATGATTCGCGATGATATACGGCGTGTTCGCTATCTCAATTACGATAGGGAAAGGCTGCAAATCAGGTTGGCTCGGCTGTCCGCAGGTTTTGCCGAATTACAAGTCGGAGCTCACAGTCTACCAGAGAGGAAACAGCATATGCTCCGTTACCAGAAGGCTTTGAGCGCCTTGCGGTCTGCTAAGCGCTCAGGCGTGCTCCCAGGGGCGGGCTCCATTTGTGCTCAAATTGCATCACAGCTTGATGAGTGTGCACGAGAAAAGACCATTGCTTATAAGATTCTGGCCTCGGCGCTGCGTCGGCCTCTAAGTCAGCTAATTGCAAGTGTCGGCTATGAATCGAAATTTGGATTTCGCAGCGACACTGCTAGCGAGAGTCACTCAAAACGGATCTTCGATGTTCGTAAACGTGAATTTACAGAAAATTGCAATGCTGAAGTTTATGATTCTGCGGAGATTGTTGGCGCGTATATTAAGCGCGCAGTTTCAATTACCGGGACTTTATTGAAAACGGGAGTTAGCATCACCAGACTGTAGCACATACGATGTAATGCTGTTGCCTTGCATGCATTGAAGTCTCAGGGACATTCGGTGATTTGAAATATTTGCTTGAATCAACCAATGATTATCAGATCTGCCGAAAACATTCAGCGTGCCGTGCCTACACCGGTTACTGACAGCAGTTTTGACTTGGAACAGAGTCCAAGAAAATGCGATGCTCATGAGGTTCGTTCAAAGTCGTTCCAATTCGCCCAAATAGGTTTCATCCAATTCAATGGTGTCCGACAATTGTTTTTTTGAAGCGTAAATGCTTCTTGAAGTGGATTCAATATGAACCAAGCTGACATATGAGAGACACTAATTTGCAATTCTCAATGCAGTTTCATGCTAGACACTCCTTCTCAATTGGTGACAAACAAAAAGACTGCAATTGCCCATTTCTGAAATGGAATTCTTAGTGCGCCGTGGAAAGATTAGCCGCGGAAGTCGACCCACCCAAGTTTTGGGGAAGACTGGTATTGATTGGAAGCGAACAACGTATGCACCACAATAAGTTCCGCTCAAGAATTGGCAGTAATGGCATTCGATCAGCAAAAATTTTGATTCGTTTTACAATCCTGTCCTTTGCCAAGGTATTAGATGATGTAATGTGTAAACTTTGCAGATTTTCGTTCAGGCAATTTGTTGTTATCTATTGGCTTTTCTGAAGCGCAGTTCGGTCGCCTTGACCGCCGCGGATAAGATCGTACAAATCGGTCTGTCTACACGCTGTTGTCGATGGTTTGCAGAATGTTCGAGACCCACGGTGGGAGCCGGCTGCCAATGCGCCAGCTACAGTGCTTCAAATATTCTGGCTATGGTCACCCAATAACATTCACTTAGCAAAAAATTTTTAGGAGGTAAGTGGGTGTCGGCGACTGTTTTTACAATGAAACGACGGGCGAATCATAAACCGATTCATGCCAATGACCTGACTTAAACTCCGCGAAACCTGCTTTCATCCCAACCCATCCACTGATCCCGACTGCACAAGGGCAACGCCGTTGAGGCAAATCCGAGCGCCCCAAAATTGATCATGCGCCTATACCACTAGATAGCGCAGCTGAATGTCCATTGCTTCTTGATACGGTACGGTTGAAACACGGTCTGTTGCATTCGACTAAGTCGAAACTATAGGATGCGGTGATGGAGTCAAAGAGTACAAATCCAAAGCTAGGGTGCGGTAGTCTGTGACTGCCGTTCCCCTGGTTCACTGTGTTCGGTTTATTTCGATTATTGAACGATTAATTGGGAGTACAAAAATGATGCAGTTCGCAAAACCAAAGACGCAACTCTTCGCGGCAAGGAGTGCCTACACGCTAGAGCTTTGCGATGTTTGGACAAGCGGCTGCTCAAGGTCGCCTGTGTGATGTTGGAAAATCCAATGAAATTTGACCGTGATTAACCAACATATGAACTTGCTGCAGAACAGGTCGGGTGCAGTAACTGCGAAGTCGCAGACCCGTAAGCCAAATTGACCAATGGCAGGACATCCACTTAAAAGCGCAATTGCCTCGTATTCAACGAACAATCAGCCTAAATCCTTAACATGCAAATGAGAATCCTTATAATCACATGGAGTTTTGTATAGAACCCCCATTCATTTACCAAAAATGATGGCTTACTCTCACTAATATATTTCTTTTAGCTAAGTTAATTTAGTCGGATATACCCCAGAAATCGGAATTTTTTCGGAAATTCCGTCAATTACTGTCGCAAGATCTATTCATAAATTCATGCCATAATCTGCGAGTGGTACAATCAAGCAATGCTGTTTGTGATTGTCTAATTCTCAAAGGTTCAACTTAAAATTTAGGTCTCAGTACAGGTGTTCGATATCAATGAGCTTTGCTTCCTATTGGAAATAGCGATTCGACGCGGACGTGTGTCACGAGCTCAGGAAGTTTTGTAACAGCTCCTGAGCGTGTCGCACCGAAGATGAGGGTAGGCCCCTCGAAGCCGTCTTACAGTAGGAGGCTTCAAACCGCCTTAAGCTGCGAAGATTAAGAGTCTTGGTGGTGAGCGTTAAGGAAAAGGCAAGACTGGATCTTGTCAGGTAAGTGTTAAGGAGACGAACGCAAGTGAACCTTTGATGAACTGTCGTAAGGTCTAGGCGATGTCAAAACCGAGGCAAGGTCCGCTGCGTCGGGATGAGTCTGGGAGGTGTACTGTTTACTGCCCGGTCGGCATCCGGCATGGAGAAGGCGTGAACTTAACATAGGCTTTGGTGTGGAACGTGAGAACCTGTCGTCTCGATGCGAAGGGAGAAACTCAAGCAGAGAAGCTGCAAGAGTGAGAGTACTGATGCGAGGCACAGGGGCGGATAACTGCGTAGTAGTGATGAAGGTGCTGTAATGGTGCTGGAGCGAAGGCAGTTAGTTATCCAGTTGAATTTGAGGATCAATCCATAAGGGAGATGAATTTTTGAAAACGACAAAACCGTTTGGGATTTCCAAACAAATAGTAGTACAGGCATGGCAGAGGGTCAAAGCCAACCAAGGCGCAAGTGGCGTCGATGGTCAGAGCCTTGAGGAGTTTGAATCAAAACTGCATGGCAATCTCTACAAGTTGTGGAATCGGATGTCATCGGGGACTTACTTTCCGAGCGCGGTGAAGACGGTAGCGATACCGAAGAAAACGGGTGGTGAAAGGAATCTCGGTATCCCGACGGTGTATGATCGGGTTGCCCAGATGGTGGCAAAGTTGTATTTTGAGCCGCTGGTAGAAGCGCATTTTGATGCGGACTCGTATGGTTACCGGCCGAACAAATCGGCACATCAGGCGTTGGCAGTCACCCGGAAACGGTGCTGGCAATACGACTGGGTGCTTGAGTTTGACATCAAAGGACTGTTTGACAACATTGACCATGATCGGCTGATGAAGGCAGTTCGCTGGCATACCGACAATCGTTGGTTGCTGCTCTACATTGAACGCTGGTTGAAAGCGCCGATTCAGTTGGCGGATGGAACCACGGTCAGCCGTAGCAGAGGTGTTCCCCAAGGCGGTGTAATCAGTCCAGTGCTTTCAAATTTGTTTTTGCATTATGCGTTTGACAAGTGGATGAGAAGAACCTTTCCGAGCCGACCTTTTTGTCGGTATGCCGATGATGGGTTGGTGCACTGTCAAAGTGAATGGGAAGCCATTACAATCAGGAATGCATTGGCAGACAGGTTACAGGAATGTGGTCTGGAGATGCACCCGGAAAAGACCAAGATTGTGTATTGTAAAGACGCCAATCGGAAGGAAAATCATCCGGTCACCAGTTTCGATTTCCTCGGCTATACATTTCGCCCGAGGTTCTCGAAGAACCGATGGGGTCAGCACTTCACTAACTTTAGTCCGGGCATGAGCGCTCGCGCCGGGAAGGCAATCCGACAGACGGTGAGGAGCTGGAACTTGCAGTTGTGCGATGGCATGTCACTCGCTGAGATTGCACGACGGGTCGGGGTGAAAATTCAGGGTTGGATCAACTATTACGGGCGCTTTTACATCTCCGCCATGTACGGAACACTAGAGCATATCAACCGTAAATTGTATTTATGGGCGATCAGGAAATATAAAAAGTTAAAACGCAGTTTTCGGCGTGCGGCAGGTTTACTGGGCAAGATTGCGACCCAGTATCCAGACCTGTTCCCGCACTGGAAACTGGGCATTAAGCCAACGGTTGGATGATGGGAGCCCAGTGAAGCGAGAGTTTCACGCTGGGTTCTGAGAGCAGCTGAAGGGGCAGTTCCTTTGGCTGACTTACCCATTTTCAGAAAAGAATTACATCACCCTAAATTCCACATTTTTATCAGAAATTCATAAAACTCACTCAGTTTAAAAAAAGACTCAACTCGGATCAGAAAAAGTGATTGATGATGATTTAGTGCTTAATATCTATGACTAGCGGTAAAACAAGCGAACCTGTATTTAATGTACATTTAGCAATTGAACTTAGGCGTCTTAATCCCGAGTGGCGAACCGAGAATGCAATACAGAGTGAGACAACTCAAGTTATATCTGAACAATTTCGAAGGCCTGATATTCTGATCACACCCAGGCACCGGGTTGCTGTGTGTATTGAGACGGAGTGGTTTCCAGCACTAGGTGTGGAGAAAGACGCTCAATCTCGATTAGGTGCGAATCTCGTTGGCCAAGATGGAAGGATTGAGTCAGTTCTCGCAGTAAAGGTTGATAAGTATCTATCTACGGTCGATCAGCAAAATCTTGGTGAAGAAATTAGAGCTGCCCGATTTGAATTTTGTCTATTCACTCTTGACAGCGAAAATCAGGCTGTGAGATGGCCAATTCAGGGCTGGGTTGATGCTTCACTTTCAAACATTGCAGATGCTATAGAATTTGCGGTTTTGTCGGAAAGTCGATTGGCTAAAGCTGTTGATATTGTTCAGTTGGCGATTCAACGGTCCACAGGCAGTCTATATCGAGCTGCGGATCGTGCTCCAGATATGTTACCGGACATTGCGGCGCTTCTGCATCAACAGGAAAGCGAACAAACTATTCGAATGTCGATGGCAATTCTTGCGAATGCATTTATGCAGCATTCTACTCTTAGTGGTTTAAAACACCCACTGACTGGACGTCCTGTACGGTCTTTATTTGAATGTCCGACTATTCTGGGAATAAAAGAAGAATGGGAGGAGATTTTAAAAATCAATTACTGGCCAATATTCAAAGTTGCCAGCGAAATTTTGAGAGTCATTCGAGTGCGTCCACCGACTTGTAAACAAATCATAAGAACGATGATCAAAATGATAGACGACCTTATCTATTTCGGTGTGACTACAATTCACGATTTGGCCGGAAAGGTATTCCAGCGCATGATCGCCGACCGAAAGTTTCTTGCAACTTTCTATACCAAGCCAACAAGCGCATTGCTGCTTTCTGAACTGTGTGCTGATCGATTATCCGTAGATTGGAACGATACAAACGCGATAAAAAGCCTGTATATCGCTGACTTTGCCTGTGGAACTGGCACACTCCTGTCAGCTGCATATCAGTCAATTTTAAGAAGAGTGCGGCGTACGGGTTTTGACGATGGCAGATTACATCGTCACATGATGGTAAATTCCTTGATTGGAGTTGACATTATGCCCTCAGCAGTGAATCTTGCTGCCTCAATATTAATTGCAAGTCATCCGCATGAATATTTTGGAAGAACAAGGGTAATTTTATTGCCGTACGGCCAAACAAATTCGAACGGAGTGAATAAATTTTCTATCGGGTCACTGGATTTAATTTTAGAAGGTCCCACTCAAGCTTTGTTCTCGATAGGCGCCGAAATTAGTGGAACTTCGGAAAACAGTGAAATTTTGGATGTTGAGCTGGAGCACGAAAAATGTGACTTAATTATTATGAACCCACCGTTCGTTCGTCCGACTGGCAATGAAGCGGAGAAAATTGGTGTTCCTGTACCTGCCTTTGCCGAACTTAAAACATCTGAGGACGAACAAAGATTGATGTCCAGGCGCTTGAAAAAAATAAACCATGATCTCAAGAAATCTCGCAGTAAGCGAAAATTTTCGGATGGTTCATTTCATCCAGCAATCAGCGCTGGCAATGGCCTCGCAGGCTTGGCTTCAAATTTTATCGATCTGGCACATGAAAAGCTAAAAGTCGGCGGTGTGTTGGCATTAGTATTGCCGTTTTCATTTGTGCAAGGAAAAGCCTGGGAGCGTTCACGTGAATTATTGTCCAATTTCTATGAAGAGATAAAAATTTTATCCATCGCGACTTCTGGGTCAGAAGACCGCGCTTTCTCTGCTGATACAGGCATAGCCGAAGTTATAGTCATTGCTACCAAAAAGAATTACAAGTCAAACGAAAACCAAGTCCAATTTATTAACCTGCTTCGCCGGCCCTCAACTCCGCTGGAAGCGGCAGCAATTGCGGCTCGAATTCATGGAAGTTCAGATAAGGATGCTGTGGACTTGCGCTTATCTGAATATGCAAGTTCAAGTTCATTGGGTTGCATCATTTCTTCAGAATTGACTGACGGTGGATGTTCGGGCATACAGTCTAGTACGGTTGCTTCGGCGATGTTAACTTTTTTCAATCGATTCCGTCTCAAACTGCCACGCATGTCAGAGGAACGCGCGCTTTCACTCGTTAAGCTGGCAGATATTGGTCAGCGAGGCATACATCATGCTAATATTTCATGGCATGAACCCCAAAGACCATTCAAAAGAATCAAATGGACAGGCAAGGGGTCCTGTGAATATCCAGCACTGTGGGCACACGATGCCAAACGAGAGCGACATCTCAATGTCTTGCCTGACACTCGTCTAAAACCGCATCCGGATTTCATCGAGAAAGCAGTCGAAATCTGGAGTCAATATTCTTCCAGATTTCACCTGAATCGAGACTTCCGATTAAACTCACAGCCTCTCGCTGCCTGTATTACACATGAGAAATCTATAGGTGGAAGAGCATGGCCAAATTTCATCTTTCATAATGAATCATGGGAAATTCCTCTGTCTCTTTGGATGAATACGACGATAGGATTGATGAGTTTTTGGTGGATGGGAACTCGTCAGCAACTAGGTAGAGTTAGTTTGTCTCTCACTAATTGCCCTGAACTAGTGGCACTTGATCCTCGCAGGCTGAGTGATTCCCAGATTTCTCTCGCGTCGGAAATTTACAATAGATTTGTTGAGAAAGAATTCTTGCCAGCGAATCAAGCGTATGAGGACAAAACTCGACAAAAACTTGACCAGGCTGTCCTAGTTGAATTGCTAGGTCTTTCGCAGTCAATTACAGAATCGTTATCGATACTCAGGTATCAATGGTGTTGTGAACCTTCCGTTCATGGCGGAAAATCGACGCGCCCTCAATAAATTTCCAGCAATAGCTGTGGTGCCAAGAATCATCAATGTATTGATTCAACTGCAGCACTCCACCCAGAAAGTGGTTAGAAGTCTTCTATATCAATTGTGCTGTAGAAAAATTGCTAAAATTTTTCTTAAACTGTTGCAATTGCGTCAGCAATATCCTGCACAAATTTGTGGACTGAAGTGACCAATCCGGGTTGGGCGATGTGATTTTCGTCAAGATTTTCTTTTACGAGATCTACAATTGCAGAACCGATCACTATAGCATCCGTTTTTTCAGCGACTGATCTGGCGTGTGCAGGGGTCTTGATTCCGAATCCAACTGCTATCGGTAAATCCGTATAGTCTCTAAGTCGAATCACAGCTGTTTCAATATGATCTGACAACGCTCGACGCGTTCCGGTTATACCTAAGACAGCAATGTAATAGACAAAACCACTCACATTATGGAGAACTGAATGAATTCGAGTATCATCAGTAGAAGGTGTGACCAGGCGAATCCAATGTAAGCCGGCGGTAAGGGCCGGATCACACAGCTCCGCATCTTCTTCAGGCGGCAAATCCACGATGATTAGCCCGTCGACACCGCTTTCAATGCATTCATGTACAAATTTGATGGGGCCATAACGGTAAATTGGATTGTAATAACCCATTAATATGATTGGAGTTTCGTCGTCACTTTCTCGAAAATCTCTAACCAGTTGGAGAGTTTTTGGCAGAGTCATTCCTGCTTTGAGGGCGCGTTGACTCGATGCTTGAATCGCTGGACCGTCTGCCATAGGATCTGAGAATGGAATTCCGATTTCGATGAGATCAACACCCGCATTTGGCAATCCACATATCAGGCGTTTGCTCGTTTCGTAATCTGGGTCTCCACCCGTCAGAAAGGCGACAAAAGCTTTTCGATTTTGTGCTGATAGGATTGAAAATTTTCTCGTTACACGAGAATCTTCCAGTGTAGGAGCGCTCAAATGTTCTCTCCTAGTGCTTTGGCGACGGAAAAAACGTCCTTGTCGCCTCGTCCGCACATATTCATCACTAAAATATCGTTCCGGTCGAATTCAGTGGCAATTTTAATCACGTGTGCCAAGGCATGAGCAGGTTCGAGTGCCGGGATAATCCCTTCCTGCAGGCAGCAAACTTGAAAAGCATTGAGCGCTTCGTCATCAGTAATGGAGACGTATTCAACTCGTCCGGTATCATGCAACCAAGAATGCTCGGGTCCGATTCCCGGATAATCCAATCCGGCTGATATGGAGTGCGCATCGATTATTTGGCCGTCATCAGTCTGTAGAAGATAAGTTCTGTTTCCGTGTAAAACTCCGGGTTCTCCGCCAGTCAGTGACGCTGCGTGTTTTCCTGTATCAAGCCCAAGTCCGGCGGCTTCAACTCCAATTATGCGAATGTTTGGTTCATCTAAAAATGGATGAAAAAGTCCCATGGAATTAGAGCCGCCGCCAATGCAGGCAACGAGACAGTCTGGCAATCGATGTTCTGCTTCAAGTATCTGTTCTCGGGTCTCGTCTCCAATGACAGATTGGAAGTCTCGAACCATTTCCGGATATGGATGAGGCCCAGCCACGGTGCCAATGATGTAGAACGTCGTTTCTACATTTGCAACCCAATCTCTGAGTGCTTCGTTCATGGCATCTTTCAAAGTGCCCGTGCCTGAAGTGACTGGTACAATTTCAGCGCCTAAAAGTTTCATTCGAAAAACATTCGGTGCCTGACGCTCGATATCGGTTTCTCCCATATAGACGACACACGGCAGATCAAACAGCGCACAGACCGTTGCCGTGGCGACACCATGCTGACCAGCGCCGGTTTCCGCGATGACTCGGGTTTTCTTCATTTTCTTGGCTAGAAGAATTTGCCCTAACGTGTTGTTGATCTTATGAGCGCCCGTGTGATTCAGTTCGTCTCGTTTGAAATAAATTTTTGGGCCCCCTAGATATTCACTTAATCGGGAAGCGTAATAAAGTGGGCTGGGTCGGCCGATATAGTGTTTTGCGTAATAATCGAAATCGGCTTGAAATTGTGAGTCCGTTCGAGCTTGAGAATATGCTTTTTCTACATTTAAAATGAGTGGCATCAAAGTTTCGGCGACAAATCTTCCACCGTAGATTCCAAAATGACCGGTTTCATCTGGACCTGAGCGATAGGATTCTTTGGTCGGGGCTGATTCTGAACTCACTTAAATTTCCTTACCAATTCATATAAAAACGGACATTATTATATCGAATCTCTTGGTCGTGACATCGTGGTTCAATTCCCAAGTGTCGCGTGCCTCTCGCAGTTGAACTGGAAAACTAAGGAAATTTTGATCAATTGAAATTACATATGAAGGTCTGACGGAGAAAATCGAAGAATGACAAAAATCGCCGCCTGTATCGAATACGATGGTTCAAAGTTTCGCGGCTGGCAATTTCAAGTCGGTCAACCGACGGTGCAGGAGGCAGTTGAGTCTGCAATTTCCAGTATTGCCAATCATCCGGTTACCGTTCACTGTGCTGGACGAACGGACACAGGAGTTCATGCCTGTGGTCAGATTGTTCATTTCGAAAGCAATAGCAATCGCAGTGATCGTGCTTGGGTGATGGGAACAAATTCGCAATTGCCGCAAGGTGTGAGTGTGCTATGGACCAAGAAAGTCTCCGATGAATTTCACGCCAGATTTTCGACACTGAGCCGTGAGTATCGCTATGTAATATTGAATCGTTCAGTACGCCCGAGTTATCTGGCAAAAAGAGTGAGTTGGCATGTGCGGGATCTGGATACTCAGCGCATGAATGAAAGCGCCAAACGGTTGCTTGGAAAACATGACTTCAGCGCGTTTCGTTCTTCTCGATGTAAAAATAAGGTTCCAACAAAAACGATCTTTCGCATCCAAGTCAATCGCAAGCAGGAGTGGGTATGGATTGACGTAAAAGCAGACGGATTTCTTCATCATATGGTCAGAAATATCGCTGGAACATTAATTGCTATAGGTTGTGGAGATCAAAAGCTTGACTGGGTTCAAGAGGTGTTGGCGAGTCGAGACAGAACTCAAGCCGGAATCACTGCTCCGGCTGACGGGCTGTATTTTGTTCGCGTAAACTATTCGTCAGATTTTGGGCTGCCCGAAGGACCTCGGGCTTGTAAATATTGGTGACCGAAGTCTCAAATATCTGTTCGGTTTTTGTTGTCGAGTATAGGGTTGCCCCGTATGGATAATCTGTAATGCTTGTTCGGTCACTTCTTTGGAGATGGGCGCTATTGATGGTTCTAATGCTATTGCAGTTAAATTGAAGGTGTCAAGCTACAGTAGAATCGGACGATGTATTGATTACACAGTCTGTAAATTTTCTTTGATGAAGCGGCTAGCTCTCATCATTCATATTCGTTCTAGTAGCCGATGCTTGAAGCTGCGATCCTTGTTACGGCCTAAAGATTGAATATCGTGAGCTTTGTTTCAAAGTTTTGCTGACATCCGGTTGCTGGAACACAGATTGGTTTACAACGACGGCAATGCAATTTCCCTTATGAAATGACGTTACGGGCAACAATTTACACACTAAGTAAAAATAAATTGCAAATATGTAGGGCCGAAATGGTAAATCATACCTTATTGAATTCGAATCTTAACAGTAAGGGATTTGAAATATTTCAGTTATTTCGATATAAAAAATTAATCGAAAGTTAATCTGTGGTGTTATTGTCTTTGCGAACATTTCGTATAATTTGACATTGGTTCATATTAGTAATTGGATGAAAAACTAGCACCTTAGATTTTCAATCCAAGAAAATATTAGAGTTCAAATTTGAACTGCATCGTCATGAATCCTCATTCTCGTTTTCTCAAATTTCCCGATTCGACCGAACAAACTAAGATTCAGATCAAAGTCTGTGGAATCACTCGCGCTGAGGATGCGATCGGAGTTTGCCAAAGTGGAGTAGATGCAGTTGGATTGATTTTTTACGATCCAAGCCCGCGCAACTTAACCTGCGAACAAGCGAAAGAGATTCGCCAATTGCTTTCTGAAAATGTTTCAGCTGTTGCGGTCGTAGTTGATCCTACAGATCATATGTTGGAAAACATCGTAAACAAAGTTAGACCTGACTTTGTCCAATTCCATGGCAGTGAATCTCCAACTCGATGCAAGGACGCGGGATTGCCGTATATAAAGGCGTTAAGGGTTCGAGCATCATCTCAAATGGAACAGGCTGTTTATGATTATGCGGACGCCAGCGCCGTACTGCTGGATACTTACGATCCAAACCGAGTCGGGGGAACAGGTGTCACATTTTCATGGGATTCAGTACCCGAATTGAAAATTCCATTAATTTTGGCGGGTGGATTGCATGCACAGAATGTCTCCGATGCAATTCGCTTGATGCAGCCGCGCGCGGTGGATGTCAGTACCGGCGTGGAGTCAAATCCAGGTAAAAAGAATGTAAACGCAGTTCAG
Source organism: Arenicellales bacterium (assembly GCA_965202855.1). GTDB lineage: Bacteria > Pseudomonadota > Gammaproteobacteria > Arenicellales > JAJDZL01 > JAJDZL01. Next base: position 124,225 of record CBDBBP010000002.1, on the reverse strand, counting down.
GAATTTGTTCAGACAGTTCGAAATTTTGAACGTAGCAGAGATGTCGCAATTTCCTGATCGTATCGCATGAACTGGTTTACAAAACTTCTTCCACCCAAGGTAAAGGCAAGTACGGTACTTTCAAAAAAAAGAGTGCCTGAAGGCATTTGGGTAAAGTGTTCCGCATGCAGTGGTGTGATCTATCGAATGGAATTGGGAGAAAATTTAGGGGTTTGTCCGAAGTGCAATCATCATATGCGCATGACGGCTAAGGAAAGAATTTCATCATTTCTCGATCCTGATACCATTAGCTACATCGACGGAGCGGTGAAGCCCATTGACAAGTTGAAATTTCGAGATAGAAAAAAATATAAAGACAGGTTATCGGAGGCGCAAAAACGAACTGGCAATCTAGATGCGCTGGAAATCGCCCGAGGAACACTGTTCGGGATGCCAGTGGTCGTCAGTGCCTTCGAGTTTGAGTTTCTTGGAGGCTCGATGGGCTCTGTCGTCGGTGAGCGATTTGTTCACGCAGTGAAAGCCAGTATCATTGATAATTCACCACTGGTCTGTTTCTGCACGAGCGGTGGAGCGAGAATGCAGGAATCAATGTTTTCATTGCTGCAAATGGCAAAAACGACAGCGGCAATCAGAAAACTCAAAGACGAAGGCCTGCCCTATATTTCTGTACTTGCGGATCCAACGATGGGTGGGGTTTCGGCAAGTCTCGCCATGCTCGGAGATATTATCATTGCAGAACCCAAAGCTCTGATAGGATTTGCCGGGCCTCGTGTCATCCAGCAAACCGTGCGAGAGTCTCTTCCAGAAGGTTTTCAACGAAGTGAATTTCAATTGGAACATGGAGCGGTTGATATGGTTCTTGACCGAAGAGAAATCAGGCCCATCATTTATCAATTGCTGTCAACTCTGCTATCAAGCCGCATGAGAGTTACCAATCATGACGTCTGGTAGCCCACAGGCAAACAAAATTCTCAATTTTCAGTTACGAACTGCGAATCGTAACGACATTGATCGATGGATTCAGCATATTCAGCTGTTGCATTATCGGACAATGGATCTGACCCTTGATCGAGTAACCGATGTCATCAGTCGAATTACTAAAGACGGTATTCCATTTTTGGTTGTGACTGTAGCGGGTACCAATGGCAAAGGTTCGGTGGCGACGATGTTAGAATCCATATTTCGTCATGCGGGATACGTAACAGGGCTGTACACCTCGCCCCATCTGGTTCACTTCAATGAGCGATTTATTGTGGGTGGTCAGCCGATTTCAGATTCTGAATTAGTTGAGGAATTCGAGCGAGTTGAAGTGATTCGAGAAAATGTGCCTCTCACTTTTTTCGAATACGGAACAGCGATCGCAATCGATTATTTCATACGCAAGCAAGTTGATGTCGCAATTATGGAAGTAGGTCTGGGTGGTCGAAAAGACGCAGTCAACGTCTTGGATGCAGATTTGGCCTGCATCACTTCGATTGGCACTGATCATGAAAAATGGCTCGGGAATGATCGAGAGCAGATTGGTTTTGAGAAGGCTGGAATTTTAAGGAGCGAGCAGCTGGCAGTCTGTACTGACAGGAATTTACCGGATTCCATTCGATCAGCAGCACGCGAACTTTCTCTGAAACTATACGTAAATGGAGAAGACTTTTCAGCACAGGTCAATGATTTCGATTGGTCCTGGTTCGCAAGTCACATCGGAGATGAGAATGGCATAGATTCGATTCCGCTTCCGTCCATACCAGGCAATTGTCAGCAAGACAATTCAGCTGGAGCTGTAATGGTCGCTGTTTTGGCGCGGAAATTTTTGAATATCAGTGACGATGCAATTCGAATCGGTGTAGGTAACTCTGTGCTCGAAGGGAGATTGCAGATCGTTCAAGAATCTCCGCAAATTTTGTTGGACGTTGCACACAATATTGAGTCAGTTCGAGAATTATCGGCTTTTCTAGCGGAACATCCGATCGAAGGCAGCAATATTGCAATTATGTCTGTGCTGTCGGAAAAACCTATCGAAATCATGGTAGACAGCATCAAAAGAGTGATTGACCAATGGCATTTGTGTGGAATTCAAGATGAAAGAGGCATGACAGCTAGAAAACTATTTCGCCGAGCTCAACCGGTTTTGGGCAGCATTGTCCCGGTAGATTTGCATTATGACGTGATTGAGGCATTTAATGCAGCTCTTTCAAATGCTCAGCCTAATGATCGAATTGTAGTATTTGGTTCCTTTTTAACAGTTGGTGACATTCTCCAGCAATATCGAGATAGGTCAATTCATGAATGCTAAATTGAAAAAGAGCGAGGTCTCAATTTATCGAAAATCGGGTAATTTCGTTGTGGGATTGGTTTTTTGGAGCCTTGCCATCGGAATTTTCTCGATCGTGTTTTTGTCGAGCCCAACTTACAAATTTTCCCAGGAGTCGGTTGCTTACGACGTAGATTTGGTCGAAGAAGCAATTCTCTCACCCACTCAAGAAGAGTTGGCTGCGAGCAACAATGTTGAGCCTTTTCAAAATAATCAGCAGATAAAATCTGAAAGAAATGCCAGCGCAGAATCCGTTCTGCCACCAGACAGCCTGACTCAAGTCGCTAAAGTGGACGAATCCAGCAACTTCGCTGAAACGGTCACAGAGGGATTGCAAACAATCAATTCAGGCGTGGCTGCAGCTCAATCAAAGTCGACGGGTCAATCAAGCGATATTGTTCCAGCCGGATGGTATGTACAAGTTGGCGCTTTCGAAAGTGCTGTGAATGCAGGTGTATTCCAATTGAAGTTTACAACGATTAATTTCCCCACCGAAATAGAGCGCGGTGACGACCGGCTTTCTCGAGTTTTGGTTGGACCCTACAATTCCGAAAAAGACGCGATTCAGACCAGACGTATTTTATCTAAGGAGCATAAAATCAAAGGTGGAATCATTCGAGACTTTACGAGTTCATAAATTGCTCGGCTGCCCCATTCTGACCGCTTATGCATAACTGCCGCAGCAAGGCCGGCTGAATTGAGTCAAACCGCTCTCCAGATGATGCATCAGCTTTGTTCCAATTTCAATCTGCCATCTTTTCTGTATGCTAAAATCTTTATCGAAAAGTCGGCTAACTTAAAACTCATAAAAGTTCTGACGCGGTAGCATACACACCTCTCAGGAAGCAGTATTTCTTGTCCACAATCTATATTGACATCGGTTTCGTTGTCATAATTTTTTTGTCTTTGCTGATTGGCGCCTACCGTGGTTTCGTGCGCTCCTTTCTATCGGTTTTATGCTGGATTTTCTCGGGTTGGATTACATGGCAATACGGCCATCTGACAACCCCGCTATTTGCAGGATTTGAATTGGATTTGAAAATGCAAATGATACTTGGCCATATAGCAATATTTTTTGTTGTTCTGCTGTTGTCATCCATCGTGAGCGCAGTGATTTCACGGGCGCTGTCTTTCGAAGGGATGTCCGGTATTGATACAACTTTGGGTACTGCATTTGGGGCGTTGCGCGGAGTATTGATCTCGCTGATGCTGGCGGTTGTAGGGTCGTTCATATTCAGCGTTGATTCACCGTCGTGGCAGGATTCGATGGTGCTTCCCATTTTAGAGCCTTATGTTTTTTCTGTGAGGAACATGCTTGCCGATATTTTGACGGCAGCGCCTCCGACAGTGTAGACTGTAAAGAAGCATTCTCAACAAATGTGACTGCTATCAGTAACAATTAGCGAACTACGATCATAAAGAGGTTATGCCGTGTGCGGTGTCGTTGCAATACTCTCTTCTCAGCAATCAAGTCTGGAAATTTACGAAGCTCTTACGATTCTTCAGCATAGAGGACAGGATGCTGCTGGAATTGTAACGAGTGACGGTCAAAGAGTCTACGCCCGCACGGGTCGAGGTCTTGCGCGCGACGTTCTTCCTGGAAAGATCATTTGTGATTTGAAAGGCTCGATGGGGATCGGACATGTTCGATACCCAACAGCAGGCGGAAATACAGATGCAGAAGCCCAACCGTTTTATGTTAACTCTCCTTTCGGGATCGCCTTGGCTCACAACGGGAACTTGATCAATGCGAACAAACTTGGCGAGCAGGTGTTTTGGGGTAATCGTCGGCAAATCAATACGAGTTCTGATTCAGAAATCATGCTGAATGTTTTTGCCTTTGAATTATCGACGACCGTTCGAAAATCTGGAGGAAACCTCAAGCCAAAGCATGTTTTCAAAGCAGTAAAAAAAATATTTGAACGTTGTCAGGGCGCATTTGCAGTTACGGTGCTGATTGTTGGATACGGAATTCTGGCTTTTCGTGACAGGCACGGAATTCGTCCATTGGTTTATGGAACTCGGGAGACCCCAGAAGGCAAAGATTTTGCATTTGCTTCAGAAAGCGTGGCGCTTGACACACTCGAGTTTCAAGTTGAACGAGATGTAATGCCAGGTGAGGGAATATTCATCGATTCAAATGGAAATGTACACAGTCACCAGTGTACTAACGATACCGATTCTACACCTTGCATATTTGAGTATGTGTATTTGGCAAGACCGGATTCCATGATTGACCGGATTTCAGTCTATAAAACCCGTCTTCGTATGGGTGAATGGCTCGGTCGTCGATTTTTGGAACGATTTCCCAATCATGACATTGATGTTGTTATGCCTATACCGGACACAAGCAGACCGGCAGCCTTGCAGATGGCCCATACCATTGGTGTGAAGTACCGAGAGGGATTTATAAAGAATCGGTATTTTGACAGAACATTCATCATGCCCAATCAAGATCAACGTAAATATTCCGTCCGACACAAACTTAACGCGATGAACCTAGAATTTGAAGGCAAAAATGTCCTGCTTGTGGATGATTCGATCGTAAGGGGAACGACCTCTAAGCAAATCGTCGCGCGTGCTAGAGAAGCAGGCGCCAAGTCTGTTTATGTAGTTTCAGCTTCTCCGCCCATTCGCTATCCAAATGTGTATGGAATTGATATCCCCAGTACTTCTGAGCTGATTGCATACAAGCGAGATTCAGAGGAAATCTGCAAAAAAATTGGTGCAGATTATGTACTATATCAAAGACTTGAAGACCTTAAAAAATCTGTGTTGACCACAAATTCGGACGTTACAGCATTCGAAATGTCGGTGTTTGACGGAAAGTATGTTACCGGTAACGTGACTTCTAGCTATCTAACTCAATTGGAACGAGTCCGGAATGAAAAAACGCGGAAACTTACAAGTGGTACATTGTTTGAACTAAATCGAGCCGCAGGCGCCAATTAGCAATTCGAATAATCGCTAGGGCAGAAAAGTTCGAATTCGCCTGCTGAATCAACTCGAATCACCCCATCTTTGTTGCTGTCCCAGTCACCAAGAACATAGCGAACACCCTTTTCGCCATTTAGCTCGACTTGATGGATGCCTCGCTTGTGAACATGTCCATGGATCAAAATATTAGTATTATTTTGCTGCATGACTTCAGTTACGGCATCAAGATTCACGTCCATGATCTCTAATTTTTTTTTCGCTTTTGAATTTTCACTGAGTTCTCTCAATTCCTGCGCACGCGCGACGCGATGTTGCAAATTTAAGGATAAAAATGCTTGTTGCCATTCTTTCGATAGTACGACGTCCCGAAATCGTTGATGTTCAATATCGTCTGTACACAAGCTGTCACCATGCAACAACAAGACAGAATTGGACCCGATTTGGAGAGTGTGTTCGGCATCGAGCAGTGTTCCGTCAAAGCTGGATACAAATTGTTCACCAATGAGAAAATCTCGGTTTCCGTGCATTACAAAAATTCTTACGCCACATTCGGAAAGTTGTTTCAAGGCATTCACTGCTGTCTCATGACCTAACAGACTCACTGCATCATCGCCAATCCAGTATTCAAACAGATCACCGAGTATGTAAAGCTCTTCCGCTTCGGCAGCAATTGAGCGAAGATAGCGGATGAACTTTTGGTAGGTAGCCGACCTCTTCGGGTCGAGATGAATATCGGAAATGAAGAACTTAGCCATGAATATTTGAGTCAGAGGAAGAGCGAGCAGAATCTTTATAATGAAGCAGTTTTCAGACTTCTAACCTGCAATTTTAACAAATCGATGAACAGACTGATTATTCACAATAACTTAACAGGAAAAAAAGAGATTTTCGTTCCCATTCGAGAGAATCGAATTCACGTATATGTTTGTGGAATGACCGTGTATGACTACTGTCATCTTGGGCACGCGCGGGTCATGGTTGGATTCGATGCAATTATCCGCTATTTGCGATATCGCGGATATGAAGTGAAATATGTCAGGAACATCACGGACATTGATGACAAAATCATCCAAAGAGCCAACGAGCTCGGAGAGTCGATCGAAACATTGACGAATCGATTTATAGGCTTCATGCATGAAGATCTAGAAGCATTGTCTATCCAAAAACCCGACCATGAGCCCAGAGCGACAGACTATGTCACTGAGATCATCGATTTGATCTCGATACTGATGCATCGGGGATTTGCTTACTTGGCTGAAAATGGTGATGTTTACTATCGGACTCGAAAGTTTGAAGAATATGGCAAGCTCTCTTGTTCCAATTTGGATGACTTGATGGCAGGCGCGCGAGTTGATGTCGGTGAACAGAAGGAGGACCCTATTGATTTCGTACTGTGGAAACATTCAAAAGCTAATGAACCGAAGTGGGATTCACCTTGGGGGGAAGGCAGGCCGGGATGGCACATTGAATGTTCTGCGATGTCGATGGATTTGTTGGGAAATCACTTTGATATTCATGGGGGAGGCATGGATCTTCTCTTTCCGCATCACGAGAACGAAATCGCGCAATCAGAAGCTGCCACCGGAGAAAAATTTGTCAATTACTGGATGCACAATGGGTATTTGCAGGTCAATGCTGAAAAAATGTCTAAGTCACTTAAGAATTTTTTCACCATTCGGGAGATTCTTGATACGGATTCTGACCGTGAGCGAATGGGTGAGGTGCTTCGGTTCTTTTTTCTTTGCAGTCACTACAGAAGTCCCTTGAACTACAGTGAAAAGAATTTGGAAAATTCGAAGTTGGGGCTCAGACGAATCTATGTCGCTCTCCAAAAGGCAGGGCAAAGGGGCATTCTCGCAGGGAGCAAATTTGAAGATGATATTGTCATTAAATTCCATTCTGCGATGGATGATGACTTCAACACACCCGAAGCCATCGCGGTAATTTTTGATTGCGTAAGGCGGCTGAATCGCGCGCTTGAAAAAAATGACCGAAACCGAGCAGAACGATTGTGCAGTACGCTTTATCGAATTTCAAATGCGCTTGGCTTGATTGCTCTGACTCCTGAAAGATATTTAGGACTAGAGGATAAGGGTGAGGAAATCGATCGAATTCAGGACTTGGTTAAAGCACGCGCCGCTGCCAGGCGGGAGCGAAATTGGTCCAAAGCCGATCAAATTCGCACTGAGCTGACGGAGCTTGGGGTTGAAATCGAAGATCTGGCGGACGGCACTACCAACTGGCGCAGAATTGTTGCGCAGAGCTGATATCGATTGAAATTTTTCAAGTTTCTTAGCATCAAGCGGTCATGACTGAGTATTGGTGACGATCAAAGTTGCGATTCTGGCGAATGCTCAAAAGCACTCATTTGTAGCTTCGCATTGAAACTTCTGGTTCTCTTCGATCAAGTTCAGCCGATATTTTTAGTCAGACCTTGTTGCAATTTGAATTTGTTAAAATTGGCGGCACGTTAAAAATATAGAAGTAGAAAATTTCTCAATTACTATAATTAAGTGTCTATTTTGAATAATAAATATGGTGATTACGCTTATTGGTGGAGGTTTCGGTAAATGGAGTTAACTGGTGCTGATATGGTCGTGCAGTGCCTGAAGGATGAGGGAGTCAAATACATCTTTGGTTACCCAGGCGGGGCCGCACTACATATTTATGATGCGTTATATAAACAAGACGACGTCAGACATATTCTCGTACGTCACGAACAAGGGGCAGCTCACGCTGCAGATGGTTATGCTCGCGTAACTGGAGAGGTAGGAGTAATGCTCGTTACCTCAGGTCCAGGGGTGACGAATGCTGTTACCGGGCTTGCTACAGCCTACATGGATTCCATTCCCATGGTTATGATTTCCGGACAGGTGCCTACACATCTGATCGGAGATGACGCCTTTCAGGAGGTTGATGCGCTTGGCGTTACTCGACCTTGCGTCAAGCATAATTTTCTGGTACGAGACATTCAAGATTTAGCGATGACGATCAAAAAGGCATTTTATATTGCCAATTCAGGTCGCCCCGGTCCTGTCGTTGTCGACATTCCCAAGGACGTTACCGCTGCGAAAACCGAGTATATCTACCCTCGTTCGATTTCCCTGCGCTCATACAATCCAACGATTCGCGGGCATCGAGGACAAATTAAGAAAGCGGCAAATCTATTGCTCAGGGCTAAGAGACCCATCATTTACACAGGTGGAGGGGTCTCAATCGCATATGCTGAAAACGAATTGCGTGAATTAGTTCAACTGCTGCAATATCCCTGCACCAATACCTTGATGGGATTGGGCAGCTACCCATCCCATGATTCTCTCTTTTTGGGAATGTTGGGCATGCATGGCACCTACGAGGCCAACATGGCTATGCACGATTGTGATGTCATGCTCGCTGTCGGTGCAAGATTTGATGATCGAATCACTGGCGATCTTTCTAAGTTTTCACCACATTCACAAAAAATTCACATCGATATAGATCCTTCTTCTATTGGCAAGAACGTCAACGTGGAAATCCCAATCGTGGGAGACGCTAAATCTGTATTGGCAGATCTGATTGAAGCGGTCAAGAAAGAGAACCGATCTCCAAATCAAACCTATTTGAAGAGATGGTGGAGTCAAATTGAGTCGTGGCGCTCGATTGATTGCTTGGCTTACAACCGAGAAAGTGACAAGATCAAACCACAGTTCGTGCTTGAAAAACTGTATGAAGTGACCAAGGGCAAGGCTTTTGTTACCTCCGACGTGGGGCAGCACCAGATGTGGGCTGCTCAATTTTATGGGTTTGACGAACCTCGACGCTGGGTTAATTCCGGTGGATTGGGCACGATGGGCTTTGGGTTGCCCGCAGCAATGGGAGTATGTTTCGCTCATCCGGATTCAGATGTCGTCTGCGTTACCGGAGAAGCGAGCATCATCATGTGCATCCAGGAGCTCTCCACTTGCAAACAGTACGATCTGCCCATCAAAATTGTAAATTTGAACAACCGCTACATGGGCATGGTTCGCCAATGGCAGGAGTTCTTCTACGATCGACGTTATTCACATTCGTATATGGATGCTTTACCGGATTTCGTAGCGTTGGCGAAGAGCTTCGGGCATCATGGTGTGCGAGTTGAAAATCCATCAGATGTAGAAGATGCTTTAATCGATGCAATGAGCAGAAAAGATCAGCTCGTATTCCTCGACTTTATCACAGATCAGCAAGAAAACGTTTATCCCATGATTGCCGCCGGAGCGGGACACAATGACATGCATTTGAGATCTGACGGAGATTCAAGTGAACTCGAGAATCGGGAGTTAGCGTAAGTGGAGGAAAAGCGTCATATCATCTCGGTGCTGCTGGAAAATGAACCTGGAGCCCTATCCCGAGTTGCTGGACTGTTTTCAGCGAGGGGCTACAACATTGAAACACTAACCGTTGCTCCAACCGAAGATTCAACACTCTCTCGCATGACCATCGTAACAGTTGGTTCTGATCGGGTTGTAGAACAAATCAAAAAGCAGTTGAACAAATTGATTGAAGTGGTCAAGCTGCTTGATCTTTCGAAAGATCATCTGAATATCCATCGAGAGTTGATGTTGGTGAAAGTCATTGCCAAAGGCGAAACTCGAGATGAAGTAAAGCGGCTCACTGAGATTTTTCGCGGTCGTATTATTGATGTGACTGAATCGCTGTATACGATCGAACTGACTGGAGAAGGAAGAAAATTAGATGCTTTTATTGACAAACTGAAAACAACTCAGATTTTGGAACTCGTCCGCACTGGCGTATCGGGAATTGCTCGAGGTGATACCGCTCTCACAGTTCCCTCTTCGGGTTCAAAAAAACATTAGAAAGATTTAAGGAAATCAATATGAAAGTTTATTACGATTCGGACGCTGATCCTTCCATCATCGCCCAAAAACGAGTAGCCGTGATTGGATTTGGTTCGCAGGGACACGCTCACGCCGGCAACCTGCAAGACAGCGGGGTAGATGTAGTCGTTGGATTGAGACCTGGGTCTTCATCTAGAGCAAAAGCTGACCGTGCGGGCATCGCCACGGCAGATGTTGGAGATGCTGTCGCCAGTGCCGATATTGTTATGATTTTGGTGCCCGACGAATTACAGGCTAATCTGTATCAAACCGAAATTGCACCGAATTTGAAGGCTGGTGCAGCGGTCGCGTTCGCACATGGTTTTAATATTCATTTCAAATTTATCCAACCAGCGGAAGACATTGACACATTCATGGTTGCGCCAAAAGGTCCGGGTCATCTGGTACGATCCACGTATGTAAACGGCGGCGGCGTACCGTGCCTGATTGCGATTTATCAAGACGCGTCAGGCGGAACACAACCACTGGCTCTTTCCTATGCTTCAGCGATCGGTGGCGGAAGAGCAGGCGTTATCGAAACAACATTTCGTGAAGAAACGGAAACTGATCTTTTCGGCGAACAAACTGTATTATGTGGTGGTGTGACCGCGTTGGTTGAAGCAGGTTTTGATACTCTAGTTGATGCTGGTTATGCACCGGAAATGGCATATTTTGAGTGTTTGCACGAATTGAAACTGATCGTTGATCTAATCTATGAAGGCGGAATTCAAAACATGCGCTACTCTGTGTCAAACACTGCCGAATATGGTGATTTGACTCGAGGTCCGAGAATCGTCGATGATGGCACGCGGGCAGAGATGCGTAAAATATTGTCGGAAATTCAATCGGGTGATTTTGCCAGAGAATGGATGAGCGAGAATGCCAGCGGCAGCAGCAGATTCAATTCCTTGCGCAAAGCTTCGGCCGGTAGAGGGATTGAAGAAGTCGGTTCCTCCCTGCGTGCGATGATGCCCTGGATTTCAGCAGGACGACTTGTAGACCGAGACGTCAATTGACAATGAATTTGGCGCGTGAGGGATACCCCTTCGCCGGCTTTGCGATATTAATCGCCGCAACAATCCAAATTTTTGCTGGAACTGCATGGGCTTTTCCATTTTGGATAGCCTTTGTGTTCATCTTACAGTTTTTTCGAGACCCGATTCGTGTAGCTCCATTGGATGAGCAGGCAATTGTATCTCCCGCAGACGGAAAAGTCGTTGCTGTCGATAGAATAAAAGATCCTTATGGCGAATCCGAAGTGACTCGAATTGCTATTTTCATGAACATATTCTCCGTGCATGCCAACCGCATCCCCATTTCAGGAAAAATTCTAATTCGATCTTATGTCCCTGGAAAATTTTTTAATGCGGCTGTCGATAAATCCTCAATGGAAAATGAAAGAAACGTGCTTGTCATTCGCACTCGAGACAATCAAAAGGTGACTTGCATTCAAATTGCCGGATTAATCGCGCGTCGAATTTTATGCTACGTTGACGAAAACGACGAGGTGACGGTCGGCCAAAGATATGGATTTATCAGATTCGGTTCGAGAGTTGAGTTGCATCTCCCGGTGAAGTACAAGGTGACCGTCAACATTGGCGATAAAATCAAGGGCGGTTGTGACGTAATTGGATCAACTGCATAAAGCTCTGCCAGCTTTGTCGCACTTTCCGAAGTCAATCAATCTTCCAATAATTCTCGTCGTTGAGATGCCAAAGATTAAAATTTTTGGAACTTGCCGAGTATTGATTCTCCCGTGTTAGAATAATTTAACGAATTCAACTTGAATTTAGGGGTATTTGATCAGAAATAACCCTATAAATTGGATTTTTAAACGAGCGATCATACATGCAGATGGAGAAACCAAGAAGGCGAAGGCATAAACGTCGTCGAGGTCGCCGCCGACGCGGTGTTTATATATTGCCAAATTTATTGACAACAGGCGCTTTATTTTTCGGTTTCTATGCAATCATCCAAGCTTCTTCAGGTCGTTTTGAGACTGCGGCAATTGCGGTATTGATCGCAACTGTGCTAGACGGGCTGGATGGCAGAGTTGCCCGATTGACTAATACATCAAGCGATTTTGGAAAAGAGTACGACAGTCTTTCAGATGTCATCTGTTTCGGATTGGCGCCGACGCTCATATTGTTCGACTGGACACTTCATGCGATCGGAAAAATTGGTTGGCTGTGTGCTTTCTTGTATGTGTCGGCAACTGCATTGAGATTAGCTCGATTCAATACTCAAACTACTCATGACTCTGTATATTTTCAAGGACTTCCATGTCCGATGGCTGGTGCTTTCCTAGTATCTTGGATGTGGATAATGGAAACTACGGTTGGACGAGAAATTGAATCATTGACTATTATTGCAACGCTATTGGTCGTCCTCCTGGCTCTTGGTATGGTGAGCACAGTTCCGTATCCGAGTTTCAAGAATTTTGGCATGAAAGGACAAGTGCCGTTTCTAACAAGTGTGGGTGTGGTTTTCATCATCGCACTCATCTCGTTCGATCCTCCAAAAGTAGTCTTTACTTTAATAACAGCTTATCTAATAAGCGGACCAGTCGTATGGTTCGGTCAGGTAAGAAAAAGAAGGAAGCGGAAGCGACAGAAAAAACAGGATAAGGAGCGGACGCCGCCCAAAGAAAAATCATGAATCATTCGAATCATTTGTGATATAAATAGCCGCGAAATGCAAAGCGACAAATTAAATTCAAAATTATTCTTCTCCCTGCTTCCACTTAGCAATCTGCTGTTGCTGCGCCAGTAGGCGCGTCTTTTCTTTTTTCTCAACCTAGTTTTTTTCTACCGCAGCAATGGTTCATCTGTTGTTGTACATCGTTTAACTTAGTATTGATTGGAATAAACATGTCGGACCGATTAATTGTATTTGACACAACATTAAGAGACGGCGAGCAAAGTCCAGGCGCGTCAATGACATCAGATGAAAAGTTGATGATCGCTAAGGCCCTTGAGAAGATGCGAGTCGATATTATTGAAGCAGGATTCCCTGCGGCTAGTCCCGGTGATTTTGAAGCAGTGAAACAAGTCGCCAAAGAAATCAAGGACAGTACTGTTTGCGCTTTAGCGAGGGCAGTCTCCGGGGATCTGGACAAAGCGGCCAAAGCAGTTCAACCAGCTCGCTCTGGTCGCATTCATACGTTCATAGCAACCTCTCCGATTCACATGCGTGAGAAACTTCGGCTAACCGAAGATCAAGTTCTGGAAAGGGCTGTCTGGGCGGTAAAGAAAGCGAGAAATTTTACGGATGATGTGGAATTTTCCCCTGAGGATGCGGGTCGTTCCGATCTTGATTTTCTTTGCAGAGTGCTGGAAGCCACAATCAAGGCAGGCGCTCGAACCGTAAACATTCCAGATACCGTTGGCTACAACTTGCCTGGTCAATTTGCAGAATTGATCAAAAATTTGATGGAAAAAATTCCAAATTCAGATCAGGCAATATTTTCGGTTCACTGTCACAACGACCTTGGTCTTGCAGTGGCAAATTCATTGGCTGCAGTACGCTCGGGCGCACGTCAGGTTGAATGTACGATAAACGGACTTGGTGAGCGTGCAGGCAATGCGTCATTAGAGGAAATTGTAATGGCAGTGAGAACCCGCCAAGATTACTTTGATTGTGATACCCGGATTGATGCCACGCAAATCGTGCCAACGAGTCGACTCGTATCGAGTGTGACGGGATTTGCAATTCAGCCGAATAAAGCGATTGTTGGTGCCAACGCGTTTGCGCATGAATCTGGCATTCATCAAGACGGAGTCATAAAAAAGCGCGAAACCTACGAAATCATGAGAGCTCAGGATGTCGGGTGGTCGAATAACCGGATGGTTTTGGGCAAACATTCAGGGAGACACGCATTTGGTCAGCGTATGAGCAAACTTGGTTTTGAATTGGATACAGAAAAAGATCTCACAACCGCGTTTGCAAAATTCAAACGGCTTGCCGACCGCAAGCACGAAATATTTGACGATGATTTAGTCGGTTTGATGGTCGATTCGAATTTTGTACTGAATGAGGGTCGAGTGCGTCTAGAGTCACTCAAGGTCAATTCAGACTCCGAAAAAAATTCGGTTGCAGACTTGGAGCTGCAAATCGATGGTGAGTCGTTTCACGCTACTGCCGATGGCAACGGACCCGTTGATGCTTCATTTCGGGCAGTTAAATCTCTGGTTAAAAGTGATCCTGTTCTGGAGTTGTATTCAGTGCACAGCATCACCGGTGGAACTGATGCTCTAGGCGAAGTTAGCGTAAGGCTGAAGGAGAATGGTCGTATTGTGAATGGACATGGCGCCGATACCGACATTGTTATTGCGTCTGTTCGAGCTTACATTGACGCTCTAAATCGTCTTGGTGGTTCTGCTCGATCACATCCTCAAAAGGATTCGATGATTTAGAATTTCCGTTATGTCAAGGGACGACTACCTCGAATCGATGGGAATCGATATTTGGAAGCTGCGAGGGCTTGAATCCGACACAGAAACAGAGACTGCGGCTGAGAGTGAGTTGGACCCCGCAAGCACTAAACAAACAGTTGAGCCAAAACCAGGCGAGCATCTAAGTGACTTAGATTTGGAATCAGTCGCCAACATAGTCGCTGGTTGTGAAAAATGCGTACTCTCTAAAACCAGAACCAATACTGTATTTGGTTCTGGTTCAGAGAATGCTGACATCATGTTTATCGGGGAAGGTCCTGGGAGAGACGAAGACCTGCAGGGTCTTCCTTTCGTAGGGCGCGCTGGAAAATTGTTGACTGCGATGATTTCTGCTTTAGGCTACAGTCGGGAAGAAGTCTATATCTGCAATGTCGTCAAGTGCAGGCCTCCAAACAATCGAGATCCAAGGCACCAGGAAGCCAACGCTTGTTCAATATATTTGCGACGTCAGATCGAGTTGATTTCACCGAAGGTGATTGTTGCGCTTGGTCGTATTAGCGCACAGCTTCTTCTGGACACGGAGCTTCCATTGGCAAGGCTGCGAGGTAAAACGCATCAGCTGTTCGATTTGAGGGCGAATTTGATTGTAACGTATCACCCTGCATACCTGCTCAGAAGGCCTTCAGAAAAATCAAAGGCGTGGGAGGATCTTTGGATTGCGCATCAGTTTCTAAAAAACTGAAGCACGATCATGCGAAGAATTACAAACTAATTGAGGTGGACGACGATCCTCTGATTCGGAAGAATGAGTGAATCATTCTGAATTTTGTTCCATTGCTTCAACTCACTTAAGTCGACGTCATAAAGCTTCGAAATGCTCCACAAAGACTCACCGTTTCTGACTCGGTGGACAAGTCGAGATTGGTTTGTTCCAGCGGTTTGAATCTGATTTTCTTGAAACTTAGGCGTTGGCAAATGCAGCTGTTCTCCGATTTTGATCAGGTCCGTCGAGAGTCGATTCACTATTCGCAATTGTTTGACTGGAACTCCGTATTGCGAAGCAATTTTGCCAAGGGTATCGCCCCTCTTAACTGTATGAATTCGGCTTGGTTTATTGGTTTGATCAAGGCTTGCATACGTTCCAAAGGGACCAATTACAGGAAGCTTGATCGTTTCGCCTGCAACGATCAGATCTGATGTCATCTGGTTATAGGTTTTAATCGTTTCAATGGTTAGGCCGTATTCTAGAGCGATACGACTTAACGTATCACCTGATTGAATTTCGTATAAGGAGGATTGTCCCAAAGCTTGCTCTGGAGAAATGTTCGATATCCAGTCTAGAATCTGGTCGTACTTTGCAACCGGAACTAAGATTTTGTGCGGTCCTTTCGGCGGTGTCATTCCCCGCCGAAGTCCAGGATTCAATTGAGCAAACTCATCATAATCAGTTTCAGTGACAATTGCGACTTTGTTTAGATCAACTTGGTAATCGAATTCAACAATTGCGAACGTGGACTCTGTTGTAAGGTCTGGCAATACAACATCAAACTTATTCGGGTCATTGACAATGTTTTTGATTGCAATCAGTTTCGGCAGGTATTTTCTAGTTTCCCTTGGCAATCGAAGTGCGCCATACTTCGTTGATTTGTTCTGTTTTCGATTTCTTGAGATTTCTCGCTGCACCCGATTTTCTCCAGCGTTATAGGCAGCAAGCGCAAGAGCCCAATCTCCGTCGAACTCGTTGTATAAGGTTTCAAGATAATCCAGGGCTGCGTTGGTTGAATTGACAATGTCTCGTCGACCTTCGTACCAGTAATCTCGACTCAACCCATATCGTCGTCCCGTAAATGGCATGAACTGCCACAATCCAACCGCTCCCGCATCCGAAAAAGCATAGGGGTTATAAGCACTTTCTATGATTGGCAGCAGTGCGATTTCTGTGGGCAGCTTTCGTCTTTGAACTTGTTCCAGGACATAAGGCAAATTGGTGGCAGCCTTTGTAAATAAACGAGAAAGAAAGCGTGGTTTTGAGGAATACCATTTCTCATATCTCCGAACAGTGGAGCTGTTGTAGTCTTCAAATTGAAATCCATCTCGAATCTCTTGCCAGAGACTAATTGACTCTTCAACCGGAGGCTCCAACTCCGATGAAATCGCTGAAGTTTGAACCTTGATTTTAGGTTTTGCTACCCTGATGTCTCTTTGAATTACAGGTGGCTTAATACTCGGGAGTACAGGCAACATCGCTGCATTTTTCGAATCTTCAGCGACGGTTTTTTCATCTTGCTTGCTACTGTCAAATCCCAGAGACTCGTGAGAACCTTGTTTTGGAGAGAAATACGGTTTACGATTTGAGTCAGAACTCAAAGACTGCTCAATAAAATGAATAAAATTTTGAAATTTTTTCTCAACTTTTTTCACAGAAAGCTTGGGTTGAACGATGTTCTCCGCATCTATTGTTTCAACGTCAGTCGCTGCAGTTTTGGCATTTTGAGCAAAGGTATTTTCTGAGAATGTATTAAATTCAGTTAAATAAAGCGCGCCTGACTTTGGATTGATAGGCTCAGCAAATTCAAAAGAATTCGACACGTTGGCTTCAGAATGAGGAATTCCAGCTGCTGCAAGCAGGACTATAGCGATGCCTGTAACTGCAACAGTTTGCACAACTCTAAATTCAAATTTCAGAGACATAGCTAGAGCTCTCTGAATCAATAAAAATTTCACTAATTTCGATAAACGTCGCATTTTAACTCTCATTTCTGCCTATCTATGGCCACCACAGAATTGGAGTTTAAACATGAAGAATGGAGGTGATTAAAATTCCTATAGAATCACCCCAAGCTTTATCCACAAATAAATACTTATAAGTTATATATCAACTTTTTTCAAAACAAAAATGTTGATTTCAAAATAAATTTCAACTCATGACAGGATTTGCGAACTCCAAGAGCACTGCTCTGTTCCAGTGTTGAATAATATGATTTGAAACCTCATAGGTATTGCGGTTTGACAATACCTGCAGGTTTCACAGTCACCTTAATGGTGTGGATACGGGATTTTAAGCTAAAATGTGTTGCCACGTTGGATAAATTCAATGTGAATTTGCTGCGAGTGTACTGAAAAGTCTGACCACGCTAACCGCTGGCGCTCTCAAGAGCGGGCATAATCGATAACATAATGCGAGATCAAATCAGACGCGCAACGTTTGTCGTTGCTGACCTCACGCACGACAACTACGGAGCATATTGGGAGGCAGGTTATGCAGAAGGACTGAATAAACTGGTTATATACATTTGTGAAAAAAGGAAATTTGATGGTCGCAAGACCCACTTCGATACGAATCACTCTACAACAGTAACTTGGTCCAGAGATGACGACGAAGGATTCCACAAAGAATTTATTGCCACTCTCCGTCGTTCACTTGAGTCGGCTGGCTAGTGTCTGGCAAAAAGTCGATTTTCTTGGAGATTCGAGCAATTTCTGATCTGATATTATTAAACGAAATTCGTGTCGGAGCCGTTACTAGACGGTTGTTCGGGTACACTTCAAAGAATCGACGCTGCGCCATGACTGATTCATATTGAATTCATTCAATGAATCCTGCTGTGCATAGACTTGAGCTCATTTAATTTTTCGGCGTTACCCGCGTCTGAGAGTTTCATAAGATAGATTCTTTTTATATAGTCTATAATAGACTATATTATCTACTAGAGAAAAGTATGAACATATTAAATGACAGTGCCCACCGAGTCTGGACAATCGCCCAAGCCAAGGCTCGTCTTTCCGAAGTCTTGCGCCTCTCCGAAGAGGAAGGCCCGCAACTAATTGGCAAGAGGCGACAGTATATTGTTGTACCTGCGAGTGACTGGTATGAGAAGAACAGCCCCCGTCAGCCCATGGGGCAATGGCTGATCGACAACATGCCTCGAGGGACTAATCTTGCATCCCATTCGGACAGAAAGTCCAAGCGGCAGATCCCGTTCGCCGTTAGTGAGAATAAATGAAAGGGTTTCTCATAGATACCAACGTTGTATCGGAGTTGACGAAGAGAGTACCGGATAAACGAGTACTTGCGTTCCTCAGTGAGCATGATGAGCTGTGGTTGTCCACCGTTGTTTTGCACGAGCTGCACTATGGTATTGTTTTACTCCCGTCAGGGAGGCGCCGCGATGGTATTGTCGCAGTATTATCGGCATTCGTGATGGAATATGGTGACCGGATATTGCACGTAGGTTATTCCGAAGCTATCCAAGCCGCCGAATATAGAGCACAGAAACACAAATCAGGCGGTGCATTAGACGTCGGTGATGCACTTATTGCAGGAACTGCTAAAGCAAACGCTCTTGCCATTGCGACAAGGAATGTTCGGGATTTTGAATTTCTTGGTCTCGAAGTTGTCAACCCTTGGGAATTTCCATAACGAGCGTTGTGGAATTCAATATCTGAATTGCTCTCATAACGTTCATCGAAAATTCTTCACGAATTTGCTTCTTAAGCAATACGCCGCCTGCGTGTCTTGGTTAAAGCGGAGGCATTGCGCGGTTCCTTTTCTGGTTAAACCAGCGTCCGAATCAAACAGCTTAGCGTATCTGTTTTCGTTGGACCGAGGACGATTCGAGTGAAGTGGAGATCGCGGATATTCTCTGACGAGGAAATGAATTGAGTATGAGAAACGGAATGATGCCGGTACATCCCGGTGAAGTTCTCCGAGAGGAAATGGAGACGCTCAACATCGCGGCGAACGCATTGTCAAAAGTGCTGTTTACCAGTCAACCGAATTACGTGTACCTGAATGGTCAATGAGGAGTAAGCGCAGATACAGCATTTCGGCTTGCGCAATATATTGGAATTACACCGAATTTGCGGCTCAATCAGCAGAAAACCTGGGAGTTGCGTCGAACGAAGATCCCGTGCTCCAAGTGCTTTGCACGATTCTGCAAAAAAAATTGAATGAACATGAACTATATGAAATTTTGCCACCACTGCCTGAAACAACTTTCAGTCGCCGGCAAAACTCTATGGAAATCTCTTTTTGACTGGACAAAGGATACGAAGTCCGCAAAGTTAGGTTCTCTAAACATTTGTGGCTTAAGTTAGTTTACTTTGGGAATACATTATGGCGGCTGTGATTGTGAGTTTAACTTTATGGTGGTAAAAGCAGACTATCGATAGTCAACGACTGCTGCCTGCATCCCTCCGCCCAAGGATTGAATTCAACTCTTTTGAGCAGCGCAATTCTCTCAAGCCAAAATTAAAATACAGCCTGAAATGAATCAGCCTGATGTGTGCTAGAATTTGTAAACCTGCTATTCGAGTTGAATTGAAAATAGAGCTTGTTGCCAGGTGAGTTTTATTAAAAATTATGTTAAACAGCACTTTATTTGATCGTGCTCAAACCAGATTTCAGATTGGTCGAACGATCAAATAGGAGCCTCAATATAAGAACAACGACTTGATTGAAACTAAAGAAATTTCATCTCCAATTCCGTGGTGGGAGTCGTCACTTGGTGAAGATATTATTCAGGCTGAACGTTTCAGCTGCCAAAAGTTGTTGCCACAGCAGTTTTATCGCGTTGCCTTACAAATCTCGCAATATCCTCAGTTTGATTATTTCGGTACAATAACGTCCGAAGTTCAATGTCGAGTCAGTACTCGAATTGCACGCGAATTAAAATGTGATGTAGTTGCGGAAAGCGAGTGGCTTCCTTTCGCGGCTAAATCGGTCGATTTACTGATCCTGCCTCATGTTCTCGAATTTAGTTCGACGCCGCATGACGTCTTTCGTGAAATTTCTGAGTGCATTGTTCCAGAAGGAATCGTAGTGATCATAGGATTCAATCCAAAGAGCATTTTAGGCTTCATGAAATATTGCAACCGCTTTCGGAGTATGACTTTGCAGCAGGCTAAGTTTCTCTCCATTTTGCGTGTGCGAGACTGGTTGTCACTCTTGGGTTTTGAATCAATTGCGGGTGAGATTGTTTTCTTCCGGCCTCCGTCAATATCGAGTTGGAGCAGAAAAAAGCGTCGTTTTGTAGAAACGGCGGGAAGGCGTTGGTGGCCCGGATTCGGTTCGATTTACGTTCTTGTCGCAAGAAAAAAGGAAATAGCGATCCGAATGAATATGAGTAAAATTTTCGAACGAAACTTGAAAAATAAGCACGCAGTTTTACAGCCAGTGGCCGAAAGAACAGTTCATAGTTCCAATTCAAGCAAGTAGCAGCCTCATGTCTTCGAAAATTAGTTCATCGATTCAACACGTACAAATTTATACAGATGGTGCGTGCCAAGGAAATCCCGGACCTGGCGGCTGGGGTGCGATTTTGTTGTGGAACCAACATAAGCGTGAGATTTTTGGTGGGGAAGTTGACACGACGAATAATCGAATGGAAATGATGGCAGTAATTGAGTCCTTACGAATCTTGAAGCGTAGATGTCAGGTAACGCTTTTCACTGATTCCAAGTATGTACAGAATGGCATCACGACGTGGATTCACAACTGGAAACGAAACAATTGGCGAACCTCGGCAAAAAAGCCGGTAAAGAACGTCGATTTGTGGCAAGAATTAGATCGGTTGAACTCAATTCATGATGTTACATGGAATTGGGTAAAAGGTCATAGTGGAGACGTCTGGAATGAGCACGTAGATCGTTTGGCTCGAAAATCAATACCTTCAGTTGAGAATTGACGGATGCGTAGAATTGTATTGGATACGGAAACTACTGGACTGGATTTTCGGGAAGGTCATCGAGTCATTGAAATTGCCTGCATCGAGTTAGATGATCGAACACCAACTGACCGTGTATTTCATGAATACATCAATCCACAACGAGAAGTTGAACAAGAGGCCATGGAAATTCACGGCATTGATAACGAATTTCTAAGTGCCAAGCCAACATTTTCTCACCTCGCCCCTAAACTTTTTGAATTTATTAAAGGATCTGTTCTTGTAATACACAATGCTCCATTCGATTTAGGATTTTTGAATTACGAGTTCCAGCTAGTCGACAAAGATTATCCTCAACTGGAAACAGTCTGTGAAGTAATTGACACACTCGAGCTGGCACGCAGTATGCGTCCCGGCAGACGGAACAGTCTCGAAGCGCTCGCGCTCGAGTACGACATCGATATTTCAGAACGCGTCTTACACGGTGCATTACTGGATGCTGAGATTCTAGTAAAAGTCTACCGGGCACTGACAGGTGGTCAGACTTCTTTACAGCTGGAGAGTGTCTTGGCAACAGGTACCGCAGGCAACGGAACGAAGCCGGCTTCTGAGAGGAGGGAATCATTTGACATCGTTGTCCTGCGCGCAAACGAAGAGGAAATCGAATTACATGAAAAGTGGCTTGATTACCTGGATCAGGAGTCAGATAGCGGAAGTATCTGGCGCAGACTTTGATATCTTGTGTTATTCATTCAATTAGACGATGGGTACCAACAGTTTGCTTGATGGCTGTTGCAGACAAAGTTTGAGTGATATTCGAATAAAGTGACTCTTTTATGATTTGGACGATCTTCCAAGTCGCAGTTGGTGGCGCTCTTGGTGCGGTAAGTCGATATCTGGCAGGTTTCGCATTCGCGCGTTTTTGGACGAATGACTTTGCCTTCGCTACTATGTTTGTAAATGTAAGTGGCTCCCTTTTAATCGGTGTCGCTTATGTTTGGTTAGGTGGATTGCAGGGAGAGCCAAGCAGATATGCTCCATTGTTGATTACGGGATTTTTGGGTGGGTATACGACGTTCTCAGCTTTTTCACTGGATTTCTGGGTAATGTTCCAGCAGGGTCGTATCACAGAATCTGTAGTTTACGCAATCAGTTCAGCGGTATTTACAATATTGGCGATTTTTATTGGCATCGGGATTGCTAAACAGATTTCGTAGGGTTTTGCGGAATTTGGCGCATGGTGAAAGGGTCGAGCTTAAATTTTGGACTCATGGAATTCCGGTCCGACACTGATTCGGTTTTTACCTGTTCCCGAATGCGAATTCGAACTGCCTGATAAATTCATCTTTGTTGGCATCAGTACCAAATCTGTCTCTGAGCTCTTCACGGGTTTCTAGATATGCATTTCTATAGTTGCGATCCCCCAACTGTCGGTGATTTGCCTTTCAAGATCAATCGTAGTGTATTTAATTCTCCCAAGTTTCCTAGTCTCTTCCCTCTCTCTTTGATTCCAGTATATGCCAACGTTTTTTTAAACCATTTGAAATCATTGGCTGGTGCAAATATTCAATGAACTGTCTGAAGAACACTTGAATGCATATTGGTCTGGATATGAGTTGGTGATTGTTAAATCCTGCAGGCACCAAGGCCGATAGGCGGTGGCTGATGGATAAACAGATTTTCAAGTGGTTTTGGATTTGGGGAAAGTAGTTCTGCGATTGGACGATTACGCGCGGCCAGATAGACAAGGAATGCTTGACGGATATTGTCAGGTATAACACCTTCGGTTTGGAGAAGCATGATGTCAAAAAGGTCCCGTGGATGCTGGCGGTCTAATGCTGCGCAAATTTTAGTACCATAGAGGTCCGCGACATCCAATCGGCGAATGCTCGCAAATCCCTCGTGTTTTCTCTGCGCCGCCAAGCAAAGGTTGCTTTCGATGGGAGGCAATAAGCTACCGCGCATGATTGTGCTCGGTTCGACTTTGACTTGTACGCCGTTCATGGTGATAAGCAACTTGAATGTGTTGGCATTCAGTTGAACTTGTGTTCGTGGCATCGTTCGACGGATGTTCTTTTCGATGGTAGTCAGCCCTGAATGGATGCTGCGAAGAGCAGTCTCTCGATCGGTAACCGGCAGATATGTAAGATCAATGTCCACTGAAATTCGAGGCAGGTCATGGTAAAACAGGTTTATCGCAGTTCCACCTTTCAGCGCGAATTCAGGAGCTTGCGCAACAGCTGGCAGGCAAAGAATCATCAATTCCACCTGCGCTCTATAAGAATTGGGCGGTGCCATAACTCTTGCTATAGCGGGATTGGGTCGGCTACCACCAAGTCGTACTTGCTGTCTAGTTGCCCACCAGCGTGAATGCTTCGTCGCCCGGTTCCAAAATCAACCTTCGATAAATCAAGGTGTGACAGCCAAGGGCAGTGAACCTGTTCGGCGGCGTGCATAAACAATCGCTTAGTCTTTACAGACGTGCAGCTCTCGAGCAGGCGCTGCACCACCTGTGGGCGAATGGTCATCAATGACTCCATAATCTGTAGAGCTTCCTCGTAAGACTGTCGCCGAGGCACAAGAAACATCATTTCGAAAGCAGCCCGTTCCAGAGTCGCGACTGCGATCTTAACGCCTCCAACGTCTACGGTTGAGGTTCTTTTGTAACCGTCGCCGAGTTTGACGCTTGTTACAAACGTAACAGGTTGTGACCACTGATGACGTCTGAACCAGGATGGAAGTTTGATTCCAGAATGACCAAACAGGATAACTTCACGTGTTCCTCCAATTGCTAAGTAGTGAGCGTGTCCGCGCAGGTCCATCGCCGTTATAGCTCCGGGGTGTACATCAAGCCCTAGCTGCGTTTGGAGCGCTAGAACACCTCCTGGCCAATCTACGGTCGAGCCCGCTCGCACGTAGGCGCCGTGGCCGAGTCGCTTCAGCCACCCGGACCGAACATATTTGTCAGCGAGACGGTGGTCTACTCCTTCGCTTCTTAGCCAGCGCAAAGTCGCAACGGCATGGTCTGGCCACTTCTGCAACACGCGATTTATTTTGGAACCCAATTAACAACTCCAGAGCGACTTATCGGAAATTATATAAACTGCCACAAAGAGAAATAGCAATGAGTTTATTATATTTCCAATTTGTCGCACTTGGGGAGTTAGGATAGATTCGAAATAAACTGTGAGTCTGGTAACCCAACACCATAAGAAAATCAAAAACACGTATCAAATGTGTCGAATCCGAGCTCATGCTGTCATTCAGTTTTGCTTGGATTTTCTTATAGCGACTTTGAAATGGGCTTTAGCAAGCATTACTTTGAGTGATGATGCAGAAAAGGCTTGCATTCATTCCAATCGTTCCTTCACTTTTCACTATCGCCATAAGCCCAATTTCTCAAGGCAACCCAGACATACACACTCCAGAAAACCGTCAGGGCAAAAATAAATTGGAAATTGTTGATGAACTTTGGAGAAATTTACGCAGAATATGATTCGCAATGGTCAGGTTACAATTTGACTATTCTCACAGCTAGACGTGCTGGATTTTCGTGCAATGATCTGTGGGCCGATGAAAGGTAGCACAATATGGTGGACTTAGACCGATCATCCCGCACCTCCTGACCATTGAAGAAACTGACATCAGTCGAACTGCGGACCTGTTACGTCGGAACGAACGAGTTGAACTAGCTTCCAGAAAAAGGAAACGATTTTGCGTTGCTACCTTAAGTTCGTGACAGAAATCAGCGTCTCGATAAAGCAGGTCGAGCTTTTTGCTTCCGGTAGTCTGAAAACAGATGCTGAAAAATCATGTTCTTGGTTTCAGGCTGGTTTTCCAGTTTTTTGTAAAAATCTAAACTGTCGTTAACGAGGCCAATTATCCGCTTATCAATCTGTTTCCGAATGACAGGTAAGGTGTCTTGAAGATCATCCTTGAATTTTTCATGAACTGCGTAAATCTCATCTTTTCGAGGTTCAAGAACACAGTCTAAACGTCGAAATACGACAAAGGGCAGAATGATTCGATCATATTCGCTTGGTTTGAATACTCCACGCAGTACGTCATCTGCTGACGACCAAATTAGAGAAGATAGATCTGAATGGTTCATAGGATTGCTTTCGTTTAATTCGTAAAAAATTTCCTCCAGTGCATTCCTAAGGCATCGCATAAATTACGTCAAATTAAGCATAGCAGTCAAAATTTATCCGATTGATTTATTTACTGTTCACCCCGGATGGAGGAGACGACGTAGTTTCAGGACCTTTGGAAAGATCATGATCGGAGTGCAATTTTGGGACAGATTCGAAGTGGAAGATTCTCAGCTAGTGAACTGGATCGCCATTTCGTTTGGCACCCTATACGCATTAACTTCGGAACTCAGTTTTCCCCTAGTGAGAGATTGCGAAAAAAGAAAAGACTTTGGATGCAATTGAGCAGCCAGTTAAATCTTCAATGATATTTGGCAGCAAAAGATTGCAGATTTTCGGAATTGAGCTCTATTTATAGTCCGAAAACTAAAAAGAGAAAGCCAGCAAACAAGATCAAAACACCGAGCACCATGACGTCAATGGTTGTTTCTTTTGCTAGGCGAGAAACGACATGAGTCGACCGATCAATCCGCTGAAAAATTTGCTTCATCAAGCCAATTAACAAAGCATAAATGTCATTTATGATATTTTGCATTAAAGCTGCGAGAACTTTGTACGCCTTATATAGTCCTTTTCGATAAACCCATTCAGCGTCAATGTTGATACCTCGAAGCTCCGGCGGGTAGATTCCAGACAGTTTGAGCCAAACAAAGGCCAATGCTGAAAATACAAGCAACTGAATTTGTGCCAGCACATGAGTTACATCGTACGGGTTGTAGTCCGTCGCATACGGCAAGATGGAATAAAGCAGATTTGGAAAAGATCCAATACCGATACACAGAACCGCTGCAATGCCCATCGCGATCAGCATGCTTGTCGGAGCTTCTTTGGTTCTGATTCCAGAGTCATGGGAAAAGAATGCAAAGAATGGAATTTTTATGCCTGCATGATGAAAGACGCCCGCTGAAGCAAACAATAGTGCGATCCAGATAATAAAGTAGCCTTCTTCCAGTGCTGCCGACATCACCATCGATTTGCTGACAAAACCGCTGAATAACGGGAAGGCGGAGATGGATGCGGCTCCTACAATGCACAAGGTTGCTGTTTTCGGCATCGACCTATACAAGCCGCCCAAGTCAGAACCGTTCATTTTCCCGGTTCGATATAAAACTGCACCCATCGACATCATCAAAAGACCTTTAAAGATAATGTCGTTGAACGCATGAGCAACTGCTCCATTGACTGCGAGTTCTGTACCAATTCCGATGCCGCAGACCATGAAGCCGATTTGGTTGATCATGCTGTAGGCCAGAACTCTCCTGAGGTCATTTTCGATTACTGCATAGAAGATTGGGAAGCACGTCATTATCGTGCCGATATAGATCAAAAATTCGGTACCTGCGAAGCCTCTGGCAAGCGCATACACTGCTACTTTTGTAGTAAAAGCGCTCAAAAATACTGTTCCCGCTGGCGTTGACTCCGGATAGGCATCAGTAAGCCAGTTATGCAACAAAGGAAATGCGCACTTGATTCCAAAAGCGATAAATATCAAAGCCGACGCAAGTCCAGAGAGTCCAATATGAGTGAATTCCAAGCTGCCTGTTTGGTGATAGTGCAAAACGGCTCCGGCAAGCAACAGCAATCCAGATACGATTTGAATGATCAAATATCGAATTGCAGCTTGAGTTGCCCTGTCAGTTCCCCTGCCTAGCACCAAATAGGTTGAAACGAACGCCATTAATTCCCAGAACAAAAAGAGTGAAATCAGGTCTCCACAGAACACTGCCCCCAAAGCGCTGCCCGCATAGGCCAAAGCTGATGCTTGGTGCACAGAATTGTCAACGCGCCAAGAAAATATTCCACCCAAAATGGCGGCGATGTGAAATACGTAACCGAAAACGAGACTCAGTTGATCGGTTTTATAGAGAGTAAGATTGAGTCCCGCAACTGAAACCTGCAACGTAGCATCAGGTGAGTTTGACAAAAGCAGCAGCCCACTGACAACCGGTACTGCAATAACCCAAGACGAAAGCAGTTTCCCCCTGAGGAATAGGGCGCCAATCGCGCCGAGAAAGAAAATTGCGAACGCAGGAATTTCAGTCGCCATCGTAATAATCTTCACTTCGCATGAGGGGTTTACGCATCCATTTCGCAACGACAACGAGAATTACACAAGCAACGAAGCCGAAAACACAGTAAAAAAACAGAAGATTTTCCCAAGGATGATAGACGTGTCGATGGACGACCAAGTCGAGCCCAAAGAAGATGATGCAAGCCGCGTAAAACCAGCCTAGTATTTTTCTAAGACCGACTGCCTTTCGAGGTTCTTTGTTCGATGAATGCTCTGATGATTTGCTCATGTTAGGGTACCTGCTGAGCGATCATGGATACAAGTTCAAATGCAAAATCGGGTGCGAAGAACAAGACCAAGCAACCCGTTGCGCAAATTACCATCGCCAATTGTATTGTGCGCGGTGCTTCGGTAACAGCGGTAGTTCCGTCATCTGCAGGGTAAAACGCTTTGACTGCCATCGGAATCAAATAGGCCGCGCTCAAAAGAGACCCAATGATCAATGCAGCTGTGAGCAGCCAGTCTCCTGACTGAGCCGTGCCCAGAAGCAAGTACCATTTGCTCCACATTCCGCCGGTCGGAGGTGCTCCGACGATGGCTACGCAACCGATAAAAAATGCCACCATTGTGACAGGCATTCTTCTGCCAATTCCCTTTAGCTGACTGATTTGCTTTTTGTGCGTGGCGACCAAGATTGCACCGGCTCCAAAGAACAGTGTGATTTTTCCAAAGCCATGCATCAACATATGCATTCCACCACCGATGATTCCCCATCCATTGGCGACTAGTGCTCCAAGGACGATGTAGGAAAGCTGCCCGATCGTTGAATATGCCAGTCGGGCTTTCAAATTATCTTTGCGCAGAGCGATCACACCGGTTGCGATGATCGTAAAGGCTGCAACATACGCCAGAAACGTATGAACGTCCAATTCATAAAGAAGGTCGATTCCGAAAAAATAAACACAGATTTTCAAGATTGAAAACACCCCGGCTTTGACAACAGCAACTGCATGCAGCAGCGCACTGACCGGAGTGGGAGCCACCATTGCTGAAGGCAGCCAGCGGTGAAAAGGCATGAGAGCAGCTTTCCCGATACCGAACACATATAGCAATAATAGAAAATTTAATGTCGTGCGGCTTAATTCGTCGTCAAAGATACCGCCTTTTTCGAAATCTAAACTGCCAGTCAACACCCATGTCCAAATCAGCGCAAACAAGAAAAATCCAACTGAGGTGCCTAGCAGCAGAAACAGATAAATTCTTCCTGCACGCTTCGCTTTTTCGGTACCTGCGTGCGTAACAAGGGGAAATGTCGATAATGTAAGAATTTCATAAAACAGAAACAGCGTAAATCCATTTGCGGCAAATGCAACACCCATCACGCTTCCAATCGCGATCGCGAAGAAAACATAAAATCGAGTTTGATTTTCTTCGTGATGACCTCTCATGTATCCAATTGAGTAGATCGAGGTGACAATCCACAGAAAACTCGCCATCAGTGCGAAAAGCATGCCTAGTGGCTCTGCCTCTAAAGCAATTTCAATGGGCTCAAACGGTTGAACAATGATGAAGCTTGGAGTCGCACCCGCTGCTACAGTGGAATAGTTCGCTACGACCAACAGGAACGTAATGACTGCAGCGCTGATCGTAACGGCTTCTCGCAGATTGGGATTCTTGTCAAGCAGTCGGATGACTACCGCTGCGCCAAGCGGAACCAAAATACATAAAAACTGGCTGTATTGTGCGAAACTCATGACATTACATTCCTAATACCGCCATCGCTGCACGGGTTGCCTGTGAGCCTGTGAATTGAGCATTTATGCCGAAATAAATGTTTGCTAGAACCAAAATCCAAGTTGGTGCCAATATTGAAAGTGGCGCTTCTCTCACTTGTATTTGTTTGTCGACTCCAGTTCTAAAGTAAGCGACTTCAACAATTTTCCAGACGTAAGCTGCTGAAACCAGCGAACCCAATAGAACAAGCAAAGCAATCCACCACAGGTTTTGCTCAAAGGCAGCCGATACCAGGTACCACTTGCTGATGAAGCCCGTTGTAAAGGGAACCCCGACTAAACTTAAACCACATATTACTATCGCAGCCATTGTCCATGGCATTTTTCGCCCCATATTCTTCAGTGAGGTTACTTGTGTTGCACCTGTCATAAAAAAGAGACATCCAACCGCCATGAATAAGGCTGTCTTCATCAAGGCATGATTGAAAATATGCAGAAAAGACGCAGCAACTCCGGCAACTGATGCGATGCCTACACCCAGTACCATATAACCGATTTGCCCTATGCTTGACCAAGCAAGAAGACGTTTGACGTCATCCTGAAAAAACGCAACACCCGATGCAATGATTGCTCCGAGGACCCCGAGTGCAATCAAAATCCACTCTGTTGACTCAATCATTGATATGTAAACAGAATCCACATCGTGTGGGACGACAGAAAACCACAAACGAATAAAAACATAAACGGCGGCTTTGGTCGCCGTACCTGCAAGAAATGCAGTAATCGCACTCGGTGCGTAGGTATAAGCGTTCGGCAACCAATTATGAAATGGAAAGACTGCTATTTTGATGCTTAATCCAATTGTGATAAATCCAAATGCAACCAAGGCGGTTCCGGTAAACGGAAGGGCTTCCATGCGTTGGGCTAGATCTGCCATGTTGAGGGTGCCGGTCAGCGCGTAGAGCAATCCGACGCCAATCAAATAAAAAGTTGCCGCTATAGTGCCCATTACGAGATAGCGAAGGGCGGCAGTTAGGCTACGACGGTCTGAACCAAAACTGATCAGGATGTAAGTCGATAATGATGAGATTTCTAAAAAAACGAAAACATTGAACACATCACCAGAGATCGTGATTCCGCAAAGTCCCGCAAAACAAAGAATCCAAGCGGTATAGAGCCATCTTTGGCTACGGTCCGAAACTTCCCGACCAATGCTAGTACGAGCATAGATTACGCCAATGACGTAGACGATGCTGATGATTAGTAGAATAAATGCATTCGCCGCGTCAACCCGGTACTCGATTCCAAATGGCGCAGCCCAGCCGCCAAGCGAGTAGATTACAACATTAGCTGATTGGACATGCTCTAGCAAATAAAGCGAGTTGACGATACAGAGCAGTCCTACGATAGCGGCTACAAACCAAGCAATTTTTGATCGTCCAAAAATTGCACAAAGTGGTGCGGCGAGTAGAGGGATTACTACTTGAAATGCACTCAGGTGTTGAGTAAGCACAGTTAATTCTTCGCAGCGGTTTCGACGTCGTAATCGTCGATGGTGCCAAATGATGATCGAATGCGCACAATCAGTGCGAGCCCCAATGCTGTTGTTGCAACACCAACAACAATGGCAGTGAGAATGAGAACATGTGGCAATGGATTGGAGTAGGATTCTGGTTGACCCGTCAATATGGGCGCCGTGCCGCCACCGACTTTTCCAATGCTGATGTAGAGCACAAATACCGAAGTCTGGAAAATATTCAGTCCAACAATTTTCTTTATGAAATTGTTGGTCGCAACCACAATAAACAGTCCGGTCATCATGAGTGCGACAACAATAATGTAGTTGATGGGTATAAGTTCAGGCATCTTCCAATCCAGTTAGTCGACTACGGGCGCATCAGGATGTTTATAGGTAGCAAATGCGAAAAATAGGCTGATCATGACAGATGCAACCGTAATTCCGACCCCTAGCTCAATCAGAAGAATTCCAATATGCTGTCCAGCAACCGGATTCGATAACAGCACACTGTAGTTCAAAAATTCTCCGCCCAAGAAAATGCCAGCAACTCCAACCATGGTATAGAGCAATACTCCGATTCCAGCCATGAAGTGTACGAATCGAATTTGAATCACCTTCAGTGCGGCTTCTTTACCGAGAATGAGGCCATATAGGACATATCCTGCACCAAAAATAACACCGGCTTGAAACCCTCCTCCGGGCCCATAGTCTCCATGAAACTGAACATATAGAGCAAAAACAATAATGAATGGAATTAATGTCTTGGCAATTAAATGAAGAACGATATGATGTTTCATGGATCTAGCTCTTTCGACGTCGGGGCCGACCACCGAGAAGTGCAATCACTCCGATGCCTGCTGTATAAATCACTACGACTTCACCCAAAGTATCGTAACCTCGATAACTTGCCAATACCGATGTAACCACATTGGGAATGTCGATATCCGTGGCCGACTGCGTAAGATAGTAAGGTGCTACGTGAAGGTTTGCCGGTGCGTTGGGATCAGCAAATTGAGGCATATCCGCTAATCCAAAAAGTAAGGCTGCTCCGAGCACCAGTGAAGTCATGAGCGCTAAAACCGGTTTTCGTTTGTGTGTGAGCTCAATTCGAGACCCAGTTAACGACAATGCAGACAACATCAAGATCGAGGAGATGCAAGTTCCGACAGCGGCTTCAGTAAATGCCACGTCCACCGCATCCAATACTACGAACAGGCTCGCTGTCAGCAGACTGTAAATGCCATAGAGCATTACTGCTCCCAGCAATACTGTCGTACGAGCGATAAACAGTGCCGTAACCAGCAAAAATACTAACAATGCCGAGTTGATCAGAAGTTCTATGACTCTTTCCCTCTTGACGTAAGCATCGGTTGAAGGTCACCATGACGCGCTGCTTTTGCCAGTGCATGTGCGGACGTTGGATTGGTAAAAAGAAGAAAGGCAACAATAATAAGCAGTTTCACTGCAACCAATCCTGGACCGGCTTCGATCAATAAGCCAACGAAAATTAGCCCTACGCCTGCGGTCTCGGTCACACCTGCAGCGTGTACCCTGGTATAGAAATCTGGAAATCTAAGAATGCCTAGGCTGCCGCAGATGACAAAGAATCCGCCTGCAATCAAGCATGCATCCCGAATCCAGTTCAGCACAATTTCCATTATTGTTTTTCGTCCTCTGGCTGTTGTCCGACATGGCCCAAATCACCGTATTCAAAATATTTCAGCACAGCGATTGTAGCGATGAAGTTACACAATGCATAAACGATTGCAATATCCAGGAATTCAGGTCGCTCGGTCAAGAATCCGTAGAGTGCGATAACCAAGACAGTCTTGGTTCCGAAATTATTGACCGCTAGAATTCTGTCATAAATTGTCGGGCCTAGAAAGGCTCGAGCAAGGAGCATAACCATGCCAATCAAGACTGCAAATGTAGCTGCGGCGATCATTCTTTAATTCTATGTTTGGCTGGCGTGATCGTTCGAACTTGATCGGCCATTTCCTCTTCTTGCAAAGATGTCATCAGTTCAGGGCTCAGAGAATGAACTTCTAACCAATCTTCTTCTACCTCCAGTGTTAGAGTGCCCGGAGTCAGTGTGATTGAATTCGCGTAGGTAACTTTCTCCATAGGCGACATGTTTTTTGCAGGCAAGCGATAGATATTCGGGCTGAGTGAATTTCTTGAAAATAGAATCATTCGCGTGACTGCGATATTCGATATTAAAATTTCTTTGAGAAGATAAAAATAGTATGTAATGATTCGCCAGGAAAAAGTTCCAATAGGATGACCTTCTCGGTCCACTTTATCCATTCGCGTCGAAATGAATAATGCCAGAGCAATACTGATGGCGCCTAAGCTTAAAAGAAGAAAAGTATAGTGTCCTGAAAGTGCGATCCAGAACACCACGAGAAACATCAACGGCAACAGAATTAACTTCATTCAGATATCAATTTTATAAGACTTCAGGCGACTCTCAGTTGAGTTATAGAATAACTTCAAAATATAGAGTGTGATTTTAACACTGCAATTTGTTTGAAGTAGAGAGAAATTTACTATGAAAAATCAATCAATCTCGATGAAACGAGGAGGTTATTACTCTCAGCACACCAAAGGTGCGCAACATGTCATCAATCGAGCTGGAGTACACGTGCTTGAACAATTGTCGCAGACTGTCCTCGAAAATCGACGACGGCCTTTTTCCATTGTGGATTATGGCGCCGCTGATGGCGGAACTTCGCTCGAGTTAATTTCAAGAATCATCCAGGGAGTACGTGAACGTACAGAAAATCGAGAAATAACAGTAACATACACTGACTTGCCACATAACGATTTTTCTGCGTTGTTTCAAAATTTACACGACCGATCCCCAGAATCGGAAAGCTATTTGACCAACAACAAGAATGTTTTTACGATGTGTGCCGGAACCTCCTTTTATCAACAAATTGTACCTGACAACAGTGTAGACGTTGCGTTCTCTGCTACCGCCATGCATTGGCTCAGCGGGTTGCCCTGCACCATATCCGATCATGTACATGCCGTAGGTGCGAAAGGACAAGAGTGGCATACTTTTCGAGATTATGCGCTCAATGACTGGGAAACAATTCTTTTGCATCGCGCTCGTGAGCTCGTACCCGGTGGAATTTTCGTGATGGCGAATTTTTGTATTGATGAACAAGGACGCTATCTAGGCAATACTGGAGGCAGAAATATGTTCGATACGTTCCATGAACTGTGGACTGATTTGAAAGATTCGGGCGTAATTGCCAAAAAAGAGTGGTCAGCTACGACATTCCCTCAATTCTATAAAACGATCGATCAGTTCAGCAGTCCATTCGATGATCCAGAAAGTGTCGTCAGCCAAGCAGGTCTCCGACTCATTAGCGCCTACACTGGAGTTACCAAATGTCCTTATCGCAGTGAATTCAATCGCGTTGGTGATGAAATGGCATTTGCTGATGCGTATGTTCCTACCTTGCGTTCTTGGAGTGAGACGGTTTTCCGAGGCGGTCTTTCTCCAGCTCGCAGCGAGAAGGAACGCAGCGAAATCGTAGATCGGTTTTATGCCAATTATCATTCACTGGTTCAATCGCAGCCAGAGCTCCATGCGATGGACTATGTTCACACTTATATGGTAATTCGAAAGAATGACTAAGCTAGGGTGTTCTCGGATCGATTGGCAGCTGCTTGTGAATCGCTAACATCTCTTCAAGCAAATGACCTGCGGCAAGAACTGCTGCTTCATCTCTGGGTGGACCGACGATCTGAATTCCAACCGGCAGTCCGTTTTTGGTAAAACCGGCTGGAAGTGCAAGTACAGGGCAAGTCGTAAGCGTGAGTACAAAGGTAATGGCAATCCACTCAAAATACGTGTCAAAGACATGTTCGCCTACAGATTCAACATAACGCAGTCCAGCGTCAAATGGTGGAACAATGGCGCATGGGCAGATCAAAAGATCGTATTTTTCAAAAAATCTAACTACAGAGCGATAAATTTTCGCTTGGTTGCGAGTTGCTGTTCCAATTTGTTCCGCAGTCAGCTTTAAACCTTGCTCAATATTCCAAACGATCTCAGGTTTGAGTAAATTTCGATGTTTTTTGTATTCATTTTGTAAATTAGTGGCAAAAGAAGCGGCGCGCAATACATTGAAACTTTCAATTGAGCCTCTGAAATTCGGTGATTTTTCTTCTATGTCGGTTCCGATATCTTCAAAATTCAACACCGCATTTCGACAAATGGACTCTACTTCGCTGTCAACATGCGTTATTCCAAGGTCTGAAGAATAACCGACTCGCAGAGGAGGAGCTGGATTTTCTGTACAGCTTTGAAACGAATTGGCAGGTGCAGGAATGCTTAGTGGGTCAGATCTGTGCAATCCAGCCATTGCGTCGAGAAATAAAGCAGCATCGCGGCAATTTCGAGCGATGGGACCTTGTACATGCAGACAGCTGAAAGGTTCATGTTTTTGACGATATGGGACTCTGCCCGGACTTGGCCGAAGCCCAACGACCGAATTAAAGCTCGCTGGTGTTCTCAAGCTGCCTCCAAGATCACTTCCCGTTGCTAGCCATGCCTCTCCCGTTGCAACCGAAGCACAGGCGCCACCCGATGAGCCAGCAACAGATTTTTCAGTATTCCATGGGTTTTTTGTTGTACCAAATACTTCGTTGAACGTACTCGCACCTGCACCGAATTCGGGAGTGTTTGATTTTCCGACTACAATTCCACCTCGAGACTCCAAATTATCTACCAATACATCCGATTGCGTAGGAACGTAATTCGAATAAATTTGAGAGCCGAAAGTAGTGCGAATTCCTTTTGTTTCGATGAGATCTTTAATCGATATCGGCAATCCACCAAGCCATCCTCTTGAGTGGTTTTGGACCATGTGTTTTTTTCTAGTTAATTCAATGGCGCGATCTCTGGCGTACTCCAGACTTAAAGTGGGCAACGCGTTGATGGCAGAATCAACTTGTTCGATGCGTTCGGCACAAATCTCGACTAAGTCTATTGGGGAGACTTCGCGCTTGGA
This sequence comes from Arenicellales bacterium, assembly GCA_965202855.1. GTDB lineage: Bacteria > Pseudomonadota > Gammaproteobacteria > Arenicellales > JAJDZL01 > JAJDZL01. The sequence goes on along the minus strand of CBDBBP010000002.1, from coordinate 88,624 downwards.
TAGCAGCTGTGTTATTTCGAAAGCGGTCAGTTTAAGTAGTTCATTCAATTTTCTGGGTCGGAGAGGTTGTTTTCAATGAGACATGCATGGTAGTGAATTAGTTTACTTGAAAGTTAGGCGGAGAATTCAGATTTGAACCTGCGAACGATGAAATGTGCATTCGAAAATAGCAGTTCACCTTCGTTCAAATTAATCCCAGCGCTTTATACTCCAAAGACCGAATCGGTTATGGAACTCAATGACTAGTTCTAAAATTCGTATTGGAATAAACAGCGTCCACAATTGGGTTTAATATTGATCGTCTGTTGAATCCAGTAAAATTTTCTTAAATTTTTGAAGCAAAGGTCATGCAATAAAATTTCCGCAGATTTTAATGCACAGAGTTTTTGTCAATAGTGATCAAACATCGTGCATGTAGTGCTAAATTCTTCCCAAATCGAATAAAGAAGCCTCTAGGATCAAAATGAACTTAAAAGAAAAATTTCCGATCATTGATGCTCTGCAAGCATCAAACTGGGATAGCGCGACATTCCAGCAACTCGCTCATTCAGGTCTCGATGCAGTTCATGTAACACTCGCGTTTTGGCATGACTGCAAAGAGACATTGTCAATTATTTCAAAGTGGAATCAATGGTTTCGAGAACACAGCGATTTAATTCTTTTGGTTCGCAAAACGGATGACATCCGGATCGCTCACGAAACTTCGAGAGTCGGCATCATTTTTGGCTTTCAAAATAGCTCTTCAATAGAGGATGACTTGGGCTTGATTGAAATATTCCACACTCTCGGAGTGCGAGTTATGCAATTGACCTATAACAACCAGAGCCTTCTGGGAGCCGGATGTTATGAGGAAGATGACGCCGGTCTGACAAATTTCGGCAAGAATGTGATTGATGAAATGAATCGACTGGGGATGGTTATTGATGTCTCCCACACTTCTGAAAGAACGTGTTTCGAAGCCATTGAGTATTCTAAAAGTCCAATCGCTGTTACGCATGCGAATCCATCATGGTATCGAAATGTAGTTCGCAATAAATCCGATGAACTGTTGATTGCTTTGGCAGAAAGCGGAGGCATGCTAGGATTTAGTCTGTACCCACTGCATTTGGAAGATGGGTCTGACTGCACATTGGAGTCTTTCTGCGAAATGATCTGCAGAACAGCCGATCTTATCGGAGTGGAGCATTTGGGAATTGGCTCTGATTTGTGCCTTGGCTGGTCAGATGATTATTTGGAGTACATGCGTAGTGGTACATGGCGTCTTTCTTCCTCCAATAATGCCACCGTGAGTGATGTAACTTGGCCCGAATATCCGAGCTGGTTTTGCAATTTGAAGGATTTTTCGAACATTAGTGAAGGATTGCTGGCAACTGGATTCAGCACTGAAGAAGTCGGTATGATTATGGGGGCAAACTGGCTTCGTTTTTTTGAGGAAGTCTGGTAGTTAGCTGCTAGCAGGCCTCGACCTGATCACTTGCGCGCGAGCAATGCAAATTCAATTACTGCTGCAACAGCTCCCGTTTCTTAAGCAGCGACATGAAAACTGCAAACGTTGACGTTAGTTTGGACTGTGAAATCACTTATTGAAACTTACCATTCATAATTCTGAATACCGCAGCTTTGTCTCTGCCACTAACAAAACTGCAACCGCCAAATCCTATATTTGCCACTAAATCCCATGATTCAAGATGAACTGATACTGATTCTCGAATATTGCAGCAGATCACTTAACACGACCGGTACTCCGGCCTTGCCTTTTTTCGTAAAGTTTGAATAACGTTGACGCGCAGGCTTGTTAGTGTATTTCATCGCAGACCTTCTAATAGTGCCGGAATATCGTCTCATAACTGCCGATTGACGAAGAAGTTATGGTTGGCAGTCAATCCAAACTACATACTCGGACTTTCGATATCTCTGATCGCACTTGTCTTTTCGAAGAACTATTGAAATTAACCTGACTTTCCTTCAGTGATACGAAACGAACTAGAACAAAATTCGGAATAATCAAGCATTATGCAAATATAAACAATGCATTAAGAATATTATTAGTGAACTGCGATCAATCCACTGATAAAAAAGTTGCCATTTTTATGTCTTTCAAATAAGTGCCGTTCCTTACTTTTTGCAGATTAGAAGTTTCTTGTTCTTGCCCTATACTCGTCCTAAAATTCTTACGCTGAGGACTATGAATGGCTATAAAGATTCTGCTGAAATAAATAAGCAGCTTGGTTCAAGATGGACTTTAAGGATTTAGTTGATTTTTTTTTCAGCGGGTTGGTACCATTTTTTATAGGGCAGATCTAGGGTATGGTTTTACTCAGCCTGCATGTTCAGCAATAACAAGTGAAATAAGGAACATAACATCATGAAAAAATTGTGCATTTACATACTGTTGTTCGGTTTTCTGGCGTTGCTTTCAGGTTGCAAGTATCACTTCATTTCGAATTTGTATGTTCCTGATCTACGTAAAGTTGCCTCGAATGAAGATGCCGAACTAAAGACTCCGGCTACATTTGAAATCCAAATTCCATCGCAGGATGAATGTAAGGAATTCTCTACAATATTTACTGATTTGGCGTCAGACTTAGTTTCCGATATTTCACCAAGAGGATGTGTGAGGAAAGGAGCTGAAACCTATTTATTGGTAGATGTTGACATACCAATTTTCTATGGATATGAAAAATGGCTAGAAACTTCATCAATTTTTGGCATATTGATGGTAAAGGACAATATAGGAATTAGTATTTATTTAATGAACAATCTGGAGATGTATAAAATTCTGAATAGCCGACTCTCGGAAAAATTCAATCAAACTATTGATGTATCAGATTTAAAAATCACAATCGTCGTGAACAGTTCACTAAATGAAGAAGTAGTTCTAGTGCAAGGTGCATTTGTCAATAGAAAACCAGTCGATATACTTGAAGAAGTTTCTCTCAGGCGTCGTGATAGAGTCATAATAGTATTATCAGACGTAGGGGTTAGTCATTTTGAAAGTAAGGGCTTGGCATTCGCATTTATCCTAAAAATTTGAAATTTCTTCGACCTGAATTGATTCATTGCTAGAGAAATTTCTCATAAAAAACTGGATTCTTAAATTTCACTGTAGCGCAACTGCTACGACGAACACAAGTGTCTCTATATTGCCCGGACGTTAATTTCAATCCCAAAGTGGTGCTGTACTATTCGATAAAAATCAAGTTGTTGGGTTAGAGTATTGCGGAAACGACGAAAGCTCACGGTGAAATTGCAGCCCTTTCAGGATCTCCGTTGCTTCTAAGCGCGTCTAAAAAGTCGTCGACAGCAGTATCGCCAAATTGAAATTGCGGGGTTTCAAAGGATCTCGTCGCTCAAATTTCTCGTAGATTTTTAATATTGACTTGATTTTCCTACAAATTTGCGGAGACACTTTGATCTTCGATTGAATTAATTTTTTAACTAATGTAAACGATAAGTTACGATTTATTAAATCAAGTATTAGTCAGGTTGCGATAAAGTATGGAAATTATGTCTGATACTGCTATGTCAATAACCAATTCACCTAAAGTTCCTCTAAGGCCTCCGTCAGAGGTGATGAAACTAGAGCGCCTTGGCTGTTATCATCCTTCTCGGCTTAGTTTTACGCGTACTTTAATTAGACGGCTTCACCGAGAGCGATGGAAGTTCAGTATCAGCCGTAATTCATTGGATGGTCACGGTTTCGGAGATTTTGTTTACTCGATTCGCACTCCACAGGGTCCACTGAGTTTTGTCGCGTTTTCTAAGGCGCTGGATGCGAGTGATCGTACCGACAGAGTTATTGCAACACAATGGGACATGTCTTTCACTTTGGTCAACGGAAATGTCGATAAAAAGGACATTGATCGACTACGGAGTGAGGTGCCAAAGCAGGAAGCAGGACGAATGAGCGAACGTCAAATTGTGCTCAGCAGAGCGAACAAAAGTGTTCGTCTCTTTCAAGAAATCGCCAGCACTCTCGCTTCGGGAAAACAGCCAAATACAGAGCGAATTGCTGCCATTGGGTATCTCGTTCGTACGACAGCAGTATACGGAAATGGAAAATTCGGATTGATGGATTTTGATCAGGTAAAGCGTACAACTCCATTTTCGCTGCCATTTCAAGCAGAAATGCTAACTGTATTTTTGGCACGACAATTCAGTTTCGAAGTCTTGGAGCGAGTTGCCCGAAGTCTTGACAAACGTCGATACATTCCGTTGGATTCCTCCTTAAAAAGGGTATTGGGTGTTGGCAATGCAACGGGACTTGGCATGGCTCCTTTTCTGGTTGGACATCCACAGCTAATCCATCAATGGATATACATACGAGAATTGGCCATCGCCCATGTTAAGAGTATTCAGAGAATTACGACAGAGAAACGAGAGCATTTCGCCTGTCTCCTAGATAAAGTGCGCGCTCATTTGCAGCAGTGGCATACCAAAGACGAAAGACAGTCCAAGCGAATTTCAACGTTGAAAAATGAATTGGAGGACCTGAATCGCCACAGTCATGTCTCATTCGAATCGGAGCATCCGTGGCAGTCCTTTTGCACTTGGACTAAATCAACCAAGAGTACAGAGTGTGTAGAGCTTCTCAATAGCATGCTGTTGGAAATCTATCCCGAATTGGTGAACGGGTTGGAACAATATATGGGGATCGATGAAGAGAATTATTATGATCCCAGCATGACGGTCCGTAGGTTGAAAGATCATCTTGAATCTCGATATGGCTGGGCATTAGAGATTGATTTTTCCGACCCGGATTCGCGGTTTCTATTCTGGTACTTTTCGGCGGAAAAAGAAGAACCAAGATTAGGACATCGACATCATGAGCCTGGTCGCGAACTTGAGATGAGAATTGGGGTGGCAAGAGATGTTAGTCGTCTGTATAAAGATCTTTGCATTCTGATTCGAAACGACGACAAATTGACTACAGCGGAATTTTTGATTCAAAAGCCTCAGCATCGCTACATTGTCACTCGAGTACAATCTCTTGCGCAGTTCGAATATGCCGAAATTCAAAATAATCTATTGGACATCGATTGTCTTCCTATCGATTTGCTTCGATGTAAACTGGCGTTGTTTGGTGCTTCCCGGTTCGACCCAAAGTCAAATCTTTGGACCCGAATAACTTTGTTTCAAGGTGCTCCGCTAATTGAACAACTGCGCGAGGCGAATGTTGATGACTGGGCATTTTCAAGTGTTCCGCACTCTTGATTCTTGAAACACCCAGATAACACTCAAGTCAGTTTGTCGGCGAGTGAGGTACGGGTGCTGTGCCGACGAATATTTTTCGCACTGGATTTGCCAGCAGGTGCGGATATCGAGGTATCAGAATCCATCCTTTGGTTACAAGTCCACGGGTTTTCAGCACTCGAACAACTCCATAGGGATCTACCGTCCCTTCAACGAAAGTCCTACAGTCAAATTCGTTTCATTGAAGATTCATCGGCTCGATTCACTTTAGATCTTCAAGATGATTTAGGTTATTTTGCGCTCATTGAAGCGATCGATTTTATTTGTTCAAGAGCATTTAACAACGATGAATTGGTGGTTGCGTCCATTGAGGGTGTAAGAAATGTACTGCTGATTTTGCCACTGATGATTCGTAGATCATTGAATCATTTGGAATTCGAACTCAAATGTGGAGCTCTTCGGGCCGTCTCCAGTGACGGTAAAATTTGGTTAAATTCCGATTGTTATAAGAAAGAACATTCAAATGAACCGGAGACAGTTACGATTCGAACTGGTAAAAATCAGATTACTGGGTATTTACCCAGATTCGAATTAGACTCTTTGCACCTTCAAATACAAGTTGAGGACTTAAGGACTCAAATCAATTACGCGATCTACCGAGAACTAAAGGAAATGGCGGCCAAATCGTTTGTTCCTTCCAGTGAACACTCGCGCAGTCGAGGCGCTGGTGCTGAAGTGGATGACAATGATTGAAGTTTGGATTCAGATTTGTATGTCCTGCAAAATCATGTCCGAAGCTTTTTCAGCGATCGCGAAGGTTGGCGCATTGGTATTCCCTGAAGTAATCGTTGGCATAATCGAAGCATCAACTACGCGTAGTCCTTGAATTCCGTGTACTCGCAGTCGACTATCGACAACTGCAAGTGGATCGGAACTTAAGCCCATTTTGCAAGTTCCTACGGGGTGATAAATCGTTTCACCGATATCTCTGGCACTATCCAACTTTTCCTCGAAAGATTGTACGTTTTTACCAGGCAGTACTTCTTGATCAATCAAATTTGCTATGGAGGGTTGCTTCATAATTCTCCTGGATACATCAATTCCAGCTACAGCAACTTTCTGATCCAGTTCGGTACTAAGGTAATTCGGAATAATTGATATGTAATCGCGAGCGTCCGTTGAAGCTAGGCGCAGATAGCCTCGGCTGGTCGGTCTAATTTGTGTTACCGACGATGTAATTCCAGAAAAATGATTAACTCCTTTGCCTGGACTGTCAGAACTAAGCGGCTGAAAATGAAACTGAATATCAGGTCGGTCCAATTCTGGAGATGTTTTGGTGAAGACTCCAATTTGACTCGCGGCCATTGACATAGGACCGGTTCGAAAAGCAATGTAACGAAGTCCAATCAGCGTCCGTCGCAGTGGATTCCGAATTTCATCGTTGAGTGTTGGAACGTTGCACCGATAAACCAGCCTAATTTGCAAATGATCTTGTAAATTTTCTCCCACACCCGCTAGATGTTGCCGGACAGGAATCTGAAATTCTTTGAGAAAATCAGCATTTCCAATTCCCGAAAGCATCAATAATTGGGGTGACCCCAATGCGCCGGCACTCAAAATTACGGAGCGTGAGGCATAAACGGCCTGCGTACTGCCATTTGTGTAATATTCGATGCCGCTGGCACGATACCCATCGAACAAAATTCGAATTGCATGAGAATTTGTCTGAATGCTTAGATTCTGTCGTTTCTTGATGGGTTTAAGGTAGCCAACCGCCGAGCTGCATCGTCGACCCTTAGTCGCAGTGAGCTGGTAATACCCGACACCCTCTTGCTGAATGCCGTTGAAATCGTTGTTGCTTGGAATGCCACATTCCAGTGCGCCTTGCATGAAGGCTTCGCTAATGGGACTACGAATTCGCATATTGGAGACGGCAATATTTCCACCGATTCCATGATATTCATCAGCACCGCGTTCTTGATCTTCGGATTTTATGAAATAAGGCAATAGGTCTTGATATGACCAGCCATGATTCCCCATCGCTTCCCAATCATCGAAATCTTGGGCTTGTCCTCGAATATAGATCAATCCATTGATCGAACTGGAACCACCCAATACTTTTCCTCGAGGCCAACTAATCGAACGACCATTAAGTCCAGGGTCGGGTTGGGTGTGATAGCACCAATCAGTTTTCGGGTGGTGCATGGTTTTGAAATACCCAACAGGAATATGGATCCAGGGATTTTTATCTTTGTTCCCTGCTTCAAGCAAGAGAACTGAAAAGTTTTGCTTCGTGAGACGATTAGCAAGAACGCAACCAGCGGTTCCTGCACCAACAACAACAAAATCAAATGTTTCGGAATTCACTTCAGTTTTGAAATCCAGTTCGGTTGGCGCAACACGCAAAGTCAATTACCATAGGTTCGCACAGTTATCTCAAATAAAATGATGAATGGTCAATAGATTTCCGCATTGAAAAAAATTTCAGTAACGCATGGATTTTAACACGTCGCTCGCGAGCAAAAAATCATAAGTAAAGAATTTTTTTATTTTAATACGCGATTGAATAACTTCTTTTCAATGAAAATCAAATCGATGGAACTTGGAACTTTATTTCTACTATTATCGAGTGTCTGTTTCAACCGAAGTTGACATTATGATTTTGAATTTTATTTAATGTGAGAAAGACAATAGAATGATGATTAAATTCAAGAGTTTGCAAGCGAAGTGAATCGAGTTTTAGAAAAATGAAGTGGCAACGACCTAAAGTTATTCCTGGTACTGGTTTGAACTCCATTCAAAGAGATTACCAGCACATTACCGTAAAACCATATGCTGGAGCCTGTGGGGCTGAAGTTTATGGAGTCGATATTTCCCAGCCTGTACCCATTGAGGTAATCGAAGAGACTAAACAGGCTTACCTTGATCACTTAGTAATTTTTTTGCGAGATCAGGACATACATCCAGAAGGCTTGAAAGATTTTGGACGACATTTTGGTTCATTCCATGTTCATCCGTTTGTTGGAAGTTTAGAAAATCATCCAGAAATCATGTTGGTTGTAAAGAATCCCGAAGATCAATACAATTTTTCCGGTACTTGGCATAGCGATGTAACGTTCGACCAAATTCCTCCAATGGGTTCGATTTTATGTGCGAAGGAGATTCCTGAGTTCGGAGGAAACACATTGTTTGCGAATCAGTACTTGGCCTACGAAATGTTATCAGATACTTACAAGCAACTTTTGACTGGCTTGAGAGCGGTACACAGCGCTGAAAATGTGTACGGCGAATCTGGTGAGTACAACAGTAGCGAATATCGCGATCGTCACTCTGGAACAGACATCAGATCTGACCGACGAGCACATAAGCGGACTGCGCATCCCATTATTCGAACTCACCCCCAGACGGGTAAAAAAGCACTTTATGTCAACGAACCATTTACAGTTGGAATTGAGGGAATGCTAGAAGAGGAATCTGAGCCCATTCTTCGATATTTGGTGAGGCATGCAGTACAACCAGATATTTGCTGTAACTTTCGATGGGAGCAGGGGTCTGTTGCCTTTTGGGACAATCGCTGTCTCCAGCACTACGCGCTGAATGATTACCCGGGTCAACGCCGCATAATGTGGCGCTTGACGATCAATGGGGATCGGCCGGTTTAATTCAATCTAGGTTCTAACTCCACGAAGTCTTTCGGTTCGCCGTCGCAATAGCTCAATAGTAGTTAGCAGTGCGACAGATACCAGCACCAATAACGTAGCAACTGCAAGTATCGTTGGACTTATATGTTCACGAATGCCCGAGAACATCTGCCAAGGTATCGTTCGCTGTTCAAAACTGCCAACAAATAGAATTACCACGACTTCATCAAAAGAAGTAATAAAGGCAAAGAGTGCCCCTGAAATCACGCCAGGAAGAATGAGTGGGACGACGACTTTGAAAAATGTGGTTACACCATCGGCACCGAGACTATTCGCGGCTCGAATTAAACTACGGTCAAAGCCAACTAGTGTAGCGGTGACAGTGATTACTACAAATGGAGTTCCCAATGCTGCATGAGCAAGAATTACTCCGATATGAGTGCCCTGCAAATGTACTCTTGAATAGAAGAAAAACATTCCGCAAGCTGAAATGATCAGAGGAACGATCATGGGTGAGATGAGAATTGCCATCAAAGTCGTGCGCAATGGCATGTTTCGGCGGCTTAACCCTAGGGCAGCAAGAGTTCCAAGCATGGTAGCGATAAGAGTAGAAAAGACAGCAATTATGAAACTGTTGTTAATTGCTCCTTGCCAATTCCGATTGGTAAAGAAATCGTTATACCAACGCAAGGAATAACCTTCCGGATCCAGTGTCAGCATTTCATGCGTAAAAGTAAAAAATGGAACCGTATTGAAAGAAAGCGGAATGATTACCAGAATAGGAAAAATCAGAAAGAGAAAGATTAACCCGCATATAAATCGGAACGCATAATACCATGTGCGATCAAGCACAGTTGCGTATGGAGGGAACTTTTTCATATTAACCCAGCTTCATGTTGTCAATGCCAACGATTTTGTCGTACAGCAAGTAGAGGACAAGTACCAGTCCCAATAGAATGATGCCCAAAGCGGCTGCCAATCCCCAGTTTAGAGATACGGAAATATGGTAAGCGATGAAGTTGCTGATAAACGTTCCAGAAGTACCGCCGACCAAGGCAGGCGTAATGTAATAGCCAATTGCGAGAATAAACACCAAAATTCCACCTGCGCCTATTCCAGGAATCGTATTTGGAAAATATACTTTTATAAAAGCTTCAGATGGACGGGCTCCAAGAGAAATTGCCGCGCGCATGTAGCTGGGAGAAATCGTCTTCATGACGCTAAAGAGCGGCAAAATCATAAACGGCAGCAGAATGTGAGTCATCGCTATGATAGTTCCAGTAGCATTGTGAATCATTGCGAGTCTACTATCTGTACCGATCAGGCCGAGTCCAACCAGAATGTCGTTCAATACACCTTCCCTCTGCAAAAGCGCGATCCAAGAAGTAGTGCGCACAAGTAACGAAGTCCAAAATGGCAGGAGAACTAACATCAAGAGTAAATTGCTCGTACGCAAGGGTAAAGTTGCTAGAAGATAGGCAACCGGATAACCCAGAATCAAGGTCATCAAAGTGATAAACCCACTTAAATAAAGAGTGCGTATAAATAGCTTGATGTAAATTCGTTTTGTGTCTTCCTGTAATGCCACACTCCCATCAGGCAGCACTTCGAGGTCAATCGCTGCCAAGAAGTAACCGCTCGTCAAGTTAGAACTGAAAGTCTTGATAAGTTGCCAAGTTTCTATGTTCCCCCAACGTTTGTCAATCTTAATTACAGCTTCGGTATAAGGGCCTTCATCTAGTTTTGGTACATGTCTCTGAGATTTTCGAAAGAGGCTTGACATGCCGGGCGATTCATAATTGAGACGTTTGCCTACACGAGTGATGACTTTCTCCTTTGCCCCCTCTTGGATGTCATCAACCAATGCTTCAAATGTGCTCTCCGGTGGGAGTTCATTTGATTGGGAGTCCCATTTCTGTAACTGTTCTGTTGTTCGAGGAAGGTAAGTAGAAACGATCGGGTCTTCAACCCCTCTCCACAACATATCACCAATAGGAAGCAGAAAGGTCAGAGTAAGAAATAGAAATAACGGGGCAACTAAAAGCAGAGATTTAAATTTATCTCTGCGCAAGGCTCTAGCTAAACTGACTTTTAATAGAGTGCCATCCGCAGTTCGGATGGGTTCATTGCTTTTGAGGGCTACTTCAGACACTGGATTTATAGATTAGAGATGTTTTGAAAGACATGCAGGGTACGGTGTGAATCGTACCCTGCGTAGAATGAATACTTCAAGTTGAACGCTATATTACTGTTCTATCCATGATGCAAATTGCTCGGCTAGATCGTCCTCATTGTCCGCCCACCATTCATAATTGTAAAGCAATGTGGTCTTGGCGTTATCGGGATGGGTTGGCATATGGGGTCCCATGTCAATTCCGAGAGTAGCATGCTTACCAACCAACGGAGCGGATGACATACGCGCCGGACCGTAGGAAATATATTTGGCCTGGTCTGCCAGTCGTTGCGTATCCGTAGCAAATCGAACCAGCTTCACAACTTCGTCTCGATGAGGAGCGCCTTTCGGTATTACCCAACCGTCCAAATCGAATACTTGCCAATCCCACATCATTGCAATGGGCTGTCCTTCTTCTTCGATCGCTGAGAAAAGACGTCCATTGTATGCAGAAGCCATGACAACTTCACCATCTGCCAGCAGCTGGGTTGGTTGTGCTCCACGAGTCCACCACACCACTTGATCTTTGACTACATCCAACTTCGCGAATGCTTGGGCGACTCCTTCCGGAGTATCCAAAACATCGTAAATGTCGTCTGCAGATACACCATCGGCGAGCAGTGCCCATTCAAAATTAACGATTGGTTTCTTCTCAAGAGATCTCTTGCCTGGAATTTTTTCCAAATCAAACACATCGGCGATCGAAGTTGGTGCTACGGGCACCAAATCAGTTCGGTAACCGAAGGTCGTGGAGTACACAATATTAGGAATGAAGCATGGTGATATGATGAGCTCACCAAAGTCTTCGCTCGCCGGTGTACCGTCCGGTGCCGGTTCTAACATAGCATCGTGATCAATTTCTTCGATCAGTCCTTCGTCACAAAGGGCAATGGTATAAGAAGCGATCGTGTCCAATAGCGACCAAGTTACGTTACCAACTTCTGATTGAGCTCTCAGTTTTGCAACTCCTTCTGATGCCGAGTCATCGTTGATGATAGTAACGTGAGGATTGAGAGCCATATAAGGTTCATGGTAAGCCAATTGTTGACTCTTTGTGTACGCTCCACCCCAAGAAACGACGACCAACTCAACTGGGTCAGCTGCTTGCGCGGTCGTAATACCACCGGATGCAAGTAACAACGCAACGACAGGCGCACCAACCTGACGAACCAGTTTTTTACTAAATGAAAATTTCATCCACACTTCTCCTGTATCTTAAAACTGTGAATATTTACCTAAAAATTTTGAATTCAGTATAACAAATTTCAATTCTGTTAAAACGAATTTTCCTGTGAGATGAGCTTTACGCTGTAACAAAATATTGAAAGATTTTGTTGAATTCGGAGCAGGAAAAAGACAAAATCACGCGAATCCAAGAAGATTTTGGATTTGCCAGCGGGTTTTGGCGATGCTTGCAAGCCAAATGGTGGACATCCAGTATTTTGTCTAGACGGATTGCGGCTCTGCAACTTCGCATTTTCTGCCCCGATCTGTTATGCTGCCAGTTCATGTGTTGGATAATCAGGGTCAATTGGCATTTGATTTTCCAACATCACGCAGGCGAGTTCAAGCAGCCGGTTGGTCACACTTCGCAAAGATCTGGCGATTCGGCGCCCCTTGTCACGAAGAGCCGCGTATTTGGTTTTGCCGACTGCATCATGTTGACACGCGGTTCGAGCCCAATGATAGTTGGCGTTCTGCAACTGCGTGTTGACGAAGCGACGATGCACCACCGCACACGAATTCGCACGCACCAATTAAGCCGTCCTGCGCCATTTTTTTACAAAGACAATAGCCTGAATTCGATGCACACCAAAAAATGAGGTAGAAATATTAATTCTCCACCTCTTTCTCACACTAGAAAATTTTATGATTTCCTGTTTTTTTGGCAAATAAGCACCGCTAGTTGCACTCCGAAGGAGTGTATATGATAAATAAGTATGTTGCAATTGACTACGCGGTAGCATTTAATGCGCAGGGTACTCAAATGAGTGTATGAATTCGATGAATCTCTCAGCAGCAGGGAAATAAACGCCACATTGTTCCATCCCTGAATTGGGTGGAACCTAAAGCGGAATCATGTGGTTCCGTTGAATTGTCGGATATACGATAAAAATGACAAATCGCCTATTACGGCGGTCATTCGCGGCGAAAGCCGTAAAAACCCTTCCCGGGGAGAGGATCTTCCCTGAAGGGTGAGAGTCCTCTGGAAATCACGCTTTGGAGGAAAATATGGACACTTTAAGCGTTTCCAAAAACCTGCAGGAAGCAGGAATTGAAGGAAGCAGGAATTGACACGGCTCACGCCGAAGCAATCGCGATGGCAATCGAGTCCTCGCCAAGTGATCTTGTTACTAAAGATCACCTTCGTGCTGAGCTGGCAGCCCTGTTCGTCAAATTATTGCTGGCTGGCATCGGCATTGCAGGCGTGCACCTGGCGGTGCTGAAGCTTTTTTGAAAAAGTGATCCTCTGATCTAAAACCAAGTTTTACGCGGGTTCTCGTCCTCGTGTTTTGCGCCATTGAGACGCAACTGGATTCTAACCTCGAAATTATCTTAAGCGTGCGTTCAAGAAAAGAGGCATGATGCCTCTCTACACATCCTCTAGTAGAGAACGCGTAGAGATTACGCGCGAAGACGGAGTAGTAGGGAACTGTTGCGTCTTTCAGTTTGTAGGTTTTGTCGAAGCCGTTAAGGTCTCGATAAGCCCCGAGAATATATTTTCGCAAGTTGCAAAACATCGGAGAGTCTGAAAAACAGGTTCCCCAATTTTGTTGATGTGCCCTAACAAACAAATTCTGATTTGGTAGCCAAGGTATCATTTGCGCGCGGAAATGTCGGGACTGTATGTGAAAATAATTCTATCGCAAGTCGCGATAGCAGGACTGTTATTCGCAGCACTCAAATTGTTTTGAAGCAGCGTTCCATCATTGGTTCGAATTTCTTCCAAAAGGTTGCATCCTCGTTAAAATAACTTTCTGCGGTCCCCATTTTCCGGCTGACGAGGTTGGCACTCGCTTACAAAAAGTGCTTCATTTTCACTGTTCAATTCAGCATGCAAACCGGCATCTTCAACCTTTTTTTCTTCAGGTATCCGTAAATCTTCATGAGCCAGCATCTGATCCGGCACAGTTCTCCTCGCAGATCCAAATGCCGCATAAAATTGCATGATTTTTCGAACCTAGTGGTTGATTGATTTGTTTGATAGTGAATTTTTGTACTTTGACGGTTTCAGTCCCTTCTGATCGTGAGGTCCGACCAGAACACAAAATTGCTCCTGTTTTTCGTTTTGGGTCAATTTTCGATTCTGATTGTTAATATTCGTCGAGAATTGACAATCCCTGTCCTTTAAAAATATTGTTTCGAAGAAAAGTAAATTGATGAGGCAACCACAGCAAAAGAAAGAAATTGTGTCCACTGAGGCGCCGAAAGCATGTTCAAAAGATTTCGGTGACAACTCCAGGAGTGGACTGCAGAATGATCTGAAACGAACGCGAGTGATATTTATTCCAGCGCTTAGCCACGAAGGAACAGTCCTTAAGCGTTACCGGCTGACATCGCATAACAAAGGACCGATGCCCCACGTTGGGTAAAGCATTTAACCCTCTGCCATTAGCGTATAGATTTGCGACTAAAAATTGGCTCAATTCTACTGTTTTCCCGATTCAGCCTTCCAATGCACCGTCGGGATAGCAAAAGCAGAGTTACCGTCAACTAGGGAATTTGAAGCCGGGCAACTTGACTGCGAGCGAAACCGCGAACACGACCTAACAGGAATTTTTTTGGGGGCGTCACTTCGTCGATTCGCTGCAGCGGTTGCCTTCACAACAATTCAAAGTTCGCGCTACTTGAAGTTATTGAGACGACTCAACGCGTCTTCATTGCAAAATTCTCGCCCTTGAATCTCAGGGCATAGTTAGCAACTTTCGAATTCTCAAATAAGCACTTTTAATATATTTATGGGAGAATTTGTAAATCTGCTGACAATCGAATTACGTACTGAGGTACATTATCACTTTGCCAGTTTAATCAATACCAGTGACAGAATTTTGATGCAACAACCAAAAAGAGACTCAATTCTGAAACAAGTTCGAAATCGCCAACATGGTGCGATGGAGTTTACGAATCCACCCGCCGGTCTTGACAAGGTTCGAAGATATCGCGTCCAGAGGGTACGTGATGAGTTACAGAAACATGATCTAGCAGGAATATTAGTGTTCGATCAGTTAAATACCAGATATGTGACGGATGCGACAAATATGCAGATTTGGTGTTCTCATTACGAGGCTCGTTGTGCGTTCGTCGCAACTGAGGGGCCGGTCATACTATGGGATTTTGGCAACATGCCACATTTAGCGGAAGATCTCCCCACCGTAGATGAGTATCGGGTGATTACTCCTTTTTATTTCTTTTCAGCTGGTTCTCGTGCCAAAGAAAATGCTCGCAAGTTCGCACAAGAAATTTTGGATCTCGTGCAGACATATGGAGGCGGCAATCGTAGACTTGCGATTGATCGTTGCAGTTGTCTGGGACTGAACGCATTAATGGCTGCTGGTCTAGACATTGAGGAAGGTCAGGACATTATGGAAGTTGCGCGATTGGTGAAATCAGAAGAAGAGCTGGAATTGATGCGTTATTCAGTGAAAGTCTGCGAGCTCGCAGTGGATCATATGCGACAGTTCCTGGTTCCAGGAATCACTGAAAATGCATTGTGGTCAAAACTTCACGAGAAGAATATTGAGTTAGGCGGTGAGTGGATTGAAACCAGGCTGCTGTCTTCAGGTTGGCGCACTAATCCATGGATGCGTGAATCTTCAATGCGTGTTATCGAACGCGGTGACATGGTCAGCTTTGACACGGACCTGATTGGTCCCTATGGCTATTGCTGTGATATGTCAAGGTCTTGGATCTGTGGTGAAGACAAACCTTCTGCCGAGCAAGCCAGACTCTACCAACTGTCGGCAGAACAAATTCGATACAACACGGAGCTCGTTAAACCTGGTGTCACGTTTAAGGAACTGGGACAGAACGCTTGGCCAGTACCAGAAGAATTCGTGGACCGACGCTACGGTGTCATTTTTCATGGAGTGGGGCTCGCAGATGAATATCCAAGTATCAAACATTACATAGACTACGAACAAAAAGGTTACGAAGGCATGCTAGAACCCGGAATGACACTTTGTGTTGAATCTTACATCGGTTCAATTCATGGAGGCGAAGGCGTCAAAATTGAAGAGCAGCTTCTTGTTACGGAAACCGGTTACGAGATGCTTACAACTTACCCGTTGGAAGATTGGTAGAGATTGAATCAGTTTGTAAAGAGAGATGTGGATTTGAGTGTGTGGGAGCATTGAGAATTCCTATGTGTTTATGAGGTTTGAATTTCAAAATGCTTCTGCAAGAGAATCAGTTTTTGATAATTCTAAACCTAGACAAACGATTGATATATTAGATTCATGTGACAAAAATCCCATTCATTCTGATCTTGGTACAGTTAATTCTTCAGCCAACATGCCAGCCTCAAAGAACTGAAACATCGCTGACCGCACGGCATTTTGGGTCCTCGCCACGACCATCATCAAGCCAATATTTTTAGCTGCCATCCCCTGCATCAGTGCGACCAACGTAAGCATCTGACCTCAATCACCGCTGGCACCGAGTTTGAAAATACCAATCTGCTATTGTCAAAATGGCTTTCTGCCAACTATCTGATCACTGCCGATAAAGATGGAATCACGGCGATGCGTCTGGACAACATGATAGGGGGCATTTGGATTAGCACACACAGTTGGCGTCGCGCAATTTGAGAACTACCATAGAGCATCGCAACCAAGCCTATCATTTGGAGGTTTTGGGTGAAATAATGACGCTTTCATCGGTGGTAATTACGGACACGGTACCGAAGGTAAAACCCAGGTGCAATTGGCGGTCGAACATTGCGACAAAATCAGCGTTCTTGTGGCGGTAATAGTGCTAAGGGGCGTTAATCATCAACAAGTTCAACAAATCACCGAATGTCAGATTCACAGTGGCAAAGTGCGCAGCGACTCCAATCGTTCTTTGAACGTCATGCGCGTACGTTGTGAACATCAAGCAAAGGTGACCCCATAAAAATCTGCACAAAGATTGACAAAGGTGCATCACGTGATTAGTAATTTAAAGCGTCTTCTTGCAGGCATCTATCACGCGGTTCTCATCTTTGTCTTCACGAGTATTTGCATGAACTTGTAAATTGTCTCAACCGTTGATTCTGGAAATCCAAAACACATCTCAGCTGATTCAAGCTGTCGTTGACTAGGCCGCCGGCCTTATCCGGCTAATGCAAGTGTAGAAGCAGTTTGTTTTGTTAGCTTTAGCCAGTTTGTATAGGTGCCGGAATTCGTCTTCGCAAAGATTAATAAATGAGTGAGGTATCTACATTCTGGGTAGAATGCAATCTGGCCGTATTTTGTGTGTACATTACTCGACAAATTTTGACATTCGCAGTTTACATTGGTGAAGAGATTAGGCAGATGAATGCCTTCCCCTGCCGCATATTTCTAGCAACTCCGTTGCTTCCATGAATTTGATTATCAAACCAATTTCCTCATTCGATGCTGAAACTGCACCACCCGACGAAGAATAATCTCGGCGCAATTTCGTATTTATGTAATTATTTTTAAAGAGAAACTATCTGGCATCCAAAAAATATTTTCTTACTAACACCCCTACGACTCCATTTGTGCGACAGATATTGACGGATAAATAGGAAAGGTGAATTTATACTGTCTAACATCGCAATGAGTATTGCGACTGACTTAAATTTCCGATTTTTCGGCTTTAACCATCCGAACTCATAATCTTGACTTTTAGGTTGAACCAATTGATCTGTAGATTGTTAATTAGGTCGAATTTGATGAGGGAGTACTTTTATGGATGCCAATGTCGTTAGGCAACTAAATCGCTTAAAGAAAGAGGCAGCGTCAATCGAAAAATTCAACTTCGACAAATTCAAACGACTTCTCAAAAAATACAAATCAGCTAATTCAAATGCGACCAATTACGATATATGCAAAACGCTAAGAGGAATTCGACTAGCGGTTGAACATCAAAATCATTCAGATAACGATGTGAAAAGGAAAGCTGCGAAAGTTATTAAAAGCGCAGGTCATGGTATTAAAAACGTGAAGGTATCACTCGAACCGTTCCGGACCGTTCTCGACATTGTTGAGGCGCTAGAAGTGGGAAATACTTCAACTCCCAAATGTTTTCAGCTCGATCACAATTTCAGACTTATAGAAATCGTCAGTATTCCTCAACTTCAGAAAATGGGACGCACTTTTGGAAACTGTGTCAAATGTCCAAATTTCGCTGCAGAATACTTTCGAAACATGAAATCTGAAAGTTCAACAATTTGGGTGCTGTTTAGGCGGAGTACGCCAGTTGCCATGATTAACGTAAATTTAGAATCTCAAGTAATTGATGATTTTGAATTTGCTTCAGAAATTGATCAGGACAAAACAGATGACTACATAGATTACGCACTGCTGATGAAGATTCTTCAAACGCTTGATGTTTCCGCCGACAATGTAGGTGTATTTATCGCGCGTGGAGCATTCAAAAGGTTCGTAAACGGTCGGCCTTCAGTTATTCCTGTGTCCGTTGATGACAGTAAATGGTTAATATTTTTTTATGAAAATGAATTGATCATCGGCGAGTACAGCAAGACCGGAGAATTGAAATGGTCATGTTTTAAGTATTTGCACTACTATTTGAAATTGAACGGCACTCGGCGTCTAGTCAGCGGTTGGATAGGATCATCTAATAATCACCTTTCATTGAATCAATTGTTCGAAACGGTAAGAAGAAATCCACAACTACTTGATCAAATGCAAATTAGCTTAGCTGGTGAATCGATTCACACGCCACAAATTCAAGAAAGTGATCAACTCTCATTAAGCTTTGGGTAGGCAGACGAGCATGCGGTTAAAAAATAGAACGTGGCAATGTAGATGCGACTGAATTTGCGACTGTACTGCAAAATTTTATGGCATATTTTGCATACCGAAAAAATTGACAGACACAAAAATATTGATATGCCTCTGCACACATCTCAGTTTAATTGGCTAAAAAATTTAGTGTGCTTTGCCGTAGCGTTCAACCAACAAGCAGTTTGGTGATTTCAGGCAGGGTGCCAGCGGTCGCTGAGGTTTTATGATGACATCGGCTAAGTTGATAATGGGTATAGCGGCTAAGAAAATAAGCTTGAGCACGACCGCGGCGCAGACTGGTAAAACCGCTCAGTCAGTGATTACGTTTCAGTGCTTTCAGCCAGGCTTATTGGGTGTAAAAATGACTGTACCATGTCAGGAAGGAGCAGAATATTTATTGCACAACTACTATAGATATCCAATTGTTTTAACTGATTGAAATTTCTTTGAACTATGCTACGAATTGAAACATCTGCAAAGGTAAGAAAGTGAATAAGAATTGTACTTTGCAGCTCAGGCGCTTAATGAAGTTTATTGAATCTGCCCAAGATTTTATTTTTGATGTCGATGACTTTGAAAGGCTCATCCAAGAAAGTCGAAATACGAATCCTGAGCTAAGTGACTCCGATATTTGTAGGTCGATAAAGGGAATTCGAGACGCGTTCAAACACAGAAATCATATAAATTACGACGTGAGAGTTAGTGCGAATCGAGTCTTAAAAAGTTGCAATATTTCCTTTAATGAAGCGCAAATCGAGGCGAATAGCTTCTTCGCAGCTATAAAGAGTGTTGAACCGGAGGCGGGAAAATGTTTATCCCCAAAATGTATAGAACTCGGTAATGATTTCAGACTTAAAGAGGTTGTCACTTTTCCTTTTCTTCTGAAAATGTTAAATGCAGTTGAATACTGCAGTCGTTCTGAATACAAATACTGTCTTACCAATCGAGAAACAGCAGAATTGTTCTTGAAGCAAATCGAAAGCGAAAAATTAAATATTTGGGTGCTGTTTAAGCGGTGTACGCCGTTTGCCATGATTTTCGTAAATTTAGAATCTCAAGAAATTGATCAATTTCTTTTAAATCCAGAAGTCATTGTGGACAAATCAAAAGAGCACTTTGGTTACGAGTTATTAACTAAAATTTTAAAAACGCTCAATGTCTCCGCCAATAGTGTGTATGCATTTGTGAAATATGCTGCGTTCACCCGATTCGCTGAAGGTGACTTCGAAATTAGTCCTGTATCAGTGGACAATTCAGAATGGTGGATATATTATTTCGAGAATGAGCTCATCATCGGCATTGATGAAAATAAGGACGGGAATTTGACGTGGTCGCATTTCGACCTCCAAACCGGGGGAGATTATTTCTCTACAAAGAAAAAAGATAAAAATAATGCGATGACAATTGGGGAACTATTTGAGGCGGTTCGAAAACATCCACAACTATTAGACCGCATGCAGGTTAGCTTAGCAACTTAGTTTAGTCAAGAATTCTCGCAGAAACCGGCTTAGTACATTGACCTCATAATCGCTTTAAAGTCGAGTACGTACTGCACTAGTGTTATAAGCGTGCGATTTAGCACGCCGATCTAGTGATGGGATTTACACGTCTTTTCAATCGATCAACAGCTCGAAATCTGCAAACGAGCCGGTTCTGGAGTCAAAAACTGTCAGCGAATTTTCGTTAAATTTATCATTCTCAACGATTGCATATTCTTCGAAGGCTAGCGACATCTAGAATTTTTCCTCGATTAGTCGGGTCGTTTTTATTCACTATTGCGACTTGGTGCCAGTCCTTTACCGAATTGACATTTCGTTTATTGGCTAATGGAATAAAGTAAATTTTCAAATTGAATTTTTAAGTGATGACATTCAATTTTGGTGGACAAAACAAAGTTGATTCTAATCACGCGAAGTTGGCAAACATTAGAAACTAAAGGTTTTGATGACGTCGCTCTTTCTTCAAATTTGAACTGGTAGTGTCAGACTTCGACTAGTGCAATTTACCGAAGAGTGAGTGAAAATTATTTATTGAAATCAACTAGATTAGCTGAACTGATTGCGTTCCAAAGAGTCTTTGCTCTTCTGTATTCCAATTTTCTTGATGTACTGACATTATTCGGCATTACTTTTACTTTAGGAGTTCACAAATTCCGAAGTTACAACGATTCGACTTTCATGAAGTCTCTTTGAATCTGACTATCTTGTTTCGGTTACTTGGAATTGTGAAGTGTAGGATTCAAAAGTATTCTCCTCGCATCAGGTCATGAGTGAATTCAAACAAGCAATCTAACGCAGGACCTAGCTCTGCGATTCTAGGATCTGTAGTCGTACCGCGACAAAATCTTGCGTATATCTGCATAAAAATTACACAATGCTTGAATGCTGTCAAAATTCGATAGTAGTGAATATTTGAGAGATCCTGGTTGCTTACCTTTGCGTAGTATTCGGAAATTTGTTGACGATTCATCCAGCCGGGTGTTGTTGAAGTAGGCATTTGACCGACAACATTGAGTGCAGGTGGATCGGCCGGTTCCACCCAGTAACTTAACAAAGTCGCAAAATCGAATAATGGATCACCACGAGTGCACATGTCCCAGTCCAACAATGCAATGGGAGTGATGTAGTCTTCAGTGCTCAGAACGATGTTGTTTAGCTTGAAATCGTTGTGAAGTAAAGTGGGTTTTGAGTACGGCACAGGTTGCTTGGCAAGCCAGTCAATCAAAGTTTTTGCAGCAGTCGGGTAGTTGTGATCTGGATAGACATCTTCGGACGCTACATAAAAACGCTTCACCCAACCTTTCACAGCTCTTTCCAAGAATCCATCTGGTTTTCCTAGGTTATTCAGTCCTACCGCTTCGGAGTCTACAGCTTGAAATGACGCAAGAACATCGATCACCATTTTGGAAAGCTGCCAAGTTTGATCGTGAAGAAATTCGGGAAGCTCTTTATGAATTACAGCGCCGGGTCGATACTGCATCACCAAAAATGGTGCACCTAATATGGATTTATCATCGCAAAACAATATGGCTTTTGGTGCCAGCGGAAACTTTTTCCATAATCTTGAAGTGACGCGAAATTCGCGGCCCATATCATTAGCTCCGGGTGGCAAGGGCCCCAGAGGAGGTCTTCGTAGTACGAAACGTTCTCCATTAAGATGAATCAGAAAATTGAGATTTCCAAACCCACCAACGAATTGTCTAGGAGGAGGTTTTAAACTGAACTCATGACCCAAATTTCGAAAGTAATCCTTTAGATTCTTCCAGTTTTGAGGTTGTTGATGTTCCGAGTCGAAAAATTTATCAGTTGTATATTCCATCTAACTTCCAAAATCCGAAATAAATCTGTTGTTCAAAACAAACATAATTCTAACTTAATTGCCCCGAACTGATGAGTTTGGCATCCGCTGCTTTAATTCTGGAACTAGCATTTCTTGGATGTCTTTAATTCAAGTTGGCTGTATTGAAAAGTGCCGATGCGGAACAGTGGTCGCTTTCTTATGGGAAGTAAGTTTTTCTATTACCCAATTCAAAACTGACCGAAACGGCTGATACTTACGCCGAGATACAACTGTCAGCGATGACGTGGAAGCGCGGTCTCTTCGAGTTTCAACGCAACTTGCACTTCATCGAAAGAGAAAAGCCTCCATTTGCATTCTAAATTTTACGTTCAAACCAAGACTACAAGCAGCTCTCTCTGAACAAGTCATTCATAGCTACCACAATTTAGCAAGGGTGTAACGCGCCATCTAAACCTTGAAAAGTGTGGACTTTCAAATTCGACTGCTTCGCCACAACACCCAAGATCAAGTGCACACACATCTTTTCATCCGAATGCTCGCTGATTATTTAGAATGGCGTTTGAGAAAGGTTCTGCAGTTAGATGCTTTTTCACCAAGAAATGCTGTGGCGGACGCAGAATCCGGTAAATCAATCGTAAGCGTAGAGTTCGCTCAAGCGCAAAAGAATTTAAACTACAAATTAAGATAGACCGACACTTTAGAGTTTCTCTACCTTGATGGACAATTTGGAATCAGAATGGCGGGGTCAATGTCCCATCACACCACGACTTACGATATCCTCTCCATTTTATTGTTGGGTTACAATTTAGACGCTGCTTTAGGGCGTTAGACGCAGAATAGAGTTCGTAAACTTGATAGTTCACTGCTTTGGTTATTCACGTGAGTTCGAGCCGGAGGCGACGACCAACCGCCTTCGCAGCCCGGTTCAAGACACCAATTGTAACGCCGTCATTTTCGGGGTCAAGCAGGTTATCAAGTTGCGACCGGCTTGTACAAAGACGCCGAGCCATTTCTACCTTGGATAGGCCCTGATATTTCATTTGCTCTGAGAGCTGGAAAGCCAACACACGCTTCACGGCTTGTTCGGTGGTGTCCTCATAAGTATCTTGCTCTTTGAGAAAGTCTTCAAATAACTGACCAGGATGTCCTCTTTCGATATCATTCGTCATGCCAAACCTCTCATTCTCTTCATTGCTGTGTCAAGTTCAGACTTAGGTGTCTTCTGTGTCATTTTGATGAAGCCATGAAGAAGAATCATCTCGCCTCCGTGAGAACAAAATAGAGCAAGGGCGATCTTCTTATTTGACAGATTTGTTCTAATTTCCCACAAACCTTTGTAATTTTTAATCGCTCGACAAAGGGGCATCCCGACAGGCCCCCAAATTCTGCTGCGCGGATATTGTCCCCTATTAGTTTTCGCTCATCCTGCGTTAAGTCGAGCAACCATTCACGAACTGGTGTCCGCCCGTTTTGCGATTCGAAGAACCTGGCATGTAGCTGCTTTCTGTTATTCGTGTAAAGTGTACCATATTGAGTTTTCCAAAGGAGTAAAGGTAGCTTCGGACAGCAGTTATTCACAACCGCAACCAATGTAATCAGTTCGCTTTGTTAATAGCTTCATCAGCACAGAAGGGAGCACGCATCTGAAATTGAAATTCATGGTGACAAGCATTAACCACTGCTTGTAATATTTGTCCCAATAAAATGTGGCACGATTAACAGAGCTTAGACACTTGAATAATCCGGTTCCACCCAGTAACTTAACAAAGTCGCAAAATCGAACAATGGATCACCACGAGTGCACATGTCCCAGTCCAACAACGCAATGGAGGTGATGCAGTCTTTAGTGCTCAGAACGATGTTGTTTAGCTTGAAATCGTTGTGAAGTAAAGTGGGTTTTGAGTACGGCACAGGTTGCTTGGCAAGCCAGTCAATCAAAATTTTTGCAGCAATCGGGTAGTTGTGATCTGGATAGACATCTTCGGACGCTACATAAAAACGCTTCACCCAACCTTTCACAGCTCTTTCCAAGAATCCATCTGGTTTTCCTAGGTTATTCAGTCCTACCGCTTCGAAGTCTACAGCTTGAAATGACGCAAGAACATCGATCACTATTTTGGAAAGCTGCCAAGTTTGATCGTGAAGAAATTCGGGAAGCTCTTTATGAATTACGACGCCGGGTCGATACTGCATCACCAAAAATGGTGCACCTAATATGGATTTATCATCGCAAAACAATATGGCTTTTGGCGCCAGCGGAAACTTTTTCCATAATCTTGAAGTGACGCGAAATTCGCGGCCCATATCATTGGTTCCGGGTGGCAAGGGCCCCAGAGGAGGTCTTCGTAGTACGAAACGTTCTCCATTAAGATGAATCAGAAAATTGAGATTTCCGAAACCACCAACGAATTGTCTTGGAGGAGGATTTAAACTGAACTCATGATCCAGGTCTCGAAAGTAATCCTTTAGATTCTTCCAGTTTTGAGGTTGTTGATGTTCCGAGTCGAAGAATTTATCAGTTGTATATTCCATCTAACTGCCAAAATCCGCAATAAATCTGTTGTTCAGAATAAACATAAATCTAACTTAATTGCCCGGAACTGATGAGATTGGCATCCGCTGCTTTAATCCTGGAACTAGCATTTCTTGGATTTCCTGAATTCAAGTTAGCTGTATTGAAAAGTGCCGATGCGGAACAGTGGTCGCTTTCTTATGGGAAGTAAGTTTTTCTTTTACCCGATTCAAAACCGACCGAAATCGCTGACACCTACGCCGAGATGCAACTGTCAGCGATGACTTGGAAGCGCGGTTTCTTCGGATTTCAACAAAACTTGCACTCCATCGAAAGGGGGAAAGCCCCCGTTTGCATTCTAAATTTTACGTACAAAACAAGACTACAAGCAGCTTTCTCCGAACAACTCGTTAATAGCTACAACAATCTAGGAAAAGTGTAACGTACCATCTGAACCTTTATAAATTTGGAATTTCAAATTAGACTGTTTCGCCGCCATACCGAAGAGCATGTACACACATCTTTTCATCTGTATGCTCGCCTACCATGTGGAATGGAGTTTGAGAAAGGCTCCACAGTCATTGCTTTATCACCAAGAAGTGCTATAGCCGACACAGGACCGGTAATACCACCGCAAGCGTCGAGTTGGCTCAAGCGCAGAAGGTCAGCTAGTTTAGTGAATTTCGCCGGAATCGAGGAGGTAACGGGGCTAAATTTTTTTCGTGAACTCAATGCTGCAAAGTATTCAAAACTTCGGAAATCGAGCAATAAAGAGACGTGGGGAAATGGCTTGTTAACTTGAAGTAGCTGAATTGAGTCGCTCGTGACGGGTTAAAAGCAATGTATTCCTCGCAAAGTCGGGTCTACTACTCCCGGCTATAATCTGTAAATTCTAATTTCCGACCTGAGCGTTCTATTTGCAAAGCGATTGGCAATCTGCGAAAATTTTGTACGCTAAAAGGTGCAATCGCCGTTGAACGCACGAGTGTCCAACCGGCCATAGGTATGCGGTGGCAGACTTAGGCTTATAACATGCCGTCAGGCCTGATCAACAACTAGGTGGAAAACCGCCTGCAACATTTAACCACCCTTTAGCGGATATTTGTTCCCAGAGAGGGGGAAGTATCCTCTAACAACACAATCGGAGAAAACCATGGCTAATGCGGCGCTTGAACACTGACTGTGTCAAAAGATCTACAGGACGCAGGGACCGAGGCGAGACATGCCGAAGCAATCGCGTTGGCAGTCGAGCAGAGGCAGGGAGATCTAGCAACCAAGCAGGACATCACCCTACTGAAGTCTGACTTTGATCATTTGGGGACTAAGCTGAGTACCAACATTGTTTGGATCAAGTGGGTTGTTGGTGCGAATCTCGTACTGTCTCTTGCGATCCTTAGTGCGGTCATCGTACTGTTGCAGTAACGGCCAAACTTGTCCGTTGAACATACGATTAGGAAGGCTTCAAACCTTCCTTCTTTTTGGTGTTGTACTCCCAATAAATTCGTAGCCATTGAACTGTTTATTGTCGGAATTTTTCGACAGACAGTTCTAAAGTCGAGTTAAACCGCACCCATCAACAACTGGCAGATTTTCTCAAGGGTACCCTTCACGCCCTACAAACACTATCCGCCGAACGAAGTCGGATAGGTCACAGCGAGGTTGCAAACTTCGGCCAGAGTGTGAAAGTATTCCTAGTTTCGTAGAAACATCAATCAGGAATAATGAATTACATTTATTAAAACAATAAGATATTCATTTTAGTTCTTTCTGACCGATTGGCGGAAGCTTCATAAAAACCTTGGCAAACATTCCCGTTTCAAAAAGTAAGTCATCTGGAATATCGTTGTCTCACGATAATTTGTCACGCACTGTTTTCTTTTTTTCTACAGAGTTCATTTTATTGCTTCACCAATCAATGCCATTCTCACATAGCGATTCGGTATTTCCTGCAAATACACTGTAGAGCCGCTTTGAATTGAATGGTGGCTCAAGATAAATTTGATCAATTGGCTGGTTTGGAATGTCCAGGCGGCTTATAAAAAAAGACACGGTCAGATTCAAGGCCTTCTTTCCTCAAGCGACGCCGGACAAACCTATACCCCTTTTCGTTAATTTCCCTGAAAAACTCATGACTATCGGTACCGCGAACCATAAAACTCTATTGGGGAGGAATCGGCTTCGGATATACTTTCCAGTATTCTGGATCAGCGGGATACTCCCGCGTCGCCGTATCGTACGGGTTATCGGATGCGATGTCGTCCACGATCAGAAATTTCTTCTTCCAAATAACCCCTTCCAGATACACCCTGTCTCCGGCCCTGCATTCCATCAACGTCCCGAAGATGCGGCGAGCATCATCGTCGGCTGTGTCCAGATAGTACTGTGCCCTCAATTCGCCGAGTTCCTTTCCCGCAACATTCATTCTGGCTGTCCAGACCACGCTGGAATCGCTATTCTCCTCAGGCTTTGTCAGGACTTTGAAATACCCCTTGACGCAATTATTGCCATATTGCGTGTAGAAGATCAGATCATCCGATTCACTGTCCATCAACTCCTTCTCCTTGCTGTGAACGATCCATATCAGCCATTCATTTAATTTTGTACACTAATTCAACCTGCCATCAATCTCGGATGCCAGGTCCTTATACATAATTCATCTGCCAGCCATTCCAACAACAATTATCTCCATCTGTCTAATGGTATCCTCCTCACGAATATTATGTTGCACCACAAATTTATTCACATAACGGCCCAAATGCGTTTTGCTGATTTTATGGCATGTTCCTTTGTGCGGTCTCTTAAGCATTGACCTAAAATCTCTCAATCCCATTTATATGTGCCATTTCGTTCACATACTCGCCAACAGAACGCCTTACAAACTGATGCTGATAATCATATAGACCCTTAAATCCGCTGAAGTCATCGGTATTGACGATTGAGCCGGGTTCTACATTATTATCAAAAAATCCGTGCAGAGTGTTCTGTTTTGTATTACCGATGAACTGTGCCCTGATTTTCGTTGAATTGCGTTCCTTTGCTCCCACAACTATGGATTTTCCAACTCCACCTCTGCCCGCATTCAGTTTCCTGGATCTGTGCTTGTTCTTCTCCAGCCCGCCCAAATGCCCCGTCCACCTCAACATTTTCGGATAACAGGTCATTCTGAAACGAAAATACTTCTCTGATCTTGTGCAATATAAAACTGGCAGCCGATTGACCGATGTTCTGGCCCCGATGAAGCTTCATACTTGATACGCCTTTCAGATTCATTATGCAACGGAATATTCCAATTGCCCAATTCTGCAAAGGGATATTGGATGCCTCCACAGGAGTTCTTGTCTTGACACTGAAATACCTGCGACAACTGCCACACCAAGATGGCGTTGAGTAGCGGATTTTGCGAATGGTAACTCTGTCAGAATAGCATCTCTGACAAGCAGGCTTATCATCCCGCCTCCAATTTTCTAAAATTTTGGGCCTAGGTGACGAACAATCTGTCGTTTCTCACTCGATTTACAACAGCGAAGGATTAAAATACCAAAGTTTTATGATGTTTATCAAAAAAGGTGAAACAAAGTTGATCCCAATTGTAGGATATGCTGATCGCTGGTCGGTTGCACCCAGTGAAACAATCGAGTTTAAAGTCAGCAGTCGATTTAAGCAGCCATATTCCGCAAGATTGGTACGTATAACCTGTGCTGATCCGAATCCGAATGGTTGCGGAATGATTGAACATGATCATTCCGATGTCTTTCAAGGTGAGTTTCCTTCTAAACTAAAAAAAGTCCAGTTAGGTTCTTACGGAATTGTTCAAGTATCAGGAAAGTTACCTCTTGCTAATCGTTTTTTACTCGCTGCACGAATTTGGCCGACTTTGATTGAGTCTGGTCATCAGGGATTGATTTGTTTAATTGACCGCAGTGGAAATCGGCTTCTTGAATTGTGCCTGAATAGAGATGGCCAAGTTGCCGCTCATGTTTTTGATGATGAAAATGAGTGTGAAATTTCACCAAAAATTCGCATTCGGGAACGTTCTTGGTATGAAATCGCACTGCTTGCTGATTTAAAAGAGAGTCGGCTTGTCCTATCGCAAGAGTCCCTCGAACCAGAATTCGATGTTTGTGATTCGGGGCAGGTCGATTATCCGTGTGATTTTTTGTCATCCTTGCAAGATGTTGATCGAATCCTCATCGCGTGTTCTGGAGGCAAACAAGTTTCGGGATTCTACAACGGGAAATTGGAGCAGCCCAGAATCTTGAATTATGAATCTGAAGATTCCGATGACATCAAAAAAAGTGAATTGCTCGAAAGCCAATCGGTTTTAGCCTCTTGGGATTTTTCAAAGTCGATCAGCTCACCGACGATTGAAGATATAGGACCTTTTCAATTGCATGGAAATTTAGTCAATTGCCCAGCGAGGGGCATGAAAGGTTCAAATTGGAGCGGAAAGGAAATGAGTTGGAAGCATGCGCCGACAGAATATGGGGCAATTCACTTCCACGAAGATGACATTTACGACTGCAATTGGGAGACAGATTTTGAATTCAAAATCCCACCAGATTTTCGAAGTGGAATGTATTCGATGCGAATTGAATGTGAAGATTCCTATGAGGATATTCCATTTTATGTACGGACTGAATTGGGAAAACCTCAATCGAAAATTTGCATCATAGCGCCTACGTTTACTTATACCGTCTACAACAATCAAGCACGTTCCGTGGACGCGAAAATGTATAAGCGTTTGGTAACAGAACGTGGTCTGCGGCCATGGAATCCTGACGATGTTCAAACATTCGGCTTGTCGACGTACAACTACCATTCCGATGGCAGCGGAATCTGTTATTCATCAAGACTGCGTCCTTCTTTAACAATGCGACCGAACTATATGACAATTTGCCGATCATATGGAGGGTCAGGCATGCGGCATTTGCCTGCCGACACACATCTTTTTGCCTGGTTGGAGCATTTAGGGCACCAGTACGATGTTGTAACTGATGATGACTTACATGAGTTTGGCTATGAACTACTGGAACCATACCAAGTCGTGATGTCGCCGAGTCACCCCGAGTACCACACTTCAAATACTTTGGATGCGATTTATTCGTATACCAGAAATGGCGGTCGATTCATGTACCTGGGCGGTAACGGATTTTATTGGAAAATCGGGCTAAATGAACATTATCCAGGCATGATTGAGATTCGGCGAGCAGAAGGGGGGATACGAGCCTGGGCTTCTGAACCTGGTGAGTACTACAATTCATTTGACGGAGAATATGGCGGATTGTGGTTGCGCAATGGCCGGCCGCCACAAAAATTATGCGGAGTCGGTTTTTCCGCACAAGGGGATTTTCAAGGCACCTATTATCGTCGAAAATATAATTTAGATGAGAAATACGCTTGGGTATTCGAGGGAGTTGACGACGAAATATTGGGTGATTTTGGCTTAAGTGGTGGAGGAGCTGCAGGTTTTGAGCTCGACCGTGCTGACCCGTCACTTGGCACTCCGCTCAATGTGGTCGTGCTGGCGAGTTCCGAAAACTATCCAGATCATTTTGTACTCGTTCCAGAAGAGATGTTGACGCATCTGACAACTCGAACAGGGGAGCCAGAATCGGAATTGATTCGTTCTGACATTGTTATATTCGAGACGCCCAAAGGTGGGTATGTATTTTCCGTTGGTTCAATCAGCTACTGCGGCAGTTTGCCGTGGAACAATTTTGACAACAACATCTCTAAATTAACCGAAAACGTACTCACCAGATTTCTATCCACAAAAAACTAGAATTGACGTTTTAACCAAACTAAGGAGAGACTGATGGATCCGAACCAACCGAGAAATCCCGGAATAGTAGAGTGGTCAGGAGATAATCCTGGAATTTACTTTAAAGAAGATCCAAATGGAGATTGGACCGCTCTTGGTTTGTTTTTCAGAGTGAATCTTTCCCCATATGGAAGTGGTCATGTCATGATTGTGATGGATCGGCCGAATGAGGCTTTGGGATATCCTGACGCGAACAACATCTGTCTTTGGGACAACGAGAAATTGACTGAGTACCTGATTCAAGATTTTGTTTCAAAATTTCCATCCTTTCTTGGGAAAAAAGGTCTTGACTCAATGAGTTACTATCAAATCGATGAAATAACTTCTCGAGGTAATCTACCGGATCATCATGTCGAATCAATTATTTCCAAAGATCTGGAAGTTGTGATGTGCTGGTCGGATATGGGAGAGCCCTTTGCAGCTGAAGTGGCGGTTGAAGCCTCCGCTACCGGCGAGCACGAAATGTATAGTGTTTTTCTTGAGGCAAGGACTGCTTATATATCCGTCAACGGAGAGCGATTCAAAGGTGCATTGACCACTAGAAATTTCTTGGGTCAGGAAATGAGTACAGCATTTATGGCAATCTCTGAAACTTGGATCAAACCACGAGTCTAAGGGTGTAATCTATCAGAGGTTGGGGCGATCTGCAATCGTTCCTACGATTGCAAGCTGTTCACCTCGTTCAACCAAACCTCGGTGGCATCGGGTGATTGCTACGCCGCTTTGAGGAAAGGCAATGCAAATTGGAGAATTTTCAATTCGTTCAATATCGTGAATTTTGCCAACGCATTCACCCTTCGAAACGATATCACCTGGTTCGAAAGTCGGCTCAAACAGTCCTCGATTTGGTGAATAAATGTGTTGGGAGTGATGGGAAACTTCAAAATAAATCGGAGGCTCAGATTCAGGTGTGAAGCCATTGGAAAGCACGCCCAAATAATTTAGGCAGTTTCGCAGGCCTTGTTCTCCAACTCTAAGGGTCTCTGGTGAAATCTGACCGCCTCCGCCTAACTCAGCAGCTATCATGGGTATTTCATTGCGCAAGGCAGCAAAATTTACGCTTCTGTCGTCGTTGAGCTCGCCCATTAGCCAGATATATCGGCTTCCAAAGAATTCCGCCAGTTCCAAGTTGGTTTTGGACATGGATCGATTGTCATTTAGATACGCCATGGTGCAAGGTGAAAACCATGCAGCCTTACCACCTGCGTGTAAATCAAATACTACATCACACATGGGCATCAGGGAATTTTCTACAAAGTCCGCAATCATCTGTGTTGGTGTGCCATTTTGGTCACCAGGAAACGCTCGATTGAGATTGCCGTCATCAAGAGGCGAAACTCGGGAAGATTTTAGTAGAGCAGGTGCATTTAGTGCGGGTATGCCAATAATTCTTCCTTTGACATCACTCACTTTCAATTCGTGCAGTAAATTCAAAACAGCAACGGGGCCCTCAAATTCATCACCATGAACTCCACCAATAATTAAAACAGTTGGACCGTGATCGTTTTTGATGATTCCGATGGGGATCAAAATGCATCCCAATGCAGTTTTGTTATCGGAATACTTAAAACGAAGATCACCAAATCTCTTGCCTGGTTTCATTAAGTCGAGATCACAAAAAATTCGCGATTGTGATTCAACGAGAGGTCGGTAGAGTTCACTCATAAGTTTTCGGCGATCCAAGTCGCGTTTCTAATGAGTTTGTCGTCTTGGTTATGTGGCCCTATAAGTTGCACGCTTATTGGAAGTTGATTTGGGCCTCGACCTAAGGGCAGGGCAATACAAGGGACTTTAAGCAAGGTCCACACTCGATTAAAAATTGGATCACCTGTTTTGTCGAGCCCTGGAGGCGCTTCACCGGTTGCGCTTAATGTGAGCAACAGATCGTATTTCTTGAAAAGTCGCTGAATCGAACGCTGGCCTTCGTGAGCGATTTTTATCGCACGGCAATAATCCTTAAACTTGATTTCGATGCCATCTTGAATCAGTTTTTGAATTTGGGAGCTCAGTTTATCGCAGTGATTGGCAAATTCCGCAGAAAGCGAGCGACTGGCTTCAAATGCCATGATGGTTGCCTGAGCTTCCGTTAATAACCCGTCATTCGGTTCGATTTGAACGTCAGCAATCTGACATGATTTATCTGCAAGTTGGTCTGCTGTACTCAGTAGAAAGTTTTGCTGATAGGTTTCAGCCAAAGACCAGTGGGCTGTTCGTACTATGCCGATTCGATTCGGTTGCTCGGAAATTTCCGAAGGTGTCGATGAATGAAGCAAACCTTCTCGGATCAGCATCAAATCCTGCGGTTCACGGACAAAAAATCCCAACGAATCCAAATTCTGTGACAATCCGCAAATTCCTTCCATCGAAAATGCTCCGTGACTCGCTTTGTATCCGACTACGCCGCAATACGCTGCCGGTCGAATGACTGAACCTGCGGTCTGAGAGCCAATGGAAAGAGGCAGCATATTGTCAGCGACCGCGGCCGCCGAACCCATGGATGAGCCACCTGGGGTATGTTTTAGCGAATGCGGATTCCGGGTCTTGCCGGGAGCAAAAAATGCAAATTCAGTCGATTCCGTTTTGCCAGGAATGATAGTTCCTGCATTTCTGCATTGAGCAACAATTGCTGCATCTCGAGCTGGTTGATGTTGTGCATAAATTGGGCTCCCCATCGTGGTTGGAAAATCAACTGAATTGATGATGTCTTTGACCCCGATAGGCACACCATAAAGAGGGTTGAAATTTTTTTGCTTCTCAATCTGGCTGACTTGAGAAAAGGCATAATCTTCGTCCAAAGCCGTAAACGCTTTGACGTCAGGCTCTCTTTGATTAATCTGTTTAAAACAGCTTTCGAGTAATTCTCGCGGCCGAATTTTTTGATCTCGCATCAATTTTGAAACATCCCAAAGCGACAGTTCATTGAGTGGTTTCATGATGCAAATTGAGTTTCGAAAATTGTAGTGGCATGAGTCATTGAATCGACTTCGCCTGCCATTATTCTAATCGGAATAAGGTTATCTTGCGACGAATTAGAATTGGTTTTGGTCCAATTCAATCTTGAAGCGGAGCGAATTTACCTAGGCAGAATTGACCCATCCAAAGGGACGATCAATACCTGCCATTTTTACGCCCGTAAAGGCGGATGCTTCAAACGAAAGCGCCCTTAAATCTTCGACTTCAAGGTTGTGAACCGAAGATTTTCCACAGGCTTTGGCCAACATGGTAATTTCCATCGCCATCGCAGTGAGATACCGAGCGACACGCTCTGAACTAGCCGCAACGTTGACTCTTTTTTCTAATTCTGGTTCTTGAGTAGTAATGCCAACCGGACACAGTCCTGTATGGCAGTGATGACAAGCACCTGGCGAAGTGCCCAATTTCGCATAGTCTTCCTCGTATCGAGGCGAATTGCAGCCCAAAGCAATCATTGCAGCGTTTCCGATCATGACCGCATCAGCGCCTAGTGCCAGGCATTTTGCCGCATCGACTCCAGATCGAATGCCTCCCGATACAACGAGAGATACTCGATCTGACATGCCACAGTCGTCTAGAGCTTCACGAGCGGCACGAATGGATGACATGCACGGAATACCTGTATGATTCAACAGTAACTCAGGTGATGCGCCCGTGCCTCCTTCGGCACCATCGACAACAACAACATCTGCACCTGCTTTAGCAGCGATAGCGACGTCATATCTGGGACGTGTTGCTCCCATTTTGACAAAAATTGGCACCTTGTAGTTGGTTGCAATCCGAAGTTCCTCAATCTTTACTGCAAGATCATCGGCACCCAAGAAGTCAGGATGCCTAATCGTTGATCTTTGGTCGACTCCAGGTGGTAAATTGCGCATTTTTGACACACGATCGGAAATTTTCATTCCAAGCAGCAACCCACCGGTACCTGGTTTAGCGCCTTGACCTACAACTATTTCCAAGCCATCGGCTCGTCGAAGATGATCTAAATCGAGTCCATA
This sequence comes from Arenicellales bacterium, assembly GCA_965202855.1. GTDB lineage: Bacteria > Pseudomonadota > Gammaproteobacteria > Arenicellales > JAJDZL01 > JAJDZL01. Next base: position 54,040 of record CBDBBP010000002.1, on the reverse strand, counting down.
ACGGGCAGGACTCATCTGATACACCAACAGTTGACTTGCCGCGCGTTCCTCTTCAAGCATTCCACCTTCACCAGTACAAGTCATAGTGCCCACTTTGGATGCGCCATAGCCAAGCGAGGCTTTGGCGCTTGCTGATAATGCGCCAAATGACATTGATGCGATATAGATAGGAATTTTAAGTTTAAGGGGACGCTCGACATAGGGAGATCCACCGCCCAATATGGTTTCCATATCGCAGTTTTCACGATATCCTTCCAAAGGAAGCCGAGTCATAGTCGCAGGAACAAATGCCAAATCATCAAAAGTAGGCATTTGTTTGTTGAAACAGTTGTATCCTCGGACTTGGTATCGTCCTAATTGCGCAAGTGCCTGAACTTCGGCAATGGCGTCGGGTGTCCAACGTGTAGAGCCTCCTTCGTCATAGGACGAGGGCAATCCTGCAGGTCGTTGATGGATCGCGCCATCGTTAAAAGCCACTTCTTCTTCGGATGGATTCGGAAATGGATACTCGTAAGTTCTATCTAGATCATCAGCCATGACTTTGCATCCCTACTTTCGAAATACCACAAGCGTTGTCCAGCAACTATCTTTTGCCAGTTATGTGAAGCATCATCCAAATCGTACTTCTTTAGAAGAAATTCAACCGCTTCAACTTCTGAGTCAGATGGTTCAATGACATTTGTATCTACACCGAGCGACTCGATTTCTCCAACTACCCAGACTTCCCCTTCCCACAACGCATCAGCGCAGGAACCAGCAGCTCCATCCAGCGCGATGATGCGACCACCGTGCGCCATAAATCCAGATTGATAACCGAGTTTGCCTTCTACAATAATGTCTCCGCCCTTCATTGCCACGCCACATCGAGGCCCGCAATCACCCTTGACGTGAATCGTTCCGCCCAGCATCGCAGCTCCTGTCGACATTCCTGAATAACCGTTGACTGTAATGTGACCGGCGGCCATTGCTTCTCCCGTCCCCCAGCCTGAATTTCCCTCGATCCAAATTTCAGCCCCGTTGTTTAAACCGCCGCAATAGTATCCTACGCTACCATCAAAACGCAACTGAGCGCCCATGGGCAATCCAACACCCAAGTTGTGTCTCGCCAGTGTATCCTGAACCTCGACTGCGAAGTTTTGAGCAACTAGAGCTTGAATTTCCTCGTTGATCTCGCGCACCGGACGCTCGCCTGCTTGTATTGTTGTGGTTTTCATACAGCCATCTGCAGTGAAGTTGCTATCCAAGTCTGAGTTAGTGCGGGGCCGTCATAATTTTTTACTTGATAGTGTGCAGGAACAACCTTTCTGACTGCCTGTTCTTCAGTTGCCGCCGTCAATTCGCTGCCCCCTTCAATCGTTACCAACGGTTTCATGGCAAAGCGATCTTTCGCTAGACCGATACCATGAATATCGCTGATTAAAAATGTGAATACTCCATCAATTTCAATAATCGAGCGACGCAATGCCTCCGCTTGGGAGAGCCCTTTGCTCATCTGGTCCGAAATCCATACTGCCAGCAGCTCGCTGTCGTTTTCCGTCATAAACCGATAGCCCTGACGCTCCAAACGATCACGCCAGGTGTAATAATTTGTAATTTGACCATTGTGCACTATAGCGACATCGGGAAATGGTCTAGCCCAGAATGGGTGGCTGGAATTTGGCGATACATTCGATTCGGTCGCGAGACGTGCGTGTCCTAATCCATGAGTGCCCTGCATTTCCCGAACTCCGTGTTTCGCTGCGACAGCGCTGGCGTCTCCTACATCCTTAATGATTTCAAGCGAGCGCCCTACAGACTGAACTTCAATTCGATTTGAAATCAAGTCAGCCTCTTTAATCCATCGATCTATGTTTTTAGGCTCTTTTATCTGAAGGCGTACGGCGTAATGAGAATCTCGGGTGTCATCAATATCGGGTGAACACAAGAGGTCGGACTGATGTTCCCGCAAAATGAAAAAGAAGTCATCCAGGTCCTTTTCCAAGTTTTTGCGCTCAAATCCCATCAAGCACACTTTAAGCCCGCTGGGAAGCGGGAGCGAATAAATTGCAAATCCTGTTGAATCCGCACCGCGATGAGATTGTGCATCCATAAGTGCAACTAAATCATCACCAACAGACCCGAGTTCGTTCAGAATTCTACCTGCAATGCCACACATTTTATTTGTGCCTCCTCTGATTGCTCTCTGTTACACACTAACGTCAATGCAGATTAATTTTTTGTAGTGCTAAGCTGCATATTTAAACCTTCTCGAATATGCAATCGCATTGCTTCAATTGCGTCCGGTCGATTCCCGACTCGCAAGGCTTGACACAACTCCATATGTCCTTTAATAGACAGTGTCAAATCAATTGCAGAAAGCGCAGAAAAAGCTCGTATTGCGTTGCTGCGAGTCCAAATCATGTCAAACAAGTCAAGTAAAAACGGATTGCCTACCTCATTGACAAACGCTCGATGAATGCTCTTGTTCGCTTCACCAAATTCGTTGAAATTACAATAATTTTTCGATTCAATTCGAATCGTATTCTGTTCCAGTCTAGAGATCATTTCACTGTCTTTTTTGTCCCACAACTGTCCCATCGCATAACACTCAACCAGTTCGCGAACATCGTAAATCTGATGTGCTTCCCGGCTTGAGAATCTTCGAAATACAAAACCGTGACGGCCGCTGCGCACTAAAACTCCTTCCACTTCGAGTCGCAGCAGCGCTTCTCTGACCGGGGTTCGGCTCACTTGCATTTCATCAGCCAGCTTTTCTTGAACGATCCGTTCATTTGGTGCAATTGAACCAAGGCTGATGCTGTCATAAATTTGTTCGTAGACTTCGTCTGCGAGGCGTGTGGTCTGTTTGATTTTTTTAAATTGTGCCATTGTCGTCAGTTCTGATCAGATCGGCTGAAGTAAGATTCCCGAACCGCGTCAGATTGCTGCAACTCAGCACTCGTTCCCTGTCGAGTGATCCGACCCGTTTCCAGCAAATAAATATGTTCGGCTAAACTGAGCGCAAAATTTGCGTTTTGCTCAGCAATGAGGACTGTAAGTCCGTGTTCTCGATTCAGGTCAACCAACGCGTTTGCGATATCGACGCAAACTTTCGGTGAAAGTCCAATTGTTGGTTCATCTACCAACAGCAGGCGCGGGCTGCTCATCAACGCTCGACTTAACGACAACATTTGTCGTTCACCGCCACTTTGCGTGCTCGCTTCTTGTTTTTGTCGTTCCTTAAGAATTGGAAAGAGCTCAAAAACTAATTCGAGGTTATTTTTGATCTCTTTTTTCGATGTGTAAGCACCGGTCAATAGATTGTCTCTAACGTTCATCTGCATGAACAAATTTCCGCGCTCGGGTGCGTAGGCAATTCCCATTGCAACAATTTTTTGGGGGGAGAGTCCGCGCAGGTTCTGTCCTTCAAATTCAATGATTCCCTCTGAAGAGTTCAAACCAAAGATTGCATCCATCAAAGTTGATTTTCCAGCCCCGACAGGCCCGACTATAGCGATCATTTTTCCGCTGTCCACTGACAGGGACACACCATGCAAAGATTTTGCCTTGCCATACTGCACCTCCAGCGATTCGATTTTCAGCATGGGTGAGATCACTTTAGTGTTTTACCTCCATACCCAGGTAAGCCTCTTGCACATGCGGGTCTGACACAACGTCGTCAAAGGTTCCTTGAGTAAGAATCGCTCCTTGATTGATCACGACGACTCGATTGACCAGCGGTGCCAATGACTTCAAATCGTGACTGACGATCATGTACGTAGTCTCATGTGAATTCTTGCGACGCATTAACAATTCAGAAATCTGCTCGATCTCACCGATCGTCAATCCAGCAAATACTTCGTCCAATAGCAACAGTTTAGGATTGGTGGCCAAGGTGCGCGCAAGCTCGAGTTTGCGCAAATCTCCCATTGCTAGCTCGAACGGCATTTGCTCGAGCTGAGAAGAATGAAATCCGACGCTTTCTGCGATCAGCTGCTCTGCGTGCATGTCTCCGCCATGGCGAATCATCTTCCATAAGTCATCAGGCATCATGCTGACGCGAATGTTGTCTCTGACGGACATTTCTGAAAATGGTCTGGGAACCTGATAAGTCCTTGCTATGCCTGCTTTGACCCGTTCGTGAATGGACAGCAGGTCAATATTTTCGCCAGCGAGCTTTACGTTGCCTGAATCGGGTTTAATTTCGTTTGTCAATAGGTTGAACAAAGTGGTCTTGCCTGCACCATTCGGTCCGATGATGCCAACGGTTTCACCCTCGTATACTTCGATCGAAACACCTTTCGCCGCTCGAATTCCACCGAAGGATTTTGTCAAGTTCTTCGCTTCCAGCAGCACTGTCATGTAGCTTCCTTCGGTTTGGTGATTCGCACGGCCTTGCCGAGTGTGCTACGTGCCAAATAATGCAGTCCTTTGGGTTGAATCACATAGACCAGTAAAGCGACTGCGCCGTAGATCAGAAACCTTTCTGGTCCTGGAAAGAAAGGTCGAAGCCACTCCAGCAAAAAAGTGAGAAAGAAAGCGCCCGCGATGGGACCTGAAATTGTTCCGGCTCCACCCAATAGACAAGCAACTAGAATTTGAAACAAAAATCCAATATCAAACAGCCCGCGCGGAGCAATGGATCCCAAATAATGAATGTACATTGCACCACCGAGCCCAGCTGCGAATGCACTTAGCATAAAGGCGAACAATTTCAGTTTGGTTACGTTCAAGCCGCAAGAACGAACAACGTCTTCATCCAGTCCGATTGCACTCAAAGCGTAACCGATACGTGTGCGAATGAGCACCCACGATGAAATTGCAAGCACGAGCAGCACGCTCAGCGCCAAGTAGTAGTTTGGAATTGCACCCTGCACAATTGCTGGCAAACCTGACAAGCCGCGCGTGCCGCCAGTAAACTCGGGAGCGACGACTTGTACAAGCCCGTACATGAGTTCCATGAACGCTAACGTAACCAATGCGAAATAGGTGCCGCGTATTCTCAGCGCCGGAAAGAAAAACAATGTGCCGCCGATCATTGTCATCAAAACGGCAATAGGAATGGTGAAGTACAAAGGCCAGGCCAGATGATAGGTCAGCAATGCTGAGGTATATCCACCAATCCCAATTAAGAATGGATGACCGAAACTGATGTAACCAGTTCGTCCTGACATCACGTCCCAGCTGACTGCAAATATAGCCAGATAAATTGCAAAGACAAAAGTTCGAATGACGCCCGTACTGACCAAAAGTGGCAGTGCCAGCATAATTGCTACAAAAATCACCCACCCCAGGATGCCTTTGTTATCTATGAAATTGGAGCGACTCATAATTCAGATTTTCCGAACAGTCCTTTTGGCACCACTACCAGAACCAGAATAATGATCAGCATCGTCGCGACCCCTCTCAGTTCGGCCGCGATCAGGCTCGTCGTCAGAGTCTCCAGCATTCCAATAATGTGCGCGGCGACAAGACTCCCCATAATGCTTCCTATTCCACCGACAATGACCACTGCCACTGCAATAATCAGCGGCGCAACCCACATATTTGGATCCAACTGAGTGTAGGTGGCGAGAAACACACCAGCCAACGCACCAAATCCTCCCGAAATTCCCCACGTGACCAAGTTAATTCGGTCAGGATTTATTCCAGAAATAATGGCTCCCTTGCGGTCCATTGAAACCGCGCGAATCGCTCTTCCAAGAGAGGTTTTCCCGATAAAGAGGAACAGACCCCCTAAAACGATCCAACTTGTGACAGCAGCGATTACGATGTTGTAGGTGATGCCGGAATTTCCGATTCGCAATACACCTGGAATCAGTGGCCACATGCTTTTGGGCGATGGTGAAAAAATCAATACTATTGAGGCTTGTATTACCACTGCGAGAATGAGCGTCGCAATTTCGACGGCGATCGCATCTCCCTGCAATCGTTTGACGAGAACTTGGTAAACCAACATTCCGAATATTGCTCCACCTGCTACCGCCATGCAAAAACTGAAGATCTTGGGGAAGCCCATCAACTGCGTGCATTGGTAATACAGGTAGCCACCTAGCATCAAAAATGACCCATATGCCAGGTTCAAGATGCGACCGACACTAAATATCATTGTAAATCCTACTGCAATTAGTGCATAGAAGCCGCTGAGCATCAGCCCCTGCATGAGAATTTGAGTAAACACTGAATCTGCTAGCTTAATCGATAAAATTGCATCGAAAGACGATGTGCTCCATCAAGATTCATCTGGATGTTCAAGACAGAGCACGTCTATCCGAAATATTATTTCACCCAGGATGGTTCCTGAAATGTTCCGTTCGCGAATTTTGGAGGATAAATGACTGCTACATTGCCGTCTTCATACCACTGAACCACCACCATCGCAGGTCCGCCATCATCAAACGGTGGGGTAATATCAAACTTCACGTTGTGAGTGTATTGCCGATTTGTGCGAGGCTCAATTTCACCTGGTTTCCAATACGCATATCGAAACCACATTTTCCCGTCTTTCATCAGCTTCAGATCCGTATTTTCAAATGCTTCCACCCAATCATCCAGCGGTTCAAAACCACCTGCGTTTTCCGCTGCTTCAAAGGCGGTATAGATGCCGTAGTAAGCATTAAAACCATTGAAGTGAGGATACACTGGACGCGAATCGCCGTATCTGGCTTCATAATTTTCAATGAACTTGGCAGTTCGATCATCTAAAGCCATACCGACGGCAGGAACTGGGCTCAAAGTCGAAGTTCCGCCTCCTAATCCACCGGTATCACCCCAGAAATCCTTCCCAAAGGCCGCTACATTGACGCCTGTCATCGGGATCGGAACCTGCAATTTTACATACTGAGATGCAGGCACCTGGCTGCGCACGGACGAAACCAAATAAATGAAGTCGGCCCCAGAATTCACGGCACTGTTAAACAACGGGCCGAAATCCACGGTGTTTGCGTCATAGGTGATTTCTTCTACAATTTCAATTCCAGCTTCTGGCGCGAGCAGGTCGCGTACCAACCCGGCGATCGACACGCCAAAAGCGGTGTCTTCAAACATCAGCGCCGTTGTCTTGTAGCCCATTTGAGCGCCCAAAACATCTTTGCCGAAATCAATGTAGAGTGTCGCGAGAGCTTCATCACAAGCGATATTCATAAAATACATTTTGTATTTGTCGTAATCCTCTACGACTTTATCAATAATGCCAACGTAGGATGTCCATGTATCCAAGGTTGGAGTTCTGTATTCCGCCATGCGTTCAAGCCAGCCCAGCGAAACGTCATCAATGCTGCCAGAGATGATAAAATCGACGTTTTCAACTTCATTGAGATATTCGTAGGCTTTAATGCCTTCAGCAACATCTTCACGCGTGTCTGCTTTGACGAGTTTAATCTGACGTCCACCAAGTACGCCGCCCGCAGCGTTCAATTCATCAATTGCCATTTCAGCACCGCGAATTGTGCTGATGCCAGTATCACTGGCAAACGACCCGATGTATCCAACCACTACAGGATCTTGCGCGCTCGTCACACTGCTTGTGAGTGCACCAACCGCGAAAATTGCTGAAATTGCGATTGATTGCAACAATTTTGTTAGTTTCATATTGAAAAACCTCCTTCAAAATTAGTTTAATTTACGCTGCGGCCAATTAGCAGCGTTATTCAAGTCAAATTGACTTAAATCGTTCCACTTCCCCAGTAAGTGAAGTGATTCATTCTTTAAATCAGTACTGAATTTCACCTTCATTTTCGAAAATCACAGCATCCACTTCAATTTCTATCATCATTCCTGGAGTTGTCAATCCAGCTTCGACTCCGCAGGTTACCGGGTTAATGCCGGCAAACACTTGCCCGTGAGCTCGTACGAATTCCCCCGCGCCATTTCGCATATCGGTCAAAAATGCTCTCGTTCTGACGACATGATGCAAATCCGCTCCCACTTGGCGCAGAGACTCGCGAATTCTCTCAAAAATAAACAGGCTCTGGGCATAGGTATCGTGCGGAGCGTGCAGTTTCCCGCTTTTTTCTATGGCTGTCGTCCCCGCAACATACACAAAAGGTCCTACGCGCTTTACCCGACTGTAGGATCCGATTTTCTCGAATCGTCCACCGCTTGAGACATTCATTAAAACCATCTCAATTCGCTTCAATTCTCGCGCGAACCGCGTGGGCTGCGCCTTGCAAGGATGCCAGTTCCTCATCCTCCAAATCTAATTCAACGATCTCAAAGACACCCGACATGCTTAATTTGCAGGGAACTCCAATCACAATTCCGTCTAAGCCATATTCACCGCTTAAAAGCACAGATACAGGCACGATTCCTGCTCGAGCGCCTGTCATATATTCAAGAATTTCCAACGTGGCATGAGCCGGTGCGAGTGTTGCAGATCCTGTTCTTCGCAACTTGACGACAGAAGCGCCGCCTTCCACGGTTTCTTTCTGGCAGCTTTCGATGGCAGATTCGTTCAGAAACTCGCGAATCGAACGATCTCGAATGCGAACTCGCGATACCAATGGAACCATTTCATTGCCGTGGCTGCCCAAAGTCATCGCTTCAACATCTGTTACTGCCACATCGGCAGCTTGAGCGATCGCGCGACGGAATCTTGCACTGTCTAAAGTTCCCGCCATGCCGATCACCCGCTCACGAGAAAAACCGGTGGTTTGCAACATTAGCAGCGTCATTTCTTCAACCGGGTTTGTGACTGTGATCACAACCGAATCGGGCGCCAGATCAGCGATCGTCTCACCAATCGAGCGAATAATTCTACCGTTGATATAACTTAGGTCGGATCGATCCATTCCGGGAGTACGAGGTCGACCTGCAGTGACGACAATCACCTGTGCCTGAGAGATGGATTTTAAAGACGTGCTGCCCTTTAGCCTCGCTGTAGAGCGCGTAATGCCACTTGCATGCTGCAAGTCCAAAGCGACTGCTTCAGCGGTGCCTGGCAAGATATCAATCAGGGTAATTTCTTTAGCGATGGATGAGTTGGCTGCCAAGTGCGCTAAGCTTGCGCCAACACCCCCAGCACCGACAAGAGCCAATTTTTCAATGATTTGGCGCTTGCGGGCGACCAAGCGAGCAGGCGGTTCCCAACTTGGATTGTTTCGATAAAGGATTCGTCGAGTTGCCGTTGATCCGCCAGTGCGCACTACGGCAGCTCTCTTGGGCGGGTTGTCCAAAAGTTTGATGTTCAAACGGGAGGCTGTGTCTTGTGCCTGGGCGGTGACAATGGCGCCAGGTTTGACTTCAATAAACTGTCGTCCGCGCCGAAACGCCTTTTGAACTTGTTCTTCGGCGATCAGAGTACGTTGTTGAAACTGTTTCATTGTCCGTCTACGTTGTTGATTGCGGCAGTCGCAACTTCTACAGCGGTGACAACCGATTCTTCGCTGCCGGAGATAAATAAACGTCCGAACTTGCCGACGGCTCGAACTTGCGCAATATCAATAAAGGCGGATTTTTCAGCTTCATTCGCTGCGATCGAAATGTAAGCGGCGGGAGCACATTCAATTATGCCCAAAGTTTGGCCTGGAACGACCAACGATCCAGCTGACCATTTGTTCAAGAGCTGTGCCTGATATGGTTCAACTGAAGTAATGATTTGTGTCGACTCTACGGTTGGCTTCAAGCGAGCGTTCATTGGCATTCCAATCTCCGAGAGAATAGCGTTGCAAGCCGCTGTCACTTGGGCGTTAAAGGGTGAGCGCAGTATGAAAAAACCGAATTCGCGCTCTACAATCTGGCTTGATGCCTCTACTTTACTGGCTTTCAGTGCGATATCAATTAAGCGAAAGACTTCGTTCCCGGGCATAAATTCACCAATCAGAACCGTGTCACCAGCGAGCGGCACCGATCCTTGAACCGTAGCCCCGTTGTAGGCTGCGAATTTTGGCTGCAGATTGTCGATCTGCATCAGCGCTCGAATCGTTAAGTTTTCACCCAAGTTTATTCTCCGTATTCGTCGTAGATATCTCGCCACGGTCTGGATTCGTAAGCCACTCTTTTAATGTTGATCAAATGCAAAGCAGTGACATTGTCGGACGTAATAGAGCCAGACCAAGTGCCGGTGCCGAGCATGAAACTGGGCTCTAAGTCCGTGGAATAACCCATGCCACCGATGATGGAAGGTGAATTCACAATCACTCTCCCGACTGCCAATTTGGAGTATTCTGCGATCACTTTCGGGTCGTAAGCGTGGATGACTGCCGAGTGTCCCCAACCTCCGAAACTGACGATGCCGCGTGCGATATTCAGTCCCTCATCGACTGATCCAGCATCGTACCAAGCGAGAACCGGATTGAGTTTTTCATGTGACAATGGCGCCTTCCAACCAATTTCAGTTTGAGGTGTGACTAGAATTCTGACGCGAGGCGGCAGATCGATATCGGCCAGTTTCGCCAATACCGCCGGTGACTGTCCAACTCGCTCCGGATGTATGGAATGATTTGCGAATATTACTTTGGCGAGTCGCTGAGATTCCTGTCTGCTGCAGAAATAGGCGCCGCGCAATTTCATTTCATGGCGAAGTTCGTGGCCGATTTTGCGATCAACGATCAAAGCTTGCTCAGAAAGGCACGCGGTGCCGTAATCAAAGCTCTTCGAGACGATCACCTGTTCTGCAACTTCGTCCAATTCAGGTGCTTTGGACTCGTGAACGTAACAAGGCACGTTGCCAGGTCCGACTGCCAAAGTTGGCTTGCCCGATGAGTAAGCGGCTTTTACCATAGCGGGTCCGCCCGTAGCGAGAACCACAGAAGTGCGTCTATGCGTCATTAACTCTTGTGTTCCCGGAATACTGACTTTATCCAAGCATTGAATCAATCCTGCCGGCGCACCTTGTTGGGCGGCGGCCTGGGCCATGACATTTACCGTTGCCATTCCGCATTTGACACCTTTAGGGTGAGGAGCACAGATGATTGCGTTTCCAGCCTTTATTGCTGTCAGTACTTTATAGATCACCGTGGATGTAGGATTCGTAACGGGAATCAGCGCCGCCACGACTCCCATCGGCTCGCCAATTGCTGCGACTTTCGTGACTTCATCCCGCCACAGCAGGCCCAAAGTTCTGATGTTTCGCAGCCAATTCGATATTTCAATCGAGTTGAATAGGTTTTTGATTCGTTTATCTTCAACATTGCCGCAGCCGGTTTCGGCCACAGCAAGCTCAGCCAGTCGTCTTGCTTCGGGTTCTACAGCCAATGCCATAGCGTTCACGATCGCGTCGATCGTTTCCGGGTCAAACGCGCGAAATTTCTGGTATGCCTGCCAGGCCGTATCCGCTGCTTGACGAGCGCTGGCAATTGATTGAAGATCAAGGTCCATGCGTCAATTCCCCTTCATAACTGACTCAATCTGCCTTCGCACTTGATCCAGTCCGTTACCGTCAATTCCCATGTTTTCCAGTCTGCGACCGGCGGTCGGAAAATCACGTTTGAGCAAAGTGCCGGCCAATGTCACGACTGAATCAGTCACTGGTGTTGGAACCCCGGAGAGCAAGCCTGCGGACTGCAAAGGGATCAAAGAACCGATGACCGCGCTGCTTAACATCGAGAATGCCTGCGGCTGGGTGGGAACAGGGCGACTGCCGCTTCCTGAAATTGTGCCAGCGCTCGCATCGATCCAAGATGTCGAGTCTGGAAGATCGCGAACACCGAAAAGACGTGCGACATGGCGTCGTTCTTGTAATAATTGCTCAATGACATCTCGACAACGCTTACCCTCGAGCAAAGCACGAAACGTGTTTCTTTCTTCGAGTGGTTCTGCTCCGGGAAGCATCGAAACTTGATTTCTGGCGATCAGACTGTTGCCAATCGCAAGAGCTACGGCCTCTACTGCGCCAGATGCATCGGCAAAACTGCTGTGAAGCACATTTTGGCAAGGTTTGAGATTCGGAAGAATTGATTGCAGGGCGTTCAAATTCGACAGTTTGCTGGTTGTCATTACCGCAGCTGTCGTCTGCTCGCAAGCCGATAAATTCAAAGTACTATTGTTCTGCGCTGCCCAAAAAGGAAGATTTTGCACCTCCACGATCGCAATATCCGCGCGACAGCCACCGACTTGAAGCAACCAGTTGGATTCAATGGATCCAAAAGTTCGCCCAGGCGCAATCACCAAGGTTTGACCGTCTGCCAAGTGATCTGCGAGCACCATAGCGTAGGTGCGATGTTTGTGAATCGGACCTGTCATAAAAATCAGGTCAGCATTGTTGACCGCAGTGTCAAGCTCCGCAGTCGTGCGAATGGACGGCATGCTTGCCTGATCAACCTGATAGGTGCCAACTGGGCCGTCCCCCCGAATGGTAATTCCACCGGCTTTGCGCAAAGCCTTGAGTTCAGCGCCATAAGCGCTGAAAAGCGTTACGGAGCGATTTTCGGCAAGAGACAAAGCAGCAAATTGGAGGGCGTCGATTCCGCCGCCCAAGACGGTCACATTTTCAAAATGAAGCGAATCGATTTCCTGCAAGCCTGAGCGGTCAGTACGGGCGATAGCGCGCGTGAATTCTTCAAATTCAGCTGCCATAAGAGTTACTTTCGAAACCGCGACACGTGTAACACTCTTCGATTCGAGTCATGTTGCCACTGAAACAAAGTCTGCAATCTTGGTTGAATTCTGATTAGGCTCTAACTGTCTGGAAGCAAATTTTCAATTTCGTCATGTGGACGCGGGATGATATGGACGGAAATGACTTCACCGACTCGATTTGCTGCACTTGCTCCTGCGTCAACCGCGGCTTTTACAGCGCCGACTTCTCCCCGAACAAAGGTTGAGACCAGTCCACCCCCGACTTTTGTCTGACCGACAATGGTCACGTTCGCAGCTTTCACCATTGCATCAGCCCCTTCAATTGATGCAACCAGACCTCTGGTTTCGATCATGCCGAGAGCCATTTGAGCAAATTCCATACTGACTGCCATTTTTATCTCCTGTTTGGTTTAGTTTGATTCTTGAATTGATTCCGATCAGTATGCCGAAGTTTGGATTGAAATCTGATCGATGATACCGACGACTGAAGCGTCTACTGCGATTCCCGAAACACGTCTTGGAATACGGGCGGCTGATCCCAATACGATCAGAACGTACTCACCGACACCTGCACCAACTGTATCTACCGCGACCACTGATCGTTCCTCTACGTCGCCATAGCCGTTTTCAATGTCAACAATGAGCAACTTGTGCCCGACTAATTGGGGATCTTTAACAGTGGCGGTTACCGTTCCGGTGACACGAGCGATTTTCATTACAGGTTGCTCATATAACGTTCAACTTCCACTGCGGTTACGGATGCGCTAATGAACCCGATTTCCCGTTCTGCCTGTTGAATCAGTATGCTAAGTCGATCTTCTCCCATCAGATTGCGTAAAAAGTCCGAATCTTTCGCCAGAGCAATCGCATCATGGATATTGTCAGGAATCGGATCTGCATCTTCAAGCGCGTAGGCATCGCAATCAGTCATTTCAGAGGGCTGCATTTCTTGTTCCAGCCCGTCGAGCCCGGCTGCGATATCTGCGGCCACCAAATAATAGGGATTGCAATCCGCAGATCCGTCTCGTTTTTCGATGCGAACCGCATGATCGGATCCATCAATCACTCGCAGTCCGACAGTTCGATTGTCGATTCCCCAAGTTGTATTCACTGGACAGAACGAATACGCAGTACGGCGTTTATATGCGTTTGGCGTAGTGGCTACCAACAACGCACATTCTGCCATCCGTTTTTGCAGGCCAGCGAGAAATGACAACCCGGACTGAGACAATTTTCCGTTGTCACTAAATATGTTTTTGCCATCTTTCCACAAAGAGTAGTGAGCATGAAACCCACTGCCGGAATGTTCTGCAAAGGGTTTCGACATGAAAGTCGCATGATAGCCATGATGAAGAGCGATTTCCTTAATCATCGTGCGAAATAAGACGGCTCGATCTGCAGTTTTCAGGGCTTCGCCATATCGAATATTGATTTCAATTTGCCCGGCTGCATATTCGGTGTTTGACTGTTCGATTGGAATTCCCATTTCATTCAAATAGCGCCGCATTGGGCCGAGCACATGCTCGTATTCGGCAGCTCTCGAAAGGCTATACACTTGAATCCCCGTGTCTTTTGGAAGCATGGTTTCAGGGTCAAGCAGATAAAATTCCAGTTCTGCGCCAAGCTGCACTTCAATGCCCAAGTTCGCCGCACGTTCGATCTGTTCGACGAGCACTCCGCGAGGATCAATTGGCACTGGGCCGTGATCGGTTGTATCTTCGGTGTAACCCATACAAATCGCTACGCCGGGTTCCCAAGGCGAGGCAACGGGTTCGGTTAATGGAAACATATGCATGTCTCGATAGCCATTTTCCATATTGACATAGGGCGAGTCCCATATGTCCGAAGTCATGTCCATGGCATAGATCACCAAAGACAGTGCCATGCCGTCTTCACAGACTGTTTGCCAGTGTGATGCTGGAATCCGTTTTCCTCGCATAATGCCGTTCAAATCAGCAGCACCCATTGCGATCGTATGGGTGTTCTCAGGCAGTGCAAATAGCTTACGTGGGGAGTTGGCACTCATCTGAAACATTCCTCCTTTGTTACCGTCAACGCCTTGTCTCTGTCCCGTTCAACAGACGCAATTCCTGTGTTTCAATCAGATTCAAAGAGCGAAAGTCAATGTATACTGTATACAGTATACAAAAATTCAACGATAAAATAGAAATTGTAGATGCGTTCAATGATATCGAAAGTGGTTGTAGTTGGCGCCGGAATTGCGGGAGTGATGGCGGCGCTTTATGCGCGGCGAAGAGGGCATTCGGTCACTTTAATCGATCGTTGGGAACCGGGACACGCAAGAGCATCCTCGACCGACTATACTCGCATCATTCGTACTATTCATGGTCCCGACCGACTCTATACGCAATGGGTGCGCGAGGCCAGACTGCGATGGATGGAGCTGCAGGAAGAAATCCAGGAAAGACTCTACGTTGAATGTGGCACACTGGTTCTGGCGGCTCGGGGCAACAGCGATTGGGAAGATTCAACGTTGCCCGTGTTCGATTCTCTGGGGGTTCCATACTTTAAATTCGGTGTAGAAGAGCTGACAATGCGATTTCCGCAGTTTTACTGCAAGAATGTTGCATATGGCATTTATGAACCGGAATCCGGTCTGATCATGGCGCACCGCGCAGTGGTTGAAACAGCTCTGCAATTTATACGAGAAGGTGGTAAATTACAGCGAGGACGAGTTGTTACCAACGAATTGGAACAGCTGTTTTTAGACGGCAAACCGCTTGAAGCCGACCTGATTATTGTGACTGCAGGGCCATGGCTAGGTGAAATGTTTCCACGAACGATTGCTCCAATATCCAAAATCGTACGTCAAAATATTATTTATACCGCAACCCCAGATAGCAATAGCTCGTATGATGGTGACAAAATGCCATGCTGGGTTGATCATGGTTATCAGGCCTATGGAACGCCCTCTGTAGAAGGGCATGGCATTAAGGCGGCAATCGCATGGACTGAAACAATCATCGACTTGGACAATGATGACCGGGTCGTCGATGAAGCCACATTCAATCGCACACGACAGTACATTCGTCATCGCCTGCCCGGTTTGGCACATGAAAAGGCGGTTGATCAAAAAGCGTGTCAGATCGCGATGACGCCAGACACGCACTTCATTATCGATTTTCACCCTGAATTCGATAATGTTCTGATCGCAGGCGGCTGCTCAGGACACCTGTTCAAGCATGGCCCGGTATTTGGTGATTATGCGGTAGGCGTTGGTTTGCGGGAATTCGGCACGGCACGACGATTTAAAATTTCTACGAGAAATAGGCTTAGTGCCGGTGATTCACCTAGCGGTCGCTGACACGCAAAGTTTTGGAAATAGTTTTGATTTTGAGATTAAAAGAGTGAGGAAATACAGATGACAGAAATGAATGATTATCGAGGAGTAGCCACTACGGTCTCCAATGCGGATGCTCTGGACAAATTTGAACAAGCGCTGGCTCAGTTGCAGTCATACCACGGCGATCCGGTGGAAACCGTAGATGAGGCGATTGAACTAGATCAGAATTTTATTATGGCTCAATGTTTGCGCGCTCATTGTGGCAGCGCAATGGCGGATGGCGAATTTTCCGAACATCTTCGCGAGTCGCTGGCAGCTGCGGAAAAATTATCTGACATCGCAAATGAACGCGAACTGAAGCACATCGCGGCGTTGCGCTCCTGGCTAGCCGGTGAGTTCAAAGAATCTGTAGACATGTTGGAATCAATACTGATTGATCATCCTCGGGATGTTCTGGCATTGCAGATCGCCCACCTTTCTGATTTCTATTTGGGAGATGCAAACAATTTGCGAGATCGAGTAGCGAGAGTTTTGCCGCAGTACGATGAAGACACTCCAGGATACGGATATGCTCTCGGCATGTATGCATTTGGATTGGAAGAATGCAATGAATACGCTAGGGCAGAGCAAGTTGGACATCAAGCCCTTGAGATCAATCGGAAAGATGTATGGGCATTGCATGCGGTAGCACACGTTTTAGAAATGCAGGGTCGACAGCTGGAAGGCATCGACTTGTATGAATCCAGAATTGACGACTGGGTTCCCGACAACGGATTTGCGGTTCATAACTGGTGGCACCTAGCTCTTTATTATCTGGACCTGCAGGACTATGATAAAGTGCTGCAGATTTACGACGACATGATTAGCAGCGGCACTGTAGCGCTGGAAAATTTGGATGCGAGCGCTTTGCTTTGGCGTCTGCATCTGCTGGGGTTTGATGCCGGAGACCGTTGGGGCACACTCGCTGACAAGTGGGAGGAAGCCATACAGCACACAGGCTACTACTGTTTTAACGACTGCCACGCGATGATGGCCTTTGTCGCTGATGGGCGAAACCAGCAAGCCGCAACAATGTTGGCGAAACTGGAAGCAAGCGCGAATGGCGACAATTATTCTGCATGGATGGTGCGTAAAGTTGGATTGCCCGTTGCCCAAGCAATCAACGCGTATGCCCAAGAAAGATACGCCGATGCTGCAGAAGGTTTGGCTTCTGTACGATATACCGCCAATCAATTCGGCGGAAGTCACGCTCAGCGGGATTTGATTTCGCAGACACTGATTGAGTCAGCGATTCGTTCGCGTCAGCATAGCTTTGCACGAGCGTTGCTGGCTGAGCGCGTTGCGAAAAAAGGAACTTCCCCTCGAACATGGCTCAATACCGCTCGAGTGCTGGATGCGCTTCAATGTTACGATGAAGCTGAGCGCGCAAATACCCGCGCTGAAGAACTATTAAACGAAGCGCGTACTTTACACTAAGGGGAATCTAGAGAAATCAGCGATTTCTTTCTAAGATACTTGGTATACTGGAATCCGCAGTCTTTGGCTAGGGATTGTTTGAGCACTATTTGCCTGTAGGCCAAAGGTGTGATGCCGAAGAATTTCTTTGACAAGCGTCTTGCATGTGCCGCAATTTGTTGATACTGCGAGCTTCGATTGCAATTCGCCAAAGCTTAGCGCACCGTTATCAATCAATTTCTTGATTTCCCGATCAGAAACATTGTTGCAAATACAAACAATCATAGACGACTTATTTCTAAAGTGACAATCGTCTATATGATAATGCGTATGATAATGATTTGCAATAAACATTAAAATCAATTTTCGATTTTTTTCTAAAGTCAATAATCGAAAGAATTCAATTGACATAATTTTTACTAGGAATATTAAATAACGTGAAAGATCATCCTTCTTCTATTCAGCCGCTCAATAAGAATCTGAAATTGGAGCTGACCGCGATCAATCAGTTCTTCTTACACTCACGGATTGCTCAAAATTGGGGTTTGAAAAATTTTGCGAACGTAAATTATCAAGCCTCGATCAATGCGATGAAAACTGCGGACAAGTTGATTGCCAGAATTCTTTTTCTCGAAGGACTCCCTAATCTTCAAGCTCTCGGGAAAATTTTCATAGGAGAAGATGTTGGAGAAATAATCAGTTGTGACTTAGCTCTAATGACTAAATCTAGAGCTCAATACCAGCGCTCGATTGAACAGTGTGAACGGGCAACAGATTATGAGAGTCGAACGCTGCTGATTCCGGCAATACACCGGGTGGAAGAACATATTGATTGGCTGGAAACTCAAACTTGGTTAATTGACTCACTAGGAACCGAAAACTACATGCAATCTCAAATAGGTGGATGACACAATGAAAGGTAACGAAAATATACTCGACAGTCTTCAAAATTTACTAAATTTGGAAATCGCAGGGCGAGATCAATATTTAGCGCATTCTCGAAAATATCTGGACTGGGGACTCAACAAGCTTCATGCGCAAATGCAGCATGAGATGGAAGAAGAACAGACTCACATTGACGCTATTGCAGACCGGATGCTGTATCTGGAAGGCAACCCTGACTATACTCAGAAAGAAAAGCCGAATGTAGGCAGTTCGGTCCAAGAAATGCTACAGAATGATCTAGATTCGGAAGTTGAAGTTGCGCGCATGCTCAGACAAATTATTAAGCTGTGCGAAGAATCGGGGGACTATGAAACGAGAAATATCCTTCAGACGCTGCTTCATGACACCGAAATGGACCATATTTATTGGCTGGAACAACAACAAGGTTTGATTGAGAAGGTAGGATTGAGCAATTACTTGCAATCTCAGATGTAGTTCCGATTTAAATTTTGGGAATGCTGCGGAAGACTACACAAAGCAAAAATTGACAATGGTTATCATTCTTGCTTTTTGTTTCAGCTAGTTTTAGTTTAAGCTGAATTTTCGACATTGGCGGGCGTTTCAAAAAGCCTTGCAAATAATCCCGATTTCAAGTGAATTTCGTCGGGAATGTCATTAGGGTGCAAATTCTCTTTTTGGTCCTTGACTGCTTCTAACTGTTCCTTTTTGAGCCATTGTCAATCTCTTGAATTAAGTTACATTCATAACAAAATAGCTGCGTCCCAATTTCTTAAATTTCCCATACGTTCTGCTCGACAATGTCATCATAAAATTCGGGAGTACGTTTACCAAATTTCATGACAACAATTTTCTCTTTATTCATACGCTCATAGACTCTATAAACAATTCTAAATCCTTCGTGCCGCAGCCTATGAGTAACCCTGAATTTTTTTAATTATTTTTGATCCATGCATAAAAGGATTCATTTCTAATTCATGAAGAAGGTCGAGTATATCTTGTCGTTCTTTTGTGGATAAATTGTATTCATTGAATTTAGATTCCAAATCCGCGTGAATAATCAATTCCCATTTCGGTTTTCTTCTCCTCGCCATTTAGTATTAGAGAACTCTACGCTTAAACTCTTCAAGGGAGATAAATTGTTCTGGATTTTTCAAATAAATTTTCCAAATTCTTTCGGCATCTCTTAAATCTTCTTCATCTTCCAATCTTTCAATTTCTTTACGGGAACGTTCTTTCTTTTCTTCTAAAAATTCTATAAATGATTTCGTTTTTCTACTCATTTTTTTCCTCTTTGTTCTAGCTATTTATAAAATTCTTTCGACCGTCCTTGCCAGACACTAGATCCTTATTACATGATTCGTCTTCCAATCATACCGGCAACAATGATTTCCATTTGTCTAATGGTATCTTCTTCTCGAATGCTATGACGAATTACAAATTCATTCACAAAACGGTATTAGTGCTTTTTGCTGATTTTGTGAAACGTACCTTTATATGCTCGCTTTAGCATTAACCAAAAGAATTCAGTCCCGTCAATATGCGCTTGTTCCTTTAAATACTCGCCAACTGAATGCTTGACAATTTCTTGATTGCTTTCATCATGATCGTTATACCTCTTGAAGGCATCTGTATTTACAGTTGAACCAGTCTCTACGTTGTCGTTAATGAAATCGTGCAGAGTATCTTTTAGGGTGTTTTGAATTACTTTTGCCTTAACTTTCGTTGAGTCTCTTTCCTTAATACAAACAACGATTGCTTTGCCAGTGCCACCTCGAATCGCATTCAGTTTCTTATCCTTGTGCTTGTTCATTTCTAATCCACCGACAAAGGTCTTGTCAACTTCTACAGTGCCAGACAATATTTCAGTGTGGTCGGAAAAATTCTCTCGAATGGACAAACCAAATTTCTTGAATGCATTCCGATTACTAGTCGGATTTTCCAGATCTTCAGTCACTTGAACAGTGTTTGAATTTAATCTTTTTTGTGACATCAATATTGGGATGAAGAGCTGCGTCGAGCCTTAAGGCAACACAGCATCTGAAAAAAGTTCCAGCGGATACCTATAGATTCCACCACCTAGACGACCAGCCTTTCCTTTATTGTCGATTATTCCCAGACTCACGACAGGCGTCGTCTGCTGCGCAATGATTTGGCGCACGCATAAACCCGTTCTGATATTCAGCGAACCAAATTCATCATGTACGCAGGGTAGTAATTGTGCGGGCAGTTTCGTGGCATCTTCAGGCAGATAAGCGCGGAAAATTTTCTGCTGTTCCGGTGCAAAGGATACCGCCATCGCACCAAGTCCCAAAAGGTCAACGACAGCACTGTCGCCAATCGCACCCAGCGCTCGACTTTCGTGGAATTTTCCAAGGTCTCCGAGAGGAACGGCTGCTGGACAGGTAATCCAGGTTCCGGGTTGGGCAGATACTTGAAATCCTACTTTATAGCCATTTCCTGCGGCTGCCGTGATGACACTGCTTTTCGGAACATTCGATGCGCTTAACAGCATGCATTTGCAAGCGGCCATCCAAAGATTCAGAAAAAAACTCGGCCCTTCCAACAAAAACTCTAACGCCTCAGGATATTGACGAATACCGGGCTGAAGATGCTCGATGAGAATTTGCGTCGCGGCAATCGTACGGCCATGGCAATCATCACCTCTATGTAACGAACTTGCGGCAATTGGAATAAGTGGCAAGTTCTTTGGTTGAGAGTCCTGCAAAGCCCCAGCTAAATCACTGTTGATCCAGCGAAAATGCTCGACGACATCGTTATTGCAAAGTCCGAGCCGCATGGCAGGTCCGTTGCCCCCATTAAATGGAGTGTATGCTCTGGGAGCTTTCGAATTTTCTGAATCGATTACCTCATGAAGCCACATCGAAGGGGACACGACCGCTGCGAGAGGAACAACAACACCATGGTCCTGAGCAGATTCAAATCGAATCGTTTTGTTGAGCACAAGTTCTTTCGCTTCTTGAAAATCTGACGCAATTCCTTCGAAAACAGCGGCTGCGAATGCGGAATTCAGAACTGGCTGCGGAATTTCGGCTACTGACTCAAAAGGCGGCCCAGCATGCAGTATTGTTGTTTCCGCTAATGCAATCGCGTCACGAGCTCTTTTATTGGAATGCCAGGCGGGTCGAACCTTCAGCAGGTTTTGTAAAGCAAGTTCGTCACTTTCATGTAAATAGATCTTCATATTAAAAATTTGTGATTCAGATTAAACTTCGAGCGTTGCGAGAACTGGAAGCACAGCAAACGCATTTTAGTGAGATCCTCAACGGTGAAATCTTCATTGACCCAAAGTCAAGTGAAGAGTATCTTAGCGTACCAACAGGATGCGCAATGGAGTTTGTATGTTATTGCGAGTCGAATTTTAAGTGATTGAGTCCGAGAATCAAAGTTTCACTAGATTTTGCCGAGGGGATTGCAGTACAAACAAGGTGTTGTTTTTGAGAGGGTACAAGCCAAATAGAGCAAGCGATCACCGTGGTTGCTCAGTGCCTGGTACAGTGCCTAGTCTCAGAATTTACCACTGATTCGAAGTTAATGGCAATTGGCTTTGGATACCGAGTCGTTTTGGTTGGCAAACGCGGCCAATGATACAGGGCAAGTTCCAGTCGTATTGTTGTTACGTTCATTTGGAGGCGGTTTTCGAAAAACTGTTCAAATCACCACTTTTGTTCAGTTGAAGTTTGACATTATTTGTGCCCCAATGTAGACGCTAGATCTCCTCCATGATTGATGCGGCGCCAGACAAGGATGGCACGTGCTGCAGCTAGAATTTGTTTTGAGTGAAAAACGACTTTTTTCATTGATAGTAAGCCGAAATTATCAAAAATAATCGTCAATTATTGTAACGTTGATTTGTGCACATGGGCTCTTCCGAAAGTTCTCTTCTTGCGGTAGCCACGACTTCAGGGGAAATTTTGAGAGTTTGAGAAATTACGTCATCCAAGTGTCTGCGTCCATTATCGTCAGCATCACACCACTTGCCCAGTACTGTGTCACTGTATTCATCGAAAACACTGGCAAAATATTCTATTTTTTCGATAGGAAGGTGTGGCACAGATATCGAATTTTGGCCATGAATTGAAAAATCTGGGTAGCATGGTTTTTTTGGCGTCCTGATGCCTAGCATCGATATGATTCCCAATGTTGAATTCAGCCAAAGACATATCGCTTTTTCTAGGACATTCTCGTTGTGATTTCGGAATTTGACAGTTACCCAATAGGATCCCAGAGTTGGTTCGTCGAGTCGTACCGCTATCACTCTTGCCAAATTGGTTTGCACTTTGACTGGCAAAAGCAATCGGCTTCTTTTGCGCCAGACCAGATCTGCTTTCTCTTGACTCGTTTTTGAGACGATTGCAGTGTCGGTTTTCGCGCGCATGGACTTCGTAACATCGCTCTTGAAGTGCCATAAGGCTCTTCTCCCGAATCGATCCGGCTGTGAGCTGGTTTTAAATTCTCTCCTTGCCGGCCGGTAGCTTGAATCCAATTTTGCAATCATTCCGAGTTGATTGACATCAAACAGTTTGCCGGTGCTGATGCGGCGGAATAAATCTGTCAGATAAGGGGAGTAGAATTGAACCGGGAACCAGTTTCCATCTTTCATCTCTCGGTACGGCCATTTTTGAACTACACCGGGTATGCGATCCAATTGTTGTTTATTGATGTTTTCTGCAAGATTCAACGCTTCGTGAACTGTTTTAGGATTGTGCGACAGATTGATGAAGCGCGTCGGGCCTTTCTCTTCACGGCGGCGCATGATCACCAGCATTTCTGAGATCGATGTGTTTTCTGAAAACCAGAAGCGCGTCGGGTCGTGCGGCGTAATTACCGTTTCGACATGAAACCGACTGGCGAGAAACCGACGAACCTCCTGAGTTGAAGGATTTCTGGATGCGACCAAAGGAAGTACGAGTGCGAGCGTAGAATTCTTGGCTTTGGCAAGAAATTCCGCCAGCACAAGAAATGCAGGCCCGCTGCTTGTGAAAGACACTTGAACAGGGGCTTTGGAAAATATTTCCTTTTCCCGTGATTTGACTAGGTTTTTCACCTTTTTGCCGAGTTGGTTATGACGCAGACTGTTGCGCGTGAACGGCGGATTCATGATGACAAGGTCTGCTTTTTCCACAAGTTGATGGGTTACTCCCGATTCGAACTGTGTCATGGAACCCGGCCAGTCAAATGTAGGCAGCACCTGATCTTCACCATAAATTTCCAGCGAGCCGGTCTTGACCGGATGTTGGCTGTTTTCGGTTTCACCAAAGGCTGCGAGATAAATGTTTATTGTATGGAACTTAGTCGTTGGGGAAAGCAATCCCAACGTTGTTGCAGCCATGTGTGTTGCAGTCAGATTGATGTCATAACCCGTCAGTACGTGCTCAATCAGTTCCACGTATTTGATGTCGTTTGCAACATCTTTAATGCGTTCTGCAACCGCCATCAACAGAGTTCCGGTCCCGCACGACGGGTCTATTACTCGCATGTTTGATAGATTGTCAGCTAGGTCACCGCGATCTCGAATTGCCAATCCGCTCAGCAGAGTTGCTGCAGCCGTAGTCGTATAGAAAGAGCCGTCGTAACGAGCGTTGTCTAGGACAGCGTGAAAGATTCGGCCCAACAGATCGTGTCGCAAGCCTTCGATCACGCGCACAATCGCCAATGATGATGATATGACGCGCCGTATGGCGGCACTGAGATTCGGGTCATGTGTAACACCGTCAATGGCAGCAAGACCGGTTTCAAATATTGGTTTGTAATCTACCGCGAGTATAAGATTCCATGCTTCTCTCAACTCGCCGATCAAATCGTGACTCTTCAGACATTGTTGCAGACTAAGTGGCGGCCAGTCTCCTTCAAAAGGCTTGCCTGTCCGCGAATCCAGCAGCGGCTTCATCCTCGCTATATAACTGTTCAGCCTTGCGTGAAACATAGCAGCCGAGGCGACCACCAACATTGATCGTTTCGCGGCAGCATGAAAATTTCTGTCGTTCGGGTCAAGTGGAAGATTCAATGAATTTGCGAGTTGTTGTCTTTGGTACACCGACAATCGATTAACTGCAAATTCCAGCGCACTGTTGAGTTTTGCCGCGGTAAAATCGGGATTTCCGAGATCATCGTTTAACCGCTTGACAGTCGTTGCTAGAATTTTTACGGAAGAAACATTCCATTGTGTTTGTTTCGCAATCTGATCAGCCGTTTGATTATCAATTTCTACGGGATCGATGATTGCGAATTCCACTTCCGTATCCACCGTAAAGTTTGACTCGGTACAATCGTGAGAATAAACCAATGCGACCGCGATGTCTGCGTCAGCTTGACCATAGTCATCCGGTGGAATTAGTCTCTTGATCGCGTCACGAACAGCAGCCGATCTTTTTCCAATTCCAAATTTTTCGCATTCGATCGCTACAATGTGCGAATCGAATTTGATTCGGATATCCATTCTGCCGCTTTCGACAGCCTGTTCCGCGAGAGCGTTCAGTCCAAGTTCGACCAGCAATTGTGCCAGTTTGCCGTTAAGTAGAGGTTCGTAGCTATCAGTCATTTTTTTCGTGGGTTGCTGCAATCCATTACAAGATCTTCTATACAAAAGTTAATTGATTGATACAGTTAAATTAAGTCTCTATTTCTATGCTGAATCATATAGATCTACAATTTATCAGTTAACGATTCATTCAAATTCAGGCTCGATGCTGAAACGAATCTCGGCGGAAACTGTACAAAGCATTCGGATCAACGATTACATCAATGACTGCTGGCTTGCCGCAATTCAGTGCGGCGTTCACTGCATCACAAATTTCCGATACGTGTTCTACTCGATAGCCAACTGCTCCATACAACTCAGCTATTTTGTCGAATGGAGGACTGCTGACATCAGCGCCAATGAATCGACTGTCAAAAAAATCGCGTTGATAAGCTTTTTCCGCACCCCAGCACTGATTGTTCATGACGATTGTAACCGTACAAATATTGTGGTCGACGGCCGTGCTGAGTTCCGAAAGCGTCATGCCAAAACCGCCATCTCCCATCAGACTGACGACAGGGCGTTCAGGAAATGCTAACTTTACTCCCAATCCGCATGCAAATGAGAATCCCACCAAGCCAAAATCTAAAGGTGTGAACAAAGAACGAGGAGTCCAGTAGTTCAGAGCATCGGTTGCCTGCAAGCAAAGCGTGCCCGCATCCAAGGTTATAGCAACATCCTTAGGCAAAGCTCTACGCAATGCCCAAAACAACGATTCTGGTTGAATTGCGCCTTCATCGACCGAAACAGGTGTGTCCCGATTTTCTAGATAGACTGCTCGTTTTTCCCTGAACGACTCGCTCCAGCGCATTACTGACTCTCGCACTTGGAATCCACCAAGATTCTCAAGGATTTGTTGCGCTACAGTGGCCGCATCGGCGAAAATACCGAGCTCGACGGGAAAATATCGTCCAATTTCAGTTGGCTCCAGCTCAACTTGAATAATCTTCGCTCGTTCATTGATGTGTTCGTAGGAATAGAACGTAGAATTGAAACCGAGTCTCGTGCCCAAGGCCAATATTACGTCTGCGTATTTCACCAATTCTGATGCGACCGAATTTCCACGAGGCCCCATCTGCCCCGCGTTCAGAACATGTCCATGCGATACTGCGTCACCATGCCCCGAAGACGTCACAATTGGAGCATTCAATGATTCGGCAAGAGTCAAAACCGCTTGAGAACCATCACTATTTTTGATTCCGCCACCGGCGACAATGACGGGTTGGTCAGCACGAGTCAATAATTCAGTCGCTTGAATGATGTCGGCATTATTGCCAGCCGGAGATTTTTGAACTCGATAATTTGACGGTGACTGAAAAGGTGGAAAGTTGGCTGCGTTAGACAAAACATCGCGAGGCAAATTCAAATGAACAGGTCCTCGCCTCGGTGTTGCCGCCACTCGAAAAGCCTCACGAAACATTTCTGCAATACGTGCTGTTTGAGGAACCGTCCATGTCTTTTTGGTTACCGGAGCAAACAGCGACTGTTGATCAACTTCCTGAAAGGCATCGCGATAGACGTGTTCATTCGAAAGCGCTCCGGCAATTGAAACAACGGGTGAGTAGGCTGCTTTCGCTTGCGCCAAACCCGTTACCAGGTTAGTTGCTCCTGGACCATTTTGACCAGCAAGAATAATCCCGGGCCGACCAGATGCCCGAGCGAAACCGTCGGCCATGTGTGTTCCGGTACGCTCATCATGCACTCCAATAAATCGAATATCTTGGGCGTCATACAAAGCATCGAAGAGCTCCATTGTGGCAGAACCAATCAATCCGAAAATGAGCTCGACATTTTCAGCTCTTAACGACTCAACTGCTGCTTGTCCACCGGTCAATTTGTACATGTTAGATTTACCCCAATATAAGATTGTGCACAAAAATAGCTAAACTAGCTTAGTGCACCAGCTAAAAATTCACGAATGTGTTTGATGAACAAATCCGGATCTTCCATCAATCCCAAATGCTGTAGCCTCGGTACGATTGCGCACTTTGAATTTTCGATCTCCTTGGCGATGCATTGCGACATCCAAGGGGTACTGCCGCTATCAGATTCGCAGGTCATTATCAGTGTCGGAATACGAATGGGAGGTTGGGGATCAATCAGTTCTTTCACTCCCGTCGCCAAAACCTGTCTGCATTGAGTGTAGACAATTGGATCGTTTCTTAAAATCCAACTGCCAACTTC
Source organism: Arenicellales bacterium (assembly GCA_965202855.1). Lineage (GTDB taxonomy): Bacteria > Pseudomonadota > Gammaproteobacteria > Arenicellales > JAJDZL01 > JAJDZL01. Next base: position 27,158 of record CBDBBP010000002.1, on the reverse strand, counting down.
GCTCACGATGTTTGATTTTGCTGCCAGAAACTCGGGTGTAAACCAGCGTTCCAGTGAAGTCTGCAGGGTCGCCTGTGGTCCGCCGTCATTGGTGTCTGCCACTCTTTGTTCGATGATTTTTTGTTCTTCTTCATCCCGTTGGTGTGGTGAGTTGAGAATAATCAGTGAATCTGTGCATTCTGGATAATCAATCGCAAAGCGACGATTGATCATTCCACCGAGTGAAAATCCAACCACCGAGCAGCTGTCAATGTTCAGTTCAGCAATCAGTCGTCGCAGTTGATTTGAAAAAAGAGACAAAGAGGGTGTATGTAAAGGTCGGCCGCTTTGACCATGGCCTTCTAAATCGTAAGTAAGAACTCGAAATTGATCTGACAGTGCCCGAGCATGCTCATACCACATTTTTCGATTCAATCCCAGACCGTGTATCAATACTACTACAGAGGCATCTTGTGGTCCCATCAGTTCATAATCAGTACCTAGAGAAGACTTAGACATCAGTAAATTTTCGACCTAACTGTTGCATATTTGGCTTTGCAATCGCAGCGAAAGTGAATGATTTGAGTGAGTGCAAATTGACAAGACTCTTTCAAACAGCTGGAAAGTGCTGCAACCCGTTAGTCCCAATTATCTAGATTTTTATCTAGTCGGGCACAACTTCCTTGCAGAAGATTTCAAGAAAGATTTTGCTCCTTCAGCAAGTCCAAGCACTAAAGACCATCGCAAAATCAACTCTCAGGTCACCACTTGGAATGCATTGTTGGTTAGGATTGCACTCTGTTTGATCGCTGATGACATAAGCAGCCCATTGTTTCAACTGACAAGATCTTCATTCAGAATTGAAATGTACTCACTATACGCATAAATTCGGTTTCGTTTTCTTTTCGTAAGCTCATGAGCAATTCCAATCTGTTCCAGCACTGACATTCCATTCGTAACTCCAGGTATCGAAAGACCGGTTTCAGCAGAGATGCATTTAAGGTTTGACATTGGGCGCTGTATAAGTGCTCGATGAACAAGCAGGGCGGAAGACTTGAAACGCCCGAAATTACCGATTCGCAGCACATTATCTCGAAAAAGCACATCAAGTCGTTTCGCGACTGAAATTGCATGCCGCGACGTTTCAGTGATTCCGTCAAAAAAGAACTTTAGCCAGGCCTCCCAATCGCCCTGAGATCTTATTGCATCCAGCAACGAATAATAATCGCTTCGATTCCTTTTAAAATGCAAGCTGAGATACAAGAGTGGATCGGCAAGCAACCCTTCATTGCATAATTGCAAAGTAATCAGTAAACGTCCCACTCGTCCGTTTCCATCAAGAAAGGGGTGAATCGTTTCAAATTGAACATGGGATAGTCCAATCCGAGTGAGAGTCGAATGTTCATGATTATCGCAATGAATGTAACGCTCCAAATCAGACATGCACTTTTCAACAAAATGCGGTGGTGGCGGTACGAAGCGAGCGTTTCCCGGGCGAGTTCCTCCCAGCCAATTCTGTGACCGCCGAAATTCACCTGGTAATTTTTTGCGCCCGCGGCCGGAAGATAGAAGTATTTCGTGAATTTCTCGAATTAGACGATTGCAAAGTGGAAAGTTATCTTCTCGCATACGGCGAAGTCCGTGTTCCAGCGCGATCACATAGTTTGAAACTTCAACTGCGTCGTCTAGCGAAATTCTTGGAGCTTCATTCAACTCGAACCACATAAGATCCGACAAAGAGGTTTGTATTCCTTCAATCTGTGATGAAAGCACCGCCTCTTTTCGGAAATACGTGTAGCTCAACAACCATGACTCGGACAGTATTGCAGCTACACTGTCCAGCTGCCCAAGTGCATCCATCGCGCTTCCTAACGAATGCTGTAGTGAATTCGTATCCAGATCTTTTGGTGGCAGCGGATTGGGGACAAATGCTTTTACCTGTTCAGCTCCAATGCTTGTAATTTCATAAGATCAGACTTCCTGACCTCTGGCTAAATTTATGTGGCACATTATCGCGCTGCCAGAGATCAGGCTAGAAGCAATCAGGCGACGGGTGCCAGTTCGTAGAACAAGGTCAGGTTTGTATCTGGAAACTGTGTGAGTGTGGCATTGAGTTCCTCAATCAAGGGCAATAGAGAGCGGTCGACGGAATTGCTGGCCATACCCAGAAACTGTATCCGCAACCGTCCTTTTTCCGGCTGCGGAATAATATTTGCCTCACACTGGAACAGTCGGCTGAGCAGTTTGCGGGCATTGGTTTTTTTGCCTTGCGCCCGCATGACGGCGGGCATCATGGTGGTTTCTGCGCGATAGGCAGTCATGCGGATAGTGTCGAGCAGCTGACGCGGTGCACTAGGCAGAGCATCAAGCCGCTGGTCTTCGGGAAGTTCTCCGACACGGATGTGTTTTTGGATTTGTTTGCGCTGTTCTTTTGCCTGTGCGAGCTGTGTTTCGAGTGATTGTTTGACAGCCGCGTATTGTGCGGTTTTTTTGGCATTGCCGGTCTGACTGAACCGGTTCCACTGGGCCAGCGCCCGGTGATGCTTCGCCGTCAGATTTTTGACCCGCTTGTCGGATTCGCGCCATTTTGGGTTGACCACCTCGAGGTCTTCATCAACCGCTGCCAGCTGGTGAACTGACAGCGCATCGAGGTTGAAATCCTGTCGCATGGTTTTGAAGAAATTCTCCTGCGACCAACGCGAAAACATCGCACCTGCGATCTTTGCCATGGACAGCGTCGGATGGGTGGTGACGATGGCGGCCTGACGGCCGTTGTCAAGCAGGCGCCTGATTTGACGCACTTCAAGCCCATTTTTCAACTTAACTTTGTTTTGTGCGAGCCGCACTGGGCGAAGTTGGGTGGAAGCCGGGCCGTTGATCTGAACCTCCGTGAGCACGAACTCATCTTGCGCCCAATCGACACCGGCCGAGCCTTTGTGCCAGGTGATCACCGCCAGTCCCTGCTTAGCCAACCGCTTGAACAAGCTCGGACTCCAGCCCTCGCGGTCAAAAACCAGGGTCAGATCCGGTTCTGCCGCGAGTTCGGTCAAATCCGGCCGTATCGCTGACAGCGTGCCCATGGATTGCAGCTGTGGCACCAGGTCTCGCTCAAGCGCCTGACACATTTTGGGGTCAAGCTGTTGGTGCACACAAAGAAGCGGCATGCCGCCCAGAGCATTGATCCAGTAGCTCACGGCCGCTGGAAGGCATAGTTTCTGACGGGAAATGAAGTGATTCGGAAGTTTGCCTTTGCGCCCGGCATACACTTTCACATGACCGTCGACTGCCAGTGTAGCGCCGCGGTCGGGCTCCGCCTGCAGCCATGACTGGGTCAGCTCAGCCTGCCAGTTGCGAAGCGACTGAGCACTGTTGCTGAGTGCTTTGAGCTTGCGCCGCAGGGTTTTGACCTCTGGTGCCCGGTCAAGTCCCAGCAGCCGTCCCCACTCGCCCGGGGCGAGATAACGCAGCGACTCGGCATTGCGCATCCGGGCCAAGGTTAAAAGGGCGACCAGCAACAGCACCGTATTGAGCCCATAGTATCCTTTCGGCAATTTCAGATGGGTTGCAGCTTGGAACAACAGGCCTTGCTTGAGCAGTGTCGGCAACGCCGCCAGAACTCCGCCGCAGGGCACCGCCAAAGCGGGTTCGGCAAATTGCGGCTTGACCTCTTGCAGCTCGCCGATGCTGGCTGCCACACGGGCTTCGACCGCATGCGCCGCGCGCCCCATCGCAGCTTGTTTGTCCTGCCGGTCTCGTTGACTGCGTTCTGCAGCAGCGGCGGTTGCAGCAATCGACTCGGATTCAACCTGCTCGGGGCGAGTGATCACTCCCGCCCGGCAGTGTTCGGAAAAAGTGCTCGGAGCAATGTTCAGCTGCTGCGCGGTCTGCCGGCCGCTGTGACCGGCAGACAGCAGTTCTTGCGCCTGCAAAATGGTGTCGGCATTCAAGGTCACCCGTCCGCGGCCCTGCCGCGGCAAAAAAAAGCCGCCGCTGCCTTGTTCTCGGTACAGCTTCAGCGACCGATGCACGGTGGTGCGGGAAACTCCGAAAGCGGCCGCAATTTCAGACTGTTTGGCCACTTTCATGTCGGCAAATTTTGCGATTCTCAATTTGCGTTCATTGAGATCGTTGGCGGGGTGCTGATCAATGGCATCCAAATACAGGAAGTAGCTGGTGATCCCGTGTTCTGTCTGCATGGAGTAACGGTTGCCGATGGCGATGGAAAGCGGTGAGTTGAGGGCAAGTGGCTGTTGCATGATGCATCCTGATAATTCAAAATATGTTTCATATTATTATAGCCATATGTAAGTCAAATTCAACGCCAAATTGCAGTTGATTTCAAAAAAATGAGAATAAAATGAATGTTTTAGTCAGGTCAACTCAAAACATTCATCTTTTAGAGGTCAGGAAGTCTGAAGATCCCGTTTTTCGACGTTTCATGTCTGCTAGGTTTGTTCAGCAATGTTTGATGTAGTAAGACGTTGTTAAGCATATTTGAAAAATCTTTAATAACAGCTATTTGGAATAGTATTCGCTTTCACTCACACCTTATAATTTAAATGTTCCATCAAGTGACATGTCCTCGAAGGAAAATTCGCCAATTTCATGCAGACTCCGACAACAACTGACGTTCATGCTCAATCGGACTGAGATAACTCAGACGCGAATGCAAACGCTCGCAATTGTAAAACCGGTCAATATTGTCATACAGGCGATCTCGTATACCACGCCAGCTAACTAACTGGTCTGTCACGGGCAGTTCGCGCTTGATCGTTGTAAACACCGATTCTTTCGGCGCATTGTAATAACTGTTGCCGACGCGGCCCATCGAACGCGCAATGCCATGACTTTGGCACCACGCCCGATTCCACTCGCTGGTGTATTGACTGCCACGGTCGGAATAATGGATCACACCACTGGCCGGGCGAAAACTGGTCACCTAGCGCAGCGTCCTTCGCATCAACTAGGCATCATGGCTGCGAGAGAAACTGCGCCATAGGATTCGTTTCGAACTCACGTTCACTGCCGTTCAATCATCTGTGAATTAACAAACTTGAACAATTCCTTAATTGAAGCAGATTTAGTTTGTCGATGTTTCCCAAATGTGTACTTTCTCAATGCAATCGTCAGAAATCTGACAATGGGTGTAAACTTGCTTCTATGAAAACAACTCTATACTTAGCTGATGGGCTGATGCGGCAGGCAAAGGAACAAGCTGCAAAGGACGGGAAAACATTGACACAATTGATTGAATACGCTGTGCGCGACTATCTAGATGAGTTGAACCGACCCAATGAGCCATTTGAGCTTCAGTTGCTAACAAAGAATTGCGGATTCATTTCTGATGCCAGTATTGCTGATAGAAATGTTCTCTATGCCTTGATGGAAAGTCGAGATTGATTGCCGTTGATACCAAGATACTGGTTTACGCCCATCATGAAGTTTCGCAGTTACACGAAAAAGCCAAATATCAGTTGACCGAGTTTTCCGATTCCGCAGTCCATTGGGGAATTCCTGTTTTCTGTATTGGAGAATTTCTTCCTGTTTTCACACATCCTAAGGTATTCTCCAACCTTATACGGCATCTGAAGCAGTAGAATGCTCTTGCTCGGCTCGTTCGGTTACCAACACTCAAATCGCTCTATGCAAGTGCAAATTATTTATCGTTGCTTGCGTCTGAAATACAAGAAACCAATGCTGTCGGAATCTAGTATTTGATGCTCAGATCGTCGCAGTCTGCCGAGAAAACGGAGTGACTGCATTGTTGACCGAAGATGGAGATTTTGATCGGTTTAATCAATTTACTGCGAAGCGACTTTGACAAGCTGGCAATCTAGGAAAATATCAGCCAAAGTTACAAGCAGATTTCATGGAGTCGGGCTGAATTCGCCGAAATCATCTATGTATTTATCGACTGCGAATGATTCTTTCCAGATAGTCAATCGTAATCAGAATGAATTTTCTTGGATCAGAATTTTTTTTTAAATCTTTAGAAATTTTTTTTTTTCGCTTTTAGCCAATTCCATGCAGCATTTTGAACCCTACAACGTCCACAATTGTCACAATCAAATGCAAAAATATTCAATGCTGCAGCATGAGCATATCTACAGGACTTGTTGTTTCGGCAAATTGGGCATTCAATTTCCTCGCCATCGACGAGGTAATAAAATTGACTCACAATTGATTAAGTTCCGAGTTTGATGTCGACATAGAGTCAGATTCAAAATAGTGCAGATTGGTACTACACCAATGTTGGCATTTACACACTGAGACTCACATCTATAAAACTAAAGTTAGGAGGTAGATGTGATGGGAAAAAAGCGTTATTAAGCGATGCTTAATATGGCAAGACGTTATTAAGCAATGTTTAATAGCTATGAATTAATTTCGCATTGAAATCACTTTACCGTGTTTTGTTACTGAAGATGTTCACACAAAAATGACCGCCCCACTAGAGAGAATGAACCTTACACTTCATTTTGTCAAGGTTTGAATTGATTCTTGCCGGTCTCACCAGCTTCTGTGTTACCTTGCTACCTTAGATCTCCAAACTGAAGTTCTAGAAGTCTCTTGTAAATTAATTTTTACTTGCAAAGAAAATTTCGAGAGGCATTTTGCTAGTGTCTGCGCACTTGCCAACCGCAAAGCATGCCTTTGAACGTATTGCTTTTTTGTCTTTAGTGCTAGGAATGATGTATCCGGTTGCGTCGTAAAACGAGATTAATGGTGGCATTATGTTCCCAACTTGTCCATCAAAGCAGAAATATTGTGCAGTGTCAGTCCATCTTCAGTTTGAAGTTTGAATTTTTTTGCGTTTAAGTGAAATTAACAGCCGCGCAGGTTTGTCTTTGAGCACTCGTTTGAGTTGAACTGCTGGTCTGGAATCGGCAGCAAGTCTGATTACAACTTCTATTGGCCTTGATTTGAGTCACTGTTGCGGACCTTCCTCAACTGTCCAATTGACCGTCGCAGTCGGCTCGAAACAAGGTGCCAACCTCCGATTTTGTTATAATTCAAACTCTATCTTAATAAGCGTACAACACTAAAATATCAAATGCTAGATAAGGTAAGATGGTCCCAGAAAGCTTATGATGGGTACTCGATTCGTGATCGCTTGGACCCTGATAAAACATTTCTTCACGTAGGTCCCTCCACACTCGCTGGTGAATATTTGAGGAGATTTTGGCATCCCGTTGCGATGTCATCCCAGCTCGATTCTGGCAATCCCGTCGCGATCGAAATTCTTTGCGAGCCTCTGGTTGTTTTCCGCGATTTAAGCGGAAGAGTTGGCGTTTTACATCGACATTGTGCTCATAGGAGAGCGTCGCTTGAATTTGGACGAATCGAACAACAAGGCATTCGTTGTTGTTACCATGGCTGGCATTTCGATGTGGATGGCACGATCTTGGACACACCCGGTGAACCCCCGGACAGCAAAATCCGATATCGAATCTGCCAAGGAGCGTACCCTGCTGTCGAATTCAAGGGACTGGTATTTGCTTATTTGGGCCCGCCGGAGCTGAAACCAAAATTTCCATATCTGGACTCTTTCCAGATTGAAGGACACGACTTGGTTCCTTATTCGATCCACTCGCCGAACAATTGGCTTCAGGAAACGGAGAATGCGATCGACCCCTTCCACAGCGTATTCCTTCACGGCCGAATTAGCGGACCGCAGTTTCCTGGTTTGGAGCACTTTGTTGATCTTCCAGTCGTAGTATATCGACAGCGAGAAGGTGGAATCGTTTATGCACATGCGAGACGAACAGGTGATTTGGTTCGATTGAGATTTCATGACTACCTGTATCCGAACCTCGCGCAGAACGGTGGCATGTTTCAAGTCATGAATAACCCAAAAGTCTTCGGGCGAACCAGTTTGACAAAATGGGTGACGCCGTTGAATGATACGGAGAGCCGAAAATTTGGATGGCGGCACTTTAACGACAGCGATGAAGTTTTGCGACAAGGAAGCCGTGAAGAGGTCGGTTGGGAGAAAGTTGATTTTTATGGACAAACCGCTCATCGATCCTATGAAGAACGTCAATCGAACCCAGGTGACTGGGATGCTTGGACAAGCCAGGGCCCGATGAACATCCATGACAGAGAGTATCTTGGAGTGACTGACAAAGGCGTCGCCTTGCTTCGATCTAGACTCCGACAAGGAATCCGAGCTGTGAGCCAGGGCAAAAACTTAGACGTGCTTCAGGGCTCTGAAGACCACCCCATCCCCACATTTGGCGGGGATACTGTTTTGTCTTTGCCAAAAGATGCCAACGATGACGCCAAATTAATTGAATCTGTGATCGATGACGTTCTTGACATTCACCTGCAAGCTTGTCGTTTTGATGATGCCGATCGGGTAAACTTCATTGAGCGCGAAGTGGTTTCGAAATACCCAAACTCAATCTAGCGACTAATCCTCATAAACTCAGCTTTTTCGGTGATGACGGTTCCGCAATCTAGACCAGGTTTGCTTCAGATTCAACCGCATATGCTTGCGATGAATCAGCGACCGAATGCCTCCGTAAAAATCAATGTATCTTCAAATGAAAACGCACTCGGCCCAGCCAGTTCGGTTCAGAACGCAGCAAGGAAAGCCGCGATGTCGATGGAAAGATATGCAGAAGGCGCCGAAGTCGTATTATCAAGATTGATTGCCAAGACCTATAACCTCCAGGTTGAAGGTGTGGTCTGCGGTCACGGTTCTGACGACTTGCTCTCACGCCTTGCACGCGCATATTTAAGACCTGGCGACGAACTCATATGCAGCAGAAATGGCTATCAGAAATTTCCAAATTATGCGTATGCGAATGATGCGACCCCCATTCGAGCGGCCGATAAAGAATTTACAGCGGTTGTCGATGAAATTCTCAACTGCATTACAAATCGCACTCGCATCATAATGCTAGCAAATCCGGACAATCCAACTGGAACCTGGCTTTCCGGTGCAGAGATTCGCCGACTGGCAGGCAATATTCCTGGCAGAGTACTGCTCGTTTTGGATTCCGCCTACTATGAATACGTCTCTTCTGAGGATTTTGAAAACCCGGAACGAATCGTTCAGGATTTTTCTAATGTTGTAATGACTCGAACATTTTCGAAAATTTATGGCATGGCGGGACTTCGTCTGGGTTGGATGTATGCTCATCCAACGATTATTGATCTTATACGCCGAATTGGAAACACATTTCCAATTTCCAACATCGCTTTTGAATGTGGGCGCGTTGCAATTCAAGAATTTGAGAATCGTCGATTTGTCTACGACTACAATCGAAGAGTGAAGAATCTCTTCGCAGATTCATTATCAGAAATGGGTTTGCACACGTATCCAAGTGAGACCAATTTTGTTCTTGTTCGTTTTGACAGAAATCAAGTTCCCGCGGCTCAAGTATTCAAGGGCTTGCTCCAGCACGGCATTCTCGCCCGCAGGATGGTTGCGGATTCTTTTGTCGACTGTCTTCGATTTACCATCGGCTTAGAGTCCGAAATGCTTCAGGTTGAGAAGGTTCTGCGAAAGATCCTGTCAAATTAATCGGATGTATGCTGCCACCGGCAATGAATCAATTCAAGGTGGCACCGTCATCAAAGCGTTGGTTCAGGCTGACGTTCACACTGTAATTGCTTTGCCCGACATAGTCACCTGTGAAGCGGTGCTCTGGCCGATTGCAGAAGATAGCCGATTTCGCTTGGTAATGGTTTGTAAAGAAGATGAAGGTGTTTCAATTTGTGCAGGTCTTTCTTATTGCGAGAAACGAGCAGTTCTGTTGATTCAGCACACCGGTTTCTTAGATTCAATCAACGCGATTCGAGCGATTGCAGTGGAGTACCAACTGCCCATCGTGATGCTCGTCGGTCTTCAGGGAATGGAGCCTGGATATGCCATGCAACAGTCTCAAAGTGTTGGCATTCGAGCCTTGGCTTCAATTTGCGATGCATTGGAATTGAAGTACATAGAAATTTCGAGAGAAGAAGATGCAGCTCAGATAGCGACTGCCATTCAAAATGCGTATGTAAAATCGCAACCGATAGCGCTGTTTCTGACTGCTGCGCCAGTCCGGTAAGTATGAAAAGGGATCAAGCCTTAGAAGTTCTGGCCAAACACCATCCAAATGGAATCGTGGTGGCTGTTTATCAGTCCGCGTTCGATTGGATTGAAATTCGCCCCCACGAGTTGAACTATCTTTGTACCGGCGCCATGGGGCAAGCCTCGTCGCACGCACTGGGTCTCGCACTAGGAGCGCCCTATGAAAAAATTGTAGTGCTCGATGGCGATGGAAGTCTTTTGATGAATCTCGGAAGTCTTGTTACGATTGCAAATCAAAAGCCGCACAATTTCTATCACTTCGTCTGTCAGAACAACACTTACGAAGTTAACGGAAATTTCCCTATTCCTGGTGCGGACAGCCTGCGATTTGACGACATTGCACGAGCGGCGGGTTACCCACATGCATTTTCATTTTGCGAGTTAAGTCAGTTCAAAGCGGAACTCGGACAGATTCTCAGATTAGAAGGACCTGTATTTGTAAATTTGCATGTTGAACCGGGAATTTCATACCCTAAAAACTATGAGAAAATTCATAGTGCTGAATCACGCTCAACTTTCCGCCATGCTTTAGGCCAGAGAATTGTTCAGAAGGAATTGCTTTGACAAGATCGACAATTTTTCAAATTGGAGCGCATGCCAAACACGAGATTCGCGAGACTAAAAACTTACTACTCTCTTCAAAAGTTAATTACAATCAAAAAGAAAGTTATCGCAGTCATCATAACTGCTTAATTTAGTCCATTTAGTCGCGATTAGAATCCTGGAGGATTGAAAGATTTCAAATAGTGCTCAAGCAGATGCCGAAACGCTGAGAAAGCGTCCTCCAAAAAAGAGCTTGCTGTTTACACGCAAGTCTCCTTTGATCCAGATAGGCCAGTTGCTTGTTTTAATTTTTGCTACAGCTTGGATTATCTATTCGGGCGCCCAAGCGATGGAATACAACTGGCAGTGGTATCGCGTTGATCGATTCATTTACCGCATAGTCGATGGTGAATTCATCAGCGGGCCTCTGCTGCAGGGGTTGATGGTCACGTTCAAGATTACATTGTGCAGCATGGTATTGACAATATTGATTGGACTGGTCACTGCGCTTTTCCGCATGTCAAATTCTTTTTCAGGAAAACTGCTAGCGAATATCTATCTTGAATTGATTCGAAACACGCCGCTTTTAGTGCAATTATTTTTGTTCTATTTCATTGTTGCGCCGATTATTGGCATTGACCGATTTTGGACCGGTGTCTTATGCCTCAGTTTTTTTGAAGGCTCGTTTGCTGCTGAAATAATTCGAGCGGGCATTCAGTCTGTGCCCAAAGGACAAACTGAAGCGGCGAATGCGCTCGGGTTCAGTCGTTTTAATCGGTATCGAGACATTATCCTGCCCCAGTCAGTGCCATTGATTCTCCCACCGATGACGGGGTTGGTCATCAATTTAATCAAACATTCCGCTATTGTCAGTGTGATTGCGGTAGCGGATTTGACAACTGAAGGATTGAATATTATCTCGGAAACATTCATGGCTTTCGAGATCTGGTTTACGGTCGCTGCAATTTATCTTGTGGTAACTGTCACGCTATCGTTATTTGTTTCGTGGCTGGAATCGAGAGCTACGCGAGGACGGTAATTTATTAACACATGAGAATAAGTATAGGAGAGGTAAACTCATGAAACTTAAAACTACTTTGACCGCTTTATTAGCCGCAGTTGTATTTGCGTTTGCCGGTGCTGTAAGTGCAGCATCTCAGGATCTCGCAGCCAGCAGCGTACTTGAAGAGATCAAGAAAAGAGGAACTCTTCGTGTTGGCATGTCAACTTTTGTGCCATGGGCAATGCGCGATAAGCAAGGAAACCTGATTGGTTTCGAAATTGACGTCGCAACCAAAGTCGCAGAGGATATGGAGGTTGAAATTGAATTTGTTCCAACAGCCTGGTCTGGAATTATTCCCGCGCTGATTGCGAAAAAATTTGACGTTATCATTGGCGGGATGTCGATTACCCCCGGACGAAACCTCACAGTAAATTTCACGGTTCCTTATGCGCATTCTGGTCAGCAGATGGTTGCAAATCGTGAGTTGGCGGAAGGTTTCTCTGTCGAAGATTTCAATTCATCCGACGTGATCATTTCCTGTCGTCGAGGTGCGACTCCTTGCAACATCGTTCAGGACATGTTTCCAAAAGCCAAGTCTGCTCGATTTGACGACGATGCGCAAGCATTCCAAGAAGTTGTTAACGGTAATGCACACGCTATGATTTCCAGTGCGCCAAAACCTCGATTTTGGGCGAACAAAAATCCTGAAAAACTATTCATGCCGACAGATGATAATCTGACAACCGGTGATGAAGCGTTTGCACTTCGAAAAGGTGATCCTGATGCTCTCAACTTTTTTAGCAATTGGATTGTAGTGAACACCAGCAATGGTTTTCTCAAGGAACGCCATGATTTTTGGTTCAAAACTCAAACTTGGGCGGATCAAGTCGCAGAAAATTAAAAAAATAAATTCATGCAGTCGCACTTCCTTGGAACTTTCCAGGGAAGTGCATTCAATTAATCGGAAATTCTAGTTTGACTGAACAGCGACTACCGCCTCCACAAAAACGGCAGCGTACCGTCACTGCTCTCGATATTGCGGTGATCTCTTGCGCCATTGCTATTGTTGTGTTCATCTATTACCGAGTTGAACACGTGCTGGTTTACCACTGGAATTGGGATTTAGTCTTCGATTACGTGATTCATGTTGATGAGGTAACCGGAGAAATCTTCCCCAACTTGTTCCTGAAAGGAGTGGCAATGACGCTTCGGCTGGCGTTTTGGGGCACCATCATCGCCGGTGTGATCGGTATTCTGATGGGATTGTGCCGGGCAAGTAAAAATTTATTCCTGCGATCAGCGAGCCGCTTATACGTAGAGCTCATTCGCAACATTCCACCTGTTGTGTTTATTTTTGTCTTCTACTTTTTTATCAGCAGTCAAATCATTCCAGTCCTTGGCTTAGATGAAATTCACAGGACTGCATCTCCCACGACCATCCAAATCATGGAAGTGTTGTTCGGGCCGATAGACCTGTTCTCAAATTTTCTGGCAGGATTGATTTGTCTGGCAGTTTTTGAAGGCGCTTACATTACGGAGATTGTGAGAGCAGGGATTCAGTCCATCACAAAAGGTCAGTGGGAAGCAGCCCGAGCGATCGGCTTGTCAAGGTTTTATGTCTTGTGGGATGTCATTCTTCCTCAGGCGCTTAGAACCATACTGCCTCCACTTGCAGGGCAGTTCATAATTTTGGTCAAGGACTCTAGCATCGTATCCCTGATTTCCGTACAAGAACTGACATTTTTAACACAAGATGTTTCTAATACCACGACACAATTTTTTGAGTGCTGGATAATCACGGCGGGTCTTTATTTTATGATGTGTTTTCCGCTCGCTGTATTGTTCCAGAGATTTGAAAGATATGGTGTCGGAATGCAAAGAAATTAGAGAAATTTGTATGAACGAAGAACAAACAGCTAAATCAGAAAGAATTTCCTCAGATGAGTTTCTGAAATTCAATGGGGTCGGAAAGTGGTATGGCAACTTTTGTGCGTTGTGGGATATCAACTTAACCGTAAACTCAGGTGAAAGAGTCGTCGTTTGCGGACCATCAGGTTCTGGCAAGTCCACATTAATTCGTTGTGTAAATCTTCTGGAATCCTATGAAGCGGGCGAGATACTGGTGCAGGGCGAACCTGTTGTAAACCATCCAAAGTCAATTCAAAAACTTCGTCGAAAAGTTGGAATGGTGTTTCAGAATTTCAATTTGTTTCCTCACATCACCGTACTTCAAAATCTGATGTTAGGACCGATTCGAAATCTGAACATGCCGAAAAAAGAGGCCGAAGAAAACGCGATGATGTATCTCGAAAAAGTCCGCATTGCTGAGCAGGCTAAAAAATATCCAAGTCAATTGTCTGGGGGACAGCAGCAACGAGTGGCAATCGCCCGCTCACTGTGCATGCAGCCCGAAATGATGCTGTTCGATGAACCCACTTCCGCCTTGGACCCTGAGATGATTTCTGGAGTTTTAGAAATTATGGTAGAACTTGCTGAAGGGGGTATGACGATGGTATGCGTGACTCATGAAATGGGATTTGCGAAGCAGGTTGCAGATACCATGGTGTTCATGGACCACGGTGAAATCGTCGAAATTGCAACTCCAAAAAAGTTCTTTTCGAATCCAGACAGCGAACGCACTCAATTGTTCTTAAGTCAAATCTTGTCCCACTAGCGAATTCCAACGCCAAACAGGAATACGGAAGCTGTTGTGGTTTCCAAGCAGCGGTATTCAATTTTCAGTCTGGTCAGTGGAGCGGTTCGTCGCCATCAGAACTGGAAAAAAGCCTGGAGAGATCCTCCTCTCAAATCCGAATATGACGTCGTCATAATCGGTGGAGGCGGACATGGCTTGGCGACAGCGTATTACTTGGCGAAACACCATGGCATCAACCGAGTCGCAGTCATCGAAAGACATTGGATTGGCGCTGGGAACAGCGGCCGCAATACTGCTGTAATTCGATCCAACTACCTGCGGAACACCAGTATTCGATTTTTCGAACAATCGCTCAAACTGTATGAGCAGCTCGGACGTGATTTGAATTACAACATCATGTTCAGCCAGCGCAGCGAAGTTGACGTTCTTCTAACGAACGCCAGCATTAGAAATATGAGACGGCGCGCTCTCAATATGGCTGTTGAAGGTGTTGGATTCAAAATGCTCTCTGCAGATGAAGTTCGTCAGCGGATCCCTGCGCTTGCACCGATGGAAGACTGCCGACTTCCAATTTTAGGGGGCTCAGTACAGGAAAGAGCAGGAATCGCCCGTCATGATGCAATTGTTTGGGGCTACGCGCGTGGAGCCGATGAATGCGGTGTCGATATTATTCAAAATACGGATGTACTTGCCATCGAGCGCAACCGAAACGGGGAAATTGTTGGGCTCAATACGAATCGCGGTGCGATTAAAACAAAGAAAATCGCGATTGCTACCGGCAGTGAGAACGCCGCCGTTGCGAGGACAGCCGGTCTGAATTTGCCGCTGCAGACATTCAATTTACAGGCTTTTGTATCGGAACCAATCAAACCGGTGCTCGATGTTGTCGTGAACTGTCCGGATTTAGGTGTTTATTTAAGTCATTCCGATAAAGGGGAATTGGTAATCGGTGGTATGACCGACCCACAGCAGATCTCGTTTCGCAAGGGTGGAAAGATTCATATCTTAGAGCAGACCGTAGCAGGACTATTGGAATTATTTCCGAGATTTCGCCAGTTGAAAATGCTCCGACAGTGGAGCGGGGCGCTTGAGTTCGCTCAGGACGGAAGTCCAATCATTTCAAAGACCTCCATCCCCGGATTCTTTGTCAGCGCAGGTTGGTGGGGAGGCTTTAAAGCAATTCCAGCGGGAGGGATGACCTACGCTCACTTAATTGCAAAGAACGAACCTCACGAGCTTGCTGTATCTTATCAGTTGGATCGGTTTTCTTCACTGGATTTCTTACTCGAATCTGGAACAACTGTTCCGATTCATTGAATGACATTCATTTGCTCCGAGTTTTTCTATGTTGTTAGTTCCATGCCCGTGGTGCGGTAAACGGGCAGAAACAGAATTTTTTTGTGCCGGCCAGGTACGTCCGCGGCGAGACGAAATTGTGGACGCAGACGACGAATGGATTCGCTATCTCTTTTACAAAGAGAACATTCGAGGCGAACTTGAGGAAAACTGGTGGCATGAAAAAGGCTGCGGCGAATGGTTTACTCTGTTTCGGGATACCGTAACCCATCAATTTATTGACAAAGAATAAATTTGGCCTCCTTCAGACTTTCAAACGGTGGACGAATCGACCGTAGCCAACCGCTGAAATTCAAGTTTAACGGTAAAACATATTCTGGATTTCAAGGCGATACGCTGGCTTCGGCGCTTATGGCAAACGGTGTGGATACTCTGTCGCGCAGTTTCAAGTACCATCGTCGTCGAGGACTGCAAAATTTTGGTGCTGCTGACGTTTCGTCGATGGTGCAGATTTGCGGGGCAAATGAATCTCCCAACGTACTCGCCAGCGTGCAGCCTCTTTACCAAAATCTAGAGGCTCGAAGTGTCAACTGTTGGCCAAGTGTAGAGCGAGATCTAGGTTCACTTCTTAGTCTGTTTTCTTCACTAATGCCGTCTGGTTTCTACTACAAAACATTCATGTTGCCTCACTGGCACCTGTATGAGCCAGCGATTCGAAAGCTCGCCGGATTTGGTTCGGCCCCAAAGCGCGAGTCGGAGGGAATCTTTCAAAGCTGTTTTGATCATTGCGATGTCTTGGTCGTTGGCGCGGGCCCTGCTGGTTTGATGGCAGCAAAAACTGCAGTGGCCTCGGGCGCACGTGTGCTGTTGGTGGATGAAATGTCCGAACCCGGAGGCTGTTTGAGCTACAGTCAGGCGGTGATTGACAATATTCCAGCGATGCAGTGGGCGCAAAAAACAACGCAGGAACTGCGGCAAAATAGAAATTTATCCATCCTGCAGAATTCGGCTGTCTGGGGTTACCACGAAGGCAACATGGTCACTGTGCTGCAAAGAAAAATTACGAAGGATCGTTTTTCAGTAAAAAATTGGAAAGTCTGGGCAAAACAGGTTATTCTCGCTACAGGGGCGATTGAACGCCCCATTATTTTTCAGAACAACGACGCGCCTGGGATCCTGTCTTGCTCTGCAGTCAGACATTACATCCAGCAGTTTGGAGTAGCGCCAGGAAAAAAGGCGGTTCTTTTCGTCAACAATGATGGCGCATATGAGACAGTCAGCACATTGGTCAAAAGTGGGATCAATGTTGCCGCAGTAGTCGACATAAGAAGTTCCGTCGGTGCTGAGTCGGCCCATCAAGTCAAGATGGCTGAAAGTGAACTGCTGCCTGCCTATCAAGTGAAAAAAGCTTTGCTCGGTCGAAGGCGGATTAATGGAGTTTTACTGTCAAACCGAAAGGGGTCGAGCAGAACAAAGAAAATATCTTGTGATCTAATTTGTGTTTCCGGAGGCTGGAATCCAGCCGTTCATTTATTTTCGCAGTCGCGCGGTTTACTGAAGTTTGATGATGCTCTCGCAGCATTTGTACCTGATCGCGCAGTTCAGCAAACCCATGTTGCCGGTCGAATTCAAGGCATCTACTCACTGAAGAACATTCTGCTGCAGGGAATTAAGGCCGCAAAAGACGCTGTCACAGCCTTAGGGCTGTCAGTTAGGCAACCGTGGATTCCGACAATAGTTGACGATGCAGGTACGGATGCCCCGCCAGAAATGCTGTGGACTACCGACGACGGCCGAAAACAGCGCAAGTCGTTTGTTGATTTGGCAGGAGATGTAACTGTTTTTGACCTTGGATTAGCCCTTCGCGAAGGATATTCGAAAATCGAACATTTAAAACGCTATACCACCACTGGAATGGGACTGGACCAAGGCAAGACTGCGAACGTCAACGCAATTGGAATCGTGGCTGAAATGACGGGACAACATCCGGCTGAGGTAGGAACGACAACATTTCGACCCCCGTATGTACCTGTGGAATTCGGAGCAATCGCCGGCAGTCGCTGCAACTATGAAGTGCTTCCATATCGACATACTCCAATGACGCAATGGCACATTCAAAATGGAGCAGCAATGCATGAAGCGGGCGCTCGCTGGCGCCGACCTGCCTTCTATCCGAAATCAGGTGAGTCCATGCAAGATGCAATTCGAAGAGAATGCAAAGCGGTTCGCAATGGAGCAGGGATTTATGATGGATCTCCACTTGGTAAGTTTGAACTTCTGGGAAAAGACGTTGTTCGCCTGTTGAATCTTGTGTACACGAACAGCTTTGACGGAATAAAAGACTCGCGAGGACGCTATGGCATCATGATGAACGAAGACGCGATTGTGTTTGATGATGGAGTAACTTTTCGACTGGCAGAAAATCACTACTTTATGTTTTGTTCGACAGGAAGTGCGCCTGCAATGGAACGAAAGCTGGAAAAGTTAATCAATGTCGAACAACCGGATTTGGATGTGATTGTGACGCCTGTCACCGAACAGTGGGCGAATGCGACAGTGTGCGGGCCTATGGCTAGAAAAATGCTCGAATCAGCGGAATCCAATATTGATTTTTCACGTCAGAAATTTCCTTTTATGTCTTTTGCTGAAGGTCGAATTTTAGATATTCCGGTTCGAATTTTTCGAGTGAGCTTTACTGGAGAACTCAGTTTTGAAATCAATGTCAAATCTAGATTTGGACTGCAGCTTTGGGAATATTTGATGGAACTTGGGCAGACGTGGGAGATTTGTCCAGTCGGTTCCGAGGCGAATCATGTGCTCAGGGTTGAAAAAGGTTTTCTATCCATGGCACATGAAGTGGATGGAACGGTTGATCCTATTGATTTGGGACGCAGAAACTTGGTGCATCGAAACAAACCGGATTTCGTTGGAAAGCGAACGATGGAAATTCGTCGGCGCAATCGCGTGCAGAACCAAGAGCTGATCGGTTTGTATCCTCTCGACTGCAATCAGCTGATCACTGAAGGCGCTCCCCTGGTTGATGTCAAGAATAACAATCACTCGGAGGGATTTGTTTCTGCCTGTGTGTGGAGTGACGCTTGTGGCCGGAGCATCGCTTTAGGGCTTTTGAACAACGGCAGAGCGAGAAAGGGTGAAAATGTAACTGCTTTGGTTGACGGCAAACCTATTTTTGCTGAAGTTACGGATCCGGTTTTTTACGACCCTGAAGGCATAAAACTTCGGATGTAGTTAACATGACGCAGATTGCATTAGAACGAATTCCGATACAGGCACTCTTCGAAATTCGAGGAGCGTCAATTGATCTGGATTATTTGACAGAACAGCTCGAATTTCCAACTTCGATGAGATTTGGTCAATTGGCAACCAACGCTTCGATGCAATATGTGCGATTCGGGCCAAAGCGAGGGTTAATTAAATCAGATATCTACAAGGAAATTCTACTTGAGAGCAAACTCCTTACCCATGCCAGTGAACGGCAAATCAGCTGCGTCAACGTGTCTGATATGTACTCTGGTTTTTTGATTCGCGGAACGAATAAGATTCAACTATTGAATCAAATAGTGTCCATCAATCTGCACAGATTGAAGCCAGCTAGCGCTGTCGCAACTGAGGTGTTTGAGTTAGGTGGAATCTTGATTCATTCCATACAGAGTGAATACGAGGTTTACGTTGCTCGAAGTTACGAAGATTATGTATGGAATCGAATCGTGCGATGCAAGGAGAGTGAATCGGCGAATGCCTGAACACCTGTCTTGGAAATTGTAATTGTGAGTGAATGAACTGCAATACATACATAATGCCGCATGGATTTTCGTATATTGAATTTAGAATGAATTCTGTTTTAAATCATTGAACAAAGATTAAAATATTTAGGTCATGTCTGAGCGTAGCGCACCACTCCACCCAGATTGGGAATACTTAGAAAATCTGATAAAGCAGTTCGCTCGTTCTGATTGGACTTTGCTGAATTCACAGCGGGCTGAATTCTATGCGAATCGCCCAGCTGAAAACGCGCTGCGGCCGTCGAGGGTCATGGAACATGATTCACTGAATTTGGTTATCCGATTAATCCCTGCCGTCACTGTCTGCAGGCTGCTACCCGGGTGAATCGGGATGGATTTGACGCCCAAGCGGTGGTTTCCGCTTTGTTTCATGACGTTGGACTTATAGTCGTCCCGATAACTAATGGTGAATTTGCATCTGAGTTACTTAGCCCCTACATATCTGAGTAGAACTATTGGATGCTCGCGCATCACCGTGAATTGCAAAAGTACTATTGCCACGATCTTCCTGCCGTTAATGACAGAATCGCAAGGGAACAGTGGCGAGATAATCCCTGCTAAGAATGGCCCAAAGAACTTGTCAATGAATATGCTCAAAACGCGATGAATCCCTACTGCAAATCGATGTCTCATAAGGAATTTGAACCAATGGTCAGGGTAGCATTTCGTCGGGTTTGGTCTTATTTCCAGCCGAATAGCGCTAGCATTCGGCAACAAATTGTGCAATTCAACAATGATGCGAAAGGAAGTTTCGTGATCTTACCATTAGGAATTTCTCAATGGAAGAGACCTCAAACAAATTAATTGCCAGTGCCGTTGATCGCCCTGTGGCGGTCATTGCTCTAGTGCTGATGGTGGTTTTGTTCGGAACGCTTGCATTAAACAATATCCCGATTCAACTGACTCCTGATGTAAATCGACCGATCATTGTTATTACAACGCACTGGCCTGGTGCGGCGCCTGCAGAGGTCGAACGAGAAATTGTCAATGTACAGGAAGATGAGTTAACCGGACTCGAAAACCTCAAAACAATTACTGCGACCGCTGATTCGGGTCGATCGCGTATTCAGTTGGAGTTTGAGGTAGGAACCGACATGGACAAGTCGCTATTGTTGGTATCCAATCGCTTGGATCGAGTAGGGAATTATCCCGACGAGGCTGGCTCACCACAGCTTACGACGTCAGGGACATCGGAAAATGGCATCGCTTGGTTCACCGTTGTACGTCAACTAGGGAATGATCGTCCCGTCCATGAGTTTGGTCAGTTCGTTGAAGAATTTATACAGGAACGTATTGAAAGAGTTCCCGGAGTAGGTGAAGTCAGAGTATTTGGGGGCTCTGATCCGGAAATTCAGGTCATCATCAACCCGAATGATCTAGCCCGGTTTCATCTGACAGTAGGTGAAATCCTTCGATCTCTGCGCGAAGCCAACGTATCTTTATCGGTTGGTGACGTTGAAGAAGGCAAGCGCAGGTACGTTGTTCGCTCTGATGGAGAGTTGGACAATGTAGAAGCAATTCGTCAAATCGTCATTCGTTCCGATGCAGACATTGTTTCAGGGAATAGCGGACGTATCAAAATTGAGGACATTGCTGACGTCAGGCTTGGTTATAAAGATCCAACCGCAATCATCAGAGTGCAAGGGCAACCAGCAATTCCGTTCATGGTTACTCGAGAAGTCGGCGCCAACGTCATCGAAACCATGGGCAAGATCAAATCCGTTGTTGATGATCTCAATCGAAGTGTGATGCCAGACAGTGGGCTTGAACTGCGTCAGGTGTATGACGAGACGGTCTATATTGACTCATCCATTCAACTGGTCCGACAGAACATCTGGGTGGGCGGTATGTTCGCGGCACTGGTGATGCTGTTGTTTCTAAGATCAATCCGGGCAACATTCAATGTTTCAATCGCAATCCCTGTTTCCGTGATCGGGGCTTTTGTAGCAATGGCTGCGCTTGGACGATCAATCAACGTCGTATCACTCGCAGGACTGGCATTTGCGGTGGGTATGGTAGTCGACGCTGCGATTGTCATTCTCGAGAACATTTTTCGCAAGCACGAAGAGGGGCGTCCAGCTCGCAGCGCGGCGATTGAGGGCGCTCAGCAAGTTTGGGGAGCGGTTCTTGTATCTGCCCTGACTACAGTGATGGTATTTATTCCGATCTTAGTTTCTCGCTTGGAGATTGGACAGCTGTTTCGAGACATTGCAGTCGCAATTTCGGTCTCCGTATTGTTATCGCTGTTGGTTTCGGTGACGGTGATTCCCGCATTGTCACGAAAACTGTTGGGATCGAATTTCGGAAAAGGCATTCGCCACAAGCGTGTACGTATTCCGGTGTTGGATGACATCGCGGCGAGCTTTGTGCGTTTCATTTTGGGATTTACAAAACACCTGACTCGTCATCGGATGCTTGCGATTGTTTGGGTTGGTGCAGTTTCAATTTCAGCTTTGTTTTTCGCACAGAGATTTTTGCCATCTCTGGAATACTTGCCCGAAGGGAACAACAATTTAATTTTTGGAGTTATCGTTCCACCTCCAGGCTACAACTTGGAAACCATGACGGGAATTGCCACCAACATCGAAGGTGCGATCCGTCCACATTGGGAAACGGAGAGCGAACAAATTACTGAAGAATCATCGCAGTTGACCGATGCACCACCTAAAATCAAACGATTCTTTTTTGTTTCGACACGGGCCAACATGTTTGTCGGAGCAATTTCCAGTGATGCAAGTCGGGTGGCTGAATTGATTCCTATATTACAGATTCCAGTATTTAAGGAACCTGGGACATTCGGATTCATGAGTCAGCCATCGATTTTCGGCAGAGGAATTGGTGCAGGCAGAAAGATAGATCTTGATATATCGGGTGGGTCAATTGAAGAAATTTTAGCTACCGCGGGCCGAGCCGCTCAGAAAATTTTAGTTTCGATGCCGATTAACGAAGGAAATCAGTTTCGTCCAAATCCAGGTTTGGAATTGGGGGTGCCAGAAGTGCGGATCTCGCCCGACCGATTGCGATTGGCGGACAATAGCCTGTCCGCTTTGGAATTAAGTTTGGCCGTGGATGTATTCAACGATGGCTTGCGTGTCGATGAGACCTTGTATGGAGGACGCTCGACCGATATCACTTTACTCGGAAGGCACGACACTGTTACTGAGACTCAAAATATCGAGAACTTGCCTGTCGTTACGCCAGGTGGTCGAATTGTTCCAGTTGGTTCGGTCGCAAATGTTGATATTACTGCCGGTCCTACTTCGATTCGACATCGAGAACGACTTCGTACGATTACGTTGGAAGTTCGGCCGTCTCCAGCAATTTCGATGGAAGAGGCCATTAATCTGATTCAAACGGATGTTATCGCGCCGTTGCGAGAGGAAGGAGTCCCCCCGAGCATCCATTTCAATCTCTCAGGTACAGCAAATTCCTTGGCTGCAACTTGGGATGCTATGGTTCTTCATCTGATCATCGCTTTGATCATAGTGTTCTTGGTCATGGCGATACTCTTTGAGAGTTTCATCTATCCACTCATCATCCTGCTTGCAGTTCCAGTAGCAGCAGCGGGCGGAGTAGCAGGACTCGCAGTATTGAATCTTTATGTTCTCCAATCATTGGATATGTTGACGCTCTTAGGGTTTGTAATTCTCATAGGAATCGTTGTGAACAACGCAATCCTACTGGTACATCAGTCTCTGCACCATTATCGAATTGGGAATTTTGAAGCTGAAGAAGCGATACTACGGGCAACTCGCAACCGAATCCGACCTATCTTTATGTCCACATTTACAAGTGTATGCGGAATGCTCCCCTTAGTTTTGTTTTCGGGTGCAGGCTCAGAACTTTATCGTGGACTCGGCTCGGTCGTGGTTGGTGGATTGACTATGTCCGCGATGTTAACTCTGTTCATGGTTCCGCCTTTGACCGCTATCTTTCTGGTTCCATTAGAAAATCGACGCAGACGACAGGCCAAACGAAAACTGGAACAAACGCCTCAAGACGAACTTGTTGTGGATGCGTCAGCAAATTAATTGAATTTGCAGAGAAGCGCTACCGCGATTTTTGCTGAGCTTAAGAAGGTGTTTGGGAATTGTCAATGCCGCCCGGTTCTGCAGGAGTTTGTTTTTTCTGTCCATCGGTCGGTGATTCTGGGATATCTATAATATTTTGTTGTTGAACATCACTGTTCCACCAAGCCATAAACTCATCTCGCAAATTCCAGCCTGTTACAACGAGCAACAGGACAAATCCGATGGCAATGACGCGAGTTGCGATGGTTGTCCAAGTAGTCGTGTAGTGGTTTTTTCTTCTTCTGCCAGAAGGATAATTGACATCCTCGCCATATGCGATTGCCTCAACCCCTAATTGAGGGTCATTTTGGATCAGCTCATCTGGGTCAAGCTGAACCACAGAAGCATAAGCTCTTACATAGCCGGTGGCGTAAGCTTTTCCGAAAAGTTCATCGTAACGACAATTTTCAATCGCGTCGATGAGCTCTTCAGAAAGTTTGATCTGATTTGAAATATCTGACTGCGTCAGATTCAATTTCTTTCTTGCTTCAGCCAGCCGAGCTCCAGTATCTATTCGAATGGCGAATTCAGGGCCAATCTTATTTACGACAGGGTCAGTGTCAAAACTGAAACGTTTGGAGCGCTTTGGCTCTAAACTAGATAATTCCAATTGTTCGGTCAAACAACTGTCTCCATTCAGATTGAAATCTAGGGTGGGGAGAGAATTTGCTCATTTTACATCAGCCAACTACGTAAGCGCCAGTTCCGACAGCAATCAGCAAATTATCCTCATTGTGCAGTTCCATTCGAGTCACTGCGACTTTATTGCCGGTACGCAATACATAACCACTCGCGATAAATTGAGAGCCAAACCCAGGTCGTAGATAATCGACTCGAATATCGATCGTGCCCATACGCGAGAACTGTTTGATTCTATCGTCGTCAGTTTCAATTTCCCTTCGGTGCACAACATCAACGAATGCGACTATGCCACCTATGACATCCAATAGTGTGGAAATTACACCACCGTGCAAATTTCCCCGTACGAAATTCCCAACGAATTTTTCCTGCATATCAACATATAATTTTGGTTTTCCTGAATCTAGGTCAGCAACTTTGAGATTAAGGGATTTATGAAATGGAACGGAATCTTCAAAGACTCCTCGTATCACTTCCCAGGATGATGAAATAACTCTAGAACTCATCGTTCACTTCAAAGCGAAAAAAAACTAAATCAATTAACTCTGAAAAAATTATCAACTGGAGGGCACAACAGCACTTGTATGAATAAAAGTGTAGTAGCAATGGCAAATTATAACAGATGGGTAAATGACCGCGTCTATGATCTCTGCGCTGATTTGACAACAGAAGATTATCTTCAAGACCGCAAAATTTTCTTCGGTTCCATTCACAACACTCTCAATCACATTTTGTTGGTAGACATGCTTTGGCTAGCTCGCCTGCAGGGAGATGAGGCAAGTTCAATCCATTCGCTAGATCAAATTCTGTATCACGATTTCGATGAATTACGATCTGAACATGCTGATCATGACAACAAAGTCATCGAATTTACAGGAGCCCTAAAAGCCGATGTGCTGAACAAAAAAATTAAATATTGTCGTATGAATGGTCGCCCCGGAGAAGAAACCGCACATGATATTCTTTGGACTATGTTCAATCATCAAACTCATCATCGGGGACAGGTACATGCGATGCTGTCTCAGAGTGGAATCAAAAATTCTGATTTACCTGATCTAGATGTTGTAGATTTCTTAGCGGCGCAAAAATCATCGGGAAACTAAGTTTACAATCAGCATAGTCTTGTCAGAGAGTTGATTTGGTTATACTGAACCATAAGGAAATTTGGGGCGGTAGCTC
Organism: Arenicellales bacterium; assembly: GCA_965202855.1. GTDB lineage: Bacteria > Pseudomonadota > Gammaproteobacteria > Arenicellales > JAJDZL01 > JAJDZL01. Next base: position 1,906 of record CBDBBP010000002.1, on the reverse strand, counting down.
AGTCGGGAGAGCGTAGCGTTCGCAATGCTAAGGTCGGGAGTTCGATTCTCCTCCGCTCCACCATCCATCTTTAGAAAACATCCAATTTAATCAAGTCGAAGGTTCAATAAAACAGCATGAGTGAAAAAATTTTGGATTCCAGCTCCATCGCAAAGGGGGTGAAGTTGGAACGCACAATCACAGTTGGCGAAGACCGGGTCATCACTTTTATGGGCGATGACCTAAGAGTCTACGAAACTCCATCAATGATTGCAGATATAGAGTATGCGTGCCGCGATTTACTGTTCGAGAATCTCCCTTCCGGCTGGGACTCCGTTGGGGTTGTTGTTGATGTTCGACACTTGGCAGCAACACCGATGGGGGAAAAAGTCATCGTAAAAGTTACCATTGAAGAAATTTCAGGTCGACGCGTTCGTTTCCAATGTGAAGTGCGTGATTCTGTAGAAATTGTCGGCGATGGCATTCACGAACGTTTCATCGTTGATATTGACAAACTTCGTGCACGAGTCGTCGCCAAGAAAAAACGAATGCGATAGTGGGAACGAAGATGCCATCTTTTCATTCGTCGAACTCACTCCATGCTCAAATGACCGAACAGGCAATAGACATTCGCCATTGTGTTAGTTGACTATGTTGACAGCCTGTCCTGGTTTTAGACGTTCATTGCCACGCGTAACTACGATCTCACCGTTTCGCAAACCATCAACAACTTCATAACGATTGCCAGTCGCACGACCGATCTGGATCGGTTTCGAATTTACCACTCCGTCCATGACGACATAAACGACATGCCCATTCGGCAGTGTTACAACTGCGTCTTTGTGTACGGTCACTACTTCTTCTTTGTTGGATATGGGAATATGAATGATGACGTTTTGGTTCACCGCGAGCTGATCTTCGATTTTGTCCTGCTCAAACTCGAATCGTACAGCTCTGGTGCGAGTGCTCACGTGCTCTTCTGGAATGAACGCTCGAAGATGAATATCAAATGTCGTTCCATTGTCAAATTCTGCATTGATTGTGTCACCGACCGACAAAGCTTCGATATATCGGTAGGGAATATAAGCCTCAACCTCAAGATTGTGATCTCCGATCAGCGTGACAACTCTTTCACCAACTCGAACATATTGACCAATTTCTATATTCCGATCAACTACGAATCCACTATAGGGTGCAGAAATTTCAGTGAGGGAAAGATTGTGAGCTGAAATGTCCAGTTCCCGCTGGATTTGCTGAGCTGCAGCACGTGACTCTCCCAATGCCTGTTCCGCGATCTTTAGTCTCAGAAGAGAGTCTTCATGCTGGGCTTCAGTCGTTGCCGCTGAGTGTCGCAATTGTCGAAAACGATCTTCTTGCTGCTGTGCTAATTCCAATTCGGTCTTTCGTCTGCTTGTCGCCCACGTCGACATCTCGATTCTCGCTTCAACAGTAGCTTTCTGCAGTTGCAGGGCAGTAGGGTCGAGAGTTGCAATCAGTGCGCCTTCTTCTACACGATCACCTACATTTACGTGAATCGATTGCACAGGTGCACTGATGGAAACGTGTATCGGTCCTGACCGAGTGGACACTAGTTCTCCGAATACTGCAACTGTCTCACTAATCAACTGAGTTTTTGCTTCGTCAACTTCGACAGGGGCTGCCATTCCTTGAGCATTCGCAGATAAAGGTAACATCAATGCAAAAAAGATGCTGAATGCTGATATCTTCCGTAGAATTTGAAATTTAAAATAATCGGATGCCATTTTCACTATGCTTATTCCTTAAATTAATTCATTGATTTTGCGAAATAATTCGAATACTGGTTTTATCTTGATTGTAAATTTGTCAATCAATCTTCATAGCCTTCAACTACAATCATTTTCGAATTCGTTGAGACTTCTCTAAGTTGTTTTGCAGGGGCATATTC
>CBDBBP010000001.1:0-1255466 GCA_965202855.1 Arenicellales bacterium | reverse complement strand
TCTGGAACGACTTGAACATCATGACCGCGATTTTGCAACTTTCTCGTGACTTCCTCACCCACTCTTTCTTCAATGTTGATCATGTTTGTAAAAGCTTCGTGAGGAGCAAAAAAACCGGGACAGTGATGACTCGAAAATTTTGGCGCTTCAATTGATTCAGCGATCGTTTTATCAAAAACCACCCGATTGAGCAAAAATTGGAGCATCCACTGATCTTGTTGGTCCCCGCCCATGCTGCCGTAAACGATCCATGGAATGCCGTCTCGATGCACTAAGGTTGGACTGATGGTTGTACGCGGCTGTTTGAATGGAGCGATGAGATTGGGGTGATTCTCCGGCTGCAAATAGAAAGTCATCAACCGATTGCCTAGGGGTATTCCAAGAGATTTCACCACTTCCGATGATTTCAGCCAACCCCCGCTAGGAGTTGCAGCAACCATGTTTCCTAGCGCATCGACAGCATCAACGTGAACTGTTCCATGTCCCCAAGACTTGCCGCCCAATCGCTCTTCCACCGGCAGCACAGCCAGTCCTCGATCTGGATCACCCGGCCGAATTTCAGAGTTTACGTGATTGTGATTGACGAGCTTTGCCCGCATCGAACCATATCTGTCCGACAGCAGTCCTTCTATTGGCACATACACCTGCTGCGGATCACCGTACCACTGCTCTCGGTCTGCAAATGCCAGCTTCACTGATTCGATAACAATATGCAGATACTCTACGCTATTGTGAACATACTGCGACAGAGGAAAGTTTTTCAATATAGACAAGCACTGTAACAGTGCTGGACCTTGATTCCAGGGTCCGCATTTAAAAACTTCAACATTGCCGAACTGAACGGATACCGGATTCTCTAGTCTCGTTTCGAACTGAGCCAGATCACTTCGCGCTAGCAGCCCACCGTTTCTGATTGAATGCTTTTCAATTTCGGCAGAGATGTCACCTCGGTAAAATTCTCGTCGGACGGCTGTGATTTTTTGAGATCGACTGCCCGGGGATGATTTTTCGACTGCAATCAAGGAGTCAAGCCAGTCGGCCAGAGCAGAATTTTGCAGAAACTGACCGGGTTCGGGTACCTTGTCAAAAGGCAAATAGATGTCCGCACTATTCTTCCAAAGGGTTCGAAATTGATCTTGAAGATCGTTAATGCCAAAATCTGGCATTCGAATGAGTCCCGGATGTGCTGGAAAACCATCCCGCGCCAGTTCTCGCGCGGCTGCTGACACCTCTTCGAATGAAGCTGTGCCGAATTTTTGCAGCGCCGTGGTGAGAGACCCGAAAGCAGCTGGCACTCCTGCTGCCAGAATGCCGACATCGGGAACTTCGCTATATCCTAGATTCCTGTACTGCTGAACGGTCGCGCGTTCTGGCGCCATCATATTTCCGTTCACAACGACGGGATAACGTGAATTCGCCATCTGGATCAGCATGGGGCACTCACCACCAAGTGAATGTTGGTGGGGATTGACAACTCCTTCCACCAGAACGGCTGCGACGGCTGCATCAACTGCATTTCCGCCCGCCTTGAGGGCATCCGCACCAGCATTGGCAGCTAAATAGTGCTCGCTGACGACGGCGCCTTTGCGGCCGAATATGCGAGGATGAAAAGGAGACGCGCGAAGATGTTCGCGATCAAGCGACCGTATTGCCATTCATTCTTTGCTTTGAATCGCTAAAACAGCCCGTCGACCTGACCATTTTGAGCAATATGAATTGCATTTGCTGCTGGCACGCGAGGCAACCCCGGCATGGTCATCATGTCACCGCAAATTACGACTATAAACCCAGCACCGGCGCATAGGCGCACCTCTCGAACCGGAATGATGTGACCTGTGGGAGCGCCTACCAAAGACTGATCAACCGAAAAACTGTATGGAGTTTTTGCCATGCAGATGGGAAGATGACCAAACCCCATACTTTCTACCTGGGTCAAGTAGGCCGCTGCTTTGCCGTCAACCACAATATCAGAAGCACGGTAAATTTCTTGTGATATTTTTCTGATTTTTTCTTCGAGCGGCAATTCATTCCTGTACAGCAGTCTGAAATCAGGTTTAGATGAATCGATTAACTCGACGACACTGTGCGCCAGATCTATAGTGCCTTCACCGCCGTGTGACCAATGATTGGCTTCAATTGCTTGGACACCGAGCGATTGACAAAAATCTTGAACACACTTGATTTCTTCATCGCTATCCGAGACAAATCGATTGATCGCAACGACAGCGGGAAGCCCATATGTGTCAATATTCTCCAAATGTCGTTTTAAATTGACACATCCTGCTTCCACCGCTTCCACATTTACCGTTTTCAAATCATATTTTGAAGCTTTTCCTTGGAGTTTCAGAGCTCGAATTGTTGCTACCAGAACTACTGCTGAAGGCGTTAGGCCCGCTGAGCGACACTTAATATCTATAAATTTTTGTGCGCCAAGGTCAGCGCCGAAACCCGCTTCGGTGATTACATACTCTGACATCTTGAGCGCGGCTTTTGTAGCCACCACGGAATTGCAGCCGTGCGCAATATTTGCAAACGGACCACCGTGCACCAAAGTTGGATTGTTTTCTAGAGTTTGCACGAGATTCGGTGCGATTGCGTCTTTCAAAAGTACGGCCATAGGGCGATGCCCCATCAGATCGCTCGCCGTTACTGCAGAACGATCTCTGCGAAAGCCCACGATGATGCGACCAAGCCGTGACTCAAGGTTATGCAGATCCGTTGCCAAACAGAAAATAGCCATGACTTCACTTGCGACAGTAATGTCAAACCCACTTTCACGAGGATACCCGTTCGCAATGCCTCCCAAGGAACATGTAATTTGTCGAAGAGCGCGATCATTCATATCAACTACACGACGCCAGACCACTCTTCGACTATCTAAATTCGCGTCCGACCCCCAATAAATTGAATTGTCCACAAGTGCCGAAAGTAGATTGTGAGCACTGCCAATTGCGTGAAAGTCACCTGTGAAGTGAAGATTGATATCCTCCATGGGGACCACTTGTGCATACCCGCCCCCGGCTGCGCCGCCTTTCATTCCGAAACAAGGACCCAAACTAGGTTCTCGCAGACATAAGGTTGTGTCTTTGCCAATTCGATTCATGCCATCAGCTAAACCAACACTCGTCGTCGTTTTGCCCTCACCTGCTGCTGTTGGAGAAATCGCACTGACAAGGATCAATTTTCCATCTTCGCGCTCACTCAGAGAGTCGATGTAATCCAAATTGATTTTTGCTTTGGTGTGTCCATATGGAACGAGAGAACTAGCTGGAATATTGAGACGTTCGCCGATTTCGAAAATAGGTTTAATATTCGCAGTTCTTGCGATTTCAATATCTGTTTTGTAATGTGTCACGAGCAATCGCTCCTAATCCTGTTACGATGAGGAATAATTAAGATAAGTCTATTCAAAAACGTATTGTTAAATTCAAATAATTCTTACCATCCGGTTTGTTTATTTTGCGATTGAATAATACTACACACCAGAGGTTTGAAATGCAATTTGTGAGCAGCTCATCGTTTAGGTTTCATTTTGTTAAGGTGATTTATGGAAAATTTGCAACTGCTCACCCGCTCGTTCAGCCTAGGCGGATGAGCAGCGAAGATACAAGAAGTTGATTTGGGCCCCGTTGCGAGTTGCCACTAACGGATAAAACGACGGAAGCCTTGGACGGAATTGGCAAGAGAAGCGATATCGGTCTGCCAAGGAACGGTGGCAGAACCCGGCAGGAATGTCAGGCAGAAAAGCAGGCTGAACCGCTAATACTGAAAACCGGCTGGTACTATCTCGAACAGGCGCTTGCTTGCAAAACGACGATTCACAAGGTGGCGCCGAATTACACCAGTCAGCGCTGCAACCGCTGTGGAACGACAGACAGCAAGAATCGCAAGACACAATCTGAGTTCAGGTGCGTGAGTTGCGGTAATTTTGACAACGCAGGCATTAACGCTGCAAGAAACATACTCGCCTTGGGGATTGCGGAGAGTCTAAACGGACGCGGAGAAGGACGGAGTCCTTCGGTGAAACATCAAAATGAACTTGACGGGGCTCTTTGATTTTGAGTTGCGCAGTTATGTATATAAGTCCCTGGATTCATGTCAGATTGTCGAACGATTCTTGCGGAAGATATACTTCGGAGCCAATAAACTGATCAAAGAATTTACAGTCGGATAATTTTTGCACACCCGACAAAAAAAGAATAGAGAGTTGATCTATAAGCCGGGTTCTGTTCGTTCTGATGAACGATAGTAATCATTTATCTTGGACTCAAGTCACCAAGAGCCTCTAGCGACCCACCCGAATCCAGCGCGAGCATCGCTATGGGATTTCTATTTGGTCTTGCTCTAGGTGGGGTTTACCCTGCCAACATCGTTACCGATGTTGCGGTGCGCTCTTACCGCACCTTTTCACCCTTACCCATCATTCCATCGACACAACGATCGAATTCCAAGGTGGTATATTTTCTGTGGCACTTTCCGTCGGTTCACACCGCCCAGGGGTTACCTGGCACCCTGCTCGAAGAGCCCGGACTTTCCTCCCGCTGCGATATTTGAAAAACAACGAGCGATTACTCAACCAACTCTCTATCTGTGCTTAATTTTACTAGACTCGACTAGATCCTAGCTGCTTCTTCGACTGTAGAGCTGTACGCTCTCGGACTTGCGTGAAAATTCAATTAGATTTGCAAATCAATCAATATCTGTTCCCGTTGAAATCGGATGTTTCAACGGCTTCAAGCAGACGTGTTTTAGATTCAAATCACATTTTTCAGCAAATCGTAGTGAAAACTTTGTTTTACTTCCTTCGCGTTATGTTTGAATTCAACATCTTGTATACAAGTCAAAATTTTTCGTGTGGAAGGACTTCCAAAACCGACATCAATTTAACATTCTGATTCTAAGCAGCGAATTAACATCTGAACTCAAGCTTTTACTGTTTCTATATCGTCGATTGGCCCTTCAATTTGAGGGCTCGCCTATATAGATCATTTCTTTTCTGCCCGACAATTTTTGAGGTTAGCAGAGCTGCTTGACGAGGACTCAGCTCACTTAGCAGAATTTCTAAGATTCGATCGGTTTCCTGCTCTTTGGTGGTTGCCTTGCTACGGGAATTGTCAACAATAACAACAAATTCTCCCTTTTTTTGGTTTGGATCTGCCAACACCCACTTCAATAAGTCTCCCAAATTATCTTTTCGAATAGTTTCGTGTATTTTCGTCATTTCTCTCGCAACAACCGCGGGACATTCGGTTCCCAGCAGTTCGGCCATGTCCTGCAACGACTCGACAATTCGATGTGGCGCTTCAAAAAAAACGAAACACCGTGATTCTCTCGACAACTTTTGAAGTTTTTTTCTTCGATGCGACTGTTTCGGCGGCAGGAAGCCCAAAAACAACATTTCATCAAATGCAATTCCGCAAGCAGACAGCGCAGCCGTCAAGGCGCTGGGGCCCGGTACCGGAACGACAGGTATGCCTCGCTGATGAGCAGCCGAAATGAGTAAAGCACCGGGATCGGATATCGCAGGAGTGCCTGCGTCACAAATTAGCGCAACATCGAAGCCATATGTCAATTGTTCGAGCAATTTTGGAACAGCTTTATTCTGATTTTGATGGCGGAATAACGTTAACGTCGTAGAAATTCCATATTTTTCCATGAGTTTGCGGCTATGCCTGATGTTCTCTGCAGCGATCAGGTCAACAGCCTTCAGAATCTTTATTGCACGAATGGAAATATCTTCTAGATTGCCAATCGGTGTTCCAACTAGAAACAGCCGCCCTTCCTTATTCATGGGTTCAAGTTACATCCGGGTATAATTTAGTGAATGTTCACAACAGCAGAACTTGTTGATTCTCGATGATTTTCATGACTCATTTATTCACGCTTTTGCATCATCGATTCACAGTCGTTTTGCGTCTTTCCCAATGGTATCTGATTTTGCTTGTCGGTGTGCTTGGTGTTGGTTGTACCGCCCCAATTCAAACACCCCCTCCAATTGATGAAGTCAGTCCTGCTCCTTCATCGTCCGCCGAAGAAATCGAAGAAATCGAGGAAGTCGAAGAAGTTGAGGAAGTATTCTATCCTCCTGAAGACGTTGTTGATGAAATAGCGGTATCAGCATGGGAGTCAATCGTCCAATCCAGTCAGAATATCGCAGAAAAAGATTCTGATTTGTTGGCGGCAGCCATTGCCTTGAAAAATGAGAATCGAGTCTCAGAAGCCAAACCAATTGGAAAATTGATTCAGTTCCAGCCTCTCAGTCCTCAAGAAAAGATTGAGTTTCAAATTTTAGCTGCAGAATTTTTGCAAGCAGATTCCAGACATCGACGTGCGATCCGATTACTTCGCAGAATTCTGAGAAATTCCAATTTGGATCATGACCAAAGAATCCGTGCGCTAAAACTCAGAATACTCTCTCTGTCGAATCTCGACGAATCTTTTGATCTTGTAACTGATATGATTCAGCTTCACTCCTTGCTTCCTGACACGAGTGAGAAATCACAAATTGGACACCAATTGTGGAAGCACCTGTACCGATTGTCTATTGATCAACTAGCGACAGAATTGGGCAAAACTGACGATCCAATAGAACAGGAGTGGTACAAGCTGGCATTGGGCATCCACAGCAAACGAGCGGACCCTTATGCTTATCAAACGGCCATTGACGCCTGGCAAAAAATCAATCCAGAACATCCAGCCAATCACTTGATTCAGCGGACGAGGAATTCTTCAAGTCGCATACCCTTTGAACAAGTTGCAGTTTTATTGCCTCTTACTTCTGAATTGGAGCAACCTGCAAAAGCATTTCTGGACGGGCTCCTAGCGCAGCATTATGCAGATAGCAATCCATTGAAGCCAAAGTTGAAAGTAATAGATATTGGGAATAATCCTGCTGAAACTACACAGTACTACTATCGCGCTTTAAATGAAGGTGCAAATTTCGTGATCGGCCCACTTGGAATTGATTACGTGAACGAGATGGCTCGCTACGGCGATTTTATAGTCGATACGCTATTGCTTGGAAAAACGACAGAGGTCGAACTTCCAGCCTACGTTTACCAATTCGCACTTGCGCCGGAAGAGGAAGGAATGCTTGTCGCACGCCAAGCATGGCAGGACGGCCATACTACAGCGCTCGTTGTAATGTCGTCCGAAAACTGGGCAACTAGAACAGTGAATGGCTTTGTCGATGAATTGGAGCAACTCGGTGGAAGCGTCATTCAGATTCAGGAATATCCTCAGAATCAAGCGGACTACTCAGAGAGCATCGAAATGATATTCAACGTGAATTCAAGTGTGGAACGATATTCTCAACTCAAAGATATCTCCAATGTGCCGATCAAGTTTAATGCTCGACGTAGACAAGATGCAGATTTCTTGTTTCTTGTCGCGGATTCAGGGCATGGTCGACTGATCAAACCGCATATCGATTTTCTAAACGCTTATAACCTGCCAGTTTATTCAACCTCTCGCATACTGAGCACTGATTTCAACAAACTCAATGACCAAGATCTAACGGACATTCGTTTTCCAGAGATGGATTGGCTTATCGACAAAAGTCATTCAATGACGGTATTGCAACGAAAAATTGAAAGAAGGCAAGACCAACACTTTCAACGTATTTTTGCAATGGGAATCGACAGCTATAACATAATTTCGTACCTGCATAATCTTCGCGAAAAATCCGATGCTCGCTTTCACGGTGTAACCTCAGTGATAGGAGTGAACGAAGCTGGAGTTGTCTTTCGCACTCCCAGTTGGGCAAAGTTCGAGGATGGAGTAGCTGAGATCATATCGAATGATGTAGTGCTAAATTGAGAGCCTGCAATTGCTCGCAAGCGTGCTTTATCGTCTTTGTGGCGGGTCACGCTAGCTGATATATCAATCCTTATGCCCTGAGGCGGCATTGCAATCTGTATCTTCGAGATGGTGCGCGACTCCAACATACCCTGACGCGCGTTCAAGGCAATTTGTTTGAAAAATCGAAACGAAACCGCGCCTAAATCGAACTGAGTCGCCTCGGTAGTCTAGGCACAAAGGGGGGACTTGTTCGAAAATCACCATTTTTCGACACGATTCGTCGATTTGCAAACAGTTGGCTGGAAATCCAATTCATGCAGCACAGAAAACAGTCAAGTCATGACTCGACCCAAACGTATTAAGCTCAATTATTTTCAAATAAAATCAAGCCTTTCTAACAATATTCTGTCTTCAAATATTTGCATTGAACTTGATATGACTTGAAAAATATTTTGATATAATTAGAAATTAAGCAAACTTATCTCCTTGCTTCTTCTATTCATTCATTGCTTCACAAGCCACTTTTGCGGAATTTATTTATGAATCAAGTTAAATTTATGATTAGAAATCTACCTAAATTCATCGCTCCATTGATCATCTTTGCATTGGCTCTTTCAATTCCTTTCTCACATGCAAACGAGTCAACTGAAATTGAAGGCAATTCAAGAACTATCGTTCAAAAAATGGAAGACACTGGAATTACCTATAGAATTCAAAACTACATCAAGAGGAATAAAGAGGTAGCGAAAACTTCAAACGTCAATGTAACTACAGTGAACGACATAGTACTTTTGACTGGAACCGTTGAGACCGCTGAGCACAAACAGTGGGTTGAGGATTTAAGCTATAATCATCCACATGTCAGAGAAGTCGTCAACGAGTTGCGTGTAACAAAATTCCGCAGCTTTTTTCAGATGACTAAGGATAAATTGCTGCAGGTGGCGATCAGAGCTAAACTTGCCAACCATTTTAGACCTAAAACGATTCCAGTGAATGTTGTAGTGTCGTTCGAAATTGTCTATTTGATGGGTGCCGTTACTCCTGAAATAGCGGAAAAAGCGGTTGAAATTGCTCAAAATCAGAAATCAGTGGATCGAGTGATTACAATTTTCGAAGTCAGTCAAACGGGCTAAGAACTACAAATTTTTCTGCACTGGAAGCAGAGTCCGCAAGAACATTCGGCGCTCCCGCTTCAATTTCTTGACTGAGTTTCAGAACCGAATTCGAGCTGACTTTGATAGCTGTTTGATCTCATTGAGCAGCGGTTCAAGCTCAATCAGCGCTTTTTGGTAAACTCCACGCTTAAAACTAATGATGAGTCGCGGCGCCTCCCAATAATCAATCCATTTCCATTTATCAAATTCCGGGTTATCGCTGCAGTCCAGACTTACATCAGACTCTTCCCCTAAAAACTCAAATAGAAACCATTGCTGTTTTTGCCCTCGAATAGATTTTTGATACCGGTCGCGGCGATAACGATTCGGAATATCGTACTTCAGCCAATTCTTGGTCGAACCAATCAAACGAACATGTTCTGAACTCAAACCGAGTTCTTCTCCCATTTCTCGGAATGCTGCTTCCTTGGTCGATTCGTTAAAATCAACTCCTCCCTGAGGGAACTGCCAACCGTTGCGACTGACCCGCCGAGCCCACAATACCTGTCTTTTTCTATTACAGATTACAATACCTACGTTTTTTCTATAGTTATCCCGATCAACGTTTGTAATCATGAGACGAAAATTTCATTTTGTTGGAACTATTCTCTTATTGATTCATAGGATTATATTCCTGATAAATCAATATGCGAGTTCACATTGAGAACCTGCATAAACGCAGCAAACCGGCGAATTGGCTGATCCAAATTCCAAGCTTTTTTTCACTGTATAAATGCTTGGAATGTTGATACTACAGCAAGTTTTCTTCCTGTAATACGGAACGAGCGACTCGAAAGCACTGCAACGCTTGTGGTGCGCCGCAGTAAATTCCGATGATGTGAATTATGGAGCGTATCTCTTCCTTAGTTACCCCATTGTTCAAAGCGCCCCTACAGTGAATCGCCCATTCATCCATCTTGTCGAGTGCGCCTAGCATTGTGAGATTCATCATCGAGCGAGTTTTCAAATCAATCGTCTCATCTGCCCATCCAAAACCCCAGCAGTACTCCGTTAACGCTTCTTGAAACGGTCGATTGAACTCATCCGATGCAGTTAAATTTTTCGCTACATACTCTTCGCCCAACGTCTGTTTTCTTTTCGCCAAGCCCTTGTCAAAAAGTTCCTTGTCCATAATTGGAAATTGCCCTCACGTGTGAATATAGCGCTAGAGCACCGATCACTTCATCATGATCAACAGCTCTGCTCTATTTTTAGAAAATAATTTAAAATCAGCAAGTTACGGTGAATGACTTCCAATCATCCACTCCTGCAGCTTCTGAATGGAATGTTCCGAATTGATTCCGAAATCTGGATCCAAAACCAAGGGGCCAGGTCGATATCCCCGAGACTGCAGTCCTCTTTGCACAGACTCAACAATGCTGATGTCTTCTGTAATCGTCGTTTTGTGGTCTAAGATAGACAATTCACGAATGACAGTAGATTCTTCTCCATCCACGGTATACCAGCCTCGGAACACTTCTACATTTGAAACATCGACTTCCCGCCAGCAATAGGTATTCAGTACATTGCCGGGGAATACCTGAAAGGAAAACATCGGCCATAAAAACCAGGATGAATATTTGCCGGCTGTGCTGTTCGCGTTCAAGTCAATCGGATAGCTCATTCGTTCTAGATTTTGACATTTTGCTGTATGTCGCAGACAGAACCCTTGTGGCTGAATGTCGTACGTATCGGTTCGAAACACTCCAGAAGACAGTGATTTGTGGTTGTATTTGCAGTGATAGCATTCAGAATAATTTTCGACCGCTACTTTCCAGTTGCATTTTTCTACAAGGTTGATCGTTCTGTAGGGTTTCAACCGGGCGATGTGAGGTACATATTCCAACAGCTCACTTCTCACTCTTGGAAACCAATCATCCATCGGTGCGGCTTCAGAGTCCAGGTTCGCGAACAAGAAACCATGTAAATTTTCGAGTTTGACGGACATGAGGCAAATTTTCGATTTGTCGAATCCGGGAACACTTGACAAATTCGGACCAGCTAGAAGCTGTCCATCCAAAGCGTAAGTCCAAGCATGATATGGACAAACGATCGTTCTGCAGTTTCCGGTCCCGTTGACGAGTTCATGCGCACGATGCTGACAGACATTGTAGTACGCGCCAATGCCGCCATCTTTCAATCGAATGCAAAACAGATTTTCACCCGCTATCCTAAAAGTAAAGTAATCACCGACTTTTTGCAATTGGGAAACATGCCCAGCATATTGCCAGGTTTGAGTTAAAACTCCATTGCGCTCACTTTTGAAAATTTCCTCATGAGTGTAATAGCGTGCTTCGAGTGAATGTACTAACGTTGTCGTATCCATAGTGATTAATTTCTTGCTTCCTGTTCACAAAACTCAGACATACGATGATATTTGTGCATTCCTTTAACGTCCGACACCACCTTAGGCCCTGCCTGAACAACAATGGATGCAATCACATATTGAAAGAAATCGAGAATTGAAACCGTCGCGTGAATAGATTGTGGAGTGCTGGTCTGAACGAAACAAAAATGCATATGCCCGATCACAATAGGGGAAAAATAGTTTTCCAGATTCGATTAGATTTTAACATTGTAAGAGCTGCGACTCTTTTGATTCTATGGGTTCCGTGCAACGAAAATTTCAGTTCGCTAACACCAAAAAATTTGCAACCTGGAACTTGAACAAGTTCGACAGCAGAACTATTTTTTAACCGAGGTGTAGGCAGAAAAGGAATTTCCCGTAGACATTGGAATAGTTCGCTTTTTGAAAGCTCCAGTTTTGCACAAACAACCAGAACTGAAATAGGGCCAGGAACTGAGACCTAGATGGCATTGACCAGATTGGCCGAGTTTTCAAATTGGAATCAAGATTCACACAGACACGGATATCCATGCCTCGTACATTTAGCAGCGAGTGAATGTCAAAAAGACAAATTTATACTTCAGAAAAGGCCAAAGAACTCCAACTGGATGAAGAAAGATCCTGCACTCAACTTGCGCTGAATCGATGCGTATTTTCGACCTGGAGGAAAAATGACAATGATGCCATCGAATTCGCACCCACTCTGCTGCAGTGAAAGAAGGCAAAAGGAAATTCGTCCGTCAGGAATCGGGTTTGTTGCAGTAAGCCAGCAGCTTCTGATAAGTAGCTGTCGGTAAAAGCACTCCTTCTCGGGCCGCTTTCGCTCGAAACGCGTGCCGACGGTCACCGGGTAAACGGACGCCATCCTGGGAGCACATCGCAGCGAACATGTTCTCTGCTTTAGCAATAAATTTGGGATTAAATCTCTCTGGGGATATCCCGATAAAAAATTGACCGACACTTGGCGTCCCTCCGATATTGTCCCCAAACGAAGGTGCGCTGTATGACATGTTCGGTCCCGCCAGCGCTCCTGCAAACAAATCAACAATCATCGCCAAGGCTACTCCTTTGTAGCCACCCGAAGGAGCCATGGAACCTTCCAATCCAGCTTTCGCATCCGTCGTCGGATTTCCAAATTTGTCCAGCGCCCACGTATCTGGAATCGTCTCCCCGGCATGTGCAGCCATTACTACATTCACTTTTGCGGTCGTACTCGATGATTGATCAATGATGAGCGGAGGCGAGTCATTTCTAGGGCATGCAAACGCTAATGGATTGGTCCCGAAAAACGCTTCTGAACCACCCCAAGGCGCAATAGCCGGTGGAGAATTTGCGAAAGCTAGCGCAACCAATCCTTGATCGGCCAACTTTTCGACATACCAGCCAATCACACCTGCCGCATACGAATTTCTAATCTGAAGTGAGCCAATTGCGTTCTGTTTTACCAATTCAACGAATTCTCCCATCCCAGCAACAAACGCACCATGCGCGAAACCATGCTTTGCATCAACGGCAATTACAGCAGGTGCAATTTGCTTCCACTCAGGGGCAACATTGCCATCAACTTTACCACACAGTAAATGCTCACAATAATGAGAGAGATAATTCAAGCCAACGTTTCGTATGCCATCCGCTTCTGCATCCCGAATAGACTCTGCGACTGGAATCGCGTTGACGTCGGCACATCCACAACCTTTCAGCGCATTGATACTAAGATCGTAAACATCCTCAAGGGTCAGAGAAACTTCCACAACAATCTCCGGGTTTAATGACGAATGAAATTAAGTCAAAGGCTGCCTCGCTTTGGAAACGTAGCAAACACCTGTTCCGCCAAGTCCACAATATCCGCCTGGATTTCTTGCCAAGTACTGCTGGTGGTATTTTTCAGCAAAATAAAACTCGGTTGCTTTTCGAATCTCAGTTGTCAGCCGTCCATAACCATTTCGACGTAGAGATTCTTGATAACTTTGATAGGATTCTTGCGCAAGTTGGCGCTGTTTGGAACTGTAAGTGTAAATTCCAGAACGATATTGTGTGCCTACATCATTTCCCTGACGCATGCCTTGCGTCGGGTCATGGCATTCCCAGAAAGTTGCAAGCAATTCCCGATAGGGAATTTGCTCTGGATAGAACACCACCAGTACGACTTCATTGTGGCCCGTCTGACCGGAACAGACTTCTTTGTAAGTAGGATTTTTGGTATATCCGGCTGAATAACCTGCGGCTGTAACGTAAACACCATTTAACAGCCAGAATCGTTTTTCCACACCCCAAAAACAACCGCCGCCAAACATAGCTCTCTCTGTGCCTTCTGGATAGGGCTCAAACATAGACTTCCTACTCACATAGTGAAATGCAGAAGTCTTAATTGGGTGGCTGCGACCGATAATCGCTTCGTCTTCTGTCGGCATCTTAGGACGAAAATTAAAATTAAAAAACATGATTAAAACCCACAACTTCTCATCGAGAATAATTTCGAACGGAGATTTTCATCGCAAATTTCGAACTGCTATGAATTGATTATTCACCAGTCGACAGTCAGTGAACGATGATACTCTGCGTCCCCAAACCATCATAAATGATTGAATTAAATTGATAACGAATATAGCTTGTCAAAGTGTGCTCCACAACCAATTGATGATCCAGAATGTGAATCAGCTTGAGTCCTTCTGTCAATACCAGGTAATCAGCAAACAGCTTGCGGTGACAATTCTCAAAATCCTTTACTTCTGTGACCAATACCACTCGGTAATGTTCTGCTAAGTCAACCAACTGTTTCACCCCTTGCTTGAATACAGGTGTCGACATATGTTCTGCGTAACCGCGCAACGACTTGCTAAGCGCCACATGCGCAGAATCGCGTGAAGCTTTTGTGCGGTTCCCAAGCTGATGCCCGGCGCGATGAAATTGGATCTCTCGTCGGTCCAATTCTGCACGCAGTTGGGCAGATGTAAACTGCGCGTTTCGATAGGGAATTGGATTCGAACGAATGTCTACCACCGATTCAATATAAAAATCTGTCAGCAAAGCAACAAATTCAGCGAGTGTTCTATCCCCATATCCCGCAGTCCAAATCACTCTTTCGGATTCAGGCATAGCAGTGCTCAGGCGCTGGAAATTTCTCGCTTTTTACGTCGGATACATAGTGCTGAATTGCAGTTTGAACACTCGAATTTAACCTAAGAAAGTTCTTGACAAACTTAGCGGGTTTACCTGGATATAAACCGAGCAGATCGTGCAACACCATGATCTGACCGTCCGTATGCGGTCCAGCTCCAATTCCTATTACTGGAATCTCCAACTTTTCTGTAATGGCTTTCCCCAATGAAACAGGTATGCATTCGAGCAAAATAAAGCTTGCGCCAGATTCTTGCAGAACAAGCGCTTCGTCGATCATGGTTTGCGCTTTGACTGGGTCTCGACCTTGGACGCGATATCCGCCCAAGTGATTGACCGACTGAGGAGTCAACCCCATATGAGCACAGACTGGAACCCCCCTTTCCACTAAAAGTCGAGTTGACTTGGCCAGCCAAGCACCTCCTTCCAATTTCACCGCATGTGCTCCCTCTCGCATGAGAACTGCAGCATTTTTGAGTGTGGTGTGTTCGCTGTAATAGCTCATAAACGGAAGGTCCGCCATAAGCAAGGCACCTTGATTTCCTCTTCGAACGCATCGAACGTGATACGCAACGTCTTCAATGGTTACAGGAAGACTGCTGTCGTGGCCTTGAACGACCATCCCTAAGGAATCGCCTACCAATAGAAGCTCAATGCCAGCACCACTGGCAGCATACGCCTCACAGTATCCGTAGGCTGTCAAACAAGCAAACTTTGTGCCGTTCTTTTTGTATTCTGTGAATGTGTTGATCGTAGTCTTCAACTGTATACACCACCATCCAGAACTGATTTAGTGACGGGATTGCTTCTGCCAACTTTCAAATTGCAGCCAGTCACCACCTCGTGGATGCTCGGCAAAAATATCGTTCACCTGATGGTGTTCATCTGCGGATTTTTCCACGATGTCTTCGAGCTTCATTCCACGTACTCGACTCCACATCCAGAGCAGAATAACAATCATTATCGGGTAAAGTAAATAGGCAGCTAGCTTCATTCCAAATTCCTCAATTCTATATCTGGGTGTTCAGCTGAACGTGTTCCAGCAATTGGATGGTTGTTGGTTGCGTGGTAAGTAAAAACTACGGAAAGTTTGACTTGGTCGGAGTAATTCTGACGAGCACAGTGCAACAGTCGGCAGTGAAAGAACAAGACATCGCCCGCAGACATTTCAATATCAACCGCTGATTTGACCAGCTCGTTGTTTTGCTTTAGATCTGTCCGAAAGAAGTATGCCGCATCAAACTGTCCCCGATCATAATGAATTCGATGAGTTCCGGGAATTACAGACAGGCTGCCGTTTCGCTTGTTTTCTGTTCCGAGTGCAAGCCACAGTGTGACAAGTTCAGGTCTGTCAAACCTCCAGTAGCGAATATCCTGATGCCAGCCCGTAGAACTTCCATAGCCCGGATACTTTGTCATTATGCAGTTATGGTGGTTTTGACTCGCTAACACACTGGGGGCTCCGAGCAAGTTTTTCACAATCGACCTGACTTGATCGGCAGTCGCCCATCGACGAAAAACTTCGTCGCGCGCAAAGGCATTCAGTAATCGTCGCGGTGTGTCACCGCCTGGTGACATTCTAGATTTAGGTGCTCCTGGATACTGTACTTCGGCTTCATATTCAACTGGTGCTAACGCTGGATGCAGAGAAGAGTTGATTGCTGTCAGCATTTTTTCGCAGATGGACTTTTCGCAAAAGTCTCTGATCATTAGAAAACCATCCTGACTGAATTTAGCTAAGTCTTCTTCAGTCAATTGGAACTGACGATGATTAGTACTCTGTGAAACCTGCATATTTGGCACTCAGGGGTATTCCACCAGTGTTTGAAGTAGTTTTTTAAGCGGTGAGATGCTCGTACTTCACAATAACTAACAATATATCCGAATCAATCAGCCTTGGTACGAACTAAGACCGAAAAATTTAGCTTGTTTCTGTGAGAAAATCTACAAGAGAAAGAACCTAATCTAGCTCAAGAATTGATATCGGAGAACTATTTTTCATGAGCAGCTTCTGCGAAACTAGCGAATCCTTTGTACTGCAAGTAACAAGCGATAATTTAACGCCGGAAATTCCGCATGGCTCCATCATTATTGTCGACCCTGCGCAAACCGTTCGAAACAATGATTTTGTAGTTGTTAAAGTGTCTGGCAGAATCGAGCTTGGCCGCATTTTTCAAAAAGGCAAAGCGTGGCAACTCGCAACGTCTAATCACCCGCCCCATTCGCGTTTCGATATGAATGTGACTGATGTCGTCGGACGCGTCGTTAAATGCCTTGATTCGAAACGAAACTTGATCCGAGACTTCGGATAGCGAAATTCACCCGATGTGCCTGACTTGGAGCGATAGCCTGGGACCTATCGAAGAACTACAGCATCCCCTACGAGCTGATGTAGGCTCACGATCATATCCATCCCCAATCCATAGTGTGGCAACACTGATCGAAACTGGCTCTTGCAAATAGCACAGATTGCAGCCATGTGGGTAACAGAGTGACTGGCGATAACGCTCTCAAGGGCTTGGACGCGGGGTGATGCTCCACTCACACGGATCTCTATCATCTCGTCGGTCAGCAATCCACCCCCTCCTCCGCAACAGAACGTATTTTCACAGATCGTCTGAGGAGCCATATCAATGAAATTTGCGCAAGCAGCTTGCAGCAGACGTCGAGGGATCTGATAAATGTCTCGCGGATGTCTTCCCATGGTCGACCCGCGCGCTACATTGCAAGAATCATGAAATGTGATCACTTTGTCCTCATGTACCGATTGATCCAGCTTCAACCGACCATTGTTCAATAATGTATCCGTGAGCTCACAAATATGAATCGGTGAGAGAAAGTGACCTTCGGCTTTTTGATTTTGGCCCATTATTTTTGACCAATAGCTGCTGGCAACCCTCCATGCGTGGCCACATTCGCCAATGACAATTTGCTTCACACCCAAACTCATTGCTGAAGCATAAATTCTTTCAGCAAGCTCCTTCATATAGGATTCGTCACTCACAAATAGTCCGAAGTTTGATGCTTCCGATGCGGTTGTAGATAGTGTCCAAGATATTCCCGTCTGGTGAAAAATCTTGGCACAACCGATTAATCCATCGACATGAGGTTCAGCGTAAAAGTCGGCGGAAGGTACGACAAATAAGATTTCAGCCCCGGTTTGATCGATCGGAAACCGAACATTGACGCCTGTGTCTTCAAATACTTCCTCTTCGAGACTTTCTAATGTATTGACGATGGCTGGTCCAATCATGCCGAGATTGTTTCCGAATTGAATCCCTTTGTCCATCACCTGATGAATGTATTTCTGTTTGAGTCCGACAGCATCCAGAATAGAGCGACCTGCCATCGTAATTTCAGCAGTATCGATGCCAAATGGACAAAATACCGAGCAGCGCCGACATTCAGAACACTGATAATAGTAAGTGCTCCAGTCCTGAATCAACTGCTCGGTTAAATCCAATGCTCCGACCAATTTTGGGAACAACTTTCCTGACATCGTGTGATAGCGTCGATAAATTCCACGAATGAGATCTTGACGGGCAACAGGCATATTTTTCGGGTCACCGCTGCCCAAATAATAATGACACTTATCGGTGCAGGCGCCGCACTTGACGCAGCTATCCAAAAAAACTTTGACGGCGCGATCGGTTTGAACGACTTCTCCCAGCTTTTCAATTGCTGCATCTTTCCAGTTCTCCACCAAGGCCGGATGCCTGACATCTTTAGATTTGAAATGAGGTCGAATGTCTGCTGTCGCTTGATGCTTCAAGGTTGGCAATTTCGGTCGGTATGGCTTTGATGACGACACGTTACTTCTTTACATATTGAGATGAATATTGATTGTGGCTTGGACTAAAAAAGTAAGCTGGAAAATGAATTAGTTTACTGAAAGGAAAAACGGCAAGAAAAAGCGCGACACTGCTCAGATGGACATACAAAATCAAATTGCTTGGCAGGTTTCGGGGGGAAAATCTGATGATCCCAAGCACAAATTCTCGAACAGCAAAAATCTCGTGGTGAGCGGTATAGCGAAGTAACGTGCCGGTGATTGCAATCGTCAGCAACAGAAGCAGCATCAAGTAATCGGATGGGCTGGAAATGTAGCGGACGCGATCAACCGCGCATCTTCTCAAAAGCAGTCCAAACAAACTGAGCGCCATCATCCAAGCTGCGATGTCACTCGGAGTGAAAATCCACACCAGCCAAGACGGGGATGTCTCTGTGACAAAGAATAGATGACGAATCAATACGATAAGCAACGCGTAGTGAAATACCCAACCAAAAATCCAAGTCCATTTACTGGCTCGAAATAAACTCTCAAAAAACAGCACTTCCCGCGTCATCCTGGCAAGCATTGCAAATCGCGTCGCAGGAACGGGTGCGATCGGAATGAAGTTTTTTACCGGAGTCTTGGCGTAGCTGATAATTTTCCAAAGTATTCCAGCAAAAAAAATCACAGCAACAAAATAATAAGTGACTGCGAAAATTAAAGCTGGTGTCAAAGTGCTGCAAGCGCGTTTTAGCGAATGAATATCATCGAATGAATTATATGCAGCCCGTTGGTTTGGGAAGTCCGGCGTAACGACACGCTTGCTTTGCAGGCCCAAATGGAAACAGTTCATATAAGTAAGGACTATTTCCTTTCGCTTTTCCAAGGCGCTTTCCCATGTGACGAACCAGAATTCGGACCGGTGGCGCGATTGCGTAATTTGCATAATATTCTCGCAAGAAGTTTATCGCCGCCCAATGATCTGGTCCCAGCTGACAGTTGTCGTCAGTCGCCATTTTTTCCGCTAGAGCAAGCGTCCATTCCTCTGGATTTATCAGAAATCCCTCTTCATCAGTCTGATAGACTTTTCCCTCGAATTCAACTGTCATCGCTTTAAAACCACGAATGTGCCGAGTTATTTTTCACAGCCAATTGTACAAATCCTCGGTAATCAATGGTTTGAATCCCTGGAATTATTTTAGAAATTTGCAAACCTCGGCATACTAGATCCTCTTTGAGTGCAAAAATTCGATGCCGACGTATTGCATCCTGCAGCTGAGATTCAAACTGGGAATTGGCCATCGCTGCGTAGACGCCATCTTCGATGAGCAAAATATCGCTACCGGATTGCGCAATTCTTAAACAACTCCAGAGAGTCGACTTTTCGTACGGGGATTTATTGACCGTGTGTAACATCCAATTTCCTAAAATTGCAAGACTACGTCTTGCTGCTGCATGATCTGAGTGAGCTTTTGTGTTGATACGATTCTAACTGCATTACTTTGATCTTCAAGCGGAATTTCAAGAAGATCATCGGCTTTCAAACCGCGGATTTTCATCGATTCTTCTTCAACATAGATCGACTCCACTTCGAAATCAACCAATGCGCCGAAGGTTCGAGTATAGTGCTTCATGCCTAAAATAGAGGGGTCTTGACCGCGTTTCAATTGATACACTCCGTCATCTAGAAATACCAAGCAGACTTCCTGCTCAAACGCAGCCCCTGCCAATAATACATCAAGTGCTTCTAAACCGTAAATCGAACCGTATGGCGCTTTCCGATTTACGTACATGAACTTTTTCTTCACTGCACCCATATCCTCTTGGGCCTAATCCCCGAACACCAATGTTCGGTCCGCAATAATGCTTCCCTCAATAAAGTAACCAACCCCAGCCACCGTAAACCGAGTGTCTATATTGTCAACATCCTTGCCATAACGCTGTGCTGATTCCTGATCGAGAACGCCTCTTCGCAGTGCAGCTGCAATACAAATCACTAGATCAAGATCATGCTGATCAGCGAGCTCCACCCAACGAGATACTACATTTCGGTCATCTACGGGGGGCGAACTCAATCGACTCGCGTTGTAGACTCCGTCGTGATAAAAAAATATTCGAACGATTTCATGCCCCAGGGATAACGCTGCTTTCACGAATTGATAAGCAGAGTCTGACGCCTGATGAGTGTAAGGACCTTCCTTAATAAGAAGATTGAATTTCATGCTGCGCTGGAATTATTGCTTCAAAATTACGCAGTGGAATGCGATTTTTCGGATTTTTTATGGTTGAGACATACTTTAATTTTACTAATTGATGATTCTTCAAGTTGATTAGTACGAGCGCCAGTTTGGTCTCTGGAAATTTTAAGTTCGCCACCATGGGTCATAATCTATTTGGATTGATTTGAATTTATATTTTTCCAGTTCTGCAAACTGCCCGAATCATTGACAGAACGTTCTATTTCTTACGATGAATTCATAATTATTGCCCGCACTTCTAGATGATGACTCTTTTCCTTACGAAATCGTCAACAGAACATGGTTCGCAAATTGTTAAAATGAGGTAAATTACTGGAATATTTTCAGACTCTTTCCAGCCATACTCGCAATTTCTAGTCGATGCAGTCCAATCCCGAAATCAAAAACAAGAATTTAAGGTGCTTGGCACTGGTACTTTGTACAGTGCTTGCACTGTTGGTAAGTCAATTTGCAAGGGCGCAGTTGACAAGCTCCGTCAAAGGAAAACTACTGGAGCGGCAGGGTAGGCAACTCATATCCATTGTACATGATTCAAAAATTTTCTCGAGAGACTTGCAGCTGGTGACGTACGTCAATACACTGGCGGAAAATCTGGCAAGAAACGCCAACATTGAGCATGAACCGTTGCGTTATTATGTGTTGGAAGACCCCCAAGTTAACGCCTTTGCCGCATTAGGTGGAACATTTTTTTTGAATACGGGACTCATTTTGTTAACGCAAAATGAAGGTGAGCTGGCATCCGTCATCGCACATGAATTAGCACATCATAAACAGGAGCACCTGACACGTTTATTTCAGGATTCGAAGGAAACTCAAGTGACGTCATTGCTTTCACTGCTTGTGGGAATGGCGATTGGCGGTGAAGATGGGTTTGCCCTGGCAGCTGCCGGACAAGCAGCCGGCGTTGAAGCAATGATCGACTACACTCTCTCTTATGAACGTGAAGCGGATGCGATTGGGTTACGTATATTGTTGGCGTCAGACTATCATCCAAAGCATGCTATCAATTTTATGAAGAGTTTGGAAAAATTAATTCATCAGGGAGGCTTGCGTCAATCCACTATTCACAATACACACCCGATAACACAAGAAAGAATTGCTAGTTTTGAAGCGCGAGCGAGCCGATATCAACATCAAGCAAAAAACCGCTTTAGTTCGGATTTTTACTTTGCCAAGGCTCGTGCTCAGGCTCTCTTTGACTCCCGATCTCATCGGAGTGAACTTGAATTCAAAACAAAGATTTCGAAATCTCAAGGCGATCAACAGGTTGCAAATCGATACGGTTATGCGCTAGCTCTTTCAAAGCGAGGTCAGCTAGAGGCTGCGCAAAGAGAATTTGAGAGTCTTGTTCAACAATATCCTCACAATCAATGGCTGGTGCTCGGAGCTGCGGAATTAAAAATTCAGCAAAACAAACCTGCGCAAGCTGCCCAGATTCTCGAAAATTATGTATCCTCCTCACCAATAAACCCCGCTGTTGTCGAAATGTATACGCTTTCGTTGCTGTATTCGAATCAAGAAGAAAAAGCTTATCGCTTTATCCGAAAACATATCTCAAGCTTCTCGAAGTTCGGACAACTGCATAAATTGCTTGCAAGAGTTGCAAACAAAAATGGTGATGGGTTCAATTCTTATTACTCTGAAGCAGAATATTTTTATCAGCTAGGCAAGTTGGAAATAGCGCATAGGCACCTAAAAACCGCAGAGAGATTCGCACCGGATCAATACTCAGTGGAGCTTGTCCTCGCAAAACAAAAAGTCATTGAAGCCGAAATCAGGTGGCGTAGATCTCAGTCTTAAAAACACTGCGAGTGATGAAGAATCAAAGACTCCTATTCTCACATTGAGTGATGGCTCGCAAGTATACGGAACCGCGCTTTGCTTGGGCACTGACTGGGTCTGGACACGACCTGAAAGAGTGCTTGGATTTTCTGATGCGCATCAAAGGGGTAGACCTGTTTTTAAGTCGTGCCGTTGAAGAAGTTCTAATCATGTACAAGTACATTGAGCGACTGCGCGAAGCCGGAATTCGAATGTTCCATGACTCAACGGCTAGTGCCGTACCTGTCGGCCTGTTCTATGAGGACAACTACCATACGCTGATCGTAGCGCCTGCCACTTCAAACACTGTCGCCAAATGTGTGGCAGGAATTTCTGACACTCTGGTTACCAATGTTTTTGCTCAAGCTGGCAAATGTCAACTTCCCATCGTCGTCTATGCCTGTGATACTGAACCGGTTGTAGTTACGCCTGCGCCTGGGAAGATGGTGACTGTGTACCCGCGTAAAATTGACCTCGAATGCTCAAAGAAAATCGGAGAGTTCGAAAAAACAACGTTGGTCACGAATTTTGAATCGTTGCAACAGACAGTTCTTGAACGTATTGAATGTCTGCAAGAATCCTCTTCATAACAGGCCGTCTGGCAGAGTCGAGTCTGAGACGTGTCCTAGATACCATTGAATCGAAAGATTTTACATATGAGATCAAACAGCTAGGAGTTAGTGTCGCTGCGCTGATTACAGCTGACATGGTTAAACGACGATTACAGGTTGCGGGCAACTTTGACCAAATCCTGCTTCCTGGGCTCTGTGCTGGAAACATGGACGATCTTTCCAGTCACTATGGAATTGATGTCATCAAGGGCCCTGTAGATCTTAAAGACTTACCTGAGTATTTCGGTTCTCCCGCACGAAAACATTCGCTGCAGGAGCATGCTGTAAAGATTTTCGCAGAAATTGTTGACGCACCCGATCTAAACATTGAACAAATTCTCCAGCGAGCGATAACTTACAGGGAAGCCGGTGCTGACGTGATTGACATCGGTTGTTTGCCGGAAAAGCCGTTCCCACATTTAGAGGAATCCATTCAGGCTTTGAAAGCAGAGGGATTTGAAACGAGTGTCGATTCTCTGAATGACCAGGAACTGCTGCGAGGTGGCCAGGCAGGTGCAGATTACTTGCTGAGTCTCTCTGAAAAAACGCTATGGATCGCAGATGAGGTGGCAAGTACCCCTGTGCTCATTCCAGTTGATGGTTCAGGCAATGAGTCTCTGTATGCTGCAATTGAAATCTTGGGCATAAAAAATCGGAATTTCCTAGCTGATTCAATTCTCAATCCAATACATTTTGGGCTAACAAAATCAATTGTTCAGTACTACGAGCTGCGGAAGAATTATCCTGAAGTTCCAATCATGATTGGAACCGGAAATTTAACTGAGCTGACGGACGCAGATACAATTGGGATTACCGCTGTGCTAATGGGAATTGCTTCTGAACTCGATGCGGCTGCAATACTCACAACGCAAGTGAGTGGACATGCCTGCACGGCTGTGGCTGAAGCGGACCTTGCACGTCGAATGATGCATGCTGCAAAATCCGATTCAAGTTTGCCAAGAGGATATAGTGACGGACTGCTCGCACTGCACGAAAAGAAACCCTACCCATCGACGGCAGAGGAAATTCGAGAGTTAGCCGGTCAGATACGCGATCCAAGCTTTCGAATCCAAATCAGTCAGGAAGGGTTGCACATTTTCAATCGAAATGGGCTATATGAAGCGACTGATCCTTTTGATCTGTACCCACACCTTGCTGTTGAAGATGACGCTTCCCATGCGTTTTATCTCGGCGTTGAGCTTGCTCGAGCCCAAATCGCATGGCAGCTCGGAAAACGCTACCTGCAAGATCGCATGTTGAACTGGGGTTGCATCACTCAGTCTGAAGCTGTCGGTGACGAGTATGATCCTGTAGGTACGACGAAACAAGAAAGTGCAAAACGAGACAAATAATCATGATTTATGAAGTCATTGTCACAACCGTAAATCTTTCCGGCTACGTTCATATCGCTCCTATGGGAATTCGACATGACGATAATCGCGTTCTCATTGCTCCATTCAAGCCTTCACAAACATTAAAAAATTTACAAACTACAGGTGTAGCTGTCGTGAACGTCACCGATGATGTTCGGGTGTATGCAGGTTGTCTGACCGGGCGTTACAACTGGCCGACTCAAGCGACAAAAACCGTCAATGGCAGAAGGCTAAAAGGAGCACTCTGGTATCAGGAACTCGAAGTGGATGAAATTGTGGATGATGACCTGCGACCGAAAGTTTATCTGTCTGAAGTGTCGCGGGAAATCATTCGGCCGTTTTTAGGATTCAACCGATCACAGGCGGCAGTAATTGAAGCTGCGATTTTAGTCAGCCGACTGCACATGCTGCCGGCAGAAAAAATCGATTCGGAGATGGAGTATCTCGAGATCGCAATTGCAAAAACTGCGAGCGATAGGGAAAGGGAGGCTTGGAGCTGGCTCGTCGAGACAATTTTCGACTATCGCAGTAATTCTACTGATTCGGATTCGAATTGATTGTGCATCAGATGTGCCCAACTCAAATAGGCTCGCATATTGGCTTCAACGTTATGGACCCGCAGAATATCCACTCCTTGCGAGCACATCTGCAAAGAAGCGCCGATGGTTTCGAGATCCAAATCCGCACTTTCAAATTTAGCAAATGATTTCATGAACCGTTTTCTGGAATGACCGATCATAATACGATATCCAAGTTGACGCAATCGATTTGTTGAACGCATCAAATGTAGATTTTGCAGGCTACTTTTACCAAATCCAATTCCAGGATCAATCACAATGCGGGAACGGTCCAATTGACTTTCGTCCCACAATTTCTGTTTTTTTTGAACCCAATTTTCAAATAACTCCACCGCATCTGCTGTTGCGTCAATCCCGATGTCGGGATTAACGGGTAAAGTGACACTGTGCATCGCGACAAAGGTTTTCCGACTGTCGCGGGCAAGCCAACGCATTTGTGGACTCTGCAGTCCTCCCACGTCATTTATGATGTCAACCCCTTTGCGTATGGATTTTTCGGCGGTGGATGCATGATAAGTATCAATGCTAATTTGCGGACCCAACGTCGAATTTCCAACGATTTCTTGAATGAGCTCAATCATGGGTTCCAATCGGTTCCACTCTTCACCGTCGGTCAGGGCATCAGCATTGGGGCGGGTCGATTCCGCGCCGATGTCAATAATGTGAACTCCACTGGAAATCATGTTATTCACGCTTTCTCGAACCGTATCCAAGTTCATATGAAGCCCGCCGTCCGAAAAAGAATCTGGGGTGACGTTGACAATCCCCATCCACAACGGGATATGAAACTCAATCGCTTGGGAACTGCTGAATTCCAATGCCGTTTTGCTTTTATCAAAAGGGAGTCGAAAATTTGGTTCCAAATGGACCAGTGGCGATAGCACGAAAGGGCATTCAAAAGTGGTTCTATTTGGAATTAATTTCCCGTTCAAATGTGCAGCATCATTACCCCAGACAACGATATCTATATCTAATTGGCGCGGCTCCCATTTGGAGGTCATCCGACGTCCATGCTGTCTTTGAATTTTCTTGCAGGCTGAGTAGAACGACCCTAAATCGAGATCAGTTGTTCCAAGAGCAATTAGATTGAGATATGGTCTATTCCAGTTAGAAGGAGACCCCAATGGCAAATCTGCAGGGGACTCAACGACTGGAGATATTCGGACGTCGGTCAAGCCGATCCGCTTCAAGCAATCTAAGCCGGAAGCTAAATTTCTTCGACGTTCCCCGAAATTCGAACCGAGACTTAAAACGATGTCAACTTTCTGAGCCATTTCAGAATGTTGATCGAGTTTATTTCAAGTTTTGTCGTAGCGAATGTATCGAAAACGTTGATCTTTTGGAGTGCCTTCTAAAGCGCCACCGTCTAAACCGGGCTGCCAGTGCACTACCTGCTCTATTTTTTTGGCAAGTTCAAAATCTTTCTCCGTTACACCTTTTGCGGCATGATTCTTCAATTTGACTATCACAAATGCATAAGATGCAGCGATGTCCGGGTGGTGCCATGCCGCTTCGGCAAGATGACCCACCGTATTGATAACCATTAACGTACCTTTCCAGCCCATGGTACGATACTTGCGGCGGATCCAGCCGTTTTCGTAGAACCAATTCGGCAATTCCTCTTTTAATCGACTTTCAATCGTTTCAGCATCAAAAGTCTCTTCAAGTCGTCTATCACTTTGTTTGTTTGCCATCATTTAACTCCGGAGTTTTTTAATTTAGGTCTGTAGTCATTAGAATATTGGATAGGATTATTTCGAAGACTGCAGCTATTATTACACAACTCCTAGGAAGGATTCAAAAATGAGAGAAAACTGACTCTTTGTGGCAATTTTCGTCGTTCCCCACCAACGCAAAATCACAAAGGCACAATCGAGATGTTTGCTGCTTCACGCTGTGTTGTCGACATCAAAATTAGCGGACAATATCAAGGGAGTCCTATCAGAACTAGCTGTTCTGTCTAGTTCAAGTCATTCCTGAAAAAAATCCTTTTTCTTCCATTCATAAAAGGATTGAAGCGTATACAAGTCACACAATCTATAGATGAATTAGTTCTAGGTTGGGATGAACGCATCAGGATTGCATTTTTAGCCTGCCAAAACTCGGATCCAACACCGAATTCGGCCAAAGGAATTTAGCGACAACAAAACTTCAAGCGTTATAGCGCCAGGCATAGATTGTGTCCGCACCTGTCACGAACTTGCACCTTTACCGAAAGCTGTGATGGAAACCTAGCAGGTTAGTCTGTACCTTTGAGCACATGAACCGGAAACAGAAAGTATCACAACATGATTTACTAGCAACCATTGTGGAAGTTACGAGATTGGAAAATTTAAAAGCTGTCTTTGTTCCCAAAATGCAGTAGAAACATTCTGATCTGTCACACGTAAATAGATGACAATCTTAAAAATCAATGCATCACTTCAATTTGTTAATATGCGTTCTGCCTCAGAACTTACGAAAATTCCATCTTCAGAATATACGAAACATCCTTTTTCCCGATCAAAAAAATCTTGAAAAGCCTGGCAGCTCAAGACGCACATGTTTCGAACATGTTTCAAGGTAGAGCGAGTACCCTGCACATAAAATGCCGTCCACATAACGCCGGTACCACAAACTACGTGGTGTGGATTGGTGGCTGCTGAAACCCGTTGTTTCTCAAACCATTCTATTTCTTCCTGATAGTTTTCTCGGGAGCGTACGCTTGCAATTTTTCCTTCGATCAATGGACCGGTGTCATAGTCTTGTAAACCAATATTCTTAAAAATAGCAATAAACTTCTTAGCATCTGCTTCGGGAGTATTCTTATATTTCAATTTCCCGTTCGCCCAGAACTGAACGCATTTTGAACCACCGCGCTGTTTACATCTTTTTTTCGCTGAGTTCCTCCTTTCGGAGGCAACAAAAGACCCCCCAGTCCCCCAGGAACAACCTATAGATTTTTCGACCTTAGGGTCAAAATAGCAGAAGCTTCTGATAGAGCGATCTTTCCTTTTATTCTTATAATACCAATAGGGTACCATGCTCCGTACAACAGAAAAAACAAACTGACTTTCATTAAAATCAAAAGTTTTAAATATACGTTCTGCTTCAGAACTTACGAATTTTCCATCTTCGGAATATATGAAACATCCTTCTTCCCGATCAAAGAAATTTTGAAAAGCCTGACAGCTCAAGACGCACATGTTTCGAACATGTTGCAAGGTAGAGCGAGAACCCTGCATATAAAATGACATCCAAGAAGCACCGGTGCCACAAGCTACTTGGTGTGGATTGGTAGTTGCTGAATCCCGTTGTTTCTCAAACCATTCTACATCTTCCTGATAGATTTTTCGGGAGCGTACACTTGCAATTTTTCCTTCAACCAATGGACCGGTGTCATATTCTTGTAAACCAATATTTTTGAAAACAGCATTAAACCTTTCAGCATCAGCTTCGGGAGTCTTCTCATATTTCAATTTCCCGTTCGCCCAGAACTGAACGCATTTTGAACCACCACGCTGTTTACATCTTTTTTTCGCTGAGTTCATGCTATCGTTGGCATTATCCCCAAATCTCCAGGAACAACCTATAGAATTTTCGACTTTAGGATCAAAATAACAAAAGCTTCTGATAGAGCGATCTAGCATTTTTTTCTTTACATACCAATAGGGCACCATAGTCCTTACAACATGCCTAACAAAATCACTTTTGTTAAAATACGTATCATCTCCATAAGTCTGATCACCCAATGCTACTAATGGACTTGCTACTAAAGTAATCGCGAATATCAAGCAAATTTTTCTTAACCTAAAATTAGGCAAATTAGGTAATGTGCATGAAGATATTTTTTGCATCTGTTAACACCTTATTTCTGATAGTTTTCTCGTGAATTTCACTTCAATCACTTCATGCAATATCGCAATTCAGACATCACAATTTTTTGCTACTAATTTTAGTCACATCAATTTGTAAAGCTAGTATCCAGTTTTTTCGTCGTACCTAAAATTGGGGCATTACATACTTAATCTGATGAATGATAATGGTTATCGAACGAAGCCGCTTCGCGTCCGGGAGATTCAAACCAGAAGTCTTGATTAACCTCTGAATTTGTTTTCAATCTTCCAAAGATTCTGTCTCACTAGAGCCGATAGTGGTCTACTGTATAGGTTGTTCATAAGAACATCATCAATCTTTTTACGGGAGACTGTGATGACAAATATCGTTGGCTCTAAGCCTACCTCCCCTTTACGGCAACGCACTATCGACTAAATGTTTAGAATTGGAAGAAACTACAAAGTTTATTTCAATTTTACAGGTACTAATTCGCTTGTACTACTATGGGGTGGAACTAGATCAACACAAGCAAATGACATACAAACAGCGAGAATTGTAAATTATGAAGAACAAATTAATAGATTGGGATACTGCATTAATTTTAGACGATGAAGAAATTAGAATGCTGTATCTAAACGAAATTGCAAAATTCAAAAATAAAGAACTAATGGATTACGCAAAGGGGGCCGTAGAGCGTTCGAGAATTATTTTTGAACAAAAATCCAAAATTACGTAAATCAAAACTTAGCGAATTGACCCTACTTTGACTCAAAACGATTGCTGGACGAAAGCGATTTTGGAGTGCTTGAATCCAGCAATCACCCTAAAAGTAAATTAATTCGAGGGAGTGCTAATGACCCGCAAAGAACAGTTAAAAACTCAGTAAAAAGAAATATCCGCCAATAGCATTCCTGAAGAAGCCACATGAAAGCGGGTGCGATAGCAAGATCATTAATGGGTCTCCCTCCTCTATCAGAAGAAGAACTGAAAAAAAGAGTGAAATTGGCTGAAAAGGATTTGACGATCCTTGCCTAAATCTCAAGAATGGCTGAAACGGAGTATATTCCGCTATCAAATTAAAAGGGACATCGTTGCTCAAATTGAAAAAATTCACAAAAGTTTTTTTCTAGCCAGACTGAAAAAACACCTCGCTACTAGTGACATACGACTTTATCAAAAGGAGATCAAACTAAAAATTGCTGATGTCGAAGAGATATGAACTGATTGCGCTAAGCAGGGGAAACTAAGCCGGATACAGACTCGGTTTTCTGCTTCTGCACTATCAGATTTCAAACAGGTACGACCGATCCATTAGAATCAATGAACAGTCAAAACGAGTTGAGCTAACACATAAACTCTGTCTATGCGTCAGATAAAGACATTGGTGAAGTGCCAGCAGGTGAATGCTGGCACCTCAGTTTGACACAATAGCTTTAGTCGTGGGCGGCAAAAGGATGAGAACTACCTTTTTGGGCAATGACTTCTTGGGCTGTCGGTTTCCCGGTTACAGCTCTTCGGATCGCTTCACGGGTAGCTTCATAGTTATAGTCTTGAATCTTTGTATCATCGTCGGCTTCCCAATGAATGAAAACACCGACACAGATGAACAGGTCATCGGCTTCATCCGCAGGAATCGTGCCATCTTCAACACTATTAATGACTGCCATTGAAACTGCTCGTTGGGCTGGACCGAACATTTGAACTGCTTGCTTAGCACCTTTCATCGTAACTTTGTTAAACATCACTGTGTGTGGTCTTGCCGGTACATTGGGAGAAGCGACCGCCAATAAACTTGTAAAACCATCCTTGTTGTTACACAAAGTGTTACAAAATGCCATTTCAACTGCAGAACCTCTCGGTCCCATTATCAAGTCAATGTGTGCAACTTCGTTGCCATCACCAACTAAAGATTCTCC
This sequence comes from Arenicellales bacterium, assembly GCA_965202855.1. Taxonomy (GTDB): domain Bacteria; phylum Pseudomonadota; class Gammaproteobacteria; order Arenicellales; family JAJDZL01; genus JAJDZL01. Next base: position 1,224,903 of record CBDBBP010000001.1, on the reverse strand, counting down.
AACTCGTACGTTATCAATAGCCATCTCATCACCTCCAACTTGATTGAGATTAAATAGATTTTTTAGATATGCGAGCATACTAACGAATTTCCAATTTTGTTATGTTTGCAAAAATAGTTGCGACTGTCATGTCCGCGCATGTGCCCGGATTGATATCACGCACTTTCAATAATTTATCACAATTCATAAGTTCGTAACAAATATTGCTGTTAAAATGCCGCAATTTGATTTTTGAGTATAGGTGATTAGCGATCTCCTTAACCTCAATTGCCACTTCCCGACCATGCTGACGAAGGACGTGAGAATCCAAGAACTCTGACAGAAATGCCAAATAGACATGACTCACCACTTCATTTCGACTCAGATGGCGGGCCTGCGTCTGCCGCATCACATCAGATCCAAACTCAAATATTTCTGTAAATCCATTTGCATATTGTTGAGCGATCAGATCTTTGGAACTCGCGGAACTCATGATTTCTCGAATTCCAGCCGTTGCCGGATCGAATACATTATGAGTTTCACTTTCCCCCAATCCAGATGGCGCTGCGAGACAAATCGCATCCAGAATCAATTGTGCATCATTCTTGTCTGAATTATTGAGCACCTCAACAAGCGTTTCTCTGAGCCCCTTTGAATGATCACGAAGCACTGAATAGGCGATGGGCGCACAAAGCAGAATGATGCCTAAATTGGTATTTTTGCCAATTGCATCCTGAGTGACTCGCACCGATTCGTACACCAACGATCCGAGTGTCAGCTCAGAATTTGACATAATGGGCGCTGTAACAAAAGCGCTTATTAAAAATTGTTCCACTGTCATGTCGTGTCCTTCCGCATAACAATGAACATTGCCAGGCTTAAGTGCTGTTAATTCCTGTACGCAGGCATTCCAGTAAAAAAGACTCAGGGGATGAGTCAGCGCGCGACAGGCTTGTTTGGTCCAATGATTTACTCTTTCATATGAGTTTGTGTTGAACTGTAGTACAGTCATCGAAGGACACGCCCCTTTCAAATTCTAAAAAATGAACCGTCTGAGACTATCCCATCCGGGCACGAGAACTACGATGCGATCTGAAAGTACCGCAATCGAGCTTTCAAACCCGGCTGATTGTCTTCAAACACTAATTCCAAATTATGGTATCGAGCGACAGCCGAGACAAGACTCAAGCCCAATCCGTTGCCAGCTGTGGTGCGACTCGAATCAAGCCGATAAAATCTTCGGCAAACTTTTTCATGGTATTCCTCGGGTATGCCAGGGCCGTTATCACAAACTATTATTTCAAAACCTTTTTCGTGTTTGATTCCTTCGATTCGCACACGACTCTTAGCGGGAGCAAACTTGATTGCATTGTCCAGCAAATTCGCAATCGCCTGAAAAATCAAATCTCTGTCTGCAAGAACATCAACACTCGCTGCGTCAATTATTCGTTCCATCAAGACATCTCGTTCTTCAGCATAAGGCTCATAATATTCAAAAACGTCGTTTATGAGTTCCTGAGAATTCACTTCTGTAATGTTATCGGTCAAGGATTTCGACTCTACTTTGGAAATTCTCAGTAGTGCCTTGAATGTAGACAACATCGCATCAGCATCTTGAATCGCCGCTTCAATCGACTGTTGATCTTGAGCTTGCATTGAAGACGCTTTTTCACTCTCTAATGCCAACTTTTCCAATCGATTTCTGAGTCTGTTGAGCGGAGTAATTAAGTCGTGAGCAATATTGTCTGAAACTCTCCGAATCTCCTCCATCAGAACTTCGATTTGAGACAGCATATCGTTGAAATTGTCTGCGAGCTGATCGAATCCGTCGTGACTTCCATTGGTTTTAATGCGATGCGAAAAATTTCCTTCCATCACCATGCGGCATGTCTGATTGATTTTGACAAGTCGGCGGGAAATTACCATGGATGTCAGAACTGCACCAACTATAGCAAGCACCAGAGTTATGATTAGGCTCAGAACGAATACGCGAAACAGTAAAGACTCTAGTTCTTCGATATCAGTTACGTCCCGTCCAACCAACAAAACGTAGTCCGACTGAGGATAACTAAATCGTCTCCAAACAGACGTAACAAACTCCTGCTTCAGCAGAAGTGCTTGAGCTCGCCCCGTGTGTTTGGATTCAATAACGCCATCAACAGCAGAGTCCAGATTCTCCAAGTCTCTCTCGGCTACCGAAAATTCGAATTCAAACAGTTCATCGAATTGAACCTGTTTAAGTGGCAGATGACTTATATTGCCAGCATATCTTTGCCCATCGCGAGTCGCCAAAATGAAGATTGTCGAATTCGTCGGTGAATCTGACTGTCTTGATACTTTGCGCTGTATCGTTTCAGCTAATTTAGGAATCGAAATGATCGTTTGATTCTGCGCGTTGATTACTGTTGAATGACGAATCAACTTGCTTAACTCGTTTGAAATTCGCTGATCAATTTCCGAAAGCTGGCGCGCGAAGGACGAATGGTAGATGAAAATCAGGACAAAAATCAGTGACGAGATGAGAACGATCGCGTAGATTACTCCAAGCAACAATGAATAGCTTTTGCGTTTCGTCTGGATGAAGCGCCTGAATTTCCGCACTCCAAATTGAAAAAAAGAATCACCAAATCGAGTTTGATCGTTCATTAGAATTGATCATCACGGCAGATTTTATAGCCTCTGCCACGGACCGTATGGATGAGAGGATAGTCAAATGCCTTGTCAACTTTTCCTCGAAGTCTTGACATATGAGTGTCTATGATGCCGGTATGCGTATCGAAGTGATAGTTCCAAACTTTTTCTCGCAGCATGCTTCGGGTTACCACTTCGCCACTGTTTCGCATGAGATATTCGAGGATTTGAAACTCGCGATTTGACAATAGAATCTTCCTGTTCGCCCGCCACACTTCCCTCTTGAGCAAATCCATATGCAGTTCGTCTACACATAGCTCGGTTCGGATCTTGGCAGGATCGTAACGACGAACAATGGCTTCAACTCTCGCTAGCAATTCAGATAGGGCGAAAGGTTTGGTCAAGTAATCGTCGCTTCCGACTTTCAAACCGTCGACTCGATGATCCAAATCTCCCAATGAACTTAGAACCAATATCGGTGTAGTGTTATTTTCCGCTCTTAGAATTCGTACGATATCCAGTCCATCTTTAATATTTGGCAAATATCGATCGAGCACGATTGCATCAAACTGTTCGGTTCTTGCAACTTTAAGCCCGGTGTCTCCGTGTTCTATTCCTTTTACGACATGCCCGGCTTCTTCCAACCCTGTACGAATGAACGACAAGGTATCTTTGTCGTCCTCAATCACTAATATTCTCATGATTTGACTTGTACGTTTTGTTTCAGCTGACTGATTCGCAGTAAGTTACTGCTGCTATATGATACTTGTTCCCACATGGAGAAAAAAACCGCCGCAGAATGGAGGAGTCCGCGGCGGATTCAAAAGCATGAAAATGAGAAGAGAGGTAATCGGTTAGGACAAGTCGAACACTAGAAAATGATTGTTCCCGGCTCTAGACATATAAATCAACACGTTTGTGCTGTCTTTTTGCTTTTCTGCCAAATAATTCAGCGCAGTCTCTACGTCCGTATAGGACTGATGATCAATTTTGTTGATGATGTCACCTGGTTGGAGACCGGCTTTGTCCGCCATGCTGCCAGGCATTACATCGCCAACGATCAAACCTTTCGCATTTTCGTCAAGTTGAAATTTTCTTCGGGCTAGTTCGTCAATCTCTTTGATGCTTAGTCCAATATCCGGCAGGTTTGTAGAATTTTGCTCCGTACTGGCGACTTTTTTTGTATCATCTCGCGTTCCTACGTACACTTGCACTGTTCTTGGCTTGCCTTCAAACCATGTCTCTAACTGGACCTGCGAACCTGGTTGGGTTGCTTGCACCAAATTTACGAGATCATTGACAGATCCAACGATATTTCCGTCATACTTAAGAACAATTTCACCCACTTCCAGATTGGATTTTGCAGCCGGACTGTTTTGTTCTATATATGCGATTAGAGCACCTGTAGGCTTGGATTCGGGCAGCTCAAACGCTTCTGCTAATTTCTTGTTGACGGGCTGGATCGACACACCTAAAAATCCGTAATTCACTGTGCCATACTCGACCAACGATGAAGTTACATCTCTAACAATGTTCGATGGTATCGCGAATCCAAGACCGACGTTATAGCCGCTCGGAGAATAGATCAATGTGTTAATTCCTATAATTTCACCTTGTGTATTGAACAGAGGTCCACCAGAATTTCCGCGGTTGATCGTTGCGTCGAATTGCAGCAATGAAACATTAGGGACAAAATTTCTTCCCGCACCTGGCAAGACTCTGTCAACACCGGACAGAATTCCGAGACTGGCAGAGCGGCTAAATCCCAGTCCGTCACCTACTGCGATGACCCAATCGCCCACACGTGCATCGTCTGAGTTGCCAAACTCGGCGTACGGCAAAGAGTCACCCGCGTCGATTCTCAGCACTGCCAAGTCGGATCGTTTGTCGCTTCCGACTACTTCCGCGTCATACTGCGCCCCATCATTTAATGTAACCGTAATTAGGTCTGCATTTCGGATGACATGGGCATTCGTCACGATATAGCCTTCAGCATCGATCACAATTCCAGATCCACCAGTCATGACCTTACGCCGAAATTCTTTACGGTGTCGGCGTTGGTCGTCCCCGCGCCAATTATGAAGATCATCCGGGACCATCCAATCTGGAAAATTCTGCCATGGCCCTGGCATTTCATTCCAAAATTTAAACTGTGGGGACCCAGATCTGTCATCAAATAGAGGCTGAAATTTTTCCTTGGCTGTCATGCTGACATGAATTGAAACGACAGCTGGCGAAATCTCTTGAATCAAATCCGCAAATCCACCGTGCATCGGCTGTGCAGTCACATTGGCGTGAACCGGAGCACTTGTTTCTGCTTGAACGGGCAGTACGAATCGAGCGCCAATCGCAAAAACCAGCAGAATCGCTATTCCGGCAATCCAGCCAATATGCCTTTTGGGCATGATATCTATAATCCCAGATCTTGATAAATTGTGCATATTTCTCTCCTTTTTTGTTACGATAATTTTGTCGTTTAGGAATATGGTTTCATTATCGATTTCCAATTCTTACATTAGCTTTAAAACTTCATTACAAACTTGTAAGATTAGGCACGCAAATCCATGGTTCTATCCATACATTCCATCTCAAGTACTAATATTCCCTACTTATCGACCTCAGGCTTAAGAAATTGTTCAGATCTACGACACTGATTGCCGGCGGTGGCATCATCGGCAGTGCAATTGCATATTTCCTTAGCGCACTTCCGGGTTTTGACGGAGAAGTAATTGTTGTAGAACGAGACTTCAGCTACGAAGACTGCTCAACCACTCGATCCGTTGGATCGATTCGACAGCAGTTTTCCACTAAGGAAAATATTCAAATCTCACAATTTGGTTTTAAATTTTTGGAAAATGTCCATCGTTATCTGCATTGGGGCAATCGAGATCCTGACATTGGTTTGGTCCACTCGTCGTATCTGCTTCTATCCTCACCTGCTGGCTTAGAGGATTTAAGATACAGTAACGAACTGCAGTCAAGCTTAGGAGCGGAAGTAGATTTACTCGACGTTTATTCCTTGAATAAAAAATTTCCTTGGTTGAGTACCGAGGGTCTCGCTGCAGCCGGTCAGGGTTTGAGCAAGGAAGGATGGTTTGACGCCTATAGTCTTCTCGTCGCATTGAAACGAACGGCAATCACTCTTGGTGTTACTTATCTTCCAGATGAAGTCGTCGCGACGCACTGCACAAAAAACCGAGTGATGAGTGTGGAACTGAGAGACTTAGGGCTTACAATCTGCGATAACTTCGTCAATGCAGCCGGCCCTTACGCCGGAAAATTGGCAGGACAGGCTGGAGTTCATTTGCCCGTCTCGCCCAAACGCAGAAATGTCTTTGTGTTTGAGAGCCCTGCGGAAATTGACAACATGCCCCTGGTGGTAGATCCTTCTGGGTTCTACGTACGACCAGAAGGAGATTATTTCATCACTGGATACTCCCCCGCTCCGGATGAATACGACCCAGACGATGATTCTTTAGAGGTCGATCATGAATTATTTGAGAACAAAATTTGGCCTAGACTTGCCAATCGAATTCCTCAGTTTGAAAAGTTGCGAGTGCGCAGCGCATGGGCTGGCCATTACGACTACAACTCATTTGATCAGAACGGAATCGTTGGTCGACACCCCGACATACAGAACTATTATTTTGCAAATGGCTTCAGCGGTCATGGTCTGCAGCAAGCCCCTGCTGTTGGTTTGGCGATTGCGGAGCTAATACTTTACGGCAAGTATTATTCGCTGAATTTAGAAAATTTAGGTTATGAGAGGATTTTGGAAAATCGAAAGTACAGCGAAAAAGTGATTATCTAAATTGACCAATTGATCGATTCAAATGTTTGCAATGCTCTTTCGCGTCTCGTGAATCGCAAATCTATTGAACATTTTACGGAGTCACTGCCAATGCACAATTCCACTTCCTAAATTCCCAATCCTCAGTCACTGACCCTTCGTAGTTTTATCAAGAAATTAATGAGCTGAATTCATTCGCATTTACTTCGAATCGGTATCCGTTTAGCCGAAAAACGCCGCGTACTTATCCTCATCTACAAATAAACGATTAATGATTAGGGACTCAAAGAGCGCAGTACCCAATTCTGCCAAATCGTTATAGTATCCGGTTTGAGGTCTGTACGAAGCACTGAGCAGCAGACCAAAGTCACGCACGCCTCCCTGACCACCGAATTTCGCGATCAGCCTGTTGTGAATTTCGAGCACTTCGTCACGAGTTAAGAATTGGACTGAATCACTCCGCAAGAAATTTCCCTAATTCTTCATTTTGTTCCATACTCGCTTCCAGATGCTTCAGTACTGCGGGTCTGACGCGTTTGCGCAAAACGTATTCACAGATTGCCTCAGTCAACAAGTCGGAGACATTTTGATGTCGCTCCTTAGCAAGCGAATTGAGTTCATCCCAGACAACTTCGTCAACTTTTGAACTGATCTTGATGCTCGGCATATTCCTATTATTAGAGTAATGTCATGACAAATCAAGTTTTGTCAATCTTTCGTAATTTGCAAATAGACTCACAGATTGAAATTTACAATTGAACGACTTCAATAAGTTTGGTGTGCACAATCGCTATACATCCGAACTTTGGCAGAACCGTCCATCAATATTACCATTTCCATCTCACGAAAAACGAACTTACTAAAAATGACTACTAGTATTATTCAATCTTCCAACCTTGCATTCTATGCAAAAACAAGAAACATTCCTCATTAATGTCAGCTATAGGCGATTGTCATTTCAGTTGTTGTGAACGCTGTATTAGGTTCTGAGTGAAATGCTCCGGTCAGAATGTATCAGAAAGGGAATCAGACCATTCCTGAATGTCTTCAATTTTTTCTGGAGTAAAGAAAATCGTGGGACTGATTAGGAGTTAAGTTTATATGTTCAGTATCATTAACTGTTCAATAATTATGAACATAGTATAATTATTGAACACAAATGTATTTAGGTTCCATTTGTAAATAGCGAAACCCATGAACAAACCAACGATAGAACAACACATACTGAATGCTGCCGTCGGAGCAATCTACCGCGAAGCAGGTCTGCGCTTAAATATTGTAGCTTATCAGGTTCAAAGGGATGATAAGTCCACCAAAGACGCAATTGTCGAAGTACGCAATAACGGCGCGAGGCTAACAGCAGAAATCAAAAAATGGATGGCACAAGTAAATGTTGGAGCCATCATCAACCAGCTCAATAATCTTGCCGAACCGGGTCAAGGCCTGCTTGTTGCCGAATATATCAACCCGAATATAGGTGAGCGATTGAAAGCGGCTGACATCCAGTTTCTCGATACCGCGGGCAATGCGTACATCAATCAGAGACCGGTTTACATCTATATAAAGGGTAACAAACCCCAACGGGCTATTGCTGAAAAAGTAAGGGTAAAAACCGGCAAAGCCTTTCAGCCGGCTGGAATGAAAGTAGTCTTCGCATTTCTCAGAGAGAACGAGCTTGTCAATGCGTCATATCGAAAAATAGCCAATAGGGCAGCGGTGGCACTAGGAACAGTAGGCGGGGTAATCAGTGATCTGATCACCCATGGTTTTCTGCTGGAGGGAATCGATGAAAGCCAGCGAAAACTGGCTGAGTTCGATCTTTTGCTGGATCGATGGGCAGAAGCTTATCCCTACAAGCTTAAAAAAAAATACGATATAGGTACCTTCACAACCGGCAATCCTGATTGGTGGAAAACCATCCGACTTGAAAAATTCGATGCGGAGTGGGGTGGAGAGATCGCAGTTGCAAAATACACTAACTACCTGAACCCTCAACATGGGCTGGTCTATATTGATAAAACCAACATGGCAGATTTCCTTCAGGCTGCCCGACTAAGAAAAGCGGGACCTCATGAGAGACAAGACACACAAATTGAATTGGTAGCGCCATTTTGGAAAAAGGCGAATAATCAAGGGAAAACCAAACATGCGGGCTTGGTACATCCCATCATTGCTTATGCTGACTTGGTAGAGACCGGCAATACACGTAACCTGGATGCAGCAAACAAGCTTCGTGAAAAATACCTGCGTTAACATTGCTGATAAACTTCCCGAAAGGTTAGTTGCGACACAGCTGGTGTTCCAACTCGGCGCTATCACGTACCACCAGAAGCTGCCACTGCGCTTAACCTTCGATCAAACACCGTAATTCCGCTGTCATCAACACTCTTAGCACGAATATTTTGTGCTGATTTCATCAGTTTCAGTTGTCAACTATACTTTTTCACCAAGCTTTTGCTGTACTTCTTTTTTACTTTCATTGTCCCGGGCACCACCAAATCACACCTAGGACAACACCTAGTTCACATCTAAAAACAAGTGCGACAATAGGCACAGTGTAAGACCTGCAGCTACCGTTTTTTGTTATGCTTTTTCGCTCTTCCCCACTAATCTAAATGTCCAAAGAATTCGCGGCAGAACGAAAGGAACTGTTCAGCTGATTTGGATAGCTTCGTGAATCTGCGCCAGACTAGGACAATCTGACTTGGTTCAACTTGAGCGATCAGTCGGCGGCTCACAAGTGAACGACCATCATATGTCATGGGCGAAGCCGGTTTCGTGGCAAGCAAAGTATAGCCCAGACCATGCCCAACCATGCCGCGTACCATTTCAAAATTCGCGGAGCGATGCGCAATCCTCGGTGTAACACCTGCATTTTCCAAGATTTCCGTAAAGTACTTCCGGCTGGGTGGAGCGTCCAAAAGAACCATCGGATATTCGGCCAGCTCCGCGGGAGTCAGTGCCTGTTTGTCAGCAAGAGGATGACCTTCAGCCAACAAAACATACGGACTCAGCTGTGTAAGAGGAATTACAGTCAAATCTTCAGGAAGATGAAGATCATAAAGCAGTCCCAGTTCAATTTCACCGGCTTGCAGGCTTCCCAGAACCCTGCGCTGGTCTCCTTCTACAAGATTGATTGTCAGTGTCGAATCTTTAGCAATCATTCGCTGAATGATTTCAGGCAGAAAATATGGCCCGAAAGTGTGGAAACTGCCAATCGACAACGTACTCTGGGCTCTTTTCTTGCCTGCTCTGATTGAAGATGCGCGCTCAATCCGAGAAGTGGCGCCGTAGGCACGGTTGGCATAGATCAAAGGTGATCCCCGTTCCGCTACGAAAATATCGGTTACTTCGCCGAAGAAAACATGATGCGTACCAACGAGATTCGAAGAAATCAATTCGCAGTCGAATCCGACCAGAGGATCAATCACTCGAGGTGCGCCTGATGGCATAGCAGTCCATTCGGCACATTCAAACTTATCGTCAACTACATCCTTGAAGCGTCCCGCAAAGGTATCGGAGACATAAGCCTGATCATCCTTGAGAACATTCACGCAGAACACGCCATTGTCGATAATCTTCTGAGCTGTCGGGCTCAGCTGATGCACACAAACTAGCAGAGTCGGCTTTGGCGCGTCGGCGGATACCGAGGACATTGCTGACACTGTCACGCCGGCGCGTCCAGCAGGCCCGTCCGTTGTAATGATGCTCACGGTACAGGCGGCGTGGCTCATGCCGTCCAAAAAATTGCTTCTGAGTACATGCCGCGATTTCTCTGGCATGGGCAACATTTCTATGAATTTGTCGTTGGGAGTGTTAATGCGACAGTTAGTCCGGTCTGTCTCTCAAAAACATAAGATACCACAGTACATTTCACAGAAAGATAATTTGCATCAAAAACTGCCTTAAAACAACGATGCCAAGCAGTAAAGATATTCAGTTGGTATGTTGCCTGTCCCTGAAAATCGAAAGCGATTGCGAATGGTAGTCTAAAGCCTCAATATTGCTTTCACGTATTCGAGTCGCTAGGCGCACCGACCCGATGGAGACTGCGAACGATTTGGCATACTATTTGAAATAATCTGGACAATTAACGTATTCTTGACTCCTTTTCTATAGCATTTCACTGTACAAATTATTATCTTCAGGAAAATTGAAATACATCCGAAATCTGATTCAGAAATTGAATTTGAGTCAAATTCGGTAAATTTTACCGTCGTCGTGAACGAGATTGAAGGAGGTGCCAGTAAGTTGTAACGACACTTGATGGTCTGCCTGCCAATTCTTGATAACTTTGACGCGAATGCCCCCAATTAGACCGAATTCGCACATGCTAACAGTCTCTGTGCAAACAGAATCAAATGGCACGAAATGCAGAGTTTCGAAAGGTCTAGGGAGCTCGGGCAAAGCACAAAATACTGAGCTCTGCTTGGTTCAGCAGCATGGGCACCCATGGAAATTGAAACTGGAAGGATCCATATATGAAATCCCTTTAGTGTGAAACCTAGGGAGTAGCGAAAGAAACAATGAACGTTTGCAGCGCCATATGTCGGACACTCATCAGTCGTTTAGTTCGCTCATACGAATGACCCAGTTGAACAAGACGTTAGTTTCCGGTGACATTCTTAAATTAGCCCGCCTGAGGACATAGTAGCCTCGGCCAGTCTGCAACGACATGTCGATTGGCTTAACCAAGCTTCCATCTACCAAAAAGCGATCTACCAGAGATCGCCAGCCCAGCCCGATCCCTTGGCCCTGGCAGGTAGCTTCGATTAAAAGTGGCAGATTGTTGAAGGCCATGAACTGCACGTCGTCTGGAATCGGCAGACTCTTCTCAGTGAGCCATTGCCGCCAGTCAACCCAATCCCAACGATCACCGCGCAGATCGAGCAGCACATGCTTGACTAGATCACCTGGTCCGTCAATCAGCGGGTGCCTGCTTAGATAGCTACTGCTGCAAACTGGGAATATTTCTTCGCGGATCAGTAAGGTCGAATCGAAACCTGGCCAATTTCCGTTTCCGTAAAGCAACGCTAGATCGACCCCCTTCTTCAGGCAGTCCGCTTCACGGTCCGAAGCCAGTACCGAAACGGCAATGTCGGGAAAGGCCTCGCGAAATTTCGGGAATCGAGGCAGCAACCAGAGATACGCCATGGAGATATCTGCAGCAATCGTTAGATCGCTGCTGGTAACCTGACCGCGCAGCTCGTTGGCCACACTGGAAATCTGGTCGAGCGCTACGGTGACAACATGCTGGAAACGCTGTCCTTCTTCCGTGAGCTTGATTTGCCGATGACTTCGGTCGAAAAGTGCGACTCCTAGGTTTTCCTCCAAAACGCGAACCTGCTGGCTGATAGCCGGTTGAGTAACGTAAAGTTCCTCTGCTGCTTCAGTGAAGCTAAGCAAGCGCGCAGACGCTTCAAACGCAGGAAGCGCTGTCAGTGTCGGCAGATGCTGGCGAAGTCGTTTCATAAATAATACTTATGTTATAATATCAGAAATATTTGATTTAGTTATGTTTATACAGAAGTACAATTTATACTTCAAGTAGCGTAGTCTTGGACGAGTGTTTCGGCTATGTTCCTTGTTGCGGCGTAATCGAATCGTGCGGCACTACGTTCTGCCAGTAAATTACCTGCTACTAAGGCGCAAACTAGCTCATCGGGAGTCAGAGACTGCCAAATCGCAATAATAAAAGGAGGAGCGTAATGAATTCAAATCGTCTCAGGCGAATGTCGATCATCACCGGCTTCGGCGTCGCATTCGATGAGCCAATCAGATCCCTCGCCAACAGGTATCGTACAGTAACTTCAGCTTTTGCACCAGAACTGGAGGGAATGTCCCGTTGTGTTCTGTTGTCTTTCCCAAAGATTGAAGGAGGATCTAAAACATGACTGATACGGTGTTTTTTCAATTCTCGACGCCTGTCGTCATTGTTCTGCTGCTGCTGTTTTACGGCGGCACTTTTTTTCTGTCGACCTTTGTCAGCCAGAAGAAAGAGAATGTCGACGGTTACATGGTGTCTAGCGGTCAGGTCGGATTCGGCATCTCAGCCGCGAGCATGACTGCAACCTGGATTTGGGCGGCATCCTTTTACGGCGCTGCTATATCCGGCTACAATTACGGCTTGTCCGGACCCATGCACTATGGTTTCTGGGGTGCTTTGATGATCCTCTTCATCTATCCCTATGGTCTGCGGTTTCGCAAGTTGGCTCCGAATGCCCATACACTTGCCGAAATCATGCATGCCCGCCACGGATCCGGCAGCCAACTCATTCTGGCGGTTTCCAATCTCTTGGGTAGCGTCATCAGCTTGATGGTGAATTTCACCGCAGCCGGTGCGCTGGTAGCAGTGCTCTCACCTCTGTCCTTTCAGGCCGGTGTCATGATCGCCGGCTTCGGTGTACTGTCCTACACCCTGTGGTCGGGATTTCGGGCATCTATTCTCACTGACTTCGCGCAGGTTGTCGCAATGATGACTGTGGCAGTGCTCATCATACCTTGGGTGCTGTTCAGCCTCGGCGGAACCGATGTGTTGCGAGAGGGCCTGTCGCTAGTAACCGCAGAACAAGCGAACTTCTTTTCGAGCAAAGCCATTCTGGAGCAAGGTGCGCCGTTCTTCGTCGCCGTTTTGGCCTATGCAATTGGCAATCAGACTATTGCACAACGTCTGTTTGCAGTGCGCCAGGACCTGATCAAGCCAACCTTCATTACGGCAACCATTGGCTACGGTTCGATCGTGATCGGTCTCGGTATGTTAGGATTAATGGCATTGTTAATTGGCATGCAGCCCCACGATGGCGATCTCAACAATATCATTCCACAGATGGCCTCGAGCTACCTGCCGCCTGTCGTTATCGCTCTGTTTTTTATCCTCGTGGTTGGATCGCTGTCGTCGACGGCGGACTCTGATCTCTCAGCTTTGTCTGCCATCATGATGACTGACATATACGGAAAAAATATCGCTAAGGGTAAACCCGACATCCGAAAGATGCTGTTACTAGGTCGCATTACCATGATCGTCGCCACCGCAATCGGACTGGTGCTAGCCAGCTTCTCGCTCAATATTCTGGTCATGCTAGTGTTCGTCGGTGCGCTCTGGGGTGCAATCGTATTTCCCGTAATCGCCAGCTGTTACTGGAATCGAGTGACTAACGCCGCGTTCGTATGGGCCGTTGTCGGCGGACTTGTGGCGTTCTGCGTCGTTAGGTTCGAATTGCTGCCATTGGATGGACTGATCGGAGGATTTTTTGAAATCGTAGCCGGCATCGGCGGTGGCGTTGTCCTCGGATTGATGACCTTCGGGTTCTTCGGCCGTATTGCCGGGATGGTTGTAGGCGTAATCGCTGGCTTAGTCTGCACATTTTATTTCTTGGGCTTTTTGCACGACTACACCGTCCTGCTGGGGTCGCTGACCGCCTTTGGTGCCAGCACTGTAATCTGCGTGGCACTCAGCTTGGCCAGCAAGCAGGAGTTCGACTTCAGCCTTATCGGACAGCGCGTAACAAGCTTTCAGAAAAGCGACGAGGACGAAGTAACCGCTTAGCCTCGATTACGAGTCAAGGCGACACATTAAAAACAAAAAGGAGAAACAGATGCTTACTTTCTACATCCTGATGTGGCCGATTATGTCAGCCGCAGTACTTATCTTAATCGTCTACACTTTCACGAAAGAGTTGCGCAAAGCCAAACGTGAGGGGAAGACAGTGGTTTAGATTCTCTTTGGTTCCCCTCTCCCACCAAAAGCGGGGGAGGGGAACTAAAAACTGTCGGCAACCCTAACTCACCACTTTACCAACCGAATTTCTATCAAATCAAAAATGTCTATTCTTTCAGAAGAATTCCCGATTCTCATTGCCGCAATTTCTTAATTTTTTCTTTATGCAATCTTCTCCCGATTTTGCAGAGACCTCATTGTCCATTGGGATGAACTGCACCGGGTCGTTACCTATCTGCCGAAGCTGAAAGCCACAGAATTCCTAGTGTATTATCGCGTCTTGTCGTAAGTCGAATATAGCCTTCACGGGATCAAATTTGATTTGAAAGCACGGTCAATTACTTACTGGACTACACGCTGAATTCAGGTTTAGATTGAACTCTACTTCATGGTTTTGACGTATGTGCAGAATCTACAATTTCACGTGAGTTTGCAATATAAAACGATCACCTGAAGTTCTCCGAGAGGCGTTTCTGATCGTCCAATTTATGCTTTGTAAACCATTAAGATTGGGAGAAATTGACTAGCCTGACCGTAGTGAGAATATAAATTTGACGGAAAAGAATCGCTAAATGGGAGTCGAGTTTCGTTGGATTGATTGAATTGGGCAAGAACTAAATCTAAACAATGTTTTGGATTTGCTCCCGAATCTTTTCCAGGATCACCTTCATCTCGACCATGGCTGAAGTAAATTTGAAATGATTGGATTTTGCAGCACTCGTGTTTACTTCACGAACAAGTTCCTGCAGCAAAAAGTTCATTCGTCGGCCAATTTCACTTTCCGATGTCAGAGCTCGAGTCAGTTCATCGATATGGCAACGGATTCTGTCCATTTCCTCGCTGACATCCATTTTGATCAAAATCAATGCGATTTCCTGCTCCATTCGGATTGGGTCTACTTCAACGTTGATTCTGTCCAATTTTTTCAAAAGACGATTTTGAACGTTTTCCTTGGCTTCAGGCAATAAGTCACGCGCGTATTTTTCATATTTGTTGAGTTGATCGATTTGCTCTTGCACCACAAGAAAAATGGCATTTCCTTCTCGTTTTCGGTCCGCAATCAATTCTTCGACTAAATCAGATAATAAATTTAGAATTTGCTGGCTTAAATTGACATCACTTGGATCAGGACTCACAAAAATATCAGGCCACTTAAGAACTTCCAAAGCAGAAGGAGGCAATAATTCCGGAATGTGATTGCGAGCCTCATTTAAGTTCCCCAACAGCTCAGATAGAACAACTGGGTCCAGAATTCGATTGGATTTTTGAGTTTTTCCACGATTGAAAGACAGTGAGGCATCAACTCTTCCACGAGTCAAACGACCCCCTATAATCTGACGACAATCGGCTTCCAATGGACGAAATCGATCTGGCAAGTGCACATGAACATCAAGTGTACGATGATTTAGAGACCGAATGTCCCACTGCAGTTCGCACAGTTCAGTCTGGAGGGAACAGGATGCAAAGCCGGTCATACTTGAAATCATTAGAATTTAAATTCCATATAATTGTTTGCGATTCCTTCGAATCTAAATCCCTGAACAATTTATCATTTTCCGATATTCAAACCCAAAAGAGGTCGGTTACTTAACTATGAACATTCAGAATGCAGGCAGCGGCGAGCTTGTCGCACAACTATCAGAACTTGAAGACAGAGTACCACACCCAGTAGACGTGAAGGGTGAAGAAATCGCCCTTATTCTAATGGATGACAAAGTGTACGCCATCAACAATATTTGTACTCACGAGTATGCATGCCTGTCTGACGGGTACGTTGAAGATGATCGCATCGTCTGCCCTCTTCACCTAGCAGAATTCGATATAACCACAGGCGAAGTTGTTGAAGACCCTGCGGAAGAAGATTTGCAAACGTACGAGGTCACTGTTGTCGACGATGCCATTTATATCGAAGTCTAGTTCCGATTCGATACTGTCTCATTCTCAGGCGTTTAACAATTTATCGATGATTTCCGCTGCCTTCTGTCTGCCGTCAGCGGCTTTCATATGCCGGCTCGTTTCCTGTAAACGTTGATGCATCTGCTCGTCGGTTAACAAAGTTTCGACTGCTTGAATCAGTTCATCGTCTGTCCAATTGGAGCGATGAGATTTCAAACCGTGACCTTTCTCCTGAATTCGAGTTGCGTTGTCATGCCCATCCCATACATACGGCATAATCAAGGCAGGTTTTCCGAAATATAAGCATTCGGTAAAACTGTTGTTACCACCGTGATGGATTACTGCATCGGCTTGTTCGATCACAGAAGGCTGCGGATACCAAGATTCAATGTGAACATTGTCGGGGATTGATTCGTAGGCATCCATATAGTCTCCGACATTGACTAATACACGGTAATCCAATCTCCCGAAAAAGTCGATCATGCGCTGCAGCAATTCAGTGTCGCCTGACCCCAGACTGCCGAAACTAAGGTAAATTAGAGGGGCATCATTCGCTCGCTTGAAAGTAGGGATTCGGTAGTCCTTTTCCTGTCGAACGCAGCCTTCCAAATATTGGAATCTCGCTGGGTCCAAAGGAATCTGTCGTTCATACTTCAGTGGTTCTGGGTAGAGGAGCAGGTTCATGTACGGGGATGATTCAAAAAATTCTCCCAATGGGTAAGTTTGTTCTCCACAAGACTCAAGAAAATGATTGAAGTCTTCGTGAATCGGCTGTATGACCTCATTGAACCTGTCTTGATAGACCCGAAAACATCTTTCGTCGCTTTCATTACAGCCTGACAAATGAGGCGGAATCCCAGGATCGGGAATTTCGTTTTCACTGCAAGAAATGATCCGTACCCACGGCACTCCAAATTGTTTGGTGGCTGGAAACAAGACCACGTTATCGATAAGAATTATGTCGGGTTGCAAATTACTCAAAACAGCTGGCAGCTCTTTCTCTGCCCATTTCGATGTGTCAACGATTGCTTCCCAGCATTCTTTTACATAATTGTCAATTTGCTCATAGGGAGTTTTGTTGAAATTGAGAATATGTCCATTGATAAAATCGGACCAATACCGCGCCATCTCCTCGGGGTCCATAGGCTCTGAAAGGTTAACAATCCGCTCTTCAAATCCGTAATCAGCAAACACTCCTGCAAATCCTGGATCAGTTAAAAACACACATCGATGTCCCATTGCCTGACAGGCTTGGGCGATCCCTACAGAATTCAAGGCAGGCCCAAATGCCCCTTCTGGAAAAAACGCAATTACCTTTTGTTCACTCATCGTTTACTACTCCCTTTATTTTCAATGAAATGTCAGTACTTCAACTTGTTTTAAGTTTGAGTCCATTCAATTTATCATGACACCAGATAACTTCAGCCGAAATGATATTTGGCCAACTACGATTTGAATATTGTCTGTTTTCCTTCAAACTTCCTCGCCTCAGGATTGTGCGTCAACGATTTCGTTATCCCGCCCGCCGAATCGTTGTTTGGAATCAAAACCTATCGTCAACATCGACCACCTTGTACCTGGGCTTCGATTCAGTGTCGCTCTGTCGACGTAGGATAAATTTTATAGCCTTAAAAATTCAAAACGTCGCTTTTATATCCAAACTGAATGTGATTTATGTGGAGTTACTATTAGAGTGCCCCCATATCACATTTATCGACATTGTCAATTCAGTTCTGAATCGTTGTCTAGATTTCATAAAATTTAGGAGTAAATTAAGTCTTGAAGCAATTTGATTCAATCAACTTCATGTTTGAATATGGAAAACACCTGACTAATTCTGAAGTCAAGAGCCGATTTGAAAGTAATATTCACCCCGCATACCTCTATCGTGCAAATTATCTGCTGAAAAATTTTGAAAAAATTCCTTAAACGATTCTTTCGATTCGGCTTGCCCATAACCATCCTCGGTGGGAGCATACTCGGATTTAATTTGCTACAAGTTGAATCAGAGACACTTGGTCCAAAGCTACCTGAACAGCGCACATGGCTGGTGGAAGTTCAGAAAGTCAAAAAGGAAACTTTGGCACCGACTGTCGAGCTATTCGGAAGGGTGACAACTACTTCTCATTCAAAGCTGACTTCGATTTTGGACGCCGATGTAGTTGAAGTCAACTTTTCAGTCGGACAGCCCGTTCAAGAAGGGGATGTATTGATTCGCCTAAATTCACGTGCGCTTGAAACTCAAGTACAGCAATTTCAGGCCGACATCGCTCGAATCAATGCCTCATTAGCCCGGGAGTCGCAACGCTTGATCACGGACACAGAACTACTGAGTCACGAAGTGCGCCTGCATCAGCTTGCCAATGAATCCTTGGACAGAAATCGAAGGCTCAAGGATAGAAATATCATTTCACAAGCGGAATTTGACAATTCGGAACGAGCCGAACAACAGGCCCGACAGGCTGTAACCGCTCGAAATGCATCGATTCGAGAACATCCCAGCAGAGTTGCAGTTCTCGAAGCCGAACTTCTGCGTTCAACGATCACGTTGAAAAAAGCTCAGCAAGACCTAGAAGAAACCATCATCAACGCGCCCTATTCTGGTCGGATCACGCAAGTGCATGTTGCCCTAGGCAATCACGTTCGATCCGGAAGTCCACTCATTGACCTTTACAAATCTGCGGACACAGAAGTTCGTACGCTGATTCCGAATCGACACCTGCAGCAAATTCGAAGCGCTATCTCAAGTGGCGAAACACTGACTGCAATTGCGGACTTTGATGGTCAACCGTTGAGTTTAGCCCTCGACCGACTGGCAGCGATCGTTGATCCCGGGCGAGGCGGAATTGATGGATATCTCCGACTGGTTTCGGATACGTACCCCGAGTTGGGGCGATCGATTAATTTAGAATTATCCCTTCCACATGTCAGCGATGCCATCGCAGTTCCATTTGAAGCTGTTTATGGAAGCAATCAAGTGTTCAAATTGGAATCAGAACATATGAAAGCGGTTACTCTCAAACGACATGGGCAAATTCAACGAGATGGAAAGTCTTACATCGTCGCGACAAGTGACGACCTTCAAATCGATGAGCTGATGATTGTCACGCAATTGGCTAATGCAAGTGATGGATTAAAGGTAAAACCTTCAAACCTGTAGATCACTCACGAACAACGAAATCCCTAGTCACATGGCCACCGCGGAACGAAAAAATGTTTTAGATATTTTTGCAACCCATCCGGTTGCCATGAATATTATGATGCTGGTCATTTTTGTGGCTGGAATCTTCGTAATTGATCGCATCAATGTTCAGTTTTTTCCTGATTTCAAATTGGATTTCGTTGAAGTGAAGACGGTTTGGCTGGGCGCGGCCGCAGAAGATGTTGAAACGTCGATCACAAATCGCTTGGAGCTGGAACTCAAAAATGTCGACGACCTGAAAAACATTACTTCGGAATCTAGATTTGGAATTTCTTTAATATTTCTCGAGTTTGTACCGGATACCGACATCTCTACAGCGAAAGAAGAAGTTCAAAGCTTAGTGGATATTGTCACTTCGGATCTGCCAACAGATGCAGACCGACCTGTCGTGCGAGAAATAAAACGTTATGAATTGATTGCAAATCTAGTCATCGCAGGACAGTCAATTGATCAACTACGAGTTTTAGCCAATGAGTATAAAGACGACTTACTCGCCCGAGGCGTCGGAAAAATCGATTTTCGAGGGCTGCCCGCTGAAGAAATTGCAATTCAAATTCCGGGAGAAACACTTCGCGATCTAGGATTGAATCTGCATCAAATTGGACAGCGAGTTCAATCACATTCTTCTGATTCATCAGTCGGAATATCTGGCCGCGATGATTCAGCTCGCGAAATTCGTTTTCTCGATCAGCGTCGTAGTGAATTGAGTTTTGAGGACGTTCCCGTCATTGTCGATTCTGACGGGCGCTATATTTCTTTGGGCGATATCGCGACCATTAAGCGCCAACCCAAAGCAGATCAAGTTTTCCTGACATATCGAGACAAACCTGCAGTTCAGCTCACTCTACAGCGACAAAAAACAACTGATACGCTGAATAGTGCTGACATCCTGTATACCTGGATGGATGAAATTAAGGCTCAATTGCCACCCTCTGTAGAAATTGCGGTTTATGCAGATCAATCAATCGCTCTGCGCGACAGGCTTCGAGTTCTGATCAATAATGGATTGGCCGGATTGGTACTGGTTTTAATCGTACTGTACGTGTTCCTAAATACTCGCCTTGCCTTCTGGGTCGCCATGGGAATTCCTGTGTCTTTATTAGGTGCCGTCACAATTTTGTATTTGTCAGGTGGAACTCTGAATATGATTACTCTTTTTGGATTCATCATGACAATTGGGATCATCGTGGATGATGCCATTGTGGTAGGCGAAGACGCGCTGACACGATTTTCTCGGTCTGCATCACCCGCTGAAGCCGCTTGCGGGGCTTCTAGAAGAATGTTCGTTCCAATTCTCGCCGCTTCATTAACCACAATATTTGCATTTTTGCCTGTGATGATTGTCTCTGGCATTATTGGTATCGTGCTCGGTCAGATTGCTCTAGTTGTGGTGTGTGTTGTTGCAACTTCTTTGATTGAAGCTTTCCTTATTCTGCCGGGGCATTTACGACACTCATTCGAAGGAATTCTTCGTAAATCTAAAGGCATAAAGAAGTCGTATGTTGATCGATTTGTAGAACGTGTTCGCGAGCACTGGTTCCGTAGAGCGATAACGCTATCGATCTCGAATCCGATCACCACAATTTGCATAGGGCTTGGACTTTTAATTGTTACAGTGGGGTTGTTCGCTTCGGGACGGCTGCACTACAGTTTTTTTCCAACACCAGAATTAAATCAAGTTTTTGCGAATATTACTTTCACTGCTGGAACACCAAAAAGTACGGTCGATCAATATCTTCAAGAAGTCGAGAGTCTCTTACATGAAACAGATTCAGAGTTGGGTGGGAATTTAGTTCGACTTTCAGTAGTTCAGCACGGGGCAACCCATGCAGAAGACGGCGACCGACGAAGAGTGGGGCGCAATCACGGTTCCGTTGTCGCGGAATTAATACAGTCGGACTTGCGTGAAGTTCGAACAACTGAATTTTTGCGAAAATGGCAGAGCAAAATCCAGCATGTTCCTGGACTGGAAACAGTGATTGTCTTAACTCAGTCGGCGGGGCCTCCTGGACGGGACATAGAAGTTGAGATCAGCGGACCATCAAAAACTGCAGCAAAAGACGCAGCAATTTCACTATCGGAATACCTGCAAGAATTGCCCGGTGTCTATGGAGTTTTAGACAACACAAGCTACGGGAATCAACAACAGATACTAAAGCTGACACCTTTGGGACAAGTTCTTGGTTTATCCGTTGACGAGATTAGCAGACAGCTGAAATCATCGATAGAAGGTATCAAAATTCAATCATTCACTACAAAATATCACGATATCGAAGTAAAACTAACTTTGCCGGCTTCGGAAACGAATCGGCTAAGCGAACTGGATAATATTCATATCCTTTTGCCATCCGGTGAGTCAGTTCCACTACTTGATGTTGTCGTCATCCATCCGTCGAGAGGCTTTGATTCACTTTTACACCGAAATGGTGACTTCTCAATAGAAGTCAGTGCCAGCGTGGACGAATCAACTGCCAATACCAATGAAATTCTTCAACATTTAGACTCTGAATTTCGACCACAAATTGAAGAAACATATGGTGTGACTTGGGCGCAAGGCCAACGACAAGAAGATCAAACAGCAACTGAACAGTCGATGAAGGTTGGCGCATTGATTGCTTTTATTTTGATTTACTTGACACTTGCCTGGATTTTTGGTTCCTATACTTGGCCACTGTTCGTGATGCTTGCAATACCGTTTGGAATCGTTGGTGCCGCTTGGGGACATTTTATTCTTGGAATCCCATTCACAATCATCACGATTCTGGGTCTAATTGGCCTCTCTGGAATCGTCGTGAACAATGCGATCGTTTTGGTCGTATTCTACAAGCGCATTCGAATAGGTGGGCTGGGAATTAAACAGGCTATGATCGAAGCCGGCTGTCGTAGACTTCGACCCGTAGTTTTGTCTACATTGACAACTATTGTTGGGCTATTGCCACTTCTATTTGAGAAATCGACACAAGCCCAATTTCTTATTCCAATGGCTGTCACACTTGTTTTTGGACTCGCATTTTCAACTGTTCTGGTTTTGTTCTTTATCCCCGCTATTCTCACACTCTACGAGGACGTCATTGAAAAAATCAGGGATTACTTCAGCACTAAATCTCCCGCCATAGCAGAAAAATAGCTCTTTATTCAATACCAAATTGCTGTTTGGTCTAAAAGTCGATATTGACCGTAACCGGTTTGTGGTCGGAACCATCTGAATCTGAATCGATGGCGACAGAATTGATTTGATGACGTAAAGAGCAGCTGACAAAACAATAATCCATTCGAACGTCCTCTCCTCTGCGCTCTGCAGTGATGCCAGACAGTTCGTCGTTGCCACAAAACACCCAAGCATCCACGTGACCTTCTGGATTGATCACGCGACCGCCGTAGTCAGATTTCGGACCGACGATCCGATCGTACTCTGCAGCATCCGGTGAGAAATTGAAATCTCCCATAAGTATGGATTTTCTCGGTAATTCATTCACGTTCCCTCGATTCTGAAAAACCGTATGAGAAGGGTCTCCAGAAATGGGGCCGCCTTCGCGAACCGCGTTTCGGTCAATTTCAAGAATCCGTTCTATTTGTTGTAAACGTACTTCCTGACTGATGTGGGTGAGATGAATGGAATACACTCGGATATTTGTTGCACCGCATTGAATTACTCCTTCAAGAGCGCTTCTTTGAATGCTGAGAGGCCCGATCGAGGCAGACTTCGGAAGAAAGTGGTTCCTGCAGGAAAGTATGGGAGTTCGGGAAAGCAGCATGTTTCCAAACTGACACCTCCGACTTCGGTCATCCGAACCTGAAGACGCAAGATCTGCGTAGAAATCGACACCGGCGCCGTAGACCCAATAGTGAAGATCTAGCAGTTTAGCCAACTCAGTTACCTGATCTTCAAAATTTGAAAGAGGTAGAAATCTCGCAACTTCCTGCAAAGCAATTACATCAGCATCTGCTACAGTCGCGGCAATCCGATCGAGATCGATGTTTCCATCCAAACCTCGTCCAAACTGAATGTTGTAAGTCGTAAATTTAATGATAAATTGCAGTTCTTTGTAGAAATAAAATTCTTCGATCAAGCAAATTCGGTCAAACCGAACATATTGCCCTCAAAATCTGCCGCAACAGCGTACTTGCCAATCGTAGGTTCTTCAAATATTCCCGCTACCATTGACCCTTTCCATCGATCAATGATTTTCAAACTATCATTTATGTTGTCGACTCTGAAATAAGGCAACCACAATTCGTGATTGCCAGCCTCTTCCAATCGGTCATGGATTCCACCAATGATCGACTTTTGATACTTGCAGAGCCAGATATCGCCTGTGCTGATCGTTTCTTTTTCTACCGTCCAATCAAATACCGAACAGTAAAAATCTATGGCTGCAGCGACTTCGCTAGTGATGAGTTCAAACCAACAAAGAGTTCCATGAACACCTTTAATTTGAGATCCTGAATGACCCAGCTGCTGCCAAAGCATAATCATTTTCCCTTGAGCGTCACCACATACTGCCATTCTTCCTGCGTCCATAACGTCCATTGGTCCTTTGTACACAGTACCGTTGGCGGATTTGAACTTTTCAATGGTCTCATCAACATTCTCAACCAATAAATAAGCCATCCAATGACAAGGTCCTTCAAAGTCACATCCCTCTAACGAAGCCATTCCAACGATGCTTGTTGATTCCGGTGGATTTGCATTAAGGTCGTGACATGCCAGTGTATAGACGAGTTGACCTTCATGATACTGATCGACAAAATTCCAATTGAATAATTCAGAATAGAATTCTTTTCCTTTTTCCCAGTCGAGGATAAAGGTATCTGACCAACTAAATTCATGTATGCCCATGTGAACTCCGAGGCTAGCCAATACTTTGATTCGAGCTGGATATTATCTTACGTAACTCAAGTTTTAGAGTTCCAAAATTCGTAAATCAGTCCGCCAGCCTAACCGCTTCATCATTGCACCTCCAGCTCAAGACTATGCCGTATCGCTTAAGTGAAAAAGAATGCAGGAAACGACTCAGCGTAAAGATCAAATCAGTCATGGAGAACTCCAATTTGAGTTTTCAAGTCAGGGCAATCGCCATTTTTCTGCTCACTGCGAATCAAAAAGGAGTTTCGAGCATGAAACTGCACCGGGATTTGTGCATCACTCAGAAGTCTGCCTGGTTTCTTGCTTACCCATTGAGAAACAGCTGGAGTGCAAGTCAGGAGTTATATTCCGGTACTGTTGAAGTCGATGAAACCTAAATGAGTGGACTGGAAAAAAACAATCATTAGGACAAGAAGCTGAACGCTGGCAGAGGTGTGACTGGCAAAGTTGCTGCGGTGGGCGCAAAAAGCAGGGAAAGCAATCAAGTCTCGTCCAAAGTTATTGAAGATACCAAACGTGAAAACCTGCACGGCTTCATTCAGGACCGTGAGAGACAAGTCCAAAAGTCCCGACGGATGATTTCAAGAGTTACCGAAAACTGAAGAATCATTGCCATCAGTTTGTAAAACACAGTTTCGGTCAATGTGTTGATGAGCAGGCAACTTCAATGGCATTGATTCGTTCTGGCCCATGCTCAAATGGGCGTACAAAGGAAGTTTTCCCAAAATGCGTGTGAAGCAATCGGGCAGATATGCCGAGGAATTTTCCGGTCGGTACAAGGTTCGAGAATTGGGTCCATGGACCATAAGCACTGGTTTGTGATCAGGAACAAAAATGGGGATAGAACATTGATGGACTCTCGTTTCGAGTTTGTCCCCAGACGATTGACGCTCTCCGCCTTAACCGTCAAGTGACTGGCCATCACAATCTACTGCACGTTTCAAGTGTTCGGTTTGGCAATGAACAACATCTGCACTCCGCTCGAATACACTCCGACAGGGAGCGTCTGCAGACGGTGCTTCAACGAAGTAAATGAACCTACGGGTCGAGCGGCGATTGGCATTGTTTCCAATCCCCTGATCAGCAATGTTATCCAGAATTTGGAATTGCTAATCTAAATTCTAGTACCATTCATCATTACGGATTTTTCTGAACTGGCAAATTAACAAATTTACTGAATTTTATTTGATATTAACTGCAACACTGTCAATGCACAAAACGGATCGGACCTATGGAAAGGGATTTTTGGCTTAGCAGCTGGAACGAAAATCAAATCGGATTTCATCAGGGAAACTACAACAGGCTTCTCCGCAAGTACTGGGACTCGTTGGACCTTCAACAAGGCAGTGAAGTATTGGTTCCGCTTTGTGGAAAATCAAAAGACATGCTATGGCTGGCGCAGGCTGGGCATCGGGTTCTGGGGAACGAACTGAGCGAGTTAGCCGTTGAGTCATTTTTTAGTGAAAATGACATGGAGGAAGCAAATGCGTTAAATTCAACTTTGGGCATCAGACAATTCGGAGCTTTCAAGATAGTAATCGGTGATTTTTTCGATCTAAATGCGGATGATGCCAATAATGTCGCAGCAGTTTATGATCGCGCTTCGCTTGTCGCGCTTCCGCCGGACGTTCGGAAAAAATATGCTTCGCATTTGAGAAGCATTCTGACGAGTGGTTGTCAGGTCCTGTTGATTTCACTTGAATATGAAAAAAACAGAATAGAACCACCCCCGTTTACTGTTTTGTCCGATGAAATTGATGAGTTGTTTGGGAAATGGTGCAATATCAAGCATCTCGAGACGCTGCCCGGCAACATCAAGGGCAAGGAGGGTTTTGAGTCTGCTTATCGAATCGAAGTGAGATGATATTTACTACTGTCGAAGCTAGATTTTGATAGAAAATATCACCAGCAGTTTTCAATGACCGACATTCTTTGCCCCTACGCTCAGTTGACAAAGCAGTTGAATCTTAAATAATTTCCCACACGTGAGGAAAATTGCTACAAAAAAACAATAATAATTTGATGGCTTGGGTTTGCTACACGACTCGATTTGTGTCAGAGATCAGTCTTTTCTCTAAAATCTCAGGAGGTATGAAACTCTCCAACCAGCTGGCGCTATTGTTTGAACAGTTGCACTATTAATGGGTAAATGACTTCCATAATTCCCTAAATTTTCTGTCGCGGCTCTTGCCGCAGTTTTCCTGCATGAATGAAAATATCTTGAAGTTGACAAGATTTGTTGAGTGTTCTCTGAAACATTCAGCTTAGGCCTTCAATCTTCCGATCGGAAGTGATTCATTCCATTGCTATGCGAATAACTACGCCACCCATTACATCACCTACCTCGATATCACTGCGTGGAGAATCCTTATGATAGTTATGGCAGCTAGCACAGGCCTCAACCACGGCTATGTCGGCATATACTGCCGTGAAGTATCGCTCTCCACCTAGTTCTTCTTCTCCGTAGAATGTACTATCTGGATTGTCCGCGACAAACTCCAAACCTTCTCTTTCCACATCCGTTGCTGGCCCATTTTTTTTGTTAATTGGATCCAATGAAAGAAGCGAATATGAGAAATCTTCTGATTTGTCCAGCGTCAATTCTGCACCGAATCGAAACATTTGCGCTGGCAGCGGTAAAGCTGAATCGTCTTCAAAATGCTCCGAAGCGGTAATAATGTCCGCATCTACTGTGAGGCGCTGCACAACCAAGCGCGTATAAGTTTCTCGGTCTGATGACATTACCGTATAAAGCATGTCAGCTACTCTCTCATAAGAAATTCCTTCAGCCAAGGCTTCCACTGCCACAACGACTATTAGACACGACGCAAGTCGAATGAATAAATTTGACTTCCGAATCACAATACCCCTCCTTAAGTTGTAGAATTGGTTGGGAAACAGTAAATTTTGTTCCACCAGCAACTGGCACGATCACTCTCAATCGAGCGAATGTATATTTGACAATAATACAGCTCCATATACTTATTGTTCGTACAATATGCCCTCTCTTCTGACTGGAAATCAATCGTCCAACAACTTCTATCCGTTGCTGCCGTCCATCAGTTGCGATCGGATTGCTTGCTCTGTGCTTCGTTCTGCATAGCCCATTCAATACTTTCGACATGTACTTTAGGCTTCCCTCGGAAATTTGTAGAAATCAATCCGCTATCTGCGAGTGCATTCAGAGAAAATCCAAGGCCGTGGCAGTCTAGGCAAACCGGGCGAATCATCTTTTCATTTGGTCTTAGAGTATCGTTCAGATTGTGGTTAGTTGTGACTTTTCCTCGACGCTCGATTTTCTCCATATGACAAGTTGCGCAACTCACGCCGCTGCCCGGCTTTGCATTGCCGGCTACTTCAGCCTTCCAAAGCAAATGGTGAGTGCTATCGAAATAGGCTTTGGTATGACCGTCATTGTGACAAGATGCGCAGGCTTCAACAGCGGCCTGCACTAGATTTACATCGTGAGGAGTGTGACAGGAACCGCAATCCATCACTTTGTGAACCGCATCTTTTCGCATCGGCAGGCGTGCTTCTCGGACGGTCATATAGGAGAGCGGTGCCGGGTCAGTAATCCAAGCGGAAAACAACTCTGGCAATTCAGATTCAAGACCAATTGCTCGCATTGCACGGGCTGGGTCGCGAGGATTGGCAATTTTGGGATGGTTGCGCATGCCATGCCGCCCAAGCGCAAATGTGTTCGATTCCTGCTTGTGGCAGCCGGTGCAAACTTTCAAACTTGGCTTTTCAACCCAATTCGCCTCAACTTCGGCCATTGAAGCGCCTTCAGGGACGTGTTCAGCATGGCAGTCTACACAGTTTATTCCAGCGGCCGCGTGACCAGAGCCAGCCCACTCGTCAAGTTCGTTTGAATCAGCGAGTTCCGAAGCAGGAGCCACAGCGTCAAAGCGGGCGATGCCTGAACCCTGTGACACTTCCCGACTGCGGTAATGCGCAGTTAACTGATGCACTGGGTCCGGTGAAAGCCAAGGCTGATCTTGATGTTTGAGCAGGAAGTCCTCATAGAGTGAACGATTATCATGGTAATTATGACAACCCGCAGTCGCACATGTATCGAAAGTCAAACCTGAATGAGTCGAACGTGCCAGCCGTACGTCTTGATCACCTTCGGAATGACATGCTATACAAAAATTTGACGCTACTGTGACAGCGCTTTTGCGCGCTATCTCGGGTCGGTGCTCAAGATGACATACCGTGCACAATCGAGCGTCAAGTTTCTCCCAGTATTGGGCCATTCTTGGGTCCCGGAATTTTTTACGCGGATGACTGTCATCTGCTGCCTTTAACTCTTTCTCATGACAGTTGCGACAGGTTTTGTTTAAGGCCTTGGTCGCCTTTGCCGTGCTCGAAAAAACCCTTGCTGCATGACATGTTTCACAAGCCAATTCAATCTGATGGTGGCCAGCAGTGGTACTGCCTACCAAAAGTATTTCACGCTCGCCTCCAACAATCATCCATGCAGCAACAATCACAACAGCGATCACGGTCCCTAGTGACCATGTAATCCAAAATAGAATCTTCCTTAACATTCGCTAATTTTGGTCAATAAAGATAAACGATAAGGATGTGGATAACCAGCAGAGCCGGCATTGGGAAAAGCGTAAATCGATGCAGCTTAGGCACTGCAAGTCGAATTCGTTTAGGTGGTTTAAATCCCATTTTTCGAAGTCGCGTCCCTCCCCCGATCAATATTCCGGCAAACGCGCCCGAGATAAGTGTTGCGAGATAGCAGAACATGAGTGCTGCATTGAGATTGGCTCCAAGCCGAAAGCCTGTATGCGCAAACAAAATGAGTACGCAGCCAATGGCCAGTCCAACATGGACGATCTTGCCTAAAATTGAGCCACCCAATCGGGCGAACCAACGTTTTTTGGAAATAAAGGCTATCAATAGTCCAACAGCGCTGAATCCGAGAAGCAGGTATCCCGTCCATTGTTGCCAAATCGGGTCCAGCCACAACAATTCAAAAAGAAAAGGACCGAATTGATCCGGTATTTGCACTCGAGGAGCGAGAAGTGTAAACATCGCCACTATCCCGCCCACTATGGAAAAACTCAGCAGATATTTTTGCAGTCTAACTGGCCGGGCTCTCTTCGCTTTCAGGATCGAACGTTCAATGTCAACAACTGCCCTCGTTACTTCCCGTCCAATCAAATCCATGACCAGCAATTGTTTGATGCGAGGTCGGATATTCTTCAGTTCTTCCTTTGTGAATAAGTCCGCCAGAAGATTACAGGCGTAGACCAGGCATACTAACGCAATGTCCCTTGGGTCAGGGATGTCGTTGGAGAATAGAACATCCCTAATACGCTGTTTGACACTTTGCTTTTCATTTTCATTTATCGTGGAGTAAGTCCGAGAACGGCCAAACCACAAAAGCTTTATCCGATTCTTCTTAATAAGACCACGTTTGCCTAGATTGGCTAACGCCTGTTCTCGGATTTCGGGAGATTCTGCTGCCGCCAGTTCCTTGATCCAAGCCTGAGTATCAGCCGGCTTCGCACGAGCGTCAATTCTAGCCAGGACGCTGTCAAGCATGGATATGCCTACAGGCTTGCGATCACAAACAAATAGAGTATCCAAATCAGTGTCGATCCGACCGGTGAATGCCAAGTCCATAAGAACTGCACCAGCCAAGGCAGCATTTATCGTATTCTTCTCGGCCGGAAGAAAAACATCGTCCTGATTATCGAGAAGCAAGAGGAGTTCTTCGGTAAATGTCAACATCTCGTTCAATTTACTGGGAAATTGTTTTCAATTCCAACAACCAGAAACAAGTGAGCAAATCAAATACATTTCAAGTTAAGTTTCGTGATTCAAGAACACAGGAATCAATTCTTTAAACTACTAATACTAAACAATAAAATAGCCGAATATGATTTGTATTTCTGATTTTATACATTATTTCTTTTATCAACAACACCCAATGAGGCTATGGAATGAACAAAGGCAGCAAATAGCCAAAATTGCCTTCACACATAGAACCAACCGCATCCGCCTCGGGCATCCTCATGGACAATCTGTTTGCGGTCTGTTGCCGCACGCTTAATTGCAAAAATCCCGTGGTTGCTTTGCGTGAGCTGAATGCCCAGAACCTCTAAATGCGCTTCCGGCTAAGTTAACATATCGCGATCAATAGCGAAAAAACGGCTACAGTCGTTGCTGAAAGTGTGTGAATCGAGCGGGTCTTTCACTTTGCTCCAAAGCATAGAAACTTAGTCAAATTCGTCACTGATTTGAGCTGGAGTCAATACTGCAAGGCAATGAACCAAAGTGCTATGGGAGGTATGTGCGGACTAATCCGCTTGGTGTTGAGTCGCGGATGCGTCTTTAAAATGTCTGGTTCGATATTTCCGGTTGCATATTTTCGTCCAAAACACCTCGCCTGCCCCAATGTCCTGTGCTAGGCTGGATCATGAGCTTGCCGCTATGGCCGGCATCAGCCATTGGAAAATCCGTCAAATCCAGACTGACCGGCAGATGTCCAATTCCATGATGATGACACGGTCATCATTTCACTTCAGTCTTTTGTGGTGTGGAGAATCTGGGTCATCCTGTCGATTGGCCATAAGTAAAGATCATTATTCTTATTGCATCAATGGGTACGATTTATTCGTAGAAAAATCGACGCTGAGGCTAGAGTCAAGTGAATCAAAAGAAGATTGATTTCAGAGTCAATTTGATTCAAAGAAACTCTGCTTCCCAGTTCGGTTCGTCAAGTGTCAAATTCACAAAATCTGAGCATCATGACTGTGGTGAAAGAATTTCAACCCAATGCTTAACCGGTACTGAAGAAGCGGTGCTGAGATGCACCAAGCAGCCAATATTGGATGTGACGATGCATTCCGGTGATTCTGCTTCCAAATCTGTAATCTTCTGATCCAACAACTGTTGGGATAACTTAGGCTGCAAGATGGAATACGTCCCTGCGGACCCGCAACACATATGAGAGTTTCTGACTGTTACGGTATCAACTCCTTGACGATTTAGAATTTGTTCAACAGTATTATTGATATTCTGTCCATGCTGCAGTGTGCACGGGGAGTGAAAAGCCACTGACTTGAACTCTGACTTACTCCGATAATCAGATTCTGTCTGCGGAATTTCTGAGATGTCGATTGTCAATGACGAGACTTTTTGGGCTTTGCTGGAGTAATTCGGATCGTCTCGCAGTAAATGAGCGTATTCTTTGATGGTTACTCCACAACCGCTTGCGGTGGATACGATCGCTTCGGCGCCGGCTTCAATATGAGGCCACCAGGCATCAATGTTTTTCCTTGCATGTTTTAAGAAAAATTTCTGATCGCTTAAGTGAAGACCCAACGCGCCGCAACAGCCATCTTCAGCACGAATTGCTGCGAAAGAATGAGCATCCAAATACCGAGATGCCGCACTATTGATGTTGGGCTTAAGCACTCTCTGAATGCACCCTTGATGAATAATCATCTTACGCGAATGTTCCGAATTAATCCAAGGAACTGCTCGTTCTTTTTCAGGGATCTGCCTGCGCAATTTTTTCGGCAACAGCCATTTGATGCTTCGAGCAAATCCCAATTGAAACCGAGTGATCGTAGAATTGGGAATGATGTACACGAGTGCGGCGCGAATGACACGGTCAATAATCTTCCTTGGAACCTGCTCTTCAACGATTTCCCTCCCAATTTCCAACAGTTGTCCGTACTGAACTCCCGACGGGCAAGTGGTTTCACACGACCTGCAGGTTAGGCATCGGTCCAAGTGCAACTGTGTACGGCGCGTAGGCTGTTCACCTTCCAGCACCTGTTTCATCAGATAGATTCGGCCGCGAGGACTGTCTAGCTCATTGCCTAGGAGATGATAAGTCGGGCAAGTCGCAGTGCACATTCCACAATGCACACATTTGCGAAGGATCGATTCTGCGACCTGGCCTTTCTCTGTCTCCCGAATAAAATCTGCTAAATTTGTTTGCATCGAATCTGCGCAATACGATATGTGGAATTGTTTCTAAAGATTAGTGTACATGATTCCAGGATTCAAAATACCTGCGGGGTCGAAAGACCGCTTCAGATTTCTATGAATTCTGCCAACAGGTTCGGATAATGCGCTAAAGCGATTCGATGACCGTTGTGAGTCAGACCGAAACATCATCGCATGGCCGCCAGTGTTTCTCGCGTAGTCGAAAATTTTCTGTGGCGATTCATTGCTGTACATCCATCGCAGAGCTCCAGCCCAATCAATCAGGCAATCCCCTTTGAGGCTCACAGATTTTGCGACGGATGGCAGGGACAATCTCCAAAGTGAGTCCGACCGGTTGAAAAAATCGAGCTTCTGTTCTTTCAACTGAGCCCAATAAGATTCGCCAAGCGCATCCAGATCTCCTCCGATCAATGATTCCGCAATTCGAGTTCCATTTTCCGTCCCAGAAAGGCGTATCCTCAAGTTGCCATCCAGAAAACTCATCGCCGATATCGGCAGTGACTGCCTCGTCCAACGCGTCATCTCTTTTAATGCCGACTGCTCGTTAGTTTCGTGAATCAGAGTCTTTTCTACTTCAAACATTGGCAGTACTTTGATAGAAATTTCGCAGAGGATGCCCAAAGTGCCAAGTGCGCCGACCATCAGGCGAGATACGTCATAACCGGCTACATTTTTAATCACTTGGCCGCCAAAAGACTGCAGTTCACCTTTACCGTTAATACATTGAATGCCGAGTACGAAATCACGTGCCGAACCCGAAAATGGTCGTCTTGGACCTGAAAGACCACAGGCGATCGTGCCTCCGATGGTTGCATTGTCCCCGAATGCTGGTGGTTCAAATCCCAGCATCTGCCGAGATTCGCCAAGCGTTTTGACGACCTCCTTGAGTTTAGTTCCAGCTTTGGCAGTCAATACCAATTCCGAAGGCTCATAGGACGAAATCCCTTCGTTGTCAGAAACATCCAGCAAGGTGCCCACAATTGGACGCCCTAGGAAAGATTTACTCCCGGAACCAACTATGCGGAGCGGCTCGGAATTTCGAAAAGCAGATCGTACGACTTCGATCTGCCGTCCGGTTTCATCACTACCGGACAACTTAAAATCTCTCAATATTCGGAAATGGCAGATTACCGTGATGGACGTGCATGGCATTGAACTCTGCACATCGGGCCAGAGTCGGAACGGCTTTGCCAGGATTTAACAGTGAATGTTCATCCCAGGCGGCCTTCACTGCATGAAATTGCTCCAGTTCAGAACTTTCGAACTGGGAACACATCGGACTAAGCTTTTCGACGCCAACTCCGTGTTCGCCAGTAACAGTGCCGCCGACTTCAACACAGAGCTTCAATATTCGAGTTCCCATTTCTTCTGTAAGTTCCAACTCTCCCGCTACGTTCGCGTCATATAGGATCAATGGATGCAAATTCCCATCACCTGCATGAAATACGTTAGCAACTCGCAATCCGTATTGTTCCGAAAGCTCATTGATACGAGCCAAGACTTTCCCGACTTCTCTGCGCGGAATCGTTCCATCAATACAGTAGTAGTCGGGTGAAATTCGTCCGACCGCAGGAAACGCTGCCTTGCGCCCGGACCAAAAACGCTCGCGCGTGATTTTGTCTCTTGCAATCCATGTTTGGGTCGAACCTTGTTTTTTGAAAATCTCTTCAACTTTGTGAATTTGATCTTCGACCTCTTCCACTGTTCCATCCAATTCACAGAGCAATATCGCTGTAGCGTCGACAGGATAGCCTGCGTGAACAAAATCTTCCACAGCTTGGATGGCATAACTATCCATCATCTCCAATCCGGCTGGCAAAATTCCAGCGCCGATCACTGCAGCGACTGCCTCCCCAGCTCTTTCGACATCATCGAATGACGCCATTACGACCTGAGCACAAGGTGGAATGGGAAGAAGCTTAACGATGATTTCTACGATCACACCGAGCATTCCCTCTGAGCCTGTGAGTAATGCAAGTAAATCGTATCCAGGTGAATCCAAAGCCTGACTGCCGATGGTAATCAAGTCACCATCAACGGTCACTACTTTGAGTTGAAGGATGTTATGTACAGTCAGTCCGTATTTTAGACAGTGCACTCCACCTGAATTTTCGGCGACATTGCCGCCGATTGAACAAGCAAGTTGTGAAGAAGGATCTGGAGCATAGTACAACCCTAGATGCTGAACCGCTTGTGAGATTGCTAAATTGCGAACACCAGGCTGCACTCGAGCTGTTTTTGCATCCGCATCGATTCCCAATATACGACTCATTCGAGTAAGGCTCAATAAAATTCCATTCTCTAGTGGCAAAGCACCCCCTGAAAGTCCCGTTCCGGCTCCTCGGGTGACAATAGGAATCGAGTATTTTGAGCAGGCCCTTACTACCGCTTGAACTTCCTCAATCGTAGCTGGGAGAACAACCATCAATGGCAGCTGACGATATGCCGTCAAACCATCGCATTCAAATGGACGTAATGCTTCAGCTTCTGTAAGTACTGCTTCTTTACCAACAATTTTGCGCAAAATTTTCGCAAAATTAGATTTGGATATGGTATTTTTTTTGACAGCTTTCAAAATAAACTGAGTACAACAAATTTTAAAATTGAACTATTGTGCATTATATTGAATTTTGCCTGATTTCAAAATTTACGCCGTTTGTAATCAGCTTCGAAATCACAATCCTCACTCAAATTCCAAATAAAATAGAAGTAATTGAGAACAGAATTGAACAATCGAATGACTATACATAGGCAATATTCTCTGTCAGACCGTGTTCTGGAACATGCGGACAACATGCTGCGTACGCTTTTCGCTTCCCCTGAACCGAATCGACCTTCTCCAGCTGGCAGTTCAAACGAGGATAGCCTCTCCGAGTGGGAAATCGATGAATCAAAACGATTGATGAGAGTGAATCACACGGGAGAAGTATGCGCTCAAGCCTTGTACCAAGGGCAGTCCGTCACCGCTCGAGATTCACAGCTGCGCGAGACATTTCAAGAAGCTGCGGAAGAGGAAAACGATCACCTAGCTTGGTGTGAACACCGAATCAAGTCACTCGGCGGTCGTACCAGCGTGCTCAATCCATTTTTTTACGCAAGCTCATTCGCCATTGGCGCTGTTGTGGGCCTGTTGGGCGATCGAACGAGCGCTGCTTTTCTAGCGGAAACAGAATACCAGGTCGTCGATCATCTTGATGATCATTTGAATCGCCTGCCGGTTACTGACAAAAAAAGCAGCAAAATTTTAACGCAGATGCAAGAAGATGAACTGAAGCACGCCAAGACCGCAGAACATGCCGGGACGAAAGAGTTGCCCGACCCTGTCAAAGGATTGATGAAGCTGATGTCTAAATTTATGACACGCTCAAGTTATTGGATTTGAACTGCACAAAATTCAGGTTTCCGACACTAAATCTCAATTACTCTTCTGGCATTTCTTGGAATTGACCATCATCGCCGAAAAAACGATTGTTCTCTTGATCGTAAAAACTTGAATTTCCGCTGGCTTGAAGCAATTGCAGCATCCGAGGCACCGCTCTCCCTTCAGACTGCAATCTTTGAATGACCGCTTCGTTTCCGAATGAGTCCAACAATTGAAAAGGGCCTTTTCGCCAGTTGAAACCCCACCTCATCGCACGGTCAATATTGACGATGTCATCCGAAATTTCTGGAATCAGATCGGCAGCGTAGCAAAGAGTTTCCGAAACCAACTCCCAGACATACCGTCCCTCAATACTGGATTCAATCATTAAACTGCGCGGGTCTTTTTCAATATTAAACTTTTGTGCTGGGCTCCAATCCCTGCTTTCGGGATCAAATCTTTCCTTTAGTCGACTGCCATCTTTGTTTTTCAGCATCCGATAGAAACCACCGCCGGTTTTTCGGCCGAGCTGACCCGATGCCAGCATCGCCTTTTCTTGCTCTGGCAGCTGCACATAAAAGCGCCCAACATCATTTTGTGGCAGATTTTGGTCTAGGTTGTCAGCGACCAGATTCATAACGTCCAGACCAACCAAGTCAATCAATCCATACAAACCAGTTGGAGGGATTTCCATAGAGGCACTCAACAGCGCGTCCATGCGATCGACCGTAATTCCGTTTTTGCGCGCTTGACCCCCTTTATGCAATCCGGCCAACATCCAAAAACAGCCAATTCTGTTGCCAATAAAATTGACTGTATCCTTTGCGATAACAACTCCTTTTCCTAAAGTTTTCCGACAAAAATCTACGAGTGATTCGACCACATCTGAAGTTGTATCCTCGCCCGGCACAATCTCAAGCAATCGCATGGCCTTGACCGGATTAAAAAAGTGAGTTACTACGACATCCTTTCTGAATCGGCTTGGCATACCGGAATAAATAGAACGCAAAGGAATTCCCGACGTATTTGTCGAGACAACCGAGCCTGATTTACGAACCTGTTCCAGCCGTGAAAAGACGGATCGTTTAATTTCTAAATCTTCGATGACCGCTTCACAGATCCAATCTGCTTGTCCAGCAAGCTCAAAAGATCCATCAAAACTTCCGACCGTGATCAGATCAGCTGCGCTGGGATCGTCCAGCATAGGAAATCGACCCAATAACATTCTTTCTTTGCCGCTTTGCGCAAGTTCTTCAGTGACATCAAGCATCACTGTCTTGCACCCCGCAGATGCGCAAGCTGCTGCGATGCCTGTACCCATCGTTCCAGCACCTAAAACAGCGACAGATTTAATTATTCGATTACTCAATTTTTTACCTCATTGATAACTTAAATTATTTCGGTGCAAACTTAAGTTGAATCCGTGACCCAGCCGCCCTCTTTAAAGATTGGACGTTCGTTAATCGGCCAGTGCAGTATCGCGGCAATGACTCCAAGTGCAACGCAGATCCACCAAACTACATCATAGGAATGGGTTGTATCGTGTAATACACCGCCTAGCCATACTCCAATAAAGCTGCCTAACTGATGACTGAAAAAGACAAATCCAAATAAAGTTCCCAGATATCGAGGGCCGAAAATCTGCCCCACAATTCCAGAGGTCAGAGGAACTGTGGCCAACCACAATATTCCCATGGAAGCAGCGAATACCAACGCACTGACCACAGTAATTGGCAATGTAATAAAGATGGCAATGGCAATAGCTCTGCCTAAATAGATAAATGACAATACACTCTTCTTTGTGTATCTGCTCCCCAAATAACCAGCGATTAAAGTACCGATCAGATTAAACAACCCAACGAGAGAAAGCGCCCACGCTCCAACTCCACTTGGAAGTCCGACATCAGTCAAATATGCCGGCAAGTGTATGCCGATGAATGTAACTTGAAAACCGCATACAAAAAAACCAGACGTTAAATATATGTATCCTGAATGTCTCGACGCTTGGACTAATGCTTCTTTCAGAGTTTGCTCTGGACCTTTGACTTCAGGTTTGCCAGATAAGACTGAAGCAAGTGGAATGACAAGCAGCATCAAGCAAGCTAAAATCATCAGAGTGAACGACCAACCGTAGGAGGTCACGAATGACTGCCCAATTGGCACCAGAAGGAATTGCCCCAAGGAACCGGCAGCAGACCCCAAACCTAATGCCATTGAACGGTGTTTTTCTGGAACCGCGCGTGCTATCACGGCCAACACTACAGCAAACGTGGTACCAGAAAGTCCAAACCCGATGAGAACTCCATTGGACAAATAAAGCCCCAGTGGAGTAGATGAAAAAATCATCAAGCCGAGTCCAGCGATGTAACACAGACCACCGACCAGAATTACTCGACCTGAACCATAACGATCTGCGATTCCTCCGAATATAGGCTGTGAAAAGCCCCAGAACAAATTCTGAATCGCAGCCGCAAATGCAAAAACACTTCGACCCCACTCGAACTCTTCAGTGATCGGCACTAGGAAAATTCCCATGGTAGACCGTGTGCCAAATCCAATCAAAATGACCAAGCTGCCACAGATAACGATAATCAGAGGATGCCGCCAACTGAATTGAGATTTATCGGAATGCATGTAAAAAATTTATTGCCGAGAGGATGAAAGCGTTGTTTTGAATGCAGTGTGCTAAGAAGTCGAGCCAGTGTTCATAAACTGCCAGCGTATATATGAACAATATATTAGATTATATTCGCACTTTTTGAACTCCGATCAATTCACCTGGGAGAACGGTGTGAATCGTATTCCGAGCAAACGCAATAATGGCTTATGTCAACTGGGTCGAGACTAAAGAGAAATGTCCCATCAAATGTGATCGTAGGTAAATTTGCTTGTTTCTTGTGAAAACGAAGATAATGAATTCGACCGCAATTCAGACTGAAAGTTTGTCTTTCTCTTCAAAGCGATTCCAAATTTCATCTTTCCGACGGCATTGAAATTTTACTAAGGTACCCCTTGCGGAAGTTGTGCATGACCACGCAATCCGATACCCCTACGATTGAATGGAACGATGGAAAGTTCAAGGTCTCGCTTTCGTTTCAGGGTGAAACGCTTGATGCAAAATAGCGAACTAGCGTTACGGGTGTGATCCGTATTCGAGAAGCAGGTTCGAACACCTAGAGCCCTGGTCTCGAAACGCCTTTCAGTATATATATGTTTGTTGATCTTGCTCCAGACACAAAGTACAAATTGAAATTGACACATAAAAACAAAGCCGCTGAAAGCAAGCCAGCAATTTCAGCGGTGCATTCTGCACCGAATTCCTAATAGTTGGTCCGTCATGTGTAGTTCAGAAAATCTTCCGCCATCTTCGCCAAAGATAGAATTAATCCCAGGGTCGGTTGGTGACTTTTCTGACAAAATTCAAATTTTTGCGGTAGCGCCAGCATCAAATAGTTGTCCAAGAATCCTCAGTCAGGAAAATCAAAGATTGAGGAAATTTTTGCCCATGCACCGATCTAGCAAACGCTGTCCATGGTCCGCTTCTGCCACTTTTCAAGCATCAATGTACATTTCAATTGGCAAAGACTCTGAGTCTTGGTTTGAACTCTTTTCCGAAGCCGAAAGCAGGCTTTGTCAAAAAATTCTGTCAAATAAGGAATTGGACGACAATTGGGACGATTATGGAAAAAAGGCACCGTCATCACACGCCGCAGATGACGCGTTATCATTTTTGGCCAATAAACCTATCGACATTCCGTTACCGTTTCCCGAATTCGGCACTGCTGGCGACATTGGATTGTACTGGGACTACGGTCATCAAGATGTTTTCACAGAAGTGTCTTTCGAAGGCGATGGCACATATGCTTACTTCACCGTACATGGTGTTCCCGGAGACATCGTGGAGAAATATGGTGTCGATGGCTTAGATGTCACGGAACCATGGCCAAGCAAGATGCTCGAAATCTTAAGAATTAAGAAAATTTAATTTCGTCTGAGTTTCGTTGCTGTATGTCATGTAGATGTACGGAATTGGAGGCAAAGTTTGGTCAGAGTGACTGCAAATGCACACACTACCGCGAACAATTTCCAGATTGCATATGCGAACGTAAGTCGGTTAGCAAGCGCAAAGAATCCCGATACAATGGTTCAATGGTTTTCTGAAATTCATCTTAGCCTGTACGAAAGATATGCGTTGCTTGCAAAACGACGACAAACAAAGATTGTTCTGTGTCTACGACTCGGCCACCTTGAGCAACAACGCTCACGCAGATATCTGCCAAAATTTTGTCTTGCCACCAAAAACGAGAAATCGAAAAGCTCTAATGATGGAATTCGCTTGGAATTTGAGGAGCGCATTTCACACGCCGCAATCTTCTCCTTAAACCAAGAGTTCCCCAAGCTAGCTGAAGCATAATAAAGCCATCAACGTCGAATTAATTTATCCAAGGCTAAAATTTTTATCAAACCGCAGGCATGAATTAAAAACCCAAGTCTGACTGATGATCAAGTAGGTGTTGAATTTTGTCAAAACGGTTTTATTTCCCAAACGTAAGACAGCGAATAGACGACGGTAGATATTTTGTTCCTACCAGGGTTGCCGGTGTCAGCCATTATCAAGATGCTGTATCACACTGCTATGAAAGTCAACCTTTAGTCCTGGTGCGTGAATCGGAAAATATTTACGATTCGAACGCGATAATGGTATTCGCTGGAGGGTCCCACATTGGTTACATACCTCGCAAAGACAACGAGTGGTTTGCTCTTCAGCTGGATAAAGGACACATTATTGATGCAGACATCTATAAAGTTGTTCTAGGTGATGGTTACAAATCAACCATAGGTGTTCGTATTAACGTGTATTTTCCAGAAGGAGCGCGATTAGAATTTGATGAAGAAAATTTAGAAAGATACCAGAACCCTTCCAGACATACAGAACCATCAAGCCGAACGAAAAAAACACGTAGACGTCCAGTCAAGTATTACTACTACCGGGGATAATCAGCCGGAGATCCGAGCTGGCACGTGAGCTGTGAGCTGCTGAACTAGAGGAAGTAACCTGCCTCTCTCAACAGACGAAATTCGCACAAGCGTGGATCATGTCATTTATCTCGTAGAAACCGTTGTCATCGTTGAATTTGGTTTCGTCTTGACCGAAAGAATGAGTCAATTTCATTCATTTGTTTCAAGCAGCCACGATCGAAAGATGAATGGCATTCGAGTTCGAACTCTTTCCCTCCGACCGCACCGAGAATAGCAACAATTTATTCTCCAGTTTGCTATCGGGTGCTAAACTTAGCTGCTGCAAAAAGATAACTCAAGCAAGGATATCGATCAATAGTGTAGAAACTTGAGAAAATTTGAGAATGCATCGTATTTCTTATCTACAAGTGGGTCAAACTAAACGCATCGTGACAAGTAAAATTATCTTCACTGAAAAGTAGCGCAGCTTCATGTTCGAGTTGGAAAATGACAGCGAGTAGAGCGACTTCATCAAAGACGGTTGAAAAATCCTAGTCAAGCGGAAAATTGCTGACCATCTACATCAGGGAAAAATGAATTTTAAAATTACCGTAATGAAGCGGTTGAGATTTTTGGTGCGACTGTTTGCGGCTATATAGGGATGATTGCGCCTTAAACGGCGAATTCAAGGCCAAATCAACTAAAAATTGGTAGCAAGCAGTAAATTTAGTCCAAAATTTTCAGATTCGGCACTCACTAATTGCAATAATTCTAAAATAATATTCACTATTCACGCGGTACTCCGTAACCTTGGTCATCCAGGGTTGATAGAGGTGTCCTTAATTCTGCAAATGTGTCAAAATTAGCACTTGAGAAATAACATCTCAATGCTTTCCTGCTGTGAACCGCTTTCGTTGAATTTAAAATATGAACTGATTTACACAAGCTGCTATTCATTCGCTTCCAACATTCGATCGACCACTGAATTTTTATGGCAATTTCCAAATTTCTGAAATTTGACACGATGACCTTGCACGCGGGCCAACGTCCCGATCCTGCGACCCGCGCACGCGCAACTCCAATCTATCAGACCGCATCCTATGTGTTCCGCGATGTAGAGCATGCAGCCTCCATATTTAACATTGAACGAACCGGGCATGTTTACTCACGAATTTCAAACCCTACAAATGCGGTTTTTGAAGAGAGGATATCCGCGCTGGAAGGAGGAGTGGGTGCGATCGCGACTGCCAGTGGACAAGCGGCATTGCATCTGGCGATTACAACCATTTTAGGGGCTGGAAATCACATCGTCTCTTCGCAGTCAATCTACGGCGGCTCGCACAATTTGATGTCTTACACACTTCCCAGATTTGGCATTGAAACGACCTTTGTTCATCCGCGGGACCTGGACGCAATTCAACGGGCCATCCGTCCTAATACACGCCTGATATTCGGTGAAGTAATAGGCAACCCAGGCAGCGAGGTGATGGATATCCAAAAAGTCGCTGATATCGCTCATTCTCACCAAATTCCGTTGTTGATTGACTCCACATTTACCACTCCCTACCTGTTTAAACCATTTGATCATGGCGCCGACCTCGTGTTTCATTCAGCAACAAAGTTTCTGAGCGGACACGGCGTGGTGATTGGAGGCGTTCTTGTGGATAGTGGAAAATTTGATTGGATTGAGTCGGGCAAATTTCCAACTCTCAGTGAACCTTATGAAGGGTTTCACAATCTTGTTTTCGCTGAAGAATTTGGACCCGCCGCCTATATCACGCGGGCTAGGAAAGAAGGTGCGCGGGATTTTGGAGCCTGCATGAGTCCAACTACAGCGTTTCTCGTCTTACAAGGATTGGAAA
The DNA here is from genome assembly GCA_965202855.1 of Arenicellales bacterium. Lineage (GTDB taxonomy): Bacteria > Pseudomonadota > Gammaproteobacteria > Arenicellales > JAJDZL01 > JAJDZL01. Next base: position 1,182,662 of record CBDBBP010000001.1, on the reverse strand, counting down.
CACTTTCACTTCGCATGGACCGTCATGTATCCAATACCCGTACTCTTATCGACTTTCTCCAATCTCATGCTGCGGTAGAGTGGGTCAACTACCCAGAGTTGCCCGAACATCCAGACTATGAGCTCGCCAAACAGCTGCTGCCTAAAGGTGCCGGAGCAGTTTTTTCTTTCGGTATCAAAGGAGGTCGTAAAGCGGGACATCGCCTGATTGAAAAATTGAGTCTGTTCTCTCACTTAGCCAATGTTGGTGACGCAAAATCATTGATTACTCACCCAGCTTCGACAACCCATCATCGCATGGATGCCCGAGCGCTGGCAGCCGCTGGCATATCGGAAGGGCTAGTGCGCTTGTCTGTCGGCCTGGAGGACCCCGATGATCTGATTTCAGATATGAATCAAGCGCTGAGAGCTTCCCAAAGAAGACGTTGATGCTGCAAGCAAAAGCCAATAGAATCCAGTGATGAAAATTCCACTTTCACAACATCTAGCATACGCATTTACAAGCGGGCATGAAATTGACCTGACGAAACCTTCTGTGATGTTCGTCCATGGGGCTTCGCTTGATCATACTGTTTGGACTTTACCGGCTCGTCATTTTGCTCGACATGGTCGCAACGTACTTGCTGTTGACCTGCCTGGGCATGGACTGTCAGAAGGGCCTTACCTGCCGCAAATCGGCCAGTATGCGGATTGGCTAATTGAGGTTCTTGATGCTCTCGACATTTCTGAAACAGCGCTTGTCGGACATAGCATGGGATCTCTTGTCACCTTGGATTGCGCCGCAAGATACCCTGATCGTATCCGAGCTTTGGCAATGGTTGGAACTGCGGTACCCATGCCTGTAACGGAGCAGCTGCTCAACGCGGCCAACAAGAACCCTCAATCTGCCATCGAAATGCTCACTGCCTGGGGCCATAGTACAGATGCGCACTTTGGTGGAAACGAGACTCCGGGAATGTGGATGATCGGTGGCTCGTTGCGATTGTTTGAAAGAGGCAAACCTGGAGCCTTGTTCAATGATCTCAAGGCGTGCAACGAATACAAAACCGGTTTGTCAGCTGCTGGGAATGTCAAATGTCCAACCATGTTGATTTTAGGTGAATACGACCTTTTGACTCCCGCGCGATTTGCAAAGAAGTTAGCGAGTCAAATCGAGAACTCACGCACTGTGCTGCTAAACCGCACCGGACACACCATCATGTCCGAAAAACCGGATGCGCTGTTGGACGCTCTGATCCAAATTGTGTAGCGTATCGCGGATGGCATTCAAAAATTGGGTGAATAAATGAAATCAGAGTTCAAATTGATCAAAATCATCTCAACTGCACAACCATTGGGCTAGAACGATGGAACCACAAGTCATATTTGGATATGAAATCAGCAAGGAAAACTGGGTTTTGATCCAGATTCCACTGTCCTTAGTCATCACGCTGATCATTAGCCTTGTTTTTCATTTCATTTTTTCTCGATTAGAGAAAGCAATCTCCAAAATAAAGAATTTGTGGACTCGTTCGACGATTCAATCGATCAAGTGGCCCACTACATTTTTGATCTGCTTTTCCGGCCTTTTTTACGCCCTGAACATTGTTCGAAAAGAATACGATCTTGCATTGTTTGACGCTGTTCCTTCCATCGCTAATTTGGTGCAAATCACAATCATTGCGTGGTTCGCCCTGCGGTTCATTCACAATTTCAGCAAGAACTATGTTGCCAAACAAAAGGAACTGGATTCCAAATATGATGTGACGACTTCAGACACGGTGGTAAAAATTCTGATGATTGCGACAATCGTTCTCGCCGGACTCATCGGAATGGAAACTCTCGGTTTGAGCATTGCAGGCATTCTTGCTTTTGGCGGTGTTGGAGGAATTGCCATCGGTTTTGCAGCACAGGAATTAATCGCAAACTATTTTGGCGGATTAATGATCTATATGGATCGTCCATTCAAGGTGGGTGACAGAGTCAGATCAACGGAAATGGATATTTGGGGCACCATCGAAGAAATTGGATGGAGGCAAACAAAGATCCGCAGAATTGACATGCGGCTCCTTTATGTGCCAAACTCGTCTTTTGCAAAAATTTCAGTCATCAATGTCACTCAACAAGCGAACCGCTATATTTCAGAATACGTTGGGATTCGTTACGACGATGCTCATCTGCTCAAGGACATTGTCCATGACATTGATGTCATGGTTCGCAATCATCCCGGGATTGATCCAACAACAAGTCGACTGGCTGTAAATTTTGTGCAATTCGCAGCCTCTTCTCTTGATATTTTGATCAATTGCTATACACGAACCAAAGATTGGGTTGAATACCAAGCCGTGAAGCAGGATGTGCTGATAAAGGCCATGGAAATCATTACGGAGCACGGTGCGGAAATCGCATTCCCAACTTCAACCATTCACATTGCAAGTGTTGAACAGGAACAGGTGCAAAACCAAGAAATCGTGCTGTCACAACTCGAAAAAGGAAACATCCCGTGAGTAATGCGTCAGTTTGAATTGTTTCGGGTAATCGTCAGTCTATTTTCTGACTTTTTGAATTTGAGCTGAGCCCAAAGTATATCCAACTCTTTTCAACGGGGACTTCATGGGGTTTGTGACTGCGTCCAGCATTTGCCTGCGGATTTTTAGAAAATCCAATTTCCGTCAGGCGATTTGCGATAAAAATTGAACAATCACATCATAGCGATTTGCTTAGGAGGAAGTTGAGAATGGATTTAGGACTCGCAGGAAAAAACGCTTTAATCTGCGCATCTAGCAAAGGACTAGGCAAAGGATGCGCGAAAGCTCTGGCAATGGAGGGAGCGAATGTTTGGTTGAACGGCCGAACTCGGTCGACGCTGGAAGCAGCAAAAGGAGAAATTCAAGCCGTCGCACGCGGGGACGTCAACGTTGTTTGCTGTGACATTACCACGGCAGAAGGCCGGAATTTAGCTCTTTCAGCTACGCCCGATCTTGATATCCTCGTGAACAATGCGGGGGGACCGCCTGTTGGAGATTTTCGCAATTGGAAAATGGAGCACTGGCACTCTGCGCTAAACAACAATATGCTCACTCCAATTGAACTGTTTCGACGCGTGATAGATGGAATGATAGAACGTGGATTTGGCAGAATCGTAAATATCACTTCGTCATCTGTGAAGGCGCCGATCTCAAACCTGGATCTGTCCAATGGCGCTCGGTCCGGATTAACAGGATATTTTGCTGGCGCTGCTCGTCAAGTCGCGGGTTATGGCATTACGGTCAACGCAATTCTTCCAGGTCGATTCGATACCGACCGTCTGCGCGACAGCATGCACTTTGCTGCAGAAAAATCAGGGCAATCCGTTGAAGAGCTTTTAAACAACAGCAAAGGCTCAATTCCATCTGGAAGATTTGGTTCGCCCGACGAATTTGGCGCTCTCTGCGCTTTTTTATGCAGCCATCAAGCGAGCTATATCACTGGACAGAATATCTTGATTGACGGAGGTTTGGTTCACCTCAATCCATAAGCAGACTTTGCGGCACTTCGAGCTTTACCGATTCAGGCAACAGACATAAGCTGTCATCACAAGCTTGCAGGCGCACCTCTAAAACAGGTCCCCAAGTCGTCGATCCGACTTTTTGCAAGGTAACCGGGATCGTAACTTGGTTTGACCAAACGGAAAGAGGCGCCGATTGAAATGAGGCATGTATGATTTCCTCTGCTGGATATTCAATGTCTTCAATTTCCCATCCTTGATTGGAAACATCAACTATTGTTGCAAACAAATTGGCGCTGGCAGGGGTATCTGATTGAACATGCCAGCCATCGGCCAAGTCTAGCTCCACCAAGATTTGATGATTCGATGATTGACCGGAGTATGGCTTCACGGATACCTTTGCATTTCCAGACGCCGCAAATTCTCGAGGGCCGATAGAACCATTTTGCAAATCGTCGTTTGCAGCCAGCAAATACGGGAACGAAGTTGGATACTTGGAAATTTCAGCAGCAAAAGCTTGAACGAGCTGTTGCAATCGGCTGGCATAGACTTCATTCCCTGTACGATAGTGCAACCTCGACAAAGAAAGCGCCGCAACCGAATTGCCGGACGGAAGCGCTTCATCAAATCGATCTTTAAACCGGCTGAACAGTTGATCCGTGTCATTGCTCGCTGTCAAAAAGAACCCACCTTTTTTGTCATCCCAGAACAGCTCGAACATTTTCTCTGTCAGAGTTTCACTGCGTTCCAGCCAAATTTGCTCGGTGGTTTGGTCATAGAGACTCAACATCGCCTGAATGAAATATGCATAGTCGCGCAGTTTTCCTTTTTCAGTAACAACACCATCCAAATAAATTCGATATAGCTGCCCGTTTTTGTCGAGACTATGACTCCAAATAAACTCCGCTGCCTTTTGTGCGGCTTCCAAGTACCGAACATCTGACAATATTCGGCTTGCTTCGGACAATGTGGTGATCATCAAACCGTTCCAGGCAGTTATCGTCTTTCGATCCAAAAAAGGCTTCTCACGACGATCTCGATACTCCCGCATCGCTCTCGTTGACTCGTCCAGTCGACGCAAATACTCTTGAATATCGATACTTTGATCAGCAGCTCTTGACTCTGGTGTAGCCGTGATGTTCAGAATGTTTTTGCCCTCAAAATTTCCTTCCTCAGTCACCCCATAGTGTTGAATTACAAAATCTGAATTTTCTGGTGTAGATTGGCGGATGTCGTCAAGAGTCCAAAGAAAAAATTCTCCTTCCAATCCGCCACTGTCTGCATCTGTAGCAGAATAGAAGCTTCCGAATTCATCCGTCATTTCACGTAGGATATAGTCCAATGTCTGTGTTGCCACGCGACGATAAAGATCGGTTCCCGTGAGCTCATATGCGTAAAGAAACGAACGAGAGATCAGCGCCTGGTTATAGAGCATTTTTTCAAAGTGAGGAATCAACCACTCGTTGTCGACTGTGTAGCGATGAAATCCACCTCCCACATGATCTCGAATGCCGCCCCGCGCCATTCCATCGAGTCGAGCCAAAGCAGTAGAAACTGCATCCGGATTTTCGTAACGAACCGCAGCATCGAGCAAAAGAAAGAGCTCGGCTTCGGATGGAAAACGGTTTGAATTCGGAGCGAACTCGTCCCTTGACTTCAGTTCCTCATGCACATGACTGATAAATTCCTCGACTTGCTGTTGCCCGATTTCAATGTGCTGATCTGTGCTCAATCCAAATTGCTGAACCATCTCAGAAACCTGTTTTCCAAATTCCACAGCTTGCTGCTTTTGAGTTTTCCAAAAATAGCTGACTTCCGCTAACGCTGTTGCCAATTGCTGCTCCGAAAGATATGTCACCCCCATGAAAGGGTGGCCATCAGAAGTTAAAAACATGTTTAGCGGCCATCCGCCCGGCAAGCCTAACACCTGTAGAGCGAGCAGATGAATTTCGTCAACTTCAGGATTTGTTTCGCGGTCGACTTTGATCGCGACAAAATTCTGATTCAATACATTCGCGATTTCGATGGAGTCAAAGCTTTCTTCTTCCATGACATGACACCAATGACAAGATGAATAACCGATAGACAGAAAAATTGGCACACCACGTGCCTTCGCTTCAGAAAATGCTTCCTCACTCCAAGGAAACCAGTTAACCGGCGTATGCGCATGTTGTCTTAGGTAGGGGGAAAGACTCAATAGAAGGCGATTCGCATAGATTGGTGAACCATCTTCTCGCAAATGCTTTGATCTTGGATCATAGTCAGAAGGAGTGCTTAACCAAGTTTCTTGAATTTTCTTTTGAACCTCCGCTGGCAACGCGGCGCTGTTCGGTAAATTTTTAAATTCAACTGAGCCTGCGCTCGCTGCATTAATGCAACTTAAGCTTGCAATCAGGCTGAAGAAAATTAGCCATGTACCTGCAATTTGTTTCATCCACTAAACCTTTTTCGTTGAATATTAGGTCGTCTCGCGTCAAATCGACCCCAAATAATTCCAATAATCAATCCTGCGGTATGCGCATAATTGGCGACATTTCCAATCAATCCGATCCAGCAAACCACAAACCACACCAATGCCAGAGCAATAATCGCGCTTGGCACGACGGAACGGTACTCTGCAGGATTGAATTTTGACTGCATCCAAAGGTATCCGAACAAAGCATAAGCATAACCTGACATACCACCGAACATTGGCCCCGAGAAGACGAATTCAGCATAGTTTGAAATCGCAGCCGACACCAAGTACAAAAACAGTAAAGTCATACTGCCTTGTTTTCTTTCAATGGCGCCACCGATAATCCAAACCCACAGTAGATTGAACACCAAATGATAAATACTGAAATGAATGAATGTCGGCGTCCACAATCTCCAAACCTCTCCATTCAGAATCTCTAGAGCTTGAATCATGGTTTTTGAAATGATCAATACCCAAAGATAGTCTAAATTGGATCCAAACTCAGTCAATAGCGTAATCGCTAAAGTCGCTGCGACCAATGAAGTGGTAACAGGCAGCTGTTTGAAAAACAATTGCTGTAGCATCTTGCTATACATTACGAATCGATTTGCTCCATCAGCTTAATTTGACTGTTTAACGTCATTTAAGTTCGAAACTAGATGATTTTTCTCATTTGGTACAGACAAAAGGAGAACGAATGTGAATATCCAAAATTTCAAAGCCTGTCCTGCGATCATTCGGGGAATTGGCAACGAGCGGCAGATATTTTCACTTAAGAAAAATTATATGGAGGCTAGAAATTATTATCCAAGTCTTATGCCTGAATCTTCAATCGCAGCAGAAAATGATTCATGCTTATTGCTAATGTTCTATGCGAACTGATTTGATCAATCTTTCAGCAATTCAATTCGATCAGATTCTCCAAGGGTTACAAGCCGGCCGTCTAAAGTTGTAAATGTGCGCCCCTTGATGTCCTTTTGCAGAGCTTTGTATGTGGTCGTGTTATCCACAGAACCGCTAATTACCCTAATGCTCACAACAGTATTGTCCAACTGCCATTTGTAGATAAAAAAAGCGCAAGAAGTAAGTGCAATGATGCCAGCGAATGAATAAAGCACCCAACGTGTCATTTTATTCGGTTTATTGGAAACGGCTCTCTCTTGGTAGGCTTTCCTTGCAGATTGCCTAAAACGTGCTGAATAAATCAAAAGCACGATAAGAATCGTTATGATAGTGAAAAGAAGTTTGGTGAGCATCAATCGAACTGAGATTGGACGACATGGTTGGTCAACTGTCAATTGTATGATAAATCCGATTCAGGAATAATTTACGAAAAAATATTTTCGCATCCACATTCAAACTTCTCGCTAACAAATCTATGTGATTTAATTTCGATTTCTATCAATTCCTTCGATCTTTGTCTCAGTTTTGAATCTTTCACGAAAACCTAGCCTGACGATCATTCTGATCTGCTGCGCTCACATACTTGCGATGGTTCCTTTTTCGGTCTATCCGACTCTAATCCCAACACTTCAAATGGAGTGGCAGGCGACGAATACCGAAATTGGATGGGTTGCAGGGGTTTACTTTGCGGGCTATCTCCTCGCCGTTGCCATTCTGGTACCGTTCACAGATCGCGTCGCAGCGCGAACTGTATATCTATATTCCATTGCATTGACGACGATAGTGCCGCTGGCTTTTGCATTTTTAACTGCTGGTGTGGGGAGCGCTAGCATATGGAGATTCTTACAGGGAATTGGACTCGCAGGAACCTATATGCCAGGCTTAAAAGCTCTGGTTGATGCAGTTTCGCAACAATTGCAGAGCCGTACTGTCGCGGTATATACCATGTGCTTTGGTTTGGGTGTGGCAGTTTCCTTTTTTATTGCCGGAATAATGATGCAGCATTTAACTTGGCAGTGGGTATTCGCTGTATCTTCAATTGGTCCGTTCATTGCATTGTTAATCGCTTATTTCTATTTGCCATTCGTAAAACCGGAAGGAACAGGGAAAAAATTTAGAATCATTCCTGACTTTCGACCGGTCCTCGAGAATAAAAAAGCGCTTGGGTTCAGCATCGCCTATAGTGTTCACAATGTAGAACTGTTCGTTTTCCGCTCCTGGGCTGTAGCATTTTTAGTGTTTGCGATGAGCCAAAGGGACTCAAGTTCTCTCGGTTCGGATTGGAACGCACCTTTTTTAGTGGCTTGCGCAACTTTGTTTGCACAACCCTTTAGCGTATTTACAAATGAACTCGCGGAAAAAGTAAATCGAGTAAAAGTGATTTTGATTGTCATGGCTCTCGCCGCTGCGGTTGGGATCGCGCTCGGGTTTTCCAGTCAACAGTCAATGGTTGTGATCTTCGTTCTAGTGGTTCTGTATGCTACCTTGACAATTTCTGATTCAGCATCGATTTCTTCTGCGGTGATTAAAGCTGCAAAGGTTCAGATACGAGGAACCACGATGGCGTTTCATACTCTGATCGGATTTGTAGGCGCCTTCATCGGTCCAATCATTTTCGGAATCGTATTGGATTTGGCCGGTGGAGGCACTCAACCGGCCGCTTGGGGTTGGGCATTCATCGCAACAGCCGTTGTTGTTTTGATTGGCCCAATTGCAATACTCAGAACATCGGGCATTAAACGCTAAATAAACAAGGAATTCATCGTCAATTGAACCTTTGAAGTTTGATTTGGTCGAACTACTTAGCCACAAAAATCAGGAAATTGCAATGAAATACAAACATCCATTCGCTTTAATCACAAAAAATCTACGCCTTTTGGTGACAATTATTTGTATTGGACTATTCGCGTCAACAAGCGCCTCCGCTCAAATTCTGTCAGACAAAAGAGAATGGCCAAACACAGATTTCGACAATCGAGTCGTAGAACTCAGTGACATCCAATCTGGAGGAGTGCCAAAGGACGGAATTCCTGCAATTGACAACCCAGAATTCGTTTCTGCTGATGCCGCGATGCAGTGGCTGGATGAAAATGAGCCAGTCATCGTTTTAGACATTCTCGGAAAAGCTCGAGCCTATCCATTGCAGATTTTGATTTGGCACGAAATTGTCAACGACGTGCTGAACAGAAAACCAGTTACGGTAACATTTTGTCCACTGTGCAATGCATCCATTGTCTTTGACAGAAATTTAGATGGCGAGATATTGGACTTCGGTACGACTGGACGTTTGAGAAACAGCGACTTGGTGATGTACGACCGACAAACTGAATCATGGTGGCAGCAGATCACCGGACGAGGAATCGTAGGGGAATATGCCGGTGTGAGATTAACTCGTTTACCGTCACAAATCACTTCATTTAGAGAATTTGCAGAAGCGTATCCTGACAGCGAAGTACTGTCCAGAGACACTGGATTTTCTCGTCGATATGGTCAAAATCCATATCGGGGATACGACGACATCAATAATTCTCCATTTTTTCGAGTGGACTTGAAGGATGATCGCTTGCCACCTATGGAACGTGTATTGAATGTTACGGTAAATGACCGACATCGAGTTTATCCGTTTTCGGCGTTCACAAGCGAACCTGTAATCAATGATAAATTCAACGGTGTGCCCGTTGTTGTATTTTCAAAACTCGACGCCGCATCGGCACTTGACAAAGCTGATATTTCGAAGTCGAAAATCATACCGTCTGCAACCGCGTACAGGAGAGAAATTGACGATCTTGTTTTAAGCTTTGAGGTGGACGGTGATTCGTTCTACGACCGTGAGACCGGCTCTCAGTGGAATCTCTTTGGACAAGCAGTTACGGGAGAGTTAGCAGGCAAACAGCTCCCAACTGTTGACAGCGGTCTGCATTTTGCTTTCGCTTGGTTGGTCTTTTATCCAGATTCCGATGTTTATATGAGCGATAACTGATAATACTCATCTCTTGCGGCAGACCAAGATGGCATGAGATCGAACTGGCACTTGCGCGGCAAATCCTTCAGCCATCAGTTCTTCCGGTGCATAGTTTCCTTCTGTAGGATGTGCGGGTGTTGTTCTTTGACTACTATAGCCCACATCCGCATCACGTTACTCGTTCAACCTATAACGTGTTGATATGCAGAACTATTCTTGAATCTAGAGATATTTGATTTTGGAATTGGAGCAAATAATGGACAATGTTCTGACTTGACATTGCATACACAGTATGTTTAATAAAAAAGGATCTTGTATTGCACTCAGGCCAACTGGCAAGTAGTCGCTGCTGTTTCTTGCTGTAATTTGAATTTTTTCGCGGGAGGAATGAAGAATCGAATCGAGTATAAATTTTGGATTGGAAGATGTCCCTATTGCAGAGTCAAAAATCACATATGTAAACGGTCAAAAAGGTGAGTTGATATATCGAGGGCGCTGGACGGGTCAACTCGCACAGAGCAAGTCTTTCGAAGAAGTTCTTTACTTGATTTTGTTTAAAGACTTACCCGACGCATCTCAGCTAAGAGACTTGAAGAGCAAGTTGATTTCTTTGCGCAGACTGTCGTCTGAAATGAAGACCGTAATCCACAATGCTCCGGCAGGCGTTTCCTATATGGCACTGCTGCGTTCCGTATTGTCGCTTATTGCAGTTCCTGAAGACCAAGAATACCCGCCCACATCTGACTTGGCTTTGCGTCTGGTAGCCCTTGCCCCCACAATATTTGCATATCGACACGCCCGTATGATCGGCATAGATCCCGTCAAGCCTCATGCCTCGCTGGGTTATGTTGAGAATTATCTCTACATGCTCAACGGCCGCGAGATTGAAGAAGGCTTGGTGCATGCACTCACTGCTTACATGATTTTAAGCATGGACCACGAGATTAACGCATCCACCTTTGCGGCCCGCGTCGTAGTGTCGACACAGGCAGACCTGGTTTCCGCCATATGCGCCGCAATTGGTGCGCTCAGTGGGCCACTGCATGGTGGAGCACCATCCAAAGTTGACGACTTATTGGATGAAATTGGTACTGAAGATCGCGCTGAAGATGTCATGCGCCGCAAGATTACATCGGGCGAGCGTCTTATGGGTTTTGGGCACCGTATCTATAAAACTTGGGACCCGCGCGCCGCGGCGCTAAAGACAATAGCCCAGCGCTATGCGGGCTCCAACCGTCTGCTTCAGCTGAGTCTGTATGTCGAAAACCTGGCGGTTGAAATTTTGGAGGAGTACAAACCGGGGCGAAATTTGTACCCCAACATAGAATTTTGGGCTGCTGCGGTGCTACGCTCGGCCAACTTGCCCAAAGAGCTCTACACTCCTACATTTTGTTGTGCTCGTATCGTAGGCTGGTGCGCTCACGCCATGGAACAATCCGAGAATAATCGGCTGATCAGACCGTCCGCAAATTACGTTGGGAAATGGCCTGATCGGGAACAGAAACGATAGGTGGAAGCAGCATTCATTCCGAAGACTGCCAGGACTGATTCTTTGCCTGGATTCAGTTCTGACAATACTGGATGATGGTGCTTCATAGGAATACGAATAGTGACTGTCAGGATTTCTCGACAAAGTACAGGCACCTGACCCGCATACAAGACTTTGAACTTATAGTTTCCATAGCGGGAAAGTTCTGGTGACTCTGATAGGAATCATGAACTTGAAGTGGGTCAATTTCCATTTGTAGATCAACTGGCTCCTATTGGACTGCCAAGTCGCATTTTGACAATTCAATTCCAACTCTCAAAAGGCGAAACAAGAACTCGATTGCAGCAGCTCAAATCCGAAGATAGACAGGCCAAGTTTAACGCTGATTCAGAATTTACAGCCTGTTCCCACTAATTTGTCGTTGACATCAGCATTGACAATGGCAATGGGCAGTGTGTGCTGCAATTGGTCGGCATCTAGGTGCGCAATGCAATCTATCAAGGATGCATCAGGCAACCTGGTCGCGGCGGCCCCTTCCGATGTGATGAAGTGTAGTCGCTGACAGCCCCGTCAGGACAGAAGGTGGAAATGTCTGATTTAGCACCGCACCCACTCGATTTTCAGGTGCTGCTTGGTATTAATGCGCTTGAAACGAAGCGATATCGCCGCCGAAGCGCCGGTGAGCCATACCGATGCGGTCAAGCAGCCACCCAGGCGCTAATCGAACGAATTTATGGACTTCCAGTCAAATGCGATCTACAGGAAGATCGCGATCGTTACAGCCGCAGACTGGGAACCTGCTATTTCAGTGATGGCGTAAATATGTCCGCATGGCTGGTCAAAAATGGACATGCTGTGGCTGCTAGAAAATATTCTGATCGCTACGTGTTGGAAGAGCATATCGCTCGAGCTGCAAGAAGAGGTATTTGGGCTGGCCGTTTCATGCCACCGTGGAATTGGCGCCGAGGCCATCGCCTGCCATAGCAGTTTAGATCTGATAGTTTTGAGTGTACGGTAATTTTTGGTACACTTTTTGAACCTCGCTCATATTTTCCAAGAGCAGCGAGGTACTGTCCCAGAGGCCATCAATCAGGGTGTTTCTGTGATGATCCTGCATGTGAAATTCTACCGTCAGTTCCCGACAGGATACAGTTGCAGATTTCAGGTTGACAGTCCATATGAGGTCTGCATTCGCCGATGCGCAGCTTTGGACCTTCTTTGCGTCATTTTCACCGACAGTCACTGCGGGGAGCCCCAAAGTGATGCAGTTGGAGGCAAAGATTTCAGCAAATGATTCGCCGACGATGGCATCGATCCCCCAGCGTTTCAGTGACTGGGGAGCATGTTCCCGACTTGAGCCACAGCCGAAATTCTTGTTGACAAAAAGAATTTTCGCATCGCGGCGGCTTGGATCGTTAAACGGATGATTGGTTTGGCTTAAGTCTGCTTTAAATCGTTCATCGTAAAACGGAAACCGACCGAGATTGGCAAAGGTGATTTCCTTCAAAAACCGAGCGGGAATGATGCGGTCCGTATCAATATCATCTCCGCCAACGACAATGCCCTTGCCGGCAATGGACTGAATTCTAAGGTCTGCCATGTTGATTGTCCATATCAGTTTGCTAAAGTTCGAATGTCAGTGACTTCACCGGCAATGGCAGCCGCTGCCGCCATCGGCGGTGACATCAGCAATGTTCTTCCGCTCGGACTGCCTTGACGGCCGATGAAGTTTCGATTGCTGGTGCTCGCGCAAATCTCATCCCCTTGAAGTCGGTCATTGTTCATGGCAAGACACATCGAACAGCCGGGTTCTCGCCATTCCAGACCGGCTTTGACGAAAATCTGATCCAGTCCTTCTTTGACAGACTGTGCCGCCACCTGCTGCGATCCGGGAACGACAATCGCGCGAACTCCGCTTGCGACTTTTTGCTCCTTTACGATGCGGGCGGCCGCTCGCAGGTCCTCAATTCGGGAGTTGGTGCAGCTGCCGATGAAAACCACGTCAATTTTGACGCCATTCATCGACTGACCTGGCGTTAGCTTCATGTGCTGGATGGCCCGTTCAGCGGTTTGGGCTTCGCCCGCAGACAATGAGCTCGGATGGGGCAAATGCTCATTGATGCCGACACTCTGACCTGGATTGATGCCCCATGTCACATAGGGGGCAATGTCCTGCGCATTCAGCTTTACAACATCATCATATTGAGCATCCGCGTCGGAACGCACCGATTCCCAATGCTCGACCGCTCGTGCCCACGAATCCGCACTTGGCGCATACCTGCGTCCACGCAGGTAATCATAGGTGATCTGATCTGGATTGATGTAACCGGCTCTTGCTCCGCCTTCAATGGACATGTTGCAGACGGTCATGCGTTCTTCCATGGTCATGCCTTCAATGGTCGAGCCTGCATATTCATAGGCATAACCGATGCCGCCTTTGACGCCCAACTTCCGAATCACATGAAGGATGACATCTTTGGCGAAAACTCCATTTGCGAGCTCGCCATCGATGACGATCTTGCGTACTTTCAGCGGGTCCATGGCTAAACACTGTGTGGCGAGCACATCACCTACCTGAGTGGTGCCGATTCCAAAGGCAAGTGTGCCGAAGGCGCCGTGTGTCGAGGTATGTGAGTCGCCGCAGGCGACAGTCATGCCCGGTTGGATCATTCCCAGTTCTGGGCCAATGACGTGTACGATTCCCTGTTCAGCAGAGCCTTGCCCGAAGTAGCGGATCTTAAATTCAGATGTGTTCTCGTGCAGAGCCTGCGCCATCGCTTCAGCCTGAACGTCTTGATAAGGCCGCGCTGAATTTTGGGTTGGAATGATGTGATCAATGGTCGCTATGGTTCGATCTGGAAATCTCACCTTGAGGTTGCGCTCTCGCAGCATGTCGCAGGCCTGCGGACTGGTTACTTCATGAATCAGATGCAAACCGATAAAGAGCTGGTATTGTCCTGTTCTGAGCTGGCACACAGTGTGCTGATCCCAGATTTTGTTATAAAGCGTTCCTCTTGCCATGGGTTTAATTGACTGCTTTTGTTGGATTTGTTGAATCGTTTGACGCGTATGTTGCTTTGATCAAGGACGTCATTGTACTTAAAACCGAAATATTAGGATAAGCTAATTTATTCATTAACCTATGAATAGAGTTTGTTATATGAAAAACTTATAATGTGATCATGTCAACATATAAATTCTTATAAATCAATAATATACACAAAATATATTAAGTTTGATACATGAATATCTATTCATGCATAAAGGAAAATTGATCACTTGCAAAATTTGAAAAATGCATTAAATTATTAATTAGTCAGTTGAATAATTATTGAGGAAATGAAAAATTAACACTGATTCAAACGAACAGATAAATTGGTCTCCTGAAACTTGGCGTAGAACAATGTTTGAAAATATTCACAATCGAGTGGGAATCGCATTTGTCGGCGCGGTAATCGTGGTACTTTTACTCACCCATATCGTCGCTTAACGAACATTTATCTTAGGTCAGCAGATTTCTATAAACAAAAGGGTATACAGAAATGACAAATAACACCATAAATTTTCGCCCATATCGGCGTGCTCACCAATACTTTAAATTTGGAAGAATGATCAGTGGAGTTTGGTTTGCGTACAAAAATTCTGTAACACGAAGAAAAGCAATTCGAACGTTAGATAGATTAAGTGACTCTCAACTATACGAAATTGGCATTCCGAGACACTCAATAAAATATGTGATTTACGTAAATTTAATTAGGGCAACAAACAAAGTAGTCGAACAAACGAATTCTAACATCACTTCGGTCAAAGAACGTGCAGTTCCAACAGACCGACTTGTTGCCTGACCGATTCTCATTTAGTAGCTTTATCCTCCTACATTTTAGCCACCAATCCTTTGGTGGCTTTTTTTTGTACTTCAAGTCGATACTCTGCCTCGGAGTTTAACAAGATTGATCAAGAATTGTTCTCAAATCCGAAGATAGACAGGCCAAATTAATGCTGATTCAGAATTTACCGCCTGTTCTCACTGACTTGTGGTTGACATAGCATCGACAATGGCAACATGCAGTGTGTGTTGCAATTTGTCGGCATCTAGATGCGCACTGTGCAGTCTATCAAGGGCGCATCAGGCAACCGGGTCGCGGCGGCCTCTTACGCAGTGACCGAATCCACGCAGCCGATGTGATGAAGTGCAGTCGCTGACAGCCCCGTTAGGACTGAAGGGAGAAATGTCTGATTTGGCGCCGCGCCCACTCGATTTTCAGGTGCGGATTAGAGTCGATTTTCAGTGTCCATTGCCGAGCGTAATGGAGGATCTCGCCGGAGATGCCATACAGCCGCCAGCGCAAAGTTCCGGTCCGGTCGCGAAACCACCGAAGCGGCAATTCCTGACGTAGCAGCACCAGAAGATTGCAGGCGATCATGTTCGGTTGCCATCAAGTCGCATTGGCTTTGAAATCTCCACACGGCAACTGTCCGCAGGCAAAGTTTCGGAGCAACTCATTGCCGCAGTTTTCACTATGTTCGCCACGCTGGTTGCACCAGTGCGCGATTTGCAAGTCGCGGTACTGCTGTTCGTCCAGATTTGCGGCAATGGCGCGGTAAAGATAACGACCTCGGAAAAAGGCCTGCTCATCGCAGTTCACGAACAGCTCCAGCTGCGGTTTTTCGATCAGGATTCGTTCCACCGGCAGCACAAAAGCACGGTGGGTTCATTTATCGTATGCACGATACGAGACACTTCTCGGCTCGCCGACAGCACCCGTTTGCTAAGTCTAAAAAAGCCTGCTGCGCCGGCTGGCTGCTACCCATCCGACGCAGCGCATTGCCGAGCGCACGAGCACCGGGGATCCGCTTCAGCCCCAACTGATTCATCAACGGCTGTTCGTAGTGCGGCTCACGCGCGTCATCCAAACATCTGCCACCTTCATGCAACACAGCATGAAGGTCTGCGACAAGGCTCCCGGCAGGTAGCCACGGTTGCTTCCGGGGCGGGACAACTGACAATTTGCCAGCCCCGCCAGACCGAAACACCGCATCAGATCGGCAACGACCAGAAAACCGTCGCGGGCGGTGGATTTCTGTTTGGTTTCAGCGATTGTGTACGGTATATTTTTCCGCAGCCTTGTATCTTTGAATTGGTTGTACCGAATTCACCCATCGGGGAATTTCGGTGTTTATAAGTAAAACCATAATATACAAGGCTTTTTTATGGATTCGAAGAATCTGATTTCGGACTTGGGAGCGGCAGGCATATTTAATGTTTCATTCATTCCAGCTTACAATTAGTAACTTTTGTTGTATTCAATGACAGTTCCAATCGTCTAGCTGTACCAACGAATGACCACGAGCGAAGTTTGGCCAATTTTTAGACTCGCAGGGCCAGTATTACTAAGTCGTGCAGGCGCCATCTTAATCGTTACTGTCGATGTCGCAATGTGCGGTTATGCAGGTTCAAACGAGCTTGCGTTCTACGGACTGGCCAATGGTCCGCAAGTATCCATGATACTAATCGGGATTGGCTCGATTCTTCCCATCGTAATCCTAACTGCCGGTGCCGACGGCGCCGGCAAGCACAGGCGATGTGGCCAGATTTTGCGAGTCGGACTGATCCATGCACTCGCATTGGGAATTTTGCTGGGAATACTGATGCAGTTTGGTGAGGTATTCTTCCAACTCACAGGTCAATCAGCCGCTTTGTCTGAAGGAAGTGGTCCAGTACTCGCAATGCATGGATTGGGACTTGGCGGTCTGCTATGCATGGTAGCAGCATCCCTATTTTTGGAAGGACTACAGCGGCCAGTACCTGCCATGGTGGTTACGCTCGGTTCAAATGCAGTGAACTTCTATCTCAACTGGGTATTCATATTCGGCAATCATGGCGCACCAGAAATGGGCGCTGAAGGTGCCGCTCTAGCCACTAGCATTACTCGTTGGACTTCATTTTTTAGTTCTAGCGATTTACATCATGCGAACATTTGATCTGGTCAAATATGGAATTAAGGGGCCAATAACTCGATTTCGAGCGATTTCGAAACGACTGCGTCGCTTGGGATATCCCACAGCAATTGCTCACGGCATGGAATCTGCGTCATTCTTAATTATGACTCTATTTGCTGGATATATGGGTGTTTTGCAAACAGCGGTATGGACGATTGGATTCAATCTGATCACGATCGCATTTATGGTTGCTCTGGGATATGCGATGGCAGCGAGTGTCCTCGTAGCCAACCACTTAGGTCAAAAAAAATTGGGGCAAGCAGCTGTCGCAGGCTGGACAGCAAGCACTCTGGCAACGATCACACTCATACTTCTTGCAATTTTGTTCCTCTTTATACCTGAATATCTAGCTCGTATTTACACAAACGATCCCGACGTTCTATTGCTTGCAACGCCGGTCATATTTGCAGCATCCTTCATTATGGTCTTGGACGGAATTCAGGCAGTTGCAGTTGGAATTCTGAGAGGATATCAGAACATGTGGTATATCACTATGTCTCTAGTCACATCATTTTGGGGCGTGATGGTACCACTGGGATGGTATTTTGGCCTTTACCTTGACGGTGGCCCAATAGCGCTTATGTGGTCAGTTGGCGCCGCCTGTATTGTTGCGATAGCTTTGCTATTTGGTCGATTTCGATTCTTGGAAGTTAAAATTTACCGCGCTAAAAAAGATCTGCATCGAAAATTGAAATAATTTGATTCCAACGCAAACACGGCAGGAATGAACAGGTAGCTAATCAACCTTTTTACCTGCGTCTTTAGGCCCATTTCCACCCCAAAGACGAAACCAATTGGGATTTTTGCTTTTTCTTTTTTCAAGAACTTCAAACTCTCTTCGTGCAGGACCGAGGTACAGTTGCCGAGGTCGCCCAATTCGTTGGTTTTCCTTACTTCCAAACATCTCTTTCCAATGGGCAATCCATCCAACTGTTCGAGCGATTGCAAACATGGCAGTGAACATTTGTTCTGGAAAACCGACCGCCCTTAGAATGATTCCTGAATAAAAGTCAACGTTTGGATAGAGTTTCTTTTCAATGAAATATTCATCCTGTAGAGCAATTTTCTCCAATTCCAAGGCGATTGGAAGTGCCGGATCGGTCAATTCAAGTTCGTTAAGGACTTCATGACAGGTTTCTCGCAAAATTCGAGCACGGGGATCGTGGTTTTTATAAACTCGATGACCAAACCCCATCAATCGAAATCTATCTGATCGATCTTTCGCTCGAGCAATAAATTTTGGAATGTTTTCTACATCCCCAATGTCGTTCAACATGCGCAGCACAGCTTCGTTGGCACCACCGTGAGCGGGTCCCCAAAGCGAAGCGATGCCCGCTGCAATACAAGCAAATGGATTCGCTCCAGACGACCCAGCTAACCGCACAGTAGAAGTTGAAGCATTCTGTTCATGATCGGCATGTAAGATTAAGATTCGATCAATGGCCCTCGAAATGACAGGACTAACCTCGTACTCCTCGGTAGGAACGCCAAACATAAGCCGCAACAAATTTTCTGCATAAGTTAGATCGTTCTTCGGATAAAGAAAAGGTTGGCCTATGGAATACTTGTATGCATAAGCGGCGATCGTTGGCATTTTTGCGATGAGTCGGTGAGCCGCAAGCATTCGCATAATCGGATCGCGGACGTTTGTATCGTCGTGATAAAACGCCGAGAGCGCTCCAATAACACCAACCATGACTGCCATTGGATGTGCAGATCGCTTAAATCCACGAAAAAATGACACCAACTGTTCATGCAACATGGTATGGCGAGTTATGGAATAATCAAAATCTCTCTTTTCTTCTTTCGATGGCAACTCACCATGAAGCAAAAGGTAACAAACATCCAAGTAATCAGTGTTTTCTACCAATTGTTCAATGGGATAGCCTCGATGTAACAGAATGCCTCTTTCTCCGTCGATAAAGGTGATCTCTGAAGAACACGAGCCAGTTGACGTAAACCCTGGATCATATGTAAACAAACCGGAATCGCGATAAAGCGACCCTATATTAATCAGACTGGGGCCTAAAGAACCGTCTACAATTGGAAACTCGTATCTTTTGCCATCTCGATTGTTGACTATAGTAACTGTATCTCGCTTTCTTGCGATCTTCACTTTAGGTTCGGTTCGGACTCGTGCAGTTTGGGCCATTCTGCCTCCATAATTTATTTGATAAATCGATATACGCTAAGTAGCATAGATTGTACCACGCGACTTTAGATTCTACTGTTGAGTAAAGCGCAGTGGATTGACTAAAATGAAGCATCACTTAGAGACTTCTGATCAATTGTCCAGACGTTCTTCATATCTAAAAAAAAACAATCGGCGATGCGTGAATTATCTATTTCGACCAAGAATCTAAAACTAACGGGCCTCGCTTCAGGAGAAAAATCAAAACCGCCTGTGATCGCTCTCCACGGCTGGTTAGACAATGCCGCCAGCTTTATTCCTATTTCGCCTTACTTGAATAATATTCACCTCATCGCCCTAGACTTCCCTGGTCATGGGAAGTCCGAACATCGTCGCGGTACAAATGCCTACCATTTTATTGACTACGCAGCGGACGTCATTCTTGCGACAGAACAGCTCGGTTTGAAAAAATTTGATCTGCTAGGGCATTCTTTAGGGGGTGGTATCGCGGCGCTTGTGGCAGCCGTTACCCCTGAAAAAGTTATTCGCCTGGCGATGATAGAAGGACTGGCGCCATTTACGGGAAAATTCGAAAATATGACGAACCAGCTTCGTCGTCATATTGATGAGACTCTCAAGAAACCCAGACCTGTTCGAATTTACCGCAGCATCGACGAGGCTGCTCTGGCGCGACAAGAAGCTGGAGATCTATCTTTTGCTTCTGCTCGATTGATTGCAAACCGAAACTTGATACCAAACGGTGAAGGAGGCCTTGTATGGCGAACGGACCGATGTCTGCGTCGTGCGTCACCCATATATCTTGCTGAAGAGCATGTGATTCATTATCTTTCAAAGATTGAGTGTGAAGCTCTCTTAATTCGAAGTTCCAAAGGCATTATTATGAACTGGGAACGGTTAAGTGGACGGGAGCAACATATAAGTCATTTACAAATTGTTGATATAAAGGGTGGCCACCATTGCCATATGGACACCCCTGACCAGGTTGCCAAGCACTTAACTTCATTTTTCTCGATTGTGGATAAAATTGATAGATGAGGGCTAGATCTGATTTTCGTAAATTTTCCAGGAGGTCATGACAAAGCAGTTAAAATTCCTACGAAGTCAAAGATTGCCAAATTGGATTAAAAGGCTTGGATGGATCGGCTTTTTGTTTTTCTTGATTAAGGGCTTGCTTTGGCTCATCGTACCTGCATTGCTAATATATTTTGGAGTCGAATACGAATGGTAACCTACAGTCAAATCATTACTCAGAGCTTGTAAAACTGATAAAATTCTTTCAGGCATCTTGCTTATGCCAATTCTTCAAACCAAATTATTTCTAACTTGGTAAAAACTTCGAATGCCATCAAAGAAAATTAACATGTATCGTGTGATTTTCCACAACCAAGGGAAAATCTATGAACTATATGCAAGAAATGTCTGCCAGAGCGAAATGTTCGCCTTTTTGGAAGTTCAAAATTTGGTCTTCGGCGACAGCTCCAAGCTAGTCGTCAATCCAGGTGAAGAACAACTAAAAAATCAATTTGAGGGGGTCAGTCGCACATACATACCAATCCACTCTGTAGTACGTGTTGACGAAGTAGAAAAGGAAGGACCAGCAAAAATGCATTCCTTCGATGGGAAAGGAGTCATTACCCCTTTTCCACTACCATATAGATCGCCGGAAGGCGCATCCAGCGATTAAGTGTTTCAGATTAAACTCGGTTTGGTATTTCGAGTTTAGGACAAAATTATTTCAGGAAGTTTCGGACTTTTTTGTTTCAGTCTCATCATCTAATTTGGCCAAAGCCTGCACACTCTGCTCCAAAAAGACATTGTTTTCATCAGATTTGGAAGAACACAGATTACTCACACCGGTAGAAACATTCTGATAGAGCTGTTTTTGTCGCTCGTCGATTTGACTGAGCAGGGAAACAGTATCAACGAAATGTTGACGGACAGTTGAGCGATATTCATTAAATTCGTTTTGAAGTTTCTCGTATTTGGCTTTGGCTTCTTCATCACCATTACGAATATGTCCAAATATAAATCCGGCCGCACCACCAATCACAAGTCCGACAACCAGCGGAATAATAAAGGTTAAACTGTCCAAAGCCTTAACTCGCTAAACAAACTTACGCGAGCGACGAAACACAAGCATTTCAATCGATAACAGATACGCACACTGCGGAACCAGGACTTGAGATGCCAAATATACATGGAGGCTGTCTTGTCCTGACCTTTACAGCCGTCACACCAATCGGTTCTTATATAAGTTGGCAATTAACTCAAACTCTACTAATTGATAAGAAATCTTTCTATTAATGAATTCTTTGATGTAATTTAATTTCTGAATCGTTGTAATTTTTGAGATATTAAACCCGAATTTTAAAAACGACTGTAAATTCAACGTCCACATTCATAATTGTTCAGATTGCACTTAATCCTAAATTATAAAGAAATTGCAAACATATTTTGCTAATTCGCTACCGGGGATGTTCGATGAATGCAGAACAGACTTGATTCAAACAAACCGTCAGTTAATGAAAAAATATCACTCTTGATTGGACTACAACTGGGCTAGATTCTGCGTAGAAATATTTTCTTCGAGTTTCGGAATCCAAAACCATAAATTTGATTTATATAAGATACTGATAATAAAAAATAATATGTCCTAAAATGGTGTAATTTTCTGACTTTTCCTTAGATTGCGATCATCAACCGGTCCATAGAGTCTATGGAATGAACCATAGTAGTGGCAATTCAAAATCACCCTCAACGATTGAACCCATCGCAACCGATTCGAAGGCCCTGATGGACATGCTGTATCGCGACTGTTGTCGGGCTCTTCAATTGGAACATGAGCCAGCTCACACTAGCCTAATGATTTTGTACCTGTATGCAACGTCACATAAGAGGGAGGTAAGGAATTTTGTTAGTGCGAAGGCATCAGCTGATTTCAAAGCCGCTTGACGCAGCAAACTTCAGTTCCGCAGAGTCGTTACTATTCACTGCGGAGCGCAGTTTCCCTAACATTATTTGAAGACATTTCCCATTTCATGTCGCCGCGATAGGACTAAAGCGGGCATGTAGGTACAAAATTCCTCGTTATTGGAACTTGGTCGAAACTATTTCTTCTGGCTTGATGCCATTGTCATTTCGTATCTTCTTACAAGAGTTTTCAACAGGCAAAAATGCTAGTCTCGCATCAGCTGCGTATCACTTTATTATTCTCAACTGGAATTTCCATATTTACGGCCCAATATTCGATGAACTCAGCTGATGCCGTTGGAACTGGCACGAATGCGTTGGAGCAGTTCCTCAGCTGATTCACACTCAATGATCCATTCTCCAAATCGATCCAGAGCTTCTGTCTTGGTGTGCCGCCGCAAGTTTTCTGTCAATTGTTCGTGCGCCTCAGTTCCAATTCCATACTTCGTCTCAATTTGTCGCAACAGCAGCTCGCGCTTGCCTTGCTTCAAACCAGCTTCTTTGTAATCGACAGCCCATTGTCTGATATTCTCAACTAACATTCCCGTGTCTTCGACCCCTTCAATCCGGCGATGAAAATCTTCGTCACCGGCAATCTCCAACGACGTTATGAACCACTTCATCAAACCTGCTTTCAGTTCCTTTTGCCCAGATTGCAGATACCACTCGATGAAATCTTCCGCCCGTTGTTGCAGCTATTCCACCGGCTCCGTAACTTCCAGTCGGATCAACAGCGCCAATAGATTTTCGGAACACTTTTGCGCTCGTTCCTTGTAACTCGAAAAAGCCATCAATATGAGTCGAGCGCTGATATTAATTCGAGGGTGCACTGAACTCCGGCGAGTGGAATCAGGTCTTTCAGGACGAGAAATCGACGACGGCGGTGCTAAGTCGTCCGACGCACTCTGTGAGATCATCGAGACCGGCAATGATAGTTGTCGATTTCTCCATCGCAGCCCGTCGGTGTTCGAGAAGGTACACAACGCTGAAGCGTCGAAAATCTTAACGGTGGTGTGAAAATTTCAATGCATCGCCCTTTGCGGAGTGTTGCCATGCAGCTGCTTAAGGTTGTCTGTGTGTTATTGCAAAATCAAATGACATTTGACTCCGATAATTTAACTTATGAACTTTTTGCATAACAATTCGGGAACAATGACGGCGAAGCCGCAGGCACGCAATCCGGCTCGACAAATGGTAGGATGTCCACCCCTCGTGCACGCAAGTCATTTAGATTAATGCGGAGCTTTTTTGTAGCTCTTCTGATATCGCCCATAGATGTAAAAATCGCACCGCCAAATAGACTCGTTGAGCGAATGTTCTCCTTGATATATGGACAATCAGAGTTCATGCTAAAATTTGTATCTTGACTAATGCCATGGATCTGGAAGATGGAAATTTTCATTGAATGAACTCAAATTTCCTGACAAATCATAAGCCTGCTCGTCAATATCTCCAATCCGTGTAATCTTTCTTGCGTTAAAGAATCTTCTTCGAAGTTTTTCACGCCCTTCATCCGGCAAACCATCTCCTAGAAGATATGTAAACATACATTTACACAACTCTCGTTGTTTTATGGTTGTTCGGAGTTTGTTATTTGCATCACACACAATTCCAAACCAAGGTGCTTTTAAGTCTGTCATTTTCAATTGACCTTTTTCTTCAGAACTTTTTATCTTACGAACGATGACATCGAGAGAACTTTGTTTTTTAAATTGAAGGTCCGCTATCGCCTCGGCCAAAGCAAGCTGCGCAAAAGGCCAAAATAAAATGTTGTCTCTCCCCTTTCTAGATCTTAGTTCTTGCACATCGGTTCCCTGAACCATATCATTGTGTGAAGGTATTTTCTTTAGTGCCTTAAAATACTCGTCCATTCTTTTAATCGCAGCCTCAACTTCCTCGTCTTCTGGTCTCAGAAAACCAAGTTCTTTTAGATTTAGAATTGGTTGTTCCCATTTTTCAAATTCAGCCTGCTTCCCAAGATAATTCTTACAAATTTCAAAAACATTTTTAAGTGTAGTGTATTCATTGGATGCCTCAGTAAGGCTCTTTCTCTCGACGCTTACACGATTAATAAGCAAGTCATTCAGCGTAATAATGGTACGAGCAACAATTTGATATCCATCATTTTCGGAGAGTAATATTAGTTCGCCTTTTTCAAGTTTCTTGGCATTTTCGTTAATGTCAACAAATATGTTCCGCAACCGGGAAATTGCTTCATCGCGTGTCTCACCTCCTTGAACGGCTGGAATAATTTCAATACCCATAGTGTCGTTGAGTAAATTTTGAAAATCGTTGACATTCAGACCAAGAGTCTCGTTTTCCAGATAGAAATTTTCAATATCGTCGCTAGTTAGTGCTTTTTTGGGTATTGACGTTCCATCTTTCCTTTTTGCTTCTAATCGACCATCTATCAATGATGCTAATCCCTTAATAGCCATTAGGCGATGTTGTCCATCAAGAGCAAAGTACTTTGTCTGCTCAACATCTAAGTCGACAAGAAACATGCTACTGTCAATTGGCGTTAAATTCAATGAATCAGATCCAGCCTTACCATCATAACCCCATTCGTCTGCGAGTTTGTTATATACCCAATCTTGGTAAGCGACAATAATCAACGGCCCAAATTTGTGATACTTTCTCGTTGCCAAATACAAAGCCATAGGAAGTTGGCGTCGACTGTCGGGTTCACGTTGCTGAATAAAATCTAAAGTAACTTTATTAATTTCAATTCGACCGTCAGCTTCGGTAATGTGCTCCTTAAAGACCGGTAAATCTTTTGCGTACAATACGTTTGACGCAATCCATTTGAGTGGTACCGTAGTTAGGTAAGAATTGGTTGTACCCATTTTCGCCGATACTGCAGTCAGATGACTTTTTCGCTTACCTAATTTGTCAAGCAAAACTTGTAACGCTATTCGTTCCCTCTCTTCTTCATTTAAAACTACATCAATAATTTCATCAATGTTGTTTTCAAAACTTTGGGACATAAAACTTACCTTTTACTTTTTGTGTTAAACTTCGGTTTGAAGAACTGGATCAACTCTACTTCCAGTTTTTTTCTTTCAGCATTCTTTATTTCAGTTAGAGGACAGTACCAGCATCTGACTTCGTTGTAGAAATCGTAAAAATAATTTCTTAGTTTGCTATTGGTTTCACTAAGCAGGCTATAGTCCTTTAGTTTACTTTTGAGATTATCTGCTTGTCCTTTAATAAACATATTCCCGTTTTTCTTCGAGTTCTAGATAGAATATTTTACGCCCAAATGCATACAATCCCGGTTCAGGAGGAACATAACTTAACGATGTTTTGAAGAATTTCGAATTCCAGCGCAAATTGAAGTTTTCTTGGTCTTTTAAACTGTTCTCTATAAATATCATAAATCTGAGTGCAATAACTGCAGTAGCCACATTGGAGCGTCTCTACTTGGAAAAGTCATATTGATCTTTCAATTTATGTTATGCCAATTAATATAAGTTGGCACCGACTTAGTCAGGACAACCCCACGCTATATTGTTCCTGACTTTGGATTGTAAAATTTGGGAATAACCTACTCAAGAGTAAGTTTTCACTTGTGTAGTGATAGAGGTATTCTCTCAAACCTGCGTTGACCACCACACTATGATGTTGAGGATGGGTCCATTATAAATTGCAATAGCGGGTTATCCTTGGTTTGCAGCAGCGAGACTCGGTCAGTGCGGTATTTGATTTGGAGCGAATTTTGCGGGGCAGAGCGTCTGGGGTCGAACAGTCTGCATCCATTCAAGAATTCAAGATCACCTTCCAGTTTCGCTGAAGCGGCCTGAGCCAGATATCCTTGATCGGCAGCGCACGTACATTTCGAACATCGAGTTTGCCGCGTCCCTGGGGCTGGCTGACTTTGATCCAGTTGGCCGCCTGATAGCAATTGCCGCGGAAACGAGGAATTTCACAGAAGGTCTCAAGCAGTACCGGACGGATGGCGTAACGTTGCTGCCAGTCCTCGGGCAGCCGTCGTTGGCAGCATGCCAGAATCCGCGAAGCCAGATTTGGAATGCGAATCCACGGCAGAATCAGAAAGCGGGCATTGTTCGTTACCATTTGCTGGTTGCATTGTCGACCTTCGGGCGACCAGCCGATGAAGCGGTCGTGCGGCGCGGTCTTCCAAGCGGCACCGAATCCGAGCAGCGCCAGCTGAGTCGTCATTCGCAGGAAAAAGAGAAGTTGCTGGCGTCAATTCGTGGCGTCATGGTTGACAGCAAATGGACTTACTACCATTTGTCAAGCTCTGCGTGTAGATAATTTTGCCAATTGATTTTTAAAATATTTTGTAACGACTCGCCCCATCTGATTCAGTGTTAACAGGCTGAGCATCTTTGCTGACTAAACGAACGCAGACATTGCGACCGGGTTGTGTTTCGTTTGATGAAGCCATTTTAGCTACGCGCCGTTGACCTTAACATTAAAGTGCCGAGGAGCTATAGTACGCGCATCGTTCACCCCAACACTTACGCCAATCATAGATGGGCAACGCATATTTGGGATCCAAAGCCACGGCAGGGCTGTGTCAGGCCATCATTGCGCTGATGCCGGTGCATAGCGTTTACATTGAATCTCATCTGGGCGGCGGTGCCATTATGAAGCGCAAGCCGCCAGCGCAGCGCAACATTGGCATTGATGTGGATGCGGCGGCCATTGAATAGTTTCGCTGCGATTATGCGGTGGAATTGGTGCACGGCTGCTGCCATAACTATCTGTTGGAGTTTGAATTCGACGGCAGTGAATTGATTTACGCCGATCCGCCGTACCTGCGAACGATGCGCGAGGCACCGGGACGATATCGTTACCGCTACGAGTAGCCTTACCCCGTTTTGGTAGAGACGTTAGTGTTTGAGAGTTTGCTTCCGCCCAAGCGCTTTGAGCGGCGGATTGTGGATTTTCTGGAGCGCGATGAATGTGCGGCGCTGGCAGCCGCGCCGGATATCGCCACACGCTTCGGGCGACGCGACCGGGCCATGCTGCTGCAAACCAGTGTCCGCGTCTCAGAACTGATCGGACTGACTGTTGCAGACGCAGACCTGCAGATTAAAGAAAGAGGCGATGGATCGAACCCGTCCGCATGATGTGCCGAAGGGGGTTTGACTGCTGGCATTCCTTGAAGCGATGTAACTATGCCGATATCGGCATAGTCGAGCCGCGCGACATCCGCATGGCCCAGCTGCGGCAAAAAATCTCAGGCACCTATCGAAACGCCGATCACACCCAAGCCTACTGCGGAATTTTAAACTATCTGCTCAAGGCTACAGCTCGTTCGGCGCCATGCAAAACACCTTGAACGGCAAGGCCATGGCAAGGTTCGGCCAATCCAAATAAAATCCTATCAACCAACAGTTCCAACAACTCGCCTTTCACCATTTAAGGCGGGTGAGCAGTTCCAATATTTTTCCTGTTTTGCGGCTGTGAGCTGGGGCGCAGACCTTAATAGCGTGAAACTGCAAGCGAGCGACTCGTCGTGCCTATGCTGATGCTTACGCGCGAGGCTGTCAGCAGATCGTGCGTCATATGATCGAAGCAAGTTACCGCTGCAGGGCTCTAACCAGTAAACACTGTGACAGGATTTTAATATTCGATGAGTTCTCAAAGTTCGTATCTGTAAATAAACAAGAATAACAATAGATTCTAGATTTAGAATGAACATCATCCAGACCCGTTGATAAAAACTTTCACAATCTCGGCAGCCGTCAGCCTGGATTTCAAGCGATGCGCAGAGCGGCCTCCTGCTCCGTGCTTTTCTGAAACAAGGTGCCGTCACGCAGCATTGCACAGAGCACCAGCAGCAGACGGTCGGCCACGCATCGCAGGGCTCGTGCGTGACGATGTCCCTTCTGGCGCAAGCTCCGGTATTTGAGACGACTGATCGGATCGTGCTGGATGGCGACCCGCGCCCAGTGATAGGCGGCTTCGCATAACTGGCGATCAGCCGCCCGTCGCCGTTGCACCCGATAGCTCTTGCCCGAGCGCTGCGTCACCGGAGCCACGCCACACTGACAGCGCAAGGCGCCATGATTCCGATCTCGCAGCGCAGCACCGGCTTTTGCCACCAAGGTGACGGCGACGATGCGACCGACTCCCGGCATGGACTGTACGATGGCAATATCGCTGGGTCTGGAGGTTTCCGACTGCGACTGCGGCTCACTCGCCAGGGCCGCCACGTCGGATTGATCCAGCTGCTGCAGACAGCGGTCCATTTTCTTTTCGATGAGCTTGATATCTCGTTGGATTTGTTCGAGCATCTTCACCCAAATTTTGACCGATTCAGTCTTAGTGTCGACCTCAGCCGCCGATACCAATAATGCCGGCTGACGCAAAATGTCAAGGATCTGCTCGGCACTTTTCGCGCGCACCCGATGCTGCCGCAGCAGTTTTTCAACACTGCCAAGGTGAATGCGCTGCGCTTTCTGTGGAGTCGGCACCCGCTTCCACAGCGCCAGCGCCCATCCCGCAGTCAAAGTGTTGCTCACCTGCAGAAATTGCGGATAGTATTCACACCATAAATCGCCGATCCGATTGCTTAACTGAATTCGCATGTCGACCAACTGGCTGTAATCACGCAGCAATTGAAATAAACGCGACTGCTGCTCGTCTTTTGCCGACAGCTGACGAAACGCGCTCAGATCAGTTCGCAGCGCATCCGCCAGCACCCAGGCGTCGCGGCGGTCATCCTTGGCCCCGGCCGGTGAATGTCGGTCTCGAAATCGATTCGACTGCAAAGGATTGATGCTATACACTTCGAATCCGTAATTCAGTAAAGTCGTCACCACTGCTCCGTGCGGGGTCTCAATGCCGACACGCACCGCACTCGGCTCGCTGGCGGTGAGCTGCAGGCACCATTGCGCCATCTGCGTCAGACCGTCACCGCTGTGAACGAAACTTTGATTGTCGGCCACCTTGCCATCGGCATCCATCACGCATGCCTGGTGATGTTGCCGTCCCCAGTCAATTCCCATCAACCAAGTCGTCTTCGATTCCATCATCTTCATCCTCCTCAAACCTATTACAATGGTCAAATGCTGGCTGTCGCCATGTTCAATTCAGTTCCTATACGGGTGCTCAACGGCACAAACTTACTACAGGAATTTTTCGTGGCGGTCGGCGGTCGGGGCACAAGTCCATTTTCGGTATTCAAAGATACATTACCTAGTTGGTGCTCCCGACCGCCTGCCAGCAACTGAAGATCGTCGTAATAATCGTTAACAAATACTACGGCTATTCGGCGATCTCTATCTCTAATGATATTGGCATCCATCACATATGCCTGGTGATGTCGCCGTCCCCAGTTGATTCCCATCAACCAAATCGTCTGTGTTCCTTGATCAATCCTCCTCAAACCCATGATCATGGTGAAGTGCTGGCTGTCGCCATGTTGTTTCGGTACCTATACGGGTGCTCAACGACACAAACTTACTACAGGAAATCTTCATGACGGTCGGCGGTCGAAGCACAAGTCCATACTCGGCATTCAAAGATACATCATCTGGTTGGCGCTCCCAACCGCTTGCCAGCAACTTCAAATTGTCGCAATCATTGTCGACAATGATTGCGACAATTTGGCTATCTCTAAATGGTATAGGACCTATGGTGCGACCCACGTGGCGGCTCAGTTGCGCATAATTGGCGTCAAGGTGAGCATGAATCGAGTGCGCGTTTGATGTGAGAAGCCTGTCTGTCGACGTCGGTGCCGAAAATGTATGTGCAGAGCACCCGTCGCGGGGCTCGGGCGCATGGGATCGAGGATCAAGTCTAGCATCAGTTTGACGTTGCCGAGCCGGATCAGCTGTGGCTAGCCGATGCGACCTATCTGTTTACATTGGACGGCACGCTGTATCTGGCGGTGGTGCAGGACGCTTGCAGTCGGCGTATTTTGGGTTGGTCAATTAAGACCTGCCAAGATTTCGGTTTGATGAGCCAGGCCTTGCGGATGGTGCTTCGAGGTCGGCGTTGCAAAGGTGTGATTCACCATTCGGATCAAGGCACACAGTATGGTACGAAGGCGTTTCAGGCCTTATGTCGAGCGCATGAGATCAAGCAGTCGATGGGCAGTGTCGGCGACTATTATGACAATGCACAGGCGGAGTCCTGGTTTGCGACGTTGAAGCGCGAAAGCGTGTTGTCGACGGATTCGTTGAAGTCAGCCCAGGTGCTTAGACGTCAAGTTATCCGTAAAATAGAATCGTGGTATAACCCGAGAAGGTTGCACTCAAGACCATTCGTTTATCCGGTTAGTCGTTGAAGTGCTTTATTGCGGATAACAGCACCTTACACGGATACGGATTAATGTAGCTCGAAATATTCCGATTATGCCAAGGACTTTCGTAAATTCTAACAAGGAGCTGATCCAGCTCGGTATCGCGGTTCTCAAAAAATTCAATTTTCTGGAATGCTTCTTCAGACTCCTTGGGGGACAATTGATACTTGCCCGAACACATTTCGTATCTCATTGCCCTCGCATGACCCATTCGAGACGGAATTACGCACAAAATTTGCATCAACCATGCGATGTAGTCACAATTATTTGTTAACGAGAACTGAGATTGCTTCTTCAGATACATGCCGTTGAGTACTTCAACATAGTCTTGCCCTCGAGCTAGCACATGAATACAAGCATTTCGATGAAATTTAGCTCTATGCTGATCATTTCGCTTGTCTAGTGACTGCCAATCATTAAATATCTGAACTCGCTCCATAAAATTGTGAAATACATTCCAGTCGTTCAGTCGAATCTCGTCTTCAACGGGCAGAGCAGGAACCAAATCTCGAACGCCCTTCGCGAAAATCCCTGATCCAAACTTCATCACATTATTTTTCTGACTGTCGATGATGGGCACATCCGTCAGTCCGCAACTCGGAGATTTAGCTTTGAATACATAACCGCTAAGTAAAGACAGTTGATGTTTTCTTGCGATGGCAAATGACTGAAGCGAACCGCTGAAATCCTTGATTTCGTTGTCAACGCTGACTGCTTTCACTTCCTCTCCATCGCGAACGAGATGAATCGGAAGTCTCGGTACTCCCATTCCAATTTCTACTTCTGGACAAATCGGCAACAAGTCCAAAGTAGAAGCGAAAACATCGCTGATCAGACGGTCGAATTTATGTCCACCGTTGTAGCGAACGCGTTCACCTAGCAGACAGAGACTGACTCCAATTTTGATTTTCGGTTTCAACATCTTCCGAACAAAGTTAAAAGCAACGTCCAATCTATATAATCTGAAACTAAACACATTTCCCAATACTTTAGTTCAAAAAGGTAACTGCAATGCTTTTCCACCTCACTCGCTGCATTATTGCTATCGTAATTTTTGTTTTCGTTTCAAATCTGACTTTAGCAAAAGATAAAGATACTCTAGTCATTGGCATGACACAATATCCAGCGTCGTTTCATCCCAATTTTGAGGCGATGCTGGCAAAGTATTTTGCTTTGAATCTTACAATGAGACCAATCACCACATACGACGCAGACTGGGAACTTGTTTGCTTGTTGTGTACTGAATTACCGACAATTGAAAACGGAGGGGCTGTTTTAACCGATTTAGGCGATGGTAAACAAGGCATAGCTGTTACCTATTCGCTGCAGCCTGATGCTCGTTGGGGAGATGGCACTCCCGTAACAACGAAAGATGTGGCATACACAATTGAAGTTGGAAAAAATCCAGAAAGCGGAGTGCTCGGAGCAGAATTTTACCGCAGAATCCTATCGGTAGAGGCGATAGATGACAAGACTTTCACGCTGTATCTGGACCGAGTCGAATTCAACTATAACGAACTCGGACTATATCTGATTCCTGAACATATAGATCGCCCAAATTTTTCTGAACCCAGCAACTACCGAACTCGAAATGCGTACGACAATGATTCTTTGCTGCCGGGTCTTTATTTCGGTCCGTATCGTATTTCCAAAATTGAACCCGGTGCTTATATCGAGTTTGTCAAAAATACAACTTGGTGGGGAAAAGACCCCCATTTCAAGAAGATAGTGCTTCGTATCATTGAAAACACCGCAGCTTTGGAAGCCAATCTATTGTCGGGATCAATTGACTACATCTCGGGTTTATTGGGGGTAACGATAGATCAAGCCATTAATATTCAGAGTCGACATCCGGATGACTACAATTACATATTCCGTTCAGGTCTAATTTATGAACATATCGATCTAAATTTAGACAACCCAATTTTTGCGGACCATCGAGTTCGCAAAGCTCTGTTGCATGCAGCTGATCGACAGTTGATATCTGATCAATTTTTTGGTGGTCACCAGCCCGTTGCAGACGGATTCATAGTCCCTTTAAATACGTACTACAATCCAAATCTTCCAAAATATGAGTATGATCCTGAATTAGCAATTCAACTGCTCGAAGCTGCTGGATGGACGGAAATCAATGATGGCGTTCGACACAATATTCAAGGGGAGCCCTTACGTCTGGAATTTGGTACAACTGCGGGTTCACGCATCCGAGAATCAATTCAACAAATTCTGCAAAGTCAATGGAACGAAGTTGGAATAGAAGTCATCATTCAAAATCAACCAGCACGCGTATTCTTTGGTGAAACAGTAGCCAAGCGGCTGTTTTCAGGTCTCGCCATGTATGCATGGGTCAGCGACCCCAATGCTTCACCGAGAACAACACTTCATTCAACTGAAATTCCAGCGGAATCGAACAATTGGGTGGGCAGCAATTATCCAGGATATCGGAACGATGAGATGGACACATTGATTGATACCGTTGAAGTGACTTTAAATGAAAAGGAGCGAGACCAAATTTGGGCAAAAATTCAGCATCGATATTCAGAAGACCTACCTGCTCTGCCCCTGTATTATCGGGCTAGTCCGTACATCATTCCCAAGTGGTTGAATGGAATTGAACCGACGGGAAATTCGTCAACCACGACTTTGTGGGTTGAAAATTGGTATGTGACGAACTGAAGATTCCATACGTGAAATTCAATTTGGGAAATAAATTTCAGTTATATACTTTGTATAAATTTTATTGTTTTGGTAGTCTAACTTTCTTAATCAGGAAAATAAACATGAAAAAATTTTTTGTAGCAATATTCTCTGTATTCCTTGCTACTTTGGTAGCTGGCATTGTACCGGCTCAAAGTCAACAACAATTCATAAGCATAGGAACAGGTGGTGTGACAGGAGTGTACTATCCTACCGGAGGAGCCATCTGTCGGCTCGTCAATAAGGATAGAAAAGAGCACGGGATTCGTTGTTCTGCTGAGTCCACTGGCGGTTCTATCTACAACATCAATACCATTCGTAGTGGTGAGCTTGAATTTGGCGTAGCACAGTCTGATTGGCAATTTCATGCCTTTCACGGCACTTCCAAATTTGAAGACAAAGGAAAATTTGAAAATCTCCGAGCCGTTTTCTCCGTTCACCCAGAACCAGTAACAATCATCGCACATGATGACTCTGGTATTTCGAATATCACCGATTTAAAAGGCAAAAGAGTCAATATCGGCAATCCAGGTTCTGGCACCCGCGGTACTTGGGAAGTGATCGAAGAAGCTATGGGATGGCAGCGAAGTGATTTAAAACTCGCCGCTGAAATGAAGTCAGCTGAAACTGGACAAGCAGTTTGTGACGGTAAGATTGATGCTTATTTCTGGCTCGTCGGACATCCATCAGCATTGACTCAAGAATCACTTTCGACTTGCCCGTCACATCTCGTAAATGCGACCGGCGCAGAAATTGATAAGTTAGTCGCAGATAACTCCTATTATCGAACTGCGACCATTCCTGCTGGAATGTACAACAACGAAGCGGACATCAATACATTCGGTGTAGGCGCAACCTTTGTCTCCAGCGCTGATGTTCCCGCCGATGTTGTTTACATCGTTGTCAAGGCAGTTTTCGAAAATATCGATAACTTCAAGAAACTTCATCCGGCATTTGCCAATTTGAAACCGGAAGAGATGATCTCCGATTCTCTGTCAGCTCCATTACATGATGGTGCCGCAAGGTACTACAAAGAAAGAGGCTGGATGTAATTATTAACCATTGAAAAAGGGAGAGCGGCGCTCTCCCTTTTTTTGTTTAGAATTTAGACTATTCCCAAGTGCGAGAAAAATTAGGACATCGGACATGAATGAAAAAACCCAACAATCTGCTGAAGAATTATTAGCAAACGTCGATACAGGCTCAAGAAAACCAATTGGCTGGCAAGGTCAGATGATCATTGTCATCGCATTCTTATGGGCTGTATTCCAGATTTACATATCTTCAAATTTGCCCTTCTTTTTCACGGAGTTGTTCGGAATTCCCCTCGTCGTTACGAGTGCGAATGCACGTTTGATTCATTTGGCTTTTGCATTCGTATTAGCCACGATGTCGTTTCCGCTATTCAAATCCAGTCCAAAGAACCGTATTCCCTGGTATGACTGGCTTCTTGTTGCATTTGGAGTTCTATCATGCTTGTACATTGTGGTCCTTCGTAACGAAATCGCAGTACGCGCCGGTCTTCCTACAACGGGCGATTTGGTCATTTCATCCATTGGCATGATTGTTCTCGGCATTACTGTGTATCGAGCACTCGGGTTGCCACTGCTGATCGTAGCATCGGTTTTTGTGTGTTACGTATTTTTTGGACACTCCGAATATTTGCCCGAAACTGTACAGTGGAAAGGTGCATCTTTTGGCAAAGCCATGTGGCACTATTGGATGCAAAATGAAGGAGTGTTTGGCGTTGCCTTAGGAGTCTCTGCATCTCTAATCTTTCTCTTCGTATTGTTTGGGTCAATTTTGGAAAAATCTGGAGCGGGTAATTTTTTCATTAAAGTCGCGTTCGCGCTGCTTGGTCATTTGAAGGGAGGCCCTGCGAAAGCGGCGGTTATGGCTTCTGCATTGAGTGGCATGTACTCTGGTTCATCCATCGCGAATACGGTGACAACAGGCACTTTTACGATTCCATTGATGAAGCGTACCGGATTAACGGCCGAGAAAGCGGGTGCAGTGGAAGTCGCTTCATCGACTAACGGCCAGCTGACACCGCCAGTCATGGGAGCTGCAGCATTTTTAATCGCTGAATTTACCGGTATCAACTATACCGACATCATCAAACATGCCTTGGTGCCTGCGCTGGTTTCCTATATTGCGTTGGTCTACATCGTGCATTTGGAAGCTCTCAAACTCAATTTGAAAGGTCTGCCAAAACCACCGTCGTCTCTCACCTTCATGTCGAAAATCATTGGTTTTCTAGGCGGTTTTATTGGGATCGCAATTCTAGGGATACTCGTATATTTTGGTCTAGGTTGGGTTAAAGATGTATTTGCTGACGCAGCCTTCCCTATTGTCATTGTCTTGTGCGCCTCGGTTTATCTATATCTCATTTGGTTGGCTTCGAAACGCCCCGACCTTGAAGTCGATGCGCCAGATGCCCCCATCACCGAACTGCCCAGGGCTGGAGAGACAACCATAACGGGACTGTACTACGTCATTCCTATCGTCATTCTGATCTGGAGTATCGTGATCGAACGATTATCCCCAGCATTGTCAGCATTTTGGGCCATGGTTGCCATTACAATCGTTGCCCTTACCCAACACCCGATCAAGGCTTTTTTTAGAAAATCGGGAGATTACAAAACCGAAATCATGAAAGGTGTAATTGAATGGAAGGACGGTATGATTGCAGGCTCTTCCAATATGGTTGCGATCGCTGTTGCTACAGGGGCTGCCGGAATCATCGTTGGAACCATTTCATTGACAGGCGCACACCAAATCGTTGGTGAATTCGTTGAATTCCTTTCAGGTGGCAGTTTAATCGTCATGCTGCTGCTGGTTGCGGTCATGAGCTTGATTTTGGGTATGGGCTTGCCTACAACCGCAAATTACATTGTCGTATCGTCGTTAATGGCTCCTGTTATTTTGCTGCTCGGAGCACAGAATGGTTTGGTAGTGCCAGTAATTGCAGTACACTTGTTTGTTTTCTATTTTGGGATACTTGCTGACGATACACCACCTGTGGGACTCGCAGCCTTCGCCGCGGCTGCGATATCGAAAGGCGATCCAATCAAAACCGGTATTCAAGGCTTTGCATATGACATTCGAACCGCGCTGCTACCATTCTTATTTATCTTCAATACTGACTTGCTGTTAATCGAAGTTGCTCCACTCAAAGCGATTTTCGTGTTTGTCGTAGCTGTCATTGCAATGATGCTGTTTGCCTCAGCAACTCAAGGTTACATGCTTACGAGAAACAAAATCTGGGAGTCGGCGTTACTGCTGTTAGTCGCTTTTACGCTGTTTCGACCTGGCTTTTGGCTGGACCGAGTAGCAGAACCTCATGAACAGGTAGAACCCGCAAAAGTTTACCAAATCGTCGACGATATTCCACCTGACGGAGTCATGACTGTTGTTGTAAGTGGTCCCGATTTTGATACTGGCGAAATCACAAGCACGACTATACTCGTACCGCTCGGAAACATCGGTGAAGCGGCAAATCGTCTGTCCTCGGCAGGGCTGACTGTAATTGAGGAAGATGGACAAGTGAAAATTGAAGAACCATTTGTTGGAACAGACTTATTTGACAAAATTGGTGATATGTTTGACTACTATGGTGATGAACCGGTGGTCCTTGATCATATTCAACAGCCAACTGATCGACTGCCCAAAGAACTATTCTATATTCCCGCAGTGGTTGTTCTCGGGCTTGTGATCCTGATGCAGAGAACTCGTCGAAATCGTGAGATGGCCGCTGCCTGACGGGCTGCTGCCTAGCGGTGTGCAAACAACTGAATTGAATTTTTTCAGACGTGAACAGCGTCGATCCAAAATCAGTTCTAAATCAGCTGCTTGCTTTTCCTCGCTGTGTATTTCACGACGAGCCAACGTCGATTGAATTTCTCGGCAATCTTTCCAAGCAATACAATGGCACTCAGTTGTACGTCAAGCGGGATGACTGCAATCATCTTGGCTTCGGCGGCAACAAAGTACGGCAGTTGGAATTCTATTTTGGCGAGGCAATCGAAAAGAAAGCCGACACTGTTTTAATCACAGGTGCAGTGCAGTCAAACTTTGTGCGGCTGACTGCAGCCTATGCCGCACGATTGGGCATGCAATGCCACATTCAACTTGAATCTAGAGTTTCCAACCCATCGAAAGATTACAAGACTTCAGGCAATGTGCTATTAAACCGATTGTTTGGGGCAAAATTGCACTATTTCAGCGAAGGCGAGAATGAAGCCGAAGCGGACAATCGACTTCGAGTCCTTGCAAATCGGCTGAAAAACCAAGGTCGTGTTCCGTATATCATCCCCTTAGCGCCTGGACACAAGCCACTTGGCGCTCTAGGCTATGTTCTTGCAGCGTACGAAATTGATCAGCAGCTTCGACAGAAACAAATCAACATTGATGTGATTTTCGTTGGTTCAGGCAGTGGCAACACGCATGCAGGCCTTCTTTTTGGGCTGCGCGCAATAGGCTCAAGTATCAAAGTGGTCGGCGTATGCGTACGACGTAAAAAGGAATTGCAGAGACCTCGAATTCAAAGTCGCTGCCAAGAAATCGCCGAATTGCTTGGAGTTCCTCTAGAAATTCCAGATGACGACATAATTTTATCGGACGAATCTTTTGCACCCGGCTATGGTGTGGCATCTAGCATTGTGTGGCAAACAATTGTAGTTTGCGCACAACAAGAAGCACTAGTCCTGGATCCGAGCTACACGGGCAAAACTGCAACGGCTTTTCTTGATTATGTCCAACGAGCGGCACCGGACGAAAATGTGATGTTTATCCACACCGGTGGAACTCCCAGTATCTTTGCTTACCAACACGAACTAGAAAACGCTTTTGTTGAACAAGCCATTTAAAGCTTAATCAGTCACTGCGTTAAGTGAAACTTGAGTCAGCCCTTACGAAACAGTATTTGAATTTTGAACAGCTCCAACGCAATCAAGATTGCGCCAATACTGATAGCGGTGTCCGCAACGTTGAATGTGGCATAGTGCCAATTCCCAAAGTGAATGTCAACAAAGTCGACTACATGACCTTGCACTACTCTATCGGCAATATTTCCTAGCGCTCCACCAATAACCAGCCAAATTGCTGTCGCAAATTGACTGCGCTGACTTCGAAGAAAGCGAACACCAATTATCAATGCCAAGACAATAACGGCATTGGTAATCAAAAAGATTGTGTTCGTATCGAACTGCGAGTCTGCGAACATACCGAAAGCCACACCTTTATTGAAGATATGGACTAGATTGAGAAAGCTTGTGATATAGACTGATCCATAAGGCTCAATCCAGCTTGAGATTAAGAATTTAGTAATCTGATCTAAAAAAAAGACAAAGGCTGCAAGCCCTATGTGAATGCGAAAGAGCCGTTTTTCAGCTGACTCTTTAACAACGGCGTTCATTTTTTAGTTGGAACGCTCCTGCTGCGTGAAGTGGGGCGAATAGACCCATCGCAATCTATGCAATAAGCCTTTCTTCGCCTATGCTCGTGATGTTGGTGACGCAACGCATGCAGATGCCAGGATAGTCTGGATGCTGTCCTACATCCAGAGCATGATGCCAGCAACGTACGCACTTTGTATTTTCAGAAGCGACAACTTTGATATATAGATTTTCAATCTCAGATTGAGGCAATTCTTCAGTCATCGACTCTAAAGAGTGTACGGTCGCACTCGAAGTGATTGTAATGAATTTCAATTCAGTACTTATTCGACTCAAGATGTCAAACAAATTTCCACCACAGTAAAGCGTCACTTCCGCAGCGAGCGAAGAACGGATCAGATCTATATTTCGAGCCTTCTCCAAGCGTCGATTAACTTCTTCCCGTACTGCAATAACACGTTCCCAGTATTGTAGATCGACAGTATTTCCATCGATTGCCTGTTGGGGCCAGTCTTCATACCAACCCGTCAACAATACGGATTTTGTGTTGCGGTTCGGCAAAATCTGCCAAATTTCCTCAGCGGTGAAGCTAAGAACAGGAGCGAGCCATCGAACAATCGCTTCAAGAATATGAATCATTGCTGTTTGTGCAGATCGTCGTCCCCGACTGTCAGCGGGCATGGTATAGAGTCGATCCTTCAGAATATCCAGGTAAAAACCTCCCATCTGAACAATACAGAATCGATGAATCTTTTGGCAGATCACATGAAATCTATACGTATCGTAAGCCTCTATGATCTCTTGCTGCAGTCGAAGCGCGTAACGAACTGCCCATTGATCAAGTTCAAGCATCTGATCCCAATCCACGCTGTCAGCAATATCGAAGTCATTTAGATTTCCGATGAGAAAGCGAATTGTGTTTCGAATCCTGCGATAAGAGTCAGTTGTTCGATTGATAATTTCCTGTGAAATTCGCATTTCACCTTCATACTCAGTTGAAGCCACCCATAGTCGCAGGACGTCGGCACCATATTTGTCGATCACTGACTGAGGTCCGATTACATTTCCAATTGACTTGGACATTTTGCGTCCTTCGCCATCTACTGTAAAACCATGCGTCAACACAGATTGGAATGGCGCTCCTCCTGTGATCGCAACACTCACCAATAAACTGGATTGAAACCAGCCGCGATGCTGGTCGGAGCCTTCCAGATACATGCCTGCTGGATTGGTCAACTCCGAACGATGATTGAGAACGCTGTAGTGAGTAGCGCCCGAATCAAACCACACATCCAGCACATCAGTGACCTTCTTGTAGTCTTGCGCATCTTCTCCGATAAATTCGGAATCATCCAAGTCAAACCAGGCATCAATCCCACGCTGTTCAACATGTTCTGCCACCTGCTCGAAAATAGCTGGGGTATTGGGATGCAAGTCTCCGGTTTCTTTGTGCACGAATAATGTAATTGGCGTGCCCCAGACTCGTTGACGAGACAAACACCAATCCGGCCGATTTTTTACCATGCCTGCAATTCTTGCTTCACCCCAGTCCGGCACCCAATGCACATCCTCAATTGCCTTCAGTGCTGTATCGCGAAGCTGCTCGCGCTCCATGCTGATGAACCATTGTGGTGTCGCTCGATACAAAATGGGCGTTTTGTGTCGCCAACAGTGAGCATAGCTATGTACGATCGTATCGCTGCAGAGCAAGTCACCTCTCTGATCGAGCATTTCCGTAATCAGGTCGCCACCTTCGTCCACGCTTCGCCCACCGACGTATTCTGTGCTTTCTAAGAATTTTCCGTCTGGACCTACTGGATTGTAGATTTCCAAATTATGTTCTTTGCCTAATGCAAAGTCTTCGTGCCCATGACCTGGTGCAGTGTGAACCAGTCCAGTACCAGCATCCAAAGTTACATGTTCACTAGGAATCGTCGGCACTGGAAATTCAGATTGATGAAGCGGATGTCCAAACATCAAGCCCAACAACTCACTTCCGTACGTTTCCGCTACCGGCTTGTAACGCTCGATGTCGAAACGCGCCATGCACGATTCCACCAGATCCTTAGCGATGATCAAATACTCAATTGCACCGGCCAAATTGACCTCGATGAGGCTATATTCAAAATCTGAGTGAACTGCGACAGCTCGATTTGCCGGCAAAGTCCATGGGGTTGTCGTCCAAATGACCGCACTCACCCGAGAATCTCCTTTGCGGTCAGCAAATCCAAAAGCTTTGCATATTGCATCGGGATCCATGGAAATCATGCGAACGTCGATTGTTCTAGATTTTTTGTCGAGGTATTCGACTTCCGCTTCTGCGAGCGCGGACTCACAGTCTTTGCACCAATATACTGTCATCAGGTCATGCATCATGTGTCCATTTTCCATAATCTGAGCCAGCGATCGAATAATGTTCGCCTCAGTGTGAAAGTTCATTGTCAAATAGGGATTGAACCAATCTCCAACAACGCCCATGCGGATAAACCCTTGACGCTGTATTTCGATCTGCTCCTCGGCAAATTCCCTGCACGAATTTCTGAATTTTTTCGGATTTTCTCGATAGAGATTCCGACCGAATTTCTTTTCGACTTCGTGTTCAATTGGCAGGCCATGACAATCCCAACCAGGTACATAAGGCGAATCATAACCGGTAATCGACTTTGATTTCACGATCATGTCTTTCAGTATTTTGTTCACCGCATGACCGATATGGAGTGCTCCGTTGGCATATGGAGGACCGTCGTGCAGAATCCATTTTTCTCTCCCTTGCCCAGCTTCACGCATACACTGATAGAGGTCGATCTCTTCCCAAAAAGCGAGAATATCAGGTTCTCTTTTTGCGAGATTCGCTCGCATTGGGAATTTCGTTTTGGGTAGATTGATCGTATTTTTATAGTTTGTCATGATCCGTGTGTAATAATCCAGTTTGTCGATTGACTCTCCGAACAATCATTAAATGAATGAAAGATATTCAATTGAGTAAGGATTGTATTCACTCAATTAAATATTTGAATGAAAAATTAAATGCGCGTCAATGGCAAAGAGTGATTTGAGAGTTTCTGTCATGGAAGAAATCTCTTGTACGTAAGATGTCCTGCTGGACTTGCTCACACATTTTTTCAATGGAAGAAAATTTAAACTCGTCGCGTAGTTTTTTCAAGAAATTAACCTTTATCCTTTCACCATACAAATCTTGATCAAAATCAAGCAAGTGAACTTCCAGCACTTTTCTCGTACCACCAATCGTTGGACGAATGCCTAAGCTCGCAACACCCTGTCGAACAGTTCCATTCTTGCGTTTTACCATCACGACAAAGATGCCATTCAATGCCGTTTTAGGAATTTTCATTTGCACATTTGCAGTCGCAAATCCCCATTTTCTACCGTTTCCATTTCCGCGAACCACTCGTCCGGAAATACTGTATTCACGCCCTAGCAAACGATTAGCATGACTGATGTCTCCAGCACCAAGAAAATGACGAATGCGAGTGCTGCTGATACGGTCATCACCCAGTAATTGAGCGTCAATTCTGCGAACAATAACCGCATTTCGCACACAGAGCTGATGGAGCATTTGATAATCACCCCTTCGATTTCGACCAAAGCGAAAATCATCACCGACAATTATGCATTTCGCCCCTAACTTATCGAGCAGAATATCTTCAACAAATACTTCCGGTTCTGTGTTTGCCAAAACGTGATTGAAACGCAGGCAACAAAACCGATCAACGCCCATAGCATTCATCGATTCAACTTTTTCACGAACCGACATCAGTCGGGGCGGGGCGGCGTCACCAATAAAAAACTCTAGTGGATGAGGTTCAAAACCAACAATTGTGACAGGCAAATTCAAATCTTTTCCACATTTCACCAATTGCTGTATTACGTGCTGATGTCCTGGATGGAGACCGTCGTAGTTACCCACAGACAGCACACAGCCATAGTGATGTGAACGAATGTTATACGACCCTCGAATAAATTCCATCAATCGAATTCGGCAGTTTGGCAAGGAGGAAAGTAACTTCGGTATCAGCGCGCCCAATCTGGGCTGAATTCTTCAATTACCTGAGAAAGTGGTTGTCGGGATGCAAAACCGCCGGTGTAACTGTGATAGAAAGAAATACTGATCTCTGGATACTTCCAGCACAGAAATCCATCTCCAGTGTCGAAATCAATCAACCAAAGACCTTTTACAACAAGCCCTAAGCGCTCCATTTTAGCAATCCAACTATTCACAATTTTTTCGTATTGTTTCTCGACTAAAGTGACTCTCGGATCGCTGGGCAAATAATTTTTCAACTGAATTTTAACAGTTTCCAGTTCTTGATAAGAATTAGCGGTGATTTTTTTCACTAATTCCAAAGTTTCATTTGCCTCTGCCAACGTAAAGAATCGCGGTGAATCGGGAGAGCCGATCTGAACAACTTTTCCGTAATCACTTTTCATCGTTGTATCAATTGGTTGAAACGAATGCCAAACAATAGAATACTCATTGCGTAAACACCACCACCAACGACAGTGTAAATAATCAGCCTGACGACTCTCTCTATAACGCTGTAGTCCAGCCAATTGGTAAGTGGTGGCGCAATCCATAACAACAGAAATCCCATTATAGTTGAGGCAATTACCACTCGGATTAGAAACAATATCCAACCAGGTTGCAAATCCAAGGTTTTGTCGCGCACCAACCAGTAAAACAGCAATCCAGCATTGATGAATGCCGCCAAAGAAGTTGCGAGTGCCAAGCCGACATGCTGAAGCGGAAAAACGAGTGCGGCTGCGAAGAACATATTCAAAATCATCGCAATCACTCCCGCTCGAACCGGAGTTTTAGTGTCATTTCTTGCAAAAAATCCTGGAGACAAAACTCGTACTGTAACAAGGGCTGTCAAGCCAATCGAATAGGCAATCAATGCACGAGCGGACATTATCACGTCAGTTTCCGTGAATGCCCCGTGAAAAAAAAGCGCAGCGAGGGCGTAATGTGAAAGAACAATCAAGCCGACAGTTGCCGGAACTGAAATCAATACACTCCATCGAAGCCCCCAGTCCAACAGCTTGCTGAACTCAACGCGATGTTTGTTCGCATGAACTTCAGATAGTTTTGGCAATATCACTGAACCCAATGCGACACCGAATACACCGAGCGGAAATTCGAGCAAACGATCTGAATAGTACAGCCAAGACACACTTCCTGTAATCAAAAAGGAAGCAATGAAGGTGTTTACCAATAAATTGATCTGAGCTACAGACGACCCGAAAATTGAGGGAATCATCAGTCGATAAACCTCGCGTACGCCTTTTTTCGCTTTGTTCTTTTTACCAAACTTCAAACTTGGTGTCGGAATTGCATTGATTTTGTATAAAA
The DNA here is from genome assembly GCA_965202855.1 of Arenicellales bacterium. Taxonomy (GTDB): domain Bacteria; phylum Pseudomonadota; class Gammaproteobacteria; order Arenicellales; family JAJDZL01; genus JAJDZL01. The sequence continues at coordinate 1,138,521 of CBDBBP010000001.1, read as the reverse complement.
ATGGAAATTGGAACAGGAGCTGTATTATTCCTGCGATCAAGACACCAACGGAAAGCGCGATCGCCGCGTTCTCCACCAAGCCTGTAATCCAAAGCGCAGCGCCAATCAACGAGAAATTCAACAAAATCGGCGTTGCCGCAGCGGCGGCAAAACGTTTGTGCGTATTTAGAATCGCTGCACTTGCCGCAACAAGACAGATGAACAGCACATAAGGAAAAGTAAGGCGCAAACTGTCAACTGTTACCTGGTATTTTTCAGGCTCCGCTCGAAAACCGGGTGCCAAGACCGAAACAATCAATGGCGCAAAAATGACTCCCAAAGCAGTCAGAACGAGCAAAACCAACGTCAGACGACCAGTGACGATGTTGACAAATTCTCGAGTCTGCTCCTTTGGCGCAGAAACTCTGTATTGTGTATAGACTGGAATGAAAGCGGCGGAAAATGCGCCTTCACCAAAGATTCTGCGAAAAAAATTCGGAATGCGAAAAGCAACAAAAAATGCATCTGCAAGATAAGAACTGCCGATTAGCTGAGCAAATATGATGTCGCGAATCAAACCGGTTAGTCTGGAAATCGTGGTCATTGATCCAAACGCAACCGTGGATTTCAACAAGCTCGCAGTTCCTTTTGCGTTTTGACTTTGATTTTTAATGGGTAATTCTGTCGTCACCGGATATTCCAGATGGTTAGCGATTCGGAAATGAAACTCTTATTGCTCTCTCAACAATCTGGACGTCTCTAACATTTGATTTTGAAATTTAGCAAATCCACCGTAACTAGGATGGCGAACAGGATGAATTTTTGATTTGTCGAATATTCGCTTTGTCGCTGCGGCTGCATCATTTCCGATCGGGATCAGCATTTCTGGTCTCAGCATAGAAACAAGTTCAACGAGAAATTCTTCACCGATACAGCATTCCCGTTTATTGTGTTTCCGATTGCTGAAAGGATTATTTCTGTTGTGTGGATGCAGTGGAAATAAATTCCAAAGAAAAATTTTGGCGTCCAACTGATTCAAAACTCTCCAAACGAACATTGCGGACATTTCTTTTACCATTTTTCCAATTGTGGGGCGTTCAAATGTTAACCGCCATCGTTTGCTATGATCACTCAAATGAACGTCATCTGTAAAGGCTAACCCTGTTCGCCTGCCTCCTCGATATCCTAAATCACGTCCGATCCATAGCATATCAATATCGATTTCCTGTGCCGTACGCAGAAGCGCGAGCAACGACCTGCTTCGAATGTCTGATGCGTCCAAACCGTCACAGGAATTACAATGGTCGAAATATGGATTAAATACGTTTTCCAACTTTACAGATTGGAGCTGCGAAACAAATTGAAGTGGTGTCATGGATTAGATCTATTAAATTTGTCGATACGAATCTTAGAATACAGTGAAACGCATTTACACGGTAGCTGAGAGTCTTATAAATCCGTATTTTGCCTTATTTGTACAGAATTCTCACAGCGGTTTGTGAGCTTATTGGAATCATGAATTCAAAACAAAGATAACCAGACATCAATATAACCAATTGGATACATTACAATTTTGCAACAAAGACCCCATTCCTTCCTGACTTGGTACGGTCACTTTTCCAGCCAACAAACCTGCCTCGCAGAACTGAAACGTCTGCATTGGCCAGACGGCCTTGTTTGAGCACATTGCGGTCTTGATCAAATCTGCATTGTCAGTCGTCACACCCTTCATACGTGTCGACAAAGTCATCATCAAATCTCAGCAACCGCCGGTACCCGGTTTGAACATAATTTCAAACTGTTACTGCCGAAGTAGCCTGCTGCCCTCTAACTGAGCAATGCCGACAAAAGGCGGCATCTCGGCGACGCATCCGGCTCACATGATCCGAGGAACATGGCGAAGCGCTCAACTGATGTTGCGCAAAATGCGTCAAGCCGTGGGCGTTCGCGGCCAAGTCATTCCGTCGTGTGGCTTGATTGAAATTGATGATGCTTTCAGCGGCGGTAATCCGGTACGAGGCACGCAGGGAAAAACACAGACAACTCGATACGATCTGTTTCGCCCGCTGCCTGTGGAACTACTTCCGCAGCTTGGTGTACCGTTCCATCCGCGCCAGCAAAACCCTGACCGAGCGCAGCCTCTACTTCGTGATGCAAGCCATTGACCGAGAAGTCGAACAATTCTTGGAGAGATCACTTCAATTGGATGTCCTCAGCCTCCAAATGGAGGATGATCCAGCTGTTTTGTCGGGTTAATTTAGATGATTTTGAATCCACAAACTTTTCTTAAAATGTAAGTACGCTATCGTTAAAATGTCAAGACAGCAATTGAGTCTGAGTATTGTTTAAAACAGCATTAATTTTGGGGGAATGCAGTCGTGTTCACTGTAATGAGAAAGTCTCTAAAGATTTAATATTAATTGAATCTTCCTGTGGACGTAAATCAAAGCATGAAGGAATCAGAGAACGCCCCCGGGGGCGCGAAGGCTTTGTAATAGCATTTCATTTGGAAAACAACGGTACGTGCATAAATAGGACCCAATTTTCAATGAAGTGATTGCTAGAGACGGACGTGGGCATTGCAGGGCGTCATTCTGTTGGATTGAGGTCAAGCAGGAAACTGAATGACGAATATTCTCATATTCAATTGCACGACGATTCTCTGGTGACGGCATGATTCGGACTGTATTTTGAACCCCGAAACTTGAGTAAAAAATAATTCATTCGTTATAACTCCAGAGGGGGGAGCAATGACACTTTACGAACCTCATATCAAACCCTATAAACGTGCAATTGTAGTAGCCTTTACAGTTTGCATGCTTGCAGTAACTGGATTGCCTGCTTTAGGTGATGAACATTTCAAAGACTGGATGGTCGCAATTGGAGTCAATTCAACTCATGCGCCTTCGTCCCATCAATTTGATCAAGGTAAAAAAGCCACAATGGGCATTACCTGCGCACACGGCGACTTGATCATTTATGTTAACTGGCATTCATCCCTAGATTGGACGAATCTTCCATCGTCCATAACTTTGTGGTTCGACGAAATGCTGGTCGAATCTTCAGATTGGGCTCATAACTCCGAAAACGATGCATCGTATTATCAGGGTAATATCAGGAAGCTCATGGAACAACTGAGGAAAACTCAGGAGCTCAATATTCATTATGGTAAGGGTTTTCACGGTCAAGAGATCAGTGCTGCTTTCAAACTAGCTGGTTTGGAAAAAGCTGTAGAGGTAATAGAGTCATTTTGTAGTTTGCTGAATTAGCCAATCTGATTCGTTTGAAGATTTCAGGCTGAAAACTTGGGACGACTACTTGATGATACGTAACTCTAGCGTCAGACAGTAGGTTCAAAACACTCATTGGTAATTGGAATGTACACGCTGAGACTCACATCGATCAATCAAAAGATTAGGACACAGACCTGATGGAAGTTTCGTATTCAGGCGAAGTCGAACGAAGTAAGTGCAATGTTCTGACACCACGTGACTCCGTGGTAAATTGATTTATGCTCAATCCCAGATGGGACTCCTCCCCGTCAAACCGGACCTGTACAGGCGTTCAATGACACAGACTTCGCATGAGTGTTTAGCCACGAGTTTCCCATCCAGGCACATTCCATCCACAGGTGTTCGAGAAGAAACATTCTGGTGAAGCGTCAAAACACTGAACAGTGGCGTGAATATTTCAGCGCACGGCGCTTTGCGAAACTTCGTTCGGACAAGCCCTCACTTCGTTTCGCAAAGTGCGGCAAATTAAGTTGAATTAACGAAAAGTTTAGAGATAATGAGAGAATAATTGACCTTCAGGGGTGGACATCCTACCATTTGTCAAGCCGGATTTCGACTCAGAGACTTTGCAGTCACTGCTTCTGATCTGTCATGCATCCTGTTTGAATGTCGGATAATCAGGATCGAAAATTTTTTGATTTTCCAACATTGTGCAGGCCACCTTGAGCAGCCGATCGGCCACACCTCGCAAAGCTCTGGCATGTCGGTGCCCCCTGTCTCGAAGAGCCGCGTATTTGGTTTTGCTGACCGCATCATGCTGACAGGCGATTCGAGCCCAATGATAGATGGCGTTCTGCAACTGCGTGTTGACGGATCGACGACGGAGCACCACCAGGGATTTGCCGGAACGTTTGGTCACCGGCGCCACCCCAGAGTAGGCTCGCAGCGCGTTATAATCTCTTTGCTGCAGGAGATCGGGAACTTCTGCCAGCAGCGTGGCGAGGACGACAGTGCCGACACCAGGCAGCGAAGCTAAGATTTCCACGTCGCGCTGGCGCATTTTATCTTCGGGCTCCTCTGCTTCTCGCAGCATCTTGTCATAGGCTTTGATCAGCCGTTGCATTTCATGACGGGTTCGATGGAGCTGGCGTACCACCAGGCGCAAGCGATCGATGATGCTTTCGAGTTGAAACACGGCACCTTGGGTGGTACCTGCGGTCACCTTCACCGACGGTTCGCTGAGAAGTTTCTTGACAGAGACGGCATCGATGCATCGGATCTGATGCTGTTTTAGGATTCGAGTCACGCTGCTGATTCGCAGTCGTTTTGCCTTTTGCGGCGTCGACGCCAATTTCCACAGCTGTAGCACCCAGGGGTGGCTCAGCTCGCGGTAGAGCTCGATAAACTGTGGGTAATAGCTCCACAACACTTCCCGCATCTGGTTGATCAGACGCACTTTTTCCTGTTTCAGTTGAGCATCGAGCCGGCTGCAGTCGCGCAACTGCACCAGTTCGCTGCAGAACACTTGCTGCTCTCGAAGCAAGTGGCGGTCCAATCGCACCGATTCGGCCAGCACCTGGGCATCGAGCCGGTCATCCTTGGCCCCGGCCAAACTGAAGCGATCGCGCAGCCGGTCCAGCTGTTTCGGATGGATCGAATAGACCTTGAAGGCCGCCCCCAACAGACTCTCGACCACCGGCCCGCGCGGGGTTTCAATGGCAATGCCCAGCTGCTGTCGCGGGCACTCGGTGACGTCCAAAATCCAAGTCGCCATGTGGTTCAGGCCGCGCCCGCTGTGCTCGAAACTGCGCTGTGCACAGATCGAACCGGTCCGATCCACGATGCACAGCTGGTGCGCTTTCGAACCCCAGTCCACGCCTACAAAATAGTCCAATGATTCCATGTCATTCCTCCTGACAGTTGTCGTTTAAAAAATATCGGGCTGCCACAATGCTGATCCTCCCCTGTACTGGTGCTCTCCGGCACAAACATCCTACTGGGCCTCCATCGTGGCAAGTGATCGGGGCACAGGTCCACCCCGGGTGTTCACGACACAAGGGTCACTTTGGTGCTCCCGATCATTGCCCTGCTTGGTTCACAATCAACCAGCGATTCGGTCATCTATGAATAATGTCCTGCTGTTGATTTTAAATTCTACTGCTGCCCCTGCGCTCCGCTTCGGGGCAGCAGTAAAATTGAGCCAGAAATTGGTTGAAAATCACTTAGCTAATGGTACAGGGTCAATTTTCAATTGGAATGGTGAGTCAATTTTGTATTGGAATCTACACCTCCGTCAACGACGTCACTCGAGAGTGTCAACTTCCGTACCGTGCGATCAATCTCGATTTGGGTGAGCCGCATCTGATCACTGAGATGACGATAACTTTCCAGCGCAAGGCGCAAGTTGAATAAATGTTCCCGTCGCCAATTGCCCTGCAGCGCGGCTGAAACCTTCTTTTCGCTGGCCTTGACTCGAACGTCACACAACTTCGCCAACTCATCGCCGTCTCGCTCGCCGTCCAAGATCGCATCGATAATCCGCATTCCGGTCTTGCCGCTGATGTCACTGAGCACCATGTCCAAATGAACATTCATATCGTGCAGTGACTTCTGCATTCGCCGAAAATGACGATTGCGATCATGCATCATACGTTGATAGAGTCTCACATAAGCACGCAACACGCACACCTGGTCCTGCGGTCGATGCGACACATTAAACAGACCGTAACTCATCATCTGCTGGATCCACTGACAGTCCAAGGCATCACTTTTGCGCTGATCGCGAGGCTGTGTCTGCAGCGGATTGACCAGCCACACCTCGAAGCCGTCCCGGTCCAGCAGTTCGTAGGGCGAAATCCAGTAGACCCCGTTCGCTTCCATCGCTACCTGCTCGATTTCATGTTGCGTCAGCCAACTCGACAATTCCTTTAGATCCTGGGTGAGACCGCTGAATCGGCGGACTCTATGCTCGCCGTCAACCTTCGCCGGCAGCGCCACCCAATGCTCGCTCTTGGCAATGTCGATGCCGGCACAGCGGGGATATTTCACTTCCATGACGGTCGCCTTGCTGCGAACACCGCGAGCCTCATCGGACTGACCCTGAACCGTGCTGTTTGTATTCATGCTTTACTCCTTTTTGAAGTTGTTCAAAGTGTACCGGGCAATCCACAGTTGAATCATGCAATCTCTCTAACGAGGTCACATCAAAGATGTTCCATCAGCGAAGAATGTTGCTTGTGGAATGGACCAAACTTTTGATCAGGAATTTAGATCACCATTGAAAATAACGTCTTCCGGCCCCGCAGGTACCCTCTAAATTTAGCAGAAATTCACGCCGACGAATGAAGTCAATTCACCTGGAACGATAAATGTGTTCCTTTGGCGATGGCGGCGACATCAGGCGGTGGGGGACTCTTGAGCAGGTTTTGTCTGCATTCAAACTCAGCCGAGGACACCAGATTGGGCTTAGATTGCGGGGCTGAAGAGCTGACTGAATATCAGGACAAAGCCACGCTGACAAACCTCCCTTCATCTACGTCTGTTGGAGGAAAGGGGTACGCGGTCTATTGTCAATTTGCTCTCCATTCTTTTATTTGATTGCCGTGCAGTATTTTCGAAAGTGTAGCAAAAATGGAAAAAACGCCCCTGACTCCACGCCTACGGTAAGGATAACTTCCGCCAACGTCACTCCCGCAATTTAATTTACGGCGACCCCTCAGGATAATTTGCCATACCCCAGCTTTGCCTCTTTTACGTACGCGCTCGTCACGGACGGTTGCGCAGATACGGCGGGCTGATGTTCAGTTTGCTTCTGACTGATCCTGGTTGGAGTCGCATGCGTTAAGGCGCACATACGGATCTCTACGGCTACCTGCTTCCCTACCGTGACCATTCGAGTCCACAGGGTTTTAACGCAAACACCAGCACAATTAGCGCAGTGAATACCGAATTTGTTCAAATAAATTTTGAACGGATAAAAGCAAGTGCTCACAAAATTTGTCTTTACGTAAAGTGCGGTCAAATACGTCGCTTGGCAGTAGTTTTTGCATTTCAATGTGAAACTCAGAGCTGTTCACTATATCTGGAAGCCGCTCAATTAAATTGTTCAGTGAATCTACATACTCTAACAAATGGCAGTCAATAATTTTCTGTTCTACCAATTTCGTATCAACTTTCGCTCGTCGCTTAACTAACCAATACAAATCCCAAATATCACGATATCGGATATAGCGTTTGCTTGCAGGCAACGAAATTAGCTTATCAGCCATAACCTCATTTAAAGTCTCTGAAACGATCAAAACATCGTCGTATCCATCCGGCAAAAAATCGTAGTGGGCACGAATCGAGACAATTTCCTTCGTATGTGCAGGTACATTTGCAACTTCAAATTTGACGCGCTGTTTGGGTAAATCCCTTCGCTCTGGATTTATGGCGGCATTGACTTGCCACCGGTTTACTGACATGCCTCGGCTTTCGACATTTCTAGACGCTTTTTGGGGCTCTTTTACATCGACCGCTAACCCATATCTCTCGAATAAGAAGTTCTCGATTCTAATTTTGATCGGACTAAGATCTGACGGAGCAAAATTCGCTCCAGCAACAAAATCCAAATTTTCGCTAAGTCGCTCACCACCGTGCCCCAAACGAAGCAATGTACCACCTTGAAAAACAATATTATCCAATAGACCATGTTGTTCGAGACAGAACAGGATGTTGTAATTCAGCAGTTCTTTTTCGATCGCATTACGCATATGGCTCAATTTGGAATCGCTCACAGCACGATTAACCAATTGAACAAACTCGTTCTGGCGGTTATTCATAAATCTCTGACTCGTCAACTAGATGGACATTACGTCCTACTCTCTTAAGGTCTCGATATGCAGTTCTTCTTGTCGCGATTCTAAGTGGCCGGTCTGTTTGAATCACATTTCCAATGATCTCTGAAACAGAACGTTTAGTATGTGTGAACTCGATTACACCGAAAGGAGTTTTGAATACTCCTTCGCGTCCTGTAGTCATGACAGTTAAACGATCAACTGGGACTTGGGAAATTGCGCCGTATAAAGACAGTGCCGATTCCAAACTGACATAGCTGTAGTGACCGCGTCGCAACGTTTTTGCAATTAACTCCACGGTGTCTGCATTAATGTTTCTAGAGTACGCAAAAACGTAGACACCTCGGGCTGCGCGTTGCAGCATTCCGTTTTTCACGAGACGTTTTAATCCAGCTTGAAACGCGTGGCGTCTGTCGTCTGAAAAAATTTTTGCCAGGTCTTTCGATGTATAGACGTACCGCCCTTTAACATCTAATTCATGCAAGGATTTCAAAGCCGAAGCAAAATTCATATTTATGTTGCTTGATTCAATATGTATACAATAATAGTATTATTATTTAATATTACTGTTGATATCAGTGCTTCACGTCTGTTTTCTGCTGCTCTTTAGTAGTTTGGTTGTTCCGAAGGTTCTTTACGATCAATTCAACATTCGAAACGGCAGTTTTTTCATTCCATAGTCGTTCGATCAAGAAAAACAAGCCAATGCCTGGAATTAGATCAACGGCTTCCAAGCGAAACAAAAATGTCATTAAAAAAGATCATCTATAACCCAACTTTAAAGCCAGATGATGCGGCCATAATTATTCGAGTGGCTGCGCGTTACTGTGTACTGCCCCACCCTTACGTTGTCAGCCAGTTGAACGGAGCGGTCTTTCCGGTTGTCAGATACGCCAAAAGACGCTTCAAAGAGGGAACAATCGACGGAAAACCTGTTATGTACGACGATAACACTGCGCCAAGGTGGGCATTACTCTGGGCTCATGGTTACTTAGGGAGTACATTTCCACTAGGTGGATGGACATTCGCTCATGTCTGGAACAAATCGAAAGATCCAGAAGCATATACTCATGTTGCAAACCTAGTTATGATGCCGGAATGTTTGGGCAGTTTATCGGATAAAAAAGGACCGCTGACTGAAGTTCTCCGATACCACGCACTGTCGAAGTATGGTTGGTGTCCAAAAGAAGAATCTGTCGACAAAAAGCCAAACGGTTACGATAAATTACAATGGAATTACTTCAGTCCGATTAGCAACCCTCGTGATCAAGTCTATCGCCGTTTGCTTGAGTTGAAGTCAAAACGTGCAGAAACTCTACGCCGACTGCTCAAATTGTAAATTCAAGTGTAGAATGCATAGTGTCAGAAATTTACTGGTGTATGAAGTAGTCCTCATTTGAGCTTAATTTGGATATTTAGATTGATCAAGGCAACACCTGCCACCTCTCATCTCTGATGGCATAGTACAGAAGACTAATTCAACGAGATTAGGTCATAACTGGTGGAGTCAAGGGGAGCTGTTCTCGATTTTAGGAAAAGAGATTGACAGTTGCCGAGGGTTTGCCTTTAGTCGGTGTCTAAGGCTTTTCCTAGACCGCGTTTCCTCTCCCTCGGTCGTCAATCCAGACGTGAGGATCTCCCGCATCCAGCTTGCCGACGAGAACATGCCTTCACCCACGGCAGGTATTTCATCTTCGACACCTGATGTTCCAGACCATACTCACGATGTGATCTGCCGTCTGGGAAACGTACGGATTTCAAAGTCTTCACCTTGTGCTTCAGACCATGCCACTTTCGCATCCGTCCAATAACTCCCGCCGAAAGATTCCGTAGCCATAGCTCCAAAACTTGTCCGGCCAACGCCCGTACCCAGAGCGGCGTGAATCGCTGCGCCAGAAGTTCGATCACATATTCAACGACAAAAAATGCTGCCACTCGTTAAACCTGCTACTGCAACATCTTTACAAAAACAAGTCCGAACTGCTCTAGGTCTGGATTATCCGCATACACCTTTGCACAACAATCTGACCGAAAATCACATTCTCGCTCAGGTCATTCGGCGCAAAGTATTGGCCGTCACCTGCAGACTTGGCAGCTGCCAACCACGGGGGGGGGGGGGGGGGCGAGCTCTCACTGCTGAAAATCTGCCACATACTAAAAATCTGATTCTGGCACTATCTCGGGCATCGGTTCAAACTGCCGGACACTCCCTACGTGCCACAGTCATAAGCCAGCTCAAAACATCGACTGCGCCGACTTGACGATAACCCATCCTGTCGCTTCAAATTCAATCACAATCAGTTCAACAACGCTGAACTACAAAATTGCATGCTAACAAGATGACATGTCATACCCTGCTTTTGCCTCATTTACGCCAATTGCCCCAAGTCTAGGGACAAGATGCTGCTTAGCCGGCTTCATTCACATCAAGCTTTTCTGCAACCCTTTTTTCTCCTCCTTCAATGGAGCAATCATCTACACCGGAAGAATCGCTGTCGACATTGTTGCAATCGGTCCCTGCAGCTAGCGAATCCAGCAGCAAACGCGCTTTTAAATGTTGCTCCTCGCCAAGTTCCGTATATTGCGCATGACTGGCTGACCGAAAAATATCGACAGCGCATTGGATTTCTTCGAGTGCCTTTTTCGCTGTTTGAATATCCCCGGTCATTTCCGCAAGTTCTCGTCTAGCTACTCCCAAGTTCGCCATCGTCATTGCCCAGGTCATCGGCGCTTTCTCACGGGTCCACTCTGCCAAGGAATTTTCGTACGCTTCAGTGGCACTTTCCAAAATTTCTGGATTTTCCTCCCGTTGGGCAAGTTTATGCAATGCAGCACCGAGATTGTTGTGAGTCATGGCCCATTCGTCCGGAACCAGTTCGCGAGTACGTTCAGCCAGTGCGCTTTTGTAAGCTGCCACAGCCTGCTTCAGCGTGCCTGGACCTCTACGATGCTCCCCAAGATTGCGAAGCGCAGTTCCGAGATTATCCATAGTCGTTGCCCAATCCAGCGGCACAGTTGCCCGGGTCCAAACTCGCAGCACTGCTTTATAGGATTCCACTGAACGTTTGAGTATCCTCGGATTATTTTCTTTGCGACCAAGCGTTTGCAGAACTGCAGCCATATTGTTCATAGTGGATGCCCAGTTATACGCACATAACTCCTCATTTTGTTTCGTAAGCGCCTGTTCGAATGCTTCGATTGATTGCTGAAGAAGGGCATTGTCCGCCGAACGCTGTCCTAGCCAACCCAGTGCATTTCCGAATCCATTCTGTGTGTTCGCCCATTGCATTGGCGTCGACTCGGGATCAAATCGTCTCAATGCCTCGCGAAAAGCGTTGATTGCATCTTCCAAGTAGCGTGTGCCCCTTCGGCGTTGTCCGATCATGCCAAGCACTTTCCCTAGCGTGGCAAAGCTTGCTGCCAGAAATTCGGCGCTTTCCGACTCTTCTGCCAACGGCAGAATCTCATTTTTCAGCAAATCGATTGATGCCAGAACTGCCCCATCATCGTTAAACTCTCTCCCATAGTCCATCAGCAATTGAGTCTGTAAATGAATAAGATGCCATTTCTGCTCAATGGCAAGACCCTGAATACTGGCACTTTTCTTACAAAGGTCAGCCGCTGATAAATAATTTTGCACTGATGCAGCTACCAGTGCTTGACACTTGAGCACAGTCGCAAGTGCAAAAGGCTCGCTCGTTGTGGCGAGTCGCTCCAATGCGTCAAGCTGAGCCGCGAAATTATCCAATGAATTGCATTTGCCGTCTTCAAGCAGGCATTTGAGATTTTTCGCAGTACTAGCTAGTTTTTCGTTCGTTGTGAGGTCGCTGGAAAGCAATTCCAGATTATCTCGAACGCAAGTCAACCGCATGGCTCCTGATTTCACAAGACCTTGCAAGCGAGTGGGCTGTACGTCTGAAGTAATGTTGGCGCGAATTACGTTAGATATTGCCGGTAAAGCATCGCTTTCCTTGGCAACTGCTTCTAGTTCGGCGAAACCGAACGCATTGGACTCAACCATACATATAGATAAAATTTGAGATTGATCCGAAAAAGCAATTTAGCAGCAAACGTCTCGATCAGTGTCGTCCTGACACCTGTGTCAGTAGAGTTACAGGCTCAAAAACGTGCGCGCAATATTTTTCGACAACAATACCGGAGGCAGCTGCCCATCCGTCCGCATTTTACGAGGAATCAGTCGACGATATGATAGACCGGTGCTTTTTCCATAGTCCACTCGCCGGATTGCGGATCCCGATGCGACAGAGTCAGCACGTGCCAGTTATCGTCATCCAGCTTCATGAAGTCTCCACGATAGTAGTATCCAGGCCATCGAGTTTCCTCACGGAATAGAGTATGACGGATCACGCTTTCAGAGGCAGTGATTCGATGTGACAGTTCCCATGCGCGCTGTAGTTGGTGCAGGTCTTCAGCTCCAATACATTCGAAATCTTCCTGCAGAGTATGAATCAGGTGCAAGCCGCGACGCAAAAGCGGTTCGTTGGTCATGTAGTGATTGCTAATGCCGCCTGCGTATTCATCCATGATTTTTTCGAGTCTCTGCAGACCATGCATTGGCAGGATGTAACTAGGTGAAACAGTGCCTCCAACGATTTCGTTGCGTCCGACCGCAAATGTCTCAAGCGGCTTGTAAATGACAGTTTTGAGATCTTCGTATTGTCTTTTTGAAATCCTGACATCGTCATTGGCGTAGTCGCGAACGAATCTCACGGCTGCTTTCGCCGCCAGCCGGCCCTCGGTAAAAGAACCGGATGAAAACGCGTGAGCTGTACCACCGAGAGCATCGCCAGCGCCAAACAGTCCGTCAACTGTCATCATCCGGTTATATCCCCAATAATATTCGTCTGGAGAGACATCTTCAGGTCCGCTCGCCCACGCACCCGAACAGGTTGCGTGAGAACCCATGACGTACGGCTCGGAAGTAGTCAGTTCCGGATTGGTGTACTTGGGATCAATATCCTGTGATGCCCAAACGATTGCTTGTCCGACCGTCATGCCAAGAAAGTTCTCCCAACCGATCACTTCCTTGTGAGGATCTTGAAACGCTTCCTTGGTCACCATATGGATGGGGCCTCGACCAGCCTTCACCTCCTCAATGAAAGCGTGGTTTCTGAGGCAGGTCGGTGTGGGGTGATGGTCGATGTATTCACCAACCAAATTCTTGGTATGATCGTACCAGTTGGATTCATACTCTTCACCATAGGCATTCTGGGTGTAGGTTTTCAAATGCAGAAAATACGCGCCCACCGGTCCGTAGCCATCTTTGAACCTGCACAACACAATACGGTTTTCCATCTGAGTCATCTTTGCACCGACCAAAATCGGCAGTGCGTACGCGGATGCCGAGCTCCAAGGGGCATACCAAGTTCGTCCCATTCCCTCACCGACAGAACGCGGTTTGAATATATGAGACGCGCCGCCTGCGCCTACAATTACCGCTTTTGCGCGAAATACATAGTAGTCGCCCGTGCGTACATTGAATCCCACTGCGCCACCGACTCTGTTTGGTCGGTTTTCATCCATCAAAAGATGGGTCACCATGATGCGGTTGTATATCTTGTCTGCGGAATTGCGCGCTGCCTCGGCTACGATCGGTTTGTAGCTCTCGCCGTGAATCATGATCTGCCATTTGCCTTCACGCTGATAACGTCCGGTTTTGGGATCTCGCATCAGCGGCAAACCCCATTCTTCAAACTTGTGCACAGTCGAGTCCACGTGTCGAGCCATATCGTAGGCAAGGTCCTCTCTCACCATTCCCATCAGGTCATTGCGGGCATAGCGTACATGATCCTCGGGCTGGTTTTCGTCCCATTGCATACCCATGTAGCAATTGATGGCGTATAAACCTTGCGCTACTGCGCCGGAACGATCGATGTTCGCTTTTTCAGCAACGACTATTTTTAGGTCACGACCCCAATAACGCGATTCATAAGCGGCGCCAGTACCACCCATTCCACCACCAACAACGAGGATATCGCAGTCGACGTGAACTGTTTTTATTCTCATTAGTAGTACACTCCTTGTTTGAATTTTGATTTATCAATGGTGGGTAAGCCCGTTTCAATGTTTAGCGCATCCGGTTCGTAACACAGAAGTTGCGACTCCAGCGCGTCCTCTGTGGGAACTTCGAGTTCAGCGAGCCTAGGTATTTTCTCACCCCAAGGCTCCGTTGTGATGGGAGAAACAAAGTTTTTCTCCCGACCGTCTCGGAATTTAATGCGCCAGGATATAGTTCCTTTTTCTTCCTCTCTCAGCACCCGAACACTGTGTCCAAGCGGCGCAAAGTCAGCATAGCCGCGACAATCAATCGCGTTCTGAGGACAGGCTTTTACGCAAGAGTAGCACTCCCAACACATATTCGGTTCTATATTTACCGCACGTCTATAAGTTTTGTCGATGTGCATGATGTCGGATGGACAGATGTCAACGCAGTGGCCACATCCATCGCAACGGGTCATATATACAAAAGTCGGCATAGCAATTTTGTCTCTAATTTAATTTGTGATAAACGAATCAGTGCAAACACACTAACTGCAAAATATGATTGACGTCCAACCGCACTTAGTAGTTGTGCGGCCTTTCCCTTTTTATTCCGAGACCGAACTTGGCCGGCTGGTCTGAAGGCAGCGGCAAATTGCTCCTCGAACCGTCGGCTTCCTCTACACGCTTTTGATATGCTGCGGCTGGTTTAAAGAACATATGGGCGAATTTAGACCATGGTATTCCTGCAAATAGTATTACTGTGGACACGATAAAAGCCGAGAAAAATAGCCAAGCAAGAAAGCTGACACCAATGGACTGGAAAAAAGACCATATCAGAGCTAGAGTCGTACAGGCGATGAGGGAAAGTACAAACAGGTCTGCGGGCATATATCGAAATGGAGAATTACCTTCTGAAGCGACATCTGCGCGAATAAAGAACCAAAACCAATACCCTCCTACGCAAACCATTAATGCTCCGAGATGCCATAGCAGTGGAAATGTAACGGGTGTAACGACACCGGAATCACTGTAACAGAATATCATCACGCTCGTAGCAATCAGGAAAAGAACGAATCCGTACATGGTTAGAAGGTGAGCAAATCGGCGGCGGTTATTGCAGAACTCACCTGAAGCTAGAACGTCGTGCGCTGCAGTGGAGAACGCAATTTTGATTTTTTCACCGCCTCCAACAGAGCGAGTTGCTGAGGCTTTCGACTTTTTCATGCTTTCGAAAAAAAATCTCGCGCTTTTTTTGTGGATTACATCGAAGATTGTGCCGGCGATAACCAGTAAAACCATGACGATAATGAATGATTTCATAGCCACAGGTGGAAAAATCGACGCGATTTCAGCAAATGGATTATTAGTTAGCATGAATAGTAATCTCTCCTCTTTTCAATTCGGCGGACAGTCTCAGAAAAACTGGCGCAGTTGATTTATTGTAATTGAACAGCCACCTAGAATTAAACAGAAAATTATCGATTTAATCAATTGAAAATTCCCGCGTGGGCAAGCAATTTAATGCTGAAAAACTGGATATAAGAACTCGCAGTATTTCCCAAGCGCAGAAAAAACTTCCTGCGAAAATCAAATTAAACGTGTTCAAAGTAAATCCACACGCATGACACAAATTTCAGTCCTCATGCGAAGGCGAAAGAAGTATTGGACCATACAAGATCGCAAATAGGGCGAAAGCGCCAATCCAAGCCAGAGATGCAATTTCCAGTAGTTCAAGTGTGAGTTCAGGCAGAAAAATTGTTGTCAGCCGCGTGAAGGCCGAGATGAGAACACAAAAGTAAATGATTTGTGTCGCGAGCGGTGCGGTTAGAGACCGACCGGTGTGCCCTCTGGAAGCGCGGGTCATGACTGCAAGCGTCATCACACCAACAGCCCCAGTCGACCATGCGTGCAGTGCAATGCCAGTCGGCACAAACTGCGGCCAGATGACTGAACTTCCGACGGTAAAAAATCCCAGCGGTATAAACAAAAAACCAAGGTGCAGGATGAACACAAGCGGTTCGCGGACAGTTTGAAGTCCCGACCAGCGCACAAGACGCGCAAGCTGTAAAGCACCGGCTATCAAGAGCACAGGACCGGTAAAGATCCAATACGGCAACCCTACCCAAAATACCAGAGATAAGATGGAAAAACCGATAGACAGCGCGTCAAATCGATTGAACGGTGTTGGAAGGTTTCGATTTTTCATCTTCACAAGAAAGTTTCTGGTGAAGTTCGGAATAATTCGGCCGCCAACCAACATTATCAAAATTACGAGGACCGAGAGTCCTGCACGCGTGGAATAGAAAGGGAGACCGTGAATCATCGTTTCCACGTGAAAATATATGTTGGTTACTGCGAACAATCCAAAAATTATTGCTATTTTGATATTGCGGCGATTTTGCCCGGCGATGATTTCGCGAAAGGCGACTGCGGTAATCGCGACAAGAAATAGACTGTCAATTACGGCTGCGGCTGCAAGACCGATTGAGTCGGCAAACCAGAATGCAACCCGACCGCAGAGCCAAATCGTAAACAGGACGATCAGCGTAGAACCTTGGATTGGATTTCGGGCAGTCCAGTTTGGAATGGCTGTTAGAATAAATCCACCTAGAATTGCGAATGCGTAACCGAACACAAGTTCGTGAGCGTGCCAAATGATTGGACTGTATGGTGTTGCAAACGAAATCTTACCGGTTAACATGCCGGTCCATAGAAGCATGGCGGTTGCTGCCCAAATTGCACCACCGAGAAAAAAAGGCCGGAACCCGTAGCTGAAAATCGAAAGCTGTACCAATTTTTTCATTGAATTATTTTTACGAAATCCATAGAAGCGGACTGGGGCCGATCAAAATTCTGTGACCGTGTAAAAGAAACCAGAAATATGCAGCGATTGCTGCGACCGTCTGTAACACAAATGCCGCGTCTACGCGGATTTTACATTTTCCAGCAAGTATTGCTGCGAATGGAACAACTGAAGTTGACCGAGACATTTCAATCCATTTTTCGTTGCCGAGTCGGCGACGCGCACGACGGTCCAACAGCGGAAATCCTGCAATTGCAAGTGCAGTCAAGATTGCGAAAAGAAGAATTGATACGGCGTCCCCATTCGGTGGAATGTGTGTTGCGGTCCAAATCGTAAAACCCCAAAGTACGGGATGTCGTGTAATTGTAACGATTGGCGGTAAAGAGACAGCAGGTTTTGGACGACGTAATGAAATTGAAAGAGGATTCGCTTCAGCGAGTCCAGCCAGGATTAGCCAAAAAGACACTGGCATGCCTATGACGGCGACCATCGCCTGCCAAGATGCGGGCTCCCATAGCAAGATAAATGAGGCACGCCGGGATGCGGAAATGACCCAAGCTAACAAGGCGAGTGAAAGAATCGAATAACCAATGAGATAAATTCGACGACCAAGGATGCTGATCAGTCTTTGGCGGATAGAGGGTATAGGAGGTATCAGATGGACAACGAAAAATACGAAGATCGACAAGAAAAATTCTGTCACAGCAGCTTATCCTTCACCGATTTTGAATATAAGGAGACTAAAGTCTTTGATTTAAAACAGATTAAAATTTGAAGTGGCACTACAATATCATCGTAACTGACAATTTTACAGCCCGTGGGCCCTCGAAAAAATAGAAATAATCGATGGTCTTTTGAAGGTTGCGGTGCAACGATGTGCTTAGCCTCGTAAATTGCAGTAATCTGGAGCTGTTCCAAGTTTAATCGGATAGATTGATGAACTTAGATCTCACACTAAAGCCGTTGCTTCTCACTGTGGTCACCACATTGATTTTGTGTGTTCCAAGTCTGGCAAGAGCGGCGGATTTCATACCAAGGGTCGTTTTCTCGATCGGAAAATTCGACAAGTCTTTCAATCAGTCGGCATACGAAGGAGCTGAGCGATTCAAACTTGAAACCGGTGTTGATTACAAAGAAATCGTAGTCGCTGATCATAGCGAACTTGAAGCAGCATTTCGCAATTTAATTCAGCAAGGTGCAACAATTATCGCAGGAATCGGATTTCAACATGCACAAGCGATTGAAAATGTTGCTGCGGAATTTCCAGAATGTAAATTTTCATTGATTGATGGCATAGTTGATCTTCCGAATGTTCGCTCCATCGTGTTTAAAGAGCATGAAGGAAGTTTTTTAGTTGGAATGCTTGCGGCTCTTGTTTCAAAAACCGGAAAAATTGGCTTTGTTGGAGGAATGGACATTCCCTTGATTCGAAACTTTGGGTCTGGTTATGAACAAGGCGCAAGTCACGTCAACCCAAACATCGAAGTCTTTCACGACATGACGGGTATGACATCGAAAGCATGGAACGATCCCAATAGAGGGAGAGAACTCGCGCTGAGTCAATACGAACGTGGTGCCGACATTATTTTCACAGCAGCTGGATTTACGGGCACCGGTGTTTTTCACGCGGCTGTAGAATCAGGAAAACTTGCAATCGGTGTTGATTCGAATCAAAACTATCTGCACCCGGGTGCCAGTTTGACGTCTATGCTTAAGCGAGTCGACATTGCAATCTACAAATCGTTTTCTGAAGCTAATGATGATACTTGGAAAAGCGGGCTCCAAGTCTTAGGGCTGGCCGAAAACGGCGTAGGATGGGCTCTTGATGAACATAACAGAAACCTGATCAGCGCAGAGGCAGAAGCAAAACTGAACCAAGCCGAAAAAGACATAATCAGCGGAAAAATAACCGTCAAAAGGTATCAAGAATAGGAATCTTGACCGTCGCAGAAAACTCAGTGCTATTTTTACAAATCCATTGAATGGTATTTTATCCGTCTTTTCTATGCCTATAGCTGACTATAATAACGTCTTTTCTAAAGTCTCAAAGATCTGAGTTGAGAAACAAGGAAGAGACTGCATATTAACTACTCATCTTTAATTCAACCTGACAAAGAAAGGAAAGGATACCATTGGCTAGATCACCTCAATCGCGCAAACGCGCTCGACAGAATACAAAGCGGCGCGCTCGTAATATGAGTCAGCGCGCAGCGGTAAGAACTTATATCAAGAAGTTTTATAAAGTGCTGGAAACTGGAGACTTGGACGCTTCAAACTCAGCGTTTAGAGTTGCATGCTCAAAAATTGATCGTAGCGCTCAAAAGGGACTGCAGCACAAAAATAAGGCTGCCAGGCTGAAAAGCCGAATGAACAGCCGACTCAAAAAATTAGCTGAATCGACCGCTAGCTAGCTGAAAAATTTAGATAGTACGGTATGTTGAGGTTCATCACCTCAACTACCACCTCCACCACCGTAGATTATTGATGGCAACCACAATACCAACTGCGGGAATATGATGACCAATGCCAACCCAACCAGCTGCAGTACCATAAACTGCATCATCCCAAAGTAAATATCTTTCAAATCCCATTCAGGGACAACACCCTTTAGAAAGTACGCAGACAATGCCACCGGCGGTGACAGCCATGCAGTTTGCAGATTTACAGCAACCAAAATTGCGAACCACACCAGATTGAATTGAAGCTGATCCATCAGAGGAATCAAGATTGGCACGATAATCAGAACAATTGGAACCCATTCCAACGGCCAGCCAAGGAGGAATATCAATGCCATGACCATCATCAGAATCACGTATCGATTAAGTTCCAGATCGAGTAGAAATTCCGTAAGCATCAGTGGCGTGCCTAATCTGGAAAACACTGCGCCGAAGAAATTTGACGCGGCAACCAAAATCATGATCAAAACTGTGATCTCTAATGTCTTGATGAGTGCAGCGAACAGTTTTTGCCATGTCAGTTTTCGGTATGCCAGAGCCAACACCATCGCTCCAAAGGCTCCACATGCAGCTCCTTCTGTCGGAGTTGCCAGTCCGAACATGATGCTGCCGAGCGCAGAAAAAACCAAGAAAGAGGGCGGCACTAGACCTAGAAAAAATTCTCGCCAGACCTCCTTCATGTTCTTGGCGCGCTGTTCTTCAGGTAACACCGGTCCTAAAGAAGGATTCAAATAACACCGCACGAGCGAATATCCGGTGTAGAGCAACGCCAGCATTATGCCTGGTATCACTGCTGCAGCAAACAAGTCAATCACTGGGATTTCCATTACGGGCCCCATGACAACAAGCATGATGCTAGGTGGGATCAGAATGCCTAGAGTTCCGCCAGCCGTAATGGTTCCCGACGCCAGCCGAACATCATAATTGGAACGATTCATGGACTTCGCAGCCATGATTCCGAGTATGGTCACTGATGCTCCGACGATTCCCGTGGCGGCAGCAAATATAGTTGAAACGAACAATACAGCAACAAAAAGCGCTCCTCGGACGCGCGACAGCAATAGCTGTACAGCCGAAAATAGCCGTTCCATTAAACCCGCCTGCTCCATCAATATACCCATGAACACAAACAGGGGTACAGCCGCAAGCGTCTGCTCCATCATCGTCGAATAAAACTGAAAAGTCATCAAATAAAAGACAACTTTTCCGAAACCAAGGTAGCCGAAAACGAAACCGAGGAAAATTAAAGTAAAGGATATCGGAAATCCCAAAAAGATCGCGAACAGCATCACCGCGATCAAAACGATTCCTAAAATTTCTGGAGGCATTAGACCGGCCACTTCCCGCGTGTTGCAGCGTAAACGCTCTTTAAGAATTCAGAAACACCTTGCATGATCAAGAAGAATATTCCAATCGGAAGAGCAGATTTGATGGGTGCCACAATTGGCATCCATGCAGTATCCATGCCTTTTTCGAGACGAACCCAAGAAACACCCGCAAAATCAAGTGCCATCCAAAAGAAAACGAGCATGCCTGGAAAGTAAAGGAACAGATAGAGGCAGGCATCCACAGTTCCTTGTGTTTTAACCGAAAAGTTTCTATAAAGAAAATCGGCTCGAATGTGAACACCTTTTGACAATGCATAACCTGCACCGAGCATGAACATCGCACCAAAAATCATTCGACTGATGTCGTAGACCCATATAGTAGGAGCAATGAACACGTACCTCATAAAAACCTCATAAACCATGATTGCAAATAGAGGTACAGTAGCCACGCAGGTAATGCGCCCAATCCACAAACTGATCGTGTCAATCCAACGAATCAGAAACCAAACAATATCGTTCATGCCGTCTGGCTTCTGCGAATATTCGCTGACTCGACGCTCTGCGATTAACTCGTCTGTTATGTCTGTAACTTCTGGAGCTTCTTCACTCATTTGCGTGGATTGTCAATTTTTTTGTGGTTAATTTAATCTGAAGCAACGAAATCTGCAAGGACTTTGAAAATTTGGCACGAGAAATGCAAACCACTGCGCAGCGATTTGCATTTTCGTCAATAAATAACCAAAGTCCACTCAGTTTAAATCAGTTATTGCTGCTTCGCGTATGCTTGGCCCAAATTAGCGTTGGTAGTTTGCGCCCCGGCCCAAAACGGAACTGCAATATCTGCAAATTCTTTCATTGAATCCCAAACTTCCTTAAAGAACTCATTTGCTTCTCTGTTCTCATCCATGCTCTTTAAAACAGCGTTCATATACTCGGTAAAGTAATCTGCGGGTGTGTCATGCAAAATGACTCCATGATCTTCTACCAAAGATTTCAGCGCTTTTCCATTTTCGTAGATTCGATAAGCCAATGACTGAATTAACGAAGCGTCAGCAGATACTTCCATCGCTTTTTGCTGGTGAGGGGTCAAGCTATCCCAAACGTCACGGTTAATGTAGACGTCAGCATTTACGACTACTTGATGCAATCCCTGCAGGTAATAGTGCTTCAGCACTTTCTGAAATCCAAATACTGAATCGGGTTTTGGACAACACCATTCAGCCGCATCAATCGCACCACTTTCCAGAGCGGGCAAAATGTCTCCGCCACCCATGGCAACTGCTGCTATTCCAATGTCTTTGTAAGTCTGGCCTGGAATTCCAGGTGGTGTTCTAAAACGATATTTTCGGAAATCTTCCATGCTATTGATCGGTTCCTTAAACCAACCGAGTGCTTCTGGACCTACGGGCTGCAGCATTAATCCTTTAATGTTCATACCCATTTCATCCCAAAGCCGATCATAGAGAGCTTTTCCACCACCTTCCATATACCATGAGATCCATGCAATATTGTCAATTCCAAGTCCAGCTCCGGCGGTTGGGGAACCAAATAGCATCGCTGCCGGATGATAACCAGACCAATAATGAGTCCAAGCAAATCCGCCCTCAATGAGACCGGCGTTTACTGCTTCCAGTGTTTCCTTTACACCAACTACAGCACCTGCCGGGAGAACTTCAATTTCTACTTCACCTTGGGTTAAAGCAGTTACATTGTCTCCGAAACGTTTCAGCATAATTGTTTCATCGGCTGAAACAGGAATTACTGATTGAATTCGAATTACGGTTTTTGCAGAAACAATACTTGGGATCATCAGTATCGCCAATACTGCGATCAGTCCAGTCAGCTTTCTGATAAATGTCATCAAATCTTACCTCTCAAACTTAATTGTCAAAATTCACTTTTATTGCAACTTTATGCAATATAACACTTTATCAACATGAATATGCACACTATTAGGGAGAATATTTTGAGGCAATTGAGCAGATATTCAGAGCGAATTATTTTCTATTATGAGAGTAAATTACCTTAGAATCAGTTAGTTAAGGTAATTCTCCTAATAAAGTCAACTGGTAATTCAAAGAACTTCCAAAACTGCGGGATACATAAGGCTTGACTCATACCGACTTGAATAGAGCTCAACGATACAGATTAGTAAAAATCTGGAGAGGTGCAAATTCTGGCTCATTTCAGACCTATTCTGTACCTATTCAGGCACAGCAAACGGTGCTGGATGCAGTCACCTACGTACAAAGAAACTTAGACGCAAGCCTTTCCTATCGATTTTCCTGCCGAGTCGGCATGTGCGGAACCTGCGCCATGATGGTCAATGGCATTCCTCGCTGGACTTGCCGCACTCAAACTGCGAAAATTCACCGGAATCAAAAGATTGAAATCGCGCCTCTGCGCAACTTTCCAATCATCAAGGACTTAGTCGTCGATATGGATGTCTTTTTTGATAAGTGGAAAACAGCAGCGGGAGCTTGTCAGCCAAGTTCAGCCAATGCCGTACAATTTGCTCAAGTGAAACCTCAAAGTCCCAAACGTTCGGCAGCGGACCGCGCCATTGAATGCATTGGTTGTGGGGTTTGCTATGCAGCTTGCGATGTGGTGAGTTGGAAGCCCAATTATTTGGGCCCTGCTGCGTTAAACCGAGGGTGGTCGCTCTATAACGACGTTCGCTATGAAAATTCGGATCAACTACTTCGTAATCTTGCATCAGACTCGGGTTGTCTTTCTTGCCATACCACACAGTCCTGCACGAAGTTTTGTCCGAAAGATTTAGACCCTTCTGCGTCTATTGCTGGACTAAAAAGTCAATCTGTACGGATGCCCTTTTGATACAGCGGCATTCTTGTTGAGTCGAATCCCATTTAGATTCGGGATGTCAAGTAGTTGGACACTAGTTCGAATGTGGCAAGACTTTTCCCGGATTCATGATGTTCTTGGCGTCAAGCACAGATTTGATTGACTGCATGATGTTCAGCTCCGTCACCGATTTGAACTTTTTCATGTCTTCGGTTTTCAACAAGCCAATCCCATGTTCAGCGCTAAATGAACCACCCAGATCGTCTGCAATTTCATGAACGATATCTGTTACTTCGTACCAACGATCAAAAAATTCTTCACCATCCATGTCCCACGGCTGACTGATGTTGAAATGAATGTTGCCGTCCCCGATGTGACCGTAAACAAAACAACGAGCGCCAGGGATTAAACTCTCTAACTTGGCAATCGTAGTTTGAACGAACGTGGAAATCTCGGATAACGGCACACTGACATCATTTTTAATGCTTTTGCCTTCGTAATTTTGCGTTTCCACAATGGCTTCACGCAAACGCCACATTTGCAATGCTTGCTGTTCGCTCTGAGCGAGCACTGCATCCAAGATCAATCCCAGCTCAAACATGTTTTCCAAAAAAATTTCGTTAAGCTCGCGGCTAATTCCCTCATCAGTGCTATCACTGAGTTCCAACAACACATACCAGGGATACGCATTCGAAAAGAACTCACTGCAGTCTGGAATTTTGTCAAAGGCCGATTCCAGGCAGACTCTGGACATCAACTCAAAAGACGAGGCGAAATCTGAAGTCTCTTTGCGTGTTCTCGAAAACAGCTCCACCGCATCCTCGATTGAGTCCACTGCGATTAGAGCAGTGGACCGATGCAGAGGGGCTGGAAAAAGTTTGAGCACCGCAGCGGTGATGACTCCCAGGGTGCCTTCAGCACCGACAAACAAATTCTTGAGATCGTATCCGGTATTATTTTTTCGAAGCGCATTAAGTCCATTCCAGACACTGCCATCGGGCAAGACGACCTCAACCCCTAAAACAAGATCCCGAGCATTTCCATATCTGAGAACGTTGACACCACCGGCATTGGTTGACAGATTCCCACCGATTTGACATGTGCCTTCCGCACCTAAACTCAAGGGGAAATACAGACCTTTCTCTGTTGCCGCAGCTTGCACGTCCGCTAGAATGCACCCCGCCTCTACTTCCAGCGTATAGCCAGCCGAATCGAGTTTACGAACTTGATTCATCCTCTTAAGATTAAGAATTATGCTGTCAGAAGTAGATACGGCACCCCCACAAACACCTGTGTTTCCTCCTTGAGGCACAATTGAAACATTGTATTTTTGACAATGCCGTACAACTGCGGATACTTCCTCTGTTGACCCCGGGAATACAACATACATTGCCGAACTGCTGAATTTTCCACGTCGTTCCATCAAGTAGCTGGAATCCGAACTAGAATCTTGAATCAAGTTCTGTTCACCAACGATCTTCGCGAGCTGAGTCCGTATTGAGGGGGCGTTGTGTTCTATCATAAAAATTGAGTACGTCGAATGAAAAGTCTATCCTCATAAATCGAATATTTATAGGAGTCTGATTACGATATATTTGCAGTACGTCAAAAATAAATAAATTTACAGGAGGTCATTAATGTCAAAACTAAATTCTATTGTACTGGCGTGTATTTCTGCATTGCTGTTGTTTGTCAGTGTCAATGCTTCAGGACAAATGCTTAAAATGAGCAGCCAGTGGACCGAAAATACGCCGGGTGGCCAAGTCGATATTTGGTGGGCAGATCAAATTAGAGAGGCAACCAACGGCGAAATTGACATCAAAATATTCTGGGAAGGCCAGCTCGGAAAAGGAAAAGAAAATCTGGGCCTGATTCAGGGAGGTGCAATTGAGCTCGCTGCAATGTCGCCAGGATATTTTCCGTCTGAACTTCCATTTCATGCAGCACCAAACTCAATTCCGATGGCAATGTCCGAAGTAGAACAAGCGACCGAGTTGATGGAACGATTGCTTCAAGAAGTGCCGGAATTTGACATGGAGGCTCAAAGAAACGGTATGAAAGCACTCTTTTTCCATCATCTGAATCCGTACAAATTGGTATGTAAGGAGCATATTACGTCGGTTGCCGACATGGAAGGAAAAAAAGTGCGAACTTGGGGTAAAGACATGCCGCGAATGGTACAAGCAGCAGGTGCAGTGCCCATTACCTTGGGACTTCAGGAACTTTATGAAGGACTTTCTCGCGGAACCGTTGATTGCATCCCGTTTTCGGTTGATCTCATGATCAGCTACAAAATCTATGAAGTCGCAAAGCACATTCATCACATTACGTTATGGGAAGGTCCAACCAACGCAGTTTGGATTTCCAGTGAAATCTGGAATGGCTTTACCGATGAACAGAAAAAAATAGTTCAGGATCTTTCATTTCAAGCAGCACGACGCGACCGCGACCAAGTCCTCGCCGCCGGTGAAGCTGCTGTAGGCCAGCTGAAAGAACAAGGTGTTCAATTCCATGATTTCCCCGCTGAAGAAGCAAAAAAATGGAGAGATGCAAACCCAGATTTTTTTGCTGACTTTATTGCTGAGCAAGAAGCATTGGGAAGAGGTGACGCTGCACGCAAAACGATTATGATCTGGAACGAAGTCGTAGGAAACTAAGCGATCACTTAACCACTTTCATTTCTTATTTGAGTCCTGCTATTTATTTGCGGGACTCATCAATTTTTGATTGCCACAATTTAAAATCCCATGACACCCGGGCGCGTTCTTTTGCGAATTACCCGCTTTTGCGCCGTCTTGTCAGGTGTGGCAATTTTATTGATGATGCTGGCTGGGGCGGCGGATGTCGTCGGTACCAACTTGGACGTTATTGGCCTGCGAAGTCGACCGATCCCCGCGACATTCGAATTCATGGGTGCAATGATGGTAGTAACCGTCTTTCTCGCCACCTCTTTTACACAGCACAGACGCGGACACATCCGAGTCGAGTTACTTGTCAGAAGATTGCCAGCATTCTGGCAGAAAGTTACCGATGTTGTGCAATATGCATTAGCAATCTGTGTATTCGGACTGATTGCTCGATATACCTGGCCTGCAGCAATCCACGCTTTCAATGTTGGTGAGTACGCGACGGGCTTGATTAATTTTCCACTTTGGCCTGCACGCTTCGTATTGGCTTTCGGGGTGACACTTATGACAGTTCAGTGCTTATTTGACATGCTCGGCGTGGTCTTTAAGCAGTTCCGAACTGACACCGAAGAAGACGACCTGTACTGAAATGGATCCGGTTTTAGTCGGTTACTTGGGAGCTGGATTCCTATTCGTATTTCTGGCAATTGGAATCCCGGTAGGCGTAGCGATGGGATTTATCGGCATTTGCGGGATGCTATTGGGCGCTGGCGAACTATTCACGTGGGGACAGCTGAAAGTTCTTCCATTCTGGGTTGTCAACAACTACGCATTCGCCGTACTTCCGATGTTTGTTTTAATGGGCATTCTTGCTGAATCGTCCGGCATTACGCGTGATGTCTTTTACTCCTCAAATCTTTGGCTGCGCAGATTTCGAGGCGGACTGTATCAAGCAGTCATCGTAGGTTCGGCAATATTCGCCGCAATATCGGGTTCAACGATTGTGAACGCAGTTGTTTTTACGCGTATTGCATTTCCACAAATGTTGAAATTTGGTTACTCAAAGAGTCTGTCCATCGGCGCAATTGCCGGTTCAGGCAGTTTTGCAGCGATGATCCCTCCTTCTATCACGATGGTAATCTATGCCATCATTACGGAGCAATCGGTCGGGCAATTGCTGATTGCGGGCGTAATTCCGGGATTGATGACAGCGGGGGTCTATCTGGCAGGTGTTTATGGACTGGTTCGCATCCGACCTTCATTGGCTCCTAGCATTCAAGAGCAAGTTTCGCTGGAAGAGAAATTCAGGTCCATGTTGTATGTATGGCCTGTAATCGTGTTAATGGCAATTGTTTTAGGTGGGATTTACACGGGATTGTTCCCTCCCTCCGCGGCTGGGGCAGCTGGCGCGTTTGGCGCGTTCTGCCTGGCCATTGCAAAAAAGAAGACTTTGAAAGGCTGGCTGCCTCCCGTTCTTTATGATGCGGCATCAATCAGCTGTGTCATATTCATCATACTAATCGGTGGATTGCTCCTTTCCAGAATGCTGGTGGTTGTCGGTGTCATTGACGGGCTTGTAGAATTCATTACGTCCATCGCTGATACGCCACTGAAATTCATGATTTTTGCATCCATCCTTTACATTGTTTTGGGTTGCTTCCTCGATACGACTTCCATGATGGTTGTTACTTTGCCTTTCTTATTCCCAGTTACTGTAAAACTGGGCATTGATCCAATCTGGTTCGGAATTGTTCTTGTCAAACTCATTGAAATTTCAGTAATCACACCGCCTGTGGGGATCAATCTTTTTGCAGTTCTCAGCGCGCTGGCTGGGAAAGCAGAATTTCATCACGTCGTCAAAGGTGTTGTACCATTTATTCTGTTTGACATTCTTGTACTCGCACTGCTGATTGCTTTCCCCGAACTGGCAACATGGCTACCTCAAAAGATGATTTCCGGTTGACTCAAACTACAAAATTTCCGAAACCTGTAATTTCAGGTGCTTCCATGCTCCCGTTCAACCGCTATAGCGATGGTTCTACATTTCGAGACTGGAGTAGAAAAGTTGGTCTCGAAGCCATAAAAAACGCAGGCTTGGAGCCTCAGGATATCGATTCGGTAATTGTTGCGAGCGAAAGTGACATGCTATCCTTGCAAGTCAGTCCGGCGGCACTCATCGTCGATGAGCTCGGACTGCAGGGAGCGCCAGCTGTTCACGTGGAAGCGGGGGGAGCCACCGGTGGTGTGGCTGTGCGCGAAGGATTTATGCAGGTGTGCTCCAGAGTGTCAAAACACTGTCTGGTAATCGGTTACGAGCAGACCGCGAGCCGTCTTTCTAGAAAAGGTGTGCAAAAGGTGTATTCACTATCGTTTGATGCTGACATTGAAGGATGGACCGGGGTCTCAACAGTCAGTCTATGCGCTTTATCCTTCCAAATGTATTGCGATCAGTTTAATGTGAATATTGAACAAGCGGCATTGGTTTCGGTCAAGAATCATGGAAACGCCACCAGAAACAAATTTGCTCATAAACCAATGGACATCACCGTTTCCGATGTGCTGAAATCTCCTATGATCAGCACCCCGTTTCGGCTGCTTGACTGCTCGATGGTAAGTGATGGCGCAGCCGCAATCGTTCTATCGAATCCCGAATTCGCAAATCTCAAACCCTATTCCATACAGATTGCCGGCTCAGGAGGGTCCACCGACTACGTTCGTCTGGGTGATCGCCCATCTCCATTTTGGTTTGAAGCCAAGTTCCGAGCAGCCAATCAAGCCTACGCCATGGCTGGAATTGAAGATCCCATGTCGGAAATTGATGTTGCTGAGGTTTACGACCCCTTTACTGGAACAGAACTGCAAAGCATAGATGCGCTGCAGCTCTGTCCAAAAGGACAAGCCGGGCCCGCGATGGAGAACGGGGACTTTCAGATCAACGGTCGTATTCCCGTGAATTTATCTGGAGGGATGATCGGGCAAGGCGGAGCGCCAGGGGCAACCGGAATTGCTCAAGCAGTTACCATGCATCGATTGCTTAGCGAAAACTATGAGACCGGCCTGCAACCGAAGAAGCAACTTAGACGAGGCGTGATTGACGCGCACTCTGCGATTTGCACGGTTAGCGCGGTACATGTATTGGAACGAATTGACGGGTAAAAGGAATCCCAGTCAATCAGGTAGATTGAAAGAAGCTTAGAACCTCCTCTTTCCGAACAACATGACAGTAAATCATGTTGATAATTTCAAGCTCATGCCGATGTAGTTCTTCCGTGGCTGCAGCACAGCAATCTTCTACAACTACAACACCAAAGCTTTCATCCGCCAGGCTCCGTACGGTTGAAGAAACACACTGGTCCGTGAAGATGCCAGTCGCTATGACGTCAGTAATCCCCATATTGCGCAGCATCAGTCGAAGATTCGTCCCCGTCAACGCGCTGTCCGTTGTTTTAATTACCACGATATCGTCTTCTGTTGGAGTAAGTTCAGAAACAATTTGTCCTTCATGTGCGTTTTTTGGAATCAACAGATAGTTGAAACCTGGCTTTTTCTGGCTGAGCGATCGATCTCGGCCATCTTGCTTGTGGCAAGCGATCCTGGCAAAAATAATTTCAACCCCTTGGTTTCGGCACTTTTGAATCAAATCTGAAATATTCGGAATTACGACTTGATTCATGCGACTGTAAAAGGGTTGCCAACGTTTTGTTTCCTCAGAGGTGTCCTTCTCCTCCATGTATGTATTTTGAACGTCAATCACCAGCAAAGCTGTCTTTTCAGGAATCAAACTGATGTCCTCTGGTTCCTCCGCGTTCAAATAGTAAAATGATCGAAAGGCTGTTTTCCAGTTCTCTTTAGTATTGGATCTATCTGATTTCATTGCTGTTGCTTTCTCTGATCTCGTGCTGTTTGCATTGGTCAACCTATTGCTGCGTCTAACTACATTTTAGCAAGTTCAAAATTCATTGAAATACTCCCGTTTGAAGTGAGATCAACCCCGATTGAATTGAATGTCAACAGCATTAAATTCTCGATTTTCGAGCGAGTAATTGACAGATAACACCCTTTTTAACTTATGCCGTCAATAGAATTCAAGCGATTGGGGAATGTGAGCGCAGTGCCCAGTAACAATTGCATCATCTTCAGTCTAATCGAGAATTAAATGTTTTTGGATGAAGTGATTTGCGGTGCGATAAGCGCAAAGTACCTGCGGCAGTATGGTCACCGTCGTTTAAAACGCGAAATAAGCTGAAATGCAGCTCAAAGCGCACGTAAACGTCAGCGGTTTGTTTCTTTTTCACGCACTTATCGTTGTAGCTCCAGTCGAATGTGGTCTACATTCAGCGTCTTCACTAACCACGCTACGTTCAAACCCCGGTGCGCCATAGCCGCGAATAATGGAATTAATTTAACAAAAACAGCTTAATAACTAAAATTACACACCTCAACTACTTAGATGCGTTGAAAACATCGTGGTCACACTCTCCATCATCTTCATTTTGATCCTGTCGGCTTAATTCCACTTCTTCATCCACGACAGTAGGAAAAAATCGCCCCGTAAAACGCAGTCTGTACGCGTTTACCCTGAACTAATGAATTCAGTATAAAAGCTTGATTGTCCAGGACACTCTGATTACAGCCAGTGTTGACAAACATTCTCGAAGCGACGTTTCGTTCCTAGATTGCAACGGCTTGAGTGAAAATTTCTGTTGTCTTAGATTTAGAATCAACCTATTCAGCAAGCTACGATATGTAGCAAAATTCCAGCTTTGACCCCGGCAACGCTGAAGAGATGTGAAACTATGGATTTTTCACCAAACAAATTTCAGGCAACTGTAAATTGCAATGGTCAGTCGACTACCCTTTCTTAGTAGGCCACAAATGGCTGGATCAAGTCGCTGAAAATGAGGCAACCGAGCCCTAAATTCACGCCAACAGTAGCCTCAATTCCATGTTTTGCATGTGCTTCAACTCAAATTGTCAAGGCTATATGAAAATTTACTCGTACGAACTGTAGACAGATTTATCTTGTAATTTTTTCATGATCAGCCACACTTTTTATCAATTTATCCGCTGGTTTTAGACGGTTACCAACGTTGTTTCCGCGGCAGTTGTGGCACGATTTCGGTATGCGTTCTCACATGCAACGGTATGAGATCGTGGTACTCGTGTAAGGTATAGCTTATACCTTCGATTTGAAGCTCCGCTGCATGATGCAAATATCAATATAACTGCTTACGTAAATGCTATTCAACAGTTGGCGGTTTTTATTAAGTTCCAGAGCTTATTAGTACCGCCTGAATGTCATCGCGCGACTTCGGATTGATGCAAATGTCGAGAATGACGGTCTCGCCAAACTGCATTTGTCGATGTTCAACTTCGCTCATCGCCTGAATACTTCGAAGATAGTGCAAGTAGGTTTGATCTTTCTTCGATGATACTCACACTGCTTGATCTTGCCTAACGATAATCTATAACAATTTATACAAAATCTTTGCTTGAAAAGTTTTCTAACGGACACTATGTACATAGGTTATCCGCCTGAAACGACAAATTTATAGGTTAGAAATATTATGCCATTCCAAATTGGGAATACCATTCGACTCGCAGTAGATCAAACTCAGGTTGGGATTATTATCGATCGAGAAACGATTAACGGCCACGAACACTACAGAGTACACTTTAGCCCAGAAGATCGAAACACGTACTATCCAGAAAACGAGCTCATCCTAGATGCTGAAGAAGAACACTTTAATTTTATAAATAGGGTTAAATTTTTAAAGTTTTTGATCGTTAAGAAAATTCAGAGACCTCTCATCGACAATCTCTATACCTTCTATTCATCCCGAACAGAATTTCAAGTACATCAATTTAAACCGGTTCTGAAATTTTTATCGTCTCCCAACCAGAGACTATTCATTGCGGACGAAGTCGGACTTGGTAAAACTATCGAAGCTGGCATAATTCTTACGGAGCTATCAGCTAGGACACAAGTACTTGACCATGTAATTGTAGTTTGTCCCGCAGCACTATGCACGAAGTGGCAGTCAGAAATGGAACACCGTTTTGGAGAATTTTTTGAAATTTTAAACGGCCAAGATTTCTTAGATTTACTTAGACGTAACGCACGGGGCGATAGAATACACAACTTGAAGTCAATTATTAGCCTCCAATCTATTCGTCGTGACGGCATTCAGGAACATTTAGGAAACTCTAATATCCACTTCGATTTAGTGATTGTGGATGAATCACATCACATGAGGAATAGTAATACTCAAAGCTACCGAATCGGAAAATTGTTATCCGAAAAATCAGATGCGTTTCTAATGATGTCCGCAACTCCGTTACAACTTCGCACGGGCGATTTGTTCAATCAGTTACACATTCTAGATCCAGACCAATTTCCTGACTTGGACTATTTCGAGCAGTTCATCAGACCAAATCAATACTTAAATAGCGCACTGAGAAACCTACACCAACCACAGATTGCCCTGAGACAACTTAGAAAGGTTGAACAAACGGAAGAGGCTCACCGGTTCAACCGGAACCCAAATTATCGGCATTGTTTACATGCTCTAAATGATTGGGATAATCTTGATGCACTCCAGCAAGTTCAAGTTCAAAAACAACTGACTGAACTCAACACGTTGTCTTACATCTTCACCAGAACACGCCGGCGGGATGTGGTTGATGATGTTTTTCAATTCCCTATACGTCAAGCGAATGTTCTTGAGGTTCAATTTTCAGAGCAGGAACAAGATTTTTACGACGCTATCACAAATTGGGTTATTAACCGTTACGCCGATAACCAACAAGGATTGTCTTTCGCCAAGATTATGCCGCAACGTCAGGTTGCAAGCTGTATTCCAGCAATGAGAGAATATTTGAGACAAACAATAAGAGACCGCCAA
The DNA here is from genome assembly GCA_965202855.1 of Arenicellales bacterium. Taxonomy (GTDB): domain Bacteria; phylum Pseudomonadota; class Gammaproteobacteria; order Arenicellales; family JAJDZL01; genus JAJDZL01. The sequence continues at coordinate 1,105,547 of CBDBBP010000001.1, read as the reverse complement.
CTTGAAGCCATACGCGAAGAAGACGGTGATGACTTTGGTATAGATTTAGGAGTTAATGTAAATCTGGAACTCAATCGTGCTGAAATTAATGAACTTTATCGTCTATTGCGGATGGCTGAACGTCTTGGGGAACAGGATACAAAATTTCGTGTGTTCTTGAATGCTTTAAGGGAGTTACAGCAAACAAATTCGAAAATTGTTGTTTTCTCATTTTTCAAGCATACCCTTCGATACTTAGAGGAACAGCTGACAGAACAGGGATTCCCAAATACAATTATTCATGGAGATGTACCACGTTTAGAACGAGAACAGCGTATCCGTGAATTCTGGGAAGAGCCAGATCTCAACGTACTGTTGAGTTCGGAAGTTGGAGCAGAAGGTCTGGATTTACAGGTAGCTAATGTGCTTTTCAATTATGATCTACCATGGAATCCCATGAAAGTTGAACAGCGAATTGGGCGACTTGATCGTTATGGACAACAGAACAATATAATCTCCATTTACAACTTCTCTATAAATGGTACTATTGACGGCATCATTTTGAATAGATTGTATCGACGTATCGGAATCTTTGAACAATACATCGGAGATCTCGAACAAATTCTTGGAGAACGCATCTACGAATTTGTTCCAGACTTATTCAATCCTGAATTGACTGAAGCAGAGATAAATGAAAGGATTGATCAAGTTGTAGATAACTTGAGAGCAAGACAGACAGACCTTGAGGAATTAGAACAACAGGCAGAAAATTTCATAGGGCAAGACGATTTCTTCACTAGACAGATCACACGAATTCGAGACACTCGGCGATTCGTTACCGCAGATGAAATCCGCTTTCTGATAGACAATTTTTTTCAAAACTGGCAAGGTTGCGAAGTATACCAACGAAGAATCGACAGACAAAATATCTATACTTTGAGATATAGCAGAGAATTAGTTGCATTCATTGAAAGATACGCACCTTGCGATGATAAAACGAGAGAATTAGTAGCAAATCTCCGACGAAACAGACGAAATCTCCGACGAAACAGACGAACTATCCAAGTAACATTCGACAGTACCGAGGCTTGCCGGGACAGTAGTTTGATCTTCATTACGATTCATAGCCCATTAATCAAGGCAATTGTTGAATATACTTGTCGAGATCGAGAATTCCAAAGAATTCAGAGACCTCTCGGCCGACTTCAAATTCGGACTTATAATAATTTAATAGGTCTATACTTTCTCTCCATTTATCTCTTGTCAAAGAGAAGTATTCAAACGAGTCTCAAACTCGTACCAATTTTGGTGAACACCGAAAACTTTGATCAGATTTATTATGATCAGGATGAAGAGGCAGATTTGATCATCGGTAAGCTGTTTTCTAGTATTAATTTAGACGATAACTTTCAAATAAGCGATGAGATATTTAAGCAGGCTATGGATAAATCAAGTAAAACTTTCGAATCGATTCGCAACGACACTCAGAACACGTTGCAACAACAGAATGATATTTTATTGGACAACCGAATTGCAACCATCACTCAAGCGTTGCACATAAAGATAAACCAAATACGCAATACTATAGCTATATTGGACCCGAACCAAACTAGAATGATTGCGCTCCATGAAGGTAGAATTAGAAATTTACAAACAAGAGCTGCAGAAAGAATTGCAGAATTGGAAAAAAATCGCCAGACGACTGTTGGCTATGAGTGTATAGCCTACAGCTTAGTTAATTTTTACTAAAAATTTGCCGTTGAAGTAGAACAAACAAATACAAAGCAGTATTAGAGCATGTATCACGTACATGACACTAGTGCTTGGATCTACTAATTCTGATCAAGTTCGAAACAGGAAGTTATATCCCTATTCGAGGGTTCTCAGGAAATAGATAATCAACATCGAATTGAAGTAGATTCAGCTTTCGAGGTTCATTCTGGAAAACTAGCTAAATCGCTTACGAATCTACCTTATAAAATTCGAAAGCAAGTCACACTAAACAAAAAGTACTTTTCCTATAACTAGAAAATAGGGGGTATCGTAGTTATAGAACAAGCAGTGTGTGAGGCTTTATATCTCATGTGGCGACCTGAATAGTCAATAGCTTGACCTCAGTCCCGTTTTCTAAGTTTGCTCCTTTTATGACTTTCCCTTACTGCTGAATTCCGCGCGAACTGTGCCATTTTTATTTACACTGAACCGCTCGAGAATATTTGTCCTTGTAGTGCCCATAAACTTATCAAAGGCACGCTCGACTTCGGCAGCTGATTCACCACATTCAATGTTTTGTGTTACTAAATCGAATAAATTGACATCCTCACTGCGCAATACACTGTAGTTGCCGTCCACAGACAATTAAATCCATTGCTTCTAGACTAAATCACGCACTCATCCATCCACTTCGCTCCTAAGCTCACTGTCGTATCAAACCAGACACCATTTTGGACAAAACAACCTTAGTTTTCCTTTCCTAGTAATACCCCTACCCGCCGACTCATTGACTTCAGATACCAATGTGCAGGAAATCAGATTGTGAACACCTTACTTAATTACTTCAGTCAGCGAATCTCTTATAAAATCTCGCTTTTTAAATGAAATTACGTTATTCTTATCCATCAAACTAAGAAAGTATACTTATTTTGTAGATGCCTTAATCCAGGGTTTTCCCACGCTAACTAGAGCACGGTAAAAATCACAACGGCTTCATTAATTTGCAGTCAGGACTGGCTATTTTCACTCGAATTTAGTATATATACGGTCATGAGCGGTCATGGTCGAAAATCTAACCCACCGATTCGAGCAGGGCAGGTCAAGGTTCGTCTTGCCCGCACCAGTGAACATGCCAAGTGGGATCGGCTGATGCGCCAGCACCATGATCTTGGATTCAATCGCTTTGCCGGTCGCGGTCTGCGCTATATCGTTGAGCATGAGGATCGCTGGCTGTGTCTATCGGGTTGGCAGACCGGTGCCTTCAAGTCGGCTGCGCGCGAGCGCTGGATTGGCTGGCAGCCGCAACAGCAGTGGCAGCGATTGCATTTGATTGCGAACAACACGCGTTTTGCGATGCTGGAGCCGCGCGGCAGTTATCCGAATCTCGGTTCGCATGTGCTGAAATTGATTTGTGCGCGGCTCAGCGATGACTGGGAAGCGCACTATGGTCACGGTTTGCTGCTGGCTGAGACGTTCGTCGATCCGAAGCGGCATCGCGGCACCCTGTACGAGGCTGCGGGCTGGCTGTCGGTGGGCGAATCTGCGGGTTATTCTCGCCAGTGTGGGCAGTATACCGAGGCCCACGGTGAAGTCAAGCGGATGTTGCTGCGGCCCTTGCGGCGGGATGCCAGGCGGTTGTTGTGCCGGGCGGGCGAGTTGCCTTCGCGCTGGCAGAAAAAGCACAAGACCAGCGGTCATTCGCTGTCGGAATTGCGAAGTTTGCATGAGAATCTGTCGCAGATGCGTGATTTTCGTCGGGGGCAGGGTCGTAAGCACACGCTGGCTTGTAGCTTTTCGATTTTGATTCTGGCGCAGTTGTCAGGATTTTACGGAGCGTTGGCGGCGGCACAGTTTGCGGCGGCGCTTTCGCAGGCGGAACTGGAAGCGATCGGGAGCTGGCGCAATCCGAAAAGCGGGCGCTATGAAGCGGTATCGAAGTCGACGCTGCACCGGGTGATCCAGCACACGGATCCGGAGCAGTTGCAGGAGGTGTTGGCTCGCTATACTCGCAGTCGAATCAAACAGTTGCCAGCGCTGGCAGTGGATGGCAAGCGGATTCGGGGCGCCAATCGCAATGGCGACAGTCACTATGAGACGGCGACCTTGGTGGAGCACGGCAGCGGCATCCCGCAGGCAAGTCACAGTTTCTACTATGAAGGCGGAGAGTTGGATGCGACCCGCCAATTGCTCAGTGAGGTTGATGTTGGCGGTCGGGTGATCACGCTGGATTCGCTGCATTCTACTTTTGAGAGCGTGGAGTTGATGTTGGCGGCCGATGCGGACTATCTGCTGACGCTCAAGGACAATACCTCGTTGCAGTTGGAAAAAGTGAAAAAGATGAAGTGGTATAGTCCCCGGGTTCGTCGTTACTCGGAGCCACTGACCAAGGCTCATGGCCGTCTGGAACAGCGCCACATTGAAGTGCTGGAAGTCGACGACCCGCAACGCTTCGATTTCAAGCAAGTGCGCCAGGCCTTTTGCATTCGGCGCGACCGCGAGGTTGTCAAAGAAACCGACTCTGCGAGCACAGAGATGGTGTATGGCATCACTTCGGTGGCAGTGGAGCGGGCCGATGCCGAGCAGTTGCTGGCGTGGAATCTCGGACATTGGGCGGTGGAAAACCGCAACCACTATATTCGAGACCGCACCTTCCAAGAGGATGCCTGCCCGAACCGCACCGGCAACGGCCCGAGCAACCGTGCGATGTGCAACAACATTGCGCTGGCGCTGATTTTTCACCAGCAACGCTTCGATTCGGTGCCACAGGCACTGCGCCATTTCAACCTGAATCGAAACGAAGCCTTCGCCGCGCTGCTCTCACCGACCTGAACGGCACTTCCTATTGCAGATTGAGCAGAAAAATACAGGCTTCGCGATCGGCTTGTGGTTGTGATCGGCTGTGTTGGTCCAGACTCTGCAATTCAACCCTCGAGAGGGTCAATTCGGACGTCATTTTCCGATATCATCCAATAATGAGTGCAACAGCCGTAGTCGCATGAATTTCTTCAGACACCACCGGTTAGACATTTTGATGCCAAAAAAAAAGAGCGTGGGAAACACCTGGCCTTAATCAGATTGATTTTTCGTTAAATTTACATAAAAACAATGCGTTAAATGTCAATAGTCGACTCTATTTGAATTCATTTGGCAATTCTTTCACAGTCTGCTTAGTGGCGTACTTCTCTGGTATTTTTGAATATGTTGTGACTCTGCAGTTAGCCAGATACGTCGCATATTTTCAAGTCCCCCACGCACTACCTTTACCCATGAATAATTAATTCAGTGCAAAACCAAGAAATGTACCAAAGGCAATAAATTTGAACACGCGATTAGGTACTAAAAACAAAGCAAGACTTTCGCATAAACATTAAATTTAGTTTGAATCAAACCAAAATGGCTCAGTTATTCTTAGCCAAACAACATAATTTAACTGTAATGGTAGATGATATCTTCGACTGTGGTACTATGGCAATTTTGGAGGTGAATGTCTAATGGTACAGGCAGATTTGATAGTTAAACTGATTAAGAGTGTTAGCGATTCCGACCTAGTTGCCTTTCAAAAAATAACGGAAGCAATTATTTCTGAGGAACAGCGGAAAGGTCACCGTATAGTTGCAGAGCGTATGCAAAAAGCCTTGCGGCCTTCTTTTGTCAACAAGAAAAAGAATACAGATTTCCGAAAGCCACAAGGAGAATTATTTTATGAGCTGAATCCTGAGAGAAGTCTCGACAGCCTGATATTACCATCGAATGTAAAACAGCAGATTCGTGAATTAGTCGAAGAACAACACCGGTCAGAATTACTGCACTCCTACAATTTGAAATCAAGACATCGGCTGTTATTTACTGGTCCGCCAGGGAATGGAAAAACCACGCTTGCTGAAGCGCTAGCGTTTGAACTGATGCTGCCGCTAATCGTAATTCGCTATGAATCATTAATCGGCAGTTATTTAGGGGAAACTTCGAGTAGACTAAAAAATGTTCTGGAATATGCCAGAATTAAACGATGTGTACTATTTTTTGATGAGTTCGAAACACTTGGCAAAGAACGTGGAGATCAACGTGAAACAGGCGAGATCAAACGAATTGTCAGCTCATTGCTTTTGCAAACAGATGCATTGCCAGATTATGTAGTATTTGTAGCAGCAAGTAATCACCCAGAGCTGCTAGACCGAGCAGTTTGGCGAAGATTCCAGATCAAAGTAGAATTACCATTTCCATCACACAAACAACTTTGCAAATTAATTGATTCAATAGCCGAAAGATGTTCAATAAATTTTGGTTGCTCTACTAAATTGATTGCACAAAGCCTTGAAAATAGCAGTTATGCTGAAGCAGAACAATTTTGTTTGAATGTTGCTCGTCGTGCTGTATTAAATCATGAAGTAGATAATGCTCGTGCGATTACACAAAGTCAGTTGAAGTATAGAAAACATCAACCGAATTCTTTCTATTCTAATTCTTCAATTTATGGCAAGAAAACTCCCGCTACTGATCTTCCCTCATCATAAGGATATACCGCCTGCTCTCGGCGAAGTTTCCGGCCTTCACGACCCACGGTTCCCACTCGTCAACGTTAATTTTGGCGTTTAGTGCAACAGCTAGGACAACTCGAAAACGAATTTGCCAAATTTAGTGGCTATATTCACGAATCCGCAGTTGGGGTTGAACCGGAAATGACAGTAGTACTCAAACTTGTAAGCAGAATTGACAAACTGGAGCGTGCTGTCCACGCACTAGGTCTTACTTGGTTGGGTGAGTGGGATATTGATTTAGAACCAGATGAAGATTTTCCTGTTAGTGGCAATCAGAAAACAATCAATCGGCCGCTCGGTTCGAAAAAACGTTCTATTTCATGCAGAATTTGGGTCTGCGTGGAGAACCGTACGGGTTCAGATGCCGAACCATGAAGATTTATGGATACCTGAAGAAAAAAGGTTGCGGATGCTGGTTTGTATGCTGATTTGAACAGTCAAAAATGAAGTGCTTCTGGTAAGCGAGCGCAAACCTCGTCAGCCGGAACTTGGGGACCGCGGCAAGTTATTGGAACGAGGTTGTAGACTTATGGACGAACTTCAAAGCAATGATGGAATGCGTTTTCAAAATAATTTGAGCGCTGTGAATAACAGTCCTGCTATCGCGACTTGCGATAGCATAATTTTCGCGTAGATTCCCGACAATTCCGCGCCCATTTCCGAAATTTCCGCGCGTAGTTCCGACATTTCCGCGCGCAGTTCCGACATTTCCGCGCGCAAATAATCCTTGGTAACCAAATCATCATTGGTAGTTTTGAGCACGTCAACCAGAAGCCTGGATTGTCGTTTATCAAAGCCAGCTCCCTCCAATTTTAGGATCAGTTCATGAGTATCAATCATAATTTGATTATACAACTTGTAGCATAATTCGCGTAAATGACAATCTCGGTTTACCCTAGTTAAAGCTGCCGAATTTCAGTGACATTCGTAGTCTTTATTCTCCAAAGACTGTCTTAAAATTGCTCACTCGGTTCAAATTTACAATGTTGTCGCTCTTTAATTCAAAGAACCAAAACTATTTTCAACTGACTCTTCTTATATTTTCTTAACTCAATCAAATTATTAATCTACTTCCGTTCAAACACTAGCTATAATGAATTGCCATTTATGATTCTTTATACAGATCAATTTCAATCATTTGCGAGATCGACTTGATGCTGACAACAGAGGACCCTCATCCAGTAGAACGTATCTTGTCTCTAGGACCTAGCCAAGTTCTAGTGGTCTGTGATCATGCAGGACGTGAAATTCCCTCTATTCGTCAACATCAACCATTGTCCGAAGACGACATGAAACGACATATCGCATGGGACGTAAATGCAAGAGATGTCGCCGTCAAAGTTGCGGAGAAGCTACGAGCGCCACTCGTAGCACAACGCTATTCTCGATTGGTAATCGACATGAATCGACCCGTTGAATCTCCTGAATCAATACCGATCATCAGTGATGGAACAGAGATTCCATTCAATAAAAATTTAAGTGATGAAGAAAGAAAATCGAGAATTGAGAGCATTTTCTGGCCATACCACAACGAAATCGCCAAACACTTAGATGATATAAATTCCTCAAGGATGTTCGTTGTCGCCATTCACAGCTTTACACCCAAACTAAGGAATGGTCCTTTTCGAAAGTGGCATGTAGATCTCATTTCCCGTACCCGATTGGAATTTGTAACAACCTTTAGAGCCTGCCTTCAAAGAAATCTTCCAGAACTGAACATTGGATTGGGCGATGTGTTTCCGATGGATGCGAAAAGAGATTTCACAATACCTTTTCACGGAGAAAAAAGGAACATTTACAACATGTCAATTGAAATTCGAAATGATCTGTTGCGAAAACAAGGAGATATTATTCGCTGGGGCAATCTGATCGGGAATTGTCTGCAGTCTACTCTCGAAAAACTATCGGACAGCAGTGAATCTTGACAATCAAGGACTTAATCTAAACGAGTGACTTTTAGCTGAAATACCTGCTGATTTGTCGAGCTGCAAAACCCGAGCTTAATGCCCGACAGCCCTTAAATTCAAACACCAGCGATCACAGCAAAGCAGTTTTGACAATTCCAGCGAATGACTAGCGATCCACCAAAAGCCTCTGTCAGGACTTTTGGAAATCAAATTTATTTCTAGTTCATCGGTAGATACTGGGCAAATTCCTTTTCTACGGCCTTCGAGTCAGCGTCCAAGCCCTGCGCGATTCCACTGGCCATGTCACCTGAGTAGAGTTCTTCTTGTCCTGCTTCAAGGGCATCCAAAGTCTGCTCCGCAACTTCTGATGGTGGCATTTTCGGTGGCGGAAAATCACGACTCATGTCGGTATCGACGGCACCAGGCATGACAGCCAATACGCAGGTTCCTTGATTGGCAAGCTCTGCACGCACACCTTGCGTCAGACTCAATCCAGCTGCTTTGGATGCGCACAGAGAACCCATCATGGGTAGATTCACTCGGGCTAAAATGGAAAGAACATTGACGATCGCACCGCCGCCATTGTTTCCCAAAATGGCGTGAAAAGCGCGGCACATGCATAAGGTGCCGAAGTAGTTTGTGTTCATTTCGTCTTTTGCCGCGGATAGATCATCACTGGCTATGAATGCTCGCAAACGATTGATCCCTGCGTTATTGATGAGAAGATCAACATCCGTCGCTTGCTCCGCAGCTTTTTCAATTTGATTTGAGTCGGTAATGTCAACTTGAATTGCCTGCACTTGGTTTGGATAGGAGTTGACCAACTCCTTGAGACTGTCAACATCTCGAGCGCAGGCATACACTTTCTTAGCATCGCGTTTGACCAGCGATACCACAAACTCGCGTCCAATACCGCGGTTGGCGCCAGTCACCAATGCGGTACATCCAGATATTTTAAAATTGTTTGCCATTTTAAATTTTGACTCCTTCTTCTTTGAGGTTTCGGCAGAATCTTCGATAGATGGAGTGGACTCCAACCAATCAGATTCAATTATGGGTAACGGAATGGCACTAAGCAAGTGCATCGTGTATTCAGCGCGTGGTCTATCGAAAATTTCCATGCTTGAACCAGATTCGACGGTTTCACCATTTTGCAAAACCAAAACTCTATCACATATATGGTTGACTACCGCAAGATCATGACTGATGAATATCAATGCTAGATTCAGTTCTTCTTTAAGACCCTGCAACACTTTAATGATTTTTGCCTTTGCTGAGATATCTAGACCGGACACGATTTCATCTGCCACGATTAATTTTGGTCTGACTGCGACTGCACGCGCTATGCCGACGCGCTGACGCTCACCTCCGCTCAGTTCATGTGGATATCGGCGGATAAAGTTTGCCGGCAACCCCACCCGTTCGAGCAGCACACTTGCGATTCGATTAGACTCGCGGCGACTTGAGACTTGGTCGAATGCCCATAAAGGCTGCCCCAGAATCGTACCGATTCGATGGCGCGGATTCAGTGACGAATATGGGTCCTGAAAAATCATTTGCATATGGGCTCGATAAGGGCGGAGTTGCTGTTCGGAAAGATGGGTAATCTCCTCCCCCTCAAAAAAAATGCTGCCGCTTGTCGGTTGATAGAGACGCATCATGGTGCGCCCAAGAGAGGTCTTTCCGCTACCGGATTCACCGACAATTCCAATTGATTCACGCGCCTGAATCTGGAGATTGATGCCTTTTAGAACTTCCACATCCGGCGTTTTTCCAAACAACGGTTTCCTTGATCGATCCGGAAACATCAATCGCAAATCACGAGATTCAAGAAGCGCGTTTGGACTCACTTTATGCTGATTCCTGTGATGAGGAACTGGCGAAACCAGCCATACGATAATCATACTGATAGTATTCGGAAGTTGTGGCAAGCAACGTTCGCGTGTATGAATGCTGTGGTTCCTGAAATAGTTTTTCGATTTTCTGCTGCTCTACGATTTGACCTTCGTTAATTACACTGACAAAATCACATATCTTGGCAACAACACCGAGATCATGTGTAATAAATAGCAATGCGGTACCTGACACTGTTTGAAGTTGCTTAATTAACCGCAGAATCTGTTTTTGTACGGTCACATCTAAAGCTGTAGTTGGCTCATCAGCGATAATCAAATCCGGCTTGCAAGAAAATGCCATCGCAATCAGAACGCGCTGTCGCATTCCACCAGACAACTCAAACGGATACTGCCGAATGACTCTTAACGAATCACGAATATGCACGTTGTTCAGAAGTTGAACCGCTTGTTCTTGTGCTTTCTTTCGACGCAATCCCTTGTGCAATTGAAGTGCGTCACACATTTGCCTGCCAATTCGTCGCACCGGATTTAATGAAGTCATAGGATCTTGCGGAATCATTGCGATATGGCGACTGGCCAACAGACGACGTTGATTGGGATCAAGCCCTGTCAATTCGTCGGAACCGAAATGGATGGAACCGCTGCTGATGCTCGATGATCTCGGCAAAATTCCCAAAATTGCTTTTCCAAGCAAACTTTTGCCGGCACCTGATTCACCGACGAGTCCATGAACTTGCCCTCGTTGAATATCCAGATTAATATTGCGAAGTACGGTTGATCCGCGTCCATGCTGATGAATCTCTATATTCAAATTGCGTATTGAGAGAACGGAATTCATCGCTTCATGATTGGATCAAGTAGGGAACGCAATCCGTCTCCCAACGCGTTAAAACCAAGGACAGCTACAATAAGGCAGCCTACCGGAAGTGTCATGATCCACCAAGCCTGATACACATGTTGGCGACCTTCCTGTATCAAGCCTCCCCAAGTGGCTTGGTCGGAAGAAACGCTTAAACCGACAAAACTAAGTATCGCTTCAACAATGATCGCAATACCCATTTCGAGGGTAAGCAGTGTGATCAAAAGAGGGAGAATATTGGGGAGGATTTCCTGCCACAGAATTTTCCAGCGTCCGAGACCGATTGTGACTGCTGATGTAACGTACTCCTGTTCGCGTTGCACTAGCGTTTCTGCACGAATTACACGACAAAATCTGGTCCAATCAATCACAACGATTGCAATGATTACGGCGTGCAATCCGGTTCCGATCACAGCAACGAGCACAATTGACAGCAGTACGGGAGGGAAAGCCATCCAGATATCCACCATACGAGCAATCAACATATCGAATGTGCCGCCGTAATACCCTGCCAGCAGACCTAAAAAAGTACCCAGCAAAGCTGCCAGTACCGCGGCAATTATGGCGACCAGGACCGCTACCCTTGCACCGTATATCAGCCGAGACAGCAGGTCGCGACCCAAACTGTCCGTGCCTAATAGGTAAGCAGAGTTGTAATCGCCTGACCAAAATGGCGGCAATAGCCCGCTGATCAGGTCCTGTTCAAGAGGATCGTGTGGCGCAATCCATGGTGCGAAAACAGCAGTAAAAATTAGCAATAAGACTATGGTTCCGCCTATCAAAACGCGTAATTGCCCACCTCTGACCTTTCTGTCCATACGATGACTATCACTCATTTCTGACTCTCGGATTGAGAATGCGATAGCTCATGTCAACCAAAAGATTAATCATAGTAAACATGATGGCAAATGTAATGATCAGCCCCTGTATGAGCGGCAGATCACGATCAATCACAGCTCCAATCGCCATATTGCCAATTCCGGGATAACTAAAAATCTGTTCGATCAGCACTGTTCCTCCCAGCAGAAAATTGAACTGAACCCCAGAAAGTGCGACGGTCGGGATCAAGGCGTTTCGCATAGCCTCAACAAGTAGAATTCGCCAGGTGCCGAAACCTTTAATCTGCGCAAGCAGGATGTAGTCCTGGGTCATCGTTTCCCGCAGAGAGGCTTTAAGAGTTCTAGCGATGACAGCTGTCAGAGGTAAAGCCAACGCGATTGCAGGTAGGACCATATGACTGAACAGAACGGGCAGCAGTTCAAAATTGCCAAATAAAATGCTTTCAGCGAAATAGAACTGGCTAGCAAAATCGACACTCAAATGTGGATCAATTCTTCCTGAAATCGGTAAAATCGGCCACAGTACGCCTAAGGCCAGAATAAAAATGAGTCCCCATAGAAAATCTGGAATCGCTTGATTCAGACCCGTAACTCCATCAACCAGAGTTTCTGGCCACCGCCCCTGCCAATACGTGCCAACAAGCGCCAATACAATTCCAAAAATGATTGCTAAAAACAAAGCTGTGAAAGCGAGTTCCAAAGTTGCGGGCAGTCGAGACAGGATCAATTCGACAACATCCTGTCGCAGACTGATCGATGTGCCAAAATTCCCCTGCAAGACTTCTCGGAACCAAATCAGGTACTGTTCGACAATGGGCTTGTCGAATCCGTAGAGTTGCTGAAGGTGATCAATATCCGCCTGAGTAGCACCCGGCGGGATCATCATTGAAATGGGATTTCCTGGAACAACTCGGAGAAGAACGAAAACGATGATTGAAACGCCGAGCAATGTCGGCAGAATCAGCAGCAGTCGCCGCAGCAAAAAATGTGCGGCCATAAATCAATCCGCTGCTTCAGCAAGCAGCGGATTTTTCAGCAGGCAGAACTTGTCGGACGCACTCAATTGCTCTTTTTGACGAGCTGAGGAAGTACAAAATTAGCGACGTGAGGTGTGACTTCAATGCCATCGCGATATACGATTGGCTGGACATACTGCAAAAGAGGGATAACGTACGCATTTTCTGCGATGTAACGGTCAACCGCTCTGTATCCTTCAATACGTTTTTCTTCATCAGCTTCACCCCAAAGCGGACCAATCATAGCGTCAAGATCGTCGGTATCCCAGGTAGAATGGGGAGATGGACCAAACATCGCAAAACCAGTTGATGTAGATGGATCGCCGATTGCATTTCCCCAGTTATAGAATGCAGCAGGCGCCAATGTGTCCATCGCGCGCAGTTCATAGTGTTTTGCGATTTCATAAACTTCGATATCGGCTTCAGCTCCGACTTTTCGCCACATTCCGACAATGGCTTGAATCATTTCGTGATCTTTTGGCTTGAAACCTCGAGTTGTCTGAATCGTGAATCGAACTGGATTGTCTTTGGAGTAGCCGGATGCGGATAGCAGCTCACGAGCTTTATCCGGGTCGTAAGCGACTTCTATCGAGGAATCAAATGCCGCATATTGAGGAGCTTGCAAAGTGTCAATTGGCACGCCATAACCACGGAGCAAGTGTTCGACAATAGCATTTTTATCGATTGCGTGAGCGAGCGCCATACGCACGTTGCTGTCTTCCATGACTCCAACGTCGTTGATGAAAATCATTCCAATATCGGAAACGGGGGTGCTGACGCCATTCAAACCTTCTTTGGCGCTGAGGCGATCGAATTCTTCGTAGGGAATTTCGATCGTGATATCCGATCCTCCACTTTCAATTTCCGCAACGCGGCTGCTGGCATCAGTGGTGAACTTGAATACTACAGTTTCGAACTCAGCTGGCTCTCCCCAATAATTGTCGAAACGCTTCAATCTGACAAAGCTGTTGCGTTCAAATTGATCAACCATGTAGGGGCCTGAGCCGATCGGCGCTTTTTCAAAGCCCTCCGCTCCAACTTCTTCGTAGTATTTTTGTGGCAATACGTATGCTGTCAGAAATGCCATCCACTTAAACAGCGTAGGTTCAAACGAAACAACTTCCCCGGTAATTCTGTTGCCGTCAATTTTGAAATTGGCAACCTTGCTCCACACGAACATGATTGGATTTCCAGTATCGGGATGCCCTGCTCTTTCGAGCGACCAAACTACGTCTTGCGGTGTCACCTTGCTGCCATCATGCCAATAGGCATCATCGCGTACTTCAAGCCAAAATCCAGTTCGGTCGTCGTTCCAGCCCCAACCCGTGAGCAAACCTGTCTTAAAAGTCAAATCTGGATTCTGATCGACGTACTGATCAAACACCGACTTGTAAATGGATTGAATTGTTGGATTAACTGCCGACGTACCAACTGTGGGATCCCAAGACGGCAGGTTAACGTTGTAAGCGATCGTCAATACATCGTCTTCAGCTGCTTTTGCTGGACTGATTGCAATGACAAATAGCGAAAACAGAATTACAGTGAATGCAGAACGCATAATTTGTTTCTCCGAATTTAAATTTAAGTGATGAGCTTACCTTCGCTTGACGCCCAGTTCTCCATGAGCGTATTGGATGGTTTCGTTTCGTCAACCAACTTTACTGCTGTCTCCTGACCAGCAACTGGAAGTCCGCTTGGATCCAGAATGCCAATCTGGGCCAGCACTGAAGCCTGATCCCAATAAATGTGCTCGTGATAGAGCTTGTTTCCTCGAAAATTCACGATTGCTACGAGCGGTATCTGGACGTATTTCCCGGTCGGTTTAATTCCCGGCAACATCCAGTCGATTTCACAATCGTGTGTAAAGCAAAATAGCATTTCATCAACCAGCCGGTCGGTGCCGACTGTTCGAGAGATAGGAATCAGAGTTGTATCAGCAGGATTTGAATCCACGAAATGATATTTGTAGAAACGGCTCAGTTGGTCTGCGCCAACACCCCCCGTCATGGTCGGTATGTGATTGACGTAGGGTTCGTCAACCATGGTGCTCATAGTCGCCGGTACGTCTCTGCTCGCAAATTCATACTCGCAGTGCTTGTCCCACAATTTGCTGAGATCATAGGTTGGACCGAGAGTGCTCCTCAACAATGCCAGACTTCGCGTATAGGCCATCAAGGTCGTCGGTTTACAGTAACTATCCCGGCCTGGCGTTGCAAATGCATGGTCGACTCCTGGATATTCATAAATCTCGACTCTTGAATTTCGTTCGAATGTTTCGCGTATTTGGGCCACAGCTGCTGGCGGTACGAATGTGTCTTCGCTTGCAAAATGCATCACCATCGGGCATGAAATGTCTTTTGCTTCATCCAAGGAGTTTTCAATCGCGACTCCATAGTAGGAAACCGTACAGTCAACGTTTGTGCGAGCGGCTGTCAGATATGCAAGATAACCCCCTAAACAATAACCTAGGGCTCCGACCATGGCGTTGCATTGTGATAATGCCCTTAATCTGCCAAGTGTAGCTGCGACATCCTCAATGCCTTGGTCGACGTCAAATCTCTGATAGTAATCAAAAGCCTGCGCCAAATCTTCGTCACCGTAGCTGAGATTTACCCCAGGCTGCATCCGCCAGAATAAATCTGGGACAAGAACCACATATCCTTCTTCTGCAAAGTTTTGAGCCATATCGCGAAGATACTGATTGATTCCAAATATTTCCTGAAGCAATATCAAGCCGGGGCCTGATCCTTCAGCCGGGATAGTCATATAGGCTTCGAACTTGCCGCCGTCAGAAGCAGTAATGGTAATCATAGAACCGGACATATCATTTCCACCTCAAAATAGTCCGTGGTAGCACTTATTGAAATTTTCTACATTGTACAGATTATCCAATTCCAATAAAGCCAAAAGGATAGACAAAAACAAGAAAACTCAAGGAGGTTGATTCGTTTCACGTCTGCGAGAACAATATCGAAACCGGTGAGTTTTGGAAGGAAGATGGTCAACGATTTAAAACTTGTGAATCAAAGCAGAGACTGTCGATTTACAGTGTCGCAGTCTTAACTGATACCGAAAATTTGAAGGCGGTAAACAATGCAAATTTCTGTGGCGGTTTGGAGCCATTCTGGGAAATTTCTCAAGTTGATTCCAATTAGACCTGTTTTTAGTTGGTGTACAGTGCTCCACGCGGGCTTCGTTTGCAATCCATCACCAAGCAATGAACAGTTCTAGTTACACTGAGCAGATCATTTTATGCATGTCCAGTCTGCCACTTCACGCGATATATAAGGCAGAATTCGCATTTAAACGCATCTAATTGTCTTTTGATCACAAAAATTTCGGGAATTCGATTGTATCAATGAATCCTCCCTCTACAATTAAAACACCGATGCTCACTTTACGGTCAGGCGGCATAGTAGTTCCTTAAGCAACGATTCTCCTGACTTAACTTCCTTGTCTACTCCTCATGGGGCTCAACACTTTGATTACACAACTTTATTACCTACCTACGACGAACACTTCCAGTTTTGGACTATATGCACACTCGGATTCTACTCGGGTGATAACTCCGTCGGCAATTTCTCCTTAGACAATTACTCCGACACGTGTCAATTTAACTCGCTCCTCTACCAACTAAACTTTTTGCGCCTCTTAACTTCTGAATTCCTAACCATAAGAAAATGAGTAATTCACGCTGATTACCACTTGGTCTCATTTGATCAACACCTAATTAAAGGTGAAACACTTGTTTTTTTAGCAATAATACTGTATAAACGTCCTAAGGACGTTTATACAGTATTTATGTATTAATTTTCTACTTCTTCGATTTTATGGTTCCATCTTACTCTAGAAATTTATCACGCGCTGAGAATTATCTTCTAAATCTGTTAATTGAAAACGAACAATCAGCAGTAACTCAATACACATTCTTTCGGTCAATACAGGTGATGTACGGAGAGAGCAAGAAACTTTATTTAAAACATGAAATCGCAACCACAGCAGACCATTTCAGATTTATTCGAAAATTGTATTCAGCGGGACTAATTCGGTATGACACGGATTATGGAAATCGTCTGATTCGAGTGCTTGACATAACTGAAAAATCGAATGAAGAAGTCGTTTGCCTTGCTGATCCGCTTTGCTATGTATTTCACCTGTCGGCCATGCACAGGTGGGGGTTGACGGATCGTTCTTCAAAAGCTCTGATTTGTACGCGTCCAGATCGAAAGACTTCAACAATAAAGCTGATGAATATGATGTCCAATCATCCAGCTGGCTTGCCACCAAAACGCGTTCGCTTGAAATACATCAAGCACCCCGATACAGTTCGTAACCGCGAGATCTACATGTTTGAGAGCAAATATGCGGGTACAACCATCAATATACTAGGGACCGTCGTACGCCTATCGACGATAGGACAGACATTTTTAGACATGTTGCAATACCCTAAGTTATGCGGAGGTATGCCCCACGTACTGGAAATCTATGAAGAACACGCAGAATTTTGGCTCGAAGAAATTGTTGACTCCGTCGATTCTGTGACCAGCGGAATCGTTAAAAGTCGCGCTGGCTATATCCTTGAGGAACGACTGGGTTTGAAACATAAGAAAATTGAATCTTGGAAAACTTTGGCGCAAAGGGGCGGTAGCCGCAAATTAGATCCATCTAAAGATTTCGCACACGACTTTTCTGAGACTTGGATGATCTCTCTGAATGTTTGACACAGTCCACAAAATCGATATCGCTCGATGGATCAATCTTTCCAAGGCTGATAGCAAGACATATGCACAGCGTCAAGTTACCCAAATCATTCTGTATGCAATTGCAATTGAACCGTTCTTGAGCAATTCTCTACATCTAAAAGGCGGTGTTCTTATGGGAATTGTTTATTAAAGTTCCCGTGCAACTAAAGACATCGATTTTTCAATGATAGTTCCTGATGATGGGCAGAATCAAAGTGCCGCTATAAAGAGTCATGTCAATCCCGTTTTGATGCGCGCCGCTGCAAAACTTGGTTATGCTGACACAATTTTGCATGTTCAATCCATCGAAGAATGGCCTCGCGATAACTTTTGCGATGGTCGATTTGCAGCATTAAGTATGAAAGTTGCCTATGAGACTGAGAGAAAATCGAGTTATGAAATTTCAAAATGTGGACTCTATGGGGAGTTGCAAGATATGAGTCTGATTCAAATTTTCGGTACTGGCCGCGGTTTCTTAGGCATTCGGGTTGAAAACTGAGGTTCGAAAGTCAAATTTTCTAAGACTGGATTAAAAAGTGGCGGCTCAATCGCCGCTGTTTCGCCGAAGCGCACCTCACTTTACATAGTACTGAATCGTAATACTTTCAAAGTCTCCTATCCTTTCCCGAACATCTGGGGCCAACACTGTGTACAAGAAGCGAAGGTGACGCCACCGGAGCAAGCCGCCCAGTGGTTGCCAAAAGCACACCTTGAGATCGCCAATCTCAAACGCTTATTGTTGAGTGCCTTTCATTGTGTCAATCGAACGAACTTGCACGAATTCATCAGTGAATTTGTGTATCTTTTCAATCGCCGCCAATGGCAAAGCCAACTGCCACAGTGTTTGTCGAACGCCGCGGCAAGTGACGCCAGAGTTGTTTTTCAAACGATTGAACTTAAACTCATGTAGAGGAAAATTATAATATTTAAAATATTTTTTGATTTCATCAACGACTTCATAGTGTTGACAATGTCGAAATTCTCCTGTACGCGTTTTTTAATTCAGAATCTATGTGCGATTGCATTGCTTTGTGTAACCAATTTAGTGATAGCCGTTGGCTTTCGTGTAATTGAAACCGATCAATTGGCCATTGCAATTTGGTACCCGTCAAATGCACCTGAAGAGAAACACCGACTGGGGCCGTTTGATGTGACATTTAGTCTTGATAGTCCGATCAGAGAGGGATATTTCCAACCTGTTCTGATGTCACACGGTAACGGTGGGCGCTCGCGAAATCATCACTTGACAGCAAGAGTACTAGCCGATGCGGGTTACATCGTCATCGCGGTACAGCATAGTGCTGACCACCTCATTGGCGGCAGTGATACAGCGGGTGCAATGGCCCTGCGGGTCGACGAACTCCGTCAAGCACTGAATGCGGTTGAAATGGATTCGGTTGTGGGGAACAAGTTGGACCTCAAGCGGGTTCACGCGCTGGGTTATTCATTGGGTGGTGCGACAGTTATGGCTGCTGCTGGGAGTGAAATCAACCTTGACGATGCAGAATCCCATTGCGATGCTTATGGCATTGAGGACGCAGTCTTCTGCGAACCACCACCGTTTCTGTGGCGTATTTATCAAAAACTGCGTAATCCGGTATCAATCAAGGACATGCCAAACCATTTCCATGTCGAACCATTTGTTAACGGTTTGGTTGCAGTGGTTGCTCCAATCGGACAAGGGTTGAAAATTACGCCCGAACGTTTTCATGCCTTTCAGGTTCTCGTGGTCGAAATTGAAGGAGATAAGATTGCACAACCGCGCTTTCATGCCCAAGCTATTGTTGATATGTTGCCACCGGAAAAGCTCGTAAATCTGGTTTCGGTTCCCGGGCATCACTATGCCTTCATCGCACCTTTTTCCAAGCGAGTGACTGCCAAAGATGACATTCCTGTCGCGAAGGATCCCAAGGGTTTCAACCGCAAAGCCTTTATTGAACATGTCAATACGCTAATCGTCGACTTTTTTAACCAAGGAAGTTCCGAGTTGTCACTCCGGCAAAACGACTGAAAACACTTGCTTACATAAGTGCGCCGCTCAAAGAACCACTCATCGTTTTGATTGTTTGTTCTCCAACTGGAGACAAGTATGAAGTAATGCCAACGGTACGCAACAAGCACTACGCTCTACAATTCGAAAGATAGGTGCAAATGTTGTCTTAGGAAAACCGTGGTCCTACCCCGACAATGCAGATACGTATATGGGACCTCAAGCCATTGCAAGATAAGATCACGCATCGAAAACATTTGGGTTGCGGACATGTATCCGGCTTCTTGATGACGAATCCGTCAGTTCGTCGAGCCTAGCCGCCAAATCCGCATCCTCTCATAACCCAATTTGGATTCAATTTTCCATATCTGAATGCCATCGGTTTGCTTTTTTCCAGAGTTTATGTCATGTCTTTTCAATCGGCAATTTGCTCCTGGTCGCGCAGTACTATGCAACTCAATTCAAAAAGTTGGATTCCCTAAATCTATAAACGCATCACCGTTACCTAATTCATATGTTGAACAATTCATATTTCGTTTGCCTAAGAGAAATATTGAGTCTGAAATAAGATATATATTTGATGGCAGAACTGCCACATTAACCAGACTCAAACTAAAAAATTGAACGGAATGACGACAGCATGACTATCCGCGAATTCGTCAAATCACGTCAGTTATTCAGAACGCTCTTGTATTCCACTTGGCTGTTATTAGTCGTTCTTCTTTCTTATTTGATTCAATTCGTGATTGATAGTTCCAAACGCGACATATCACTTGTTGATCTATTTACGATATATCCGGACCTGATGATTCTATTGCTGGTTGCTGTACCAACTGCAATCCCCGTTACCTATGTACTGCAAAGACTCTTTCGAGTTTCGCGTTGGGGTGCGATCATTGTTGGAATTTTTGTCATTCCTGCAGCCATTTATGCCGCTTTGATTGGAGGCTTATTCGGACCATCCGGAGAATTTTTCTATGTACAACTTATCTCTTTCTTGCCGGCTTTGATCGCTTGGGGTTTTATTGCAAACACCCGACGGAATAGATGACCCCGCTGAACTTCAAAGGCAGTTCTTCAATGTCTGACATTTGTCTCATTTTTCCGTACTTCGCTATAAACTATTATTGAGAATGAGAAAAAAACAAGTGAACAGAAACACTAATTTTCCTTTTGAAGGAAATTTTATTCCTATCAACGACGATTCCAGTTTTCATTAACAAATTTTTATGAGCTTTTAAATGATGAATATCAGGATTAAACGAAATTTTGCAGTTGCTGTTGCATGCTTGTTCGGAATGTTTGTTGGTACAAGTGCAATTGCTGATGAGCCACTTAAAGTGGGTTTCATTTTTGTGGGACCAATTACTGACAAAGGCTGGAATCATCAGCATAATCGGGGACGTCTTGAACTAGAACAAGCGTTAGCTGGAAAGGTCCACACAAATTATGTGGAGTCTGTCCCAGAAGGTCCTGATTCTGAGCCGGTGCTTCGGCAATTGGCAGAGGATGGTCACAAACTTATTTTTACGACATCTTATGGTTACCTAGATGCAACAATCAATGTTGCCAAAATGTTTCCCGATGTCCGTTTCGAACATTCAGGCGGACTCGAGCAAACTGAAAACGTATCTACATACTCTGTGCGTTTTTACGAAGGGCGTTATGTAACTGGTCGAATAGCTGGAGCTATGACTAAATCAAATGTCGTCGGATATATTGCGGGATACCCTGTTCCTTTGGTAATCCGCGGCATCAACGCTTTCGCTCTAGGTCTTACGGACGTAAATCCGAAAGCCGTCGTTAAAGTAGTGTGGCTGAATACCTGGTATTCTCCAGATAGAGAAGCAAATGCCGCAAACCTGTTGATTGATCAGGGTGCTGATGTCATCACGCAGGTCACCGACTCTACCGCTCCATTGATGGTTGCGGAGGAACGAGGAGTTTTCGCTTTCGGTCAGTCATCCGACATGTCAATTTTTGCCCCTAACGCGCACCTAGTTTCGATTGTTGATAATTGGGGGCCTTACTATCTAGATCGAACAAGAGCCGTCATGGATGGAACGTGGGAGACTCGCAACACTTGGCAGGGAATCGCAGACAACGCACTACTCCTATTAGAATTTAACTCCTCTTCTTTACCAGCCGATGTGATTGCAGACGCCAACGCTACAGTTGAGGCGATTCGCTCTGGTTCATTTCACCCATTCACGGGGCCGATTAAAAACCAGCAAGGAGTCGAAATTGTGGCGAAAGATGAAGTGATGAGCGATCAACAGTTGATTACGATGGACTACTACGTAATGGGAGTTGACGATTCATTGCCAATATCAGGTCAGTGAACGCCAGCCGAAAAAATGCTACCAGATTCAGCGTTGGCCTATTTAAGGATTTGAATTTCGCTGTTGGGAAGCAATCGTTCAGGTCTCTAGAAACCTATCGGGAGAAGTCAAATTCTATGCCATAAATTGACGCTGGAAACCTGTATTTGATAAGGGTTCAGCAAATCTGTTGAGCCATGCGTGCGAATTTTGTAATTTGACAATGAGCAACGTATCCGGAATTGACAAACCAGATATTTTATTTTGCCTCTTATTGAATTTAATGTTCGTAACTCATTGACGTCTTCTCAGTAAATTCAATGTTTCGAATATTTACCGCCCTGCTTTTTTTCCTATTTGAAACTTAAATTGACTTTTTAATTTTTTAGCCAAATTTTGTATCTCAGCAAATGGGAACATATTTTTATCTGCTCAGGTTGGATAACATTTCTAATCAATTCGAATTTTTTATACTAGTGGTAGAAATGAATTGTTCAACGAGATATTAAAAATCTTCTCGCCATTATGTGGGAAAGTTCGATTCAGCTGCATCAGAAATATTGTTCCCACAATTTTGATTTCTGAAATTTTCCATATAAATTTTGCCCAAAATACCGTTAGGTACACAGCGATGAAAAGAATTAGATTACTTGACGTGCTTACAGCATCCCTATGCTTGATGCTAGCAACTTGGACCATGCAGGTAATAGCGCACGATAATCATGACAATCTTCCACGTACGGCAGTGGTTTCAGCTTTCCCGCCGGAAATGATCCTTCTCAAGAGTGAAATTAGTGATGCCACCACCTATTCGGAAAACGGTGTCGAATTTACCGTTGGCAGATTAGAGGGGCAGGATGTCGTGTTATTTCTAACGGGAATCAGTGTCGTCAACGCGACGATGACCATTCAGCTCGCCCTAGACAACTTCAATATTGAACGTATCATATTCTCTGGAATTGCTGGAGGCGTAAACCCTCAACTTAGCATTGGCGACGTTGTTGTTGCTGATCGCTGGGGACAATACCTCGAAATGCTATACGCACGAGAAGTGGATGGAGGTTGGCACACAATACCATTTTTTGAGTATCCGTACAATAACTTCGGCATGATGTTTCCGCGCTCGGTGCATGTGCAAAAGGAAGCCCAGAGTGGACCTGAAACACGATTCTGGTTTCCCGTAGACCCAATCCTGCTCGAACAATTCCATAAAACTGTTGACAACATCGTGCTCAAACAGTGTACCCGCGAGAATGTGTGTTTGGAACAAGCGCCCCGAATCATTGTTGGAGGTTCTGGTGTGTCAGGAAGTGCGTTCATCGACAATGCAGAATTCAGAGAATATGTTTTTGAGACGTTTGGCGCCAGTGTATTGGACATGGAAAGCGCTCAGGCAGCTCATGTGGCGTATGCAAACAATGTTCCATTTATCGCTGTTCGAAGTTTGTCCGATTTGGCCGGTGGAGAAGATGGCGAAAATCAGATAGAAATTTTCTTGGCTCTGGCTGCTGAAAACGCTGCGACCGTCGTTATGGCATTGTTGGCATCATTACCAAAGTAGAGTGGAGAATTTCGCTAGCTGACTGAAGAACGGCGCCGCAGTTGATTTTTAGTATCTTAATTTTGTATCAAGAGTTGATACAGGGCTGGCGCTTTAATCAAAGAATTAGTGTGATTGGGCATTTGTCACACCTGACTCAAGTTTCGTTCAGAGATCCAATTCAACGTTCAGAGCGCAACCCGTTATAAAGCATGTTGTATAACTTCAAAACTCTTGCTTCAAAACTTAACAATTCATTGTCATGCCGTCAACAGAAGCATCTCCATACCAGGCTCTAACCGGTCGCACTAATCTGTACATCGATTCAAACAAAGATCGATTTCGGATTGGAATGCCGTTAAATGCAAACATCGCCGCAGATACCGTCGGACTCTTTGCGAAAAGCAAGAAAGCAAACCATACCGCGCTCATTCACGAGCATTTGAATGGTACGACTGAATCATACACATTTTCCGAACTAGATCAGCTCGCGTGCAGATTCGCAAATTATCTGACAGATCTTGGTGTGAAACGGGGAGAGCCCGTCGTTATCCATACCGCACAAACTCCTCAGACTGGCATCGCCCACTTGGCAATCTACAAAATGGGGGCGATCGCCCTCACCATGTCTCACTTATATGGCCCCAAAGCAGTTCAGCATGTTCTCACTGATTCCAAAGCCAGAGTCATTATTACGAACTCCGATTATTGGGCGGGCCTGCGTGGAATCTCAGAGTCTGTTCCCCACCTAAAACATCGTATTGTCTGCGGAGAATCGGTCAATAATGAAATCAGCTTCGAAGACTGTATCGCCAACCAGCCGAATAGTTTTGAACCGGTAATGACGGCTACCGAAGAACCAGCAATACTGATGTATACATCGGGGTCGACAGGCATGTCGAAAGGACTTCTGCATTCTCATCGAATTATTCATGCCTATGTTCCTTCGCTGTCTTTAGTCTACAACTTAGAGCTGGATTACCCCAATGCAGTTTTCTGGAGTCCCGCTGATTGGGCATGGGTTGGAGGTTTGCTGGATTTGGTGCTGCCAGCGTGGCAGCATGGGCAGACCGTCGTCTCGACGATGCAGCGATTCTCTGCAAATTGGGCATTCGAATTCATGGAAAAACATCAAGTTACGCATTCTTTCATGACGCCGACTGCACTTAAGCGACTTGCAGAAATTCGAAAGCCTAATGACAAATGGGATTTGGCGATGCGTGTAATCTGTACCGGTGGTGAAAGTTTGCCAGGTGATGTGATGCGCTGGGCGAACGAAGAGTTTCACATTGTTTGCAACGAATTTTACGGACTGACGGAATTCAACCACATGGTCGGATGCTGTCAGGCCTTGTTCCCCACAGTTCGTGGATCAATGGGTCTGGCTTTTCCTGGAAGAACCGTTGCCATTATCGACGAAAATGGAATTGAGCAACCGGACGGTACTGTTGGTGAAATCGCATCGTGGCGTCCGCATGATCCGAGCTTGTTTCTTGGTTATTGGGGCAAACCCGGGGTTCCAGAGCACATGAAACTAGGAAAATGGCTTCGTTCTGGCGACCTCGCCGTAAGAGACGAAAGAGGATACTTTTGGTATCACGGCCGAAACGACGACTTAATCAAAAGTGCAGGTTATCGCATCGGGCCGAATGAAGTTGAAGATGCTTTGGTATCACATCAGGATGTGGCAGAAGCCGCTGTAGTCGCCAAACCAGATCGCGAACGAGGTTCCATTGTGATGGCTTATGTGCGTTTGATGGAAGGTGTCGACCAAAGCGAGAATACCAAAAAAGCTCTGCAGGACTACGTCAGGCAAAATCTGGCATTTTACAAATACCCCAGACAAATTGAATTTGTTGATTCGTTCCCGCTGACCAGCTCGGGGAAAATTCGACGAAATGTACTTCGAGCAAGAGCTGCTGAGTCGATCAAATGAGTTCCGCGTTCCGATGAGATCGAATTCTCTCACCTCTGCTTAAAACAATATCCAGGTAACCAATTTCTTGCTTGCAAACTGCTACTTGGGATTGAGAGTGAAATTTTAGCCTAAGAAGATTCGAGAATGTCTGCGCATTGGAAAAATCCATCACTGATCGTCTACTTTCTACAGAGACTCACCGGTGTGTTGTTGGCGGCTTTTCTCGTAATCCACTTGATAACAATAATTTTCGCGGTTAAGGGCGGACTATCTGTCGCTGAAATCGCAGGCAGAGTTCGTGGAAACACCGGCTGGATTGCATTCTATGGAATTTTCATATTGACAGTCGTCATCCATGCCACGATTGGCCTTAGAAACATTATTTCCGAGCTCTCTGATTTTGGAGAACGAACCATTGCAATGATTTCTTCGACGTACGCGATGATTACTTTAATTCTAGGGTATTTTGCTCTTCGTGCAATTTGGTAATCGTTCCCTAATGATGCGGTCACATTCCAGCTACCTTGCTTTCTTGATTCACCGGGTATCGGGGTTGTGTCTCGCTTTGTTTATACCGGTTCATCTTTATTTCATTTCGCTGCTTCTCGATGACCCGGAACGACTTGATCAGTTTTTGACCTGGACTTCGACACCACTGGTTAAATTTTCAGAAACCATACTGATTTTCTTCGCTGCCGTTCATCTCACCGGTGGAATTCGTATCATTGTTTACGAGTGGTTCGCTGCAAATGCTAAACAAGGGCCTTGGATTATCGCAACGATCTTTATCGCTTTTGTTTTCGGGGTAATATTCCTGACCTCATCTTTACTGTGAATATCACTCCGCAAGTCAATTCAATTCAGAAGTCTCAATCTGATGTTCTAATCCTCGGAAGTGGTGGCGCAGGTTTGCTGGCTGCGATTCACGCTTTCGACACAAATCCCCAATTGTCCATTACCGTCGCTTCAAAGGGATTAATCGGAAAATCAGGTTGTACTCGGATGGTTCAGGGAGGTTACAACGTTGTATTGAGCGAAGGTGATTCGGTGGAGGCTCATTTCAGAGATACGATTGAAGGCGGACAATGGATCAATGATCAGGAGCTTGCGTGGACCTTGGTAACTAGGTCAATCCAGAGGGTGTACGAGCTTGAGAACAGGCATGGCTGTTTCTTTGACCGCAATGCAGACGGCACCATTCATCAAAAAGCGTTTGCCGGACAGACATTTGACCGCACCGTCCATAAAGGGGATTTAACGGGAATTGAAATCATGAACCGCCTTTCGGAACAAGTTCGAGTTCGATCGATTAACTTGCTGGAAGAACACCGAGCCATTGAGCTGATTCCAGACCCGACTCATAGTCGGGTCGCAGCTGTCTTATTCATTGACATTCGACGCGGAGAATTTCATCTCATTCAAGCCAAAGCGATCATTATCGCAACCGGCGCCGGCCCGACCATGTACAAATATCACACTCCTTCTGGAGATAAATCTTGCGACGGATTAGCAATGGCGCTTCGATCTGGAATCACACTTCGAGACATGGAAATGGTGCAGTTTCATCCTACTGGATTGCTCGCTGGTGAAGGAACCCGCATTACAGGCACCATTATTGAAGAGGGACTAAGAGGGGTCGGCGGTTATTTGTTAAACAATGAGGGACATCGTTTTATGCTTGATTACGACTCAAGAGGCGAACGAGCGACCCGCGATATTGTGAGCCGAGCGATGTTAGAACAGATGAGAGCAGGCGCCTGTGGCCCCAATGGCGGTGTTTTCATCTCCATGAATCACCTTGACTCCGAAATGGTCCGACGGCAATTTAAAGGCATGGTCAAACGTTGTGCAGATTTAGGGCTCGATCTAGTGTCAGAACCTATTGAAGTAACACCGACAGCACACTATATGATGGGTGGCATTGAAATCAATTCAGATTGTTCTACCTCGATTCGCGGTCTTTTTGCTGCAGGTGAGGATACCGGAGGTGTTCACGGAGCCAATCGACTCGGCGGCAATGGAGTTGCAAACTCAACCGTATTTGGTGGCATAGCAGGTGCATCTGCGGCTGTCTGGGTCAAGGACAATCACGTACAATTTGAAATGGACCAAGAGAAAATACAAGACAGTGTGACACGCGCAATGGCTCCATTTGCCAGACCATTGAAAGACTTGAATCATATTCGCGAGTCGTTATACGATTTGATGTGGGAACACGCTGGAATTCTGCGTTCCGCACAGAGTCTTCAAATTACAGAAGCTGGACTCAAAACGATTGAAA
The DNA here is from genome assembly GCA_965202855.1 of Arenicellales bacterium. Taxonomy (GTDB): domain Bacteria; phylum Pseudomonadota; class Gammaproteobacteria; order Arenicellales; family JAJDZL01; genus JAJDZL01. The sequence continues at coordinate 1,078,051 of CBDBBP010000001.1, read as the reverse complement.
AACAGCTTTCCGCTGTTGGAATTGACGGAAACTCACGAGCGTTCAACATGAGTTGGCAAGAATATTTGAACCTCAAAAATCAGATCCTCGTGAGTCAGGCAATCGTTGCCGCAGCTAAAACGAGAACTGACTCTCGAGGCGCTCATTATCTGGCAGATAATCCGCAAATGGAACCTCTTCAAAAATCCCGTTACACTCAAATATTTTTTGAAAACAAAAAATTACATACTAGAATGAAGAAAGTTCGGTTCACTCGATTGCAACCGACTTGAGATGACTCTGAATCGACCGAATCAATTGACTGACAACCATGATCTCTGAATCTGCCATACACGACGCGGCACTGGAAATCTCGCGGCGCGCCGCAATTCGAATTCCTGACGATTATCGCGATGGAATCCTGAAAGCCCGAAGCTCTGAAAAGGGTTCTCTCAGCTGTTTTGTTCTCGATACGATGATTGATAACTGGGACGCAGCGGTTGAGGACCAAAGACCCATGTGCGCTGATACAGGTCTTCCGAGATACTACGTGAAGTTTGGCAACGAAGCCAATATCGAAGGCGGTTTTGTAGCGGTGGAGCGAGCTTTGCGCCAAGCGACTGCTAAAGCGACTGCGAAAATTCCGTTGCGTCCAAATCGAGTACATCCGCTGACTCGCAAAGATTACAACAACAATGTCGGGGTTCGGGCGCCTGAAATTGAATATTCAGTCGAACCTGACGCCGACTGGCTTGATATTACGACCGTACACAAAGGGGGGCTATTTGGCACTGATTATCGAATGCTGTTCCCGGGTGACGGATGGGATGGGATAAAAAGGATGTTTCTGGATACCATGATCCAATTTGGTCGACGAGGCTTAGCTTGTCAGCCTGCAATTGTTGGTGTTGGAATTGGCGGCAGTAAAGATACCTGCATGGTGCTCGGCAAACAGGCTGCTTGCCTCCGAGTTGTAGGTGATCGCCATCCAGACCCGGAGATCGCTCAACTTGAAGAGGAACTCAAAGAACTGGGCAACCAAATTGGAATGGGCCCGATGGGATTTGTAGGGAGTTCCATGGTTGTTGACTGCCATATTGAAGTGGCCCACACCCACACAGGCGGTCTGCCTGTGAGCGTTCATAGTTTCTGTCTGTCCTCAAGACGCGCCGTCGTCCGACTTTTTGATGACAATCGAACCGAGTTTCGAACAGACCCTCAGTGGTTCACTCACTATCACAGACGGGATGACGTCCGGTGACTGATCACAAGCTGAATACCGTCACTTTAGAGACTCCGGTTTCCGGCTCAGATTTGGTTGAGCTTCAAATTGGAAACATCGTCTACATCAATGGAGTCGTTTACACAGGTCGAGAGGGCGTATATCGAAAAATTCTGGACCAAGGCGCAACGCCGCCACTCGACCTAAGTTCAGTATCCAACGTCAATTTTCATTGTTCTCCCGCAGCGAATGTCGGGGTAGATGGCTCCTATACGGTCGGTGCGGTTACGGCAACAGCGAGTTTTCGCTTTTCAAAGTGGCTGGACCCATGGTTTGAACAAACGAACTGCAAAGTTGTAATCGGAAAGGGCGGGATGCCGCAGGCTGACTACAAAAAATACTTTGCGCCGCGCAAAGCGGTCTATCTAACCACAATTGGTTACGGGACCGGGGCTCTGCTTGGTCGAGGCATTGAGCGCGTAGTGGATGTGATTTGGTTGGAGGAGCTTGGGATTGCCCAGGCAATGTGGATTTTACAGGTGCGAAATTTTGGACCATTTCTGGTTGAAAGCGATGTTGTAGGAAACAGTCTATTTGAACGTTCAAAGCTTGAAATTGACAAGACGATCGATTCCCTGTATGCCGGCCTGAAAGAGCCCGCACTTCGCCGATATGGAGAAACAACGAAACGCAAAGACGAAGTAATGTGATGAGACGGTCGAATCTACTTTCACTGAGATAGTAAAATATTAGTATCGAGACAATCTTAAACTTCACCAAAACATCTGTTGCCCGTACTTTACAACTGTTCAATCCCTTTTGCTCACTGAATTTAGTCTTCAGAAACCAAAGAATCAATCTTAAATTTACCATGATTAGATTGGGGACGTAAATTAAACCTATACGTGTCTTTGATTCGGAATTAATCTAGGTTTCCATAAAACTCAGCAAGATTTGGTTATGCTAATTCAAGCCGACACTGTTAAAACGATCATTCAAATTGCATTTTTCAGGTCAAAACCATCAGATCTCCCAGCCTCTGAAACTTTAGTCCTTTTTACTGCGGTTGCAGCTCTGCTCGTCGCTTCCATCATGGAAGCAAGTTTCTCAACTGATCGTGCGATCGTGCGAGCAGTAATGTTGATCTGTATTTATGGCCTGGCGATCTGGGTCCTCCTGAGAATCAGGAGTTTCCAGAGCAGATGGCGGCAAACAATTTCAGCGCTGTTTGGTACGACCTGCATCGTCCAGATATTGACGTTCATTCCTTCGTGGTTCATATTGGCGTCATATGGGGGATTGACCGAAGAAAGCGTTCAATGGACAGCCATGATCGCAGTTCCATTCGGAATATGGAATTTATTCATAACAGCTTTCATACTTAAAGATGCTCTTGAAATATCAGGCAGAATCAGGGCTTTTTTGCTGGCATTCGGAATGAGCATTTTAGTGTCTCTGGTCGTCATGTTGACTTACATTATGATTTTCGGCGACGAACTGGCAAACCAACTGTGAAAGAGCATCTGCATTTTGTTGGAATCTGCGGCACCTTTATGGGCAATCTCGCGCTGCTCGCGAGAGAATTAGGGTTTAGGGTATCCGGGTCTGATTTGAATGCCTACCCTCCAATGAGTGAACTGCTGGACAGTCAGGGAATTGAATTTGCAACGGGTTACCACCCAGATAATTTGAAAGACCATCCAGACGTTGTCGTGGTTGGCAATACCATCAGTCGAACGAACCCTGAAGTCGACGCAATGTTAGACCTTGACCTCAACTACACTTCCGGCCCACAGTGGCTTTACAATTACGTGCTTCGAGGTCGGAAAGTTGTTGCTGTCGCTGGAACTCACGGTAAAACTACGACCACCAGCATGCTGGCTTGGATATTGGAATACGCTCGAATGTCACCTGGATATTTAATTGGCGGAGTAGCGCAAAATTCTGATATCGCTGCCAGCGTCGGCAAAGGAGAATGGTTTGTAATTGAAGGCGATGAATACGACACTGCCTATTTTGACAAGCGTCCAAAATTCATTCACTATCGGCCCAAGATAGCAACGTTGTTGAATTTGGAATTCGACCATGCAGATATATTTAATTCGGTGGAGGAGATTGAAACTCAATTCGGATATTTCATCCGCACGTTGCCTTCAAGTGGACGAATTATTACGAATTTCGATGACGAACGTTTGCAGAAGACTGTGACACGAAGCGCGGTGAGTCCAGTCCTAAACTTTAGTGTTTCCGGGAACCGAGATGCAGACTGGTACACGGATTCACAAACTGAAGATTACCTGCACTCAAAATTTCATTCAAAAGTGCACGGGACGGTCGAACTTTCTTGGGATATCCCCGGGTGGCATAACACAGCGAACGCATTGGCAGCCATTGCAACCGCATGTCAGATTGGAGTCGATGCGCAGGTTGCCGTGGCAGCACTTCATCAATTTAAGCCGGTACGTCGTCGATTGCAGTTATTGGACAAGGTCGGCGATATTCAGGTATTTGACGATTTTGCTCATCATCCCACAGCAATTCAAGCAAGTATTGAAGCAATTTACCATTACACTCGTCCGAACCGATTGATCGCCGTGTTCGAACCTCGGTCAAACACGATGAGAATGGGAGTTCATGGAGATAAGTTAGTCGACTGTTTCGAACTCGCGGATCGAGTCTATATGTATCGCGCCCCCAATGTTGTCTGGAACATAGAAAATCCGAGCCATGAGAATTTCTACATTTACGACTCTGTAAATTCGTTATTGGACGATCTTCTACGCAAACTTTCAGCGGGTGATGTGGTCTTAATTATGAGTAATGGAGGTTTTGACAACCTTCAAACGAGACTGGTGACAGGTCTCAAGGAAAAATCTAAAGTTCAGCCAATCAAATCGATTTTCAAACATGATCAAAAATAATTTTAAAAGTTTACTACTCGCACTCGCTGCTGCCTTCATGCTCACTACGACAGTTTACGGACAGGGATTTATTGAAGGACAAGATTATGAAGATTTGGGCAGGGAAGCAGTCATTCAATCCGATGGGCGAGTAGAAGTTGTTGAATTTTTCTGGTTTGGGTGCCCGTCCTGTTTTCGTTTTGAACCCCAGTTGCTCGCATGGAACATACCGCCCTCAATCAATTTTGTAAATGTCCCTGCCACTTTGGTTCGAAACTGGAGATTTCATGCCCATGTCTATTACACAATCGAACTATTTGGGCTGAAAGACCAGTTGATGCAAAAGTTTTATGATGCTCTTCACGTTGATCGAGATCGAATTTTTAACGCTGATCGATTTAAAGAATGGGCTTTAAAGCAAGACGGAGTAGATGCGGATAAATTAGCACAGTCTTTGAACTCGTTTGCAGTCCTGACAAAAGTTTCACAAGCAGACCTGCTGGCAAAAAGATATGGAGTTTCGGGAGTACCGACACTAATTGTCGGCGGAAAATACAAGACCTCTCCAAGCATAGCTGGTTCTGGGCCACGAGCAATACAAGTTGCTGAATTTTTGGCCCAAAAGATCTTGTCGGAGCAATAATCCGACTCTTGGTCATGAATTGGAGAATTTAAGTCTGCCGTTTCACTTTTTGAGAGCTGTCACCTCGATCTCAACTTTCATTCTTGGATCAGCAAGTTTTGCAGAGTACATCGTTGACGCTGGCCGTACATCCTTGAAATAACTTCTGAGAACCGACCAGCACTTTTCAAAATCTTCAGCTTGCGGAAAAATATAGGTTGTCCGTACGACATCTTCGAAACTGCTATCAGCTTCAGTTAAAACTTTTCCAATATTTTCGAGCGTTTGCCGACATTGTTCTACGACATCGTCAGAAATTTCCATCGTGTCATAGTTGAAACCAGTCGTACCAGCGACGAATACCCATCTGCCATCACATACCGCGCGTGAATACCCAACTTGTTCTTCGTAAACTGAGCCTGTGGTGATTAGTCTTCTGTGATTGTCGTTTCTATTCATCTAAAAAATTCCCCTAAAGTTAAGTTTTGAAATGTTGATTTAGGTTTCTTACTATATATAATTCCTAGATGAAATAATTTAAGTGAAATTCGAGATTTAAGTCATGAAACCTTTTCATATGATTGAACTAGTTGATTTTCGAGTTTCAACTTCCACAGATTGAACCACCATGTTTTTGTAATGCATAGCGTTCAAACAACTAGAATTCCAAAATTCGACAACCGAATTGCTCAAGAAGCCGGTCATTCCTTTGGCAATGCCGGTTCAAAGAAAACATTGATGGGCAGCCCTGACGACATGGGGGTCGTTAAGGTTCAACCTGCCAAACCGAAGCTGAACAAGCCGCGGATGTATCATGTAGTACTATTGAATGATGATTACACGCCGATGGATTTTGTAGTTGTTATTTTGCAGGAACTATTTGGAATGAATTATGAACTCGCAGTCAGGATCATGGTCCAGGTGCACAATTCTGGACGTGGCGTCTGCGGGACCTTTACGCGTGAAGTTGCGGAAATGAAAGTAAGCGAAGTGCTAAAGCGCGCAAGGCGATTCCAACATCCTCTGCAGTGTGAGATGGTACCGGAATAGCATGTATTCAGACGAGCTGCAAAATTCTTTAAATTTCGCTTACGAATACGCAAGATCTCGCAATCACGAGTTCGTTACAGTTGAACATTTGCTTCTTTCCCTGCTAGAAGATGATTCCGTCCAAACCATATTGCAGGCATGCGGAGGAACCATTGAACAACTGCGCCAGGACCTAGAAAAATTTATTGAAAAAAACAATGCTTCCGTCGTGCGAGACGTAGAAGTCCGTCCACGTTTAACACACAGCGTCAAGCGTGTTTTTCAAAGAGCGCTGCTGCATGTGCAAAGCAGCGGCAAACAAGAAGTAAAGTGTCAGAATGTGCTGATTGCTATATTCGGTGAAAACGAATCTCATGCGGTTTACTATCTTCATACTCAAGATATTCAACGCTATAACGTCGTACGCTATGTTTCGCATGGAATTGGCAAGTCAGAAATTTCACATGAAGAGGATCAAAGTTCAACCTCCGATTTTGATGGCGGCGAAAAGTCTTCAACTTGGGCATTTGTTCAGAACTTAAACCAAACCGCCCGCGAAGGATTAATTGATCCACTGATTGGACGAGCCTCAGAAGTCGAACGCTTAATCCAAATTTTATGTCGACGCAAGAAAAACAATCCTCTCCTGGTTGGTGACGCTGGTGTTGGAAAAACCGCAATTGCAGAAGGTTTGGCAAAACGAATCATTGATGGCGAAGTCCCCGAGGTCATTGAGCACTGCACAATTTTCTCTCTTGACTCAGGCGAACTCATTGCGGGCACCAAATATCGCGGTGACTTTGAACAGAGACTGAAAACAGTCACCAAAAAACTAAAGAAAGAGCCAGGCGCAATTCTATTTATTGATGAAATTCACAACCTGATTGGAATGGGTTCAGCATCCGGTGGAACATTGGATGCATCCAATATGCTCAAACCTTTGCTGGGAGCAGGAGAACTTCGCTGTATCGGGTCCACAACGTACAAAGAGTATCGAGAAATTTTTGAAAAGGACCGCGCATTGACACGCAGGTTCCAAAAAATTGACGTGGCTGAGTCTGCGGTTGAAGAATCAATTATGATTCTGCATGGCTTGAAATCTCGTTATGAAGAACACCATAAAGTCCGCTACACAAAACCTGCCCTTCGAGCCGCCGTTGAATTATCAAAACGTTACATCACAGATCGCAATCTTCCAGACAAAGCGATCGATGTGATTGATGAAGCAGGTGCGAGAGAAAAATTGATGCCTTCATCGAAACGAAGACATACAGTTCGAGTCAAGCAGATAGAAAGCGTCGTCTCAAGCATTGCGCGAATTCCAACACGTTCGGTTTCTACCAGCGATATCAAATCCCTGAAGAATTTAGAACGTGATTTGAAAATGGTGGTATTTGGTCAAGACCAAGCGATCAACAGACTGGTTTCTGCCGTAAAATTATCACGCTCTGGACTGAACGATCCAGACCGCCCGATTTCTTCCTTCTTATTTAGCGGTCCGACCGGTGTCGGCAAAACAGAAGTTACAAGGCAACTCGCATTGACAATGGGAATTGAGCTGATTCGATTTGACATGTCCGAATATATGGAACGTCACTCAGTTTCAAGATTGATCGGGTCACCCCCAGGTTATGTGGGATTTAATCAAGGTGGCCAGCTCACCGAAGCGGTGAACAAGACACCACACGCGGTTTTATTGCTTGACGAAATTGAAAAAGCGCATCCTGATGTGTTCAATATTCTGTTACAGGTAATGGATTACGGAACGCTGACAGATAACAATGGTCGCAAGACAGATTTTAGAAACGTCATCATCATTTTGACGACGAACGCGGGTGCAGCACAAATTTCAAGATCGTCTGTAGGCTTTACAGAACAGGATCATTCGCATGATGACATGGAAGTCATCAAAAAATTGTTCACTCCGGAATTTCGAAATCGACTTGACTCGATCATTCGGTTTAATTCGCTAAGTGAAGAAATTGTTCTTCAGGTCGTTGACAAGTTTCTTATTGAGTTGGAAGTGCAACTTCGGTCAAAGAAAGTTAAACTTGAAGTGGATGACAAAGGCAGGAAGTGGCTGGCACAAGAAGGTTTTGACAAATCAATGGGAGCCCGTCCCCTCGCGCGCGTCATTCAGGAAAAAATTAAACAGCCGCTTGCAGATGAATTGCTGTTCGGCACGCTGGCCAAAGGCGGTGTGTTGCGCGTGACCGTAGAGAAAGGAAACCTTACACTCAATTGCTCTAAAACTTGAGTCATATCACTCAAGGAATTCGCAATTAACCAACTGCTTTCGCTAGTTCAGCCTTTCGGATTTCCTTGTATTTGGATTCGAAATCTTCCTTGACGGCCACAGCAGCTTCTTTTGCAGTACCCTCAACTTCGTACTTTCTCCCTTTGCGCCACTGCATTAGATACTCATCAGTTCCCATCAACTTCTTTTTCATAGCAATTAAATCAATCAGCTCCTGAAATCGTTCACTCAGCAGCTCTTTGTGTACGCCCTCTTTGTCTCTCGCTTCCACAACCGATGGGATGTCCTGCCAATACAGTATGCTGACTTTCGCCATATCTAACCTCAATATCTGAAAATGCCCTAAATTAGAATTTAGGAATTATATACTTGAATCTATTTGGATAAATATGAGGCAGCTGCCACATTCAAAATTGGTCCTGCCCTTTGAATCAATGCAGATAACGCTTGTCTTTGCCCAAAAAATCACCTGACAAAACTTCGCCCGGCAGTACCCGGTATAGCGGCACATCGCGTTGAAGCATATATTCTTCATCCTCTAGCATCTCGTCAATCAGGAACTGGCGAAAACTTGGAATCGGACAAGCCACAGTATCGTCATCACGCTCCTGCAAAGCACCGCGGTGAATCAGGTGATAACAGAAATCGTTCGCGGTCATGCCGCTTGGTAGACCGCCCGAACCGTCTAAGCCTTCGTACATCTTTTGAAACTGTTTTGCAACCGAATTGATGATTCTGATCACTTGATGAATTTTTTGCTGTCCGGTCACCTCCTGCATAATGTTGCCTAGCAGCAAAGCGGTTTCTTTCATTACATTGCTTCTTCGGCTTCGGTAATAACGAAGTTGGGATGCCCGGCTCAGTTCCTCGACTTTGCTGAAATCTACAGCATTCATATCACATTCAGCCTCGATATAGACTTCGCCGAATGCTTGAAGTGCATTCTGGATATGACAGGGCCAACCCTCTGTGTGCTCAAGCAAAGCATTGAACTGACTTGCATGCGCACCCAGTTCAATCTCAAAATGATCGCAAAATCCCTGTTTCAAATCTTCAAGCTCAGCCTCGTTCAAACAGTCTAGCGAGTGGGTGCATTTATTTGAGAGCCGGCTCAGCCCCAATTCCGTTACCCGCTGTTTCGTATCCGACAGACCCGCCAGCACCACTACAACCGGCAAATTAAAGTCATTTGCATGCAGAGCCTTGAGCATTTTAGCAACCGATGAATTGCGATCACCGGTCATAGTCTGCGCTTCATCGACTGCAATCACCACAGGCCGGGTCCATTTCCTTCGGGGCAATGCATTCGCCACTACATCCAATCCGGCTGACGCTACGTATAACTCAGTCGTCTGATCATGCCCGAATCCACCGCCAACGCCAAAATTCGCACCGCCAAAAATTCGTTGGGTTTTGCTGACTTTCGCAAACAGTCTGGAACGGCTTTTAGGGGCCGCGGCTTTGACTACATTGACGCAAAGTTTTTTCAGATTATCAAATATGTTGCCGTCGCCGCTGTATATCATCACCGGGGTCGGCAACGACCGTTTGGAGCTATCGCTTCGACGGGTGGCGTAGCGACCCTTGAACCACTCGTCGCGCAAATGCAGCAGGGTTGAGGACTTGCCGGCGCCGGGCGCACCGTAAATCAACCGGGTTCTGCCCGACAGATTTTTTTGTCCTGGCAAACGATGCCGTCGCCAGATTTCCTCACACGCATTCTCGATGTCGCACAATATCTGTTCGCGTCCGGCAAAGTACGGCGGTTGACTGCGGTCGCCATCAGCAGTGGCGAATTCTTTCAGGGCTTCGAGGTTTCGGGCAGATTTGGGTGGTCCGAACATTGATCTACTCCTTTCCTTCACAACGGTGAGTCAACAGTTTACAACTGTGCTGCGCTCTATTCATCGTTCTGTGCAACTCGCACATTCAGGATTCGTTTTTTCCAATGTCCTGATTCAGTATACACGCTGGTCAGTATGCCCAAGATCAAAGAAAATCTCGGTGTTAAACCGCGACTTGTGCGGCACAGGCAGCGAGAGTGTGAATTTATGGATTTTTCACTAGGCGAAATGTGATGAATCTGTTGGAAAATTGCGAAATTGCGATGAGTTGATGCTCCCGGGAAGAAGCGAATTGATTGTCTCGGAAGATCGCTTGGCGCAATCGCCATGAATCTGGGTGCTGAGCATGCGCGATCCATGCATTTACTCGCAGTCACAACCTCAGCACACGTTATTCCGTCGTTCCCGCAACTTTTCTGCAATCCGCGCAAACGCTTGCGAAAACTCCGAACGTTTTCTTCGGGCAGACACCAGGCACTGTTCGACAATTGAAAAAAGCCGAAAAAACGGCCTCATTATTGGTTGATGGGGAAAATGCCGATATCGGCATTCTCAAACGGAACACAACTTCGGTACGGTAAACAAGGACTATCCAACCTGCTGCTGACCCTGAACCCAAGTACCGCACTTTTGCCTCTCATTCAACCAGATTGAAAATAATTGACCACTTCTAGTGTTTCATTATTTGTAGTTGGATTATCTTAAATAATTTATATTCTTCATTCTTTTGGAATATCCATTTTGATTATTTCCATTTATTCTAATTTTAGTCACATGTACAGTTTTCCTACTCCTCGAGTCGTCACCTCATTCCCCTATAATTTCGCCCATCATGTTCATCAAAGCCGTACATTCTTACACCAACAAAAAAGGACAACGACAATACGCCTACCAACTGGTGCGCGGCATCCGTACCTCAGAAAACAAAATCCGACACCAACTGCTGATGTCACTGGGCACCAAATTCTCGCTGCCCAAAGAGCAATGGCCGATTCTGGTCGAACGCATCGAAGACATGCTCAGCGGACAAAACAGCATGTTCGACTACGACGCCGAAATCGACCGTCAGGCCCAATACATCGCAGATCGGCTGCGACAGCGGGGCTGGCCTGAGCCCGCTCAAGCCGACACCGAGCAACGCCAGCCTCAGACCGTCGACCTCAGCAGCATCAAACATGAAACTCCGCGCACAGCCGGCGGCGAACGAATCTGCCTGCATGCGCTGGAACAGCTCGAATTCATCAACTGCCTCGGTGCCTTGAAGGTCAGCGAAAAAGATGCGGCTCTGTGTGCGGCGCTGGTGATCGGGCGCATGCTGCATCCGAGCAGCGAACGCGAAACTCTGCGCTGGATGCTCGAAGACAGCGCCATCCTGGAAATACTGGGACTGCACGATCAGCGCCCGCCGTCGCTGGACAAACTCTACCGGCTCAACGACGTATTGTGGAAACACCGCGTGGCACTGCAGCGTGCGTTGTTCGAGCGTGAGCGGGGTCTGTTTTCGATTCCGGCCACGGTCGTATTCTACGATCTGACCAATGTGCGCTATCATGGCCGCGCCAACGGCGAGCTGATGTGTTTCGGGCGCTCCAAACAGAAACGCAACGACTGTCCCCTGGTGAGTTTGGCGCTGGCCTTGGACGGACACGGATTTCCGATGCATTGCGAGATTCTGTCGGGCCATGTCGTGGAATCCGATACTTTCCGCAAGAACTTGAACAAATTGGAGAAACTGCCTCGCTCCAGGCGATCCAGGCCGACCGTGGTGATGGATGCCGGCATCGCCACCGAAGACAACATCGAGTGGCTGTCGAAACGCAGCTATGACTGGGTGGTAGTCTCTCGGCGAGGCAAACCGCCGGCGCCTGAAGGCGAGCCCGAACTGCAGACCACCACCAGTCAGGGCTCTGAAGTGCGCGTATGGCGGCTGCCGGACGACGGCAGCGATGACAAGACCAAAGAAGCGTTGCTTTATATCAAAAGCGAGCACAAGCAGGCCGGCGACAAGTCGATCATGACCCGAAAACGACAGCAGTTTGAGCAGGAGCTGCAGAAACTGCATCAGGGGCTGTCCAAGAAATACTGCACCAAGCGAGTCGACAAGGTGCACCAGAGAATTGGCTGGCTCAAGCAGAAATATCCGCAAGTGGCGAAGCACTACACACTCGAGGTCAGCGAAGACGAGCAAGGCGCATATGCCACGGCTGTGACCTGGAACTACAGTTCACAGCATCAAAAGGCCGATGAACAGGCCGGCAGCTATGTCCTGCGCACTTCCCACACCGACTGGAGCGATGACAGGATCGTAAAAACCTATCGGAGCCTGACCGAGATCGAAGCCACTTTTCGAGACATGAAGTCGGAGTTGGGGCTGTGTCCGGACTGGCCTCGTCTGAACCGTCAAATCCAGACGCACCTGTTCATCACGGTGCTCGCCTATCATGTCGTTCAGACCTTGCGGTTCCAGTTCAAGCAACAGGGCATTCACTGGAGCTGGATGAGCATTCGCCAGCATCTTCGAAACTGGAAGCGGGTGACGACCACGATGAAGACCAAGGAGCATCGCACGATCACCAATCGTCAGGATGTGCGTCCGTCAGCGGAACAGGCGCAGCTGGCCCATGCGGTGAACATGAAAATCGGGCTGTATCGAAGACGCTGGTGAGCCAACGAGAAAAAGAAAAATGCGCGAAATGTAGTTACATGTACGAATTTGTAGTATTCGAAAAAATCATGAAATCAATGCTTTACGGGAATTGATTTTTGAATAGTGCGGAACTAGGGTTAAGTATATATTTCCTAAATTTAAGTATGTTTGCTTAGTCTAGAGCGCTTCTCCAGGTAAAAAATTGTGCCATGTGATTGTGCATCCAATTCAATTTTTGAATATGTTCTTTGACTTCCTGTTTGGAATACATTGAATGAATTACTTCGTTATGACACACTATATCAAGAGCATACAATTTTGGTGGTTCATCAGTTTCGATTTTCAAACGCTCAGAAAAAAATTCTTCAAAGTTATTGTTGTCAAACGATTCAATTATTTTGTTTTCAAGTTCAATAAATCTCCTTTTTAGAAATGCATGATCTTTTGCTTGCGAACTAAATCCAAACACTAAATCAAGCGTTGAACTCACTACAACTAATCCACCAGCCAATATGCTCCAATGAGTAAACTCGGATAAAAATAAAACTACAGCTGAACCACCTAAAATGCAAATGAAATTATTTAGCTTATGTAAATTTACAAAAAATCTAACTCTGTGGTCGTGATACCGTATAGACTTTTTAACAGCGAACAATAAGGCGTACATTTCTTGAGAATAGTCTTCTAACTTTTTCATTTCTTTTTACCACCTTTTCTAGGCTTTGGACGTGGTGGTGGAGGAAGAGTATCAGTAACATCTTCGGTTAATGGCTTATCAGCAGTTCTTTCAAATCTTTTTTCGACTCTGCGAGAATGGCTTTTTTTGAGCCCATATACAATCCTCAAAAAAATTCATGACTTACCTATGTACTTATCTCCCGTACTTTGTGATAAGTAATATACTGCAACAGCATTCTAATTTATATGTGGAACTTGGAAATTTATCCTAATTCAATAATCGTCATTTTAAAAATCATGCAAGTGAACCACAAGTTATTTGGTACTCTGGGTAAATATTTACCCGAGGCCAGTGCCGGAAACGTAACACAAATTGATATTGAAAACAGCATTTCAATTGCAAAATTGATCGAATTGCTGAAGCTCCCAGCCGACAAACCCTATATTGTTTCGGCAAATGACAATTTAGTTCCGGCTTCGGAACGACAGTCATATGTAGTGACTGAGTCAGACAATATCAAGCTAATTCCACCGCTTAAAGGTGGATAGAATTTAGAGAGCAAGTTTTTTACTGATTCTTCAAGATGCTCAAGAACATGCAGGCGAAAATTCGTTATTGAACATTCAGTAAATCGTTCAATCCATCCATCAGCCTGTTGATCCCTTCCACTGCCGTGCTCGGTTGAAGCGCACCGTACGATCCCTAATACAACATCGGTTTTCGATTCCAAAAGCAACACCGGGAATTACCGCAACTTTATGGCGACAGATCAGATATTCAATAATTTCCATGTCCGACATTCCAATCTCTGGGATATTCAAGTTAATGGTTGATTCATCAATCGTCATATCAAGACTCCTTATGTGAAGTAAGTGATACGTATGCGTTATAGGTACTGGTATGGTCGCGTTCTCGGTGCTTCGCGCACGCTCTGGATTAATGCTCTTAAGTGTGCTCTCGTGATCAGTGGGTATGCTCGTACTTTGTGGGCTAAACGCCGGCACTCTTTGCTAAATTAAGGATTCGCGTAGCGCGCTGAGAACGGCTTTACGCTCAACCCTTGCTTGAAGCGCAATTTCCATATCCACCTGAACGAAGCGGGTTGGCGTGTTGGGCTGCAATTGACCGATCAAGTCCATATCGGCTGAAATTATGGTGCCGATCATAAAATAGCCACCACCGGAAACAGCATCGCGATGCAGAATGATCGGTTCTGTCCCGCTCGGCACCTGAACCGAACCGTAGGGATAACAGGCATCAGTAATGTTCGATGGATCTGACCCTGCTCCAAAAGGCTGTTTTCGCGGCACGAATTCCATTGTTCGGCCACCGTGAAAACGATAACCCATCCTGTCGGCCTCATTGGCAACTTTCCAAGTGTCTTCAAAAAAAGCGCTTTGCGACTCCTCAGTGATCCGATGCCAGTAAAGCCCTGGCAACATTCGCAGTTCAGCCGGAATTCCGGGGCTGCGGCGAAGTGACTTGGGAACTGATTTATCCTCCCGGACAGCCGCTTGGCCTGCACCAATCGGCAACATGTCACCAGATTGGATCGCACGACCTTCATAACCACCCAAAGCGCCGATCGCATAAGTAGACCTGCTTCCCAAAGCCAGAGGGGTGTCAATGCCTCCAGAGACCGAAATATAGGCACGGGCTCCAGAGCGCAAAAAATCAAAATTCAATACGTCTCCAGCCCTAACAGCAATGGCGGTCCATCCAGGTTTTTCCACGCCATTTACCTTTGGTGGCAGGTCGGCTCCACAGACAGCGATGGTAGCTTTTTCAGTGAACTGAAGTTCGGGCCCCATGAAGACAGCCTCCAGACAGGCCGCATCTTCGGGATTTCCGACCAGCAGGTTTGCCGCTCTCAACGCGAGCCGGTCCATCGCGCCTCCTATCGGTATTCCAAGATGATAGTAACCAGGACGACCAAGATCTTGGACCGTCGTCAAAATCCCTGGTGAGATGACGTTAATTGGCATAAAGCGCCTCCACAAGACTAGCATTGGTTCCGTCAATATCGGCGTTGTAGGCAGACAGGTCGAAGGTTACATCTCGAATCCTTGGTTCGAATTGGCCTGCCTGAACATTCGCCACTGCCACATCATATTCTTCGCCTTGGATCGGCTTCCATTTCACGATATCGCCGGGACGGAAAAACACCATGAATTCTTTGAGGTAACTGACCTGTTGTTCAGGATCGTAGATCGGCATTGGCGTAATGCCAAACATCTGATAACCTCCAGCACCGCGCACAGAATAGATACAGGAAAAACACCCTCCATAACCAACTGTCAATTTGGGGGTGTCGGTTCGCGGACGCAGATATTTTGGCACCTCAATTTGACGCGATCGGTCTACCATCTGATAGAGAAACGGCAGACCCGACACGAAACCTACCATTGATACAAACCAAGGTGCGTCGGAATGAGCTCCGACAAAGGCTGTAACATCGCTATAACCGTTGACTCGCGCCGCAAATTCGATGTCAGTCGCTTCAGGATCTTGGTGGCGCTCGCGGAAACGCATCAACGTCTCATGAGTCCAAGGATCCTGATAGTAAACCGGCACTTCAATGATTCGCGTCTCGATCTTAGCTTCGGCCTTTTCTGCGTCGCCTTCCATCTCCTTCACCAGTCCAAGCAGATTTTCGGGATGAATTTTGTCAGGGTCAAATTTGATCTGAAAGGATGCATTGGCAGGACAGATTTCGGTCACCCCGGCAACTTCTGCGTCCCGAACAGCATTAGTGATCGCTAGAGATACAAAAAACGCTTCTAGCGACATCGCTTCGTCCACCTCAACAAACAGATGTTCATCACCGCCAAATGTGTATCGGCTTCTCATACGGCTTTACCTCTTTTTTCTGTGGTGAGTTCATGAGAATTGGCATTTAGCCAGTGCTCCAGCCAATTCGTATGGACTGCGTTGGCTTGGACGTCAGGCACCGCGAGAAGTCTTGAAAACAGCGGCGCCGTACATGCAAGTCCGTCAATACGCAGTACGTTCAGTGCTTGCTCCAACCGTGCGAGCGCGAGCTCGCGGTTCTCACCATGCACGATCAGTTTGCCGAGAAGTGAGTCATAAAATGGCGGGACGACATATCCGTCATAGAGTGAGTGATCAACGCGAATTCCTTCGCCCTCAGGTAGATTCAGGTTGGAAACCACACCTGGAAAGGGCATGAAATTGTTTGCTGGATCCTCCGCATTCAGACGCACTTCGATGGCGTGGCCTGTGCAGCAGACATCCTCCTGATTGATCGACAGAGATCTGCCTTCTGCGATTCTGATCATCTCGACCACTAGATCCAGTCCGGTGATCATCTCGGTTATCGGATGTTCAACCTGAATACGAGTATTCATCTCGATGAAATAAAAATCTCGCGTCTTTTCATCATAGAGATATTCAACTGTCCCTGCCCCTTTGTATCTCACGGAACGCGCCAGGTCCACGGCGGTCTGGCAGAGCTGCGCGCGTGTCTCGGAGTCTAGTGCCGTCGAAGGTGCCTCTTCCCAGACTTTCTGCCGCCGCCGCTGGAGCGAGCACTCGCGCTCCCAGCAATGGATTGCATCGATACCGTCACCGAGAATCTGTACTTCCACATGACGCGCATTTTTAATGATCTTCTCGACGTACATGCTGTCGTCGCCAAAAGCTGCAAGCGCCTCAGCAGCGGCTTGCGGAGCCAGAGAGGTAAATTCTTCCGTCGTGTTTGCCACACGGATACCGCGCCCGCCGCCGCCTGCTGCAGCCTTTATCATCACCGGAAACCCAATCTCTTTGGCAATGCGCAATCCCTCCTCTGTCGACACGCTTCCATCGGAACCTGGCACAGTCGGCACTCCGGCCTCGTCAGCCTTGGTACGTGCCACTGCCTTATCGCCCATCAGTCGGATCGTATCCCCTGATGGACCAATGAATGCCAATCCCGCCTCAGTTACTGCATCGGCAAACTCAGCGTTCTCGGCCAGAAAGCCGTACCCCGGATGGATGGCATCTGCTCCGGATTTGCGGGCTGCATTCAAAATGGCTTCTACATTCAGATAGGATTTCGCGGCATGAGGCGGACCGATCTCTATCGCTTCATCGGCCATCCTGACCGCGAGCATATCTGTGTCGGCAGCAGAGTAGACGGCGACAGAAGCAATTCCCAAGCTTTTGGCGGCGCGCGCAATTCGTACGGCAATCTCACCTCGATTGGCGATAAGGAGCTTGGTGATCGTCATCAGTCCAGCAACACCAATACCTGGCCTGCCATTACCGGGTCGGTATCTTCTACTTCAAAGCGAAGCACCGTACCTGCGATATCGGACTTGACCTCGTGAAATGTTTTCATAACTTCAATTAATCCGATTGTGTCGCCTTCAGCCACTACGTCACCCTCGGACTTGAATGATGGCTGATCCGGAGCAGGCTTTCGATAAAAAGTTCCGGGAATGGGGGATTTGATCTCTTTTGCCATATTGTTTTCTCCCAATTTCAGGCTGCATCCAGCTTAGCCAGAGCTCGACGGATTTTGGCTGCGACATCGGCAGCATTCGGAGTATCGGAATGTACGCAAATGGTTTCGACGCGCACGGGAATAGTCGTTCCGTTGATGCTTGTCAGGGTGCCTTCCTGCGCAGCTTGGAGGGAACGGGCCGCGGCAACGTCCGGGTCGACAGCATCGTGTTCACGCGTGATGATCAGCGCACCTTCGTCAGAATAATCGAGATCCGCAAAGAATTCAGGCAGGAAACCAACGCCGCGTCGCGTGTAAACCTCCTCGTGCAATGTGCCGGACAATCCCATGACATTGACATCAAAAATCTCCGCAACATCAGCCACGGCTTCGGCAACATGTTCCTCGCGGGCAGCCATGCCGTAAAGAGCGCCATGGGGTTTTATATGATTCAGCTCGGTCCCGGCCTTTTTTAGGAAAGCGGTCAATGCGCCAACTTGATAGAGCATGATATTTCGCAATTCATCTCGATCAACCTTCATCTCGCGACGACCGAATCCCTGCAAATCAGGCAACGACACATGAGCGCCTACCTTCACGTCATGCTTCTTGGCCAGCGCCACGGTGTGTTCCATGTGGTTAGGGTCCGAGCCATGAAAACCACAGGCCACGTTGGCTTGGGTTATATGGGGCATGATTGCGGCATCATTGCCGAAGCTGTACAAACCAAAGCTTTCGCCCATATCACAATTCATATCGACAGGCATTTTTTTCTCCGTTAGTATTTGAGGTTGGTTACAACGCGCAGCCGGACTTGATCGGCCACGACTGCAAGGATAAGGAGTGCTCCGAGCACAACTGTCTGCAGGTAGCTCTCAATCCGAGCTAAGTTCATTCCGTTGTTTATGAGTCCGATGAAGAGTGCTCCGAGCACGACATTTTCGAGGCGACCGATGCCACCGCGCAGGGAGACTCCAGCGATTACGCAAGCCGCAATGCTCTCCAGTGGCATGGAAGCGCCAATATTGGCCTCTCCCGTATCCAGTCGTGCAGTAAGCAATATCCCTGCTACCGCTGCCATGGCAGCGCACAGCACGTAAGTGGCAAAGAGCATCGCGCGGACATTGATCCCCGACAGGCTCGCGGCTTTGGCGTTGCCGCCAACAGCGTAGAAATAGCGGCCATAGCGTGTACGATAAAGCAACACCGACAGCGCTGCCATCAGGACCGCGGCCACCCAGATCGGCGTGGGAACACCCAGCCAGGACCCGAAGCCAAAAACATCACCAAATTCCACCGGCATTCCATACACTGGAACACCTCCGGTCATATACAGTGCGATACCAAAGCCTACCGAAGCCATGCCGAGCGACATCATGAAGGGCGAGACATTTGCAAAGGCAATGCCGATTGCATTGACTACTCCAATCAACGTTCCCGCGATCACGCCAGCCAGAACGCCAAGGCTGATCGCAAGCACGACTGCATCCGGCATAGCTGCGTAAACCGTAGCCATTACTGTCGCGCCAACCACTGAGGATAAAGCTAAGACTGTCCCTACAGAGAGGTCAAATCCGCCTGTCAGCAGCGCAAACATCTGACCTAGAGATACGATAGTCAGGTAGACGGACTGTCGCAGCACATTGGTTAAGTTGCGCCCTGTTAGAAAGTTGTCGGAAATCAGCGCAAAAACAACAACGGCAATCACAACTAGGAACGGCAAGATACCCAACCGCACAAACAGCTTCTTGAGCAGGTTGCCAACTGGGGCTAAAACGAGCTTGAATTTACTCATCAGGCAGCGTTCCGCTCAAAGAATTGGGCAAGAACGCTTTCTTCGCTGAGTTCGTCGCGTGAAAGCTCGGCCTGAACCCGTCCGCGATGGAAAACGTAGGCTCTCGTCGACATGTGCAAGATTTCAGGGAGTTCGGAAGACACAATGACTACTGTTTTCCCCGCCTCTGTGAGCTCTGCGATAAACTGATAGATTACCGCTCGAGTCCCGACATCGACACCCACCGTGGGCTCATCGAACACAATGAGTTCAAAATTTCGGGTCAGGCTCCGAGCCAGCATTACCTTTTGCTGATTGCCACCGGAGAAGTGTTCAATGATGTGTTCAGGCCGGTTTGGAGATAAATGGAGCTGTCGGGCAAGTTCGGCTACCCGACGCTTCTCAGCGCTGTGGTCAATAAACATTCCGCTGCGGAATGCCGCGTCAGACAAAGCGGACAGCGAAAAATTCTCGCGTGCGGGACGCATCATCATGAGCCCATCGCCCTTCCTGTCCGCAGGCAGATATAAAAAACCGCGCTGAATCGCTTTAGCAGGACTCTGGCCAGTCACATCTTCACCGCGATAAATTACGCGCCCATGGGCGATCGGGAGAGAGCCAAAGGCAGCTTGCATGATTTCGGACTTACCAGACCCCATAAGACCAGCCAGCCCAACAATTTCGCCTTTGCGCACAGACATGGACACATCGAGAACCTGACCCTGCGCTGTAGTTACATGATCTAGAATCAGAACATCTTCAACAGCCGGTCCTGGCACTATTTCTGGAAAAATCTTGCCGACTTCGCGGCCAGTCATGAGACGAACCAGAGTGTCGTCGTCAGCATCCTCTACGGGCAAAGTAGCTACATAGCACCCATCTCTCAAAATTGTAATTCGGGTACCGATCTGGCGAATCTCCGCAATACGATGGGTAATGTAGACAATCCCCACGCCGCGAGCAGTCAATTCTCGGATCAAAGTGAAAAGCAATTCGGTCTCGTGCTCTGTCAGGCTGGCTGTCGGTTCGTCAAGAATAAGAACTGTCAGCTCATCACGAAACGCCTTGGCGATTTCAACCATTTGCTGCTGGGCGCGTGTGAGACGGTCCACGCGTTGGTTCGGGCGCAGTTCAAACCCTAATTCTCCCAACAATTCCAAGGCCTCGCGATGCATGCTCCCTTTGTCCAGAAGGTAGTGTCGGGTATGCTCGGCACCAAGAAACAGGTTTTCCTCTACCGTCATCTGCGGAATTAGAGAAAACTCCTGAAACACAGCTGAGATGCCGAGCTGCCTCGCGTCATGCACCGACGCGAGGCTTATTTCTTTATCTTTCATCTTGATCAATCCCGAAGTGGGGCGGGTCGCGCCCGCAAGGATCGAGATGAGGGTCGACTTGCCCGCCCCATTTTCTCCAAACAGCACATGCACCTCCCCTGCACGGAGATCGAAATCCACCGTATCAAGGGCGCGCAGACTCTGGTAATCCTTGGTCAGGGAATTTGCGGAAAGAAGAGGAGCAGGCGTTGTCACCTTTCAATCACTCCACGCGAAAGGTCGGGCGGAATCCGCCAGGGGCAAGGGTCGAGGTGGGATCGAACCCGCCATGATTCTCAGCTGTTACAACGTAGAGTGCGGGTCCGACATGCATCTCGAAGTCTTTGCCTTCCAGAATTCTCACCGCTTGGTCGATAGCGACTCGACCTTGGACTACCGGGGAATCTGTTGGTGCAGCGAGTATCTGACCGCGCCGAATGCCTTGATCCACCCCAGGGGTAAAATAGTAGGAGATCACCTGCACTTGGTCAGACAGGCCGCGCGCACGAAGGATTGGGATTGCCGCCTCCGCTGTCACAGCAGTGCCCACTACATAATCGAGGTCGGAATATGTTTCGAGCGCATCCTCCACTAGAGCTGACTGCGCTTCTTTTCCTGTATCGCCGTATTTTGTATCAACAACCTCAACTGCGCTTCCGTCGACTCCTGCGAGGAAACCAGCATTTCCAGCTTCAACCCAGCCCGCACCCGGAGGTCCAGGAAACCAGGCGACTTTTACCGGATCGTTACCCGCAGGGTGCTGTTCTGCGAGGAACTGTCCGGCCATGCCGCCCATCTCGCCGAACGAAACAAGCGATTTTGCGGAAAGCTCCGACGACGACATGCCGTTGATGACATCAATCACCGGAATGCCCTGAGCCCGAATTTCACCGACGAGATTGTTTAGCCCGTCAAACGAGATTGCCCCGATTACAACGGCATCCGCCCCTGCGGCTACGCAATCCTCAATCTGATTGATCTGGGTGCCGAGTTCGGTGTAGCCGCCGGCTTCGACCAGCTGCATTTTTATGCCTAGACGTTCGGCTTCAGATGCTACTCCGTAGTTCACCGCCAGCCAATAAGCGTCTTTCATGTGAGGAAATGAGACACAAATGTCCCAAGCTTTTTCCGCTTTTTCAAGCGGAACGTAATCAACGGTAGTCCTGGGGCTTGCCATATCGAACGGTGGATCCCAAACTTCTACCGGATATGGATACCAGTCTTCGGCAAATGCACTTCCCATAAACAGGGTCGCCATCATACCTGCTGCGATCCATGATCTCAGTTTGAATTTCATTTCACTATCTCCGAATTTTCCAATTGTCTACTTCGTTTGCGCCAGACATATCCTGAAAATTTGCGAGTTGTTCTGGCTAGTCAAATTGTTGCCACTCACAACTTTTATGCAAGATTGGCATGACAGACTGAATTGTAGCAAGTCAATTTTTTCTTGTAAAATAGTACTTTTTGTGGTGTGATATCGAAAAAATCGATGGCTATTTCTTTTCGTCAAGTCCGTTATTTCATCGCTGTCTCGGATGCAGGCAAGATATCTGCGGCAGCGACGAACCTTAATGTTTCCCAGTCCGCGGTAAGCGCCGCAATCCAAAAATTGGAAAAAGAGCTGGAAGCGCCCTTGTTTCAGCGACAGTCTGGCGGCGTAGTCCTAACTTATGAAGGTTATCAATTTCTAGGACATGCACAGAACATTCTCGCAACGGTTTCAGAGGCAACACGAGGCCTGCGCCGGTCGGGACGCTCCCTCAGCGGTAATGTGAGGGTTGGTCTGACGTATACAGTTGCAGGGTATTTCATTCCGCAGATTCTGATGCGATTCGGGCGATCTTTTCCCGATGTTCAAGTTCACCTGCAGGAGCAGCAACGCCCGGAAATCGAGGAAATGATTGTCCAAGATGATCTCGACATCGCGGTGATTCTTGTATCGAACCTACAAAACGTAGAGCAACTCAGCTCCAGAGTGCTGATGAGGTCACGCAGACGACTCTGGTTGTGCGCTGACCACGATCTGATGGGAGTGGAACATGTAGGGTTCAAGGAAATCTCTGAGCAGCCCTACGTAATGCTGACCGTCGATGAAGCGGAACAGTCAGCGCTGCGTTACTGGAAGGCAACGCAGTACAGTCCCAATATTATTTTCAGAACGATATCGGTTGAAGCCGTTCGAAGCATGGTGGCCACAGGCATGGGAGTTACCATCTTGTCGGACATGGTGTATCGACCATGGTCGCTGGAAGGCCAGCATGTTGAAGTGAAATCGGTAGCAGGTACGATCCATTCAATGGACGTAGGACTCGTTTGGAAGAAAGACAAAGAAATGAACGCTCCAACCAAAACATTTTATGATTATCTTTGCCTTACATTCGCCGACTCGGGTTACGGTCTCAATCAACTGGAACTCCGATAAGAAGAAGATTTCTCACGGCAGTTCAATCTAAACGAATATGAAATCTGTCAAGTCATTTTTGACAACATTGTGTTCAACGCCAACCTGCCTGAAATAGGACACTCCCGCGGTAAAGTTCTACAATGGATTCGACTCTGCTATCGTCAATGATCAATCGCTCTTCGCTTGCAATAAACACTACTTTTTCACCTAATATCCCAAGTACATATCTGAACCCTGTCTCAAACTAACGTACGGAAATAGGGTCAATTGATCGCATTGGCTGAAATACTCTCACATCCAGTTCACGCATTCATCATTTACTCGACTGCATCAGTCGCGAATTACCGTCTCGAGTCTGTGGTATTTTGATTTTCAACAGCCGACTTCCAATCTGAGTCGTCTAAATCTGTGCAGTTCCCCCTCCGATTGCAACTTTCGTTCACGGTACAAAGTCGAATTTTCTCCTTGCAATATCCACCTCGTGCAACATTGGAATGGAAACAGCGACGCAATAACTGAAATGATCACTGCGATTGTTAACAAGAGCTGGGAACCACACATCGACGTTTTGCCAAAGACTCGGCTCGTTCGCCAGTTGTGCCGGCAACTCGAAGCCGACATGATTGCTAAAATGAAATCCTGCCATTTGAATTTCTGTTCGCTCATTGGAGGCTTGTTTGCAGATGACTAACGAATGGCACTGTTTGGTTTACTCTTGTTTCCGAGAACTTTCTCAGAAATAAAATGTTAGAAAATTTGAATCAAATCCTCTGAAAACATTAAAATTACCAGATTGCAAATGCAACGATGCAATAAACACTCAATTAATTAACTGATGAACTGAAATTAAAATCAATCATATGTGGGCAAAAAGATTTCCAGTACCGGAGTTTGACAGACATTCTCTCAAGAATCTAGATTGGAATCCACCTGAAATCCATGACAGTCTTGAAATCGACCATTTTGGATGTGTTGCGGTGAACGCCAGTCAGGAGTATTACGAACACTTTAAGTTTAGAGGTGATTTTCTTTTGGTGGTTGCTTGCCGGCTGCCGGATCAGCAGGTCACTCTTTCGGGAAATTCATACGCTTGGCCAATTCAACGTGTTGTGGTCACAGACTCCCTTGACATAAATTCTTGCAATGTGCTTGCCAATTGGAAAACTCCGCGTCCAATGAACACTCGGCTCGGAGACGATGGGGGGATCAAAATCAGAACACCCGAAGCTTATGTTATGATTGGACGCCAGTTCGCCGATCATTGGATCGGTAATCGTATCATGCTGGACGAGCAATGGTCAGGATCTCAGAACGCAGGATTTCGAATTCTGTCTTCGAGTGAGACTGAAATCCACGATTTCCACGATGCGGTCGTCTATTTTGAGTGGTCGTAATTGCCGATCATAGTTCAGTTTTTTTTACCTTTCACTGCGGAATAAATTCAGTTGTTCAATCCATTACAAAACGCGCTCAGCGAATTCATTCAGAATTGCTCCTATGAAACCACGCCAGGGGCTGCGACAAAAATCCCGGACTACCGGTTGATTCTGCCTCCGGGCACGACTGTTTATGTGACACTGTTGCCGAAATCTACGATTGACGACACGATTTCAATCTGTGCTCGGTTGGCGTCGGAAGGCTTTGTTCCGGTACCTCATTATGCTGCTCGACAGATTCCAAATCGAGCCAAGCTAAGCGCATCCTTGCAAAGATTTCGGGAAGAAGTGGGCGGCACTCGAGTGCTGGCGCTCGCAGGCAGTTCACCCAAACCGGTCGGTGAATTCGACAGCTCAATGCAACTGCTCGAGACCGGCTTGTTTGATAAGTTCGGAATTGAAAGGATTGGAGTGGCAGGCCATCCCGAGGGAAGTCCCGATATTTCACCACACGGACTTAAATCCGCACTTTATTGGAAAAACCAATTTTCAGATCGCACTGATGCAAAAATGCATATCGTCACTCAATTTTGTTTTCAAGCTCAGCCTGTCATTGATTGGGAAAAACAACTGATCGAATGGGGCAATACATTACCAATCCACATCGGAGTTCCAGGGGTTGCCACAATTAAAACTTTGATCCATCACGCCACCAACTGCGGAGTTGGCGCATCCATGATGTTTCTGAAAAAGAAAGCCCGTAAAGCCACGAAATTGTTAACAAGGTCCACACCTAAGAGCTTGCTCCTTGATTTTACAAATCATCGAATGAAAAATCCTGACACATTAATTCACTCAGTTCATGTCTACCCTCTTGGTGGACTGCGAAAATCTGCAGAGTTCTTCGCTCAATTGCAGTCAGGCACCCCACAAGAAAGAGTAATCGTAGCCTGATCAATACATCAGGATTCCCAGTGCAATCCCGTCGGTCATTGATTCAATTTTTGAATCGTCCATTTTCTGGGGATTACGAAAAGCAGCTGCCGGATTTGCGCAACGCTCTCACGGGGGAGTATTTGGGAACATTCGTTTTGGTATTTTTTGGCACCGGAGTCGTTCACGCAGCAGTCATTTCGGGCGCTCAGATGGGGCTTTGGCAAGTTGCCGCAGTTTGGTCTGTTGGCGTAACTTTAGGAATTTACACCGCGGCGACTCTTTCTGGAGCTCACATTAATCCAGCAATCACATTGGTCGTTGCAGTGTATGACGGATTTCCATGGCAACGTGTCTTACCCTATTGGATTGCGCAAACAGCCGGCGCCGCAACAGCTGGCCTGATTCTGCTTTTGCTGTATTCGGACGCGATTGTAGAGTTTGAGCGGCATAGGGAAATTATTCGAGGGCAGGCTGGCAGTCAGTTAAGTGCGATGGTTTTTGGTGAATACTTTCCGAATCCAGATGTTTTTGGCACATCGGAAAAAGCCTTTCAGATCGTCACAAAGAAAACCGCATTTTTAGCCGAACTTGTCGGTACGGCGATGCTTGCCTTTATTGTTTCTGTGGTTACCCATGGCCGCAATTATGCTCGACCGCAGTCTGCCGGAGCAGCAGTGGCGATTGGCGTTGGTGTTGCTGCGATCATTTCAATCATTGCTCCGCTCACTCAAGCTGGCTTGAATCCAGCTCGGGATTTCGGGCCGCGCATCATTGCGTTTTTTGCGGGTTGGGGGGAGATTGCAGTTCCCGGTCCCAGAGGTGGATTTTTTATCGTCTACATTTTGGCGCCTCTGATTGGCGCACTCATCGGGGGCGGCATATACCGATTTGTTGCTTCTGGAATTCCCGATCGCACTGAACAGTGAATAAGTCTACTTTGTTCTTTGACACCTAAAAACCGAGCAATCAGTGTCACCCCCAATTTGACAAACTATTCCAAAAAATTTTAACCACAATGTGTAAAAATGAATATATTTAGAATATATTAATGAAATTTCAATACTCAAACCGAACACTCATACAATCGCTGGAGGTGAACCAACCGAGCATCGATTCGGTATTGCGCATTCAAGGATACAAGGATTTAGCGAAAGTTCGTCGAAGAGTGCGGCAACTTGCGGAACTATCCATTCGAGTCTACGTCAAAAAAGCTACGCCGACTGTGTCGTATCGAGTCGCGGATATCAAGTCCATCAAGGATGAAGAATTGGTTATGGACAGTACAGTCAGATTTTCATCTCCAATTTTCAAACAGTATCTAAGCAATGCTCGCCAAGCGGTTGTATTTGCGCTGACTGTCGGTGAAGGAATTGACGATCAAACCATCGAATGGATGGAGAAGGACCAATTGGTTGAAGCATTGTTTTTAGAATCTGCTGCGTGGATGGGCGTAGAAAATGCCACAAAACAATTCGTGCTCGCAGTTCGCACCTGGGCTGGCCGAAACCATTTTCGAATTACGAGACGTCTGGGGCCAGGATATTCATATCCAATCAACGGTGAACAGATTCAATGGGATTTATCGGAACAGAAATCGCTGTTCAAAATACTCGGTGAATCAGAGATTCCCATCACCTTGCTGGAAAGTTCTGCCATGCTCCCAAAAATGTCGCGCTCAGGATTGTTTGGATTAATTCCCAAGCTCAATTAAGGCAGCCCTAAATTTATGAAACTGAAAAACGAAAGTCTTATTGTCATCGGAGAGAACTTCAACGCGACGAGAAAAATCAAAGCAACCAGTCCTCGCGTGTCTCGTGAAGATGGGAAATGGTTCATAAATTATGTGGAGCTGAATGGTTCGAGAAATCGATTGGACGTAACCGCTTCGATTCCGGAAGATCCGAATGAACAAAGAATGTTCGCAATTCCTCATATTGCCGAGGCATGCCGTCAGAAAGACATGGACTACATCACATGGGTTATTCGAGCACAAGAAGCGGCTGGAGCTCATGTGATTGATCTTTGTGTTGATGAACTGTCGGTTTATCCTGAAGAGCGTTGGGAATGGATGAGATGGATAGTAAAAATCGCGCAGTCGATAACAAAATCGGTAGTTTCCATCGATTCATCCGAGTCAGCTACCATTTACGCTGGGCTCGAAGCACACGATGGCTCCATCAGCAGGCCTGCGATAAACTCTCTGAACCTTGAAGATGGACGACAGGAGCTGGTTGGAATGGCTCAAGACCGAAATGCTTATATTTTCGCGAATGCCAGCGGCAATCGAGGAATGCCACAAAACGCAGAAGAGCGAGTCAACAATCTTGAAGCGTGCATGAAAATGATGGATGAGGGAAACATCCCTGCCGAAGATCGATTTCTTGACCCGCTTGTGTTCCCAATTGGGGCTGGACCTGATTACGGAAATCATTATTTGGATGCCGTTCGAATTATGCGCGAACGATATCCGAATGTGCATATATTCGGTGGGCATAGCAACGTTTCGTTCGGATTGCCGCAGCGAAAAATCCTAAACCATGCGTTCGTGAGTCTCTCGATTCTGGCGGGGTGCGATGCGTTAATGATTGATCCAATTATGAATCCAGTGAAACCATTCAATGATTTTCGATTTGCATCCGCCTCGTTGACCGCAAAAGATGAGTATTCCGTGAAATACTTGAAATACGTCCGTTCTCAAAAAAAACGAACTCGGAAAATTCGATCATGACACAGCAATGAAGGCAAAATATGATTATTGTTTTGAATTTCGGTAATAATTTTGGAAAGAAGTCAATTTGACAGGTAGAAGAGAGAAAGTACATGAAAGAACTGTTACCAAGAGAACGATTTGCACGCGCGGTACGGCACGAGAAGGTTGACCGCGTTCCGCTTCTGTATCGAATGAAGAGCGAAGCCAAAGAAAAAATTGCTCGTATTTATGACATTCACGATACTGGCACTGGCCTCAAGCACAACCCTGAATTGGAACTAAGACTGGGCAACGATGCAATCATTTATCAGATCGGCATCAATGCGGAATTTTCCCACCGACCGATCGCCATCGGAGAAACTTGGTACAACCATTTTGGTGTAGGATATGGAAAAAGCGGATTGAGAGGCCGTACAGAAGAAGAACATGAGGAATTTACCAAAACGCAAGAATTTTGGGGACCTGCGAAAGTGGTTCCTGAAAATTTCCCGAATCACTATCCGATCACTTCAATGGAAGAATTGAAGAATTACACTTGGCCTGATCCTGCCGACGAAGAACTGATCGGCCCAATTCGAACATTGCTTGAGGAATATCAGGATGAGTATTACATCATGGTAGACTTGTCGTCTACCTTGATTGAAGCTGCCTATGCTCACCTGGTCGGGACGCAGAACTTCTTCCTCAATCTATTCGATCAGCCAGAATTAATCCATGGTGTATTGGACGGATTAACGGAGTACTACACAGAACTTGGAAAAAATGTGATTAATATGGGGATCGACATGATTCGCGTGGGCGATGATGTAGGCGCTCAACGTTCCATGATGATATCTCCCCAACAGTGGCGAGAACTTGCGAAACCTAGATTCGACTATATGTTCAGCGAATTTCGAAAAGCCAACGAAGATATTCACATTAAATTGCATTCTTGTGGAGATTACTCTCCAATCATTGGTGACATGATTGAATTGGGTGTTCATCTCTCGGGACTGATGCAACCGACTGGAGGCAACAGATTTCAAACGGAACTGAAGAAAAAGTACGGGGATGACATTGCGTTTATCGGAGGCTTTGATGTCCAGCGATTGCTGCCAAGAGGTCAAGTCGAGCAAGTCAGACAGGGAGTCTTGGAAGTCATGAAAAACCTCGCGACTGGAACCGGTTACATTTTTTCACCATCTCATTACATTCTTGCTGACGTGCCAATTCAGAATATTTTCGCTATGCTTGAAGCACAGCGAGATTTCGGAACGTACGGAAAGTACCCACTAAACTAATTGAAGCCATGTTTGATTTTGATGATCAAGAACCTGAACTCATAATTCCAGAAGGCTGGGAATTGAGAGCTCCAGAAGGCTGGGAGTGGGAGTCTCTGTGGATTGCTGTGGAAGAAGGAGACTACGTCTATACAGATCAGCGTGTACGTGAGAGTATAGAAGCAAACATTGATCCCAGAGTAATTTTGGATGATGGTTTGTTCCCTGGATTCAATCTGCAAGCAGACCGTTTCAGCGCCACCATCATTTTTATTCCGGAAATGCTAATCACCGCGCGAGCGATGAAAGCCGGGTTGGCTTTAATTCGTCCTTTGCTCGCCGCAAACGCCGAAAAGCCGGTTGGAACCTTTGTGATTGGGACTGTTCTGGGCGACATGCATGACATTGGACAATCTATCGTAACGATCATGCTCGAAAATGCTGGTTTTAATGTCATAAATCTCGGTACCGACGTGCATCCCAGGAAATTTATTGAAGCTGCAGAACGTGAAAATGCTGATTTAATTGGATTTTCCGCACTGCTTTCAACTACTGTGTATTACCAAAAAGTCACAATTGAAGAATTTCAAAAAGCAGGGTACCGCGATAAAGTGAAAATCCTCGTTGGAGGTGCGCCGACAACGCAAGAATGGGCTGACGAATGTCAAGCTGATGGATGGGGCAAAGATGCTGTCGACGCGGTTCGTCTGGCCCTGCAATTGGTCGAGGAGGGACGCGAGTCCTGGGTTTGATATGGCCTCCGGGAAAATTGCCGTAACATTTGGCGGCACTGCCAAACAAGCAACAGAACGAACGGTTCATGTAACGCGAAATCTAACGATACTTGAAGCGGGTCATCAAGCGGGAATTACCATTGAAGCCACCTGTGGCCGAAGAGGACGCTGCCGCAGTTGCAGAATCAAAATTCTCAAGGGTGATGCGCCTCCGCCTACAGTCCAAGATGCGGTTCAGTTGGGACATGACGAAGTTTTAGAAGGCTTTCGTCTCGCTTGCCAAACTCGAATGGTGGGTGATACAACTGTATTGCCCATGCCCCCGAAAGAGGAGGAAGGGCATCAGATTCTTAACTCTGACAACTCCCTGTACGACCATCAATTGCACTTGGACTGCGGTGTTGCCAAACACGTTCTGTATGCAGATCCCCCGGTCGAAGAGCATCATCAAACGTCAGATGTGGAAGAAATTCTATCAGTTGTTCCCAACCTCAAAGAAAACACCATGCCTTTGCACATTATGCGCAAAGTACCCCAACTTCTGCGTCAGAAAAAAGGGCAGATTACAGTAACAACATTCAACGGATGTGTTACGGACGTCGAAGCAGGAGATACAAGAGACCAAATCTATGGCATGGCGTTCGATATTGGCACAACCAGTGTAGTCTGTACGCTATTGGATCTGACTACAGGTGAACAGCTTGCAAATGCAGGTGGAATGAACTCCCAAGCTGTTTATGGCGGCGACTTGATGTCAAGGATTGCCTATGCGCAATTTGACGATAAAAAACTTTCCACGCTCAGAGCAAAAATTCTCAATCAGGTCAACAAATACATCCGACAATGCGCCGAAAAAGCAAAAATTGATGCGAATCACATTTACAAGATTGTCGTTGTCGGCAATACCTGCATGCATCATATTTTTCTGGGCATTGATGTTTCGTATGTGGGACTCGCACCCTACGCACCAGTGGTACGAGACAGTTTGGTGCTTCCGGCAGTGGATCTTCCACTCAGAGCCGCACCAAACGCTATAGTCTGCACCTTGCCCATAATTGCAGGTTTTGTCGGGGCCGATACAGTTGGGTGTATTCTCGCCAGTCGAATACACGAAAGTGAGGAGGTGCGCGTACTCGTTGACATAGGAACCAACGGAGAAGTTGTGATGGGCTCCCGCCACCGCTTGACCGTATGTTCAGCGCCAGCTGGTCCTGCATTAGAGGGCGCTCAGATTCGAGACGGTATGAGAGGAGCAATTGGAGCCATTGAAAAAGTCAGCGTGAATTCTGATTTTGAATGTGCGGTAATCGGTGATGTGCCAGCCATTGGCATTTGCGGTTCAGGTCTCATTGATGCTGCTGCAAAAATGATCGACCATAAAGTCATGGACTGCAATGGAAATTTCCGAAAACTCGAAATGGAAAGATTGCCAGATAACATTCGAAAACGTTTTACGCGTACGGAGAGGGGCACTGCGGAATTTATATTGGTATGGAGTGACGGTGCAGGGAAAAATAGTCATATTGGAGTGACTCAAAGTGATGTGCGACAGCTTCAGCTCGCGAAAAGTGCGATATTCTCCGGCATTCGCATGTTGCAGGCAGTAATGCAATTGGAAGACGAAGATATATTCCAATTGCAACTCTGCGGTGGTTTCGGAAATTATGTGAACATCGAAAGTGCAAAAACAATACGACTCATTCCGAATCTTCCGCACGAAAAAATATCGTATGTTGGCAATGCAGCGCTATTGGGCGCGCAGATGGCTTTGCTTTCAGAAAACGAACGCATCCTCGCTGATCAAATCACTCATCAAATTGAACACATTGCACTTGCAGCACGACCTGATTTTCAGGACATCTTCGTGAATTCGATGAATTTCTCCGGTTCCCGGTTCCCACTTCGAACCAAGAGAAAATCAAGGCGACAACGAAGGAGGCGACTTATTTGACAACAGATATAATTGAAGCAATTGCAGTTACAAAATCTACTCTCGGAGAACCTTCAACAGTGGGAAATTTACCCAAAATTCATCTTCTGTTTGGATTTCTTGGTTCTGGAAAAACCACACTTGTAAAGAAACTGCTGCAAACTGCCAACTCAAATATCCCAACTGCAGTTGTCGTCAATGAATTTGGAGATGTTGGTATTGACGGCGAAATTATTCAGGGAAAATCGATAGATACGGTTGAACTTGTATCTGGTTGTATCTGCTGTACGCTCCGCGGTTCCCTATTGAATGCTATCGAAGAACTCGCCTACGAAAAGGGAGCTCGACGAATCATTGTCGAATCAACTGGTATCGCTGATCCAGAGGACATGCTAGACGATCTGGAAGAACCAGAAATCGTGGATAAATTTGATGTCGCGCCGATCGTTACTGTTGTGGACAGCTCAAAATTCCGAAAGATACAACCGATGCTAGGTGAATTTTACGAATCTCAGATTTTTCATGCTGATATTCTGATAGTCAACAAAATTGATTTAAGTACGGAGCAAGATATCAATGCTGTAATCACGCATGTTCTAGCCAATAATCCTGCAGCGGAAATTCACTATACAGAACATTGCGATGTCGAATCGAATTTTATTTTCAATCAAACACCAAAACATCCAATTGACTCACATTCTCATCATCACCAGCATGATCATCACAGTCACGATGAGCACGAGCACCATCATAATCACAATGGCGAAGAGCAAGAGCACCATCATCACACACATGATTCGATGCATTCATTCGTAATTATGCCTCGCGAAGATTTATCGGTTTCTGAATTGGAGAATTATTGCAGATCCTTACCGGATACTGTCTGGCGCATGAAAGGACATTTAAAGTTGGATGGTCAAACATCTCTGGTGCAGTACTCTGCAGGCCAACTTGACATTAGTCCTTCCGAGGCTAGAGAGCACTACAGAATGGTTGTAATAGGAGAAGAACTGAATGTGGATCAACTAGCTCGTGAACTTGGCATTCCGCTAGCTTCGACATTGGTATGAACAGAACTCGCAAAGGCTTGCAGTCAAAAGGCTCCTTAGCCGATCAGGCTTATATGGAGCTTGTAAATCGAATCACTAAACTTGACTATGCGCCTGGTTCGGTTCTTGGCGAAAAAACACTAATTGAAGAGCTGAATATTGGCCGAACGCCCATTCGCGAAGCTCTGCAGCGACTTGCTCTCGAAGGACTTGTAGTCCATCAGCTGAACCGTGGAATGTTTGTTTCAGAAATCACATACAAGGATGTCCAGGAAATTTACGAATTCCGAAGTTTAATTGATGGGCATGCTTGCCGCCTTGCAGCTTTGAGAGCAACTCCCGCGCAAGCGAAAAAACTTTACCGGATGCATCTTGAGCTGCTTGATGCGACAAAAGCAAATGACATCGACCGTTATGTCCAGGCAGATCGGGATTTTTATTCCGTACTTTCGCAAGCGTGTGATAATTCCTTTCTCGCAGAGACAATACCAAGAATTTTCAATTTGCATCTGCGATTGTGGTTTTTCATCTCCTCAAAACTCGGAAATTGGCACTCAATTGCTGAGTCTCACGAAGTGATGACTAAGACGGTGGCAGAAGCGATTGAGCTGAAGGACCCAGATCAAGCAGAATTTGCGATGAAAAACTATATTTCCCAACGAATTCACGATCTTCGTCGAGAAGTTTAACTTACGAAGAAAATACCTGCCACATCCGTAAGCGATTTGGCTCAACACCATCGTTTATCTACCCAAAATCAATTCGGTACAAATCAAATAAACGGAGCTTGAAGCGGAATTTTTGATGTCTCACGTCTCAATTGAAGAGTTCAAAGAAGTATCGGACAGATATTTGCCACTGGCTCAATATCTTGGTTTTGCTGTTGAAAAAATAGAACAAGGTGAATGTGCTGTACGAGCGGTTTGCAAGCAAGACTTTTTACGCCCTGGCGGTACCGTATCCGGACCGATTCTTATGGCTTTGGCTGACTATGCCATGTGGGGCGCCATCATGAGTAAAGCCGAGCGGGTTCAAATGGCTCTCACGACAAATTTGAACATCAACTTTCTAGTGCGCCCCGAACCTGGAGACATAGTCGCCGTTGCCAAAGTAATCAAACTCGGCAAACGACTTGCAGTCGGAGTCGTTGACTTGTATGGGAATGCAGATCAAGATTTAGTCGCACATGTAACCTGCACCTATTCATTGCCACCCAACTAGAAAGGAAGATTGCCGCATGAACGAGATGTCTTTCACGAATATTCGTGCTTGTGTATTTGATGCTTATGGAACATTGTTTGATGTTCACTCTGCTGCTTCACAGTACAGTTCGAAATTGGGAGAATTGGAAAATCCTGTTTCTGAGATGTGGAGATCAAAACAGTTGCAGTACACATGGCTTCGAAGCTTAATGGGCAATTATGACGATTTTTGGACCGTGACAGGTGAAGCGCTTGATTATGCATTGGCTTCATACAACGTTGACAATCCAAAATTGCGCGATCAGTTGATGAATGCGTATTTGAACTTAAGCTGCTTTGATGAAATTGAAGAAGTTCTGCGCACACTAAAAGAAAATGGAATCGTTGTAGCAATCCTGTCCAATGGTTCTCCCAACATGTTGGACCCTGTCGTTGAAAATTCTGGAATTGCACAATACATCGACGCGAATATTTCTGTGGATGAAGTTGGAATCTTCAAACCAGCCGCTCAAGTTTACCAACTTCCATGTGATCGATTCGGTGTTCGTCCAGATGAAATCAGTTTTCAGTCATCAAACTGCTGGGATGCGATTGGAGGAGCCCATTTTGGATATCAGGTCGCTTGGTGCAATCGTTATAGCCAGCAGCTCGACCTACTCCCAGCAAAACCAAAAGTGGAAATCAGCACACTCTTGGAACTGCTGCCTGTATTAGGTCTCAGATAACACTAGCCGCAAATTTCGCCTTTGCTCTGAAATCTTCAATCCTTGGTATTCGTTATCCGGTTGTAGAATTCCAGAGAACTTTCAGGCGTGGAGATACCGCATGCAAGCCAGACGGAACACCGGATCGGTAAAGTACAAACAGTAACGCAGAAAACGGCCTTGTACCGGCTTGATGCGAGAGGTGCCAGTGGAACGAATCGCAAGGTTCCGAAGCCGAAAATACATGTACCGGTCCGACCGCGTCGCCGTGCACAGCGAGTATCTGCTTAACACGCGCCATTTTGCAAAACGACATTGAACTTCGAACATGCTTGACCTCCAAACCCGCTTTGCACGAAAGCTCTGCGCATTGGATTTGAACTCATCACGTTTCGACGATGTCTATTGCTGATCTATTTTCAGCGGAAATTTCAATACCGCGAAGATACATCCGCATTGCCAAGGCATAACCGATGCTTGAAAGTGTTCCATTAAAAGTCAACCAGTCGAAACAGCAAATTACTCCGGCAATCTGATCTCAATGACATTGCGCAAATTGGAATTGTCGATGATCCATAAAATAAGGCTTAGACATGGGGAATCTCCAATCTGCCTGTAGTGCACTTCTCCTCGCTTATGCTTAATTTTCGAAATGTTATATTCTAAGACTTTAGTTCTGAGTTTACCAGTTTAGGGGGCGGGTTAATGATCACATTCTCAATTTCGACGGTCCAACCGAGTATCGGCGATGAAGGTTATCCAGATCTCGCGCGGCGCGTGAGCACTGGCCTTCCATTCGGCATTTCCGTCATCATCTTGACCATCGCGCTCGGTATCGCTGGCGCGGCGCGGGCAGAGAACGAATGCGGTCGGCCCGAAGCCGGGACGCCGATCGTCTGCTCACCCTCCAACTACGATGCGGCCACGGACGGCAACATCGTGTACCGCCCCAGCGAGGCTCACGGTGGCGAATTCAAGATTCGGCTCACTGATGATCTCTCGCTGCGCTACGACCATCGCGCCACCCCCAACGACGACCATTTATTTTTCCCCGGAAGTGAAGGCACCCGCTTCCACAGTGCCGTCAGGGTCGAGACAAGTGCGGACTATGAGGGCGATATCTCGTTATCCTCATTCGCCGACGTAACCTCGACCGGGAGAGGGATTTCGCTCAGCCATAACGGGAAGTCGGGCTCACTGCGCACGGAAATCTTGGGTGGTTCCTTCTCGGTCGAGAGCGACTGGATAAGAGCTTTCCCCATCCACAGCTATCGTGGCGATCTTCATGCAACAGACCAAGAGTTCAGCGGCGATAACGATCTCATCGTCCGCAACGCTGTCGTCAATTCAGAAGGAGCGTGGGGTGGCATCGTCGGATTCCAGGGCGGCAATGGACGCATGAATATCGCTGTGCAAAATACCGCCATCAAGGTCAACTCACGATGGGCCACTGGCATCGCCGGTTTTCATGTTGGCACTGGAGACGTTGACATCAAAGTCGAGGATGTCGACATCGAAGTTCGCGCCCCACTGCTTGTTTCTGACGGAATCTATGGTTTTCATAGTGGCACCGGCGACACCGACATCACAGTACGCAACGTTGACATAGGGGTCTACAGCGACCTGTACTCGAACGGATTTAGCTTTATATATAGGAACGAAGCAACAGGCAAGCTCTCCATTGATGCTCGAAACGTCGACATCGAGGTACTCGGCGAAAGATATCTTGATGGCATCTTCGGTATGCATGATAGTACGAGTACGGGTGACATTGATGTCGATGTACGTAGCAGTACTTTTTTGACGAAGGGCGCAGACTCGGGAGGGTTTTCATTCGTGCACGACGGCATCGGTGACATCGATATATCCGCCTTTGACGTCGACGTCGAGGTCCACGGCGACCGTTCCGTGGGCATTGGCGGAGGCCAACGCTACCAGGGCACGGGTGACATTGCCATTGACGTTCGCGATTCGACTATCGCGGTGACGGGAGAGAGTGTCGCCGGTATTCGATCATTCAATTTTTCGGGAGAAGGCAGTATTCGCGTCCGTGTCGACGGCGGGTCGATCAAGGCAGATGGTGCTGGCAGTTCCGGTATCCTAGTCGGCCTCACCGGCCGGATATTCGGAGACCGGACGGGGCCGATCAAGTCCCCAGCAGTTGGGAGCTTATTGAAGGACGAAAACGTACCGGATACCGGCTCAGGCGCTGGACGCGTCCACGCGCAGAACGTTTTTGTGAACGGGCGCGTTCGAGGCGGCTCTGGTATAGGAGCAGGTGTTCGGCTTTACACCGGCGGACAAGTCGAGGTAGGCCCCCAGGGCAGCCTCGGTGCAGCCTCCGGCGTTGCTGTGCGGGCCGAGGGAGATGGGGCCGCGCTAACTGTCGACCTGGCATTGGACGGGCGCCAGCTGAGCGAAGCGATTGAGGGTGAGATCAGAAACGACGACGGACGGACGACTGTCGCAGTCAATGGGGTGCTTCTGCACGACGGCATGACGGGTGCGACCGGTATGTGGGCGCCAAACGGCGCGCGCGACATATCCCTTACGGCCGCGGAAACCGTTGCAGGGCGGATGTTCTCGGCGGCAGACTTCGTGACCGGCCCCTATGCGCCGCGGGCGGCGGTCTACGAAACGCTCCCCGGTTTTATGCTGCGGCTCGATGACCGAGGGGCAGTCGGGAATCGGCTGCGCAAGCCGGGTTCGCCGGCATGGGTCATGGCTTCTAGCGGCCATGGTCAATACGAGGCAAGTCGGGCGAGCGTAGGTGCGGCTTACGATTTCGGCCGCTTCGAGGCCGAAGCGGGGCTGGATTTTGCGCTTTCTGGAGAGGAGGACGTCATCGGTTGGGCTTCTCTGCGCCATGTGCGGGGCTCAGCCGATGTGTCCGCGCCAACCGGCGGTGGAAAGATCGACGCTTCAGGCTTCGGCGTGTCGTTCGGGGCATCTTGGGAAAATGCCGCTGGCTACCATGCAAACGGACGCATTTTGGTGACCCGTTTAGATACAGACCTGCGCGCGGACGGTCGGGGTCTTCTGAAGGAGGGAGCAGATGCAAACATCCTTACCCTCGGGGTCAAGGCGGGCCGGCGATTCTCGCTCGCTGACGATATGTCTTTGATGCCTCAGGCGTGGTTAACCCTTTCGGATGTTTCGATGGATGGCTTCCGGGACGCGGTGGGGTCGCGGGTTTCGTTAGGACAGGCAGATCGGTCCATTGTCGGTCTCGGTATCGTCATGGAAACCAACCCTTCAAGGGACGACAGTAATCACACGTTTGCCTTACGCGGGCGTCTGGGCGTGGAACGGGTGGTGTCGGATGTGGAGACAGGAATGGACGTCTCGGGCGAGCGCCTCGACTCGCAAGCTGCTCGGACCTTGGGAGTGCTGGGGCTAGGCGCAGTGCAGCGCTGGGACCGGTGGTCGCTGAGCGGAGAGATTTCGGCTTCCGGCTTGGGTACGGATGAAAGCAGCTACGCCGCCAGCCTCCGTCTAGGAACGCAGTTCTAGGGTGCAACCAGACCAGAGTCATGGCATACGCAAGGATGCTACTAAGCAAAATGCGTATGCAGGGCTGAACGGTACCAGAAATTCTATTGTGTTTTAACCTGTCAAGCGTCACCATTTTCTATGTCGTCGCAAGTCGCAGTGAAGCAGGCGGACTTGGTACGCAGCGACATTCGATCATTCTGTTATACGTGGATTGTTTGCCGCCCGACTTTGTGCATCGCGGCACTATCATTTGTCTTTGTACGATTCATCGGTGCCGAGGTTCCCCGGGTTGGCGGAACACATTGGACTGAGCAATTGCTTCAAGGGTTCTTCACACAAAGCCGTTGCCTGTCTGCTTTAGCGCATTGATCTTCTATCGTGTGTCCGATCATTTCGGTTCAGGGGTTGTGACATTGCCTCACATTCAGGATGCCTGCCCGTGCCGCTGGTTCATTTCATTGTTGACGATGTTCCAGATTAAGCCTACCGATTCACGCGCGACGTCGAACGTAATTTGCTCGGTGTTTTTATCCGCATGCAATAGTGTTCGAAAGCGGCCGCAGATGCGTATTTCGCTTTGCGTTGCAGATGTGCGGTGCGTCGAGCTGGGAAGCGAAACTTCGGGCAAATTTGACCAAGGTGCGCCGCGCGTGACGATTGCTTGCGCGCATGATCGGGCCCGCGTTGAGTGCGGTCACGGCTGGCTTGAATGCTTGGAATTGTAAAACTTGAAAAATTTCCCAGTTCCGCTAGCGGCACTACAGCGGAAACTCGATACACGCTGCGCAGAGCAATCAATGAATCCACGACTTTGGTCAGCGTTTCTTCACTACCTTGATGGTGCTCAATAACTGCATCGGCTTAACCGACCGGGAACAACTGCTGACGCGCATAGCACAGCCACGACCACCGCCCTGATCATAACTGCTGGCGGCGGTTGAACGTGGTCGCCTTCACTCCACCTGAACTGACACACACCCTACGCCAATAGGAGATCCATAATTGGAGCTGCTGCTCTTAACAACTTGATCACAAAAAATTTTATCGAATGATAAAATTTTTTGTCATCAAACTAAATCCTAGAATTTGGCTCACATTAAACAATGACTAGAACTAGCATCTAATCAAAGAACGAAAAAGGCTGGGCTTATCAATTGTCAGATGCTGTGATATTTCCCCAGCCAAATGATTTTAGAGATTGCAATGACCACTAAGTTTTCACCCCTCCTGCTTCCGATAACACTAATCGCAATGATTGTATTCTCCGAATCTAGTCCAGTAATCGCTCAACCAATGATCCCGAATCCTACCATTGCTGCCTGCAATGTAACTGCCGATAATATTGGTGAATTTACTCGCGAGGCACGAGATGTTATTGTGGAAAATGATAATTTTGCTAGTATTGCTGAATTTTTTCTGGAAGCTAGGGAAGAAGACATGATGCAGGACTGGAAGTGTGACGCCAATTCCATGTATTTGATAGTTCTTTACAAACTCCAAAGAGACGATTTCGTAACGTCGGCAATTTATCATGCAGATGACCGCTATGGAATTTACGCTCATTCAGACTGGAGCGATCTTCAAGACCAAAACGGCAATTTTGTCATACAAAATCTATTTAGTGTAGCTAATCAATCGAGCTATACGGGGGGTGCAGTTTCATTCACCGATAATAATGGGCAACAAAGAACCGCATACGCTGCCGAAATATTTCCCAATTATCCAAGTTTACTCGTAGTAGCAGGTTTAAACATAAATGCAGAACCCGTGCAAATCCCTGATGAAGTTGTTGCCCAATATCCGAATCCAGAAGTAATCGCGAGTAATGTCGTGGATCGGAAATCTCTAAAAATATTTGTTAGGTCAGCAATCAAGTTCTTCCAAGCACCACCTAGATTTAATCCGTCTGAGCTTGTACGACAATATAGATTTTATACATTTCGAAATGTGCTGAGGGATACAAGGTCGGGCTGGCGGCATGGCTCGACATATATTTTCATTTTGAGAGAAGACGGGTCTGTGATATTTCATGGTGCTGACCCAGGACAGGACTATCGAATTGCATCCCATCTTCGCGATATTGATGGTGTATTTTTTATACGGGAGTTAATCAAAATTGCACTCAATGGAGGCGGATTTCTCGAGTACAGGTATGATGACCCATCCATACAAGGAGACGAAGAACACGGTTCGATCAAATTGAGTTACGCTGAGGCAGTTGACGATCCCTGGGGTTCT
This sequence comes from Arenicellales bacterium, assembly GCA_965202855.1. Lineage (GTDB taxonomy): Bacteria > Pseudomonadota > Gammaproteobacteria > Arenicellales > JAJDZL01 > JAJDZL01. The sequence goes on along the minus strand of CBDBBP010000001.1, from coordinate 1,037,295 downwards.
AGTCCTGGCCAAAAGGTGATATTTGGTGCAGGATTTTACCTAGGCCAACATTTTGATAATTTACGAAGAGTAGATAACCTGATCTTGCCGGAGATTGCCCGTGCAATGACGTCAATGACAATTGACGCTATTTCTGAACGAGTCGAGCTGGCAGCTGTCGGGGACCAGTCTGACTCAACTTTCAAATTGGGTGGAGCCTCGACGCTGCTGGACGCCATTGTAGCGAACAGAGAATCTTTGGACGCAAGCACCTATGACTTACCCCAATTGCTCGCTAATTCATCATTTTCACTTTCGCTTGATTCTGCAGTGGGGAATTCAAATCGTTTCACAAGAGGAGCCACGGTTTGGGGAAGCGGCGGATTAGTCAATCTTGAAGGTGGCAGCGGAAATGCTTTTGATTGGGACGGTCAAGTGACAAGTTTCCAAGTTGGAGTTGATTCGAGTATTACCGACAATGTATTGTTCGGTCTTTCAATTTCCAATTCTCATGGCTTGGTTGATTTCTCGGATCGTACGCGGGATGAACGAGATTTACCCATTGATGGCGAATTTGAAGCATGGCTTACGAGTGTGAACCCATACATTGGATATATGACATCAGGTGGAGTCAGCTCGTGGATGTCCATTGGCTCAGGTCGCGGTGAAGTTGAGATTGATAATGGCACACTGTCTACATCAAGTAACCTAAATCAGGATTTCCTGGCAGCAGGCGCGAATGGAGTGGTGTATTCAAGCGACGAGCTGTTTGAAAATGGTCCATTCGATCTGAAGTTAAAATTCGACATGTTTTCCGTTAAATCAGAAGTCGAAGCCAATGAGACCACCGAAGGCACGGAGCAGACAGCGAACCGAGCCCGTGCGATCATCGAAGGAACGCATACGAGAACGCTGGAATCTGGTGACAGACTTATCCCATCCTTTGAGCTGGGAACACGTTATGATGGCGGAGATGGTCAGACCGGTTCAGGAATCAGAACGGGCGTTGGTATGCGTTACGAAAGCTCAAACAGTGGACTTAGCATAGAAGGTAAAAGTTGGATGCTTGTCTCACATAGTAAAGACTCTAAAGAATGGGGTGCTAGCGGAAGTCTGCACTTTGGTCCAGAAAAAAATCGACAAGGGCTGTCGATGAGTCTGAATCAACAATGGGGCAAGTCTTCCGGTGGCATTGATCAGTTGTGGTCGAATGGAGTGGTAAATTTGAGTGGTGATGATATTAAGACCGATGGTCGCTTCACCGCGACTGTCGGTTATGGTATCGCTACTCACCATTCAAGAGGGCTTCTGACACCCTATACGAGTCTTTCGTTATCAGGAGGGAACATGCACCGTTTCAGCATCGGCAGTCGTTTCGAAGTCGATGCGAAACTGAATTTGAATCTTGAATTAGAACGCAAAGATCGTGAAAATCAAGCACCGGACCACGGTATTAGTCTGAATGGTGTTCTGATTTGGTGAATGCCGTCAAACACAAGATTGAATCGTTTTTCGAATTGCTTGAAAGTTGATGGATAAAAAGTTTGCACAGAACGATTTCAACTGCGTTCGTTGGCTGTATCCAAATTCGGAGTTTTAATTTTTAAGCGACATCGTGAATTCAATGATTAGGAACTGTAATCTCTTTGATTGAAGAGATTCTGTCAAATCTGGTATGCGAGAGGAGGGATCAAACAGCTACCTGACAAGATAACTGATTCTATCTTTAAACTTGTACTATCAGTCAAATTTCTTGCTCGACCAGTCCAAAACATGTAAGTGAAATGTACATGCTTTGACTCACACGGCTAGGTTTAGTTTTGACTTCGGGACGTCTCGGAAGGTTCATTTTCCCGGGACAATTGCAACACCGAACGGCTTGCTCGTTACTTGTCCCGCATCCACATCATGGCTTCATACAAATACCGTTCTGCACTCACCGTCAATCGTCGCTTTGAGTGCTTTCCATCTACACATCTTCTTTAGTGAAAAGGACAATACGATTGCTATTGGTACCTTTGTTGTTGTTCACAACACCCCAGCAGTTTGATGTTTTCGTGAAAGACTGCTGATTGATTAAAACCGAATCCACAGAAAGAGGCAGTTCGGACGATGCAACGATAACATTTTCTTCTAAACGAACTGTTCCCTTTCGAACCTCGCCAACCTCAAAAGCTATAAATCCTCCTACTTTGAGCACTCTGCAAAGTTCTTTTAATACATTGCCAATGAATGCCTGCCAATCTTTAACATTTGAATGTATTGACATCTCTGGATACTCTTTGTCGGAAATGAACCAATGACGCAACCAATTGTCCGTACGATAATCTACGACATTCACGAATGGTGGTGAAGTTACCACCAGATCAACCTCACACTCACCTATCTGAGGTGTGGAATCCGCTGAGTTTTGCAACAACAGGTTTCTCTTTGCACGAACGCCCCCGTGTGAAAGCAAGGACTTCGACTTTTTCCAGATCAAACCGGGAATATTTTTTTCCTCAGGGCTCTGTTGTCGTCGGGCATTAATGATTCGCTGACGTTTTACAGTAACCGCTTGATTAGGTGGCATGGTATACACCGAAAAGAAACCTGGTGAATGACCTGTAAGTCGATTCAGGGCAACCATGCGTATCCATAAATCTATTCTGTCTAATTCGGTGGATGATTGCTGTAGAAAATATGATCGTAGTCCCTCTAACATTCTTAACGTTTTAGGATGATAGAAAGCCAGCAACTCTTCGTTTTCTATATCTCCTTCTTTTCGCCATGAAATTTTCGACAACCGTTTCGATATTTCACCCAATTCAGGTGTGTTCAGCCGAGGTTCAGTGAAAGCCATGCTGACAGGAGACAAGTCGTTGCCGTAGGGAACTCGCTCCAGCAAGGCTGCCTCAACAGGGGTCGTTCCTCGTCCCATAAACGGGTCGTATACGATGTTGCCTTTATTCGTATACCTCTTAATGAAATACCGTGGCAGCTGAGGCTTAAAACATGCTCGATAACTAATCTCGTGTATTCGATTCGCCTGCCTTTGCTTTGACGTCCAGAATTCTCCCTGCCGATACAGATGGTTGGAATTCACAGGAACAGATTCATCTAAATCTTCTTGCTTCAACTCCTTTGGGTCATCTTCAAAACACAACTGAATTTCTGATTGTCGGAGTTTAGATGCATTCATAATCTATTTTTCATTCTCTGATAAGTCTCTTATCTCTCAACCTTCGAACAGCAATTCAAAATGTTTTCGAAGCCATCTGGCCAATCGTTTCACAAATTCACACACCATGTCGTGGTGAAAATTCAGATTCAGGTTTGCTGATACGCCTGTTGCTCTATTCTGGGATGAGTTCTTTTTGAATTTCTCTTTAAATTTAACCGAATTGAAGTCCTTGGATTTAAATATTTTCAAATGCCATGCACACAGGAACAGCTTGAGGCTCAAAAATTGATTCATCAGTTTGTTTGACATCTTGTAGATTCGTTGAGAATGTCAGTTTATCTCAAAGACGCGTGTACATAAGAAACACATGTCTCCTTCCAACCATTTTGCCGTCGAAATGGTTCTCGCTATCTTTTTCAAGAACTTAATTTCTTTTCAGATTCAAGCGAAGAGATTCAATTCAGAGCGATACTTGAATTGAAGTGGATGAACGATCCAAGTGATTGAATAGATTGAAGAAGTCAATAAAGCAATTGATGTCAAATCGAACGACATTGCTGCTTATTCCGATTAATTTTGAAAAAACATACTGGAATAAATGTATTCGCACAAGAATATCTGAATTATGACGCTTAAATCAGCAACTCGATATCAAGACGACTTCATGGAGTTTTTTAGGAATATCGCAACCTAAATTTATAGGAAAAATCTACCTTCAAACACCGGCTCTTTTACTGGCAAGAAACAAAAAAAGGCACTTCAATCAATCTTCTGGGATTAAGGGGCGCAGAGTCAGAACTGAATTACAAGCCAACTGTTCAGAATCCAAATAGTATTTTGCAAATAATCAGCTACTGCTTTCTCGCCGCACAGCTGCTGCAGAGCAAATCTAAAATTGGATTCTTAAGAAGTTCTGGGTATTGGCGCCAGCTATCTGGTGGCGAATAACCTTGTTGCCAAATTCCAATCCCTTTCGATTTAGCGTACTGTTCATGATCTCTGTATTCACTGCTTGAAAGGACAGATATTGCCCAACCTTCGACTACCAGCTGTTCAGCAATATCTCCATCAGATCCCCTGCACCGAGCCAACGGAGATTCTTGAGAAGTTTTTACAAATTCACACTCTATCGAAGAATTCTTGAGAATTTCATTCAGTCTCAAAGTCGCAGCAGCTCCGCAAGGCCACATCGCGTCTCCTAGCAGACACTTCGCGGTCGGAACGGGTATCGCCACTCCGTTCAGAATCACTGTTTTTCCATCAACTTCAATTGCGTTATCTCGAACGATTCGAACTTCTTCACCCGCCCAGGCAATGTAGTCAGGAGCAATGAAACAAAGAGAAACGAGTACAGAGAGTACCGTCCGTCGAAAAATATTATTAGCCATTTGAATATACGCTCTAGGCGGACTGACGTACAAATTAAAACAGAACATGATTGGTAGAAATGTGATTCAATGAAACTATAACTCGGTTAAGTCGTTCTAATTGGACAATTGATGTAATTTTCATTGAACTCCATTTTTTGATTGTACATTGAGGCAATGAGCAACCGTAATTGAATTATTTTCGGTAGTCCGACCTTCCTGTCCGCTACCATTTGACTAACGATGAAAACTTGACCGCATGGTATTTGTTATGAGAACGTTTTTGAAGTATTTTGCATTAACTCTATCAGTTATTTGTTTACCTGTGTCAGCTGCTGATCTTGCAGATTATTTTGATCAGTCATCTGCTGAACTGAGCATTGAAATAGACCACTCCGACTGGGACGAAATTCTTTCCAATTACATCGAAGAAGAAGACGGATTGAATTATTTTCGGTACGCAGATGTTTCTGATTCCCATCATGAAAAATTAAATCAATACATTAAAATGCTCGAATCGGTGGTTGTAGCACAGCTGACCGAAAGTCAACAATTTGCCTACTGGGTCAACCTCTACAATTCCGTGACAATTAAAGTCATTCTCGATAATTATCCTGTTGACAGCATTCGAGATATCTCGGGACTGTTGAGCCGTGGTCCTTGGAAAAGAAAACTGGTTGCTATTGAAGGCATGGAACTTAGCCTTGACGACATCGAGCATGAAATTCTACGACCGATTTTCGAGGACAATCGCATCCACTATGCTGTAAATTGTGCATCAATCGGATGCCCAAACTTACAAGACCAAGCATTCACATCAACCAATCTTCAAGATTTGCTAGACCTTGCTGCGAAACAATACGTAAATCATCCACGAGGTGTGCTGATCGAAGATGATGAGCTAATTCTGTCAAGTATCTATAAATGGTATGCGGAAGATTTTGGAGATAGTGACGAGAATGTGATTGATCACCTTCTGCAATATGCAAATGCTGCTCTCGCTGAAAACTTGTACAACTTCGATGAAATCAGCGGCTATGAATACGATTGGGACTTAAACGAATGACGCAATGTTTCACGATAAACACGTGACTGTCATTATCCCAGTTCTAAATGAACAGGAGTCTATCGAAAAAGTCATTTCAGAAATTCCGAAATTTGTAGATCAAATTGTAGTCGTCGATAATGGGTCCGTTGATGAGACCTTCAATCGTGCGCAAAAAGCAGGAGCACATGTGATCACTCAGAATAAGAAAGGGTATGGAATTGCATGTTTGACTGGAATTGAAGCTGCTGGCGAGACACACATTTTAGCCTTCGTTAATGGCGGCTACAATGACTACCCTGAAGATTTAACTGACTTAGTTGAGCCCGTAGCAAATGAAAATTGTGATTTTGCAATTGGCTGTCGAAAAAGGGTTATTCACCAAAAGGAAGGTCGTCTTCCTCACCAGAAGTGGGGCACGAAATTAGCCTGTCAATTTATCTATTGGCTTTACGGCGTTAAATTTGAAGACCTTGGACCAATGCGGTCTTTGAACAAAGACTTGTATTTAATGCTGGAAATGTGTGACAGGAACTTTGGCTGGACTGCAGAGATGCAGATTAAAGCCGTCCAAGTTCAAGCAAAAATACGAGAGGTTCCAGTACGTTCCCGCAAGAGAATTGGAAAATCGAAAATTTCTGGAACAGCTTATGGATCACTTATGGCCGGCTTCAAAATATTCTATTGGATATTTCGTTTAGCGATCTTTCCTCATTCAAAATCATCTCGATAGTTCGCCATATGGAACAGTAGAATAAATTCTGATCGCGATACAGATCGCGATATTTGATTGAGAAATTAGTCCAATCGCAAATGGCTGCGCAAGGCTGTTGCGGTATGAGAGTTTTCAGCCATTAAAAAGTCTTCCTGAAGACCCTGAAACAGAATCTGTCCTCCTCGGTCGCCTCCTTCTGGTCCCAAATCGATCACCCAATCCGCTTCTGCAATCACATCTAAATTGTGTTCAATAATTACGACTGTGTTTCCAGCATCGACAAGCAGATGGATCACACGCATCAGCTTTTCTACGTCTGCAGTATGCAGGCCTACCGTTGGCTCATCAAGCAGAAATAGAGTTTTGGTTCTGTCTCTTCGGTGCTTGTTCGTCGCAGATTTAATATTCAAAGCTGACTTCGCTTTGGCAAGTTCCGAAACAAGTTTGATTCTCTGCGCTTCACCTCCACTCAAAGTTGGGCTAGGTTGGCCCAGCGTCAAATATCCTAAACCAACATCAACCAATAATTTGAATATTCCCTTTAGCTGCGAAAACGAAGCAAAAAACTGTTCGGCTTCTTCCATGCTCATTTTCAGAACATCCGAGATCGTTTTTCCGCGATAGAAAACCTCAAGTGTCTCTCGATTGAATCGATTGCCATTGCAGCTTTCACACTGAACTCGAACGTCTGGGAGAAAGTTCATTTCGATTTTGATCTGACCTTGTCCTTTACAGTCCGAACATCGTCCCTCTTTAACATTGAATGAAAATCGACTCGCGGTATAACCTCGCACTTTGGCTTCAGTAGTTTGGGCATACAAATCTCGAATTTTCTGCCAAATTTTTACATAAGTCACAGGACAGGACCGAGGAGTCTTTCCAATCGGTGTTTGATTAACTTCAAGCACTCTCCTCAAATGCTGCTGTCCGCGGATCTCATCACAATATCTCCAGGTGACCTTGCTATCCTTAGAACGTCGACGGGATATCACGTCGGATAGATTCTTGTAAAGGACGTCTCGGACGAGCGTACTTTTTCCACTGCCGCTAACTCCCGTGACACAAACCAAAGACTGCACTGGAATTGATACATCAATTGCTTTCAGATTGTGCCGTTTCGCTCCTTGGATATCTATCGCTCGGTCCAGCGTTGGTGCGGGCCGATTTCGAGTCATCGGATGTTGAATCGGATTTCGCAGCATACGTCCCGTAACAGAGGCTGAATTGAATTTAATTTGAGAAACAGTGCCAGTTGCGACGACTTCTCCTCCGCGAATTCCCCCTTCTGGACCTAAATCAACGATGTGATCTGCCGAAGTAATCGTTTCTTCGTCATGTTCAACAATAACGATTGTATTTCCCTTATCGCGTAACGACGCAAGCGCCGACAGCAGTTTTTTATTGTCACGGCTGTGTAAACCGATTGTCGGTTCGTCAAGGACGTAGCAGGCGCCACAAAGTCCCGATCCTAGTTGGGCAGCCAAACGAATTCTCTGTGCTTCGCCGCCACTAAGTGTCGGAGCTGAGCGATCTAGAGACAAGTACCCAAGTCCCACAGATTCAAGGAACTCCAAACGCGAAATAATTTCTTTTCGAATATCACGAATCGCAATTTCCTCACGTTTTGTGAGCTCAAGTTCTTCAAAGTGTTTTCGCGTATCACTGATTGCCAATTCGGTAATTTGAGCGATCGTAGCGTTTTTAAATTTGACGGCCAGCGCGTCCGCATTCAGCCTTTTTCCTCTGCACTCGGGGCAAATTATTTGATTGTCAGAAACTTGACCGGAAGATTCATCGCTGATGTTGACAATCCCCTTTCCTTTACACAATTCACACCATCCGTGCTTCGAGTTATAGGAAAACATTCTCGGGTCGAGTTCCTCGAACGATCGCTCACATCCCGGACATGAGCGACGTGTTGAGTACGACTCAAATTGAACCCCCTGAACACGGTCAATGTTTTCTTTGGTTGCCACCCGAACATGTCCATTCGTCATGTTTGCTGCCAATTCCACTCCGCGATAAAGTAAATCCGAGTTAGTTTTTCCAACTTTTAGTCCAGTGATTGGCGTATCAATATCGTGTTCTTTAAAGCGATCTAGTTTCTTCCTGGTGCGTCGAGTTATGACTTTTTCGTCAATCACCAAAAAATCTGCACCTTGATAAAATGCATCTTTGACGACATTCCAATGAAGCCCCTTTCTCGAAACAACCAGTGGTGCAAACACGTAAATTTCGGTGTTGGCGTACTTTCGCTCAATCTGACTGACAACCGATTCAATGGATTGAGGATGAATTTTGATATTGCAGCTCGGACAGTACTGATGGCCGAATCGTACAAATAGCAAGCGAAGGTAGTGATAAATCTCGGTCAAAGTAGCGACGGTACTTTTGTATCCTCCTTGACTGCCCCGTTGTTCGATAGCAACAGTCGGCGGCAATCCCGTAATGGAATCGAAATCTGCTCGAGTTGCAGGCTGAACAAACTGTCTCGCAAATGCATTGATGGTAGCTAGATATCGCTTCTGACCTTCTGCAAACAGTATGTCAAAAGCCACTGTGCTTTTGCCACTTCCGCTCATGCCTGTAATTACAGTAATTGCGTCGTAGGGAATCGCTAAATTGATATTTTTCAAGTTATGTTCCCGAGCGTTTTTCAACAAAATTTCCGGAAGAGCGTAATTCTGTTGATTCTCTAGATTTTGCATTTGCAAATCGAAGCTTTGGGAAGGCTGAAAGTAAATTTTGAGCGCTTCACTCGTCGGAGTTTGGAAACGCCGTATCAGTTCAGCGGGTGAACCTGAAGCAATGACTTCTCCGCCACGGTCACCGCCCTGCGGGCCGAGGTCTATGACCCAATCTGAATAAGCAATTACATCAAGGTTATGCTCAATCAAAACCACTGAATTTCCGTGATCAGTCAGTTGACGAAGCGCAGAGATCAATTTTGAGATATCACTGAAGTGAAGTCCTGTTGTGGGTTCGTCCAAAAGATAAAGAACGTTACCCACTACTGAACTTCTTCTGCCGTCGGCGATATGAGCCGCAAGCTTAAGCCTCTGGGCTTCGCCACCACTCAAGGTTGGGACTGGCTGCCCGAGCTGTATGTACTCCAGTCCCACACTCATCAGAGGTTGAAGCATGTTCGCAACTTTCGATTCAGGCCCAAAAAAATCAATTGCTTCTTCAATGGTCAGTTCAAGAATTTCTACGATTGACAGGGCTTTTGAAATCGTGCTTCCATCTGCAGACGGCAGTTTAACTTCGCAAATTTCCGCTTTATATCGTGTGCCATTGCAATCGGGGCAACGCAAGTAGACGTCACTTAAAAACTGCATCTCGATGTGCTCAAACCCGCTTCCTTTGCAAGTTGAGCATCGGCCTTCTTCGATATTGAAGCTAAAATGCGCAGAAGTGTAATTTCTGTGAAGGGAAAGTTTTTGCTGTGAGAGCCTCTCCCGAATCAGTCCAAGAACTTTCAGATAAGTTGCTGGATTTGAGCGTGTGGTTTTGCCGATTGCAGATTGCGATACCATCACAACCTTGCTGATGTCATCAACCCCTTCGATCGCATCGTGCGTACCTGGAATTTCCGTCGATTCACCTTTTTGTCGTTTAATGCCTCGGAACAATACATCGTCCATCAACGTGGATTTGCCGGAACCGCTGACACCTGTGATGCAAACCAGCTTGTTGAGCGGGATTGTTACATCAATATTCTGAAGGTTGTTTTGGCGAGCATTTCGAATCACAAGTGATTTCTCATCTGAAATCTCAACGGTAGATATTTCTGAATTGTGCAGCGGATTTTGAAATTGCAGTGTTCGTCCTTCGACTTGAATGCTGCGTTGCGGTCTTAGGTAAGCTGCCGTAACAGACTGTTCCTTTTCCAGAAGCTGTTGTAAAGAACCGTGGTGAATCACGTTGCCGCCGCGTTCGCCGGCACCGGGACCGAGTTCCAGAATTCTGTCTCCTGCTCGAATCAGTTGCTCGTCGTGTTCCACCACCAAGAGAGTGTTCCCTGCGTCACGCAGTCTGCGCAAGATGCCAATAATTCTGCCAACATCTTGCTGGTGCAAGCCGATCGTGGGTTCATCCAGAACGAACAGCGTGTTTGTTAAAGTGGCTCCAAGCGCAGTTGTTAAATTTATTCGTTGAACCTCGCCTCCACTCAATGTTTTAGACTGTCGATCTAAATTCAAATAACCGACACCAACTTGAACCAGATATCGAAGACGAGATCGAATTTCGTTCAGCAGCAGTTCTGAAGCTTCATCCAGAGGAGCCGGCAATTGGAGAGCATCAAAAAACTCAGCGCATTGCTCTAATTGCATTGAAACAATGTCATGGATATTGTGACCTGGCAAGGCTTCAACTTGCTGTTGTGACATCGTAAATGACGGATGCCTATGATTTTGAAGACCTGATTTTGATTCAGCGTCATCTCCCAATCTCCAGTTCATCGCACTGGATTTGAGTCGAGAGCCCCCACATTCTGAACATTCCAGATAAGCGCGATAGCGCGATAAAAGCACACGCACATGCATTCGATGCTTACGCGTTTCCAACCAGTCAAATACGCCCTCAACGCCATACCATCGATTAAAATGCTCCAGTTCTCCAAAAATAACCCAATCTTTGTCCTCACGGCTTAAATCTTTCCAAGGAGTGTTCACTGGAAAACCACGTTTATTTGCGAATTTCATCATGTCAAGATAGTTTCCGTAATACCCAGGTGACTGGAATAACTTTATCGCTCCTTGTGCTATCGACAAAGACTCATCAGGAATCACAAGTCCATAATCAATTCCCAAAGTTTGTCCGAATCCGCGACAATTTTCACACGCTCCGATTGGGGAATTAAACGAAAATAAATTTGGAATTGGGTCAGAATACTCAACCTTGCACGTCATGCAAATCAATAAACTGGTATACCCTCGCTTTATTCCAAACCCTTTACGCTTTTGATTGAGTCGCTGTACGTAAATCTTCTGCCCACCTTTTGCCAATGCAACTTCAATTGCTTCAGTAAGCCGAGAAGAATTTTCAGACAACACTCTGACCCGATCCTGCACAACGAATAGCGTGCCGTCTTTTCCCTTAATGATTCGTGTGTATCCCTGACGTTGAATGTGTTCTTTTACGTAGGATTCCGAAAGAATTTCAGGAATATGTACTTCAAACATAATCTGGATCATGTCATTTTTGGAATCACTGGCGGCTCCAAAATCAGCAATGATTTGATCGCAAATTTGGGCTGGTGAATGCCTCTTTACCGGACTTCCGCAACTGGAACAATATAAGGACGCCGCTCGCGCAAACAGCAATTTAAGATGATCATTGATCTCTGTCATTGTCCCGACAGTAGATCGAGTCGTTCGAACAGGATTGACCTGATTTATGGCTACTGCGGGCGGCACCCTGTCAATGGATTCAACATGCGGTCGATCCATGCGCTCTAAAAATTGGCGAGCATACGGAGAGAAAGTTTGAACGTAACGTCTCTGTCCTTCCGAATAAATTGTGTCGAACGCCAGCGAAGACTTTCCAGAACCGCTGACACCTGTTACCACCGTCATCTCTCCCAGTTGTATATCCAGATCGAAGTTTTTGAGATTGTTCTGTCTCGCACCGCGAACTTTGAAACAATTCTCGCCGCAATTTGCTTTTCGTTCTGTCAAGATAATTCTCGTGTTGCTGAGTCTGATGCGAACATTTACTCTTTGAAGAGGACCTAGCCTTAATTATGTCCAGCCACTTTTTAGCTGGGCTTTGAAATTCCTTGTTCGTACTCGAGTTGAATGTTAAATTATCCACTTTTCGCCGAGTCTTGACTTGTCGTTTCAGCTTCGGCTTCGGAAACTGTGAGTAGATATAATCAATTCTGCATTTTAAGTTAACGAAATGCTGCCAATCAGTGCATTTTGTTCATAATCCCAACTCTTTGAAATTACTGTGACTAGTACAACTCTAAAACGACCGCTTCTCACCGCAACCCACTGGGGCGCATATCAACCTTTGGTACAAGATGGAAAACTCGTCGAAATGCCAGGAATCGAGTTCGATCCTGATCCGTCGAGAATTTCCGATGGATGGATTGATGCGTATGATCACGCAGCTCGAATCCGTCAGCCTTCAATTCGCAGAAGTTTTTACGAAAATGGATTGAATTCAATTCCAGCTGGTCGAGGTTGTGAGCCTTTTGTTTCTGTGTCTTGGGAAACCGCAGAAAAAATCGTCGCGGACTCGCTTCGAGAGATCAAATCCAATTACGGCAACGAAGCGATTTATGCAGGATCTTACGGCTGGGCGAGCGCCGGTAAATTTCATCATGCGCCGAGTCAGTTACATCGATTTCTAAACTGTATCGGAGGATATACGTATTCCGTAAATTCTTATAGTTTCGCATCAGCAGAAGTTCTTGTCCCTCATGTGATGGGGAATTTCTTCATTCTGTTGGTCAACGCGACTGCTTGGCCATCCATCATTGAGCACACGGACTTATTCGTTGCGTTTGGGGGTCTTCCTTTAAAGAATACTCAGATGGAATACGGTGGACATGCCCGTCATGTTCAACGAGACTACATGAAACAGGCAAAGGATGCAGGGGTCCAATTTGCCAGCATTAGTCCCATTCGAGACGACTCATCGAGCAACCTCGACAGCGATTGGTATTCGATCATTCCCAATACGGATGTCTCTTTTATGCTTGGGGTCGCTCATACACTGCTCGAAAACAACTTGCACAACGAAGAATTTTTGGCACGTTACTGCGTTGGTTTTGAAAAATTTTGTGAATATTTGACAGGCAAATCGGATAACACCCCGAAATCGGCGGATTGGGCATCTTCCATATGCGGCATTGATGCTGAAGAAATTCGAAAACTGGCATTTCGTATGGCGAATCATCGAACGATGGTCTCAATCAGCTGGGCGCTTACTCGGCAGGAACATGGGGAACACGCCTATTGGATGACGATCGTACTGGCTGCTATGCTAGGTCAGATCGGATTGCCTGGCGGTGGAGTAGGTTTTGGTTACTCATCTACCAACGGAGTTGGGAATCAAGTCGGTCGATTGCGATACCAAAATTTTCCAACTGGGAAGAATGCGGTTTCAAAGTTCATCCCTGTCGCTCGAATCTCCGACATGTTGCACAACCCAGGGCAGAAATTTGACTACAACGGCGGAACCTACACATATCCAGACATCAAAATGATTTACTGGGCAGGTGGAAATCCGTTCCATCATCATCAAAACTTAAATCGCTTAATCAAGGGTTGGCGTCTTCCTCAGTGTACGGTAATACACGATATGTTCTGGACTGCGGCAGCTCGATACTCGGACATCGTCTTGCCAGTTGCAAGCATGTTGGAACGCAATGACGTATCGTCATCACCTCGCGATTCCCATGCTGTCTACATGGATAAAATCATGCCAAAGTGGGGAGATTCTCGAACTGATTATGAAATATTTTCAGGAATTGCCAAACAACTCGGTGTCGAAACAGAATTTACTGAGCGTCGCAGTGAAAACGAGTGGATTGAGTTGATGTACGAACAAACAAAAGAACGTACAGAACAGGAAGGAACCAAAATGCCGAGTTTTGAGCAATTTGTGCGGGACGGCTGGTTTCGTGTTGACGCTCCATCAAAACCGGGAATTTTGCTGCAGCCTTTCCGTGAAAATCCTGACCAATTTCAATTGCGGACACCCAGTGGAAAAATTGAGATTTTTTCAGAAAAGATTGATTCATTTGGTTATGACGACTGCCCTGGACATCCAACTTGGATGCCTCCTTCCGAGTGGTTGGGAAGCAGCAGCAGAGAGGATGACGAAATGCACCTTATTTCCAATCAGCCAACTCCACGCCTTCACTCACAATTGGACCATGGCGGGTACAGCCAGGCCCATAAAGTGAATGGACGCGAGCCGTTGCGAATCAATTCTGAAGACGCTGCAAAACGAGGCATTGAAAGCGGGGACGCCGTTCGCGTATTTAACGAACGAGGAGCATTCCTAGCCACTGCTGTTGTGGATGACAATTTACGAAATTGTGTAGTTCAGATTGCTACAGGGTCTTGGTTTGATCCTGAAGATTCAGAATCTGAATTCCCGTTGTGTAAAAACGGCAATCCCAATACTGTCACACACGATCGCGGCACATCGAAGCTTGCACAGGGTCCTGCTGCGATGTCCTGTTTGGTGAAAGTGGAAAAGTATCGAAGTGAAGCGCCTGAGGTGTCGGCCTACATACCACCTTCGATTCTCTCCGAGGTTGATTTATAATCTAGCTGAGGTAAGAAATTTACTCGCCCCCCGCTGCAACGAGGATTGATGGAACTCCAAAATGGTCCCCCTAAAAAATCAACTTATGCCGAATTTGGAAGTAGTTGCAACGAAAGTGAAGAATATGGTTGATCAATTGACCGTAACCTAATGGAAAAAACTGTCAATTTCGATGACTTGGATCGTTCAAGTACTCCATCTACGACCAAGATCGATCCGAAATTTCGACAAAATATACTTCAAACACTTCATCTACGCACTTTTCACAGATTCACTGCGCCTGGTCCAGTGGAATTGACAACGCAGACCCCATTTTGGATAGTCTGACAGTACCACTGGAAAAACCAGCCACAAGTGGCTGGTGTCGACTTATTTTGAGCAAGATTCACCAAAAATAATGAAAACTCCCTTGAATCTCTGAGAAATTTCAACCTAAATGCAAATATGAAATTTGGATTTCGCCAGTGTCCTCTAAAGAATTAGACAACTATTTTGAATGTGGTAAGTGTGATCGAAAATAACAGAAAAAATATAAATTTTTATCAGCTAGGTGAGTTGTTTGTAGGAGCTGGGGGTATGGCTCTTGGGGCTCATAATGCAAGAATTGGCCAATATGGTTTTACTCATGCTTGGGCAAATGATATGGATAGAGATGGATGCGAAAGTTTGATTACAAATTTATCTATTTCAAAAAGTAGTGTTTATTGTTGCAAAGTCGAAAATTTGGACTTTGAGAAGCTAGCTTCGATAGATGGATTAGTATTCGGATTTCCTTGCAATAATTTCAGTGTAATCGGTAACCGGCAAGGAATAAAGGGAGAATTTGGAAGGCTGTATTTATGGGGTGTAAAAGCACTTGTATACTTCAAGCCTTCATTTTTCGTTGCAGAAAATGTTAGTGGCCTGAAATTCAGCGGCGGAAAAAAAGATTTTAAAATTATATTACAAGCACTTCAAGACGCCGGATACGATATTTTTCCTCATCTATACAAATTTGAAGAATATGGTGTACCTCAAAATCGGCACCGCATTTTGATTGTTGGCTTTAGAAGCGACCTAAAAATTCCTTTTGAACATCCTAAACCTACTCATTCAAAAAATCTTGTATCGGCAGAACAAGCACTATCAAACATTCCAGCGGATTCGAATAATAATGAGTTGACAAAGCAGTCAAAACAAGTAGTAGAACGATTGAAATATATTAAACTTGGAGAGAATGCGTTTACTGCTGATATACCTGAACATCTTTGCCTTAATCTTAAGAGCAAGGCAACGATTAGCCAAATCTATCGTAGATTGATTCCAGATTCTCCGAGCTACACTATTACAGGTTCTGGAG
This sequence comes from Arenicellales bacterium, assembly GCA_965202855.1. GTDB lineage: Bacteria > Pseudomonadota > Gammaproteobacteria > Arenicellales > JAJDZL01 > JAJDZL01. The sequence continues at coordinate 1,021,398 of CBDBBP010000001.1, read as the reverse complement.
GTGGTGGCACTCACGTTTATCATTGGAAAGAACATAGAGCCCTTACTAATCGAGAACGGGCTAGATTACAAACATTCCCGGACAGTTATCACTTTAAGGGAGGAAAAGAATCAGTACGGAGACAAATTGGAATGGCTGTTCCTCCAATGGGAGCACAAATAATTTTTCGTTCGGTTCTAAAAGCTTTATTGGATTCTAATGTGGCAATGATCAATCCCTCTCAAAATTGACTCACTTCCCAATTGAACGAGAAACTCTACAAACCAACCAATTTCCACGCATTCTTAAAGAAAATCTGCTTGAGGAAGAATTGCTAAAGCTGGCAATGCGAACACAAGGGAGAAGCCTTTCTATATTGAATGGCTAAGCTGTGTCTAGGGTGACTACTCATCATGTGAAAGAAATTTCTAAACTCGAAATGAGAGCTTCAATTCAATTAATTGTTGGCATGGTAGATAAAGCTGATATCTCTAAGGCATATCATTACGCACAATGTAAGTACTATGCAATCTTGCGAATAACGTGCATGTGGATTGAATTTCAAGTTTTGAAAATTGAAAACAAAATGCTGCAAATATATGCAAAAACTTATTGAACGAAGCCGCTTCTCGGCAGGGAGGTTCAAACCAGAGGTCTTGATTAGCCTCTGAATCTGTTTTAAATCTTCAAAATTATCTGCCTCACATGAGCCGATAGTGGTCTACTGTATAGGAGGTGTTCATAAGAACATCATCAATCTTTTTACGGGAGACTATGATGACAAATTTTATTGGCTCAAAGCCAACCTCCCCCTTTGCAACAACGTACTATCGACTGCATGCGTACTATCGACTGCATGATCCTGAGCGGACTAGCAGACAGCACCCAAAAAACTATATGTAGGAGTTGACGCAACTGTCCCGATACTACGGGCTTTCGCCAGACCAGCTGATGCCGAGCAAATTCAGGATCATGTGCTACAGCGGTCCCATTCCAAATGCGCACCCGCGTCAACCAATGTGACTGTAGCCGCATTGCGATTATTCTACATCAAAGTTCTCGACGAACCCGAGCGGATTGCACAATTGAGCTGCCGCCCGGTCAAGGATCGCTTGCCCCGGCCCATCAGTGAAGCCGATGTCATGCGCCTGTTCAAAGCCACTTTCGATGTGCGCTATCGCACCGCTTTCGAACTGGCCTATAGCACCGGGCTTCGCATCTCTGAAGTGCTGGAGCTCAAGCCCGATGATCTGAACCGCGACCAACAAATGGTGCGAGTGCGCCGCGGCAAAGGCGGCCATGAACGTCTGGTGTTTGTGCCGCCGGCACTGTTTGAGAAACTCGACCGCTACTGGCATCACATTTACCCGATACCGCAGTGCTGGCTGTTCTATGGCAAGTCGCCCGAGCAGCCGCTTAAAGCGCCTACTCTGCGACGGGCTTTCAATCAAGCCCGAGACCGGGTCGAACTAGGGCGCGACATCACCTTTCACAGTCTGCACCACTCGCTGGCCACGCACCTTTTGGAGTGCGACGCCCCCGCCCCAAGTGGTGCAGGATGTGCTCGGACATAAAAATGCGGATTCAACCCGGGTCTATGCCCGTTCCACCGCAGCCATGTTCCAGCGCCTGGATCACCCAGCCGCCATTCTGAACCGCTAGCCGGTGTCTTTAGAACAACCCGGCGTGGCCGACATCTTCCGCCGCGTCGCCGAAAGTAACCGAGTTAGACCAGGTGGCGGCGTGGAATCAGATTCCCCTCTACGCACTACTTTCCGCAATAACCCGTGAGCAATCAACCTTAGAAAAGTACATTTCAATTAGGAGCTATTCGATAATGAAAGTTCCGCTTCATCCCGCACTAACTTTCGAAGTTCAGAGACCGATAGGGAATCAAGAAGAATAACACCGCCGCGACGGTTTAGCTGAATCATCCATGTTCTAAAAACATTTCGCTTAAACAGTGGAGAATTCTTACCTTGTTCCCAATGTTCTTGCATCACCGAATAAATTGACCTAAGAATTTCTTTGTTCATGGAAATAAATGGTCGCCCAACAATCGAATATGTAATATCTTGCTTGTGCAAAAGTATGTCCAGAAATAATTTTGGATTCTTTTCGTCGATTTTATGCGCTAAATATCCAAGCCACCATAATCTAGACAAACCATTGTCACGTAATTTCACGCGATTGTTTTTCACAAAGAAATGATTATGGACAAATCTTATTGCTTTCTCATCGGTTTCCGGTCTTTGATTCAAGAATCGTCGTGATATATATGAGAAGCATTCAACGTGACAGAGATAAACCCATAATCTTTCATCTGAAGCTTGATGTTCTGTAAGCATAGATAATGCTTTGTAGACTTTAATTGCATTAGATGAATCATATGATCTCAGAGTTTCATGTTGTTCATCAAGAATTTGACTCAAAGATTCCACATACATGTTAATCACGTTAATTTTTGGCAAATTTGTGCTTTGAATGGGGGTTCCAGAGTAATAATTCTCTAAATTTTCTGCTACACTTGAGCGCAATTTTTCAACACCAGCTAAAGTGAAAATACGAACAGGGTTCATCATACTATACGAATTTACACAGCTTCGAGCAGAGAAATGAGACTTTCGAATGGAGCATTTAGCAATTTTTGAGCATCTACAATACGGTCTGAACTTTTTCCGAATTGAGGGAGTTTAAGCTCTTCAAGTTTGTGATTCAGAGAACTGAACCATCGCCATCTTTCGTAATCATTTTCTTTGAAGTTGTTGTCGGCTTCTGTTAGCACCCAAATTAGAGCGGGTAGATATACCCCATTCATGATAAACTCCAATTCATTTTTACTCAGGAGGTGATCCCGAACTTGTAGAAATTGATTGAAGTTTCCCTTCGATATCTTCAGCATTATTTGATCTGATTCAAGCAAACATTCCCAATATCCATTATCAATTTCGTTGCTCGGCAACAATTTAAAAATTGAACCTACGTGAGCTTCATCCGCGGTATCTATCCAGTATGTTTCAGGAGGAGCTACGGCGAGAACGACTCCTGGTTCAGGATCAAAAGATAAACCGTCATAATCTGAGTTCCATTTTGGTGATCTGAATTCAGTAATTTTTTCCTTGGTGACAAGAAAAGGAGAGAATTCAGTACGACCAGCAAGTTGTCCATTTGAGAATAATTTTTGTATTTTCGGCACTCTTTCACAGATAGCTTCTCGAAAAAATGTATCTACGCACCGAATGAGTAACAGATACTTAGCACTACCAGAACTCACAAGTTGCAGAAGATACGGATCAGTCAAAATAAATTGAACGTTTACTTTAATAGCTGTCGTCGTTTTAAGGCGTTCGATAGAAAAATCCATTCGAAATTCTGCGTCAATATAATCTGAACTGCGGACTCGAAGCACTGGGTGGGGATAAGATTTCGAAATCGAGAATTTCATGTGTGCGAATAATAGTACGCATCCAGCACCCATGCCTGATTTCCAAGTGACTCTTTGCTGGATATTGATAATTCGACTTTTTCGTTAGCATGAGTTTCAAAGTTATCTAGCGAATCGATTTCTCCGTTCAATTTTTTCGCAGAAATAGGTGTTCTCTTTTTTGATATTGAATCACCCGCTTCTATAAGATTGAGGTGAACAGCACTGGCGGATTCAAGTGGCAAAAACGATAACTTGTAAAGATTCTTTTTCGCACTAATTTGTACAATTCTTACGTCTTCAATGCTTAACTGCTTAGGTATTTGTCGTCCATTTTTATTTCCATTCCCTCCATTTCCGTTAGTACCTCCATTTCCGTTAGTACCTCCATTTCCGTTGGTGCCTCCGTTGTTATTTTCACCGTTTTCGGGAAGTGGGTGAGGGTCTGGACTAAATATTCGTCTGGGAGGTTTCATCCGACTAATTTTCCCTCCAATTCCAAATGAAGGTTCTTTTTCTCCTTCATTTGATGGATTATCCCATGGTCCGAGGGATTCTAGATCAGGCAAGAATTTAGCTAACTCACCGAGTTCCACAGATGAGGTATCAGATATGGAATATGCTAAATTGCGAATTTCGTTCCGAATCTTTTTTGTCAAATTATTGAGAGCTCTTTTCCCTTGATCCCGGTTCATTGCGGGTATACGATCAATTTCAAATTGATCATGTTGAGGATTTTCCATTTGTCTCAGAAGTTTGTTTCCTTCTGCAGAATCTATCACGCAAACAGCCGAAAAGTCTCTATATCTTGGAAAATGGGTTAAACGTTTCTGCTCCGTAGTTACCAGCATCCCTGTTCCTCGAATTAGTGCGACTTTCTTGGGCAAGTTTGGTGCTACTTCAACCCATAACTTACATTCGCCAAGATCCGGATCACACCAGCTGAAAGTCGGGGGCTTTCCGCTAGATATTGTCCAAAAGGCACGAGTGTTTTTTAGACGGGCTTTATCGTCGTCATTTAACCCGCTTTGTTCGCTGTCGAGATGATCAAACCACCAATGTAGCGTTTCAGCTTCAATTGAGATAATTTCTTCTGCTGAATTATCATCTGGTTCAACTAATACAGATAGTAAATTTTGATTTATCGCATAAAAATAACTTTCCACGATACTGAGCGCAATTTTGGACCGCCAATTATTCGGAGCTTGAAAACCTGCGATCCAAATCGCGGTTCCTTCAATTGGATTCCTCTGAGCGTGGTCAAGAAGTCGAAATTCCGGTGGAATTTCTGCTCCTGTAAGATATTGACAATCTTCAATTATTCCATAGAAACCAGTTCCTTGAGTTTCCTTTAGCTGCGAATTAAACTTAGCTTTGTGTGTCATCAGAACTGATTTCCCTTGAAACTTCTCGATAACTTCAAAATTTGTGTTGTAACTAGTCCAGTAGCAAACGGTTCTCAATGGTGATAATGCGAATGGTGCAAATTTCCCGATTCCAAAAGTTCCTCCAGCACCTGGATCGGACTTAAAGCTCCTACCTTGCATTTTAACTAGTGAACGCCATTCTTGATCAGTTAAGCCCGTCGTATTCCTATCTGAAATACATAAAAAGCAAATACAGTCCTGGTCCAGAATTTTTAGAGCTGATTTGAAGAATTCATCTGCTTTTTCCTCGTGTTGTTCAATTTCCTCTCGACACGATATAAAGTGCTGTTTTAAATCTTTTTGTCCGAATGAATTCCTTCCGCAAATTTTACGTATCTCGAATGAGACGTGAACTGGTTCGTCGGAATCTTTTCGAGCGTCGATCGAATTCTGAATTACTTCGCGAGCAAGACTATTTAACGGATTTCCTTCAAATGTAGCTATGCCTGAATTAGTAAACCCATCACCTTGACCGCCGTTGACTGCTGGAAAATTCCAACCGATATCTGAATTCACTGTACCTAAAATTATTGTTGATTCGCGCTATGATGCAATTTAAAAAAGCTTGCAATTTAAAAAAGCAATATTTATTCGTACACTTATATTATTTTCAAGAGTTCCAGTTTGAGCAAAATATGATTAAGCCAAACTGAACATGTACTCACCAAATAATTGTTAGTTGCTTTTTTTGGTGAATCCACAGAGGAAATGACTGATGAGCTTAGAACCGTATCTAAATGGCGAACCGAAAGACTTTCTCACCTCATTTTCTAGATTTATTTTGGCAAACCGAGATCTCGATAAAGCGCGATCTGGCGATTTTGTTCGACACACGATATTCCTCACAGTCGCCCACCGACCGATGTCGCCGCCATCGCCAAAGGAACAAACTGATGCTACGTTCTGAGCGAAACGAAAAACGATGCAAAAATTGTGTAAAATTAGTTGCATAAAAACAACAGGTTACAATGGCTTGTTCGCTGTGAATCCACCATCTTGCGTTATCATAACCTCATAGCCACTATGTACACCATCATGAATCAACCAACTATCACATCGCCATCGCAGGCTTGGATTAATCGCATAGCACTCTAATAACTGAACAGTATCCCCCAGTTTTGCACCTCTTACAATTGCCTGACCAAAGTAACCGGTTTAGTGCATAGAAGTTGCAGTGAAGCGATCGGATGGTCCATCAGGTTTTCACCAACTTCCGGTGAATCGTGGACTACAGCAATACCATGTTCAAGCAAATGATTCAACGGCCCGATGCCTGAATGCATCAAAATCAAAGGGCTGTTAATTGCGCCAGCGCTCAGCACAACTTCCCGGCTGGCGGCAACAGATTCCTCACGTCCATTCTCATAGTACAAAACTCCTTTCACCTCTCGCCCATCTACTAGCAATTTGTAAACGTGACACCTGAGTTTAATTTTCAGATTTACCGGCGGTTTCCTAAGGTAGCATTGCGATGTCGATGAGCGAATACCGTTGGCGATATTCTTTGGCAATAGCCCGAAACCATCCTGCTGGGCTCCGTTTACATCTTCAGTTTGCAGATATCCCGCTTCCTTCGATGCTCTTAGGAAAGCCTGCGTCAGTGAATTATTCGCCCCTGCTGTGGACACCTTGATCGGCCCAGTGCTTCCTCCGTATTCTGAATGTCCATCGACACGGGTTTCCAGGCGCTTGAAGTAGGGTAGAACATCCGCATAGGACCAACCGTCAACTCCGGTCTCAGCCCAACTCTCAAAATCCAGCGGATGTCCTCGCAGGTACAGTTGTCCATTGATGGAACTTGAGCCGCCCAGAACTTTGCCTCGGGGTTGCTCCAAGATACGATTGTTCAGATATGGCTCGGGTTCAGTCGAATAGCTCCAGTTGAACTTCGGCATATGGTAGACATAGCGCATTGCTGCTGGAATGCGCAACAATAAACTGTTGTCTCGCCCGCCGGCTTCCAGAAGAAGGACTGAAACCGAAGCATCTTCGGCAAGGCGACGCGCTACAATCGCACCGGCGCTGCCAGAACCTACTACGACATAGTCAAATACTTGCACTGCCTGCCAGATGCAGCAACAGCTATCTCCGTTGAACGGCAAACACGGTCAACCACCAAAGCTCAGTTCGTTTCTTGCTCGAACCGTAGCCTGTTTAATATGCGACTTCATCAGTTGAATTGCGCGAGCGGTTTCGCCGGCTTGAACGGCAGCCAGAATCCCCTCATGTTCCCGGTTGTGTTCGCCGATCAATTGTTCATGCTCTACAACTCGAAACTGTGTCATCCGAGCAATACCGTCGTACTGATCCGCAATGATTAGCATTGAACGTTTCATGTTAGCTGGAGCGAGCAAGGCTAAATGAAATTTTCTGTTGAGCTCAACTCTCTCCCACAAGTCTGACGACTGGATATCCTGCTCAAGGAGATGTTTGCATTCTGCAATTGTCTCCTTGGTGTGCAAAGGCACCGCCTCGTTGAGTACGATTGGCTCCAGCGCGCCGCGAATCTGATTCATCTCAAGAAATTCCCGCTCATCAATGTGAGTGATGATCGGGCTTCGTCGAGGCCGTAGTTCAACCAGGTTATCCGCCGCTAACATTCTAAATGCTTCGCGAATCGGAATAGTTGAGACTTCCATCTCCTTGGCCAACGGAAGAATTTTAAGCTCCTCGCCTGCTTGCCGCTTGCCAGCGATAATCTGGTGCTTGAGTTCTTCGTAAATTGCCTTCGGGCCATCTCCGTAATTTGGAATAGTTCTCATTTCCTACCTTCAAATTGATTTTCGAATCACTCCTGAAACGTCCGCATCGCAGATTATCGCGCCTCCAGAACTTCGGACAGAAATCGCTGGAGGCGTTCTGTCTTCGGGTTCTCAAACAGCTCAGCGGGACTGTTTTGCTCGCGAATCTGCCCGCCGTCAAAAAAACTGATCTGGTCTGAGACTTCCCGCGCAAACCCCATTTGATGAGTGACAAGAAGAATCGTATATCGACCCGACTCTGCCAGATTCCGAATGACACTCAAGACCTCGCCAACCATCTCGGGGTCGAGTGCCGACGTGGGTTCGTCAAACAGCAAAATTTCAGGATGCATGCTTAGCGTGCGTGCAATTGCCACCCGCTGCTGCTGACCGCCTGACAGCTGACTCGGATAGTGATTGGCTTTATCGGCCAATCCCACCATGTCCAGCAAATTCATGGCTTCTTTTGTAGCATCACTTCTCGACAATCCTTTGGTGTACATAGGCGCCTCAATGCAGTTGCTCAACGCTGTCATATGCGGAAATAAGTTGAAATTTTGAAACACCATGCCAATCTTTGCGCGAATCTTGCGAATATGCGCCTTGTCAGCTGGAACCAGTTGCCCTCCTTTTAGCATTTTATTCAACGGTTCGCCTTGCACATAAATCGTACCGCCCTGAATCGGCTCAAGCGTCATCAGAACTCGCAACACTGTGGTCTTGCCGGACCCGGACGGGCCAATAAGTGATACAACCTCCCCTTCACCGACCGCGAAATCCAAGTCGACCAAAACCTTCAACGGTCCGTACGCCTTGCAGACTTTGTCAAAAAGAATACTTGGCTTGTCTGAATTTTGTTCTTCCGTGTTCAATGTATGATCCTCTTTCTGACATAATTCTCAACCATTTTTATGAGCATCGCCGCGACCAAACTCATCACCAGGAAGAATATTCCCGCGATCGTCACCGCCTCGGTAAAACGATAATATTCCGCGCCAATCAGCTTGGAGATTTGCATGATTTCGGCTACTGCAACAAATGACAGCAGTGGCGTTTCCTTGAAAATTGCCACTAGGTAGTTACCCAAAGCCGGAATGACCGGGGGCAATGATTGTGGAACGATCACATCGCGAAACGTGCGATACGTTGATATGTTCAACGCCACACAAGCTTCCCACTGCCCTCTGGGCACCGCCTCGAATCCGGCACGATACACCTCTGCACACAGCGCTGAGTTGTAGATCGCAATCGCGAGAATACCGGTGGTCAGCGGCGGCAAGGTAATGCCAAACTCTGGCAGCAGGAAAAACAGAAAAAAGATCTGCACCAGAAGCGGAGTTGCTCGAATAAATTCGATTATTTCAGTGACTGGTCGGCTAATCCATACTGAACGACTCTGTTTGAGCAGCATCAGAATCAAGCCGCCGATCAAGGCCAGAATAAAACTCGCTATCGTCGCCCAAGCCGTAACGCCAGCAGCTTCGATCATTCTCGGCAATACAATCTCGAATGTAAAATCCCAACGCCAGTCCATTGTCTAGTGCCTCTTTGCCAAGTGGCGCGTGAATCGCTCCTCTAAAGCTGCACCGCCGAATCGAACAAACTGGGCAAAGCAATAGTAGAGCAGCAATGCGATCGAAAATACTTCCAGTGTTCTAAAGTGAAGCTGATTCTGCTGGACCGCCGCATAGGTAATGTCCACCAGAGTTATTGCAGATACCAATGCCGTTGCCTTGATCAGCTCGATGGTCAAATTAACCATGCCAGGAATCATGATCGCAACAGCCTGCGGAACTAAAATGCGAAATACGTAATTTCTGGGCTTAATGTTCAGTGCGACCGCAGCCTCTTTCTGTCCAACAGGTACCGCCGTCAGCGCGCCGCGAACCACTTCGGCACCGTAGCCACCGAAATTAAGGCCCACACCAATGACGCCGGCTAAAAACGGAGACAGATACAACCCAAACTCCGGCACGACAAAAAACAGCCAAAATAGGATCACAAGCAACGATGTGCCGCGGAACACTTCGATATAGATTGTTGATGTCCACCTGATAATTTTGTTTTTCTGAAAGCGCCCCAATCCAGCGAAGAACGAAGCTGCCAAAAATAACAGCCAAGAACAAATCGAAATTTGCAATGTGACGACCGCACCGCGGAGAATTGGCTGCAGAAAAATTCTCAGCTCGGCAAACGTCGCAACGGACAGCCCAATAATAAAGGCTCCAAGCGCGGCAAGAATTGCGACGCGAGGTTTCACCGTAATCTTCTATAAATCAAACAATTCGAAGCACCCGAAACTGATTTTCGAGCGCTTCGTCGAAAATTAATTCCCGCAGAGTTCTGCTGTTGATTGCAATGGCAGCTCATCGGCAGTCATACCATGCGACTCCAGCAGAGCAATGTGTTCCGGTGTGCCGATGAAGTTTGTCAGCTCAGCGTTAAACGCCGCGACAAAATCCGCATCCTCCTTTCGGAACGCGAACGCGCCATGTGAAACGGCTCTCTTTCCGGCAACCTCCGAAAAAGCTGGCGTTGCTTCAATGGGAGTGTCTTCCGGCACACTGGCAATAATCTGACGCACGCCGGGTGCAGAAACTGCCCAAGCATCGATGCGACCTGCATTCAATGCGGCGATACCAGTCGCATTGTCAGGCAACTGAGAGATGTTCTTTTCTTCCACACCGGCTAAGTCCGCATAGCCTTTTTGTGCCGCGCCTGAGACGACACCAAGCACCAGACCCTTCTCTGCAATTGATTCGTAGTTCGTAATTCCATTGGGATTGCCTTTCGGCACAACCATTGCCTGCTGAATGCCAAAGGTCGGTTCCGAAAACATAACTTCCGCGCAGCGCTTAGGCGTAACAAACATTCCAGCGGCCACCACGTCAAATCGTTTGGACTTGACACCTGGAATCAATGCACCCCAATCGGTTGCCTGAGCTTGTGCAATCTTGCCGCCAATACGCTCCAGCACAACCCGCAGCGTTTCTACGTCTGTACCGGTCAGCATGTCATTGTCATCCTTGTAGGCATAGGGCTTAAAGTTGTAGAACGCAACCCGAATGCCATCTCCCTGGGAGCGTTCTGTCAGGGTCTCGGCCTGCACAACAGTCGCGCTCAAAACAAGCGCAAAACTGACAAATACGGTGAATACCGACACCCGTAAGAATTTACTGATAAGCTGGAACATAACTTCTTTCCTCCAAAAATTTAGATATTGATAAATTGTTTCTCAATCGATTTTCAACCTTGACTGCATGAGCATTTGACGCTTTGCTGTTCTTTGAACCAAGATGCATCGCAGATTTCAATGCATCGTACATCGCCTAGCTATCAACCACCGGGATGTGCCATTCAGCCACCGGGTCAGACAACAAATCCGGTTCGCCCTCAGTAACAGCCCAATTGTCCTCCGCATTTATAAAACCCATATGGTTCGCGAAATTCGGATTGCAGGCAAATACGTTACCCACCTCAAATGTCACGTCTTCAAAAGCAGCCAGCGATGGATATTCAGTCGTCTCGATGCCCACTCCATGCCCCACTCTGCCGACTCCGACAGTGTTCAGACCGCGTTCTTGGAGATATTGGTCGACTACTCGCACAACATCCGCTGGCTTTTTGCCTGCAGACAACTGCATATTGCAATCATGCCGCAAACTCATCATCCAGGAATAAAACTCTTTTAACTCGTCTGTAGGCTCTCCTACCGAGGCAGTACGAGCGAGATCTGACCAATAGCCCTTGTAACAGACACCCACATCGAAGCCCAATGTTTCACCTTTTTGCACAACGCGGTCTGTTGGCAAAAGAACAATTCCGTTCTCGTGAGCACCGGACAACACACATAACAGCGAGATTCGCTCAGCGCCAGCCGCCATCAGATTCTCGCGCAATACGTGGGCAACTTGGTTTTCTGTCATGCCGGCATGGACTTCGTCAAAAGTTTTCTTTTGAGCGCCGGCGCTGATCATTGATGCACACCGCATATACTCGATCTCCTGCGGTGACTTCACATTGCGGACTTTCAGGATAATATCGGCCGCATCAACAAATTTCGCATCGGCTAAATGCCCCAGGATCTCCTGGAATCCCAGATAACTGATGCCTAGATATTGTTCGCGGCCCAATTCAGCTCCAATGCGTGCGCGGGACAAGCCCAAATCCTTTAGCACATTGGCGACAAACTCCGGATGCCCTGTCAATCCACCAGTGGTGCGGATGTCTTTTACAAAAGAAGTCTGTTCAACCTGAGCAACCTCGAACGGCATGGTGATCAACGTGGGAGCATTGTCCTTGGGCAGGATAAACATGTAGGATCTTATCTTGTCAACCGCACACTGCTCGGAACGGTGTCCCGTGTAGTACTGATAGTTCAAGCGTTCGGTAATCAGCATCGCATCAAGATTTTCATCTTCCATCAATGCACGAGTCTTCGCATAGCGATCTTCGAATTCTTGTTCTGTAAAGTCTGCGTATTGAGCTGTCATGCTTATCCTCGAAATACGAAAAATTGATTAAACAATATATAATATATAATATATTATTTTTTAAGCAAACTTTGTTTACTCTCGGTCACCAAAGCTATTCGTGCCATGTAATGCAACGACAGGCGCGGGTGTTAAGTGGCAAGAGTACAGTTTTTACTGTTTGAACAGACTGCCATAACATGAATGAATATAGATTCTCGCGACAAGCAGCGATTCTTGGAAAATCGGTGTTTGACCATGTGCCAGGGACAATATCCTTGAGCTCCGCATCAGCCTACCCGCCTCTTTTGCCGAATGTTGTGAAAGAAGCGATAGAGGCAGTTGGGCCCTTTCGCGAAGAGGCTATGCAATATGCGCCTTTGATGGGGTTGGACGAGCTGCGACATGAAATCTGCAACTTTGTTCTGGAGGACGGTGTAAAGTGCGGCATAGACAACGTGCTCATCACCTATGGAGCAAAAAGTGCCTTCGATTTGGCATTGCGCGCATTTGTCGAACCAGGTGACAAGGTCATTGTCAGCCGTCCGACATACATGACGGCGATTCACATCATGCGAACGCATAACGTTCAATTCGTCGAAGTGGAACGGGATGAAAACGGGTTCTCGACCGACAATTTGGAAAGTAAACTGCAGCGAATGCGCCATAACGCTGAACCAATGCCGAAACTTCTGTTTGATGTTCCTGATTTTCACAACCCCACCGGCGTTACTACAACACTCAGCCGACGCGAGAAAATGCTGGAGCTGGCTGAACACTATAACTTCGTCATCTGCGAAGACGATCCATACCGGCGCATTCGTTTTGAGGGTGAGGCTATTCCACCCATCAAATCGCTGGATGAATCCGCACACGTGCTCGCATTGGGCACGGTATCAAAAATTCTGGCTCCGGGCTTACGTGTCGGTTGGGCATTGGGTGACTACGCAATCGTACGACGCATGGCCATGCAGAAATCCGACGGAGGGAGCAACGCATTTTCTCAGCGAATCGTGGTTCAGATGTTGCAATCCCGAAAGGTTGACCAACACATTAATGAGTTGATTCATCAAATGCGAATTCACCGCGACACGATGATCGATGCTTTGTCCAAGCACTTGCCAGAAGCCACCGTACAATCGCCTCAAGGCGGTTATTTCCTGTGGGTTGAATTGCCTCGGGGCGCAAATGGTGACAGACTGGCTGAACTGGGCATCGAAGAAGGTGTCGAAGTATCCCCGGGGCGACTGAGTTTCGCCAATGACGGACCCGATAATTTCATTCGCCTGGCATACAGTTTCACGCCGGAAACGCAGATCCGAGAAGGTATCGAGAAACTGGGTCGCGCGTGGCAAAAAATGAATTCTTAACCTAGAGAAGCAAAACAGAGGAGAATCACATATGTCCTGTCCCAAAGTCAGTCTCGCACCATCTTGTGAAATCGATCTTGATGAAGAAGGCAAACAGCACGGCTACATCCGTATTCAGTTCAGTGCCGATCGTTCCGCGTATGGATGGCTGCCGGTGCCAATTATGTCGATAAAAAATGGTAACGGTCCCGTTGCCGTAATTGTTGGCGCAAATCACGGCGATGAATACGAAGGCGTTTCGATCGCGAGCGGTCTGTACCAGGAACTGGAAACTGAAGATGTTGAGGGGCAGATCATATTTCTACCCGCCGCGAACGCACCTGCGTACTACGCTGGAAGGCGAACCTCGCCGCTGGATTGGACCGGTGAAGGCAATCTGAATCGCGTGTTTCCTGGCAATCAATACGGCCCTCCGACTGAAATGATTGCTTGGTATATCACTACAGAAATCGTTCCCCGCGGCGATGTGTTTTTTGATTTGCATTCAGCCGGCAAGTCGATAGACCATCATCCTTCTGTAAAAATCAGGCTGATGGGTGACAAGAGCAAGGACGCAATGCAAATGAAGTTTTTGGAACTCTTTGGCGCACCATTAGGCATCGTTGGTGAACGCGTCCATGAAACCACCCTATCTGGAGAAATCCTACCGCTGGACAAAGTTTATCTTTCGACTGAACTTGGAGGGGCAGGAAAAATTCGACCTTGGATTCGCGATTTCGCATACAACGGCATGAAGCGCTGCCTGCGTGAACTTGGCGTCTTTGTTCGCAACGAACCGCTGCCCGAACCTGAGCACAAGGTGTCACTGAAAGCAATGCAAACCGGTGATAACTATATTTTCGCTCGCACGAGTGGCATGTTTGAGCCGCGTGTCAACTTGGGAGACAATGTTAAAGACGGACAATTCGCTGGATATATCTGGGACCAAAAGCAATTGTGGAAAAAGCCGACGGAACTGTATTTCAACAAAGGCGGTGTCGTTTTCTGTAAACGCACTCCAGCCCATTGCGAGGTTGGGGATACCTTGTTTTTCACGCTCAACGACTACGAAAAGCCTTCGCTTTCCAGTTAATTTTTCAATCTAAACGAAGTCGATTTTCTGTCTTTTTCTAAAGTGACGGGATCAAGGCAAAGCAGGCCATTCATGGTTGAACCGGTGTTATACCGCCACCGCAACGCTCGAATGCCGAATTTGGTGTCCGACACAGCCCAAATTTCGACTCAATATCAAGACGCAAAAATTTTTTGAATTAGCATCCCTCAAACGTTCCAACATCGGACGCAAGTTGTGTGCAGCACCATTCAGCAGCACATTGATTTGGTCACACGCGAAACCTGAGATATTCGCGTCCCAAACAACCGTCGCTTTTCAGATGGTCTTCTCGATCACCTGACGACGTTTCAGTCGAGGAGTGATCACTCGCTTTTGTACTGAAATGCAAACCGCACTGTCGAGTTCATCGTGTTCACGGCAGCCGCGGTCCACAAACACTTCATCAATGCCCTGTCCACTGAGACGACACCTCTGCGCCAACGCCGACCTTGTCGAGCCCATGGTACAGGTTCGCTGGCCACAATGTGAAGCGGTTGAGTTTTTTAGCCAGCCGGTAGCTGCGCTCTAGCGATTATTGCGCCCAAATAGGTGAAATCAAGGCTAGCAAGGCTGAAATAATGGTATTTTCAAGTTGAAATTTGGTCCGAAGCAATGAAAAATTCCAATCTTTACAACTTTTGCAATAACAAAATGCATATTTTCTCAAAATTTTTGTGTCGTGCTCCATGACCTTGAGAATGCAGGATGAATCGAGGTGCCCTTAAGTAGAACGCAAATGTCAAATTACAAAGTAAGGCTGAGTCTTGTAGATCTACTATCATCAATCCAAAATTCTAATTTCAGACAGTACGTAACCGCAGTCAGTCTCTACTATTAGACGCTAGTTTCGTGCTGGACCGAGTTGGGCCTTAGTCTTTTGCAACTTTCTTAAATACTGCTCCATCACAAATCAATCGATTGACTGCCATCCTGTACGATTATTTTTCTAGCAGACAGTTTTCTGTGCATTACCCAGATTACAATGAAATCTGATCAATCGAAAATTGTTTCACAAATACTTACACGGTGCTTTCAAAGTTAAATCTCGTAAAATGATTAGCATAGTTGATTTACACGAACTAAAAATTTGAGTGCGCAAAAATAATCACATTTGGGAGTTCTGATATGTCTGAAATTAAAGTATATGAAATTCCATCTTCTATGGAATCACAGGCACATGTGAATAGTGCAACATACAGCGAAATGTACGAAAGGAGTCTGTCTGATCCAGACGGATTTTGGGCGGAACAAGCAGATAAGTTTCTCCACTGGTTTAAAAAATGGAATACGGTCAGTGATTGTGATTTCAATGTCGGAAAAATTCGCTGGTTCGAAGGCGGTAAACTGAACGCTGCATACAACTGCCTGGATCGACACTTGGAAGATCGCGGTGATCAGCCTGCGCTGATTTGGGAGAGTGATGATGCAGCTACTGTCAGGACATTCACCTATCGTGAATTACATGCAGAAGTGTGCAAACTTTCTAATTTTCTTCGATCAAGAGGTGTGAAAAAAGGAGATCGAATCTGCATCTACATGCCAATGATTCCAGAAGCGCCGATCGCAGCTCTGGCGTGCGCTAGGATCGGAGCAATCCATTCGATCGTATTCGGAGGGTTCTCCCCTGAAGCTCTGAAAGATCGAATTCTGGATTCAGACTGCCAAGTTGTAATCACTGCTGACGAGGGCCCCCGAGGAGGCAAACCCGTACCGCTAAAGGGCAATGCAGATGCTGCAATGGTGGGCTGTCCCGACGTTCACACCTGTGTCGTTGTGCAACGTACAGGCAATGAGGTCAACATGCAATCCGGCCGCGATGTCTGGTATCACGAAGCAACTGCAGACGCATCTGCGGAGTGTCCAGCGGAAGAAATGGACGCGGAAGACCCACTCTACATTCTTTATACATCTGGGTCAACAGGCAAACCAAAAGGCGTAGTACATACAACTGCAGGCTATTTGCTTTTTGTCACGATGACTTTTCGATATTCTTTTGATTATCACGATGGGGATGTTTATTGGTGTGGAGCCGATATCGGCTGGGTCACTGGCCACTCTTATATTGTCTACGGTCCCCTTTCAAATGGTGCCATCAATGTAATGTTTGAAGGGATTCCAACCTATCCGGACGCGAGCCGTTTCTGGCAGGTTGTCGATAATCACAACGTCAATATCTTTTATACTGCTCCGACCGCAATTCGCGCCTTAATTGGCGCAGGCGACCAGTTTGTTGAAAAAACATCACGCAAGAGCTTGCGCATTCTTGGCACCGTTGGTGAGCCAATTAATCCCGAAGCATGGGAATGGTATCACAAGAAAGTCGGAGATCGTCGCTGCCCCATTGTAGATACATGGTGGCAAACAGAAACTGGCGGTCATATGATTACGCCTCTTCCAGGTGCAACTCGACTGAAACCCGGGTCCGCCACAAATCCATTTTTTGGAGTTGAGCCCTCTCTGGTAGACCCTAATGGAAATGAAATCGAGGGCGCGACTGATGGAGCGTTGTGCATCAATCGGTCCTGGCCTGGTCAAATGAGAACGGTTTGGGGAGATCACGAACGATTTATTGAAACTTACTTCAGCATGTTTCCAGGCAAGTATATGACCGGTGATGGCGCGAAACGGGATGAAGATGGGTATTACTGGATCACTGGTCGAGTCGATGACGTCATGAACGTCTCAGGTCACCGCTTAGGAACTGCTGAAATAGAAAGCGCACTCGTACTTCATCCTAATGTTGCGGAAGCAGCAGTAGTCGGATACCCTCATGCCATCAAGGGTGAAGCAATTTACGCTTACGTAACGACTGTAATTGGAACAGAAGAAAACGATGATCTTCGAAAAGAACTTTTCAATCTAGTGCGTTCTGAGATCAGTCCTATTGCGAGACCTGATGTAATTCAGTTCTCACCGGGATTGCCAAAAACAAGATCAGGGAAAATCATGCGACGTATTCTAAGGAAAGTTGCAAGCAATGACATTGATGATCTAGGCGATACATCAACCCTCGCTGAACCCGCAGTCGTAGAAGACATAATTGCCAATCGAGCCAACACCTAACTCGAGCTCTGACCTGAAAATATTAAGAGATTAGGCGTTATCCCATTGGATTGGGATTGCGCCTATGAACTTCACTAATATCGTTCAACACAGCTGAACTTAAAGACATGCCCGCTGCGGCGATGCTGTTTTTAAGTTGGTACTGTTTTGTTGCACCGATAATCGCCGATGTCATGAATGGCCGCATGAAGCAAAAAGCGAGCGCCATTTGACACGGGTCCAATCCATGCTTTCGCGCTACTCGCAAATATTCGTCAACAACTGGTATGACGTGTTCGGTATATCGTCCGCCGATGTCAGGTGAAAAACTTCGTCTTGAACCGGGAGGTATTCGATTGCCCTGATATTTTCCACTCAAGATTCCTGCTGCCAGCGGTGAGAATGAAAGTAGTCCAACCTGTTCATTGACTGCAAGCTCTGCCAGATCCAAATCAAATTTACGATCCAATAAACTGTATTCATTCTGAATGCTAACAACTCTCGGTAATTGATTGGCTCTAGCAATTTCTAGAAATTGTGAGGTTCCCCAGCATGATTCATTGGATAGACCAATGGTTCGAATCTTTCCCGAATCGATGAATTTTGAAAAAGATTCCAACGCCTCAAGAATGTAATCTCTAGTTTCCATTACGTTTTGTGATGACGGATCATAGTTCCAGGACTGTCGGAAGTGATAGGAACGACGATTCGGCCAATGTATCTGATACAGATCGATATAGTCTGTCTGCAATCGTCTCAAACTATTATGCAGCGCGATTTCAATTGTCCTTTTTGACACACCCGAACCGTCTCTGATAGTAGATGATCCTGGGCCTGAAATTTTTGTCGCAATTACTACGTCGTGTCGATTTCTACGGGACTTCATCCACGTTCCGATAATTTCTTCACTTCGACCTGCTGTTTGTGCTGATATAGGATTGACAGGATACATTTCGGCAGTGTCGATAAAATTTACACCATGGTCGAATGCATAATTCATCTGTGCATGTCCTTCAGCTTCGGAATTCTGTGTTCCCCAAGTCATGCTGCCAAGACAAATTTCACTTACTTTAATTTCCGACGTACCTAGTTTGTTGTATTTCATGCGATATCTTTAATTTTGAAGTTGGAAAACTTGATTTTCAGTAGTTTGGTCTACAATGCTAACCACGAGACTACTTTTGAAAATCAGATGAATTGTATACTTTGCAGTTTTTCAAATGGAGCGAATTGAGATGCTCTTTTTTTAGGTGCAATTTATTTTTATTGCTGTTTAACCACTTTCGTTATAAAAAGAGAGTCCACTCGCCAAACAAAATTTTAATTTAAACTAATTAAGCCGAGTCGACAATGTCAGAAATCAAGGATTTAAGCTGTTATCCAATTTTCCAGTGGAGATAACCAAAATTGATTGAAATATCTCAGAGAATCGAAAAAGTTCAAACACCAATTATTCCTGAAGTTGCGGATCTTATCAACGAAAATCCAGGTACGATTTCACTTGGACAAGGTGTAGTCTTTTACAAGCCACCCGCTGAAATTGCTAACGGCCTAAGCAAGTTCACAAGTTTAAATTCACATCAATACGAAGCGGTTGAAGGAATACCTGAGCTTCGACGGCTAATCCATGAAAAACTTGAATCGGAAAATGGAATCAACAGTGAACACTATCAAATAGTTGTCAGTGCTGGCAGCAATATGGGTTTCTTGAATGCAATTTTAGCCATCTGCGATTCTGGTGACGAAGTAATACTATTGCGTCCTTGGTATTTTAATCATGAAATGGCGATTGGAATTGCTGACTGTACCGCTGTGTCAGTCGAGACAGATGAGAATTTTCATCCAGATTTGAATGCGATTCAAAAAGCAATCACACCCAAAACTCGAGCAGTCGCCACGGTTTCTCCAAATAACCCTACGGGAGCGGTTTATTCAAAAGAATCTTTGAACAAAATCAATCAATTGTGTTTAGAGAAAGGAATCTATCACATCCATGATGAAGCCTACGAGTATTTTTGCTATGGAAATGCAAGTCACTACTCTCCGGCATCGGCCGAGGCAGCTCGGGAACATACAATTTCTCTTTTTTCTACGAGCAAAAGTTTCGGATTGGCAAGCTGGCGAATCGGATACAGCTTAATTCCAAATCATCTGTTTAAACCAATTCGAAAGATTCAGGATACCAACCTAATCTGCCCGCCGGTAGTCAGTCAGTATGTTGCAGCAGAATGCCTGAAGTTAGGTCGAAAATATTGTGATGCTAAAGTACGTGAAATTGCTGAAGTCCGAAAACATTTTGCACACAGTCTAACAACAATTTCTTCCATTGAAAGTTGTGCTTTGGAAGGCGCATTCTACGGTTTTTTGAATATTCCAGAGATTGGAATGTCGGACATGGAAATTATTGAATATCTGATCTGTCGCCATAAAGTTGCGGTAATTCCCGGTGTTGCATTTGGAATCGAAAACCGATGTTGTATTCGGGTATCGTACGGTGCGCTCCAACCTAGCACGGCAGTGGAAGGGATCAACAGGCTGATGGATGGATTGAACGATTTACTGAATGCTCAATAACGAATTTTCGCCTGCATGTTCTTGAGAATCTTGAGGAATCCGTAAAAACTTACTCTCTACAATCTATCCACCTTTAAGCGGTGGAATTATCTTGATAGTGTCTGACTCAGTCACTACATATGACTGTCGTTCCGAAGCCGGAACTAAATTGTCATTTACCGAAACAATATAGGGTTTGTCGGCTGGGAGCTTCAGCAATTCGATCAATTTCGCAATTGAAATGCTGTTTTCAATATCAATTTGTGTTACGTTTCCGGCACTGTCCACGGGTAAATATTTACCCAGAGTTCCAACTAATTTAACTGTCAATCGCATCTTTAAAAAATACCTGAATTTGCTCTATATGCTCCGAGTTATCATACAACGAGCATTAATTTTAAAATATTTGGTAAATTGTAACAGTCGAGTCTGAAAAAAACCGATGCCGAATGTGACCTATGAGCAGGCTGCACTAGTTAGTTATGTTCAGGTCGCTAAGGTTATGTTGAATTAACAGAAAAAAGGAGTTATATAATTGTGTAAATGTACTTTACATAGAAATTATGTTATTCATTCAAACTACGGAGACTAAATACCATATAAATAATTGAAAATAAATCATTCTGATCAATATTTCTACGAAAGCACGAATACTTTTATATTCTAATTTAATTGCAATGTCTATTCCCGTACTCTCCGCCGCTAAGCACTTAGGCATTCTGTCTGATTGGTCAAAAACCAATCTTGAGCTGCAAAAAATTCTCTACATCGCTCACATGATCCACTTGGGCGAACATAAGAAGCCGTTGGTTAAAGATTATTTTCAGGCGTGGATCTTTGGACCTGTTCATCCAGTTCTATATCACAAAGCCAAGATTTTCGGTGCCAAACCTGTTCGAAACATATTCCGAAGTATTGGAGATTTAGACGAAAATCTGTCGGAAACTAATACCTTGAATCGAACATATAGTGTAGTTTCCGAATTTACAGGGGCCAAGTTGGTTGCAATTACCCATTGTGATTATGGGGCTTGGGCGAAGAATTATAAACCTGACGCAATGGGGATCATCATCCCGAATGAAGATATACTCGAAGAGTATAACAAGCGAAAAGAAAGGGTATCATAGGACTATCGGTGCAAGATGATGTAGAACAGTCAGCGACTGAATCCAATGAAGAAATTAAACCGTTACTTACAGACGAGCCAAATCAGCGCAATGAACAGATTCAAGCATTACAAGAGGATCTGGCAAAAGAACAGGATGCCCGAAAAGAAGAACGTTTTGTCTGGCTCCTGATATCCATCATTTTACTCAATATTACCTTCTTTACTTCGATGCAGTCGTTGTTAGGTCCGCTTGTAATAGGTGCGTTTGAATTAGTGTTACTTGTCATCATTGCCCAAAGAATGGGAAAGGAAGAAATTGTGCAGCTAATTGACAGACTGGTCGGTTCTGTGGTTAAAGCAGCGAGTAAGAGTGAGTAGACATTCGCTCTAATCCTAACGGCAAAAATTCTCTAACACCCCCAGAAAAAAGACACCCACCTAAATTGATTGATCAGTAATTTGTGCTCTTCGCTTGGCGCGACTTTCAAGTACGTCTTCGATTGCTTGAAAACACTCTTTCTTCAAATCGTGCACTAATCTGAACGAATCCTAGGCACAGCCACTGAAACTAGCACCATAAGCAAATCCGTAGACTTATAGAGAATGTCCTCTTGATCAGGAAAGTCCTAGTTTTCCTAATTTTTCGACAGCTGGCAATCATTATATGGAATGAATATTATTTAATTGATCCCAGAGGCCTAGTCGTCCTAAAGTTTCGGCAGTCGGCACGCCATCTGGCGTCCACCCGCGGATTTCGTAATACTCTGGAAGCATCTTGCTGAGCTCGTTAACCTTTCCTTTAGCAACTCCCGATTTTGCCGGGTCCTTCAAGAGTCGTTCTGGTAATGAATCATCACTCTTTGTCATGCCAGCTGCCAGATTAAACTGACGCTCTAGATTCCAAATTCGCTCTCCCGTTTCATACAATCGCTCAACCGTCCAATCACCTTCACATGCAGCATCAATCTGTGCCTGAAAATCGCCGATTCCCCAGCCTGCCAAGGTAAACCAGCACAAACCCGTAGAGTCAATCAGCGAAATTTTATCCTGCGATTTTTTGCAGGGCAAAGCCTTGCCTTTGCCTGTTTGATCTTCCATATCAGGACCAAACACATCGTGCTTCATGTGACATGCACCTCGACTGCTCGTTGCGTACCCAAGTCCCATTCCTTGTAGAGCTCTTGAATCATATCCAGCAAATTCCTGACCTTTCACGGTCATGGAAAGTTCTGGATGACCATACTTCTCACACAACCGTTTGGAACCCAAGCCAAGAATTTGGCCAAATCCCTCATATTTTCCAGTCTTTTCAGCCATCACAGACAACGCCTCTGCATTGCCGAAATTTAGCGGAATTCCATCCGTATCTTCGTCCGTAATAACACCCATTTCATAAAGCTCCATTGCCGCAGCCAAAGTGCCTCCGAATGAAATCGGGTCCATTCCATGCTCATTCATCAAAAATCCAGCAAATGTAAGTGCGTCAATGTCATCAATCCCACAATCTGGACCGAATGCAAATGCAGTTTCATACTCTAATCCACCACTTGCATGCCAATATTCCGGTCGGTTTTTGATGGTGAAATGATCTTTGTCGATATGTGAAATGCGTCCACAGGCAATGGTGCAACCAAAGCAAGCCTTATTGGTCAGCAAATTTTTATGTCCATTTTCATGAACTTTTTCCATGGCAGCAGGATTGATGTTGTCAACGCCTTCAAATTGAACCTCATTGAAATTTCGAGTCGGAAGTCCACCAAATTCCTGCATCGCATCAATCATGGCGTTTGTGCCGTAATCTGTCAGCTCTCCTACATCCGTGCTGGCTGCGAGTTTCGCCTTCGTTTCCTTGACGACGTCCATAAACAATTTTGGATTGTCGACTCTGACACCTACTGTACCTCTCACAGCAATGGCTTTAAGATTTTTAGAGCCCATCACAGCGCCAACACCCGAACGACCTGCTGCACGATGGAGGTCATTGACGACACAAGCATAACGGACTCCTTTTTCACCCGCGACACCGATTGAAGCAACCTTGATCAAGGGGTCTTGATGATGAGACTTCAGCCAATCTTCTGTTTCCCAAACCGACTTGCCCCAGATATTTTCAGCAGAGAGAATTTCAACTTCATCGTCGTAAATCTTCAAATAGGATGGCTCTGAGGCTCGTCCTTCAAGCAAAAGCAGGTCATAACCGGCAAATTTCAATTCTGCTCCAAATTTCCCACCCGAATTTGAACAGGCAATGGCATCAGTCAATGCACCTTTTGTTATCACAGCGTAGCGACCTGAAGTGGACGACATAGTGCCAGTCAGCGGGCCCGTTGCAAATATCAACATATTTCCAGGATCAAGCGCGTCAACTGTCGGATCCATATTTTCATAGAGATACTTGGTGCCGAGTCCTCGTTCACCAAGATACTGCTGAGCCCACTCCATATTCAGTGGTTCAATCTGGCTCGTTCCTTCAGTAAGGTTGACTCTCAATATCTGTCTTTGCCATCCCATGGAATTACACTCCTTATCAGGTTTTTCTACTCAGCATCTGGCTGAACTTCAGGTGACGCTTTCTGAAACGCCTCAAGTTTTCTACAATTTCGGTCAATCTCCGCCAGAATCGGATAGTCTCTCAGAGAACAATTGAATCGACGAGCATTTGCCATTTGGGGCACCAAACAAACATCCGCAATTGTTGGTGAGTCACCCAAACTAAATTTCCCAAATCGTGCAGCGCTGGCGAATCTAGCTTCCAATGCTCTGAATTCTCTCGCAATCCAATGGCAATACCACTTCCGACGAACAGATTGATCAAGATTCAAATTATATTCAAGATACTTCAACACTCTTAAATTGTTCAGCGGATGTATGTCACAGGCGATTGACAGTGCAATTGAACGGACAAATGCGCGATCTTCTTCGGCTTTTGGAAGAAGTGGTGGATGTGGGTGCGTGCTGTCAAGATACTCAATGATGGCAAGTGACTGTGTCAGGATTTGTCCGTCGTCTTCAAGAACCGGTACAAACTTCTGCGGATTAAGCAGCTGAAATTCATCGCGCTGCTGTTCGCCCTTGGTCAAGTGTACAAATTCGTTCGTGTAGTCAATTCCCTTAATATTTAGAGCAATGCGCACTCTATAGGATGCTGAACTTCGAAAGTAGCCATGCAGCTTCATAATTAATTACATTCAACTCGCTGATAATGAGTGAGACAGCAGACCGAGAATTCAAATCCGATGAAAATTAGTTTAACTTTACCACAAACTCTTCGGGCATCTCCCAAGCTCGCAGCCTTCCTCCAGACTGCGGGTCTTGAATTCCCCAGAATCTCGTTTCATATCCACTTACACTTTCTGCGTCAAAGTTGTAAATTCTGTGTCTTACCTTAAATGTTTTGCGTGTATGTGATTCAATTCGACTAACGATGACTAAATCGTCACCAAACTGCATCGGACGAAGAAAGCGCGCGTGAGTTTCAATCAGCGGAAATCCGACAATCCCGTATCGTTCGATCATTTCAGCTTGACCAAAACCATGAAATTTCATCATATTGTGGCTTCCTTTATCGAACCATCGATAAATGTTCGGGTAAAAAACGATCTGCGCAGGGTCGCACTCACCCCACTCTACCGTATGTCGCCACCTGAATTCAATCACGCTTCGTTCCTTGCACCATCTGCTGTAATTCGTACCTGCTGATTTTACCGTTTGCTGTCCTCGGAAAAGCGTCCAGAACTCGAATCCAACTTGGCCTTTTAATCTTCGGAAGCTCTCTTTGGACATGATTTTTCATTTCGGATAGCGCAGCTTGTGCTTTGATGCCTCCGATAGGAACAAAAAACATGGCTGGTCGCACCATACCCGCATTGTCGTTTGTACTGACTACAGAAACATCAAAGGCTACATCACTTCTCAGCCCCGATTTTTCAATATCTCGAAGGTATACCCATTGACCTGATACTTTGATCAATTCATCTTCTCTACCCATGTGGTACCACCAGCCTTCAGCATCTCGACGATATAAATCTCCAGTGACGAAGTATTGATCCATCAGTCGTTCCGCCGTATCTTTCTCGCGATTTGCGTAACAGGAAAACAGGTAAGGATGATGCACATGCAATACTGCTTTCTCGCCTGAATCTATGGGTAAAATTTTGTTTCCATTCACAAGCATAGGCTCGACACCAAAAAGTGGACGGCCCACTGAATTGTCTGGCGTGTTCAAGTGATCGCCAGCAAATGCAAGGAATAAGGTTTCGGAACAGCCATAGGCGTTGATTACACTCTTGCCAGTACGTTTTTTCCATTCCCTCCGGATATCCGCTGGCAGATGTTCGCCGGCGGAAACGAAAAACTCCGTACTTGAAAATGCATTCTTTTCACTCGTTTCCATTCGTTCCAGCAAACCACGATAAAGGCTCGGCACGGAAAAAAGTACTTTTGGCTTTTCTTTGTTCAAAATCTTCAGAACAGCATCCGCTGTCATCCAGTCGGGGTGCAGGTAGATTGTCGCACCCAACCTTAACGGTACCAACAGAGCGTTCGCAAGAGTGTAAGCAAAAGATGATTTCGAGGTGCAAAATATTTTCTCACCGACTTGAAGTTTGAGAGTATTCGAATGAAATTCGCAACAGATCGCAAAATCTTGATGAGTATGTACGATTGCCTTTGGTCGACTGGTTGAACCGGAAGAGTACACCCACAGCGCTTCATCCACATTGCTCCTGCTTAATGTTTGAAGGTCCCGCCTAATTTCTTGGTTAAGACTGAAGTCCTCGACATGAATTCCCATTAAACCGCTGTCATTTTGATTCAGAATTTTCTTGCAGGATTTTTCGGTTGTTGAATCGTAAACCAGACAGAAGGCATTTGAGTCGTTGATAACAAATTCTAATTCCTCGCAGCTTAATCGGCTGGAAACAGCAATCGCGACAGCGCCGATATTGAGTGCCGCAAAATAAAAAGCAACGAAATTAGGCGTATCTGAGCACTGCAGAACTACGTGATGGCTGGGTTTAATCCCACGACTTTGCAGAACATCACTCGCTTGTTGAATGCTGTTGCGCAACTCAGAGTAAGTCCAAGAACCCGTACTCCACTGCAAGGCGAAAATTGCTGAATATTGCGATATACGTTCAGCGTTAAATATCTGTGAAACGATGTTCATGCAGTTACATAACAAGTTTGGCTGACGTGATTTGATCCCAATGCGATAAAAGCATCATAGACGGTAATTTATACGAAGACTTTTGTCGAGATAACATTGAAATAAATTCAAATATTTTCGTCATATCAGCTGAGTTTGCTTAATTGATTGGCACTAGGCACATACCAATAACTACCAGAAACCGGCGTGGAAAACTCAGTTAAACGATCATGCAATCCATCATCACTTACCCCATACATTCTCTCCAGCTGTACTTGAATTCGATTGATATCACAAGCAAAAGCAACGAAATGCAATCCTCTTTTTTCTAGATTTCCATGAGGAACGCTTCTTCGTACAATTTTTTGTTTTACGCCGTCCACAGTGGCATCTGTACGACTTACGTGAGAGGTATTTGGCATAACTTCGCCATCCAGTTCAACACTGTCCGCTTTAGTTCTACCGATCACTTGTTCCTGTTCAGCTAAACTCAGTTGACTAAATGCATTGAGATTGTGTATCCAATTTTGAGTAAATCCAAAGCTGGAACCATCCCCACCTTCGATCAAGGCAGCAGCGACCGCATCTTCATCAACCGGATTTTCTGTCCCATCTATGAAACCCGTGTAATCTCGATTTTCAAAGCGTGCAAATCCCATCACTTCCAAATTTTGCTCTAATCCAATTTCTCGCAATATTTGATCCAGATTACACGCAGCGTCTAAATTCCAAGCATGCGAACTTCCCTGAAACCACACCCATAAATCACCCTGTGTTGAGGGAATTACCGCGCGAGGACTCCGAATCTGCGAAAACGGTTGGTATGTTTTTGGAGTACCTGCAGGAGACAGTGCGTTCCACAATTCTCGCCCAAATCCGAACAGAACGTGTCGTTGACGAATTTCATCTGACTTTATTTCAGACTGAATCAGTCGACGAAGATGTCCGACTTCTTCAAAGGATGTGGCTGAATACTCTACATGCATATGGTAAGGAACTATTTCAGTGAGTATCCCAGGTTGAGTAGACAATTTCAATTTGGCACCTCAGTTCTTGTTTCAGAATATTTTATAACAAATACAATAAAATAATAATCAAATCAATTATTTAGATTACAAATTTTAGACTACTATCATACAACAAAAACCACTAGGTTCGTCAACTAGTGCACTATCTGACAATCACTGCAGGCATGCTTGGAAGAACTTATTCGTCATCTCTACACGAACTACTAGCCTGTGTTGAGGTCGAAAGATTCTCGTCTGCGAATCTGCTGTTTGGCTGGCATGATCTCACGACGCGTGCACCATCACGAGCAAAATGCCACCGGGCACTTCGTGATGCGCTCAGAGCAGCATTCACCAGCATCCGCAGCTTCGTATTCATACTGATTCCGCTAGGAGACTTGATACTACACGATAGCACTTAAATGAGTAGTGTAACCCGCGATAAATTCGCGCACATTCATTTACCTCCACTTATTCGATCGCGCGGTTAGCGTATCGATTTATTTAGAATATAGGCTTGTTATTGACGGGTTGCTGACCTATGATGCTATTCTTGCATGTCAGTCACCTTTCAACCGCGTTAGCATTCACTCCGAACATTTCTAGCGCAAAATTTGGAATATAACACCCTCATAACTTATGATAGTTCCATGGTATATAGGATTGAATCAACAATTTTGCAACGCAGATGTCGCATTTCTAGAAGTTTCCCTAGTCGAGCCCTAAGAATTTCAAAAACAAGAATATTGATTGTAAAAACGCTTGAGCTGAAAATCTAAAACTAAAGTTATCTAATCAAGTAGATTCAATCACATTGAATTTATGTCTAAATTTCGGATTAATCTTTTCATTACTGTCGTCAGTCTCTTATTTTCGATTGGAACAGTTATTGGGAAATCTATGGATGACTTCATAACGTCCGCAACTTCCCAAGCGCATGAGGTGGACGAGACAATTCGAATGCAAGTTCGCAAGCTTGGCCTCGGTGATGTTCACTTTACCTTAGGCAATACATTATTTGTAGTAGACGATCACTCAGCTGTTCCCTATGTTCTAACTGAACGTCGTGATGACGGCATGAATCGGATTGTAATGAGCGCCCAGCTCATTCTTGCTTTCAACTATTTTTCAGAACTGAGCGCCCTTAATGAAGAAAATGGAAATCTGTGGCAGAATTGTGAACTGATGTACTCGAAGCATGTGCATCTTGCTTACTGGACTATGATCCAAGACAGTTTGGCAGGTCATCAAAGCTCATCCCTTATGTCTCCAAATCGACATGCAGTTGAACATGGTGGTTATTGCGCCGGACTTGAGAAACATTATCCAATTCCAAAACACCTGAATTCACAGATCAAGGAATCAGTAACTGCTGCAATCGCCACTATCTATCTTCATGAACTCGCACATCTTCTCTATAGGGATTTACCTGAATTATCTGAATGGCTGGATGTATCGAAGCCAATTGATATGCGAATATTACTCCAAATTGAGTGTAATTCCAGAAGAGAGGAAATGCATGCGGATCAGTTCGCGGCGAAAATGCTGATCGACTGGGGATGGGTAACCCGTGCTTTTGACAAAACACTATGGACTACGCTTGGTAGTTTTCGTGGTCGTGGTGAAAATAACTCAGATATTGAACAATCGCAATCAACTTTAAACTCATATCCGCGCAGCTTGGAATTTTATGATAATGTTCGTGCATCAATTGAGGCCAAAGGATTGGTCAAAGGGTTGACATGGTCACAGAAATATTCAGACCTAATCAGTCAGATAACCCAGCTTCAGCAACAAATTGTAAAACAGCTGCCACTTACCCAGATTCCAAGTTCTGAAAGACTTCCCTGCCACTAGAAATCTTTCTTAATGGGCTACAAATTCCAATACCGTAATAACTATAAGCAGTTAGGTCTTTGTTATGTGAAACACACATGACTTAGGCGCATCACCCCGAATGAACGTTTCACGGAAAATTAGGTAGAATTGCGATAAATTTGCAAGTTAGAGTGAAATTGCTTCAGAAACAAAACTGACAATTCTTTCTTTGTTTGGGACAAGGCTTGAGAACTGCTTATCACAAACGTCGCTGAATCGGGCTAAAACTCTACGACTGATGGTTTCCTGATCTTGGAAAATTGCCAAAGATCGAAATTCAATCTCCCATCTCTCAAACTGAAGCAGAGAAATCGTAGCATCTCTAGCTGCACCGTCACTAGCAATAGCATGAACGAACAACGGTTTTGGCATACTGTTGACTCGGCAGTCAACCATGTAATATCTTTCAGGATCACGGTCGGAGTCATGCCAATTGAAGGTTAGTCGATCATTAGGAACAAACTCACTTAACAAGGCTCTAAAATCTTCCTTGAAAGTCGACCGAATCCTCTCTCGAGTAAGGTACGACACATCTGAAATCTTGATAAGTGCCTGTACGAAAGTAAACAAAGCATCTCCATAGCGATCACCCGGCACATAAAGAATTAACTCCCCGTTTAATTCTTGAACCTGGTACGCTGTCAAAACGTTAGAAATTATTTTTTGGCGAGTTCCCTTGTGCAGGTCCTTTAGTTTAATGTCATATGTCAATCGCATGTATGTATGCGCTTCGTCAGAAAGCAACCAACCACTCTTATTTTTTTTCAAGACGATCACCAAGTGTTCTCCATCATCGAAACGAAATGGAGTAAACACGCGAAACCGTTCGGTCCCTTCAGATTCAAGTCGAATCTTGGCTGAAACTTTTTTTTGAAAATCACTTTCAATTGAGTCAATTGACATCATAGCTCGTCTTTTAAAATAGTTCTGGCTGCGAATATTTGGGAATTGATGGAAAATCTTCGGGAACTAGCAAATTTGCATCTTTGATTAAACACTGTAGAGCACCACGGAAATCTTCATAGCGATCAGTAAGCTCAGCATAAGCATTTTCTCGAGTTCCCGCAACCTGATAGTGATTCAGTAGCCATGTGTATATGAAAATGAGTGTATGTCTCATTTTCAATGTGATTTGTATGCTCATGACTATTGCCGCTATAACTCCTCGGAAGAGTTAATTCGATAACGGGCGGCGTACATCTGGAATTATCGAAAAATCGTAACTACTCACCCCCTCTTGACCTGAACAAGCGAGCAAGCAGCGGCAAGAACCTGATGAACAGCAAACGGTCACCTTCCGGTCACAGTTAGCCTGTTCTCCGGTCGTCGTTCGCACCACTTTTTGGTTTGCGAGGGAATATCCGCGACTTGCGGGTATCGCACCCCCGGCGGCAACCGTCAAACCGTTTCTGACAGTTGCGAGCGGCTCCGGCTCATGCCGCCAATGTTGATAAGGGAACCATTTGCTGACGCGAAGAAAGCCTGTACCATCAAAGAGGGCTTCAATGCAGAAAAAAGGCTGTTCAGCACCTCTCCGTCTTGGGTCTGTTCCGCTAGCGCGGAAAAAAACTCAAATTCGATCCTCAGGTGACCGCAAGTTAAAGCGACCGCACCTTCGAAACCGAGCCAAAAGAATTGCCGGCAAGTCTTCTGTCCAGCGAATCAGCAAGCCAAATCGGCCGGAGCCAACCCCCGCGACTTGGGCTCCAGATCACCCTGCCGCAACACATCACTTGGCGCGGCGCGGTTTCTCAACACCGCCAACTGCCAACCGCAGCTGCGGCACGCTCCTTTGCACCCGATGTACGCCGTGATAGCCGTTCGGTTTAAAATCCCGCGGCGGTTCCGCATAGCGGAAGACACCTTCATTGATGTCGATCAGATAAATCCCCTCATCCCAGACTCTTTGACGCTGCTCCTCGCTGATCTGCACCGCAGCCAGCATCGGATACACGACCTGTTCTTCCCGATAGCAGCGAAACCGCTCCACCAGCTTCCATATCTGCTCAATGTGCTCGTCGCGAAACTTGCTCTTGGTCTCCACAATATAGGCCACACCCGTACCGTTGCGGCTGAGACCCCAGGCATCCACTTGCAGAGCCGCCAGCTCGTTGTTGCTCTTATACTGGATCGGCCCCAGAAAATCAGCATCGAACCGCTCCTCCAGAATGCGTCTGATGGAAGGCATCGCCATCGCCTCGGTATAGCCGCCGAACTTGTTGCCGAGACCGCCGATCTGTTTGCCGTTTTCCTCGATCATTTTTTCAATTTTCTTTAACCGTTCGTCGGTCTCTTTCGCCCGCTCAGCGTGTTCCTTGTCCCGCTCAGCGTGTTCCTTCATGTTTTTCTTCTTCAGCTCAGAGATTTCCTTGTCTTGCTCAGCTTTTTTCCTCAAATTTTCCTTCTTCAGCTCATCGATTTCCTTGATGTCTTCCTTCCTCTGCTGAGCCATCTCCACTTGAAGAGTGGCGTACTGCTCTTTCAATTTTCTGATTCTTTCGTCTGAACGGGATTGATTATCTTTTTTCATTTCTGCTCACCTGAATTGCTGCGCTCACATTCGACTGATCGCGCAAAGAGAAGGATAACGGGTGCTGTCGCACGAAGACCTTCCATTATCATATCACAATGACTCCTCAGGCCCGGTTTTCGACCCAATTTTTCTCCTGTTTCGCCGCGCCGCAAACGGGGCGTGGAAATCAGACACGGCCAAGGTCGGCCTGACAGCCTCGGCAGACCGATATCGCTTCGCTTGCCAATTCCGTCCAAGGCCTCCGTCGTTTTATCTGTCATGGGCAACTCGCAACGTGTTCAAATCCACTTCTTGTATCTTCGCTGCTCATCCGCCTAGTCTGAACGAGTGGGTGAGTAGTTACGAAAAATCATGAATATCAATATTGTTCTTGCGAAATATAAGCCAAAATTTGTTACCGTCGCATCCATTTAAATCACGGCGAATTTCACAGGGCTTTAATTCTAACCTTCGTACGTCCTCAAGGAGAATTCGATGTGCTTCCGATATCAGAGACGAAGTAATTTGCTAACTCTCTAGAGATCGGATTCCGAATCTCAACGCTTTCGCGTAGATTGATACTTGTGGTGGACCAAGAATTCAAATATTGGATTTCTTTCCAATTAGTCCAGCTGTGTACTCCGTATATCCTCAATGTGACTTGACAATACTGCCTCTTTGCAAACGAACATGTACACGAACAGATCAGGATTAGGCAAATGCTCCATCAATCTTTCCAAGCGACAGTGCGCTTGTGTGAGCAAGAATTAAAGATCATTTTCATACTCTGTTTTTTGAGGCTATTTATTAGGCAGAAATGCTTCGAAACCAATTTCGGAGTAAAGAATTTTTCCGTGATCTGAAGTTCTGCCGTGCAGGTTGTCCATGTTGCGAACTTTAAAATTAATTTATTAGCCGTCGAGAATTTGAAATTCAACTATGCCAGCGAGTGGATTCCTCACAGAAAAAAGACAGCAAGATGTCAGAATTTACGTGTATAGACAGAGTTATATCGACAGTGAGTGAACATAAGGGTCTGTTGAACAGACCATATTGTCTTAAAAGACAATACAAACCTAACTTCTCGTTCATATTGTCAGCGAGTGAACATATGAATAATTAAAGTTGGCGATCAGCTAAAGAATGACAGACGGAAATATTATCAAATTCTTGACAGTTTGAATGGTCAATTGCAACTCAGTGCTGAACACCTAAAGGGTGGGCTTCACCAACCCCTGTCAGAGCATCATCTGTTTCGAGAAGATTTACAGTCGTTGTATTGCGCTTCAGTGGTCCAATTAAACCAACTGGAGCCCCCTTCCTTCATTGGAAGATTGACTTAATAGATTGAGATTCTTCGAGTCTTCAATAAATGCGGTTCTAACGTTTTATTGGCACCTTGAACAACGTCTGGAATTTCAGGAAAATAATCAACCATACAGTTTCTTCCCTACATTGATGTTTAATCAATCATAGAGAATCTTTGAAGTGGTTTTGCCCGCGAGAAACTACAGGCAGAAAAAATTCCGCATGCATCCAAACGTCACTGTCCCGAAGTGACACCGGTATCGAGTATTCCTCAGATTTCTAAAGCTCTGACGAATGCAGGAACCAATAACTTTATTCTTTATTCCAAATCGCGAACCCTGATGCCCGCTGCCGGCATCAAATCACTCTATTAATCTTCCCGTCGATAAATTTCAGGAACAAAAGTCTGATCGGACATTGGCGGACGAACATAGCCAACCCCTTCTATTCGTGCCGGTAGCTCAATCGGTTCAGGGGTTAAATCATCGTATGGGATCTCATCCAACAAATGACGAATACAATTCAGCCGAGCTTGTCTTTTGTCGTCTGAGTTGACTACATACCAAGGTGCCTGCTTGATATCAGTATGCGCAAACATTTGATCTTTAGCTCTAGAATATTCCACCCACCGAGTCCGAGATTCCAAGTCCATCGGTGAAAGTTTCCAGCGCTTATGCGCTTCCTCTAATCGGCTCATGAATCGTTTCTCCTGTTCCTCGTCGGAGACGGAGAACCAATATTTGATCAAAATAATGCCGGACCGAACGAGCATACGTTCAAATTCCGGACAAGAACGCATGAATTCACGATATTCATCATCAGTACAAAATCCCATGACCCGCTCAACACCGGCCCGGTTGTACCAACTACGATCAAACAGTACAATTTCACCCGCAGCAGGCAGGTGAGCAGCATATCTCTGAAAATACCATTGTGTTTTCTCTCGTTCCGTAGGTGCCGGCAAAGCGACAACGCGACAAATTCTAGGGCTTAAATGCTGGGTGATGCGTTTTATCACGCCTCCTTTGCCAGCCGCGTCTCGTCCCTCAAAAACAACAACAACTTTTAAACCCGTCTCTTTGACCCACTCCTGCAACTTAACGAGCTCGAGCTGCATGCGAAAAAGCTCGCTTGCATAAATTGACTTTTTGATTCGTTTTCTTTTAGTATTCATACTCAACTTCCCGCAAAAATTATTTTAAGAAATCCCCCAACATACAAAATACTTAGTATGCGTAATTATGCAATCCTGCGAAACTCAGTGATCTTTCAATCACTTCAAATTCGAAGAGGAAAATAAATTGAGGTGCTTCGAATCCTTCAAAACTACACTGAAACTTAGTATAGCATTAAAACATTGACTCATTAGGGAACGCATCCGCTTCTGCTGTCCTGCGCGCAAATGTCCAAGCCCAAGATCTTGCGCTGGTGACGGACGGCTCAGGCCGTGAAATAGGTAAAAATAATGAGCGCCTCTCTGCCTAACGGCATTTAGAAGACTTCGATTTTGTCTGTTTAAGACCAATTGAGATTCAGCAGGTCGCTGCGAAGCATAAATTGCGACGCTCCCGACCATGATGTGCAAGCTTCATGCTTCCCGCCTCCTAGATGAGATTCTAAAGTGTGGTTTGAACTCTTGAGAAGGAATCCTTGATCTGCAGGCAAAATCAGTGTGTTCCGGTTCTAGAAAATTCTCGCAGATCAAGTGCAATTGAGAATCAAAAAATCCATTTCGAACTGCAAAATCCATTGCTTCGGGAAGAATTTCAAATGGCAACTCAACGCTTCGGGCAGACTTTACAGCACGGCGATTACAGAGTCTCAATTCAATCGCTGCCTGGTTACATGGCATGGACCAAGGCGAAAGGGCCCCGAGCTTGCCGACAACGAATTGCTGCTGAACTCGGATTCCGCACAATTTCAACCATTGACTGCAATTGAACCAAAAATCTAAACTTCTCTACTCCAAATTCTTGAAATTTACTACCCCATACAACCCATAAGTATCATTGAGATAAATCCTTCAATCTTCAATTCGGGCCCAATAGCTCGACTGCTTAGGTGGGTGAATAAAATTTCTTGGTTACAGCACATTTACATTATCTGGTTCAGTACACTACAAACTGATTCCTTGACAGACAAAGCGGCCATCGACCGCGTTGAAATATTTCAATTTTCCGCAAGAATACTTTGCTGTGCTCCTCTCCCGCCGCCATCTCCAGCGCATAAAGGTAACTGGATTCAAGTGCGCTGCCTGCACCTACCTTGGGCAGATACGGATCATAATCACACAATCTTTCGTTAGCAAAATGCATGACACGTTCTGTAATCTGATCAAGAATCAGTTTCAAGTAACTTTCAACTGCATCATTCAAATTCTGCGACTTTACTAAATCGCGTAACCTCTCACGATTCCGGCCTTCCATCAAAAACCAGTTGGAATCAAATTGATTCTTGATGCAGTCTACTGCTTCCGCGTGTGTGCGCACGTACCGAATGCCTTCAAATTCGATACCGACTAGATCAAGATAATCCGATACGGAGGCAGAATCAGAATCTGTAGCTGGCTCACCAATGCGCGAAAACCAATTGATGGATTGAACATAATCAAGCACATCGTCAATCAATTCAGCTGACTGTACCGACGCGCGCTGACTAGGAGCCCGATGCACCTCGCAATTCTCTCCATAAACCTAATTTTTCTTGCACAGGTCGATCCGAAAAGCTGAACAGATAACTGTCGCTGTCCGCGAAATGACGAACTGGCATCCAACTGGGCACCACGAATGTGTCTCGCTGACTCCATTCAACAGTCGTGTCTCCAATCATGGACCGACCACTTCCTTCAACGACAGAAAAAATCGTGGAATCAGTCGAACGGTATTCTGTTGTTTCAAACTCCGCTGGCAATAACTGCATATTCGTTGCCATGGTTGGCATAGCGTAGTCCCCTGTAACAGGGTTAATATATCTGGATTTCAGGCCATGGCAATCATCCCACTGCTCAGTGGCGCGCATTCTGTTCAAAGCTT
This sequence comes from Arenicellales bacterium, assembly GCA_965202855.1. Classification (GTDB taxonomy): domain Bacteria; phylum Pseudomonadota; class Gammaproteobacteria; order Arenicellales; family JAJDZL01; genus JAJDZL01. The sequence continues at coordinate 985,306 of CBDBBP010000001.1, read as the reverse complement.
GCCGCGTTCGTGTGTACGGATAGTTGAAAACTGGTGAAGTTGGCGTCGTGCTTTCAAATCCAAGAGGCAGCAATCCAGAACCATATCGAGCCAAAGCATCGCCCGCGGGTCGAGTTTGAGGAAATACCTCTTCCGGATATTTTTCAAAAAACGAAGCATCCAGCATGGTAACTAGTGGAATATCCAACCCATCTAGCCAGATCATCGGTTCATCACTGTCATTGCCATGATCATGCCAAGCCCATGATGGTGTAATTACAAAATCACCTTCTTCCATGATCGTTTTTTCACCGTCGACGGCAGTAAACGCGCCGCTGCCCTCCACGATAAAACGAAGAGCAGATTGACTGTGACGATGTGCAGGCGCAATTTCACCCGGCAAAATGAGCTGCAAACCTGCGTACAAAGTTTCCGTAATTCTGGATTCTCCTGGCATGCCGGGGTTTTCTAAAATTAAAACGCGGCGTTCTGCTTGTTTCGCAGTGATCAATTCACCGGATTCCATTACGAACGGCCGAATTTTTTCGTATTTCCAAATTGCCGGCTGGCAGCGAGTTTCTGGAGTAGGTGTAATCAAGCTGGACAACACTGTCCAGAGCGGTGCCAAACCATTGCTGGGCAGGCGAGAGTAAAACTCCTGTAATTCCGGGGTGTCAGGCACTAAGGTTGTCATAATTATCAGACAGCCTAGACAGTTGCTGTCGGAAGTTTGAGATTAAATCGCCCACAAACGACGGCCGTAATCCGATTGGCATAATCTTGGGCCATGGCTTCGTTGGTTCTTTGCTTGATTCCCCATTTTCGAAAAATCCGATTGTTCTCAGAATTCGGCCGACCAAAAAACTTATGCATCATCGGATAGTAGCGATTGACGACATCCTGTACTTCAGTTCTGCCTTTCTCGGTTTCAAGAAGTTCTTCAGTAAAGTCTAACCCGAATTGAACGTGAAATTTCTCTTCTGGCATTGTCATTCTAGCCAGTTTTCTTAACGGAATAAAGCTGCAGCGTATCAAATCCTCGACTTGAATCACTTCGGCCATATCCGCCAAAATTTTTATCACACAAAATTCGGTCCAAGTATTCAGATCAAACTCAAAAATTGAAAGGGGGCGCTTGTGTTCTGGAGTCATCCGTTTTGATGCAATTCCCATCTCGCGGCCCAATTCGCTAAAGCGAACATGATGACCATATTCTTCCATTGCGACACGGCAAGTCAGCCATTTTGCGTACGGTGAAGGCGCAAGTGCGACGGCCGGCTCATCGAATACCCTGGCACCATGAAGTTCATTTACAGCATGGCTGATCACGATTTTATCTACAGCAGTACGAAACTCCTCGGGCGCCTGCTGATACTGTTCAACTGTTGTTATTTCACTGCCTGGTTCAATACTCATATTCCGTCTCTTGTTATTTATGTCTTAGGTTCGGAGTTGAATGATTCTAGATCAGTGGTCAATTCTGTAAACAGTGGACGAAAATGTTTGTCTGAAAGAGCACTAAGTTCTGATAAATCCAAACTGTTCTTCTCGATTTGCGCAGCAGCAACGGGTCGCGGTTGAGAAAACAGAAAGAACTCGCGTCCACGTATTCCAAACAGCTGTCCGGAAATTGTATTCGCGAAATCTGAGCTCAGCCAAGAAGCGACAGAAGCCACATATTTTGGATCAATGCGAAGAGCACGTTCTTTATATTTTGCCTGCTCTTCATTCGCCGGAATAATTATTTCCGTGACGCGTGAACGAGCAAATGGTGCAATCGCGTTTGCCGTAATTTTCGTACGGGCTAGATCCAAAGCTGCAACTCGAGTGAGTCCCATCAGACCACTTTTTGCACTGGCGTAAGCGGACTGACCAAAATTTCCATAAAATCCTGCAGTCGAAACAATATTGATCACTCTCCCCCAAGAATAGGGATCTCCGTCAGTCGCTTGTTTCGCCTGTCCCCGAAGTATCGGAGATGCCGCAGCCAGAACATAGTACGCGCCTGCTAGATTGACGCGGACAACTTCATCGAAGTCAATCGATTTTGCTTTAAAAATGAAGTGATCTCGCAAAATGGCTGCATTGTTGACAACGATATCGAGCCGCCCCCAGTTCTCCATTGCACATCGAACTGCTGCTTGTGCTGCTTCATAGCTGCCAACATCCAAAAATTTTCCGACAGTATTATCGCCAAGGCGATTGACTGCTTCAGTCAACACCGATTCATTTGGGGAAGTTCCATCAATGCCCACTCCATTGTCAACAATGACGACTTTCGCACCTCGATCAACATAATCTTCGGCAATCGCATATCCGATCCCGCGAGCGCCGCCTGTAATAAGTGCAACGCGTCCATTTAGCATCTTTGAATCGTATGGCATATCTAAAACACCTGATCTGCTTCGGTAAAAAATGGGTCTGCGTGTATGTTCATCCTATCAAGTCCTATTTCCAATAACACCTCGGTACAAGTTTCAACCATCGGTGGCGGGCCAGCAAGATAGGCTTTGAAATTCCAATCGGATTGAAAGTCCGCTTCAAGAATTTCTGACAGCAAACCCGTTCTGAATTTTTTTTGTGACACCTTTGGATCTGAAAGTACCGCACAGTAACGGAATTTATTTCGATTATCTTGCAAACTTTCAAAAACTGCCGATCGAAAAACATCGGGTTCATCGCGAACACCGTGATAGAGATAGACAGGTCGATCAATTTGAGCATTGAGCGCTTCCAATACAATCGGCTGAATCGCAGAGAGCCCCGAACCACCGGCAATTGCGATGATCGGGCCCTCGTGCTTGGCTCGATAGAACATATTTCCATGTGGGCCTTCGATCTCCAACGACTCACCCGCTTCTAGATGATCCCAAATAAAACTTGTTACCAGCCCTCCGTCAATTTTTCGGATGTAGAATTCCAGCTCCTCGTTACTAAAACTTGCGATTGAGTACTCGCGTCGGGGATACCCCAGAAAATTCAAATAAACGAACTGACCCGATGAAAACTCAAATGGCACGCTGCTTTGAATTTTAACTTTGACGCTGACAATGTCTCCAGTCAGTTTTTCGATTTGGGAGACCGTTCCAGTAAAATTTAAAACTGGATGAACAGCCACATCATCCAGCTCACACCACGATACCTCGCAGTCTGACCAAGGGACTGCGCGACAGGCCAAAATGAGTCCATCAGAATACTCAAAAGGTGACAGGGCGAAATCGGAATAAGGGGAAAGTTCGACTTCTCCTGAATGAAGTTTAGATTTACATCCACCACAGTTGCCGGCGCGGCAACCGTGAGGATAGTCAATTCCAAGCGCTAACGCAGTCTCAAGAATTGTAGACCCGACTTCTACATCAATTGTCCGTTCAGCTTGACGGATATATACGCTGAACATGGGCTTCTCAAAACTATATTCGGGCTGACGATCAGTCTAACCTGAACGAAATGAAAGAATATTCAGTCAAATCAAACGAGTAGGAACGAACGCCTATTTCTGTTTGTTTAGATTGAATATTTCTCTCGCGGCATCAGGACCTACTACTTTGGCTCCCAGCAATTCTACAATTTTTACCGCTTTTTCAACCAGCTGTCCGTTACTTGCGAATACTCCTCGTTCCAGATAGAGATTGTCTTCCAATCCAACTCGGACATGGCCACCGAGCAATACTGCTTGCGCCACCATCGGCATCTGATGACGACTGATTCCAAATGCAGTCCAATTCGCGCCTTCAGGAAGCATGTCACGCATGTTTTTCATCGCTGCAGTCGTAGCCGGGGCTCCGTATGGGATTCCTAAACAAATTTGATATAGCGGCGGTTCCTCGATCAAACCCTCTGCTACCATCCTGTTCGCCATCCAAACGTGTCCAGTATCGAAAACTTCGAGTTCTGGTTTCACTCCGAGCTTCGATATATGAACGGCGGCGATTCTAAGATGGGCGGGAGTGTTTATCATCAGCAGATTGCCTTCTCCAAAATTCATCGTTCCACAATCTAAAGAACAAATTTCTGGAAGCAAAAAGTCAACATGGGACACTCGCTCCTCAGGCAGCACGAAATCTGTCCCAGGTCCAGGGTCGGTTGGAACTTCATCTCCCACGACGTAGTCACCTCCCATTCCCGTCGTCAGATTGAGCACTACATCAACACCGGAACTCCGTACTCGATCCACCACTTCTGCGAACGCATCGTGATCGCGGTTTCCTGCTCCAGTTTTGGGGTCTCGAACATGGATGTGCGCAATTGCCGCCCCAGCATTGGCAGCTTCTATGCATGCATCTGCAATTTGTTTCGGAGTAATCGGCAGATTTGGATGCTTGTGCTGAGTTTCTCCCGCTCCGGTAACCGCACAAGTAATAACAACTTCCTGGTTCATTGCTTCTCCTATAAATGAAAGTCTTCTCTATTCCCTACGCTGTTGCGCAATTCAACTTTGTATGCCTGCTCACATACGCCCCATTTCTTCGCGCGGCAATCGAACCGGAAATTGATCACGCAGTATCCTGTCGGTTGCATCGTCGATATAGCGCGGATAATGGCTTGACAGTATTTCTCTGAGTTTTTCTTGCGCTTTCTCAATGACTGTGGTGGAACCTAGTTCTGCCCACTCTTTCGGGCTGGTTCGATCTCCCACTTCTGGATACACATAGTCTTTTTGCATCAGTTTCATTGTTTGATCATGTCCAAGGTAATGTTTAGGACCACCCACGCAAACATCTCGCATTACGTTTATCGAAACTGAGTCTTCATTGACTTCTATGCCACGAACGGTACGATTAACAGCCCCCAACATATCGTTGTCAATAACAAAACTCTCCAGACTGACGCCGAGTAAACTGGCGTGCATGCCTGCGGATTCGTAAACTAAATTTGCACCGGAATGTCCAGCCAAGGCGGTTGTATAACCTTTCTCAAATCCAGATTGTGCATCGGGCATCTTGGAGTCTGCCATGCCAGCGGCAATCGCGGTGGGCAAATCATAATACCGCCCCATTTGCCCGCAGGCAGCCATCAATATCGCCTGTTCGCCACTGCCTCCACTCATCGCACCTGTTCGTAAATCCGATACAAATGGCCAAATTCCTATGATTGCCGGGTGTTTTCTTTCGATTAAATTCACGTAGACTAGTCCCGCCAAAGTTTCTGCAACTTCCTGTACTACAGAACCCGCCAAGGAAGCGGGACTCGTCGCTCCAGCTTGACCCGCGGCCAACAACAGGATCGGCATCCCCGCACGCACTGTAGTTTCAAGCACCTCACAAGCATCCTCTGCAAAACGCATTGGGGGAACAACGAAACAGCTGGAACAACTGACAAAGGGCCGGGCTCGCCAGGCATCTTCCCCACCCGCTACGAGATGAAGCATTTCCATGGTTTTATCAAGATGTTCAGGAAGTACCCAGCTGGTGCCGATGTGCTTTGTCGTGCCCGCCACACACGCATAACTGGTGTTGAAATCCAATTCATAGGGAATCTCCATATCCCTGCATACAACCGGACGCTGGAAGAAATGTATGTGTTCCATCACGTCAACAATTCTGGCGATGTCGTACAAATCTTTCAACGTTGATTCTCGATATTCACGTGTATCAACATCTACGACATGTACAGCGGCGCCTGCCGTCCCAAAATAAATTCGATTGCCTGCAAGTTCCATGTCATGTTTTGGGTCTCGACCATGCAATACGAAATTTCGACAGGCATCCGCAATGGTGTCTTCAACAAGTGATCGAGGAAACGTCAAGCGACCTTCACTCGTGTATTTGCCACCGGCTTTGGTTACAAGTTCAATGCAGGATGGAATTGCTTGTGAAAGCCCAATGTTTTCAAGTACATCCATGACAGCTTCATTAATTCGCTGCACTTGTAACGGGTTGAGTGGCTCAAAACGGCCTCCAGACATGCCGGGAAGTACCGCTTTATCTTCTTTTTTTAGTGGTGCAGCTCGCAGTGCTTTTCGCGCTGCTCTGCCACCAAGACGTTTTGCTCTTGCCATAAATCTTTTTTTTATTCCATTAATTCAATAATTTAAACAACGATGAGATCCAATCCATGACGACTGAGTCGGATTATGCCGTCTTCAGTAACCTGGACTGTCTCACCGAGTGTCATCGCTTTTAAGTTTTCCGAGTCAAACAGGATCATATGTAGAAAATATACCATGTTCGGTTGAATAATTACGGGGTTGCCGGTATAGAACATGGGCCAATCCATCCAAGTGGGCGCAAAGGTTGTTCCAAGACTGTAGCCGCAGGCATTCATTCTCATTTCATTGAAACCATGATCGTCCATGACTTTAGCATGAACATCAAAAACGGCGCCTACTTCTGCACCCGGTCTCAGTGTGTCCTGGCAGGCCTGCATCGCTTCGATGCTTGCCCGATACATCGCAAGCTGCCGAGAGTCTGGTTCGCCTACAATGATCGTTCGCATCAGACAGGCATGATAATGTCGATATACGCCCGCAAACTCCAACGTCAGTTGATCTTGTTCGGATAACAGTCTTCTTCCTGTATGATAACGGCACAAGAGTGCGTTTTCACCAGAACCGATGATGAATTCGTTCGCTGGATCATCTCCGCCGCCGCGATAAATTGCAGCATGCATCTCTGCCAATATTTCTCCTTCATCGACGCCGGGGGCAGCGAGCTCAATCGCTCGGTCGAGAGCATCATCTGCCAGCTCAGCCGCACGATTTACGTATTTCAGCTCTACAGGCGACTTGATGACACGCTGTTCGTTCACAAAATGAGACACATCTACCAAATCACAATAATTTGAGAGCAGCGGCTCGAGTTGAGCCCACAGCTGAGCGGTCAATCCATATGCGTTCAACTCTATTCCAAGTTGCTTCCCATTACACCCAAATTCGTCCAACATTTCAATTAAATCATGGACTGGGTTATGCCCTGCTCGATCCGACCAGACTCGAATATCTTCAATTACTGAAGTAATCTGAGCCTGCCTTTTGTCTGGCATACGGGTAAGCAGCGCAATTTGACCGTCACTTCCAAAATAAAGACATTGAAAGAAACAGTAACCGAATGTGTCAAAGCCGGTGAGATAGTACAAACTCTCCTGCCTGAAAATTAGGGCGCCATGCAAGTTCTGATCTTTCAAGCGAATCCCAAGTTCATACCTACGCGATTCAAATTCTTTTTTGGAAAAGTGTCTGGACATCAGTGCTAATGGATTCTTTTACATGCTTTAATCGGGAAAGGCGCTTATTTGACGACTGAAACCAGGTAGCTGAGAGAACTTCATATCAAATTATTGATTATAGATTCCACACAGTAACTGGATTGAACTTTGATTCTAGGTTTTGTTCTTGGATGGAAAAGGATAAGATTTGAGATGTACATATAATGAAGTGAACATACTCAAAAATTACTAACAATAGTTGGTCACAAATCATTGTTGAATCTAGTTATTCTCAAAAATGTGGAGTGATCCTAAAAATTGAGCCGATTGAAATTCTATGTCAACTACACTTTCGAAAGAAGCGATCCAACAATATCATGAAGACGGATTTACTCCCGCTGTCCGCGTTATATCGGAAAAAGAGGCACAAATTTTTCGATTCCGAATGCAAGCGGTCGAAGCAGTAGTCGGGGAACTCAAAGGAGGCCGAAGACTCAAGTGTCATCTATTGTACAAATGGGTTTCAGATCTGATCCGAACACCGGCCATAGTCGATAGAGTTGAAGATCTTCTTGGTGCGAACGTTATGTGTTGGGGTACCGACCTTTGGGTGAAAGAGCCCGACGCAACTAAATTTGTTTCCTGGCATCAGGATCATCAATACTGGGGAGTCAGCGGCGATGAGCTGCTTACAGCCTGGATTGCGCTATCGCCGGCAACTGTGAAAAGCGGCTGCATGAGAATGTTGCCCGGCAGTCATAGACGCGAAGGACTGAGTCACCTTGACACCTATCACAAAGACAATATGCTAACGCGCGGTCAGACGATTTTTGATATCGACGAAGAGCATGCGGTAAACATCGAAGTAGATACTGGCGAAGCTGTCTTTTTCAACTATCGCATCGCACACGCCTCACACCCAAATTGCGGTTCAGATCGACGAATCGGAATTGCAATTCGCTACATTCCACCAACTGTAAGACAGCTGAAATCAGATTGGGACAGCGCTTCGCTTATCCGCGGCAAAGATCAATTCGGGCACTTTGTTCATGAACCCACACCTAAGTTCGATTTTGATCCGGTTGCTTTGGAGTTCCATAAAAAATCAAATGAGAACTATCTCAAAATTCTGTATTCGGGGAGTGAATGGACGACTCATCGAACCTGAGATCATATTGGATTTTGATGTTCACTGTCACTTGAATTAGATTCACTGCTGAAAGTGATGGAATAAAACATGCTTTTGATTTCCGCTGAGGAAGTTCACCAAGTTTGCTCTTATCCAGAGTTGGTCGAATCTCTAGAAGAATTTCATCGAAAGGAGCCAGCTGACCTGAAGGATATGTTGTTATCCGGCTTCGAGGAAGACCCAAAATCAGACAATCACTTTTTGGTTCGAGCTGCGTGGAGTGGAGGAGTTGCGCTCGGACTAAAAGCCGCCACCATCTTTCCAGACAATGTGGAAAACTACGGGCGGCCCGCGATCCATGCCATTTATGCGCTCTTCGATGGACAGCGTGGAGAGCCAGTCGCTGTAATCGACGGAACAGCAATGACTTATTACAAGACTGCAGCTGATTCTGCTTTAGGCTCAAAGTATTTGGCAAATCCCAACGTTTCCCGAATGGCAATGATTGGCGCTGGTGCAATGGCGCCTCATCTGATCCAAGCGCATTGTGAGATTCATCCGTCCATTCAGCAAGTCACAATTTGGAATCGAACTTTCGAGCGAGCTGAGAAACTAGCTGAATCCCTGCAGCTCAATCAGGTCGAAATTGAAACAAGCCGTGACATTGAGGCAACAGTTCACAACGCTGATTTGGTGAGTTCCGCCACGATGGCCACTGAACCAATCATCTCTGGTGATTGGGTCTCACCAGGGACGCATCTAGACTTAGTTGGAGCGTATCGACTTGATATGCGAGAGGCAGATGATGAGGCGATAAAAAAATCAAGTATCTTCGTAGATTCTCGCAAGACAACGATTGGGGAGATTGGTGAGATTGAAATTCCCCTTCAGCAAGGAATCATTGCTGAATCTGACGTGCTGGCGGATCTCTATGAACTTTGCTCCAAGAAAGTACAAGGGCGAAAATCCGAGCAAGATTTAACCTTGTTTAAAAATGGCGGCGGTGGTCATCTAGATTTGATGACTGCTCAGTATATCCACTCGATGGTGTGTTCGGTAACGGAATAAGTCTATCTAGGAAATTTTTCGAGTCTTCTTGTGATGAAAAACTTCTAATGGACTTAAGTTGTGCAAATACAAGTGAATTGAAATTTTCAATACAGAATGGCTAACGCTCGCGTACAGTAACCGATTAAAAATCAGCAGTTAGATTAGCAAATTTTACAACTCAATTTGAATTTCAAAGCTACAAACAAAATTGGAACACTCTATCTTGATCATAAATAGTTCGAGATATCGAACTATTCTAAGGCTAAAAGATTAAAAAACCAGATGAACTCTAAAATTTTGAATCTGATTAAATTTCATAACGGCAAATGCCAGCCAATATACCCGATTTCAACCTCATAATTCTCAGCATCAACATGAAGATGAATTCGCCCCCTACTGCCAAATCGAGCATGCCACATAAAAAACTGTGAGCCTGTTTTAATTGACCGAAAGCGACGAGCTTTTCGAAGTTTTGAACTGTTTCTAACAGTTTTTCCCTCTGGTGTCACCTTGCAAGTCCAGTTCGGCATTGAACCACCATGGGACCGCCAGCTCTTCGCTGCTGAATTAAGTTCGAATAAGCGTTCGATAATCGTATAAGAAAAATCTAAAGGCAGGCTAGTCAATTGTTTCTCTACATCAGGACCGAATAACAAATCTGGAAACGCTTGCATTCGTTTGTTCCATAGTGTTTGAAGATCAAGGTTGGCACGAAAATGGGATTGATGACGGTCATAAATTAATTTGGCATGGCTTGATCGCGTCAAATTGTCTATCGTTGTCGTTACTCTTTCAAAAGTCGCATCAGGTAAGAGTTCCTTAAATCTAATTTCAACTTGATCATGGTCCCAAGGCTCTTTGGGGAACCCAACAGCAACCCAATCTGTTAACGCACACAACAATAGTGGTAAACCATCCTCTTGTTGTAACTCGATCGATTCACAAGCAATTAGTCGGTCTTCAATATCATCACTCACATCGATCAATACTGGTGTTTTTGTCGTAAGTCTCATTAAAAACGCATAATGTTCTGCTGATTCTGAATTATTTAGAGATAGATAAGCATCATATAGAGAACAATTGATATTGCAATAGATTTCCTGTACAGGTTTACAAGTTCTCAATATTGGAACAGTTACATTTCTTGCGACTAGAACTGCCATTCCGACAGCAGTGTCTTTTAGTTGTGGTGTAATTTCAGCTTGCGTAAACTCTAAAAGACTCGCGTGATTCAGAACCATCTCCCGCATATTAGGTTCTTGGCACTAATAGTTGCACGAGATTCTTGTCACGTTGGTCAAAAAAACCTGTGGGCCAGAAAGACAAGCGCCCATCGGAATCAATTTCTGGAGAAGAGATTGTAGATTTACCTTCAACTCGCTCAAAGTAATGAATAGCAACTTGTTCAGGTGGTATCTGACCATTACGGACGGCAATTCGCACACCGTCTAAAAAGTGATCACTATGAGTTTCCACTAGAATCTGAACACCAGCCTTAGAAGCAAGTACTGCAAGCTCTGCCAGTTTTGTCTGACCTTGAGGATGCAAGTGAGCCTCTGGATTTTCGATTAGGCACATTGTACCTGGAGGAGTAAGCAAGGAGATCATTACTGGCAAAGTATAGGACAATCCAAAACCCACGTTCGTAGCTCGGAATGGGCGAGTTTCGATATCACCTAGTCGGTCAAAGGAATATTGAACAAGTATCGAATCTGCATTAGGAATTGAATCCAGTACAAGGTTTGCTCCTGGACTTATCGACTTTAGCCAATCATTTAAAATCGCCGACAAAGTTCGAGTCCTCTTTTTAGTTCTACGAGGGTCATCTTCACTAAGACGGAATCTTTTACGATAGTTCCAATAACTCAATGCATATTCACTGCGAATTCCGATTCTAGCTCGGCGCGCGTTTGTCTCTGAGAGTTGATAAAGTTTACGAGGTCCAATCCTCTCTGCGTTCACGTAAAACAAATCGCCCCCAATTGGCGGAATCGTTGCCCATTCATCTTGAAAATCCTGAAAATTTGATTCAGTTTCAGTACTTGCAATTAATCGATCATCAGTGGGCGAATAATCAAAACTCATGCTGTAAGGCTTTGGAATTTCTTGATGCTGAATTTCTATTCCAATAGTACTGCTCTGGGCATCTTCGTACAGTACATCTACTCCGGTACCAAGGTCTGCATGAGCCCCACCCAGAATAAGTTCGTCTGGAAAAACACCATTTGTTGATTGGTCGATAGATTGACGCAATACCAGAAGAGATTGAAACACACTACTCTTACCCATGCCATTCAATCCACACAACAGCGTAAGAGGCGCACAAGGCATGCTTAGCATTTCGAAACATTTAAAATTTCTGAGAAGTATATTTTTCAACATGCTAACTGCTCTTGGATGAATCTTTCGACAGTCTTAAATCGTTTCTTCACTCGTTGAGGGGAACCTGTTGAATAAGAGATTGAATCAACAAACTCCTGGTCGTAGGACAATAGCTCGATTAAGTTTTCTTTAACTTGCTTTCGTTTGTCAATTAATCTATTAATTTCAATTGACGAACAATTAGCCAATCCAACTCCCCACGTTTCAAACAAAGCTCTGTTAATTGGAGTTCTTCTGACACTGACACCGTAACGCTTACGAAAAGCGTCATGGTCAAATATATCCCTGGCAGCTTGCATTGCCAATTTAAAGGTTCCCTCTAGTCTGCACCGCTCCTCGTTACTCATTTGATTAATTTTTTTCATTGCATCTACAAGATAACCGTCTAAATCATTGTTATGATACTTTCGCCAAGAACTTATATGGAAAGCCAAAAAACGCAAAACGCACTCTCTATCGGCCATTCGTTTTTTGCTGATGGAATAAGCAGTGGCTGCAAGAAACTCATCAGATTGAGCCAATTTCATCAAGTATTCACGCACGGGACCTGGGTTTAGAGCATGACGAATTTCCTGACCATTTAATGTCATACCACCCGTATTTATACGATGGAAAATATTAAACATAACCTCAACTGGCGTTCCGGGTTCGATAACATTTACGACTAACTGAGTTTCATTAATTCTTCTATACAAATTTCTTGGAAGATCTTCATATTTCATTCCACTTAATCTTGAAAGATATTCAAGTCCACTAAGGGAATACTCGCCTGTAACGAAGTCGTAAATTGTAGACATTCTTTGTACACCATCTACAACCGACCAATTTTCAAGATCATCTGCGGAAACATAAAAGACGGGAATTGGTATACGAAGCAAAAGCGATTCAATGAGACGGCTCTTTTGTACGTCTGACCAAATTCCGCGCAAACGTTGAAATTCTGGTGACAGATCAATTTCATTGTGTAGAATACGGGAGACAATCTGTTGAACAACGATATTGACGGTACGCACTTTTATCTTCTCGGGATCAAATGGGCGCTTAATCTCGATATTATTCGGTTCTTCGTCCTCGAATTCAACTCCTTCATGCTCATCCATCTGGCTTTTTTCATGGAGTTTGTTAGTTTCAGATACGTGCACTTAATTTTCTCCTTTTGATATCTTTGATACACGAACTACATCAACTCAAGTTGAAGAACTTTTTTTCCAAACCATTCCTTGGTCTTGCTAAATTTTAAAATGACTCTAAACTTGTTTCAACATGTTGGTTTCATAGGGATATTAGTTGTTGATTGGCATCGGCATTTAACATCTATTGTAACAGTTGGTATATCGATAAGCGACGATTGAAACGATACGCAATTTCACAAATGTACTTGTGTGAGTATTCAGGGCTAACACTTTGGAAAGTCACCATCAAAAAACGTTTGAGATTGCTGCTCCCGATGTCTGTCATCGGCAACCACAGATCGGCTTATTGTTTTCGTGTGCGAATCATTTGGGAAGTGGCAAATTGGTGTGTTCCAAAAAAACGCTGGCAGTCACCGAGACTCAATGACGACACTGGATAAATTGACAAAGGTAATGAGTCGTCAAAATATGAACTTGACGCGTCCACAGCGCGGGCACTCAAAACCGTTTGAACAGTGGTCTTTTTTTTCAGCTCTTCCAGACGAGGTGCCTGAGATGAGAAAGTAAAGTCCCAACCAATGAAATCAGTCGGTTCCCGTTGCATGTTCGTTTCCTGTCCATGAGTATCTCATTTCACTGTTTTAATTTAATTTTATTAACTATACTACAGGCTAGATCAAGGATATTAGCAGGCGTATTGTTTGCATGCGATTTCTCTACGTGAAATCCGACCAGTCCTCTGAAAAATTCTGCAAACGCGAGGGAGTTGCGGTTCAACCATCACGTCCGTACAACTCGGATTTTTATCTTTTATCTAGATTCGGGAACTTGGGATTCACAGTATTTCTCCTCACATTGTCTCGTAGTAGTCGATTTCACGATTCCTGTCAACCCCGGCCCGATGAAATATTTAAGGGGCATTAGTTCTGCATGTAGAATTTGCTTGCGCACAATTTTTAATTGCTTTGAGCAAGGTAGATATGAACGATAATCAATATGAAACGAGACAAGAATTGAGCACTCAAAGGAAGCTAGCCAAAGTTATACGAACACTCAGTGTCCATATAACACTAACCAGAACCTCAATTTGCATCAGCATTCTGGCTGTTCCCCTGATTGTAGGTGCGTTCTAGAATTTGAAGGCAGCAATTGGTGATCTAGGCGATAGACTCGGTTCTAAAATTGCATCAATGAAAATTGACATCGCCGAATTAAAGGTCGTTGTCTCTGACCTTCGTTCAATAAAGACTGATGTCGCCTCCCTGCAAGACACTAGGAGTAAGATTTTGAGATCTTGAGGGAGAACAATAATATGCAGTAGTGTCGGAAATTTAAGAATGTGAAATAAAAAATGCTGATGACTGGTTAGTGTGGGTTTTCTATGAGGCAGAAATTTGAGGAGCGATTATCCAATGGAGGACGTCTGGATTTGACACAAAATTCATACAATTTTCGGTGCTCTTATTGCTGAAATGCTCTATTCATGAAGTAAGCATCCCAGACCTCGGACGGGTCAATGGTATGCCGGTCCTCCCAGTTCACACGCTCTGCTATCTCCGCCGTAAGCGCTGTTCCATAAACGAGCCCTAATACTTCGTTTCCGAATGGGTCAATCAGCATCATTCTCGCTTCGATTTCCCCTCGTGTTATCGGAAAATCGTGTGTGAAAATGGCTTGATAGCAATCCATCATCGCTCGTTCGATATTACGCTTTGTTGAACTGACCGTATCGCTCGGATTAAATACGACGACTATTTCAACAATCTTGGCCGGCAATTCTGCAGAGGGATCAAACCCTTCACCTTCGTGGTTGAAAGCATTGTCGATTACCGCTAAAGATTCTATGCGTTCAACAAGCGGTGCATTCTCTAATGCGCTTTGTACCAAAAGCTCTAGGTCTGCCTGCGATTGTCCATACGCAGGTGCCAGGCAAATTGCGACCGCAACTCCAAGAGAAGCTGCAATGCTTGTGATCCATTTCCGTACGCTGGTGTTCATATATGTTTTCTCCGCGAGTTATCTGCCGATGTCCATGAATGGCATTAAGCCATATTCCAATCACGCTCAGTTATTCTGTCGTTGTTTTGGCGATTCACCAAGACCAGCTAATATTTCCCGTCAGAGAGCGGTATTTTACAGTCAGCAATTGACCCAAACATCAAAAAAATCGGTAAAAGCGGCGTGTCGGGTATTTTAGCAGGCACAGACATACTTAAAGAGGCGCGCGTGAGGTTATACGGAAAAGTCTTTCGGAATGCGACAGTGTGTCATCAGAAAAAATGTACGCCACCGTCTGTCAAAGGCGAGGTCCAAATCAACGATTCATTTCCCAAAAAACTATCAATAAACGAATTCTTTCAACAGCTGACAGAACGATATCTGAATTCTTCCAAGTATTGAAACAATATTTGGAGTTTTCAGACAGGCTACAGTTAATCTTATAGGAACTTATATGCTTAATTACGCGGTTGACACTGGACACCGAACCCAGTTTTCGCACCAAACACAATCGGATTTAAAGTAATTCTCAAGCAATACGCAGACATTGACGCTGCAAAAACAGACTCGCCCTGGGGATTGGGGAGAGTCTAAAATGGACACGGAGAAGGACGGCGTCCTTCCGTGAAACGTCAAAATGAACTTGACAGGACGCTTCATTTTGCGTTTGGTAGTTAAGTATGTAAGTCCCTTATGTAATTCCGATCGCAATCTCACAAAAAATCAAACTACGTTAAATTAGTCGACTTTAGCCAGCAATTTGGCAACTGCGCTATTCCAATTTGAGCACTGCTCCTGTCGTTGGTCTTCACTGATGTTCGGCTCAAATATTTTTTCTGCAGCACCCTTGGTCTTAAGTTGTTCCCGCCCCGTCCAAAATCCAACACTAAGACCTGCCAGATAGGCGGCTCCCAATGCGGTTGTTTCCAAATTTTGTGGGCGTATCACCGGAATACCGGTGATGTCAGCTTGAAACTGCAGCAGGAAGTCATTTATCGCGGCGCCTCCGTCTACTTTAAGGAATTCAATTGGTTGGTCCAGGTCTTGCGCGAACGCTCGTATTAGATCGTTATTTTGAAAAGCAATTGATTCCAATGCGGCCCGAATCAGGTGAGCTTTGCTGGAATTGGCGGTAAGACCGGAAATCGCACCGCGTACATCGGACCGCCAGTAAGGCGCCCCTAAGCCAGTGAACGCCGGCACAAAATAGACACCGTCCGTGTCTGTAACAGATGTTGCGATCCCATGCGTCTCAGCAGAGTCAAGAAACAAACCGAGTTGATCTCGCAACCACTGAACAACCGCTCCGGCAGTAAATACGGAGCCCTCCAACGCGTACTGTGGAGCTTCACCCGCTTTGACGGCAGCGGCAGTAGCTATCAAATTATGTTTCGACTTCACGCGTTTTTCACCCGTGTTCATGAGCGTGAAGCATCCTGTACCGTAAGTTGCTTTTACATCGCCAGGCAACCAGCAATTCTGACCGAATAAAGCGGCTTGCTGATCTCCTGCGATGCCGGAGATTGGAATTTCATCACCCAACAAATCTCCAGACGTTATTGCGAGTTCGCCAGAACTTTCAATGATCTGAGGCATCATTTCTGCTGGAATTCCAAAAATATTCAACAATTCGGGACACCACTCGGACGTATCCAGATCCATCAGCATGGTACGTGAAGCATTGGTACGATCGATAACATGACTCTGATGGCCAGTAAACTTGTACATCAGCCATGAATCAATCGTTCCGAAGAGCGCCTCTCCGTTTTCCGCTTTCAGTCTTGCATCCGCTACATGGTCAAGAATCCAGGCAATTTTGGTGGCGGAGAAATATGGATCAAGAGTCAATCCGGTACGAGGCAATAACTCTTTCAATCTAGCGTTTGATGCTAGTTCAGCGCATTTTGTGTCTGTTCGACGACACTGCCAAATGATTGCGGGAGCGATTGGTATTCCTGATCTCCTATCCCAGACAACTGTTGTTTCACGTTGATTTGCGATGCCGATGGCTGCAATTTCACGGGCTCCCTTTGGAAGTGCATCTAAGATTTTTTGAATCGTCGAAAGTTGAGTCTGCCATATCAGTTCAGCATCTTGTTGCACCCAGCCTGTGTGTGGGTTTTCACTTTTCACTGCGATCTGGTGAATTGCCAAAGAATTCACATTTCGATCAATTAATAGTGAACGGGTGCTGCTGGTTCCCTGATCGCAAGCAAGAATATAATTTCTCATTTCCATTTACAGACACAATTGCGTCGCTGTCATCATCCAGCGATCACCGCCAGAAACCAATGCAATGTGGGTGTTTTAAGAACATCTACCGGTGGGACTCCAATTCAACCTGCATCGACATCGGCAGACTGGTTAGGCATACGTTCTTATAATAGTCGCTATCCACTTCCCACATTTTTATCTATCATTCTCTGTCTGAGTTCGAATTGCAGTAAATACTCGCTAGTGGCATTTGGTGCGATTGTTGCAGTGAATCGTCAAACCAAGCTGTAGGCTGTGGGGGACTTTTGATCTACAATCAAAACATCGGGCAGTCATCATTTTGTTGATTCGCTCAAGATTCTGTTGATAAAGGACTTAGAATGTACTCGGTTCATTTCACATAATACTAAAACTATTATGCAGGTATTGATGATGAGTGGAAAACGGCATGGGCTCAAGTTCAAGCACTTGATGCAAGAGAGGTCAGGCACTGAGCATTCGGTGTCGCCACAGGCGCGGGAATATGTGCTTCGGTACAGACGCGGCATCAGTAAAAGTGAATAAATTTCAATCGGCTTTACGTTAATTTATCTAATCAAGCAATCGGGCCGAGTCTGAATCGAAACCTACTCATTTTTTACCCTGTACTTGAGCTTTTAAGGAAGAGATTACCTAAATTTCATAGACAAATCATCGCAAGCGCTTATATTCGCCCAAAATTCCATGACCAACCCTACATTTGATCTGCAGTTTGTACGAGACCAATTCCCAAATATTGGAGATTTGGCTTTTTTTGAAAATGCTGGCGGCACCTTCGTTCCGGATACGGTAAGTGATCGAATTTACGACTACATGCGCCGAAACCAGGTCCAGCCAGGCGCGTCATACCCTGCTTCTGCCGAGGCAATGGAACGAATCGACAGGAGCCATCATCGACTGGCCGAAATGATTAATGCGAATCCTGAGGAAGTCATCGTCGGTCATTCTACAACGATGAACGTTTACGTGCTGGCCAATGCGTTAAAACCATTGCTTAAATCAGGAGACGAGATCGTTGTTACAAATCTGGATCACGAAGCCAATATTGGTGCATGGCGCAGATTGCAGGAAAGTGGAATTGTGATCAAAGAATGGCAGATCGATCAAGATTCCGCCGACCTTGGCGGCCCGGAGAAACTAGAGAAGCTGCTGACCGAACGAACGCGTCTCGTATGCTGTACTTTGTGTTCCAATATTACAGGGACGATAAATGAGATTTCAGCAATCACGGAGATGACGCATGCGGCCGGGGCGCTGCTTTGCGTAGACGCCGTGGCGTACGCTCCACATCGCGCGCTGGATTTCAGAAATTCAAATGTTGATTTCATGCTGTTCAGTCTCTACAAGCTTTACGGCCCCCACTTGGGTGTTTTATGCGGCAAGAAAGAACTGCTGCTCGAATTAGATAACCAGAACCATTTCTTTTTCAACCAGACTACATTGCCTCAAAAGCTTCAGCCGGGTGGTTACCTGCATGAAACGGCTGCATCGATTGAAGGCATCGTTGAATATTTCGACAGGGTTTTTGAACGTCACTTCGGGGACCTTGAACATTTGACGAAAGACCGTTACGCCAAAGTATTTGAACTATTTACTCATCACGAAGATGAGATTGCGCACCCGTTAATGGATTATTTAAATTCAAAACCCAATGTTCGAATTATTGGTCTGTCTGAGGTCAATTTTTCCCGACGCGTTCCGACGATTTCATTCACCGTGGCTGACAAGTGTCACAACAAAATCGCAAAAAGATTGGGCAAACAAAACATCGGCATTGGCACGGGTGATTTTTATGCGAGACGTTGCATGAATGCGCTGAACTTGGATGCGAGCGGTGTCGTTCGGGTTAGCATGGTTCATTACACCAGTTCAGCTGAAGTAGCACGATTGGTCCACGCGTTAGACGAAGTGCTGTAAGTCAATTTTGATAGTGAAAACGCAAAGTACATCAATCTGCCAATGACAGTCGTGAACATGAACTAACCGTAGGTTAACACAATAATTTTCACCGACTGTAACTATTGATTTGATTGGACCTGAAAACATGCGAGACTGAATCATCTCAGGGCAATTATCAGAGTCCAATCACCAGCCGAGCCGTGTCCCAACAGGAAAGATCAGTGTTTTTGCTCTAAAATTGTCGCGCGCGCTTTGCGTCGCTCGCCCTCGCGCCATGCTGTTAACACTCCCGCTACGCCAATCAACATCATTCCAGCAATCGCATTGCTCGTGGGCCATGTATCAAATAAAGCCTTGCCCCAGAAAATCGCGAAAAGAAGGTAACTGAATTCCATTGGAGCAAGCCAGCTGGCATCAGCGGTCTGATAAGCCCGACTCAAACAGAGATTGCCGAAAAGGTTAAGCACGGCGGTGAAAGTGGCGACTCCGACTACCACCCACGTCAGCAATGGCCATCCAATGGCCACAAAGGGCATGCGTTCCTGCAGACTCAGAGAAGTGGGAAACAGACTTAACACAACGCTTCCCAGTATTCCAGATGTAAGAAAAGCGATCCCGACGGCAAACACCATGGCCAGCGTGTTTTCAAAACGGCAGGCTCGGCGAATAGTCAAAATATTGGCAGCATAGAGCAATCCTGCAATTACTGGCAGAATTTGCAGGAGCGAGAATCCATCTTTCCAAGGTGACAAGACCAATGCAGCGCCGCCAGCACCTAGTATCATTGCAAAAATCCGCCACGAACCCATCCGTTCTCCAAGTACCGGTCCCGCGAGCAGAGTCACAAACAAAGGATAGGTATATAGTCCAGCTGCCATCTGTGTGATGGTCAAAAACGGTGCTGCAGAAAAGAAACAAAACATACAAAGCGTCATCAACAAGGCGCGAAAATAAACAGCGCCTGCGCGTCTCGGACGCAGCAGGTACAGTCCGCCGCCGGCGATTGCCAAAATTACAGCAAAGGAAACATTTCCAGCAGCTCTAAGCGCCTGAAATTGCCAGTAGGACGTCAGTACAGAAATATCCTTGATCAGCGAATCCTGTAGAGCCAGGACAAAGACTGCGCTCAGCAACAACCACAGTGCCTTGAACGGACGATCGGCTGTGGGTTTGCTGAATAGCGAAAGCATTGAACACCAATCGTTTGCGTTTAACTTTTAATTTAGCTGGTGTTTTGTTTGCTTTTAAACGAACGAGATTGGTTAGCTGACGGTCGGTGCCTGCGCTTGCCGGCTACGGCAGGAGGAGTATCGTTTTCTCAAATTGTCAACCTGGTTGAACAAAAACTGTTTGAATCAATTTCTGTACGTCCGCGTATAGAAATCTTTTTTTCCGAGCCCACTAAACTCTATATATTTTAGATTGCTCACCCAATTTGCAAGAGTGCCTTTCGCCAGATCTCAGCCATTTGGTCGGAAAAAAGATAGAACGAAATGTTCATATGATTCCACTCGTTCTCGCAGCATACCGCCATGGAAATTTGAGCCGCTTCCGCGTGAGGGTAACCGAATACGCCGCACGAAATTGCAGGAAACGCGATTGATCCACACCCGTACTTTCGTCCTAGAACAAGTGAATTTCGATAGGCCGATGCCAGCAGTCGTTGGGGGTCGGGGTCGATGTTATAACGCGGCCCCACAGTATGTATCACCCAGCGGGCTGAAATCCGACCAGCAGGTGTAATACGCGCTTCGCCAACAGGACATCGAATCCCATTGACGACAGGAACTCGCTTGCAATGTGCCAGCAGTTCAGGACCCGCAGCCTTGTGAATTGCTCCGTCTACGCCGCCGCCACCCAGCATTCTGGTATTCGCAGCATTGACGATCGCGTCCGTGGTTGCTTCGGTAATATTTCCTTGAATGACGGATATGCTGTGACTCATATTTGAGTGTTCTCCAGATAATCAAGTGGGCGCGTAAACTGAATTCGGCTTTCTTAAGATAACTCACTGCCACACCCAATGTCCTTGCAGTCATAATTGTAAACAACTGATTCAAAACCTCAGGAGTCGGTTTGGATTGACAACTCTGCCTTTCAATCGCATGACTGTCGTATAGCAACACGAAGGATGCAGTCAATCATAGTCCTATGGAACATGAATACAACCTGCTGATGGAGGCTGCTTGAGAGGGAGCGTGGATTTAACTTCGGGGACATCCGCAAAGTAAAAACTAACATTACTCGTGTGAGTCAAAGTGAGTATGCTTCAATTACCCACTTGCTTTTTCATTGACAAACAACGACAAATTCACTTCGAATGAAATGGATTGATAATCGTAAGTCTTTCAATTCTTTGACCGTCTTGCAAGTCTTCGCTAAATAGTATTTCACACCTGGCATCAAGTGCGGCGGCCACAATTAGACTATCGTAAAACGAAAATTTGTAACGCCGCACAATATAAAGCCCATCGCGATAGAGCCGTCCAGTTGGATTAACGAGCCATAGTGGACTTAGCACATCTTCGAGAAATTGATGCGCCTGTGCTGTTGTTGCGTGTAGTTTTTTGATTATGACGTTGATAGCTTCTTGCACAACCTGATAACTGATGTATCCAGTTCCTTCTCTCACTCCCGATTGAATCAGATACTCCGCTCGCATGCGTTTACTAGAATCAGTTTCATCAAATAGATATATGAGAATATTTGTATCAAGAAAAAATTTACCTTTCATTCATCTCCTCACGAGAGAACTGTCGTCCTCCAGTAAAAATACTCGTTTGCAGTTCCCGGATTGTTTCAATTGCTCTGTCACTTTGCTGTTCGCGTTGTACGTAAGTTTCCAACCAAATGCGGAACTGTGCATTCAATGTCGTATGCTCAGCAGCTGCTCGGCGCCGAGCTTTTTCGATAAGAGTAGAATCTGCACTGAGGGTTATGTTCTTCATTATTCAAAATCAATGTAATATTACACGGTAATATCATACACTATTTACGTGCGAATAAATAAATACTGATGAATAACGTTTATTATTAATTTTCAATTTTCTTACTTCTGTTTCTCTTTCACTATATTTCTCGATCGTTACTCTTAAATTGTTTCTCGCCAATGTCTCGGGGTATCGATTTCAGTTTATGAAGCCAAATATTGAGGAGTATTGACACGCAATAGACCGAAACCAATCAAGAATTTGGGTATTTCTACCGACTGAACAATCATTCACAAGCGTGTAAACGTTTGAATGATTGCTTGGTGCAAAACAGCGTACGTGGCCGACTTTAGGAGTGAGATGATTTGGAATTTTAATCCCGAAAGATCAGAGAATGTCTTTTGTTTACGGAAATTTGCTAAAGTCAATTTCGGCTTTTGATTTCGTTACCTGCAACTCAGACTATTCTAGGTCGCGGAGAACCACAAAATCAATCAACTGTCCAGACCCCAATTGCATTTGTTTTCACTTCTCCACGGGAACTTCACACACAAGTGTCGCAGCGGTTGGGAATTTCTGAAACTTGGGATGCACTGGGCGCGTTTGCAGAATTACACTCGCAAAATATGCAAATGTTGGATTGTGCCCAAAAATAAGAACCGGCGAATCATCAACCGCCGATAACGCTTTAAAGATTGAATTTATTCCGCCCTGATACAGGCTGGATTTAAATCGGACATCATACTTGCCGGGAATGCAACGTTCAATCCGGCTCCATGTCTGCCGCGTTCTTACCGAAGTGGAACACAGTACGGTATTTGGAATATGATCTCGTTCAGCTAACCACCTGCCGATTGCGTTCGAAGCTCGCTTTCCGCGTTTTGCCAAAGGACGTTCATGGTCGTTCAAGTATGGGAAACCCCAGCTTGATTTGGCATGTCTCGTTATGATTAATTTCATGGGCTCTCGATATTAGCAATTAGTTTTGTGAATTCCTCCAATACCTACCCATTTTCCAAGACCGACGTAAATAATTTTATCAGCTCAAAATTGACGTCTTTAGCATCAAAGCGATTGCTATCGGTCTGCTTTTCTCACTATATAGCCTTAGAGTCAACTATTCTTTGCAATAATTTATGCACTCTAATTTTCTTGAACGATCTGGTAATGATGTAATTATCCGGGAACGAACATTTTCTGCAGATTCATTGATGTCCAAAGTAAATCTAAGTACGAGTAGTGGGCTGATGTCGGAGTTAAACTGGGCGTCATGCAATTTCTTTTCAATATTTTTTTCAAACTTAACGCGCGTAACATTATGGCCACCATAAAGCATGTACTGTAAAAATGCAGCAACAATGCGATCTGTGTTAACTGCCGCTTCTTCCAATGCGACAAATAGATCGACGAGATCGCGTCCTTTTCGACTCTGATATAGGGCTCGCAATTTGGTGGCTAACAACTCTTCAAGCACATAGGTTATTAATTTCACAGGTACCTTCGAACCATCTCGATGACGCGGTCAATGGTTTATGCACGAAACCATATACCGCAAAGTGTTCCCGCGTATTGATTTCCACCTTCAGTTTTAGTGGCATTGATGGCGCGTTTTCCAATGAAAAGCGGTAAATGAAAGTCACGCGTCCCTCGGTTTGTTTCCATTTGGGTCTATCTAGCCAAGGATCTAATACTTCTCGTATTGCGCTCATCATTGAGCCAGCTGATTCTGCGCTGACCTGCACAAGATCAATGTCTTCAGAATAGCGAATTTGTGGATGAACGTAGAGTTTATAAAGTGCCGTACCGCCCCGCAAGGCGAGTGTTTGTCTTAAATAAGGATGGCGAAATATATCTAAAAGCGCTCGGCTGATTACCAAATCTTGCTCAACTTGAAAATCTTGTAACCACGGTGCTTGCGCACGCCACTCTGTAATGTAATCGCGAGGAATCAAATATCTGGGATTACCTCAGCGTTTACAAAGAGCCTCCAGCGAGTATCTCGTGGAGAATTTTCGCGGGATTCTCCAGGCAAAAGCGGAACAGTTCGCCGAGCATTCTTGTTTACATAATCTCTAAGAAGATTGACTTTATTGCTTGCATCAACAAGTTCGATCAAATCGCCCAGCTTTTGTACCCACGTAATAGGTACGTTTTGTGCAACATCCACTAATTTCTGAGGATCAATTTGCTCTGTAAGCTCAAGGAGAACAGGTGCAATATGGTCAAGCCCACCTACGCGATGACAATATCCGATCAGATCAATAGCAGTTGCTTTCGGTATCGACACCAATAACATACCTCGAAACGTATTGAAGCGTTGAACGGGTTGTTTACGAAGGTGCTTGCGAACGATGAAAGACACACGCACCCGATCGCAATGAATTGTCCGACGAGGCTTCTCCAGAAGTACCTGATATTCTTGAGGTGAGTGATGCGCCGCACCATAATACTGTGCTGCCGACAGCAACCCGACATAATAAGTTTGATCGAGCTTTTTTATCAAATCCGGGATGAATTGGTCCAGTGGCAGACATTCAAGAGCACGATATTCCAGCGGAACGATCACATAGAAGCCCTCAGCAATCCCAGAGCCAATCGCCGACCGGGAACATCCCCCAATCCAATAATTTTTATAATAAATCACCAGTAAAAATTCGTCAAAAATTTGTAATCTGAATCGTAACATCTCGACAGTCTCCCTGACAGTGGCTTGTCACTTGGAACTTCGTAGGTGTTGTTACAACCGCAGCGATGGAGCAACGCAACGCTGTCCTCCCTGATGATCGACTCATGCCACTTGCGTGCTGAAATTTCGTCCCGAAACATTTCCATCCGCTTGATCAGCGAAATGTCATATCGGTGCGACTTGCTGGGCACTCTTTTGTTCGAGTTCAACTAGATTGCTCGATTGGTTAAACTAACTCTCTGATATTTAATGTATTTCAGTGGTTTAGTCAAATATATAATCCCCTAAATCAAATCGCAGTAGAGCTTCAGTATCTAATTTGAACTTATGAAACGATCGGCACTCTTTCCGTACGACTCGGGCTTCACACCCTGGATGGCGAGTCGCATGGATAGACGATTCTCATTGTCCCTGTACGTGCCGGAATCGATGCCACAAAATGGTTCCAGTCGCCTGCTAGTTCTGGTTCATGGTACAAGTCGTGTGGACTGGATGCGTCACTGTTTCCGCGAATTTTCAGAAAAAACAGGCATTGTGCTCATGGCACCGCTGTTTCCGGTTGGCGCTAGTGACTCACACGATATTCACGGCTACAAGTGGATCGACACTCATGGCGTGCGATACGATCTGCTGCTACTCGATATGATTGAACAGGCCGCAGGCACTTGGGCGTTTGCCACGGACAAGTTCTCTCTTTTTGGTTTTAGCGGTGGGGGACAGTTCGCACATAGATTTTTATATCTGCATCCGAAACGCTTGTCGGCCCTGTCCATCTGCGCCCCGGGTAATGTGACTCTGCCGGATCCAGAACGGCCTTGGCCGGCTGGTGTGAAAGGACTTAAGGAACGGTTCGGCATATCGTTCGATTCGGAAGCCGTGCACGCAGTACCTACGCACATGGCAATCGGTGATGCGGACACAGAAACCTGGGAAATCGCCAAGTCTCCCGGTGATCCGGTGTACATCAGCCGAGTCAATGATCTTCAAACCAACCGAATCACAAGGCTACAGCGCCTTAGAGATGAACTGCGAGATCGAGGCTCTGCCACACTTTTTGATTATGTGGAAGGAGCTGCCCATGACGGCCCAGATGTGGCTCCAGCCGTGATCCGGTGGATGGAAAGTAATGCTGTGGAGGATGCGGGCGTCAGCTTCTCTTGAAATGACCGCAACGACCAAGTTCCATCGCAACCGTTGCAGAGTCAGCGAATTTAGACAAGTACGTTCGCTAAGCAATTCCCGAATGGACTCGACTGTCAATGCATTAGGATAACAGTGTATTGCGACGTCAAATGGCATGCAGTGAATGTTGTGAAATGACATTCCTGAGTGCTTCAGGATCCCAGTGCAAGTTCGTTCCGATACATACAATTTGGCATGGCACGTCCTTATCAGAGTTATAAAGTTCCCACCGCCTTCCGACGGTTTGCAATGCTTTGACTGCACCGTCCGCAGATTTCACAAATCCTTTGACTCGAACCAGCCCCAGTGCGGGAGAAGTGAGCGCTTCGGCGAATCGTTCCACGTCCATCACACTTTTCAACTCCATCGCAATACTCGAAAAAAGCGAAGCATGCGAAACACTTCCGTCTAACAGCCGGCGATTACTGTATTGCGGTATGCCGAGTACAATGGCCGGTGGTAAAATTGCGGCGGAAGTTTCAATGATCCGAGCATCTGGATACTGTTTCGTCAGCCAGCTGCGTGTCGTTGCACGAGAATTGTCTGTTACGAGATCAACTTTGTTAAGAATTACGATATCCGCGTCCGTGAACTGGCGAGTAATCGTGTCGGAAAGGTAAGTATCCTGTGCGAGATGCAGCAACGTCTCAGCGTCGGCCATGACAACCACACCGTTCAGTGAAAATCCGTCGAGTATCTGAACAGTTGCAGCAACGGAGCCCGGAAGTGCGACTCCGCTCGCCTCGATCAGAATGTGATCCGCTCTAGGCTCGGCCGACCCAATGTCCAATAACCCTGTGACCAAATCGTCTCCGTAGCTGCAACAGATGCAGCCTCCAACCACATTGATCACCTCACCTTCATTGGATTCGATCAGGTCGCCGTCAATGGGAAGGTCTCCGAATTCGTTGACCAGCACTGCTAGCCTGCTGCCGTTCGCATTACGCAGTAGGTGATTGATCAATGTCGTTTTTCCAGAACCAAGATAGCCACCTATCACAGTGACTTTCGTCACTTCCTCGTTTTGCAAGCACTGCGCCATCAGACATCAGCGGCCGCAAACACGCGCCCGTCCTGAACAGTTCCCCATATGCGAACATCCTTGAGCCTTTCGCCGCCAATCTGGCTTGGATCGTCCTCGAGAACAGCAAAGTCGGCTCGTTTGCCGCATTCGATCGATCCAATTTCACCATCAAGCTTCAGGGTATAGGCTGCACCCAACGTTATGGCATGCAGCGCGGCGTCAACACTGATGCACTCCTTCCGACCGAGAACGCGCCCTGAACTGGTTAGCCGGTTGATTGCGCACCAGGCAGTGAACAGAGGGCCAAGTGGTGTAATAGGTGCGTCGGAGTGTATTGCGGCAGGCACACTGCAGGCCAGAGCCGTTGCGCAGGCGTTCATACGTTTGGCCCATTCCGGTCCTACGGTGTGGCTGTAATGCAGATCACCCCAGTAGTATATGTGGTTCGAAAACAAATTCACGCAAACACCGAGCCCTTGCATCCTGCGAAATTGTGCAGTGTTGGCCAGCTGGCAATGCTGTAATGTGAAACGGTGGTCTGGAGCCGAATGCAGCCGCAAGGCATCCTCAATACAGTCGAGCGCAAGCTCAGTTGCCTGGTCGCCATTTGTATGGGTGTGGACCTGCACGTCCTCTCTGAGTGCCAGTCGGTAAACCTCTTTTAACTGTTCAGGCGGCAGGTACCAAAGACCGTTGGGAGAGCCATTGAAATATCCGGGCGCCCGAAGTCTAGCGGTAAACCCCTGGATGGAGCCGTCTGCAACAACCTTGATTGCCCCCAAGCGTAACTGATCGGTACTCTGTTCAAACAGTTCGTGTGCTTGTTGGATCAGGTTCGGAACCGTAATATTGAGCAGCTTACGGGCCGCTACGATTCTTACCGGGAAATCTGCTTCTCCGGTAACCCGGAGCATCATTTCCACCGCGTCGTCCGAAAGGAGAGCGGCGAGGTCGGTTGCTGTAGTTACACCACTTCGGATGCACTGCCGTGCAAACTGCCGAAGTCCTTGCTCATCCTGAGCGAGCTCTTCACGGAGGAAACCGACATGGTGATTTGCCGCGGCCATGACTTCGTGTCCTCTCAATTCGCCGGTTGGCAGGCCATTTTTATCTAAAGGAATTCCCGGATGATTCAAGCCGGTGCGCAGCAGTCCGGACAGTTCCAGCACTTTTGTATTCACGTTGAGAATATGACAGGATGCATGAAGAATTCCAATAGGACGCTCACTGGAAACCTTGTCGAGATCGTGCCTGTCTAGACAATCCGCGTTGTAGAAGAGAGGGTCGTATCCCCAGCCTGCGAGTGGTGCCCGAGGATCGTTGAGACCCCCCTCGACTTCTCGCAGGCGATTAAGAATGTGATCGTTGGAAGAAAGTCCTCGCCAAGTCACGCCATCAGGGTCGACTCGGTCGAAGTGTCCACAGTACACCCGTCGCCAGAACGCGCCTTGCATTACGTGACTATGTCCCTCGACAAGACCTGGCATCAGCACCTTGTCGGAAAATCGAGTATCGAGCGCAAATCTCCCGAAACCGGTTAGTTCTTCCGGGGTGCCAACACCAACGATCCGTCCGTACCGTACTGCGACATGTGTCGCTGCCGGTCGGGACGGATTCATAGTGATGATCTTTTTCGCACTATAGACGGTAGTCAAATCGCGGTCCGCTGATCTGCGTAATCATCAGTTTCGTGCGGAGGTATGCCGTCATCGCTGACTCGGTGGCAACTGACCCAATGGTGGGGAAAAATTTGGCGACGAACCGGAGTTTTTTCGTGGCAGACGTTACGGACAAACGGGCAACGGCCTGCAAATCTGCATCCCTGCGGAAGATCAATTGGACTTGGCGGATCTCCTTGGAGCCTGACTCGATGCAGGTTCTTGCCTTTTCGCCGGTCTATCGAGGGTACAGCCGAGAGCAGTGCCCAAGTATAGGGATGAAGTGGTCTTTTGAACAGAGAGATGCGATCTGCCTGTTCGACGATCTCGCCAAGATACATTACGCCAATGTCATCACAGATATGTTGAATGACACCGAGATCGTGGGAAATGAAAAGGTACGTAAGTTGAAATTCTTCCTGCAGTTTGCGAAGAAGATTGAGTATCTGGGCCTGGATTGCGACATCGAGTGCCGATACTGGCTCGTCGCATACGATGAGATCCGGCTGGCTGGCCAATGCGCGGGCCACACCGATGCGCTGGCGTTGCCCTCCCGAAAATTGATGCGGAAACAGTACCTGCTGCTCCATGCGCAACCCTACTTTATGAAAGAGATCGGCGACGCGATCGTTCCGTTGATCACGATCCCCGATTTTCATAAGATCAAGCGGTTCCTTAACAATGGCACCTGCTCTCATGCGTGGATTTAGGGATGAATAGGGATCCTGAAATATTATCTGTACGCGCCTTCTCAGTTCCATGAGTTCCTTCCCCTCCGCCTCTGAAAGTTTGCTCCCTTCCAGAAAGATTTCGCCTTCCATGATCGGCACAAGTCGCATGATGGCCAGTGCGGCGGTCGATTTGCCTGACCCCGATTCACCAACGATTCCAAAGGTTGTCCCTCTCGGGATATCAAAACTGATCCCGTCAACCGCATGCAGCCACTTGCGATTTCCAAAAATTTTCTCTGACTTCGCCTGGAAATAAACCTTCAGGTTTCGGACGCTAAGCAACGGTTCTGATTTTGAGATGATCATTTTCGCGTCAAGAGCTGGTCCTTCAACAACCAGCATGCTGTTGAATGTCCTTTTGCTGTCTGGAATACAACGGGTTTTTCGGTTGCGCAGGTTTTCATACTGAATTCGCATCTAGGTTCGAAAGCGCAGCCGGTACTGAGTTCCGTCAGCGGGGGTACGATTCCAGGGATTTCTTTGAGCGGCTGCCGATCCACTTCAATGCCGAACTGCAGCGTTGGCACGCAGGAAATCAGCCCGCGAGTGTAAGGATGCTGAGGTTTCTGCAAAATGTCATCAACCGCGGCTAATTCGATGATACGACCAGCATACATCACCAAGACGCGATTGGCCATCTCTGCGATCGCACCCATGTCATGGGTAATTAGGATAATGGCCATTTTGCGCTCTCGCTTCAGCTCCAACAGAAGATCGAATACCTGTGCCTGCACCGTAACATCCAGCGCCGTGGTCGGTTCATCAGCTATCAGAATCTCGGGTTCGCACGCCAAAGCGATCGCAATCATAGCACGTTGACGCATTCCCCCTGACAGCTGGTGGGGATATTCATTGATACGTTTCTCTGGCAGCGGTACATGAACTTCCCGAAGCAACTCAACTGCCTTGTCTAGAGCTGCATGGTGGGACAAGCCCCGGTGTAACATGAGCGCCTCGGCGATCTGATCTCCTACCGTGAATACAGGATTGAGTGCGGTCATGGGCTCCTGGAAAATCATGGATATTTGATTGCCGCGGACCTGGCGCAGGCGTTCCGGTGTGGAATCCAGCAGGTTTTCATCCCGGAAGATGATCTGCCCTCCAACCACCTTGCCAGGTGGGGTGGGTATCAGCCCCATAACCGAGAGAGCAGTTATGCTTTTGCCACATCCCGACTCTCCTACGATTCCCAGAACTTCTCCTTGGGACAAATTGAAGCTGACTCCGTCCAGAACATGTGCGATACCGGCGCGTGTATTGAAGTCCACCTTGAGGTCACTAACCTCCAGCAGTACGGTGCTTTCACATGTGGAATTCATCACCGCTCCCTGAGTTTTGGGTTGAGTGCGTCATTGAGTCCGTCGCCAATTAGACTGACGCTGAGTACCGAAAGAAAAATAGCCGTTCCTGGAAAAGTCGTTGCCCACCAGGATTCAAAGATATATTCCTTACTCGCCCCTATCATCAGCCCCCAACTCACCACGTTCGGGTCCCCGAGACCGAGAAAGCTCAGACCTGCCTCGAAAAGGATTGCTACGCCAATGATCAGAGTAGCGGAAATAATCAACGGCGGCAGTGCGTTTGGCAGGATCACGATCCAGATCAGGCGTTTGTCGGTTGCACCGATAGTGCGACCGGCCTTTACGTATTCCATTTCTCGCAGACGCAGGAACTCCCCGCGGGTAAGTCGGGCTGTGGACTGCCAGGCAGCTAAGCCAATGGCGATGGCGATCATTTGAAGCGACGGCGTGAACAGGGCTACCAGAACCATGGCCAGTATCAACGACGGAAGCACTTGAAAGAATTCCGTAATACGCATCAGGATTTCGTCAACCAGACCGCCATAGTAACCGGCAAAAGCTCCGACGACCAAACCGATTAAGACGGTCATGAGAGCAGCTGACATCCCTACTGCCAAGGTCGCCCTTCCACCACTGATCATTCCCGCCAGAATATCCCTGCCGACATGGTCAGTGCCCAAGGGAACATTCGGATCCACGCCAGGAGGAGTAAAGGGCGCCCCCCTGATCGAGAACGGATCTACTCCGTATAAACCTGGACCAAAAATGCTTATTAGAACTATGACGCCCAGAATGATGAGTCCCAGAATAGCAGAACGATTGCGCAGAAACATGCGCCATGCTTCGCGCGCAGGGCTTTCAGCCCTGATTGCGGAAATTTCTATACTTGTTGGATTTTCAGCCATGGATACTATCTTTTCAAAGTTACAAAGAATGGTTGATAGCTTCAGCCTTGCTATATCTTCTTGACAGTTTAGCGGGTATACAACCAGAACTCCTTTCCTGTCCAATCGCCCGAGTTCCCAAGGTTAAAATGTTTGATGCGCCATAGTTGGCCGCATTGTCCAAGTTTCCGCAAGATACATACCTAAACCTCGCCTGCGTCTCGCGTTTGCCCTTGTCGATGTGCCCAAATAGATGACACATCCACCTGGTCATTTTCGGAGCAGCCGCGATCAGACCCGCTGCATTGCACCGAAGTTTCTGCTGAGACCCGCTGCAGGCGGTCTTCAGTATTTCACGATTCAGCCCTGGCTTCCCCTTGATGCTTTCTCCAGGCGAATCAGTCCATCCTTTAGCTGAACTCGTCATGCGTTTCAATTTCAGATTCTTCAGACCAGGAAACCTTCGAATCTCGCCGCCGCTCGTCGCATCCTGAGCTTTATTCATATCCGCGCCAATTGCTTCATGATCCCGGTCAGTCTCAGCCTCACCCACCGCATAGAACTTGTTCTGCCACTCTCGAATCACTGCAGTCTTGGCTTCACAGTGAGCATACGGGCTGCTGCCACTGAGACAAACCTGACCGATCTTTCGCAAGCGCAGCAATTGGCCACTCAACCTGAAAGCTCCGTCTGGAACAGTGAATGAATTGTTGTGACGCTTTGCCTTGAGCTTTAGAAAGCCTTTATCCGACTTGAAATACCAATGCCAGTCTTTAGCGTAGTATTTAAGTGAATATTTGATCGGTTTGGCGGGCAGCTTAGCCAGCCAACGGAGTTGTTTTCTCAGTTGTGAAAACTCTTTGGCGAGTGAGAAAAAAGAGGCGTTAGGACGCGGGAATGACTGATCTAGCTGTAGCGTTTTCATCACTTCTCGATTTGTCGCAAGAAAATGACTCCAGATGTATCGGATTGCACCCAAGCGCTGACTCAGAGTGTTCGCATTTCGCCGCATTTTTGAGCAAAGTCGGAAGCTGATTGTGCGGTAAGCTAATAATGTCATCATAAGTTATTGTTTTTAAATTACAGATAGTTTTACCAGCTGATCTTTGTAAGCTCCTATCTTCTCTTGATTTTGATTCTTGGATCTGCCAGTCGATAGCAAAAATCCGTCAGAAGGTTTGCGACGATTGTCATTACAGCAGAGAAAAACAAAAGTCCCAGAATAGTCGGATAGTCGCGCCTTAACAGTGAATCAAATGCCAAAGTTCCGAGTCCGGGCCAGTTGAATACGGCTTCAACTAAAACCGCCCCAGACAACACGTTGCCGAAATGCAGGCCGGTAATAGTAATGATTGGAAGAATGGCGTTACGAAGACCGTGCTTAAAAAAAACGACATTTTCAGCGACACCCTTTGCCCGTGCGGTACGAATGTAATCTGATCCCATCACCTCCAGCATGCTGGCCCTAGCCATCCGACTATACTGGGCGAGATAGATCAGGGCAAGTGTGATCGTTGGAAGCACCAAGTGATGGATAACATCGAGCGCGTGACCGAGACTGCCCACTGAAAGCGTTACGTCATAATAGCCTGAAACTGGAAACCAAGGAAACACGAATGCAAAAACGATGATAAGTAACATTCCCGTCCAAAATGGTGGTGCGGAGTAACCGACCAGAGAAAATACGGTGATGAAATTCGAGAACCATCCTTCGGGCTTGCGCGAAGCCAGCACACCAAATGCTGTTCCAACAAAAAGCGCGAGGACTGTCGCAGCTACAATCAGCAGGACCGTTGGCCACATCCGAGAGACAACAAGTTCCACCACTGGAGTATTGAAATAGTAGGAATATCCGAGGTCGCCCTTTACAGCGTTGCCAAGGTAAATCCAGAGTTGCTCGTAGAGTGGCAGATCCAGACCGTAGTCCTTCCGAATGGCATCAATAATCTCCTGAGTGATCCCGCCGGATTCCCCTGCAATGACCTCCGCGGGATCTCCGGGCGCAAGTCGTACGAGAATGAAATTGAGCACCAATACTGAAAACACAACCGCAAACGCAAAGGCAATGCGCTCAGCAATGATCTTCAGGGCAGATAACATTTGTCAACTCTCACTGGTGTTTGCATTTAGACTGCCTTGGATAAGGAACCGCCGCCAGTGTCTGAAAGGCTGATTCGGTATTCGCGGTCTGCAATTTCCTTCCGGCACCGGGAAGATCGATCTTTAGACATTCTATTGCTTGAGGTAAACCTCATCCATTGGTGCCATGGCACCCCAGATTGTCAATGGCGGGTTTCCTACACTTTTGTTATAGACTGTGTGATATGGAAGTCCGTACAACCAATACACAGGTAATTCGTCGGTTACGATCTTCTGAAATTCGAGGTAAAGTTCTTTGCGCTTTGCAAAGTCATTTTCCTTGCCTGCAGAGTTCAGAATCCGATCGACATCGGGGTTGGAGTAACTCTGAGTATTCGACCAGATCACTCCTTTTCGAATATTTGAAGTGACGTAGGTGCGATGCACACCAATCACAGGATCGCCCCAGTTGAACACGACATCAACAGTCATATCGAATTCATGGTTCTTGACCCAGTTCGACCATGTAGGGAAATCCGGCGGAATGCGCAGGCTGACATCTATGCCGACTTCGGCGAGATGCGGCTTGAGAAACTCGGCAACTTCACGTTGGGACAGAAGAGTGTCAAGCGTAACCTGAAATCGAATGCCATCGTCATTTCTGGGATAACCTGCTTCGTCCAGCATTGCATTTGCCTTGTCAGGATCGTAGTCGTAACGCTCGGCATCCTGGTCAGCAAACGGATTGTCCATGGCGATCGGACCATAAGCCGGTCTGGAAAGGCCAGCATGCAGTTGTTCGTTGATGAACTTGCGATCAATTGCGTAGGCAATTGCCTTGCGCACCTCTTTTTTGCCTAGAATCGGATGATTCAGGTTAAAAGCCAACCATGAAATTGGCCCGATTGCAGCATATCCATTCGGTGTCACAATCAGGTTTTCGTTTTCTCGGAGGCGGGCAAGTTCCCGGGATTTTGTGTTGAACAGTCGCAGGTGAATGTCGCCCCGCTCTACGTCAAGGG
The DNA here is from genome assembly GCA_965202855.1 of Arenicellales bacterium. Classification (GTDB taxonomy): domain Bacteria; phylum Pseudomonadota; class Gammaproteobacteria; order Arenicellales; family JAJDZL01; genus JAJDZL01. The sequence continues at coordinate 950,843 of CBDBBP010000001.1, read as the reverse complement.
CGAGGGCATTGGAATTCTTGTTATATTTGAAGACAATCTTTTCAAGATAGGGCTTGCCTTCGAAAAAATAGTCGGGATTCTTTTCAAGTATCATGTGCTGCCCTTTGACGTACTCGACAAACTGGAAGGGTCCAGAACCGATCGGTTCGAGATTATTAGGATGAGTTTTGGCATCCTGACCATCGCCGTACACATGCTTGGGTATGATTGCGCACAGTGACGAGGACATGGCTAGCAGAATTCCGGGATGTGGTTCAGTCAGCCTAAGGATTGCAGTGTGGGCATCTGGCGTATCGACTGAAGAAACCCGATCAAACATGCTTTTAAACGGGTGATTTTTCTTGATCGTCTCAACAGAGAATGCCACATCTTCTGATGTGATCGGTTCTCCGTCATGAAACTTGGCGTTCTTGCGCAGGTTCAAAGTCACACTTAAACCGTCTTCGGAGACTGCCCAACTCTCCGCTAGGTAGGGTTGAGGATTCCAGTTTTCGTCAAACCTGAGGGGTGTTGCAAAGATTTGCGCTCCAGGCATTCCTGTGGCAGTTCCGGATTGGACTGCCGGATTAAGATGCCGCGGAGTGGACGTAGCACCAATGACGAGCGTGCCGCCCATCTGTGGTGTTTCAGCAAAGGCGACCACCATGGAGCCGATACTGATTGCTCCAAACACCGCCACCACGGCGGACAGTATAATTCGTTTAGAGGATACAAACATGTTTTCCACCTCCAGTAGATACCTATTACAAAGGCGTTTATCTGTTAATAAATATGCATATTTTCGATAATCTGTTAATTGATACCTGAATCATCAGTATTAAATCATACAGAATTATGCAGTCATTTTATAGCATTTATAATTGACTTTATAGGATTTTTTTACGAACATGTCAATTCAATGTCACTAATTTGATTTTAATATATTATGCATTTATTGCATAGTATCGTATTTCCCATTCTAGGAGGAGCTATCTGTGGAACTAAAATGGCTTGAAGATTTTCTGGTGCTTGCTACTACGCGGAGCTTTTCCAAGGCTGCGAAGGAACGCAATACCACCCAGTCCACTCTAAGCAGACGAATTCAACAACTCGAGGACTGGCTTGGCGTCAGGTTGATTGACCGAAGTTCTCAGCCGGTTGGCCTGACCCGGGCAGGAAGTCATTTCTACAGGCAGGCCTTGGATATCGTTCGTGCGACTTACCGTGCCAGGGTAGGTGCACGCCAAGTTGGTCTGCAAGGGGTAGAGTCACTGCGGATTAGCGCTCAGCATGTGCTCGCACGCCATTTTCTGCCCAGTCTTATAGCGGAAATTGAGCAACACATTGAGGTTGGCAGTTTCATTCTAAAGTCTGACAATCTTGACAACTGTTTGGACAATCTAATTAACGACGAAATCGATTTCATGGTGTGTTTTCATCAACAGACAATGCCGGACCTAGTTGACCTTATAGGTTACGATTTCCTGACAGTCAGTTCGGAGCAGTTGATTCCTGTCTCTATACCGAACGATAGTGGAAATGCGATGTTTGCACTACCTGGAACCGCTGAAAATCCCGTTCGCTGTATTGGATTTTCATCCGAAAACCCACTCGGATGGCAGCGTCAGGCACGCATGACCACACAGGACGTAGAACTGCACATCAATCCCGTTTACGAGTCAACAATGGGAGAGATTATTCGTGACATGGTGCTTGACGGGCGCGGTCTTGCCTGGCTGCAGTCGATGCTCGTTGGTGAAGACTTGAAAACCGGCCGACTTGTACCGGCCGGTGACAAAACTTGGAACCAGTCAATAGAAATCAGGGTTATTCGTACCCGTGCCACCGGGAGATCGCTTGTGGAACAGGTCTGGAACTTGCTCTGTGAAATGCATTTAGATGCGCACACTTCCAGCTAAATGCCAATGTCCTTTTTGAATGCCAGAATGCGGTGCAATAAAACGTTTCAGTAATGATGATTTGTGGTGTGGCTCATACATTGACTCTAATGGATTCTTACGAAATCTTTGGTTTCGGCTCAGTCCTCCGCACGAACTTGGATTAGTTTTTTGGTTTTTTCAGAGCTATTGGTCTCGGCTTTCTTTCTCACCTAGGTCGCACTTGAAGACTTTCTCCCATCAACCATTGCCGCACGTGCTGCAGCAGTCGACCCAAACCTGCACAAGTTCTTGCTAATGATCGGTTTGATTGGAGAATGAAATCATGTTTGCACAGTGGTAAGCAAAATGCCGACCAAGGTTGACCGAAAATGGTGGTTTTCCTGACTTAAAAATTTGAACAAGATCGGATTCGTTCTGTCGCGAAGGGCAGACGCTGTTACCACAGGTTGAAATGTTACCGCGAGAAGGAGTGCTAACGACTGCGCATGCAAAGATGTGAATCCGCTTCGAAAATCGCAAAGCAGTTGGGCATGCATCACCATACAATCTGCAAGTTGAGCCAACAAAAAACGCGTGGTGACGAGTAAAATTATTTTCGTCCGCGAGAGAATTTATTGTATGTTTAAGTTGAATAGCAGCAGTAATCGGACGGATATTCCTGACGATCTACATCCGTCAAACTATAGGCAAGATAGGAGGAGACGATCAGTTGAATGCCTGTTCCAAAATTGGATAGGAAAGTCACACCTGGAAAAATATAGTTTTTTTTAGAACTCACCTCATGTTGTTGCTAGAGCCCTTCTTAGCTTAGCTGATATAAAACAGAATTTCCAGATGCGACATCTTGCCAATGGAACTTCCATTTACCAGATGTTCATAGGCTTTGAGCCAATTATTCTCAAAAAATGCTCTCTGCTGCTTCCATGTCTGAAACAAAGGTTGCAGTTATCTCATTCACCGAAATTCAGCCTTTGCATGCAACTCAAACGGCAGACTGATTTAGTTGAACAGCTTGTCAGTGAGCAGGTCGGGAAGATCAGCGACTGTAGGGAGAAAATCTGCATAGGGCACACGCAAACGGTCCTGGTCCCGATACTTCCCGGTTCCGACAAGAACTGCCTCTAACCCCGCCTGACTAGCACCAGCAATATCCGTTTTGATGTCATCTCCGACCACCAGAATCCGGCGATCAGGATTATCAAGCGACTTCACTGCCATAGAGAAGATCACATCATTGGGCTTTCCGCAGATAGTAGCCTCCCTGCCCGTGGCCAGTTCGAGTGCTGACACAAAAGCACCAGCATCCAGTTGCTTGCGTCCTTTATTGAACCAGAAAAGATTTCGCGACATTGCGATTAGTTCACTTCCTTCGTCAATCTGTCGGAATACGTCATCCAACAGGTGGAAATCAAACTGTTCGGCGACATCGCCAATGACAATTGCAGACGGGTTGTGATTATCCTCTTTCAATCCCACAAATAGGGAACTGATTTCCTCCGAGATTATCAGTCGTACAGTCTCCAGATTTCTTAAGCCGACATAAGTGGCACAAGCGCTGGCGGCAGTGAATATTTCATCATCATTTGCCGACAGACCACATGTACGCAAATTTTGTGCAATAGTCTGCGGCATTCTAGCTGTGATATTAGTCAGGAAGCGAATGCTGGCACCACCATCCCTGAGCATGCGCAGTACCTCAACAGCCCCTGCGATAGGGCGGCCTTCATGCGTGAGTGTTCCCTCGATGTCAAAAAAAACAGCCACAGAGGATAGATCGGCACTCATACGGTGAAGTCTCCCGTCACCTGATCCAGGAGCAGTAAAGAAAAGACAAGAATGACCAAGTTCAAAACCTGTTCAATGCAACAATCGGAAATATTTGAAAACTCTCACGAATCAAGCACATATACGCAACAACTCAACTTTCAGCGGAATAAACAAGACAGCCTCAACCATAAAATCACTAGGAGAAAACAGACCTAGAAACGTAAACTGGATAACGCCAAAATCGAGCTAACATTTGTACACGGTGCCGCGAATTTCCTGTTTGTGGGAAATTCTATCGCCTGTAATCAGGGCATACACTCGCATTGAAGAATTTCTTACTTTCTGATATTCTTACAATTTCTAACATTCATCCGTGGAAAATTATGGAAACATCTCGCGTTACGTCGAAAGGTCAAACAACAATTCCCGCAGCGATAAGAAAGGCTGCCAAAATCACGAGTGGAGATTTGCTAATGTTTACGACAGATGGCAAACAGGTCCGAGTAGAAGGGGTCGTTACCGAGCCCCTTCCCTCGCAGACCCGAGCGAGCACGACTGATGCACTCGGTTCCTCATGTAACAGATTCGCTCAATAGGCATGAAGCGGGCGTGAAACACGCGTAAGAGGCAACGGAAACCGCGAAAGAATCACGTTCATACGCTCCCAATTCGGCTTGCCTTTGCGGCTTCTGCGCGAGAGCGCTTTGTGCCAGCATTGACACACTCGAAAACGGAATGCCGAGAGCCTTCGGGAGTTTCCGGTAATGCCATAGTAAGCACAATGTCCGGCGATTATACGAGATAAGCGCGCATGCTGTACCGCAAGCGGACGGTGGCGGTTCATCTTACACCATTGGTGAACAGACTTGACCGCACGAGCGAAGCGTGCCTTGGAAGTCAGTCGCTGCACATAGCGTTTTCCCCTCCAGGATTCTCCCCAAACATGGGTAAATCCGAGAAAATCAAAACTTGCGCGCCGACTTGTCCCTTGATCCCGTGGCGGGCGAAAGTCGATAAAGCGAGTTTTGGTCTTATGGAGCAATAACCCATACTTACCTAACCGCTTATCCAACACTTCCAACACCCGCCGGGCATCGTTTTCATACTCAAACAAAATGACAAAGTCATCGGCATACCGAATCAATCGGCAGTTTCCACAAAGCCTCGGTTTAACCTCCTGCTCAAACCACTTGTCCAGCACATAGTGCAGGAAAATGTTTGATAGGCACGGTGATAGAACACCACCTTGCGGAGTCCCGATTTTGCTTCGCGTCAATACGCCTTTATCCAGTATTCCAGCCTTCAGCCATTTGTCTATCATGCGTCTGATAACGCCATCCTTGATCCTCAGGTCGAGGAAACTACGCAGGGTATCGTGCCGAATTGAACCAAAATAATTTTCCAAATCAGCATCAATCACCCAGCGATTGCGCCCTTCCATAATGCCAGAATATATTGCATCCAGCGCATCATGACAGCCCTTGCCCGGTCGAAACCCATACGAACATGACTTAAAGTCCTGCTCATAAATCGGCTCGATAATCATCAGTATCGCCCGTTGCGCCACCTTGTCCTCAAACGTGGGAATCCCCAGCGGTCGAGAGGTGCCATCGCCTTTCGGTATCCAGTGCCGGCGAACCGCAGGAGCAACATAGCGACCTGACTTAATCCGATTCAGCAAATCCGCTAAATTCGAATTCAAATCCTCTTCGTAGTCTGCCGCCGTAACTCCGTCGACACCCGCCGCACCGTCCTTGCGTGTGCGTCTGTACGCCTCACGCATCCAGTCGATGTCAATGAGATGGTGCAGTGCGGTGAATACCCGCTCCGGGTGTGCCCTCGCCTGCTCGGCTATCCATTGTTGTTTCGTAGACGTGTTTGTAAATCTCTGTGTATTTTCCATCGTTTCCCACCAATGGTTCTGTTGACATGACGCGCCGCTTCCCTCGTTCGGGTCCCGATGGACTCGGTTCCCCGCACTCATCAGTACTATCAGCGCGCTAAGACTGCCTGCATCTCATCGCTTCGGCTTATTGTTTCGCCAGCCACTACCACCAAAGTCTGCTGTTTACGTGTGCCGCTTGCGCGCTCCTGATCAGTCACAGACAACCTATCAGACCGGGGTGGATTCTTGTTTCGGTCTCCCCAGTGACCGATACCTATGCTCAGTGGAAAATACAGGCTCTCCCAGGTTTCCTGGCAGTCCATCCTGCGACTTTGCGCCGTTCCAACGACCCCGGGCAGTTCCCCAACACCTCGCCATTTAGCGGTGTTCGAAATACTGCTCCCATCTAGACAACAATGAAAGCACCAGCCAATATCTATATCGAGGCTCAATAGGACGCTTCACCGCCTGCTGTGTACGCTTCACGATAGCCGTTACCGACCACCATGCAACACTCGCTTCCGACCGGCTGGCTGACCTTTGTCGGGAGGGAGTCGAACCCTCTGGACTGCGATGAATGGTTTCAACTACTTAGTTCATCATATCCTCCATTCCAGGACTTGCCCTGGCGCAATGACTATAAGAAAAATTGAACTACCAACTGACGAATATCTAGACAGTGTATCTGAAACTCTTAGCGAGTGGTCATCGCCTGAAGACGAGGAAGCTTGGCGTGACCTATGAATTTTGTGATGTCGTTGTCGTACCTTTTCCATTCGTCGATAAATTTTTCTCAAAGCGTCGCCCCGCATTAGTCATTTCAAGTTCATGGTTTAACAGCCAGCATGAACAAATTGTACTATCCATGATTACTACTGCACGCCATAGCATATGGCCTAGTGATGTTGTGCTCACTGATTTTGAACTAGCAAACCTCGTTGTTGGTTCTAAGGTGCGATTCAAATTATTTACGCTCGATAAATTCTCGATCATTCGACGAATAGGACACTTGTCACCCGTAGATGAAGCCAGCGTAACAGCACAAATTAATCATATTTTTCAAACAAACTCTTACACCTTGTAAATCCATCATTGTAGAATCGGAAAAGACGAATTTTGTCGTTCCCTAATAACTCATAACTGCAAAAGGGTACAAATATTCAGTCAAAGCAAATTTTGTTTCAATTTTCTCACCCTTGGCCGAAGTATGTATGCAGACAATAGTGCGGAATTTTACCTATGGTGGAAATAGCCGCAATGTTTTCGAACCATCTCCACGTTAAAACTTTGACGTTGTTATGTCTACTACTTCAATGCCAAATCTCTACCAAAAAAACTGAAACTGCTTGTTTAACATCCGCAACAGTAGGTTAATTTTAGGATAGTTGAAATTGGCGGCTTGATGAATAACAATTGGTTAGTCACAATGCAATGTCGCTCTGTCCACAGGATGTTGAAGACAAAGTAATTTAAGGCTGAATAAATCTATCAGACTACTTATATTTTTTCGTCGACTAAATTAAGAATCGCCCGTCTAACCTTATCATCCATACGAATCTGCAAGACTTGGAGGTGATCTAGAACCGTCCGAACTGATTAAATTAGACCTCGTTTCTTTGCCAAAACCAAAATCCCATAGTTCCAGTAATCTCCAATCCGACTGAGGTGGCAAACCTACGCGCTTTACCATCATCCAGAACAAGCAGCGGGTTAGAAGACTCCAACCCTAAAGCGATGACTTCTTTTTCACCTTTTCCGAGGTTAGTAATTTGGGAAATTCTGGGATTTCCACTCACTGACTTGAGAGACAACCATGGCAACAGTTTGATTTCCGGCAAGTCTATTCCGTGCCTCCTACCTTGAGCCAATTCCACTGCAACTGCTAATGGAATCTGCACAGATTCGAATAAATCTGGCAGAACATTCAACAAACCTGCCTGATGCAGATTCTGTAACGGAGAAGTGTTACAAATGACGACTTGCATTCAACAGATCGTTCTGTAGTTCGTCCTCCGACAGTTTAAATGTGTCTACGCCGTACTCCGCCAATTTGGTTAAAAATAGCGGCTTAGGCACTCTGGCAAATTCTGCCGCCGCACCAGTGGACAATCGCCCTAGTTCATAAAGTTTAACGGCAATGAGCATCCTTGCTTCTTGACTAAACTCCTCGGGAGTCAAATTCAATGCTGTTAGAATATTTTCGCCGTAATCAATGGTTAAGGATTTTGACATTGTCAAATTCTAAAAATTTGTGATTCTTCAGTTCTCGAATAAATGAGTCAATCTTCGAAAGATATTTTTAGTTTTTGTGGTGAAATGCCTTTCAACTGTCTTGCAATCAAAATCAATACTTCATTATTTTTCATTAAAACTCAAATATTGTATAAACACTATGCGTATTTTGATCTATTGAACTTGGAACAATTTCATCGAAAATAGATAGGCCCAGATAGATAGCACACACAACATGTGTCGAAATCTTGTTAGTGGACAATAAATTCGTACCAAGTCCTTCTGACAATGTTAGGTATCTATTTCACCGGTGGACATGTTCGCATCGTATCCGAACAAAATCTATACTGCATTTCGAGTTCAGTCTATTGGATACGATGTTTCTTTGTGCGACGAAAATATCAGAATGATTACTAGCAACAACTAAGGTAAGAAAACAAGGGATTCCATCTCCAAAACGCAGAAGGAAGTAGTGGGCAGCGGATTGAAGTGATTACCGCAAATGCGATCTGCAATACTGCGAAGCTTATTTGCATAAACGCCGTACTGTGCTTTGATAAAGTCGAAAACGACGACAAAGTCGTTGAGTAATAGCAAGTAAAAAACGACCAAACATACCCACCGTTGACTAGGTGAAGTTCAACTACTCCCTGCAATGGGAGGCGGTTGCAATGTACATCAGATATTGGTCGACATCAGCAACTGAGATAGAGCTCCGTTACCATTTAGGTAGATTTTCGCTCCGAAATTCTTGCTCCAGATTTTTAGCTATGCCGTCCAGAGATTGATTTTCCTCAACCCAGCCACATCGAATGGCAACCTGTCCTGTGTTGCAACCATCATTGAGTTGGCCGCTGCTGTCACCGCAATGTATCCGTCGGATGCTGAATTTGTCCGACCAGCTAATGGCGCATTTGCCATCAACTCTGCATAAGCTTGAGATGCAGTTAAATCGAATGCCAGTACAAGTCCAGTAAACAACGGCAAAACCTCCTGCTCCAGACCATCGTGCAACAGTTCTCGGCGACGACCCTCGGGCAGGGAACGCAACTCCAAAGCGCATTTCCGCGACAGAAATCGCGGAAATCTACAGCGTCTCTAACGCCTGTGCGTCAAGCCATCCGACAGCTCGAGGTTCTGGAACGCGATGCAACGGTTCAGAAACTACGTTTGTATCAACTAGAATCATTCGATACCAACCAGTTTGGGCAGTGCGTGATCGCGATGAGTGAATGTTTTAAATTCTTCATCGGTCAACTTGACTCGACGGCCGATATCAGACAGTTTCGACTCCAATCCTATTCGCCCTTCCGGCGCAACCGCTTCCTTTAGGATGGCGCGCACTTCAGCTTCGGGGCTCCGGCTGCGCATTGCTGCTCGCACACGCAGTGCACGATGCACCTCGTCAGGTACGTTGCGAACGGTAAGAATAGTCATGGCACACAGTCCCGTTTTGCTTTCGTTGCATGAAATTTATAACTATGACAACATGCCAACACGGTGGAGTTTGTTGCCAAGAGACGATGGAAGCCAACAGCGGTAAAACTTTATTGGGATTTAAAGGAAAAATAGCTCGTAAAAGAAATCGACAGATTGCACAAATAACACGCAAAGGCATTCCAATCGCCGCCCCAAAGTGGACTAAGTTGGGCATTTGCCTTTCAGTAAGACTCAAAGTTTTACCGAGTCGTTCAAAGTCCAAGTTTTAGATGCGAAATTTGATTTGACTGACCGTTCCGCTTAGTAGAATATGCAGTGAGCAGAAACTTAGTTGAATGCGGCATTAAATACTTTGTCTTGATATTCTTCTGCAGTCTTGCTCGAAAAACCGCTCCCATCAGGGTGTACCGCACCTTTGTTGAAACGAACATTGTGCCACGAACGTACTTCAAGAAATCCCGCACGACCATCATCTACTCCATAACGCAGGCAACCATACCCTCGCCAACATTTGTGCTCTGTGTCGACAGCATAAAAAAAATCGATATCAGAATGAATGGTGTCTGTAATTAGATAAAGGCTAGGACTGATTGTTGGATCTTGTTGACTGTATATGCTCGGCTCAATTGTGTTTGTTTCCTTGTTGCGATCAATAACCTTAAAACTAAATAAATTGCAATCGATTCCCAAAAGGATCAGCCAAGAGGCAACCGCCGCTGGATGTTGAGGTATCCGCTCTTCTTTCAACCATTTTACAATTTGATCGAGATCCCATTTCATGTTCACTGGCCATCCATCACAGTGACGATAGAGGAGGACTTCATACCCGCATCCAACAACTGCGACATTGCATCTTGTACTCATAACTTGCCTCTTTAAATATATTTGTTTTTGTTTTCAACAGTTTACTACCTTGCTATTTTCAAAGTCAACAATAAATATTGAGCGGTAAACGATCACAGAGTTCAAAGAGGATATTGAACAGCATACTACGCTCACCTAATTGAAAAATGCTATGTATATCGAATAGTCAGTCCTCCATAGTAAGTTGACTAAAGCAATCGAACAGGCGAATATTTTGGCATCAATGCCAAAGCCCGACGGTCCAACTTCGACTCACGGTTGAGTTAGCACCAAGTTAACTGTGCTACACCCACTCCCGCTGCAATAATCCAACACCAAGCCAATCGCGTCTGTTGGAATTCGGAACCCAAAAATATTCTAAATGGGGTCGCTGCCAAGTGATTGCGGAACGCTAACACACCCATCACAGGTGCATTATTATCGAGCAACAGCGGCAAATCAATTGTTCGAAAATGATACGGCAGGCAATTCGTTCTGAAAAATTGAATGGAGGTGGTCTCAATTTACTTCAGACTTACCCATGCTTTCAATTGAGTTTACGCTTGCTTATCTAAGGACTTTTACGCTAGAAAAAATACTCGTCAATTAGATTACAACTTGGTAGTTCAGCACATTTGAATCATTTAAATACCTAAAATTCAAACTGATTTCCGTGCCCAAGGATTCACCGACCTGACACCCGCGCTACGGAATTCTTTTTCGTTGCGTGCGACAACGGTAAGTCCAAGATATTTCGCTGTGCTCGCTATCATTGCATCTGGCAAGTGATTGTCAAGAGGTTCGCCCCGTCTACGTCTAACTTCCATAATTTGGGCGCAAATCCGAGCGTGGTCTGAAGTCCAATCAAAAATTCGGTCTACGAACATTTCCTCAAGCATTCCGTAAAAACGATCTGTAAGGTTTTTGCGACGCTTACCAAGGTCTAGTTGACTAATTCCATTAAGTATCTCCCAGACGGTAACAGCCGACAAACCGATACCTTCTAAAGCGACTTGGTCAAGAAATTCAACGACTACAGGGTTAGGATTAGCGCGCATCATCTCAGCCACAATATTTGTGTCTAAAATCCAAACGACACGTGCAGTCAATTTTTATTTTCGTCAGGTAACAAAACCGGCTGATATCCGAACCCCTCGTTCAGCGGTAGATCTATGCCGTGCTCGGACCTGAAATATCGTCGAAAAACTTCTGATGGCTGGGATATCCGTTCTGATTTTTCGCGACTTTCTCGAATTAGTCGTCGGACGAACACCTCCATTGAAATACCGACTTTGCGCGCCTCTTGCTCAAGCCAAGATTTGTCTTTAGGATCAATATTGCGAACAGTTATGGCGGTACTCATTTCGTTTTTCTCATCATTAGACCAACAAATTCAAATTAAATTTTATTGCTAGCAATCTATGCTATTTCAATTTTTAAGGGAATGCACCCAAAAGTTCCAAATTTATATGACATAAAGAAACTGCAATGTATTTGTATACCAGACACATCAATTCGTGCTGATTCAATTCCGAAATTTCGCACCAAAAAATTCAGATATTGGTGCGAATTAATTTATCTAGTGGATGTGGTCGCAACGTATTCGCGGCATGTCTATATTGAATTTCGGATTTAGTCTATTGGATACGACGATTTTTCGTGTGACGAAAATATCAGAATGAGAAGCAGTAACAATAACGGTAGAAAAAAGAGGGATTCCATCTCTGAAACACCGGAAGGAATTAGTCGCGGCTGCGTCTTGGGGATTTCCTGCCGGAGAGTGGTGAAGAGCTCCGGCGAGACAGAAATGGGAAGACTTGACATATAGGTAAATACTCCGAAAGAAATTCCATAGCATTTCAACTGTTCGTCAAATCTAGTTTGACAACTACTCTATAAAATACTAATTTATTTACAGTTATCTCGACTAATCATCAAATGGAGGTCCTGTGAAACTCAACCACTTTCTGGAGCGGCACGCCGTGTTCACGGTGGAAGAATTGGACCGCTTTCTGTCCGACAGGGGATCACGCAATACGAGCACCCGCAATTCTTTGCTAGCTTACCACCGCAAACAGGGTCGTCTCGTGCATGTGAGGCGCGGCCTCTATGCGACCTTACCTCGGTATATGGACTCGGCATCCATGACGGTCGATCCGTATTTGGTGGCGGCCAAGATGACTAAGGACGCGGTGCTGGCCTATCACACGGCCCTGGAATTCCACGGAAGGGCGTACTCGGCCCATTGGCGGCTTTTTTACGTCTCGACAAGAAAGTCGCTTCCGCTCACCTTTCAATCGCATGAGTTCCGGCGCGCACCCGTACCACCGCCGCTCTTGGCGAAGGGCGAGAAAATGTTCGGGGTCACCCACCACAATCGCTCCGGCGTGCAACTACGCGTGACCAGCCACGAACGAACTCTGGTCGATACGCTGGACCGGCCCGACCTGACCGGCACTTGGGAAGAGATTTGGCGCTCTTTGGAATCGGTGGAATTTTTTGACCTAGATCAGGTCATCGAGTATACAAGGCTGCTGGATAATTCGACCACCGCAGCGAAGGTGGGATTCTTCCTCGACCAGCACCGGGACCCGTTGATGGTGGAGGAAACGCATCTCAATGAGATGCGTAGGCTTCGCCCGAAGCAGCCCCACTATTTGACGCGCGGAACACCCAAAGGCTGCCAGTTGGTCAAAGACTGGAATCTGATGGTTCCGACTGAAATCCTAAATCGATCCTGGGGGGAGGTGCTATGAGATTCTCCGCAGCGGAAATTCAGCCCTTGACGAGACACGATGGGTTCGACCAAAGGGTGATCGAGAAGGTCCTCCATCTGGTGCATCTTCTGAACACACTGAACTCCCATCCATCGCTTAGAGGGAAGTGGGTCCTTAAAGGTGGTACTGCCTTGAACCTATTTGTCCTCCCCCCATCCGAGATTGTCGGTAGACATCGATCTCAACTACATCGGTGCGCTGGAGCGCGAGAACATGCTGGCGGCAAGTGGCGGCTGAGCTATCCGAGCTTTACCGGACACCCCGCGAACCTCGATGTGGATTTCAACTTCATGTACAGGCAGCCGCTCTGGGAGATTAACCACGCCGATTCTCACCCGCTCGGGAACTTCCAGGCCAAGCGTATTCCTATTCTCGACCTGCACGAACTCGCGGCCGGTAAACTCTCGCGGCACTATTTTCGCGCCGGCAAGCCAGAGATCTGTTCGATTGCCATCGCATTCTCGATACGGACGCACTCCAGCGCGAAAGGCTCCGCATCGCTTTCGTCGCCTACGGGGGTATGAATCGCAAGGATTGGCGGACGATCTCAGTCGACAATGTGGACTTCGACAGCGCGGAATTGGCGAGGAAACTCGGCCCCATCCTTCGCATCCGCCAACCACAAGAACGGGAGGCATTGAGTGAGTACGGTGCGCGGCTAGCTGAAGAATGCAGGAGAGCTCTGTCCATCGTACTGCCGTTCACTGACGCTGAGCACGCTTTTCTGGATCTGCTGCTGGAGCGAGGAGAAGTCGACGCTTCTATATTGACCACCGACGTTTTACTTCAGCAACGCATCCAGGCTCAGCCGCTCCTTGAATGCAAGGCGCTTAATGTGCGACGTCACAAGGGACTACATTGAGAGGAACAGCGTATGAGACTGTGAAAGTCTTACGAGATAGAAAAATTCAAGAAGTGAGGCAAGTATCGAAGAACTTGCTTTTCGACGGATTTGTGACGGCGCGAAATTATTGGCTTAAGAAGATCGATTTTAAAATAGTCTTTACAGATAAGAAAATAAATTTAGCTGGCCTCCAATTCGCTGATTTGATCACTCGTCCGATTGGTTGAAAAATCTCCTGCCAGCACAAACAAACCGAGTCCGGAACATGATTGAACCAAAGTTTCGCAGAAATTGCGCGGGCAAAAACTCAGGTAGGAGTCTTAGAGTCTTTCCGTTTAATACGAAAAGCCCTGAGCAATCCCAGAGCCTGTCGCCGACCGGGGACATGCCTCAATCCAATTTTCATATTGAAAATCAGCTGTAACTATTCGGCATTGTAATTTGAATCGTAACACTCGAAGTTTTTCTCAGCTGATTCAAGGTCATTACTCAATTGAACAAAATTCAAACTGAGACTTACAAGGTAGTCGAATCACTCTCCGACCACCCTTTTAGTTCTCGTTGTTGGAAATCGCAACTCCACCCCTCCCCAAAATACTTCAGCTAAATCAGTTCTACTTCAATAATATGCTTAGTACCCATCTACAATCACTTAAGCGCTAAATTTGTAATTATGGCCAAAATCAATTACTAGGGTTTGCGCAGATTCTTGGATTCGATATGCATTTGTAAGTAACCGCAACAGCAGCCTTCCTAGCAGTGCCCCTTACACAATTGCTTTAGAGGGCGACATCTTTTCTACGCGATTGCTTATGTGCAAAAACATTGTCAACCTGGAAACTAGCCTGCAAACCTGCTGTAAATTGACACTTTAAGCAACTGTTACGGTCAACAGACACCAAAGTTAAACCTTAGCTGCTATCAAATTGAGCAGAGCGAAGATGTAGCAAGATTAGAAGCTTGTTAATTTTGTCAATCTAGACGGCACGTTTTTCCAGAGGCTGAATATTACTGACGTCGGTGTTCGCATTCGCAACATCATAATTGATCTGCATATTGAGCCAAAATTGCGGTGTTGACCCAAAAAAGCGAGAAAGACGCAAAGCGGTATCGACAGTCATGGGGGATGTTTCCTTAACGAGTCGCTCGATGTGTGTAGACGTCACGCCGATATTCTTTGCAAGTTCACATGCGCTCATCGCAAGCGGTTCAAGAAATTCCACCATCAAAATTTCACCAGGGTGACAAGGTTGCTTTAGCATGGTCATAATCGTAATTTTAATGCCAATCAAAAATTGCAACATTCGCTGGACTTTGATCTGTCCAAAAGAAGCAAATTCTCCACTGATTGTTGATACGAGCAGAGTATCGACCCTTGCGGTCTCCTTTTAACTTGTCAAGTCGATTTTTAGGAATTACGCGAAGGTCGTCCAAAGAATATACAGAATTCAGAATGGTGATTTTTCTTTTTGCAATATCGGAATTTAATACAGGAAAGCTTTTTTCGGGTAGTCACTTTATACAGATAAAATCAACTTTCCCTTTGCAGACTTTATCATCAAACGGATTGTTTTTTTGCGTGGTTTGTGATCGGCTCAATTTGTTTCAGTTTGCTGAATGTTGTCGTCCATGTTTTTATTTCACTTCTATGCGATGAATGAAATGTACTGCTGCTTTAGAATTGATAAAGTGATTTCTACATTTTGATGCAATAGCTACCCGTTTTTCCATACTTTGAAATCAATGTAGCAGCGGGTAGGATTTATATGGATTAGTTGCTTTGGGCAATGATGCGGATTTTTATCTATGGAAAACATGGTTGCAATGTATTCGGACCCCGTCCATACTGCATTTTAAGTTCATTTTGTTGGACACTGAAACTCCGCCGCTTTACCAGGAGAATTCAACTTCACCAACTCGGTATGAGTATTAAGTCAATTGCAACAAAGTTAAATGTTGACAAAAAGACCGTATCCAAAGCAATTCAATAGGCGAAAAGCGCAGACCAGATTCCGCAACTGTTCTTATAAATGAAATACCACAGCGGGGTTACGGTGGTGCTCGGTAAATGAAATATATGCCGACATTCGTTTTATGCCGACACTTCCTCTGATGCGCTTGGTTGGAAAGGAAATGCCGGCATAATTATCGGCATACTCCCCCCCCCCCCCCCATCTGCGGGGCAAACTCTCGCCATTGCAGGCCGGCTTCCACCGGGACAAGGAATCACAATTACAGTAGCTTGACCGCAGCGGTTTTGCATCATATTTACCTCTTTCAATCCATTATCAACGGAGGTGAATTTATGAAGTCACTTCAAACCCTTTCTTCGACGCTGCTGTCAACGCATTCATTCTGGCTCTGTTTTTACTGCGAAGGATTTCTGAAATTTCTTGCTGAGTAGAACTATGCGAAACGGACGCTGCGAGGATTCCGGTGCGCGCTCAGCCGCCTTTGCAAGGAGACCGAGAAGCTGTAGTTCAAACCTGACATGCTTGATAAGAATGTCTTGCGAGAACAGGCATTGGAGCCAAGGAGGCTTTTATGAGATCTTCGGCCCCTACGCGTTGCCGATCTATGTGCAACTTTTTTTCGTCGAACGACTGCTCGCTCAGAGAAATGCCAAGCCCGCATATCGTGGCGAGTTATCGGGACAGCTTTCGACTACGCGGCCATGGCGATATCGGAATATTGGTATTGGATGTTTTTGCCGGTGCGCGGATCCCGCAAAGACCGGAACACCGGCTACAGTTGTCGGATGAGGTGGGTGCTCAGAAAATGCATTTACCCGCCTGCAGTTGAATCGAACATGGTTACCAATTTTCGACTGGACTGAATCCTACGAAGTCCATTGGTATTGGCAGTGGTATGCACCGAAGATGCAAATTACAGCAACACAGGAAGCCTTGTCAGTGGGTAAGTACGAGCTCAACTGAACCCTCGTGAGAGACAGGTCGGGCTGGCAGGGTGGCGGACAGACTCGTAGTGCTTGAGAAGCCGAGTAATGTCGGCGGAAGGAAGGAGTCTGACTTCGAGAAAATACGTAAAGGAGGAGAGGGGCATGGCGAATGACGAGCGTCTAAGACGGGCGATTAATGTTCAGAGGCTTCGGCGCGTATTCTATGCGAAAGCGAAGGCAGAACTGAAGCGGTGGTTTCATACGTTGTCGGACAAGGTGTGGCGCGATGGCTACGGGAACTTTGGCGGGAGTTATGGGACGGACGCGAAAGTGGCTTGGTCTGAAGCACAAGATGAAGACTGGGAAATACGTACGTTTCTCAGACGACAAATTACACCGTGGGTATGGTCTGGAACGTCTGGTGTTGAGGACGGAACGCCTGCCGTGGGCGAAGGCATGTTCTCGTCGGTAAGCCGGATGCGGGAAATCCGCATGTCCGGTTTGATGGGCAGAGGAGAGGAAACGTGGTCAGGGAAAAGACTGAGACACCGACAATTGGCGAAAGCATTCGGTAACGGTTAATCCCTTTTTCTAAAATCGAGCGCGCCTCCCCTCGACTCGACAGTGAAAGCGAGTACACCTCACTGTTAGCTACTTTTCGAAGTTCTATTTCGAATTTGTACTCTTCTGATCTTGGTATTCCTACTTCAATTGGTGGGACCAACCTCTATGCAGGATAGCGAATTAGAAAATCACGTATGCTGGCAACAAGTAATTGAACTTGATTTTTATCGTATTCGGAATATTTCCCATGTGCCGCATTGTTGCGCAGACTCAACCAAGCGGTAATATTTTTCTGATCAATCAGTTTATACACCTGTTGTTTTTTGAGTTCTATGTTTAACGCATCAGCTTTTTTCGGTTTATTATTTAATTCGGTTTCTACACCATGTTTTTTACACAATTTTCTAATGTGAATTTCAAGTGTACTACCTGCTAAAACAGCAGCGGCATCCTTGTATCCTTTCTGTAAAAGATAGTCAGCCATTTCTAGATAATCGCTAAAAACATCGCCGTGTAGCAATTCTTCAAATGACTCCAAGTAACCATTTTGAATGTCTGAAAGTAATGCTTTTGCAACACCAATTAGTCTAGGTAGTTTATAGTAGACGTTCCGGTGAGCTTTGTTGATAGCAATGGCACTGTCATGGTATGCCGAATTTAAACCAGATGCCCTTTTAATTGCTGCAAGGCAACGTGTTAGTAAATACGTAGGTTCGGTCGATGAAAGCATATCTGAAGCGTCTTTGAATTTTGACTTCGATAGTACTGATTCACATTCAGTTATGACTTCGGTTAATTGTTTTATGAATGTATCAGTCATATATTCGTCTTTAGATTAATAACGTTCAATTAAGAAATTTTGGGTCTGATAGCGTAACATTCTGTACAAAGAGAGGAACTCGTTTATTAACTTAAGTACATATCTACTATAGTAAAACTGAAACCTCTCATTGGACACATTCCGATTAGATAGTTTGATTTCGCTGGATCATTCCAGCTTGACACGTATAAGTTCACGTATCGGCAGAGGGAATCCACTTAATTGCTTACGATTAGTTGCTAGCTTCCTCACTTCCATGAGAAGTCTCCTTCAATTTTTTGTTCACTCTATCTAGTGGTGTTTCGAGAGCTTTTTTCAACTTGATCATGCTATCACTCATGAAATCTTGCAATTCATCCCATTTTTCTTTATCAGTAACGTCACAGGGAACCTCTGCCCTTATGCGACAAGCCCGCTTGCCCTCCATTCTTTGCCATACTAAATTTCCATTAAAGGCTTTTTCAGCTTCGTCTTTGAACTGATACAATTCATCAAAAATTAACTCGTTCTTGCTTTCGTTGCCTCTATCTATATAAAGCTCCGCTCGGGCATGGGACTGTGTAACTTCGAATTTCAGACCCGCGCCAACAATTACACCTGAGCTAGCACTTATCCAGTTGTATTTACTCGGGCTGATATTCTTAAACAGGTCGCTATCTTTGTTCATACGCTCAATCAGCTTTGTCCAATACTCTTTTCTAATGCCTTCCAAGCGATTCAATTCTTTCTCGGAATGGATATCATCCTGTGTTTCTTCAAGCATGCCTATCATGTAATCTTCAGCATCTCTAGTCGGGATAATTTGCTCAATGCTTAGAAACAGTTTGTTATCCACTTGATACAGAGCTGCACGTAGAAACTGTAGATGTACTTTAAAGTTGAATAACCAAAGAACCGTTGAAGTGACCTCCTTTCGGAACTTTGCTGCTATCAAAATAGTGCGTTGCGTTACGCCTTTGTTTAGATTCAAATCTTCATAGTCCATACCGTCGTAGAATTTCGATAATCCCTCTTTTGCCCTTACTCTTGATTTCGTCGTATCAAGGTAGTCTTGAAAAATTTCGTTTATGTTTTCTTTGACAGGTTCAAACAATACGAAGCATACTTCAATGCCTGCCAAACCACATCCTTCCCTGAATCGTCAAGTTTATTTTCGATGATTACCAAGCGACCTGGCTTATCTAACGCTAGTAAGTCCAACCGTTCCTTGGTGTCCGAGAACCCAGAAAATTCTTTCTGGATAATGAGTAGTTCTTCACCGAGAACTTTGGGTTCTTTTGCAATCCATTCCCGAAAGTGATCCCGTTCCCTAATATTCAGTTCCCCAAAGGAGCAAATTTTGATTTCTATGATTTGATTGCATTGAAGATCTATCTTTTACATCGGCAACCTTTCCCTTCAATCTTTAGTGCGGATTATCCCAATAACAGGAGTCAAATTTAATCTAAAAATGTTCAACTTGTTCAATAGTCGTTAAATTCATGTTACAGGAATTTTCAATAAATTGGTTTAGAAAATTAAGTGACTACACTTGATCGAATCGTCTATGGAAATCAAATAGTGAACGATAACATATACTTATGCAAACAATTGGGAGGTGTGTAGACAGCACGCCAATATGCTTTGCAAGTTCATATGCGCTCATCGCAAGCGATTCAAGAAATTCCAACATCAAAATATCACAAGGGTGACAAGGTTGCTTTAGCATAGTCAAAATCGTAATTTTAGTGGCAATCAAAAATTGCAACATTAGCTGGACCTTGATCTGTCCAAAAGAAGCAAATTCTCCACTGATTGTTGATACGAATAGAGTATCGACTCTTGCGGTCTCTTTTTGATTTCTCAAGTCGATTTCCAGGAATTACGCGAAGGTCGACCAAAGAATATACAGAATTCAGCATGGTTATTATTCTTTTTGCAACATCGAAAATTAATACGGGAAAGCTTTTTTCGGGCAGTCACTTTATACAGATAAAATCAAATTACCCTCTGCAGACTTTATCATCAAATGGATTATTTTTTGCGTGGTTTGTAATGGGCTCAATTTGTTTCAGCTTGTGGAATGTTGTCGTCCATATTTTCATTTCACTTCTATGCGATGAATGAAATGTACTGCTGCTTTAGATTTGATAAAGTGATTTCTACATTTTGATGCAATAGCTACCCGTTTTTCCATACTTTGAAATCAATGCAGGAGCGGGTAGGATTTATAAGGATTATTTGTTTTGGGCAATGGTGCGGATTCTTTATCTATGGTAAACATGGTTGCAATGTATTCGGACCCCGTCCATACTGCATTTTAAGTTCATTTTGTTGGATAATGAAACTCCGCCGCTTTACCAGGAGATTTCAACTTCACCAACTCGGTATGAGTATTAAGTCAATTGCAACAAAGTTAAATGTTGACAAAAAGACCGTATCCAAATCAATTCATTAGGCGAAAATCTGAGACTAGATTCTGCAACTGTCCTTATAAATGAAATACCACAGCGGGGTTTAGGTGGTGCTCGGTAATGAACTGGAGCAACGATTGTGCGTAACAAGTGTTGATGGTTTTCAATGAAAGCGAATTCGTTGAGAATGTCCGGTGCAACAAAAGTCTGGAAAAGTATGATATGCCGCAGAAAAAACTGTGAATATCTTACCAAACCTTTCGTATCAGTGACTGCTTGGTAACACGAAACAGCACCGAAGTCGCCCTCAGTAGGATTGACTCCATACTGGTGTAAATCACATTACGTGATCAATTTAGATAGAACACTACCTGCACGATGTGTGTTAGATAAATTGCCCAACGAAATATTAAGGCAACTATTGAATTATTCCGCGCTTAAAATCAAAGCATCTGGCGCGTTCCAACACACTTCAACCTGTGTACCGGAATCCAAAGGAACTTTATCCGGACGCTGTTCCACCAAGAAAGGCTTGCTTGCTCCAACGTCAACAAATACATCAAGCAGATTACCGGAAAAAGTAGAGCGAATGACTGTGCCTGGGATTCTGTTGTCATACCTGTCTTCGTGCCCTGAGATGCCAATGACTAGTTTTTCCGGTCGAATGCCAACGCCGAGAGATTTTGACATTGACTCGACTTCAGGATCGATTCTCGCACGAATTTTTATGTCATTGAAAATATTCAGTTCAGCGATGCCTCCGGATTTGCTCAACAGCTCCGCATCAAGCAGATTGATGCGTCCGACAAAATCGGCTACAAAAGAACTTTGCGGAAAGTTATAAATTTCCCTCGCTGTGCCAACCTGTTCAACTTCACCGTTTCTCATTACTGCAATTCGATCAGACATGTTCATAGCTTCTGTTTGATCGTGGGTGACGAAAACAGTTGTAATCTGCAGCTCCTGTTGAATTCTGCGCAGCTCTAGCTGCATGGCTTCCCGAAGCTTGAGATCAAGAGCGCCTAGAGGCTCATCCATAAGTAAGACTCTCGGTGGATAGGCGACGGCACGTGCAACTGAAATTCGCTGTGCCTGTCCGCCACTGAGTTCTGAGGGATAACGTCCTTCCACGCCAGGCAAACGTACCAGCTCGAGCAACTCCTCGACCCTGTCATTGATTTTCTCTTTAGGAGTGCGTCTTTCCCGTAGAGGAAAGGCGATGTTCTCTTTTATGGTGAGATGCGGGAAAAGCGCATAGTCTTGGAAAACCATTCCAATTTCCCTTTTTTGTGGGGGAAGATTCGTTATGTCCTGGTCTCCCAGCAAAATCTGTCCCTGATCTGGATCGTTGAACCCCGCAATCAGGCGAAGTGTGGTTGTTTTTCCGCAGCCAGAGGGCCCAAGGAGGGTGAGAAATTCACCCTCCTCAATTTCCAAGCTGATGTTCTTTATTGCGACTACATTGCCAAATGTCTTGGTGACATTCCGCAGAACGACGCGCTGTGACATTGTTAGTGATCAGTCGAGTCTATAGCACCGCTGCATTTATTCTGCGATTGCTCTATTCCACTGGTCAGTCCAATCTGAAATGATGACCTTTGAGTAGTCGACTCTCAGTTGGCTGGCAACTTTTTCAGGATCCAATACGATCATTTCGGCTACGAGAGGATCATCCGCCATCGCTTCAAAAACACTCTGATTGACGGGAACCAAGCCGGTTTTTGTGGCCATTTTCAACTGGTAGTCGGAACTGATGAACTGGTTGATGTACCACTGGGCAGCTTCGGCATTTTTGCTGTTTTTCATGACACCCCACCAACCTTCTGAAGCGACACCGACAAGATCGTCATTGATACGTGGATGGACGCTTGTCACATTCTGCCCAGCGAGCTTTTTAGCGCGCAGGCACCAGCCTGCATGAACGACTGCTGCAATAATGTCACCGGACTCAAATTGCGCCATCGTTTCACCTCCGCGAGACCAGAATTTCAGAACATTCATTTCTTTGACAAGTTTCAGACCCGGCTCAATGTTTACTTCGTCGCCGCCTTCAGCGAACGTCACTCCAGCCAGGCCGGGAAGACCGCCACCAGAATTGATGTCGGGAAACTGAAGCCGTCCGGCAATATTTGGATGCACGAGATCACGATAGGTGACCGGCACAGGAATTCCTTCTTCTGCAAATTTGTCCTTGTGGTAGCAGATAACTTCCTGAGTTTCCCACGACCCAACCAACCACTCGTTATAGCGGCTTTCCGCTAGGAATTCAGTGTTGGGTATCAGGCTCAAATCCAGTGGATGAAGCACATCGAGTTCATGATAGTCTTTAACCTGAGCGGCAAGAATTTCCACTACGTCAAATGGAGCTTGACCGCGCGCTGCGACAATTTTTGCGAAATTTGCTGCCGGGGACCCTGTAACGAACTCGACTTTTCCACCTTCTGCTTCGAATTTCGACACGATATTCTCCACTTGGTTGTCTTTCCACAAACCTCCCCAGGTGCCGACGAGCAGCGTAACACCATCAAATTGGCCCGCAATGGCCGATGATGAAACAAATATTGCAATCAATAAGCCAGTTAAGGCATTTCTAGCTGTTTTAAACATTTCTCACTTCCTCAGTTGTTATTATTCCAATCGATACACGAATTCTCAGCGTTCAAACAAAGGCAGTTCGCGAATTGGCACTATCTTGCATTTGCCAAAAACCAACCTATACATCGTCTCGCTTCAATCCGAAAATTATTAGTCTGTTAATAGAAGTTTACAACAAAATCTATTGATAACCATGGACTGTCGATAATTGGGCATGGATAATCACATTCGGCAATTTTCTGGTGTATTCTTGTTATTCCACTTCACTCTCTGTCGGCGGTTGTGATAATTGCCGCTAAAATTTTAGGAACAGCACTTTTAGCATTGATCGTGGTTCGCTTGCCAGAAATGCCTGCATATCGGTAACGCACTCTCAATTTTTAGGATTGTTATATTGGCTTGGTACGATTATCCAACGCCACGAGAACCGCCTACTTTCAAAAGTGCATCGAGTCCTATTACTTTTTGAACTAGCAAAAGCAGGCACAGGCAAATGACAATGACTAATGTCGCAGATGCCATCAGGCTCGGTTCGAAATCGTTTTCAAGCGCGAAGAATATTTCGACTGGATAGGTAACGAATCCTGGAGCACTAAGAAATATTGCAACTGGAACATCTGAAAATGAAACCATGAACGCATATAACGCGCCCGCATAGACTCCGGGCATGATCACTGGCAGTGTAACTCGAAAAAAAGCGCGCCTCGGTGATGCCCCGTGAATTACAGCAGCTTCCTCCAGCCTCGTATCGAATCTCTGCAAAATCGCGGTAACTGTTCCGACGACATAAGGTGTGGCAATGAAAATATGACCGAGTGCAAGACCTATGAGAGAACCTTGCCAATACAATCCAGTAATGTCACCAATCCAGTAAAACAGCTGCAGAAAAGCGATTCCGGTTACGATCGCTGGAATTTGCAGAGGAGCGCGAAATATAGCGCTGATCAGTGCTTTTCCTGGAACATTGCTTCGCACCAAGCCAAGCGCGGCAGGCACGCCCAACAGACAGCCGCACAGTGAAGCTACAGTGGCGAGAGCAAAACTCAACAGCAGCGCATCGATCTGCCCTTCGGGAATTTGGGTATACCAGTATAACGACAACGATTCGGGCGGAAACTTGAAGGAGGCCTCAACGTTTTCTGTCGGACCATTCAGTGATGTGCCGATAACAACCACTATTGGCGATAGGAGAAATATGTACGAAAAAGAACAGTAAAGCCCAAATAAAAATCGACCGATTGTTTTTTGAACTTTGTAGGTAAAGAACTTCATCAACAGTCCTCAAACGACAACAAGATGTGCAGCGCGCAAACGTCGCAATAGGTAGATAGACAGAAGGTTGATCAAAATCACCGAAACCAGCAGTACTGCTGCAATCGTCGCTCCCATGGAATACTTGATGTCCATCATGACAATCCTTTGGATCATCACAGGTAGCGTGAAGACGCGCCCACCCCCAAGAAGTGCAGCGGAAGTGAATGCACCCATACACATGTTGAACACCATTAGGAGCATCGCTGTAACCCCCGGCAAAGACAGTGGGAAAATTATGCGGTAGTAAACTCGCCAGCGATTGGCACCGTGAATTTGTGCTGCGGATTCGAGCGACTTTGGTATTGTCTGGATGATGCTGTACAGGAGAAGAACACCAAAACCCAACGTAAAATGCATCAAACCGATGACCACACCGGTTTCGTTGCCAAATACCGAAAAGGGCTTGTCAAACAGTCCAATGGCAAGCATTGTTCGATTAAAGAGGCCATCAGCGGAAAATATCACGATCAGCCCGTAGACTTTGATAACAATGGTAATAAATGTCGAAACAACAATGCCCGCCAGTAGAATCATGGACCAGCTAGATCGCATTCGTGCAATCAGATAGGCGACTGGGAATCCTAGAATTAATGTCGACAGTGCTGCAAGCGCCGAAGTCTTGACAGTGACCCAAAGAATCTTGAGATAGAATCCATCTGTGAGGAATTGAACATAGTTTCCCAGTATCAACTCGTCACCCACGCGCCCAAGGCCGAGGTCTTCGAAAAAGCTTGCTCGCAGAAAGACGAACTGTGATACCGCAACCAGAGTGAAGCCGACAATCAACGGAGGAATAAGCAGTATCCACCATCTAACCCACATTACGAGGCCTCAACTGTCTGGGGGCTGTTGCTCCAAGCTTGAAAATCAGTAATTTGCAAAACGATATTCTTGATGCCCAAGTCAAATTTCGACTGTCAAGCGGCATCAATATAAGACAATACTTGAATCAACGTGAGAATTTTGGCAATAAGGTTATCAATTTAGAGTATAGCAAACAGTTGTTTGCAAATTGGAATCTGATTCAATTCCAAAGTACATGCAGCTTGCATTGGTTAAGGATTTTCCCGATGTCTTTTAGCGTCTGAACCTGCGATTGCAGCGTATTCTGGCGGGAAAAACTCAGGGCAATCGCAGAACATGCACTCGAAAACCAAGACGAGTGGTTTCTATTAACGCGTGAAACAAACAGCGAACGATTCGGACAGCTTCTGTGCCGTTATAGACACTTGCACTAGCGTCGGCCAAAAAGTAAATGTGAAACTGTTGAGTAGGCGGGCGATCCAACAATTCTAAAATGATTCATCAAAGTGCCGAGTAGAAAGAAACGTTGCCGTACGAATTGCTAGCACGATTATCGGCGCAAATACCATAGTTTATTAAGATCTCTCCCTGTCGAGCTACCTAAGACCAAATCGTCCGCGGCGATTCTGAGAGCATTTGCAATACGTTTCAAAGCTTTATTCGAACCAGATTTGATTCCAGATCTAAAATCTGACAGATAGAACTGAACGACGACGTTAAGTTGGAATTGATTCATCAATTGCAATCTCTGTTATTGGTAAAATCTAGCTATTCGAATTTGCTGTTAGATGAAAAGAGTAGATCCTATTGCCGTGCAAAAAATAATCGTAGGACACGCTTTGGGGATGTTCACGCGATGTTGCACAATTAGTAATGTTGTGGAAATTTGATTTGTCCAATGACCGCACTAGATACAGGAACGACACAGGTATTTGATTGGGAGAGAGTGATTCAGGATTAAAAACGGGTCGATCAAACTATGCGACATTATGACGGGAATCAGTGCCCTAATGCTGAAATTGACAGCTGGGTTATGTTAAACACACTCCAAAGAGTGAATTGGAAGAAAGCAGATTAGAATGACTAAAACTTGGAGCTGTCAGTTGTAGAACAATGACAATCGCCAGCAGCTCTGAAATTTTATGATGGGTGGTGTGATATTTCTCAATACATTTTCGCGAACGCTCGATTGCCCCGGAATGCAGGGATGACACAGGTGTCATATCGATGAATCATCCGTACAATCTTGGCCCGTATTTTGACTGCGTTAATGAGGGCAGCAGTGAATCCGAGTCGTGGTTTAACCGCGGGTTGGTTTGGCTCTTTAGCTTCGATCAGGAAATGGCATTTCGCTGCTTCAAGCAGGCTGTGGAGCTAAAACCGGACTACGCAATGGCGTACTGGGGAATGGCGTATTCCTCTGGGCTCTTTTACAACCAGCCTTGGACTCGAATGCAAGAAAATGAACTGGAAGAAAAATTACGGCGAACCTATCAGTATTCCCGTGAAGCAGCCCGAAAAGTAGCTTATGCATCAGATCGGGAAACGATGATGATTAATGCATTGCTGGCCCGATACCAATCACCCATTCCGGTTGATCCCGCTGATTACGATCGCTGGAATGACGAATATGCCGATCAAATGCGCAGTGTATATCAGACCTATCCCGAGAATGATCACGTCTGCTCGCTATTTGCAGAAGCGCTGATGACGCGAACACCGTGGGCGCTATGGGACTTGAGGTCGGGGAGTCCGTCCAAAGGCGCATCCACTGTGGAAGCTATCGAAGTTTTGGAAAAGGCTATAGCACGAATGGAGAACAGTGGGCAGATTCCGCATCCAGGCATTCTGCATATGTATATCCATGTAATGGAAATGTCGCCGTTTCCGGAAAGAGCATTGCGGGCCAGCGACCTGCTTCGGCAACTGGTTCCGGATGCAGGACACTTGTGTCATATGCCTTCTCATATTGATGTGCGCTGCGGACACTACTACGAAGCCATAATCGCCAATGACAGAGCCATCCACGCCGACCGCACTTACATAAAGAATGAGGGCACCATGAATTTTCAAGCCCTCTCGCGAATCCATAATATTCATTTGAAAATTTACGCGGCAATGTTTCTGGGGCAATATAAAACTGCATTGGCGGCGTCTGAGGAATTGATACAGACTATCCCCGAAGCGCTCCTAAGAATCGAATCCCCTGCTATGGCAGACTGGATGGAGGGTTATGTCAGCGTTAAGGCCCATGTCTACATTCGGTTCGGGCGCTGGCAGGACATCGTGGATCATCCACTCCCCGAAGACCCGAATCTCTACTCAATGACCACCGCAATATGGTGTTACGCGAAAGCCATCGCCCACGCGGTACGAAGTGAAATCGAAGCTGCGAAGTTCGAGCAGAAAAATTTCCACGAGGCGATGAAAAATGTTCCCGAAACCCGTTATTTATTCAATAACTCGTGCCAGGATGTTTTGAAAATCGCCGATCAGATGCTAAATGGAGAGCTTCAATACCGACAGGGTAACTACGCCAAGGCATTCGACTGCCTGCATATGGCCGTGCATCTAGACGACAATTTGAAGTATGACGAGCCTTGGGGATGGATGCAACCCACCCGCCATGCATTAGGCGCCTTGTTGCTCGAACAGGGACACATCGAACAAGCTCGACAGATTTATGAGGATGATCTAGGGATTTCTGACACACTGGCTAGCACCTCTCACCATATCGATAATCCCTGGAGTCTGCATGGTTTGGTCGAGTGCCTTGAGCGCCAGGGAAGAAAACAGCAGGCTCGATTGTTTCAATCCCGTCTCAACCTTGCAATGGCAAGAGCGGACGTGGATATCAACGCTTCGTGCGCATGTCGTCTTGAGCATCACTGTTGTGATCTATAAACGCTGTTGCCTCGTGCGCTCGTCGCAGTAAGGCTAAAGCGATCAGTTTATCGGGTCGGATGCCAACTCCCGACCGCGCAACCTGCAGTTGCCAGAGAACAATTTCCGGTTTCAGATGTTGCCGTGGGCCGCACTTTGAATATCCAATTTTTGGAAAGTACCGTCTGTTGATAAAGTCCAGCGAGTGTCCAACTCAATACATAGTCTTTTTCGACGACATTGGGCAGTAGACCAAGGGTTTTCGATATGTCGAGAATTTCATGACGGTCTATCATGGATGGGCTATAGGAAGCCAGCCTTCTGGAACGAAAAGCCGCCAACGGGTAACTAGCCGTCGACAGGGAAAAGCGGAATCAAGTACGGCATTGCCCTGGGTCAGTCGCTTCCGACATGCGTCGAGAAGATGAGCATTCTCAGATCTGCGTTCCATTAGGAAACCTAGGCGTTTGAACACAGCGCCATTGCCAAGCCGGTCTGCATAGGCCAACAGTGTATGATCGTCCCGGTCCTTACTCCTGCAGTAGATGTGAAGGCAATCGTCGACATGCTGAATGCCAGAACCTAGTTCAGGGTTGTCCAGCATGTCGATAATCGTGCGATGAACATCCGATATGGTGATTCTAGTCGTACCGCTCCAGACACTCTTTGTACCGAAGATCATGTTTGGCCGTACATGACGCAGTGTGAATACTGCACCTTGGCGCTCTTGCATTCTGAAACGCACCAACCGTTCCGTCATCACAACAATGTCACGGAAAATTTGCTCTGTCAATCCCCAGTATTCCGCCGCTGTCCGACCGCCGATGTAGGCCGGGTCATATAGTGCCGGCACGAGTACCCAAGGATCCTCGAGGACATTCAAGCTGTCTAGAGTGTCAAGACTGACCGGCGCATATGCGCCAGGACCGACACGTCGCAACCAACCTTGTCCACTCCATCGAGACAATAGTTTCGAGGCAGCGGTACGGCTGAGGTTGAGAGTACGTTCTACATCAGCGATGTGGATAATGTCACCTGCTGCCCGAACCACGGCAACGAGATTGCGACGCCCTTTGGGTATTGTGATTTCTCTATTCATGAGAAGATTTATTTTAAATGCGTAAATTCCCATTTACTGAGAATTATTACTAATGCAGTATACTATATTGAATTTATCGTAGACGATTCACTCCATATTTCAACAGTCGCGGTAGGGAAGATGTTACCATGCTCCCCATACAGATCCGTATGTGCACGCTAATGCACACGGCTCTTACCTCAGAGGTTATGACGGCAAACCATAAATACAGCCTGCCGTATCTGCGCCGCCGCCTGTGACACGCTTTCCAGTCTCTGTGTACGGTACGTGCTTTGGCTTCGCAGATTCCCTTTGGCTGCAGCCCTTCCCTCGTTCGACTCCGCCGAGTCTCGCACCTCTTTGTTCGCCGCATTCAACAGTACTATGGCCGCATCCGATTGCTTTACCCTACTCATCGTCAGATTCGGATAACCTCCTTTCTTTCAGCGACCTTGTCAACACGACTGACAGGGCAGATTAAAGTTCTCCCAGGTCCCGATTGAGGGCGTACATGCGTGCCTAAGCTCTTTGACAACGTGGAGCCTGTCTGTCCCTTGCCATTTCGGTACAACTCAGTGTTGCCTTCAGCCAATTGCAAAACCTCGACACTCCAAACAATATAATTTTCGATGCTCAATCACTTCGCCCACATGTACCATGATCATTAGAGGCGTCGAACGCCACACCCGAGCGAATACTAACGCTAGTGCGAGAACATTGGGACATTGAAAACAAATGTAATTATGTTCGAGACTTCACCTACGATTAAGACCGCTGCCCGGCACTGGTCGGAAACCTGCCGCAGAATTTGGCCGGACTCACCAACCTGGCCATCTCCATCATTCGCTGTCACGGACAATTCGATTACATTCCACAGTCCAACCACTACTTCTCCAATCGCACCAAAGAAGATTTGGAGCTGATTCTCAAACCGATCCTCCAACTGACTGCTGCTATTGGAACCTCGCCACCCGCGTGACCGTGCGTCGGTCCGTCTGTCGGAACAGAGCACCTAATCAGTAGTGCCGAAATACCTCCAAACGACCTTTAACGGGCTCCCATGTAGTGTAGACTTTTGCAAACTGTAACGAATTCCTCACAGTAACTGTTCGCGTTCGCCTCAATCTCAGTTACTATAACTACTGGCGGACATTGTCTCGCATTGATACCGGATAAACGAATGGTCCTGGGACGGTAAGAATCCGCACCGATACAGACATGCCGCTAGAAGTATCATCAGTTGACTATTCCTCACTGCCGATATTCCAAGAAATTGCGTAAAAATGCTTGCAATTAAGGGAACTTGGGCTCAGCAAGTGAAAAATGGCTTTACACTTCAATGTTGATGAAAATATGGTCGCAAAAGCAACCAACTGGGATAAAGTCAATTGAATAGTTTGTTCGACAAATTCGCTTGTTTTCGACCAATCTCTTCCTAGCGTATCTGATCGATGTCGAACGAAACTAGCAGCTTACATCCCCCAGACTTTCACGCACCGCACACCGATCACATCTTCACGCATGAAAACCTTCTCGTCCCAAGAGCGTTTCTTAGAGCGGTCAAATATCACCAAATGCCCGTCGTCGGTTCCACAACGCTCCATGTAGGAACAAGTCTGCTTCAACCCTTCTTCGATAGTGCGTTCCAAACCGTTTTTTCTGAGCTTGCACTCAATCACGACTTTCTGTCGATTTTTACCCATACCCCATACAACCAACAGGTCAGTGCGAAGGCGACCCAATCCGTATTCTCTTTCTATCCTTCCAACAGCGTTTACAATCCGCTGCAGAAACGCCTGCAACAACAATTGAGGACCTGCCTCTTGGTAGTCGAAACGCTTCACCCAGTGCTCTGAATGCTCGCGGAAAAATTCCTGAAAAGACGACATAAGTTGATCTACGACCAAACGACCATCCTCTACAAACCACGCAGTCTCGAACGGCAAGAGCTCATCCGCTGAGGTAATCAGCTCACGCGGAATTATCTCCCGGTAGATTGGATTGGCAATCTCGACTGCAGTGCGACTGATCAATCCCAGATCTCGCACATATTGCAAATCGTCCACTCGAAATTTGCCTGGTCGTTGGCCACCACTTACAAAAGGCTCTATCACCCGTTTCACCCGGTCTTCCTGCAGTTTATCTACAAGCTGATCTAGATGCGTATCTCGGCGATGGATCAACTCCTCTCTCGACTTCAAAATATCTTGATGTTTGATCGTTCGGCTACGGTCCTTAATTTTTTTCAATGCCTCGTGCGCTAGCGCGTTTACCAGCCAAGGCTGTCCCTGAGTTGAACGGCACACCTCGTTCAACGCCGCTTCGCTCCAGCGCTGCCCAGTATGTTCTGTGTGCTGCAATAACAACACCCTTGATTGGTGCTCATCAAAGTCACTCAGCCGCAGCGACTCAGTCTTGATATTGAAAGCGCTGCCACCAGTAATTATTTCCTTCTCCGAGCTTGAATGGATACGATAATCGCGTACGTCTCGAATGCCGCAGAGGATCACACTCTGCGGAAAGTGATTGGGGCGCTTCACATAGCCTGATCGCAACTGACGCAATACCGAAATAAGAGTGTCTCCCACCAGCGCGTCAATCTCGTCAATCATCAGTACGAGCGGTCGCGTGCTTGATGCGGACCAACGCCTCAGAGTTTCTTGAAAGGCATCATACGCGCTGTGCGTGGCAAGAATTTCTTGCCAGACATCTCGAACAAACGAGTCGTTGATTCCATCTTCTGCGGCGGAGGCAAGTAAACCTAATATTGTGTGAATGGCAGCCGCTACGTCTTCGCGCGCAACCTGAGCTGCTTCGACATTGACGTACACTGCCCGGTATTCATTAGTTGCGTTGAGTTCATCGCATAATGCTAGAAGGAGCGATGTCTTGCCTGTCTGTCTCGGTGCATGCAGAACGAAGTATCGCCACCGATCGATCAGTGTGAATAATTCATCTCTGTCAATTCGGTCCAGCGGTGGAATGAAATAATTGCGTTCCGTTATGACCGGACCGGCAGTATTAAAAAATCGCATGATTTTCGATTATACCTATGCATTTTTTGACCAAAAATATGGTTCCGCGTTTTTCGCTACCTCAAGCATTACATTTCAATTCGTAAGCTTCCCCCAATTGAGTGGATAAGTTTACGGTGCCATGAATCAGTTTTATCGTTTTCAATCATTCGGGGGCTCCGTATATGACACAATTTGGGGTAAGTATTGTGTGTTTTCAAGCACAGGCAGAGAGCTTATTTCATCGT
The DNA here is from genome assembly GCA_965202855.1 of Arenicellales bacterium. Taxonomy (GTDB): domain Bacteria; phylum Pseudomonadota; class Gammaproteobacteria; order Arenicellales; family JAJDZL01; genus JAJDZL01. The sequence continues at coordinate 918,563 of CBDBBP010000001.1, read as the reverse complement.
TCACCATCTAGGATAGCATCATGAGAACACGTCTCCACACGCGATATCCGACAAAACGTAGAGAGTAACCGAACGCAAAAGGACGTGATAACCTGAATCCCTGAAACTACGGAATTTTTTGAAACAGCAACGAGTAGAAAACCAGTAGCCGCACAATAAGGGGACAACAAAGAATCCCAATCCTTGGAGCACTAGATAGACCTTATCAATTAATTGGCACTTTTAATAGATTCTGAAGATTTTTGAGGCGTTTGTGACTTTTTTTCAATTTCAGCCATTTCGTCAATAAATTTTTGTACTTTAGGGGATCTAAAGAGCTCATTCGCGTCCACGTAGACAGCTCCTTTTGATGTAATGTAGACTTTAGAGCTTCCGTCCGATTTTTTCGCCATTGAACCCAGTATCCTAATCAATGTCGTTAGTCTATTCTTTATTTTTACCAAAATCTCGTGCGCAGAACTTAAGGACCGAGATGCCTACCTGGAAAATCGGCACATCGAACCGATTGAGCAGCATTCCATTGTCGCCGATTTAAAGACGACGTGAATTTTGACATTCTTACAAACTTCAACAAATTAAAGCCATCAGGAAATCTGGCATAAGTTGCTTATTTTTTAGTATATGCATAAACATGTTTCAAAATGGTGAAGGTGGTCGCAATGTGTTCGAACCATATCCATTCTACATTTTCAGTTTACTGCACTAGACTCTTCATCAGCTATCGCCCCACGCATTTGCGAATTTAGTCCGCTTCCATGGAGTGATCCTCGCTCTCGCTCGTTTCTTCCAATCTCAGTTGCTTCATTACCAAACTGCCTACTCGTGTTCGTTCATATTCAGTCCGACACCCTATGGTCACGAGGCTACTAAAACTTCGGCTAACTCCTGCCATCACATCTCAATACCTGTCGAATTCAATTACCCTCCATCTGGCACAATGACATCTCCAAGATCAGACTTCCTGACCTCTGGCTAAATTTATGTGGCACATTATCGCGCTGCCAGAGATCAGGCTAGAAGCAATCAGGCGACGGGTGCCAGTTCGTAGAACAAGGTCAGGTTTGTATCTGGAAACTGTGTGAGTGTGGCATTGAGTTCCTCAATCAAGGGCAATAGAGAGCGGTCGACGGAATTGCTGGCCATACCCAGAAACTGTATCCGCAACCGTCCTTTTTCCGGCTGCGGAATAATATTTGCCTCACACTGGAACAGTCGGCTGAGCAGTTTGCGGGCATTGGTTTTTTTGCCTTGCGCCCGCATGACGGCGGGCATCATGGTGGTTTCTGCGCGATAGGCAGTCATGCGGATAGTGTCGAGCAGCTGACGCGGTGCACTAGGCAGAGCATCAAGCCGCTGGTCTTCGGGAAGTTCTCCGACACGGATGTGTTTTTGGATTTGTTTGCGCTGTTCTTTTGCCTGTGCGAGCTGTGTTTCGAGTGATTGTTTGACAGCCGCGTATTGTGCGGTTTTTTTGGCATTGCCGGTCTGACTGAACCGGTTCCACTGGGCCAGCGCCCGGTGATGCTTCGCCGTCAGATTTTTGACCCGCTTGTCGGATTCGCGCCATTTTGGGTTGACCACCTCGAGGTCTTCATCAACCGCTGCCAGCTGGTGAACTGACAGCGCATCGAGGTTGAAATCCTGTCGCATGGTTTTGAAGAAATTCTCCTGCGACCAACGCGAAAACATCGCACCTGCGATCTTTGCCATGGACAGCGTCGGATGGGTGGTGACGATGGCGGCCTGACGGCCGTTGTCAAGCAGGCGCCTGATTTGACGCACTTCAAGCCCATTTTTCAACTTAACTTTGTTTTGTGCGAGCCGCACTGGGCGAAGTTGGGTGGAAGCCGGGCCGTTGATCTCTACCTCCGTGAGCACGAACTCATCTTGCGCCCAATCGACACCGGCCGAGCCTTTGTGCCAGGTGATCACCGCCAGTCCCTGCTTAGCCAACCGCTTGAACAAGCTCGGACTCCAGCCCTCGCGGTCAAAAACCAGGGTCAGATCCGGTTCTGCCGCGAGTTCGGTCAAATCCGGCCGTGTCGCTGACAGCGTGCCCATGGATTGCAGCTGTGGCACCAGGTCTCGCTCAAGCGCCTGACACATTTTGGGGTCAAGCTGTTGGTGCACACAAAGAAGCGGCATGCCGCCCAGAGCATTGATCCAGTAGCTCACGGCCGCTGGAAGGCATAGTTTCTGACGGGAAATGAAGTGATTCGGAAGTTTGCCTTTGCGCCCGGCATACACTTTCACATGACCGTCGACTGCCAGTGTAGCGCCGCGGTCGGGCTCCGCCTGCAGCCATGACTGGGTCAGCTCAGCCTGCCAGTTGCGAAGCGACTGAGCACTGTTGCTGAGTGCTTTGAGCTTGCGCCGCAGGGTTTTGACCTCTGGTGCCCGGTCAAGTCCCAGCAGCCGTCCCCACTCGCCCGGGGCGAGATAACGCAGCGACTCGGCATTGCGCATCCGGGCCAAGGTTAAAAGGGCGACCAGCAACAGCACCGTATTGAGCCCATAGTATCCTTTCGGCAATTTCAGATGGGTTGCAGCTTGGAACAACAGGCCTTGCTTGAGCAGTGTCGGCAACGCCGCCAGAACTCCGCCGCAGGGCACCGCCAAAGCGGGTTCGGCAAATTGCGGCTTGACCTCTTGCAGCTCGCCGATGCTGGCTGCCACACGGGCTTCGACCGCATGCGCCGCGCGCCCCATCGCAGCTTGTTTGTCCTGCCGGTCTCGTTGACTGCGTTCTGCAGCAGCGGCGGTTGCAGCAATCGACTCGGATTCAACCTGCTCGGGGCGAGTGATCACTCCCGCCCGGCAGTGTTCGGAAAAAGTGCTCGGAGCAATGTTCAGCTGCTGCGCGGTCTGCCGGCCGCTGTGACCGGCAGACAGCAGTTCTTGCGCCTGCAAAATGGTGTCGGCATTCAAGGTCACCCGTCCGCGGCCCTGCCGCGGCAAAAAAAAGCCGCCGCTGCCTTGTTCTCGGTACAGCTTCAGCGACCGATGCACGGTGGTGCGGGAAACTCCGAAAGCGGCCGCAATTTCAGACTGTTTGGCCACTTTCATGTCGGCAAATTTTGCGATTCTCAATTTGCGTTCATTGAGATCGTTGGCGGGGTGCTGATCAATGGCATCCAAATACAGGAAGTAGCTGGTGATCCCGTGTTCTGTCTGCATGGAGTAACGGTTGCCGATGGCGATGGAAAGCGGTGAGTTGAGGGCAAGTGGCTGTTGCATGATGCATCCTGATAATTCAAAATATGTTTCATATTATTATAGCCATATGTAAGTCAAATTCAACGCCAAATTGCAGTTGATTTCAAAAAAATGAGAATAAAATGAATGTTTTAGTCAGGTCAACTCAAAACATTCATCTTTTAGAGGTCAGGAAGTCTGAAGATAAGACGCATAACCTTCACACTCTTATCTGCTACATTTACGCGCGCCGTCTCCATACAAGTATCGGGGTTTGAAGAAATATTCGTAAGGTGGGAAAAACTGGTGGTTGGCGGGGATTGCCCGCCGCCGAGCTTAAAATTCGGCGCCGAGTATGGCAAGCCATGTATCCATGTTTTACCTTGTTTCACACCGAAGATGCAGCAGTGAGCGAGAGGAGACTCACCCGCCGCGTTGGGAGCGGAGTCTACAGAACCATGGTTGGCTGCTATCAGCTGAGATTAAGGCGAAACCTTTGAGCTCGAAGGCACGGCAGCCATGAACGGGCGCAACCGAGTCCAACCCTACCGGCGGCTGAGAGAGGAAAATCGTCAGCCGCGCCAGCAGCTGGAGTTCAAGGATCGTCAGCTGTGCGAATTGATGGAAGAAAATGCCGAGCTGCTTAAAAAGGTGCATTTGCAGTCGGATGAGATCAAGGTTTTGAAGAAGCTGCCCAAAACGGCCGCAGCTGAAGCCAAGAAGACTTCGTATCTTTTGTCAAGTCAAAAAGAGCTTCTCCATAGTGTCTGCCGGTGACATCAAATTGTTTCAGCAGCGGTGGCGACTTCAGGTTGTTTCGGATCGTACAAAGTATTGTTCTCCAACATCGTACAGAGCACCTTGACCGTCGCGGTCAAGAACACAGACCTGATGGAACTTTCGTCCCCAGTCAATGCCGACAAATTACTAACCTGATTTAGTGTGGGGTAACCCAGACTGAACACTTACGATTATTCTCCGTAACTAACTACTCTTTTAGTCTTTTGAAGCGGTTTGATTAGAGATTCAGCGGGTATACCAAGTTCCACATGCAACTTCCAAATCATTTTGAGCGTTAGAGAACGCTTGTAATTGAGAACTTCGAAAACTCGGTTACTTTTGCCAATCATAGGTTCAAGATCCTTAATGGCAAGCTCTCTTCTTTCCATTTCAAATTTGATGGCTTCAACCGGATTTGGCTAATCTAGAGCATAGTGTTTGCGTTCATAAGCTTTGACAAGCGTAACAAGAACATCCAGTTTTTCCCCATCTGGCGTATTATCAGCAACCAACATTAGAGTTTCTATTTTCTTAAGTGCTAAACGATAATCGGCATCAGTTTTAATAGGTTTAATCTCCATGGCATTCATCTTTCCTTATATTGTTTGGGCATCAATTTTGTCGTATTGGACAAGTGTCCCAATGAAGCGAATATAAACTACCTGGTAAGCAAAGTTAATCCATACAACTAAACGGTATTTGTTACCGGCAATATTAAATACTACTCTGCCATCCTTAAGAATACTGGCATTTCTGTAGTCTCGCTTCAAGTCTGCAGGAGAATTCCACTCAGCTTTCCGAACGTATCGGTACCATGCCAGAGCAGGGTCAGCTGCATCAAAATATTTCGGATTTACTTCCCAGAATGCCTTAAGCGTTGATGCAACAGAGATTCAAATCAATTTGTGCGCACCCGGACTTCGAGGCGAATTCCAGATGTACTGAGCCCTGCCATCAAGTGGTACCGGACGGTTGGTTTCAGTTTGACTCAAATCACTGCAGTGTGCAACAGCGAGCGCATCCGCTTTGACTTTCTGACCTGATACGCCGCCAGCGACGTTAGGCGAATCGGCTAGCAGTTCGAGTGCAATTTATACACTTTGCTCCGCTAGGGTGTGCTTGCGCCAAGAGAGCTTTTGATCCTTGTCGTACTTGGCTCGTTTAAATCTCATCCTTGCGTATTTGCATTAATATGGTGACCCCTTTCGCATGTGTTGTAGACACCGATCCGCACCAAACTGGTAAAGCATTGAGGCAACAATTGGGCCCGATTACGCTTGAAGCGATTTATCCAGATATTGGAAAGTCCTATTTCGTTGCTATAGTTCGATCAATATGATCGCCCTTCTCGAAAATCAGTTGTCTGGCAATGATGCGGAAGACGATTCGTTCTGAAAAAGTTGGTGGACATCGTCGCAATGTGTTCGAACCATGTCAATATTGCAATTTGAGACTACTCTATTAAATCCCGTAGATCAACTCCTCTCCAACTCATTCAGTTCAACTCGGACGGTTCGACAAGAACTCAATTGCGAAATTTCTATTATCAATCGGCGACACAACAGTGACTAAAATTCGGGCAGCGCAAGTGCTGCATTCCGCTAGCGCTTCATCCTTACTACGCAGGACGAACTTGTAAATTGCCGCGTACCTATACTACATTGCCGACTTCCTGCACTTTCGTTGTCGCCTCAGTTCAGCGTTAGTAACGAAAAGCAATTCCTGCTAATTCAGCGATAGGCCATCCGGATCAAACGCTCGATTTCACCAGCAAGAAATTTCTTGGACAGAGGCTTGTCAAGTATTTGCACAACCGTATGCGATAACAGAAACCGTCTCATCTCATTAGCGAATTCGGTTGAACGGACGATGTCCTTTACTCTGTCTGCAGCCGTCTCAAACCAAGCTGATTCGACACAATGGTCTCCCATCTTGGCGCGTACCAGATCATTGCGAATCGCTGTGCCTTTCCCTCTGAGCCAGTGCATATCCCAAATATCGCGAAAACGCGGACGGTTGCGTGTTACCACCGAGGCCGAAAAGGCCACAAGCTTGCTCGCGAGAATCTCTTCCCGGCTCTGAACACGCACAAGCATCTGGGATTCGCGCACCACACTGTAATTCTGGGCAATAGCACCTGGACCTTCTGTATAAGTTGGAGCATTGTCAATATCGAGTTTGATTCTTTGCTTCGGAATCCCGCGCCGGAATGGACAAATTTCGAAAACAATGCGCCACGTACTCACTCCAATGTCTGAAGTGAAATGGGAGGTGATGGTTTTTGGACTCTTAACATCCAAGCCAAGACTTCGGCCCGACAGTGTCTTTTTCAAGTATGTAGCCAAACCATCCATGCTTTTGGTGGAAAAGCCGGGACCACCCGAGAAATCCAAATCTTCACTCAGGCGTGACGCTCCGTAACAGAGACGAAGTGCGGGCCCACCTTGGAATGTCAAGCCGTCCAGCCAGCCGCCACGATTGAGAACATGCAACAGTTCGTAGTGCAGTAATTCCTTCTCAACAATCACTTCCATACCCACGAGTTCGGGATGTTGTTCAAGTGCGAATTCAACCAGTTCTCGAAAACCTTCTTTGAACACAACACCTACCCTTCATCATTGATGATATTCCTGCATTGACTCCAAATCGATGAGATGTAAATTTCTCCCGACCCGCCGAAGATCCCGCAGTGCCGCGGGCGCAGTGGCAATTCGCAATGGACGCTCTCTTTGAATCGTGTTTTTCAATATGTCCAATGCTGATCGCTGAGTATGAGTGAACTCAATCACCCCGTAAGGAGTATTGAACACGCCTTTCCTCCCTGTGGTTACGACTGTCAGGTAGGCTTGCGGGATCTGGGATATCACACCCCATTCCGAAAGAGCACATTCGAGACTGATATAGTTGTACTCGCCGCGGCGGATTGCGCAAGCTATTCGTTCAAACAAGCCAACCCGGCTTCGGCTCGAGAGAGGATTCACGAATACACCGTTCGCTACCCGTTCGAGCAACCCCTTTCGCATCAGGCGGCGCAAGCTCTCAGAGAGCGTCTTTTCAGATTCGTGCGGGAAAAGCTTGCGCATGTCGGAAAGAGTAAACACGTTCCAGCCGTACCGGTCCCACTCGGCCAAGGTCTTAACCGCTTCGACAGCATGCATGGTTTTTCTCAGTTCTGTGAAGGATACAAATATACGATAAATATATAGGATAACTGTCGATTTGAAAGGCTAACTTCTCTCGCGCTAATTCCAGATCATTGATTCAAATTTTTGAAGCTTCTGAATCACTTGCAAAAATTTATTTGGAGACTTCGTGAGCTGCATCCATGTCCATCTCCCGTCCTTATCACATTGACTAAACATTCACGAAAGTTGGAATTTTGAGGACTTTGAAATGACGCTTTAAGTTTTTTATAGGGGGAAGGGCTACGTCTAATTTTTGCTATTTTCTGGCCAAGAGATACTAGATGCTAGAGTAATATTCTGCCATGGACGCTTTTGAAATTTTTGCTTGTCCGCGCTCTCCGCCAACAAGATTTGCTTCTTCTCTCGCATTCTTCCACGGGTCTTCCATGTGAGTTAGATCTCTCAACCAGACAGCAGACTCATCTGCGTAGAATTCAAGCACAGCATCGACAGTTTCACGTTCAACTTCTCCAAGACACTCTGGGTTGCCAACAGAAAAGCTATGCACCATGAACTGTCGACGATGTTGCTCATACAAATTTCTAATGACTGGGCCATTGGCCCATGCTTCAATTTCTTCTTCAAAGAGAGGCTTATCGTCCCACACCAGAGACCAAGCCTGCGAATAGTAAACGAGTTTTTGAAGCTTTAAAGCCGGCATTGGCCCCTGTTCTTGCAAAATATAAGCAGCGACATCTACTGCTCTAATATTACTCATACAAAATTACCGTCACTTCCGATTTTTTAAAACTTCTAAAAAAAACTCGCCGAATTGTTAATTTCTACTCGATAAACTGCTTAACATTTACATATCTACGTATTAGAATTTCTATACACAGAAACCGTATGAATAGCTTTCGTAATTACCAATGGTAATTATTGAAAATGGTGGACATGGACGGTAAGAATCCGCACTTTAAGTTCATTTTGTTGGATACTGAGACACCGCCGCTTTACTAAGAGATTTCAACAAAATCTGTTCAACTTCATCAACTAGATAAGAGTAATAAATCAATTGCAACAAAATTAAATATTGACAAAAAGACTGTATACAAAGCAATTGGGTGGGCAAAAACAAGTGAAAATTCTACCTCTATAATTCCATTTGAAAACATATTCAAACCCAATACGTCTGCCCAGGTTTAAAGGGCTTGGGGGTTGACTCCCAACGAATCTGTCCATCTAACCAACGATGTCCATAGTGAATCTGATACGCTTCATCAGTAGTCGCAACCGAATTGATTGCACGCTCGTAGATTAGTGGCCAATCAGCCGCCCCCCTTTCATTCCCATACCATCCTAGCGCTAGAAGTGCGGCTTGCTCCTCTTTTGTCAACGCACGAAACATCTTCTTGACATATCGAAATGACGGCAATTCGTAATCCTTCGCAAACTCCGAGGAAGATCGAAAGCGAATACTTCCCTTCCTTCTCCCTTTCAGGTCGACATCTTGGGCATCCACTTCCTTTCGCCACGCCATATAGGCATTGCCCAACACTTCAACTTTCGACCTAGAAATTTTTGGTGGTGGTTCGCGTTTTGCATTTGCAGAATCTATCCAATTGATAATTTGTGCACGCTCTTCGCGCAGTTCCTCCAATTTCTTTGGTTCCGCACAAAAATCTTCTATCTCTAACGACCACAGCGGAAAAGGCCAGTGCCGAGCAATAAAACTAGCGTATGCCTCGGATTCTTTGCCCGCTCCAAGTTTGGACAATTGTTCCAGTGTGATTTGAATCAGATTCCAAATTTCAGTTCTATCCGTCTCGGGTGCAGGTTCAAAACTTCTCCAGAGATCAGCAATAGCAGCCAAACCCTCTGGCGAACAAGCACCAGCCTCCGAGAGAAAGTAGCTCAATTTCACGCAGGCTGATGTTTCATAGTTTGACATTTCAAGCGAAGCTTGAAACGGTTCACTCCAAAAGAAATCTCCTTGCACTTCGGTAATATCCTGGACATAGTCGACATATAGTGCCTCTTCCCTTTCCGCAATAATGGAATTCCGAAAAATCCAGTCCACATTGTTCGGACCATCTAAACAATACCGACGACCAATCATTTCAATTAGTTGAATGAGTTCTCCAAATGACACAATTCGAGGATAAGAACATGTTGAGGCGTATATTCGTTTAATTAGATGGTTGTAAAATCGATTTGCAACCTTTACTCTTTGTTGCTGTTTTGACGGACACCGGACCAGGTCAATTAGTATGAGAACTTTCGCAGCCTCTTCTTCCGAAAATCCACGAATGATGTTTGAAATGCGAAACTGTTTCTCTCGATGGAGAGATTTTGCCGCATTATCAAGACTGATTGCATTCTGCACAATTAGCTTGATTCCTTCTGAAACTTCATTGAACAAACGGTCATCCTTAAAGTTCGCTAACTGTTTTACACCACGTTTCACACTCTTGCCTCGGTTTCGTTCAATCTAAGTAGGGACGTTACAATTATTTTCTAAATTCAGACTTCCTGTCTTGAAGTTTTTAAAAGTTCTTAAAATTCTATATTCCTTTAAACTTGTCGAGTCTGTAGTGTAATTTCAGTGATAAAAGCAAATGAAAATAGATAGTTATATCCTCATGAACTGGAGAGGAAAATGCAGCAGATATCGACAAATTTAGTGGATTGGAGCCACACTATCTCCACACAATAAGCCTGTTTAGAATAGTTGTAACGACATCATTTGCCGAATGGCTTTGAGTTTTCGCGCTGCCGACACGATCAAACCCATATTTTGAGCAAGCATTTCCTTCACCTATGCACGAAGTGCTTATATCAAGCCTCAGTGACCTCCGGCACGGTGTTCGAGCACATCAAAGTGTCCCTAGCCAAGTGGTTTGCAGCCATTTATCTGATGAGTTTGGGTAGAGGCGGAATCTCGGCCACGCCGTTTTTTCAGATGACTGGCATCAGCTGGAGCAGTGCGCAACAAATCTTGCAGAAAGTATGTAAGTATTCTTATTTTCGTAAAAAATTCAATCAAAATTAATAATGTCAATTAATTCAATAGGATATAAATTCAATGACTCATTTATTTCGAGTGAAATTGCAATTCTTTCAAAGTCTCGACAGTTGTTGAGTGGGATTCTCACCCAGCAGAGTACAGCACCTTTCCACGGCGCACGAGATATGCTGGCTAGCTCCCCCGGTTTAGGTCACTTTTTTGGTTTCTCTTGTCGTGGTCGAGGTGGTGGCGGTGGCGGTTTCGGGTTTGGACGTCTAGGTGGATTGACGTCCTTTCTAAATCGTTTGGGGTTCTTATCAGGCATATCGAGTCTCTTCTGTTCGAAATGCTTCCGTTTGAGCTTTTTTGTTCAATTTATCGTTAACAGAAATATCAACGAAAGAACTGACACGACTGATCTCTTGCATAATTTGACTTTTTTTGCTCAATGCCTCACTATCAGTGATTAGGTCCCTTTTTGATTCCTCCCAAAGTTTACGATATTGATCCTCCAATTCAGACAAAATAGAGTTAACAATAACTAACTGTGCGGCAGTCTTGGACGGGTTTATGATCAAATCAAGAATAATCAACACCGAAATCAGCATTCCAAATAACGCAATAGTGTTAACTGGAAGGAATTCAAAAATCTCAACAAGAGATGCAAGTGCTCCAATTCCTGAAATTGCTAATGCAAATCGAAATGCTGATGCAAGCCGTCGGTACTTGCGTTCACACAAAATGGAATAGCGACGAACTCTACACACTTCTAGAAGCCCATCCCAAATATCGTGATATGTAGAGTCAGAAATCATTTCCATATTGCCACGAGAGTAACTTTATTTTAACACAGTCTAAATATCGCTAATATCTCTGGTAGCGAAAATTCCGAAATAGAAATATTTTTGAGTGGTAGATAGTACTATATTAAGGATTTATATTTTGTTAATTCAATAAGAAATTGGTAATGTTTGGTGGCTTGTGCAGACAATCGGGCTGCATCGAAGACGCTGGTGAGCGAACGAGAATTAGAAAAATGCGAGAAATGTTGCTACATGTACGAATTTTCAGTGTTCGAAAAAAACATGAAATCAATACTTTATGGAAATTGTTTTTTTTGAATAATGCGGAACTAGAGTTTAGGAGAAACTGAATCATGTTTAAACTTTGCTAGAATAGAACATTTCGAATTCAGAAGTTGTGCTAAGGAATTTACTTGGACCTATCGAACTTGAATCGGTTCTGCCGGAACTTAGAAGACCCGATTACGGGGCACACAAAATTTGAAACAATTTCCATATTGGAAAATTGAATCTTACCTAGCGAATAGGATCAAAGTGCGAATCAATTTCACTTATTGGGCATTTAAATTAACTCTTAGTCAAGTCTTCTTTCTCTTCATTGGAAAAACTGTATGTTCAGGGTCCCACCAAAGAATTTTCATTTTGTTGAATGATGGTTCTCGTTCGCACCACACCCGCTGCCTATCGGTAATACGAAAAGACATAAGATCTTCTATGTCGTCTCGACCAATTTTTCCAAAGCATTTCCTTGCCTTTATTGAAATTTTCTCAACATAAATTAGATGACTTCCCTGATCTTCAATCCGATTCGAGTTCATTGATTCAAATTCTTGAAGCTTCTGAATCACTTGCAAAAATTTATTTAGGGACTTCGAGAGCCGTATCCATGCCCATTTCCCGTCCTTATCACATTGACTAAACATTCACGAAAGTTGGATTTTTTGTGGACTTTGAAATGACGCTTTAGGTTTTTTATAGGGGGAAGGGCCTACGTCTAAATTTTCCTTTTTTCTGGCCAAGAAATACTAGATGCTAGAGTAATATTCTGCCATGGATGCTTTTGAAATTTTTGCTTGCCCGCGCTCTCGGTCAACAAGATTTGCTTCTTCTCTCGCATTCTTCCACGGGTCTTCCATATGAGTTAGATCTCTCAAGCAGACGGCAGACTCATCTGCGTAGAATTCAAGCACAGCACCAACAGTTTCGCGTTCAACTTCTCCAAGACACTCTGGGTTGCCAACAGAAATATCATGCACCATGAACTGTCGACGCTGTTGCTCATACAGATTTCTAATGACTGGGCCATTGGCCCATGTTTCAATTTCTTCTTCAAAGAGAGGCTTATCGTCCCACACCAGAGACCAAGCCTGTGAATAGTAAACGAGTTTTTGAAGCTTTAAAGCCGGTATTGGCCCCTGTTCTCGCAAAATACAAGCAGCGACATCTACTGCTCTAATATTACTCATACAAATTTACCGTCACTTCCGATTTGTTAAAACATTAAAAAAACACAGAAACCATATGAAAAGCTTTCGTAATTACCCATGGAATTATAGAAAAGGTGGACGTGGACAATAAGAATCCGCACCGTCTTTAAAGTTCCGATTCAAATTAATTTGCTTGACTCAATTCGAGAACCAACCATTCAGAAAATAAAAAGAAAATCTTTACAATACCTTAAACTTTGTTTCAGCTACTGTTAAATAGCCAAACTCCTTAATGTTGACGAAAAAGCTGTTTCAAAGGCCGTAAATTCGATTACTAGATGATCTGTCGTTATTTCGTTGAATTCCAGAAAATTTCAAGTGCGGCAATGCGTCATACTAGTATTGCTAGTTCATTGTGTAGAAAATTCAGAGAGCACCTAGAGATCAGTTCATCGGCTGGGATACTGACGCCCGACAGCGTAACCAGCCGCTGATCGCGAACAGGGCCCGGTATTTGATTCTGCCGTGGGTTCGCATTCCTAATCTGGTCTCACACATCTTAGCTGAGTCCGAAAGGTGCGTAGCTGATTACTGAGACCTTGTGCTATGCAATCACACCGGTGCTTTTGGAGCCATTCTGCGAAAAATCTTGCTTCAAAGGAGTGTGTTGTCGCGCCGCAAATTGGAGTATAGGAATTTCAACTGCGAATGAGACACACTCAAACGTGCGATCAAGAGTGGAGCATGTGTTCGATTCAATGAGCAATGATATGCCAGAGCGGACCATGAGATGCATTAAACTTCAGCGGGCCCGGAGTTGGATTGGGTTTCGCAATCTGTGCGACAACATTCGGCGACCGAGTTATCTGGAGGCGTTGGTTGCGGTGAAGTAAGGACAGATGCGTGCGGAAGGCGAAAATGAAGCTGAATGGGGCTGAGATCATGGTGTTGGAGGGTGATTTTATCCGGCCTTTTTCGAAACTGCCATGGCGGATTATTAAAAAGTTTCATCAGGTGCCGAATGGCCCTGAAATTTCTGGGCAAGTGGAGGTGCCCATTAGACTGTTGTAGATTTACACTGCATATTTTGGCACGCTAGATAAAATTGTTAGTGACATATCTATCTAACTTGCACAATGTTCAATTCTTTCAATCCTAATCCAACCCTTCCAAAATACGCCACACATTTCTATAAATACCTCCTTCTTGTTCCCCCAATGCTTTTTGCCACGTCTGTGTGTCCATTTCGCGTAAATTGCTTCTCACGCTAGCAAGTGGTTCCGTAAGAAAATTACCCATATTATTTGCGAGCTCTGTTGCTGCCGTACGTGAAACTCCAAGTAATCGCAACATAACAGCAGCATCATTGTTAACACCATAGTAAACGTATGATGGTAGGTTGCGAAGCGATCGCATCTCAGTTTCCGATAAACCACTTCCTGTGATCGAGAGCAAAGCTCCGAGCCCCCATGCAACAGTTTGGTTTACGCGGCCAAATAGATTCTGACTACAACTAGTTATGGCAGTCAATTCATCACTCCCATTTTCCATAAAATGGTGCCGAGCTATATCGGATACAGAATGACCGTTAACCCAATCTTTAACAACCAAAGCTAATTTGTTTCCATCTGAGGATTGTCCACCAATTGCAAAGTTCAAATTATTTCGTAGCTCGGGAACACGTAACAACACTCCCATCATGCTCTGAAGTTCTTTGTTCCGGTCGCTGAACAATGAATCCGCTTCCCATGACTTAGAGCTAATACCTTTCTGGCGTACAGCGACTAGTGCTGTTCGGATGCTCTGTAAAGAAAACCCCGTGCTATCCACAAGCTTAATAGGTTGTCCTGGTCTCTGAATATATCTTGTGTAAGTTCGAACTCCGTCTAAAAGACGATTGGCCAAGGTTAAGTCATTAACCCTCAACTTTTCGAAACCGAGTGTATTGCGGAGAATGTGTTCGATCTCATCTGCAAAACTATCCGGTTGTCCCATCTGTCGGTAGGTATGCGCTAAGTATTGTAAGAATCCGGACCACTCTGGATAACTGTATACAATTCCACCTAGATCGTTCAATTGATCCCTTGTTTTAAGTACCAACTCAATCAAAGCGGAATTGAGCGCACCAGATTGCTTATTAATGAAGTCTCTAAGTTTGTCTGATTTTGTGGGATTGTCTGCAACGAGAGTGATTACACCTAGACGTTCTTGAAAAATTCGCCCAGCGCGTCCAGCTATATTCCAGAAGTCTTCAGGAGGCATATCAACACCATAAGGATACTGATGTGAGGCCATTACAACTCCCGAAACAGGAAAATTAACCCCTTGTGCAATGGTCGTAGTAGTGACTAGAAATCGAAGTTCGTTCTCTTCAAACAGCCATTCCATTAGGGAGCGCACATCGTCCGCAAGTCCATCGTGATGAACTCCAATTCCGTATGAAAGTAAATCAATTAATGGGAACGTAGAATCTAACTCCAATCTCAAGAAATCCTGTACTAGCTTGATTTTTCTGGATTCTGGCTTTAAATTGACTTGAATCTTTAGGTGGTTGGCCAGTGACCATACCCAATCAGGTCGAGTGTGCATCACAATTACCGGTCCACGATACTGTAGATTTTGAGCGGCAACAGCTGCCAATTTGCTAGATTTGGAGACTTTACTGTAGGTAGGAGCAATTTCTTCAATTTTGGGTAGTGTAAGAAAATCATCCACCACAAGAGTTTGTCTAGTGGTGTGAACTGTTTCCATACGAAGTTGGTAGCTAAAACTACTTTTGTTTATAGCTTCGAGTTTTTCTGCTTGAATGATGCCAATAACACGATCATTTGGCTGCCAATCAAGAGCTAGACTGATGTCTTTTGAATTCTGTCCGCCCAACCATCTAGCAATTTCCCTGGAATTTTCTATAAACGGTGTTAGCAAGAGAAAATGAGCATGCTGACATTCGTTATTGATGGTGGCAAGCAGGAGTTCGAGTCTAAGTCCTCTTTCGTAATTTTGAATGTTGTGAGCTTCGTCCACAACTACTAAAGTCAATGGACGACCGATTTCTTTTTCCCAATTTTGACGTAGCAAAAGGTCAAATTTTTCGGGCGTCGTAACGAGAACACGAAACTCATTGTCAGGGTTTTGCTGACGTAAAAGTTCAGATTCAATATTGTCGAATTCAAGTGCCGGACTAACTTGCTCAACGATGATATTGAGTGGTTCTAAGTCCCGACGTAACTGCCGAGTGATCTGATTTACTAGGGCACGTGTTGGGGTTAGATACGCTACCCAACCTCTTTCGTAATCAAACTGATTTAATGCCTGCAGCATTCTGAATTCCGCGATTAGTGTTTTTCCGCTGGAAGTAGGCAGGCTTACTACAACCGCTCGTCGACTTGAGCCCAGTAAACCCTGCTCTGCCAGAGCGCGACGCTGTGGCGGAAGTAAGTCAAAAATTGCCCGATTACCCCGACCCCTGTCTACGAGACTGCGCACAAAATCAGTAACACGAGAATTGATTGCCCTTGTAACAGTCCAAATGGAATTTTCAGCCATTTGAGCGGCACAGGCAGCTAATAACCTACACAGTAACTCTAAGTTAACCATCTGTGAATCGTTACAGATGGCCAAGACCCGATCAAAATGTATATCCAACATTTGATGAATTTGAAATTTTCCTTCAACAACACCATCAGTCATGTACAGGGAAAAAATTTCTGCAGCTCTTGCCAAATGGTAAAGTCCAATTAGTTCAAGCGCGATTGGTTTCGCTTCGACAAGCTCAAGTTTTTCTAGATATTCCTTCTCAAAATTGGATTGAGAATCACGCAAACTAGCAACCTGTTTCAACACAGCATCACGATCAGACCATCCATCTTTACGAATGAGTCTGAGCCATATTTCTATTACGGTCGCCCAAGTACGTCTATGCCAATTGACATCACTAGTTGGTAGAGTCGGCCAACTATTTTCACGCAACCAACGGGCCGCATCGACCCCTTTGTCTCCCAAGACAGCTAAAGTGCCCGCTCTTAGCATAAACATGCCAGCTTCCAAGTTATCGCTTGGTATTGGCAATGTTCGGAGCAAACGAAAAGCGTCAGCGGCTGTACGCTTTAATTCTTGTAGTTTTGCGTTGTCATCCTCTAAACTTTCAAGCAAGAAGTCCACTACAGCTAATTGAAGGAATTCCGCTGTACGTTGGATCAAATCTATATCCACATTGACGTTTAAATCGGACAACTCGTTCAATACATGTGCCTGTTCTGCTTGCTTGATGGCTTGTCGTCTCGCATCTTTGAATTTGTCAAGCAGGAAATGGTTCACGACACAACTCTGGCTGGTAGTTCATCGATTGCACAAGGTAAATAAATTGCGATCAAATGGCATGTTGTTGGAAAGGACAACTTTTTCGCCAACGCTTTACCTCTCGACCTCAAATCCCTTTCATCGGGAATCGTGTCACGGATAAGAACACCGAACAGTGCTAGAGCTTTGTTTCCAGACTCTAAAAACAATTCGGCAGCGGCATCAAATAAACTTTTATATTTTGTGCCTTTACACCTAAACCATAACCAACTCAGCAACTGGCCAATAATCGATAGATCATTTGCTAAATTGTCGATTTGGTGGATCATTCCCCCACGACCGTTCATAATGCTAGGTGGTTTGGTTAATTGACTAGAAGACTTAACCTCCCCAAATAAAAGTCGTATCTTATCGTTTTCTTTGATAAACCCGATAAGATCAGCTCCGGGCAGGCTCGCATTGGGATTCCTCATGTCGCGCTTCATATTCCACGGCCAAATAACATTAAGTTTACGACTCAAGAATGCTTCCGCCATAGCTTCACCGACCGCCCAGTCACGTTCCTCTTGGATTCTTGCGGTTAGTATGGCGTTTAAATTTTCTTCTGCAAATTTTGAATTCCCGAGACCTCTCAAATGTTTTTCAAATTCAATGCTTTCGCTCTCATCATTCAGGCGAGAAACAACATCAATGGTTAGAAATTTATTGAACTCGTCTCCTGCATCAAAACTAACACCGTACCACGAAACTTGACCATTTTGATTATCGTAAGTTACGGCTCCAAAGTTAGCCATGCGTGAGTCTCCGCACCTACATTCTTCGAAGAACAGAAGAAAAGTACTGGTAATTTCCGTTGCGTTTCATGAAATTACTCCGAAATAACGCTCTGGAATAGAAAAAAGTGGCAATAAAACCCCTTACCCCGTAGCGAATGGGGGAAATTATTTCCGCCAACATCACTTTCGTTTTTGAAATCGCACAGACCACACAAGCAGACCCGAAAATTGCTGTGTTCGGACCAGCTGGATAACAAAAAAAGTGTGTCAAACAGAGTCTTGAACTAACGAAAATCATATTTCATACTTTCGGGGTGATTAGATCAGAAACATGATCGTTTCTTTACTGCCGACTCTAGTTTTCATAGTTTTCGAGTGATCTCGGTTGCTGATGGCTTAGACAGAAACGATGAAGAATCTGCATTAGGAATACAAACACGCGAAATTTTCAATGAATTACAACTTAGCTATTTGAAAAAGAAAACAATGAGAGGCTTAATTGGAGAGAAACAAACTATCGGGAACTTGATCACCTCGCACAAATTGTTGAATTCTTGACAACGAGAAATACATAGGCAAGTGGGTATGGAACAAAACAGAAAGCCGATGTGACCCACGTACTGGCAAACGACCCCCAAAAACAGAATCTGAATGGATCATTAATGTTGATGAATCCTTGCGAATAATTTTTGAGCACCTGTGGGATGCTGTTCGTAAACGTCGAGCGGCAGTAAGCCGATCATGGTCAGGTGGCAAAAGAAAACGCGGCTTTTCTAAAAATCAAAGTGCTTGTGAGTCTGAATATCCGTTAGTTGAACTGTCGGCATTCCCAAAATCCTTCACCAAAATCTTGCTAAGACCTAAGAATGACGCGTTTTGTCACTCCACCGAAGTGTGGAATTCTCAATACAAATTATAATTCGAAGTTACGCACCTAGGATACGATCAGGAAATGCCTCCTGAAACCATTTCGCTACTTTATTGCATTCGTTAAAAAGCTCTGCATTGTCAAATGCTTTTGCACTTAACGCGCATACACAGACACCTCTATAAAAATAATTCCATAATGTCCACTTGGATTCGTCAAAAATGTAATTTCCTTTAATTCCACGCATTTGAAATCGCTCTGGTTTTCCGCCATACATTTCCATCAATTGAGGTGATGCAGCATGTATGAATCCAGAGTGCAACTTGCTCAAAGTTCGAAGTATTTCCTGTCCACTGCTCGGGTCAAATGGCGAGAATGAATTTCGAGCCAAGTATGCTTGAATTTTTCTGCGAGGTATCGTGCGCCTCTTCTGAGACGATTTAATCGCCGTTTCGGCATCAAACTCCTCTTGATAAAAATCATCTAAGTATTGACGATGTAGTTTACATTCATGATCTCCTCGAAGAAAGCCGAAAGCAAGGAAATATACGTCCTCAACAATCTCGTCCAGAATTCTCTGCATAGAGGCTTGCTCCTGTAAAAAACCATTGTTAAGCAGGAGACGAGCGGCGGCGAGTGTGCTAACCATACGGGCTAGCTTTTGAACCATAGCTTGATGAACTGTCTTTTCCTCATAACGAAATGCATGCATTTTTTCGATCTTTACAAGCTTCGGCTGAGGGACTTTTGTTGCCAATTTGTTGATGACTTGCTCCAAAAAATTTAACGTATTCTCATAAATTTGGTCCATTGTTCCAATATAAGATGATGCTTCGGAAATTGCGAGTATAGGAATAGAATTCAAATCTGTCTTAGATCTATCAATTGGACTTACCTAACACAGTATCCTTTTTGATCATACCGAATGAATTTAAAACTTTGCATGTTTTCTAGACTTTTAGTTTTTTTGCTTACTACAGAAGTTTCGCACTTAGAATAGATTGTTTTGAGATCAGCGAGAATGCGACCAGTCGCAAAAAATCTAAAATTACAAAGACCTGTCTCTGTTTACAATCAATAAAATCAGACAGTATTTGACTGCCCGTGTCAAGTATGGGTAATTCATAGGTCTTAGATAAATACCGGTCGACTACAAATTTACCAAAACGGTCTTCAATTGTAGTCCGTGTCATTGGTCAAATGAAGCGATGTATCTGTTTACGGTAAGTTGAGCACTTTAATAACCAAAGGTTCACCTCCATGTATACGGGTAACGTAATTTCCTTTCGAGCAAACGACTTCGACTAAGTTTCTTTCCTTCACGATGGAGAATTCTTAGAGTTCTCCCTCTGAAAGTTCAAAAGCTGAAAAAATCAACTCTATCTCGAAACAACCATAGTCACATAGTTCGTTTCTGTCTAAAAAATTCTAACTTTTCGGACAGAAACTAAATTAAACAAAAACAGTCTAGAATTGGAGTCTAAATTTAGACTCACTATTAAATGCAGCCTGCTTGAAGTACAGCCAATTTATTTCTACAGCGAACGGCATGTACGCGAACATATGTTCCTTTTCACTCACGCCTACTGCTTGGAGTTGCCCTTGCACCAATGACTCAAACCGAATCTGTCTAGCGTCCAAAAACCGCCTAACCGCTCCTCGCGGATTCAGCAGACTAAGATCTCATCAGCGGTAGCATGAACTTCCAAATTTATGAAGACTTGCAACGGGGACCCTGCTAACAACTTTATTACGTGCCCTCCAAGACGAACTAGCCTAGTCAAGCAATCCAGACAGGAATTGCAGAATTCACTCCTCGACAAATTCGGCGACCAGCACCGCAAGACCGCTTCAGCCGTTTGGACAAGTATACTGTTGCTAATCTTTCTCACCACGATATTAATAGGTACTTTAAGTTGACCGATGTCTTCGTATTAGGAGCAGGCTTTTCGAAGGCCATTCACAACGAAATGCCCACAATGAAAAATCTCGCGAAGGAGGTAAGGAATCGTCTTAGCTGTTTTAGGTACAAACTGCCTCCAGAGCTAGAGCTAAAGCCCTACAAGAATGATATTGAAATGTGGATGAGTTACCTTTCTCAAGCGCAGCCTTGGCTGTCAGATTCCGACGTCTACTTCAATAAATCTTTAGCTAGCCGCATTCGCGAAATCATAAGTCAAGTCTTGGAGGAACACACTTCTCGGGTAGTCGTGTCAGCCCCTCCCGAATGGCTCAATCGATTAGTCGCGTCATGGCATAAAAGGCGGGCTGTTATCATCACACTGAACTACGATACATTAATCGAGAGTGCTGCTCGATTTGGAGTTTCTGATTTATCTCCTCTGAACACTAAGTTGCCGGGCCAGAAACCGTCCTTACATCCAATTGACATTTATCCCCCGTATCTTTCCGATGTCGCTTCTCGCAGCGGTGTAGGCCTTTTGGGTTCTGCAGGTACAAATACATTTAAATTACTCAAACTCCATGGTTCTGTAAATTGGTACTATTCAGGAAGAGAGCAGTATTTTGGGGAGACAATATTTTTCAGAGATGTTCCAAAGTTTGAGGCAGCCAATGATATAGAGAATCGGCCTGCAGTGATGGAAACATTGAAAAATTTAGCACGAGATAAAGCAACCCTCATTATTCCTCCGATCGCAGAAAAGACAACATATTTTTATAACGAAACGATCAGAAGAATTTGGAGGGATGCCGGTACAGCTCTTCGAGAGGCAAGTGCCGTGTACATACTGGGATATTCACTGCCCAAATCAGACTTGGGTATGAAACTATTCCTAACAGGAAATCTTCGATCTCTGGATACGCCTATTTCGCTAGTGAATTTAGACCAGGGAATTATTAGTCGCTTCAGAGATGCGTTGGGTCGGGAGATGCAGACTGAATTCGTTCATAAAAATGATCCCGTTGTCAAATTTGTTGAGGAATTTGAAAGAGCTAAATAATGTTGTTTCCCAATTCCGCACATAAAACAATTGGGTCGTAGCTGAACCAGAGACGGAGCGGATTGGCACTGATTTTGGACACGGTCTGAGTCAGTTGCCAAGCGAACCACCGGTTGTCAGACCAGCCAGTGTGGATTTGCCAGCAACTGATCGGTGGATTCGTAATCGGCGAGAGTCCGGACGTAACCCAATTTTCCAGCTTGCCGGAATGACGTGGTGAGCGTCAACGCAGGTGGAGCCTGCCCGGAAGTTGTGCAGTTGAAGGTTAAGTCGCAGGGAGTTAGATGAATCGCGGTGTTCAGCACTGAGCTAGCGGCGATTATTTTATTTTTAGAACAAGTAGAAGTTGCTGTCGCCCTAAGCGTGCAGATCTGAGGAGCTGATAGCGTTTTTAGATTTTCCAGCTAAGCACTATTAGTAGAGCACCGGCACCACCAATCCGATTGAGTCGACCTTTGCCTCGATTCGTCATCGCACTAAACGTTCAAAGGGTTGTTTAAACCGCACTGGAACGCTGTGCATGATGTTCAAGTTGGGGCAGTGTACGCAACAAAGGTGGAATCGAATGTGAGGCTTTCGACAGCTCGGAAAAGTCATCGCGGGAATACATTTTAAAGATGGAAATGAAGTAACCGAGTTAGACTAGGTAACCGCGTGGAACCAAGTTCCCCTCTACGCACCACTTTCCATAATTTCTCTAACTGACTCACGGAAACTCCAGCGTGCAGTTTCTCCTCAATCAACTGCTTGAACTCAACTGAATAACGCTTCTTTCCCATCAAATCTACCTCCTATATTTAGTGTAATAGATGTGCGTCTCAGTGAGTACATTCCACCCTTCATCAATGAGCACACCGACACGGTCCCACGAAACAAGCACCCGTAAAGCATCGGTATGGTCTTTCACCGCATCCAACACGGACATTGGTGGTTCCAGTGTTTGCAAAAAAATTGACTCATTCAGTTCAAACGATTCCTTCTCTCTTGTTTTCCAATTGCAACGGTCTGAATTTGCCTCTCGTCCGTACGAATACACGCACCTCTTGGGTCCCCACCACGACAAATGCTAACGGACGCCCACGGTTCGCTCGCAGGCATTTTTTCCAGTCGTTTCGATCGATGTCCGACGGTTCGGGAACCGGCTCGAGGTGTGTGTGCCAAGTGCCGAGATAGATTGTTCTATTGTCGGTGGAGGCAAATTTCTCACAAACTGCCCGCTGGTGCCCCGGGTCACGAAGCGCGAACGAATACCGTGATCTTCGGTCAAGCGACATCGGTGTGGTTACAGCCTCGATCCAGATTTCTCGGCGGTCAACAGAAGTCGTTCCCATCAACACACCGAAGGACTCGACGGCGCCTGGTTTGATTTGCCGATGCGTATGCCAGACGCAAGATACCTCCTCGCACACAGTCACCCATCGACCGTATCCCTCGAAACAATACACACTATTTCGGACCACAGAGGTCACAATTTTCATTATGGAGTGGTAGGAAGCGAAGCAAGTCTGTAAAATGTCTGTATCGCCACGAAACCTCAAGGGAAGCTCTTTTTGCTTCTATGTCCAACCCTTTCCAACTTACCTTCGAAGAGAAGAGCACGAGACCTTCGAGAAATCTAACGGACAAGTCAGCGGTAATTGCAGCTGTGTACTCAGCAGCGATCCCGTTATAAGGCAAAAATTGCGTGCCACATCCCCCTTGGTTACTCATGAAAACTTGATTCGGTTTCAAAAAATTTAGATTAGATGTGAGTCCCCGTGTGAGCGTCTCTGGATCAACGTATGCACAATGCCAACATCCTTTCGTACCAGGAACAACAATGATTGCATGGCCGCCGATTCCGTAACCTTCTAACCAACTGTAAATTACTGGTATACAAACTTCCTTCTCCCTACAGAATTCCGCGAACGCACGTTCGATGTTTGGCGAACCGATAGCGATTACCACAAGGTCGAAACTCTGTAATCTAGATACGTCCCGAAATTCTTGTAAAAATTCATAAGAAGGCGTAACCTCAGTCCATGGATGCTTCCATGCAATCTCCTGTTCCAGTGCTATTGTCTTTAACTGTCCTATGTCCTTGACCGTCAGAGCGTGGCGATAAAGATTCTCTTCAGAAAACCTATCCGGATCGGTAACCGTGAGGTGACCTACCCCGGCGGATGTCAATCTTAATGCGACGGCACTACCAACTGAGCCGCAGCCTACAAGCAGAACAGACTTATTCATCAGGTCCATTGAGCCACCACCTCGTGGAACCAAAGATCCCCGCGAAAGCGACCTGACCCTGTAAGGTGTAACCTCCCAGCAACCGCCCTCTGCTTCATCCGCTGACATCGGCAATCCACTTTTCGAATTAGCGCTCCATCGAATCGCGAACATAGTCTCGCCATCTGGAATTGGAGCCGAAAATACAATCCAATACTCGCGCTTCTTTTTTTTGCGCAACTTCTGCATTTTGCGACGGTCTGTATCGTCGACTAGATCAAGGATTCTGAAACACCATTCCAGCAATTCATACTGGCTGGCTGGTGCTGGTTCCAGATTGTCTATTGGCACCGCAAGTGCTATCCCGACAACTTGGCGTGTATCCCATTCAGCACTTACGCGAATTGAATTCAGGTGACGGTTATTCGCGAATTCACTCGTCAACGCGACCGAATTCTTTTTCAAATCAGCTCCTAAATCTGTGCGTGGTCGCTTAACCTGTAGGCGTTCGGATTTGTCTCCATCCCATGCCACGAAGAGTTCACACGGTCTTTCTTTCGCTTTGTCACAAAGAATCTTCCAGTGAGCGTCGAACTCTCGCAACTGTTCTGCTCGGTTGAATGTGGGATCCTCGATTAGGCGAGTCAACAATTGAACGTGCTTGTCAACTACATCAACGTACGTAAGCTCCGGCCGATCAGTGTTGATCGCGGTAGATAATGAGTCTGCTATGCAAACTTCCCGAACTTTACTATTCTCGCCAATACCAACATGCGCCAACTTACCAAAATCGTGGTCATCGTCGAGGTAAAACTTTGGCAGATCCAACATCTCGTCTGGAAATTTGTGGTTGAGTCTGACCGTTCGTCCCTGAACGATGAATTCAACCACCAACTTCGATTTTTCTTCTGTCAGCCGAGCTACGTCTACGCAGTCGAGCTTCTCGATACGGTGTAAAATTCGATCCCTAGTCATGCTCCAGTGGATGATGTAACGATTCCAGCAGTTGGATAGATCATAGTCGCCGCCTTTTTTCCTCCATTCGGCGGCTTGGGAACCTCAAAGTCAGTGCCGAAAAGTTTATTGAGAATATCGCACTGCTCAGTTTCATCGCTCAATTCCTTGACCTCCAGGAGTTTCTGCTTGAGCCGGCTGAGTTTGTTGCGAAGTTGTGTTCCTGTATCTAAGCTCGATCCGTAGAAGATATCGCGATAGGGTGAAACCGGAAGATATACGCAAACCCGGTACTGGCCGGACTCATTTTCCGTAAAGTAGTTCGCATTTAAAATTTTGTCCACGGTATCAATTAACGCTTGTAAATCCTGAGCTTCGCCTTCTGTGCTGAAAGACTCACTGAATTGCTCCTTTACCATTACCGTCAGTCCAATTGAAAAAACTTTGGCTGCAAGCGATTGGTTGAACTGTACGTCTCGCCAACGTTTCAGGTAACGAACCAGCCGCCGGAACTGAGGCAAGTATTCCGCTTCAAGATAACAAGTTCCATTATTTATCCAGTCCATCAGACCATGCGGATCGCTAATGGACCATTCACGATTTTTTTCGTCCGAGTACTGCTTGCCCACGGCAAGGTAGTACTGCTGATTCTCCAGTTTGTAGATGATGAAATCAATGTGGACATTGTCGCTCACATAGTCTGCAGTCACACATGGCTTCTTGATTTTTGCATTCTTGAACCCCCTGTTTTCGAGAACTTCAAGCACTTTCTTTTTTGGTGTCACTGGATTCTCAGGAGCATTTTCCTCATTGATCACAAGAGCTCGGTCAATGTCGTAGTCGCCTGAGATGGGTACAATACCCGTGTGTGTCTTGAGTGAGCCTTGAATAAAATTGCTGACAACAGGGTACCCGGCATCAGAAAATTCAGAGATCACTTCCTTTCTGATTCCGTCGTCGCGTTTTCGCGCTTTCTTGTAGAGGTCATCTTCGCGACCTAGCTTAATCTTATTGTGAAACTTGTTGAAATGGGTCTGAATTCCCATAATACCTCCGTTGAATTTAAGCTCTATGGTTGACAACCGACAAAGGAAAAAGCCATATGTCTGCTTGCTTTGCTTCGTCACTAAGCAGTGCCGATTGAGGGTAGTCGATCACGCAATTTGCTACCGATATTATGTGGGATCATACCACGATGATTTCAAGCCCAGTAAGTCAAGGTACCTAAATTTATTCTGACTCTTCTGCTCTTTCCCGCTCTCCGTTATGAACAGGATTGCTATTGCAATTCATAGAGTCGTGAAGCAAATTAGCGATGACTGTCAAACAATACAAGAGCTGCATGAATCTCGTCGACAATTCGCGTCAATCGCAAATTGCTATGAAACTGATAAAAATTGGAATTTGAGCGTTGCACAACGTTTAACTCAAGATATTCGAAAATTAGAGGAATTTGACTAGTTTCCAACGGATGCCCGGTTTGATGGATGGATCAGGATTCGACCTTTAGTGTCAGAGGAAACAATCTAGGTACGGAAATGGAACCAATGTCTTTCATTGTCTGATTTAAAGTAAATATAAATTTACACCCCGAAACGTGGACGAAGACGACGAACATTTGCTCTAGGAGCTCGACGGCTCACTTCACTGGCTATCTAAAAGCGGCAATAATTAAGTGCTTAACTTACGGTTTTTAGTCCAAGCGGCTACACACAACAACCACAACGCCAACGAACGCGGATGGTGTGTTCGCGGACACGTGATGCAAATGTTCGTAACCGATATCCTCCTTCTTAATCATTTCCCGCTTACAATTGCTGGATGATCGACCCCGCAAACAGGCATCAGAACTCCCCATGAGTAAGGCACTGTTGCATTCCTTTGATATTGATATACCACAACTTTTGGTAGGTTGCGCTTGTCATAGAGCCTACCAAGACGGAAAACGACGCTGTTCTGAGCGGCAAGGAACAGATGAATGCATTCAATTCCGCGATTGCTCAATTTGATCGCTGTGTTTAGAAACTGTTGACCAAGAGCACGCTGCTTATCTTCCGACCAATGACAGTCTGGAGATCCACCATCGAGAATGAGCTCAACAACCGGTATTTCGCCAACTCTCTTTTGGACATCTTCCACGATCACGCGATAAGAGACGGATACTGTCAGCGCTACCTCATTCGAACCATTCGGTAACGTCTTAGTCAGAACCGGATTTTGAAAGCGCTTGCCATCATCTTCTTCTCCGAGTTCTCGCCAAGTCTCTTCGTGCCGGTCCCAATCGAAGATCAAGACCTTTCGTTCATCATCCACGAGTACACCTGTCAAAAAAGTAAATGGGACAGGCGTCAAGCCGCCGTAGATCAGGGTGATATCCCTCCTGTCAAACCCATTCTCGCGACGTCTAATGTCGGCAGGAAGTGAACTTAGGTCAGTCAGCACCGCTTCAGGCGATTCGATTTCACCATCCCTAACGCGCTGTCGGAGGTCAACAAGAATTTGATCACGGTGCCCTTCCATCATAGGAGGAATCGCATCAATCAAGGGTGTACCACTACCGTCTCGTAATCCTCGTGCTTCAACAATTATCACTTTTTTTCGGTCGATACGCCGTTGCTCGACCCCGTAATCGATGATTAACAATACGAGTCCAACACCAATGAGAAGTAGACCAAAGCCTAGCAAAATGTAAGTTACAACTGCAGGTACTCCACCGGGACTGTTGAAACTGAAATTAACCTGACCGCCTTGGAAAGGAAATGAAACGTCCAGTATCCAGCCGGTACCAATGGAACTAAAGATGCAAATGATGCCAAGATTCATAATACGAATAGGACGTGATCGTCGCCTGAACAGCCAGTCTACTGCTTTCCTGAAAAAGTGATTGAGTAGTACTTTCATCGACTGGGAACTAGTGAATATTAACGATGAACTGTCTACTACGAACCGCACAGTAGCAATTTTTCTCAATTAAGTACTCAATACTGTATAACGCCATGTAGCGCATTGTTTCCTCTTTTGAATGCTTTTCAGATTTCATGATACCTTAATTGATCCGCTAGGCAGGCCACTTACCTCTTTCCCCTGTAAGTGGTAACTTAATATTGTCAAAAATCCCCCACCGACCGAAGTCGCAGCCATCACCAAAGAAACACATGTACCGTTCCAGGTGAATTGATTTCATTCGTCGGCGTAAATTTCTGCCACCTTTGGAAGGTACGTGCCGGGCCGGATGCCGTGATTTTCAATGGTGATCTAAAGTCCCGATTTGTAGTTTGGTCCGTTCCACAAGCAACGTTCTTCACTGATGGCACATCTTGGATGGGACCTCGTTTGAGAGAATGCACGATGCAACTATGGATTGCCCGGCACACTTTTAATAACTTCATGAAGGAGTATAGCATGGATACAAACAGCACGGTTCAGGGTCAGTCCGATGAGGCTCTCGGTGTTCGCAGCAAGGCGCCCGTCATGGATGTGAAGTATCCCCGCTGCGCCGGTATCGACATCGCCAAGAGCGAGCATTGGGTGGCACTTCCTGCGCATGTCGACGGCGAGCATAGAGTCCGTAAATTCGACGGTTTCACGCAGGATCTGCAGGCATTGTCGGGTTGGCTGAGGCAACATGAAATCGAGCAGTTGGCGATGGAAGCGACCGGGGTCTACTGGATTGCGCCTATGAACTGCTGGATCGGGACGGCTTCGAGGTGTGGCTGGTCAATCCGCTGCAGACTAAGCGTCGCGATCAGCGCAAAAGTGATGCCTTGGACTGTCAGCGGATCCAGCAGCTGATGAGTTACGGGCTGTTGAATACGTCGCATCAACCGCAGGACCAGGTGTGCGAGCTGCGTTCTTATGTGAGAGTGTTAATTCCAATTGAAATCTACACGCTGGCACTGATTTTTCACCACCGACGCTTCGAGTCAGTGCCACAGGCGCTGTGCCATTTCAAATTGAATCGAAGCGAAGCCTTCGCCGCACTGCTCTCACCGACCTTAACGGCACTTCATATTCTGGATTGAGCGGAAAAATACAGGCTTCGCAATCCGCTGATGAATGTGACCGGCTGTGATTGTCTAGACGCTGCCATTCGACCCGTGAGAGGCTAAATTTGGACGTTGATTCCCCAGATCATCCGATATATGAGCGCGACAGCCGTAGCCGGGTGATTTTCTTCAGGCACAACCGGTTAGACATTTTGTTGCCAAAAAAGAGCGTGTGGAAACACCAGTTGACATTGCAGCACTGGCAGATATTTAATGTAACTGTGACAGATGACAATATGATCGAACTAAGAAAAATTTTCCTTCCGACTCTGTACGAGCAAGAGATTTCACTACGTGACAGAGACTGCTATTTTGCGTACTATACAACCGCTAGTACTGCTTTAAAGATAATCTGACACAAGGAAATCTGGCTAAGAAACGCTTCGGTAGTGAATGATTATTCGGAAATCATATATGGATATGATTTGCTTGATAAAGCCCTAGATTCACCAAGTGGTTTAGAGTTCAAGAAGGCTTTAAATTCCCTTAAACCAAATCTGTTTGAATCTACTAAGGCAAAGTTTGAGAATTGGTATCCATTGGTGGGTTTAAACACTTTTATTTGCTGTCTCTCCGAACACAAATTGTCGGAAGATGACAATGGTCGGTTGTCGATGTGGCGGGCTTACGGAGACATAGCACTGGTAATGCATAAAGAGCGGTTTTTAGGCGAAGCAATGGATATAGGGATTTACCCCTTACTTGTAAATTATTGGACTAAATGTGAATGTGAAGCCGAACTGTCGAAAGTTGCCAATCAAATCACAAAATATTCTAAATTTTTGAAAGAGAATGGAGAAGATTTTATAGAACCAGGACTTTACAACTTATTTTTACACTTTACAATCGGAACCAAGCACCCAGGTTTTTCCGAAGAGCGAGAACTGCGAGTATATTCAAATCCTTACCGGAGTGCTGTTAACAATAAAATTGTGCGAGAAATTGTTGACATTGACGGAGTTCCGCAGGAAGTGCTGAAACTGCCTCTGATTGACGATCCCCAAAATGGGTTTATCAAACTCGATATCCCTAATTTACTGTACAAATTAATCGTTGGACCAACCCAATATCCATACACAGTGAAGAATGCCTTTGCAAATCTATTAATGGTTTCGGGTATGGATTCAGGTTATGACAAAGTTAGTGTGAGCAATATTCCTGTCAGGTCCATTTCTTAGCAATCCCATAGCGGCGAGGAGTTAACGTCAGTCGCGGTAGGGAAGCATGTTGCAATGCTCCCCCCGCACAGATCCGTACGTGCACGCTAATGCATACGGCTCCTAGCTCTGGTGTTTGACGGCAAACCGCAGGTTCGGCCAAGGGTGTCGAATGGAAATGGGTGGCCAAAATTCTTTCACGATAGGGTCAAGACGTATCCATGTTAAGTTTCCCTTTTGTGATCGCTGGGACAACACCCGCAACCACAGTCTTTTGAGACGATAGACAAACTTCTTAAGATGCCTGTAACTAGTCGGAACAGCATAATAGCCAAGCCATCCATTGATGACTTTGCCCAACCATTTCGCAACCTCTACGATGGGATTATGCATCCGTCTACGCAAGGTCATTTTGATGTGCTCTAAGGTTCGGAGCATTCGTTTCGCAATGGGTTTGCGTCCTAATCCAAAGCGTCCACTTCGAGTGGTTCGGCAATAGTGCGTAAACCCCAGAAAGTCGAACGTTTCGGGTCGTCCCTGCCCTCGGGCTCGGCGATTGCTCACCGCATAGCGTCCGAACTCGATCAGACGGGTTTTGTCATCATGCAACTCCAGTGCAAACCTGTACATCCTCTCCTTTAGCGCTTCTAGAAAATTCAGCGCATCTTTCCGATATTGAAAACCAACTACGAAGTCGTCCGCATATCTCACGATAATCGCTTCCCCCGCAGTCTTTTGTACTCGCCATATCTTGTGAAACCACAAGTCCAGTACGTAATGCAGGTACACATTCGCTAGGATCGGTTATGGTAACCTTATGATTATGGGAACCTAGGCTGCTCTAATCGTTGAATATCAATGCATTGAAGCAGGATCAGGTTCCCATAATATTTGTGGCTTCAGGCATCTGCAAGCATTGCGAGCAACTCGTCCTGCACACCCTTGAACATACCTTTGCGGAGGCTGGGAGGGCGCCAGTTTTCGAGTGTATCCAGCTTATCGGACAGACCCGCCCGCAGATACATCTCGGTGGTTTGAAGGCTTGAGTGCCCCAGCCAGAGTGAGACCTTTCTGATGTCTCCGGTTGCCTCCAGAGTGTGCAGCGCACAGGCATGCCGCAAGAGGTGGGGAGATACGCGCTTGCGGGAGATTGAGGGCACGTTTCGCGTGGCGGTTTGCGCATGCACGACAAGGCGTTTGGCGAAGCCGCGCCGTGTCATGCCAGTGCCCATGGCATTGAGGAAAAGATGACGGTCAGCGCTTTTCGGCCGGATAGCCACGTGATGAGATGCACAACCGTTCGAATACACTTGCCGGTTAGGCCTGGGGAATATCCCAGGGCCTGCAATTGCGCTTTGTAGTTCTGAACAATTGGCAGGTCACCACTGGTATCGGACGATGCTGTATTTGTGATTATGGAAGACATGCTGATTCTCCTTTTCAAGGTTAAAACCCACAGGATAACAGCAAATTCTTATGGGAACCTCTTCCTGCTCCAATGCATTGATATTCAACGACTAGAGCGACCTAGGTTCCCATAATCATAAGGTTCCCATAAGCTTTATTATGGGAACGTTCCCATAAAAGCGGTGAGACCACCGCTCCCTGCGGAGTGCCCCGCAAATTGTCCTGCCACTTGCCATTTTCCATCACACCCGCATTCAGCCACTTGATAATCAGACGTATTACCCGTCGATCTCCGATCCGATGTTCCAAGAACCGTACCAGCCAGTCTCGGTCGATTCGATCGAAAAACGCACGAATGTCCGCATCCAATATCCAATTGACTTTGCGTCTTTGTATCCCAACCGCTAACGCATCGAGCGCATCATGCGCACCGCGTCGCGGCCGAAATCCATAGCTAAACCCAAGAAATTCCACCTCATAGATCGGTGTAAGGATAAGTTCCGCCACCGCTTTCTGGACGATTTTATCTTCCAGCACCGCGATGCCGAGCGGTCGTTTTCCACCATCCGACTTCGGAATGTTCACCCGCCGAGACGGTGACGCTCGATACGCTCCGCTATGAATACGCGCGTGCAGATCAAGCAGTCGCTCATCCAACCCTTCGCCATACTCATGCCATGTCACGCCGTCCACACCCGCAGCACTACTTTTCTTGATCGAAAAGTAACTCCAGCGCAGTGCCTCCACAGTAATATGGTGCAGTAACGCAGTCAATCTTTCCTTTGGTTTTCTTGTTGCAGCTTTCCGTATCCGTTCAATCGCATGTGACACGCGTTCCCGGCTCTGTGTCCGGTACGTGGTTTGATCGTCCAGATTCCCATTGCTTGAGACCCTTCCCTCCCGCGACTCCGCTACAGATCGCTCTGCTTTGTTCGCCGCTTTCAACGGTACTATGGTCTCATCCGACCACTTTAACCCGTTCATCTTCGATTCAGATTACCTCCTTTCTTCCGCGGCCCGGTCACGACTGACAGGGCAGATTAAAGTTCTCCCAGGTCCCGATTGAGGGTGTACATGCGTGCATAAGCTCTTTGACAACGTGGAGCCTGTCTGTCCCTTGCCATTTCGGTACAACTCAGTGTTGCCTTCAGCCAACTGCAAAACCTCGACACTCCAAATAATATAATTTTCGATGCTCAATCACTTCGCCCACATGCACCACTACCGACGCTTCACTGGCATCCTCACGAATGACAGCGCACGGCTCGTGGCGGAGGCGGTTGGCTAGACCCTACCTCCCATCGGACTTCCACCGACTACCCTGCAATCAGTTAGCCTGGCGCTCGCAGTTCTCATTTTAAGAATTTTGCAAGTTTTCGAGTAATAAATAGACAAATCGGTCCTAGTGAGTCTATGAAACAGTCTCATTTTACAAGGTCGGTAGGGTTCTCCAGTGAACCTGTCTGATCCCTGCATTGCACCCACCAATTGAGCTCATACCTGCCTTTCCCACCTCCCAGGGCGATGGGTTTGTTTGAATTCGCCACAGAATATCAGATGCGTCGTATGCTGTGGTGCGATCCACGCTCTGAAAAAAAATGGTCGCGACACTGGACTTTCGGTTGTCGATTTGCTAAAGTATGCGGTCATGAACCGCGCAGCAGAAAATCCGGCCCCCCGAGAAAACGGACGCGTTAAGCGTCGGCAGCTGCGGCTGAGATTCACCTTGGATGGTGCCGAGCGTCGGCAACGGGAGCGGTTGCGGTCGCACCATTGCGAGCTTCGGTATTGGCGGCGGTTCGGCTGCTCAATCCGACCGATTGCCGGTTGGTAGCAGCAGTGGACTTGGTAGGATTCAGTCCAGTCGAAAATCGGCAACCATGTTCGATCCAATTGCAGGCGGGTAAATGCATTCTCTGAACGGACACCTCATCCGACAACTGCAGCCGGTGTTTGAGTCTCTGCCGGATCCGCGCAGAGGCAAAAACATCCAATTCCGATACGCCGACATCGCCATGGCCGCGTTCTCAATCTTCCATATGCTGTCGCCTTCATTTTTGCACTACCAGCGAATCATGGACGCCCGACTGGCGCGCAACAACTGCTGCTCGCTCTACCGCATGCAGCGTATCCCCAGTGACAATCACATCCGCGCCCAACTCGATGGAATGGAGCCGGCGGCGCTCAACGCCGCCTTTGAAATCGCCCCCAAGCTGCTTCTGCAACATCCCAAGGTTCACCGAAATTTCCAGATTTTCGACGACAGAACGCTCATCGCAGTCGATGGCACACAGTTTCACAGCTCTTATAATATCCATTGTAATCAATGCTCTACGAGAAATCATAAAACCACCGGCACCGAATATCATCACAACGCCGCGGTGGCAGTGCTGGTGGCGCCCAAGCACAAGCAGATCCTGCCACTGGCAGTGGAGTTCGTCACCCCTCAGGACGGCGACAAAAAACAGGACTGCGAAACCAAAGCCGTCAAACGCCTGCTGCGACAGCATGCCGGCGCCTTCGATCAGCGCTTCAAGCCGGTCTACCTCGGCGACGACCTCTACGCCCACCAGCCCATCAGCCAGCAAATTCTCGAACAGCCCAACAGTGACTTCATCTTCAACTGCAAGCCCGGCTCGCACAAACTCATCCACCAATACCTGCACGGCATTGAATTGCCACAGCTCAAACGCCGGCGCAAAAACAAGCGCAACCAATTTGAAACATTCCATTTCAAGTGGCTCTGTGAAGTCCCGATCCGTGACAGCAAAGATGCGCTCAAAGTCAACTGGCTGTCGGTCAAAGCCAGCCGTCGCGGCAAAGTCGTTTACCGCAATGACTTCATCACCTCCCTGCCGGTCAATGCAGACACTGTGGAGACCATCGTGCAAGCCGCAAGAAGTCGTTGGCGCATTGAAAATGAGAGTTTTAATACCCTAAAGCGCAAAGGTTATAACCTATATGCCGACATTCGTTTTATGCCGACACTTCCTCTGATGTGCTTGATTGGAAAGGAAATGCCGGCATATTTATCGGCATAAAAAGTCACAGGGCTTGCAGAAATGCCAACAGATCGTCACGTGGACGGTAGATGCCCGCGGGAACATTCGCCGGCCGGGTCTGATCCATCGCCTGTTTTTTGATTTCCATGTCGGCATGCAGATAGATTTGGGTGGTCTCTGTCGATTCATGCCCCAACCACAACGCGATCACCGTGCAACCGACTCCACTGCGGAGCAAGTCCATGGCTGTGGTGTGCCGAAGCGTATGTGGAGTGACTGCCTTATCTTTCAGGGATGGGCAGTTCTCTGCTGCGATTTGAGAATACTTGCGCACGATTCGCTCGATTCCATCGCGGCTGAATCGTCCTTGGCGATTGCTGATGAACAGCGGTTCATGCGGTTTTCCGCGGCGTTCTCGGAGCCATGGTTTCAGTGCCCGTATGCTGTCGCTTCGCAACGGTGTCGCTCGATGCTTGCGGCCCTTGCCTCGGCACTGCACAGATCCTTGTGATGCGCTCTGAAACACGATGTCTTCAATATTCAGGCTGATCAACTCTGACACTCGCAGTCCAGTTTGAAGTACAACCAGCAACATCGTTCGGTCGCGGCGTCCGATCCAAGTGGAGCGGTCGGGTGCGGCCAAAAGTGCGGCCGACTCCGCCGGCTCCAGGAATTCAACGGTTCTTCTGTCTTGTTTCTTTGCTGGAATGGCAAGCACTTGCCGGCAATGATCAATAAGAGCCGGTTCCTGTGTGGCGACGAACTGGAAAAATTTGCGGATTGCCGAGCGGCGAACATTGCGTGTGGTGACTGCATTGTTGCGATGATGCTCGAGGTCGGACAAGAAACCAGCCACCAGATTGGCGCTGATGTCGGTGACCAGCAAATCAGTGGGCTGTCGTCCAAGTTGCTGCGCGGCGTAACCAAGAAGCAGTCGAAAGCTGTCCCGATAACTGGCCACGGTATGCGGGCTGGCATTTCTCTGAGCGAGCAGTCGTTCAACGAAAAAACGTTGCACATAGATCGGCAACTCGTAGGGGGCCGAAGATCTCATGACAGCCTCCTTGGCGCCAACGCCTGTTCCGCTCGCTGGGTGGCCAAGGCCAGCAGTTCGGGAACGGCCTCCACATACCAGTAGGATTCTTTGGGACTTTTGTGCCCGAGCCAGACGCTCAGCTTGTACATCTCGACATCGATGTCCAATCCGTCACGATACCAGTCAATGAGAGTATGCACCGCAAAGCTGTGCCTGAGGTCGTGCAAGCGGGGACCGGTGCCGTTTTTGCCATTCGGCTGCAGTTCCCGCAACCCGATCATCTGTCCGGCTCGAGCAAAGTAGATTTGCGCTCGTGTGGTGCTGAGACGCTGGCCGCGCCAGCCGACGAACAGGGCGGATTCGTCAGTGGTGTCGACCAAGCGCTCTCGCAAGGCTCGATATTCAAGCAAGTGATCCAAAGTGCACTGAGTTAGCGGCAGCACGCGCGGGCGATTGTATTTAGCATGGCGGACGTGGATCACGGCATCGTCAACATGCAGGTCCTCATCATCCATGGCAACCGCTTCGCCGACGCGGATTCCGGTCACCGCCATCAGACCGAAAAGCGCCGCGCAGGTCGGTCCGACGACCGCCGAGCGCCGCGATACCGTTTCGGCTACGGCGAGCAGCGCCCTGATTTCGTCGCGGCTGTAGATATAGGGTTTCGGGCGATGGCGCGGCGCCGGAATGAGATCCGCTGGCGGCACTTCGGTCGTCGGTTCCAAGCTGCGCAGCCAACGGGCGAAACAACGCACATGGCAGAGCCGTTTGTGCCAAGCCAGCTGATTTGCGGTTCCGTACTCCTGTTTCCAGCTCAGAATCAGCTCAATAGTCAAAGATTCAGCACCCTGGCCGGTTGCGAAGTCAGCCAATTTACGCAATATCCGGGCCGGCTTTTCTGACAGTCCGGTTCCAAATCGATCTCGTTGTGAGAGATATTGCTCCACACGTTCGGTGAGCGGGATCATTGCACACCCCCTCGAATCGGCCATGCTCGTGCCAGGGGGCGGAGCGCCTCGACATCGTAATGAACGTAAGTGCGGGTCGATTGCAATGCGCGGTGGCGCAGAATTTCGCCAATCTCCCTCAGCGAACTTCCTTGGTTCAGCAAATTCATGGCCAGAGAGTGTCGTAGCGCATGAGTGCGAACTTCTCCTCGCGGCGGTTGCAGTCGAGCCTGCCTGAGGGCCCTGCGCAGCGCATGATTGAGGATTGTCGATGACTTGAATGACGTATGCGGCGCATAGATCGATGTGAACAGGCAGCGCGAATCGCCGCGGCGTCCATGGCGCAGCCAATCGACAATCGCCTCGCCGACATCCACTGGTAGCGGCATGTAGTCGAACTGAGACCCCTTGCCGCGAATCATCATGCGGCCGACCGCCCAGTCCATGTCGTCGATTCGAATCGAGATCACCTCCTGTGCACGCAATCCTAGACGAGCCATAATCAGAAGCATTGCATAGTCGCGCCGATCGCGGGGCGAATCGCCGCGCACCGCCTCGAGCAGCTCTTGAACTGCTTGCGGTTCGAAATGGCGCTGCCGCCGGTCCGGCTGTGGGCCTGCCGTTTTAGGAATAGCATCGGAAAGGTCGTGTGCGATGCTGCCGCTCACATGCAAGAATCTCAGGATGTTGCGGACATATCCCACCCGCCAGCCGGACTTGCCGCAATGCTCGTGCAAAAATGAGAACAGCACCTCCGCGGTCAGCACGGAAAAATTCAGCGATTCGCCAGCATCGGAGCCACTGAAAACGATCAGTCGTTGGAACACTACTCGGTATCTAGGCAAAGAGGATTCGCTGATCCCCCGATGATGCTTGAGCCAATGTTCCAGTTCGAGATGCCAATGCTCAGCGGAGCCGACTGCAGGCGCGGTCCGAACTGCCGGCTCGATTACGCCGCACCGGATCAAATAGTCAGCGAATCGCCGTGCGATCAGGATCAGTTGACCTTCCATGTAAGATGAGGCGCAAAAAGAATTTTTGCGCGCCAGTTCTCGCAAGACATTCTGATCAAGCATGTCCGGTTTGAGCTGCCGCTTCTCGGCCTCCTTACAAAGGCGGCTGAGCGCGCTCCGGAATCCTCGCAGCGTCCGTTTCGCATAGTCTTGCTCAGCCAGAAACTTGAGAAATCCTTCGCAGTAAGAACAGAGCCAGAATGAATTCGTCGACAGCAGCGTCGAAGAAAGGGTTTGAAATGATTTCATAAATTCACCTCCGTAGATAATGGATTGAAGGAGGTAAATATGACTCAAACCCGCTGCAGTCAAGCTACTGTAATTGTGATTCCTTGTCCCGGTGGCAGCCGGCCTGCAATGGCGAGAGTTTGCCCCGCAGATGGGGGTTTTATGCCGATAATTATGCCGGCATTTCCTTTCCAATCAAGCACATCAGAGGAAGTGTCGGCATAAAACGAATGTCGGCATATAGATTGTTATGCCGATATCGGCATAACAATCTTTCGCATAATTTTGGGCATGGTAAGCGCGGGCTTACCAACACCTTATTTCAACTCAATCTTCTGGCCTTCGCCTTTCATACCATCAGTGACTTTCTGTGTGCGCCTTGGCAACAGGCGCGAAAGTACTGGGTGGCGCGCTATCAGTTTTTCGAAAACTTAAGAGCAATCAGCCGACTGTGCTGCTTCGACGATTGGAGTACTCTGCTGAAAACCCTCTACCAAACGCGGGCGCCACCCCGCTGATCACACCACAGCCGATGAAACCTATTTGGAGAAAAATATCATGTAAAAGTATTGTTTAATTGCCAATTGCCATAATTAGAATTGCTGAGTTAACGTCTAGAAAGTTTACACTAACGAGAGTGGTAGCTTACCATTGCGTGATAAACTGAACCGCGAATGGGTCCAAAAAAGGAGGACTTGCCTTTCTTTTGAATAAAGCGATGACTAAACAAACATTAGACACTCTTGGCGCGGATGTACTTGCCTTCATAGATGAGGCCGGTGCCCGAGGATACTCCCGGCGACTGACGCCCACCCGTGATCGAGAAATCGGACTGATGTGCGCGCTACTGTTTCCCGCCGCGCATGTTGAGGCATTCCGCAACTTTTTTCGACCTGGCTACCAAAAATTCCTAGAAGTTACACCAGACAACGCAAAACTACACATCACGGACGCATTCGCGTCCGGCGATGAGTCACGAGCGACGGTTGCACGCACTGTTAGATCCGAATTTTTCGATCTGTTATGTCGCTACGAAATACCCGTGGTCTACGAGGCACGCCGCCTGAAACTCGAGCGCGACTCCCATGAGCGGCTTGAAGACCTCATTTCAAAATCAAAGGCCGCGCGTCGTTCACCGATCCGGATTTCGGAACGCCCCAGCAATTCAAGGGTTGAAGAGCAACTGATGCTCGGACTTGCTCTAAAGCTGGATGCATTCTGTGAAGACTTCAACTTCCGCCAGGTGGATATCTTGTTCGACAATATTGATAGACCTATCGCAGATGTCTATCGCGAAGTCATAGAAAGCAGTCGCAACGTTGAAAAGTCGAGCCAAGTCGTGCCGGGCTGGAACCTAGAGACGAATTCTCGCGTCCAAGGTGAAATTTCCATTGAGGTACACACGTCGATCCCGTTGAATACTCAATTTCTCGGAGAACTGCGTGTCGGCGGCGAGGAGGACCCCCTCTTGCTTGCGGCCGACATTGTAGCGAACTCACTCTATGGTCACCTTCAAGACCTTTCTCCGAGCGCGACTCTCAACAGTCCGACGAGCATTAGTGGATGGAACCTCAAGTGCAGAGTCTACGGCGTGAGGGAAAACGCAATAGAAGACATCATTTGAAGAGCAACGGTTAGCCACCGGTGCTGAACTGTTCCCGTGACCACACACGCAGTTCAGATTACGATGAATTCTGGCGTAGCATGCGTCGTGCAATTCATTGACGCAGGGTTTTTCTGGTTAACAAGTGGGGTTTTTGGTTTCTTTCTTCGGCGACTGTAAGGGGTGTTCAAGAGGGGCTGTTCATTATTGTGTAGGATGAGGTTGCGTTTTCACGAATGCACAACCATTATAATTTTCAACAATTTTTACGGAGGTCGACAATCCAAAAGTATGACTGGTTGCATAGAATACAGACAAAACCAGATTTTGCTTTTTTGATCATGATCCTGCCATCCTTGATGTCCAGACAACCGATTCCACAGCCATGGTAACGACTTTCGTCGAAATCGGAATTAAAAAGCTTACTGATGTTCATTTAGAATCTTCAAATTGATAACCATCATTGGAGACACCTCCCTCATGCGGGGAGCTGTGTCCCCGTATGGGCGTGTTTTATCCAGCCAGGCGCTGAGCGAATGGACGGACAAATTGAAAATGAACCGAGGATGAGTACATCACCGGTCCGTTTGTGGCGAATGTAGCCCACAGGCTACACCGCTGTTAGCGATTGTGCATCGTAAAAAGTTTGCGGCATTACTGTGCTTGCTTTTCTGGACATGTTCGCAACTCCTCTGCCAGTAGAGGATCGGCTCCGTTTTTGCGGGCGCAATTGTCGGAAACTATGTGTCGCCGAAGTCCGGATTCAGGCAGCTCAGTGATCACTTCGGCAGCGTGTACGCTGTACGCGCACATCCATCAAGCCGTTGTATGTCGCACTCTGACTCAATCCTGTCCAGTAAAAATTCCAGGACCGTTTTTCGAGTCTTCCGCCTGCATCGTTCATACCATTTTGGGTTTGATCGGATTATTGAATCCAGATCATGACCATCCGGTACGAACTCGATTGATGCCATTTTTCCATCCGCCTTCTCAGGCAGCACTGCCTCAGACGTTTTTACGGCCGTCAGGCCGCAGGCCAATGGCATTTAGATAGCAAATAAATAAATGTTGTAACAAGTAGATGCATATAACTGGTTGATTGAATTATTGAATCAGTGGGTTGAAAAAAATTCAATTTGAGGGTTAACTTGCAATTTTCTGGGACCGATAATAAACGGTGGACGATGTCATCGCAGACGAATCACCGATGGACGAGAGTATCAAGAAGTTAAAGGGCACGACGTTAAACGGCCGGCGTTTTACCCGGCGTCAGTTTTCGGACATCCAACAGACGGTGTCTGACTTTCCGAATTTAAGTCGCACGGAGTTGGCTCATACCATCTACGAGCATTTGAAATGGCCCATGCAAAGTGGCGGCAACAGTTATCAGGCGTGTCTCTTACCGTGCAATTGAACAGATATTTTCATGAGCGAAAATTGTTTTGATAATTTGACAAATTAGTTAAGGTACGGCTTCATTAATATCTCTGGTGATTTAGCCTGAATTCTCAATGTTAAAATTAGATATGGCAATGTTTTAACTTGTGTTAGTGGCTCCTTTATCCATTGAGCTATAAATCCATTGTAAATTGAACTATCCTATTCTCATCCATTGATAAGAAATTTCTATTTTCAATTCACCCAATTTCCATCTATACTGACTTAACTGATTCTAGTTCTGGAGAATCGAGGTATTGGTGATAGCCGAGACCGCTCACGCTAGGCTCACGATGCAATCGCCATCTACATTTATCCAGATGCCCTCTTTGCCACTCCATTGCTTCTTCCACAGCACGATCCCACAAAATCCGAATATCGCACTCACCGTCTCGGAATTGAGGTACTGTAATGTCGCACGTCCGGTCGAAACATTGCGATAGAATAGAAC
Source organism: Arenicellales bacterium (assembly GCA_965202855.1). Taxonomy (GTDB): domain Bacteria; phylum Pseudomonadota; class Gammaproteobacteria; order Arenicellales; family JAJDZL01; genus JAJDZL01. The sequence continues at coordinate 877,831 of CBDBBP010000001.1, read as the reverse complement.
GAACATGTTGGTAGTCATGAACATTGGGAACCATAATATTGGAGCAGGATTTAGGTCGGTAGAGCGGAAAATCTAGTGTTCTACCTCGATTGTTCATTATTTGCATGTAACCCAACGTTGAATTCAAGAAAACTGAAAGTGCTTTCGCCTCCTCAACAGATACTCCCGTCACTGGTAACCAGCTGTTTCCGACGTAGGCCTGACTATCCGCTACCGCTGTAAGTCGAGCTGTTCCTATACGTTGTGAAGCGGTAACCAGCAGGAATCCTGATTTATTGAAAAGTAGTTCTTGAGATCGCGGTTTGGTGGTATCTTTCGCTTGCCACCACTCATCTGGTGTACTGCGCAGCCTCTGTTGCCCATTTGCACCAGACTTGTCAATAATGGGAAAACCATGACAATTTTCGGTTTCTAAGCGATGGAATTTACCAGACAATTCTCTTCCAGTTTGAGAGATTCGTGTTCTATCATTGAGTAATGGCAAAGCTATCGGATGGTTCGCAAATTCCCAAGCGGCGTTAGCCAAATGAGAGTCGCGCCAAACAGCAGGAGTCCAGTCGCCTTGACCCATGCGTTCCGATGGCCAGTAGGACACTTCCCCCCAACCGTCGTCTAGTTGCTCGCAATTGCGAAATTTTTTGCACAATTCGTATGCTTCTTGCTCATTCATCGGAAAACGATCCAAATGAACGAAGCGCGTGTCAGGTTTGTTTCGATTAGCTAGCTTCTTCGCAACTAGAAGGCTCTCATTGATGTTTGAATTCTGGCTCATTTGATATTGCCCTGGCAAATGGCAGGTTACAATCGTGTGAATATGGTAACGATTTGCTAGAACTTGCCGTTCGGGTGCTCCGGATATAGTAGTAAGTGCAATAGTAGGTAATATCTCTACTAATACGCCATCGTCTCGGAGACAATGATCTGCTAACGCTACAAATAATGGTCTCAGAGAGTTTTTGTCAGAAAATCCTGAAAAAATTGGGTCAGCCCTAACCAGTGCTTGTTCAAGTCTGTCGACACGAATTCGCAGTGCCTTTTGCTCGGATGAAGAAAATTTCTTCCCCATATTTGTCCGATTCGTAAAGGGTGGGTTCATAATTATTATTCGGCTTGCCTTGGCAGCATCGACAGCAGATTCCATACGTGCGTTTCGAGTCTCACTCCTCCACACTGCTTCTGCTTCAATTTGATTTGAGTCTTCAATAGCCAGTTCATTCCTTGATTGAACAATTTCTTTCTGTCCTAGCAGTTCCAACGACCCAGCACTTACATCCCAATTGTTACGACTTCGTCCGTAGGGTAGGCGATACAACCCCATATTGTTGAAACGAACTTCGGCATTTCCAATACTCAGTTGTGCAGCAGCGAGCTGTAAAGACACCGCGTTGATGTCAAACCCTTTCAAAGTATGTTCAACAGCAACCCGATCTAATTTTCTAACCATTTGTTTGTTCGCCCCGGCTGATTTAGCACGACGGCGCATATCAGTGAGAGCTGCTGCTAACAGCGTTCCGCTTCCACATGCCAGATCAACAATTTTGTTCGCTTTCCAGTCCTCTTCATTGGTCCAATCGATATCCTCACAACAATCAAGTGCCAGGCTAGCAGCCATCACAGCCGCAAGTGGTCGTGTAAAGTATGCCCCATCACTGGCCTGATCGCCCATAACCCGATTGAACAATGGTCCAGCGTGATCCATACCCATATTGGAATAGGTTTCAGCAATTCTTTCCGCTTCTTTAGCAATATGGTGCAAGGCTCGTTCTAATCCACCTTTGCGAGACGACTTATCTTCAATAGTATCCAGTATGTCTATGGCTGGCTCAAATACGGTTTCATAATCCGTGCGTATGATGTAATTCCAGCTACGTCTCAAATGTTCAATTACATTAGGGTGATTTTTTGCATCCGCCAGTTTGAATTTCGTGTCGATGAATCCAGTCTCATCAATGCGTTGCTGCATCATTGCGGCATTCATCAAAATTAAACTCGCTATCGTTGAAGCATTTGCACGTTTTTGCGAACTTTGTAGCTTGTCTATCTGAAATAATTTTGCCAGCAAGACTTCAAGGTTGTCCTCTGCAATATGGCGAGCTGCTTCTCGAACAGAATCTTCGAGAATGTTCAGATCTCTTTCTACTCGATTGACTCTAAGACCTGAACGCTCCAGTAGATTGAGTGTGATAGCATGTTCGTTGTCTACTGCATCTGACAGCCGAAGCAGTCGTAATCCTAAACTCTCCTGGTGTAGCTTCTTTTTTGGCGGCTTCGGTCGAACTTTTCGTCCTGAATTTTTTTCACCAGGCTTGTTTATCATTCTATGCATGCGCTTCTTGCACTTGGTTAAATCGACCTTGCCAAGCGAGCCATCCTTCAATTTGGTTCGTTGCACCGAGTCCTCTCGCAATTCAACCTTACCATCCACTAGTTTGGCTGTTATGAGCCTGCCTGGTTCAGCAACACGCCATTTACGTCTACTTCGATTTTCTAAAGAAATTAAATTCGACTTTCGAGGTGTGGACTTGCCTAAAGCTACAAGCTTCACTACCTTTTTAATCTCATTCTTTTGTCCTTCATGTTCGTAGTAACGGATAACATTATTTTCCCCGCTATTATTTGCAATTCCCACGAGATTACGAGTAATCGAGGGTTCAGCTGTATAATAAATCTCAAGGAGGTGTGCCAACTTGGTTTCGATCCGTTCATCATGAGCTCGCAAAGCTAAGAGAATTTCACCAAGTTCCTGCCAACCTTCTCCCATCTCACTGTTTCGCAACCATTCTTCAGGATCGCGATTCGGTGGAATCAGGATTGGACAGATAATGTAGCCAACTTTCTTTCCTGGTGCAGTGCGCATTGCTCGACCGACAGCCTGAATGACATCGATTGGACTTTTCCTGGGCTCTAAAAAGGCTACCGCGTTCAAAGCAGGAGAATCAGTACCCTCGCCAAATATGCCAACATTGAGAATCGCTCTGGGGCACTCGGGTGTGCTTTGGTCCAGTTCCTGCAACGCCTGTTGCCGTTCCGTAATGTTGCTGCTTGCATCCAAATGTCGGAAATTGTAACGAGCTGGTTCCCCATCCAATTGATTTTTTTTAAACCATTTTTTGATGAAATTACGCACTTCGGTTTCAAGTAGACTTTTCACCATGGTTTTTGATTTTTCAATTGTATTCATAAAGCCTATGCAAGAAGCAATCGCGACTGAACTGCTAGCTTTATTCCGAGTTGCCCCTGACATGGCAAGTGCATAAGCCAAGCCGCGAAGGTAATGGGCTGTTTTCAGTGATTCATGAGTATCTGCCCGCGCCGCTGCCGCCAGTCGATTTGCTTGTTCAAATGCTTCTTCATCATTCACACCTATGGCGATGATACGGTAATTGCACAACCAACCTTTATGCACTGCTTCTACATATGAACGGCGAAATAATTCCACTCCAAATGTAGTTTCATCATCCATAGTTCTAACTGTCCAATCATCCTTAATTTTCTTAGTTTTTTCTATGGAGTAGACACGTGGCGTCGCAGTCTGGTAGACTCGAAATTTGGCTGGAAAAGCTTCTTGATTATGGCACAGTGTAAAGTCCCGAATTCGCTTACCAAGCTTTTTGGTTTTTGGCTTGCGTATACCAGCAGTACGATGTGCTTCATCAGCAATTAACACCTCAACCTCCGCCTGAGCCTTTTCAATGGCTTCAGAAATTCGATTTGCGCTCTGATATGTGCCAATAATTACATTGATGCGTTTACTACTGTTATCACCTCCGCAAACATACTCGTTCAACCACTCGGCAATTACATCGGAGTCAGTTGTAACTAATCCCTTAACTTCGGTTTCACTTACAAAACTAGTATCTAAAGTGGGATCGTTCTCAGGGAGGCAACCCTCGTTTTTTTTCGTTACTCCGGCGGTTTTATCAGAACACACCGCTAGAGCATTTATGTCTTTTTTGCAAAATTGCAAATACTCTCGCCTAACTTGTGCAACTAGTGCGATGGAGGGCGTAAGAACGATTGAAAGTTCTCCAAAGTTGGTTAGTTCTTCGACAATTCGCAATGAAATCCTAGTCTTTCCTGTACCACATGGTAGGATCAAACGACCTCTAGCTTGACCATAAGGACATCCTCCAGAATTAGCATTAAGATGCTTGCGTAATATTGAAACACATTGCTCGACAGCTTCTTCCTGCATTAATGTCTTGCTAACGCTACGTTCGTCCTCTGCTTCCTTCTGATTGCGAGCTTGTATTTCCTGCCTCAGATCTCGCCCAATGTTGATCATCTTGATTCTGTTGGGTATCATCAATTGAGCCCGACGTGCATTCGGAGCAAGCGGGTTATCTCCGTTAGTTACTAGCCATCTCTCTTCCCATAAGTCGTGCTGTGTAGAACTTATGAACTTGTCTAATTCGGATTTCGTAATTTGGTTTCCATGGCCTTCCTCATCCAACTTTCTTGATTTGCTCTGAATCGCAACACATTTTCCGTTAGCTCGAGTGCCGACTGCGTCAATACCAATATCCTGCTTTGAGACACCGGGAAAGTGGTTCTCACGTTCCTTCCAATCGGACCACTCCTCACAGTCAATTAGGTCCCACTCTCTTACATATTTACCTACATCGACTATCATGGTTTCTAGCCATCTTCCATCAGTGTCCTGATTGCTCATCTCACCAATTTCATCAAGTGCTTGATTCAGCAATGGGAAATTGGATTTGTACTTGACATGCATATGTTCTCTCTGGATTTTTCTAACTTCGTCACACACTCAAATTAAGACTTGAGAGTAGTTTTACTTAGGATTCAATTTACACTAGAAAATTTATCAGCTTCATACGCCGAATTTCTCTAAATTTCAAATTGTTCAACATTATTTATAACTGAATTCAGTTCATTGTTACTTGAGATAAATCAATTAAACTAAAATCCCGTCATAGATTGACGTATAAATTAGCACATGGAATATGTTACAGAGTTTTGCCAGTACATATGTTCAATTATTTGATAGACAATATCAATTATTTTTCAACTTATGGATCAGAAACAATTACTGTAATACGAACATATTGTCAACTTGAATTCAGTACTAGAAGAATTTATCGACCACATTGGCAACCTGCTTGCCAAAGAGTATTTCCATCTAATGGAAGAAACGAATCATAAACATAATGATGTAATTAACTTTTCTGAGGATTAGTATGAAAGCCGCAATCTATGCACGATACAGTTCAGAAAACCAACGGCCACAAAGTATTGAAGATCAACTATCAACCTGCCGACAATTAGCTTTGATAAATGGATTCTCTATAAACGAAAGACACATTTATTCAGGTCAAGCAAAGTCTGGGGCAAGTAACGACCGACCGAGTCTTAATTCTTTGATTGAAGCAGCCCGCAACCATCTATTTCAAGTAGTTTTAGTGGATGACCTATCTCGTTTGGCATGAAACAATTTTTTAATGCTTACAGTGTTAGCGAATCTAGAATTCGAAGGGATATGAGTTATTTCGGTAGCTGATGGTTTAGATAGCAATGATCAAGAATCTACTCTCGGAATTCAGATTCGAGGAATTTTCAACGAATTGCAATTACAAGAACTTAAGAAAAAAACGATGCGAGGCTTGATTGGTCAAAAACAACGTGGATTCTCGGTCGGAGAATGCACACTTGGATACACATCAGTACCTGTTGGAGAAATTCGCTTCGACAAAAAAGGAAAAGAAAGGTCAGAAGGTTACAAGATGATAATAGAACCTCGTGAATCCGAAATTGTATTGCGAATTTACGAACTCTATCGAGATAGGGATTCCATCAATAAAGTAGTACGGACTCTTAATGAAGAAAATGTTCCAGGTCGAAATAATGTTTCTAAAACTTGGAGCGTCAGTACCGTGAGTCGAATTCTCAAAAATGAAAAATACGTTGCCAAGTGGGTTTGGAATAAAACAGGAAGTCGTCGTGACCCGCGAACCGGGCGACGCAAAAGATTTGACAAACCTGAATCAGAGTGGATTGTGCAAATCGACGAATCTCTACGCATTATTCCACCTGAACTTTGGAATGAAGTTCAAACTAGAAGACTTGAAAGGAAAAAGTCGTGGCCTGGTGGTAAAGGTAAACGAGGCTTAGAAAGCAAACGTGGAAATGTCGAAGCACACTTTCCCAGAGAGTTGTTCTCTGGAGCAATGACCTGCAAAATTTGCGGTTCGACAATAGGTAAAGTTAGCGGTAGACATGGTGGATATTTAGGGTGTGTTGGCGCAAAGCGCGGCACTTGTGATAATAAAGTTAAAGTTAGGCGAACAATTTTGGAAAAAATTATTCTGCGAAAAGTTCAAGAATTACTATCGTCTCCGCAAATTATTCGCGGTGTATTTGAAAAGGTTGAGCAGAAAGTAAAAGGTATGTATTCAGAATTTCCAAAGAGAATTCTTCAAAAGGAAAGAGAATTAGCATCCGAAGAAAGAAAACTTACAAACTTCATTGGTGCGGGGCAAGGCACACGTTCTCTCAACCAAGCACTAATTGATACTGAAAACAAAATAGATTCCCTAAAAATGAACTACACAACCTGAATAGTGCCTACTCTGAAGTTATTCAAGCCCCTCCACTTGAATGGATTGAGAAGAGACTCGACTATGTTCAATCACTGCTTGAAAAAAATGTAGCGCATTCAGCAATGATTCTTCGAAAATTACTAGGTCCGATTGAACTTGAACCAGTCTTTCCTGACACAGGCAAGCCACATTATGTGGCACACACAAAGTTCAATGCAATTGAAATCCTGAATAAAAGTATCGCACCCACTAATTCGGACAAAGGTGCGAATCAATTTCACTGGTGGAGGTGGCGGGAGTTGAACCCGCGTCCGTTAGCCCTCTACTCGCCGGCCACTACATGCTTAGTCTATCTACAATTCAACACAATCTAATCCAATAGACAGAATCGACTGTGGTTGTCCCGTCATAATCTTCGCTCACAGGTTTACGAGACGCTTACTGTAAACTATTCTGGATTATGTGACCTCGCTTCATACCATCCAGACACAGTATTGACGAGGCTTAGCGGTTAAGCCGCTAAGGCGTAGTTGTCGTCGTTGGCAACTATAATTTTGCAGCCAGATTAACGAGGCAGCTGCACCTCGGCATGCTCCAACGGCTTTGTAACTCGCGTCGAAACCAAGTCACCCCCAGAGAAGAACCATTATTTTACAAAATTTGTTTGTTTTATACAACGCACGAACTAGGAACTAATCACAACTTCGTCACAGTATCTGACGGGAAAGATTCCCGCCAAAAACAGTTAATTCTGCAAAAATTACGAATATCGACTCGATTCTCGAGCTTGATCCCTTTCTATATCCCTAGATTTGATTGCGGCTCTCTTGTCATATTTTTTCTTTCCTCTGGCTAATGCGAACAACAGCTTGATCTTGCCATTGCTCCAGTGCAGCTGCACTGGAATCATAGCATATCCTTTTCTCTCCACAGCACCGAGCAAGCGGTTGATTTCATAACGATGCAGCAGCAACTTTCGATCTCTCGTAGGATTGGCTCGGTGATGTGTCGAGGTAGAACTGAGTGGCGAAACGTGAGAGCCAACTAAATACAATTCGCCGTTGCGTGTAGAGATATAACTCTCTTTCAAGTTCACTCTATGCTGACGCATACTTTTAACTTCCCAGCCATGCAATACCAATCCAGCTTCATATTTGTCTTCTAGAAAATATTCGTGCCTGGCCTTCCTGTTTGAAGCGATGATATGGCTTGTGTCTGCTTTCTTCTTCTTTCTGCCCAATTCGTTTCACTCTCGTCGTCTGCGTCGTGATCGTCGCTTGCGAGTGATCTTTTGAACCGAAGCAGTTTCAAATACCTTGCCCAACCGATCTGAAATCTCTTTATTCGTAGGCATCGGACCCGGTTCATACTGATCCAAAGCACTTCTCATCTTTCGAACATGGTTAAATTGAGTGCCGCAACATCCACCAATGATTGTGGCACCTGTGTCGCGCGCGATCTGGGCATAATCAAACATTTGTTCAGGCGTAGCGTTATATCGAATTTTGGTTCCCACCCAAACTGGTATTCCGCAATTTGCTTTCGCGACATAGTGAAACCGACCTGGATGAGCTCGCGCCATTTCCAGTGTGGCTGCTACCGTCTGTGCAGGACCAACCCCACAATTAGCGCCAACTGCCAGCGGCCGTACTGACAAATTCAGGCAAATTTCTACAAATCGTGCGGGGGAAATTCCCATCATCGTGTGACCTTTGGTGTCAAAACTACCGCAGCACACAAAAGGCAAATCAGTCGCCATTGCTCCCAATGCTGCAGCGGTCAGCTCCTCTTCCGAAGATATAGTTTCAATCCATAATATGTCACAGCCACCTCGCTCTAGAGCCAATGCTTGGTCTGTGAAAGCAGTGGTCGCGTCTTCCATCGACAACTCCCCTAAAGGTTCGATCAGTTCACCGAGAGGACCAATCGAACCTGCAACAAATACTCTCTTGTTGGCTTGCACTGTCGCATTTCTTGCAATTTCTGCTGCTTTTTCATTCAATTCGGATACTCGACTCACACTTGAATGCAACTTTAGGCGCATCGCATTTGCACCAAAGCTATTTGTCAAAACAACATCTGAACCTGCCTCAACAAATCCATAATTTAAGCTAAAAACGCGATCAGGATAAAGATCGTTCCAAAGCTCGGGGGCGTCACCAGAAATCAATCCCATATCGAAGAGATTGGTTCCGGTGGCACCATCTAGCAATAGAAATTTCTCCTCATCCAGAACTTTCTGAAATATGCTGTTTCTTTGTCCGTTTTTCGTCATTTTCACGTCTCTTCCGAGTCATTAAGATCGAATTGCCGTAAAGTTTCGATTTTATGTATGTTTAAAAGTATATGCTTAAGTCACAATTTAAGACAATACCGATCAACATGCACGGACTGAAATTGCAATTTTCCTAGGTCACGCAATCGGAATCAAGAGACTCAGTATAATTTGATAAACATTAATTTGATCGATTGGTCATTCATCGCTCTTTGCTAGAAATTTCACCTAAGTCAGTTGGTGGTCCCTTGCAATTAACTTTTGCTAAGTCAATATTCATCGCGATTTTATCGATCTCGGCTTCGCTATACACTGTACACGCAAGCGAATTGATTATGTTCGATTCACCTTATTGTACTTGGTGCAGTAAGTGGGAAGAAGAAATCGGTGTTATCTATGATCTCACTCCTGAATCCTGTCAGGCTCCGTTACGGAGAATTGATATTAGCGACGATCTGCCTGACTCGTTAATCATCAATGAAGAAGTTCTATACACCCCAACATTTGTTCTAATCAACGACAATCGAGAAGTCGCCAGAATAATAGGATATCCAGGAGAAGAATTTTTTTGGGCCATGCTGCATGAAGCAATCGATGAACAAATTCCTGAAGAGCTGCGGCTCAAAAACACAAAAACGTGCAAGAATTCTTAATTGGATTCAAACAATTGGCTTGGAACTGCCAATTCGATTTTTATACTGAGATTTACTGAATGCCATCCGTCAATAAGTCGATCATCGCTCCATTTAGCGACGAGCAAATTTTTTCACTGGTTTCAGACGTCGCAAATTATCCAAACTTTGTCAAGGGTTGTCGCTCAGCTCGAATTGAAGAAATATACGATGATGGATATACGGCAACTCTGGAATTTAAATTCAAGGGATTGCGAAAGTCTTTCACAACGCGAAATGTATCAAGACCCTATTCGCAAATTACGATGTCATTCGTCTCCGGTCCATTCAAATACCTAAATGGAAAATGGCAATTTACTCAACTTGGAGAACACGCTTGCAAAGTTGAATTTGAGTTGGAATATGAGTTGTCTTCTAAACTAATCGCAAAGACAACAACACCTCTGGTAAGTTTCCTTTCCAAGACTATGGTGAACTCGTTTTATGAAGAAGGACTCCGGAAATTTGGGAGCGAGCCCGGCCCTTGAGATCGAAGTCGCGTTTGCGACCCGTTCGGAGCAGCGAATCGTTCCTCTCAAAATTCCAGAATATACGACTGCTCGGCGGGCAATTGAGTTGTCAGGATTGCAGGAGAAATTTCCTGATTTTGATTTTCAGTCAGCTCCGATCGGCGTATTTGGCAAAACTGTACCAGACGATTATGTACTTGCCAATTTTGACCGGGTTGAAGTGTATCGACCGCTGGCGCAATCGCCAACAGAAGCGCGACGTAAACGAGAGAAGAGAAAAATTTCAAGCAAAAATAGAATTAATCCAACGCAGTAGACAGCTTCTGAAAGTTGAACAGGGCTCGCAGTTCCCGCCTCGAAATTCCTTCTTCAAAACCATTTTCACCACTTCGTGCTGAAATACACCTGCTTCTGCCAATGCAGTCGGCGGTCTTTTGGGGCGAGACAGGCATCGTATCGTTCGCGTTCGATACAAAACGAATCTGTCCGATTTATGCGGCGTGTGGAAGACGCTTCGGTCCGTAGGGAAAGGCAGACACAATCTTCATCCACTGTTTCTTTTCTCTCGACTTTGGTCTCGGTCACACAGGCTTTATGACACTTTACACTGCATCAGAGTAAGATATTTGAGGCACTCTCCAGTCACCGACAAACGTAGTGTATGACGTTAAACCGAGAAAAGGTAGTGCGATTCCCGGGATGAGCACTTACACTGCTTGTTGTTCATCTGAATATACAAAACAGTATAAAGTGCTCAACCCGACAAAACCGAGCGCCAGTCCGCTGACAACGGACCCAGAGAATCATATAGTAGGAAGGATAATAAACTTGTCTGCCTAACCATATAATCTGTGCTCGGATTTTTTTATCGCGTCTTTTACCTACTCGTCCGTCGGCATTGTTAATCTACGTGGGCTTGGCAAAGTAACCAGATAGAATACCCAAATCGAAAATGCAATCATCAGTAGATTTACAATAGAAATATCCAAATTAAAGGGCAAAGACTTGTCAGCAACTTCGATGGTAGGGATCAGAGATTTATGCATTGGAATTGCTGGATCTATCACCTCGCCGGAGTCCAAAGCTTCCCTGATTGCACTAACCGCAGCTGCGGTTACCGGTATCGCTGAACTGGTACCGGTTCCTGCCGTGCCTGGTCCAACCTCGCCTGCAGTCTGAATGAATTCAGCCGGACTGGCTAAAACAAACTGTGTACTGACACTGGAGATGGACTTAAACTGTTTCGGATAGGTCCGTACTGCAATTACCGAAGGTCGAATGAAACTGAACTTTGCTGCATGACCTCCTTCAGCCCATTCAGCCAAGTCGATCAGTCTGACAGGTGCATTCTGAATTGCTGAGCTCACGGAACGATCACCTTGGGGCATCATAGAAAAGACACCATCATACTGTTCATCTGCCAGACCCTGTACCTGTGTCATAAGATCATCCCCCGAATGCACGACTTCAATCGAATCAGACAGTCCAAAAGAACTCAGCATCATTTCTAGCACGATGCTAGAGCCCGAACCTTCTTCGCCGGTTGCTATTTTCTTCATCTCCCCGATGGAGCTGGCACCCCCTATTTCTCGTGAAATCAAATGCCCCGTCTTGTAATCGAGTACCGCAAACGCTTCCGCACCTGCCTTTTTGACTGGACCTGCGTCCTCCAGCGAATAAAACGCCTCTGCTCCTACGATGGCCACCCGCGCATTGCCTTCTAACAAAGCTTCAATCGGATTCGTGAAATTTTCAATCTCAAGATCGTGACCAGGAAAACCAACTCTTATGGCGCGAAGTGCCTTGGCAGTCGTGCTGCTGCGTTCGACGCTCGGGTCAGCAGCCACGACTATCTTTGCCGGACCACCGCCTTCAGCACCGCTGGGCAGCAGTCCTTTTTCCACAAGAAATGAAGTGGCAACCGACGCTGGAGTCTGTGCGTCAAGATCGACCGCCTTGTTCATCGCCTGCATATCTGCTGCGGTAATCACGCCTGCCAACTTGTCAAACACACCAGCAAGGCCGGGAATCGATGCCAGCGCGTCTGACCTGACCAGAGGAGCTACTTCATAGACCGGGAAAAAACCAAGGTTGTCCTCCAGCACAACCAGTCCATATTCGGCAATCTGACCGTCGGTCATGAATAATTCACCGACGTCTGCCCGTCCCTCAAGCAATGCAAATATGATCTTGTCTTTTCCTGCGGTACCCATTTCAAAAGTCTCGACTCTGCTTCCCGTTATGCCATACCGCCTGTTCATCTGCTGGAGACCATCAGCCGGTCGCTGCAAGAAATCGTCGCTCACAACATAACTGACGGAAGGGAGTTTAGCTAGGTCTTCCAGAGTGCTGACACCCAATTCGGCTGCCCGTTCTTCCGTCATCACCATTGCGTAGTCATTGGAAAATCCAAATTTATCCGCGGTCTCCAAACCTAGCGGTTTGAATAGCTTTTGAATAATTTCGGTTGACGCTTCTCCGTCATTGGTTGGCGCCTGCCCTAGAAAGATCAAACTGGTGCCATTGTACTCAGGATAGACATCCAACACATCCTGTTTGACTGCCTCCATCACTTGGCGAGTTGTTCCGAATGGAAAGTTGCGCTCCACCGAAATGCCCTCGTTTTCAGCCACTTGGGCAATCATCTCTGCAAGAATCAAACTTTCAGAGAATGGTTTGGCACCCACTCTCAGTGTCCCTTTGTTGTCTCCACAGCCAATAAGAGTTACTGATAAAACAGCTGCGAAAAGATATTTTGTTATTTTAAAATTCATGATTCTCCTCCTAGGCTACAGACTTTTCTGGTGCACCAGCGTCATCGTCCACCGGGCGTGGCGTATTTACTACCGGGTCTGTACGAACAACCCTGAAAAATGCAGCCAGTTGCATGATAATGACAAAGGTAAATGGGATGGCCCCTGTAATCGCCATTGCTTTCGCTACATTTACACTTTCCGTAACGATTGTGGCAATGGTAATACCGGTTATGATCAATCCCCAAGTGAGTTTAAGCTTGGTCTGAGGATTAAGGTCGCCGTCGCTGGTCATCATACTGATAACGAATGTGCCAGAATCCGCACTGGTCACAAGAAATATGAAAATCAGGCACACTGCGAGAAAATTGAGAACCACGGATCCTGGAAAATATTCAAAGAATGCAAACAGAGCTGCTGAGACATCAGTAAATACCTGGTCCGTAATTCCGCCGCCACCGAACAATTCAATGTGGATCGCGGCGCCACCGAATGCGGCAAACCACAACATGGAGACTATGGTCGGCACTCCAACAACGAAGATCACAAATTCGCGTATGGTGCGCCCGCGGCTGATCCGGGCAATAAAGATTCCTACAAAGGGCCCCCAGGCCAGCCACCAGATCAGATAGGTGAGCGTCCACCCATGAAACCAGTTCCACGATCCTGCGGGCGTATAGGCGTAGGTTTTGAATGACATTGGGACGAGCTGAATCAGGTAATCGCCAATGGCATAGATAAAAGATTGAAACAGATAAGCCGTCGGACCGCCAAACAGTACGACAAGCAAGATCGCCACAGCGGTCAACATATTGATATTGCTTAGAATTTTAATGCCTTTATCTACACCTGTACAGGCAGAAAGCAGAAAACAGACTGTCATAACGGCAATGATCATCATGCTCATAGTGACGCTGTTTTCCGTACCAAAAACGGCATTCATGCCCGACCGAACCATGAGTGTCCCCATGGCCAGAGATCCGGCAAGACCAAAGATGACGGCGATAACCGCCAGAATGTCTGCCGTATTGCCCATGGCATTCAGCGTGGGTTTACTAAACACATTGTTAAACCCAATTTTAATTGGCGTGGAAACCATGGAAGGCAACCGAAGGCGAAAGGTGAAATAAGCAATGACCAGCGCACAACAGCCATAAATCGCCCAGGCATGCAAACCCCAGTGCAAATTTGTCAGTACCATTGCGTTACGTGCCGCAGACGCAGTTTCAGCTTCGCCAACCGGCGGGCTCACGAAATGGTAGATGGGTTCAGCCACTCCCCAAAAGAGTAATCCAGACCCCATTCCTGCCGCAAATAACATAGCAATCCAAGAGGCGGTGCTGAATTCCGGTTCCTCATCGTCTTTACCCAGTTTGATATCGCCATATCTTGTAAATGCCATCACGATCATGATGACGAGAAAGGCGGTGCCTAATGCCAGGAAAAACCAGTCTAGTGCGGTAAGGGAATAATTTACCAAGCCCTGTGCGGCACCGGTCATGGAATCCGGGGATACAATCCCCCAGATTGCAATGGCGGCACACAGTACCAGTGAAATAATCATAACAAGATTCATAGTCAATTCCTCCTAATCTAAAATCTTTATGACGCGTTAATGTAAGACGGTAAATATAGTTATTTTTGGTTTAACTCGACAATATGCCTCTGCACAAATTTAAGTGTTTCGTATAGTTGACATTGAATATAATTAATATTATCAAATGTTTATGTAACATTTATGCAACTGAAACCCTGCTCCTTCTCAGCTTGGAATGAAATTCTCGCGGTGCGTCCCCACCGGCAACTCAATGCTCTTAATAGTGTAACGAGGGGGGACGCGTAGCGACTTTAATTCCAATACAACGCATGGCAGTCTGAAGACGAGCCCAATAGTCATGCCACATTGGTGAGTGTTCCACACTCGGAACGCCCGTAGAAAACCGGATACCATGGTTTGGCAATCCGTTAGCAGCGCACACTGCATCGGTGAGTTTTTTCAAGTCGTAATCGGGATAAGTATGGCCGAATGCCCTCTTCTCATGCCGAAACGAGTTCTGACCGTCGATAAAGGATATAGTGCGCGCGTGTAGTGGTTCAGAAAGAATAGTATGAATTTATAAAAGAAACGATAACCCCGTCGGGGCCTTTTAGGCTTCAATGACCTTTTGGGGCAAGTCCGACGGGGAGCAAGTTAAGTGCTTTTAATTTTATATGAAATAGTTCATGAATGTCAAAATGCTAATGCCACTCTAATCTGAATTTCTATCACCCAAACACACTTCAAAAAAGGACTGTAATGCATTTTTATTACCCCCATGCAAATAGGACTTCGACAATTCGAGAACGAAGTCGTCAAGTGGTTCAAGACAGCAGCCGGTGGCAACGATCATAGTCGTTACAGTTTAGCCAAAGAGTCATGCACACGGGCTGAGTGGCGCAGCGGCAGTGGCAAGTATTGCTTCACACAAACATATTTGGCGTTGCCGAAACAAGTTCTGGCCATCAATAAAGGATACGGCGCGCTTGTGTCTTGGTTCAGAAAGAATGGCGAGATTAGATTAAGGAAATGATAACCCCGTCGGGGCCTTTTTGGCGTTAAAGCCTTTTGGGGCAAGTCCGACGGGGAGCAAATTAAGTGCAACTGATTATATAGATTTAATTTCGAATGTCAAAAATGTCATTCCACTAATTTAAAATTTTCAACCCCATGACTATTGAGTTTATATCAACTCGATTTAACAACTTGAATTCAACCAAATTTCAAAACGATATGCTTGTAAGATTTCTCTATCTCAAGCACATCAAGGAAAATAAAGGCGATAGTAACAATTAAATTGATTTTCAAAGCATCGGTGCTAGTACACAACATTCCCTATAGAAACGAATACATTCAGATTATCTATATCAATGTTTCAAATGCCAATTTTCAGGTCGTTCAAAGCTGAATTTAAGTAAGATGAGCCTTACTTTAGAATGATCTGATATATATCAATAGGTCTTCGCCGTCCGATGTCGCCGCCATCACCAAAGGAACAATAAAACTTCATCCAATTGATATTGAATACTTATTGTTTCCTTGAGAAATTTTAACGCCTGAGTCACAATCTAATATCACCACGAATAGACCGCTGTCCCCCATGACCATTGGTTGAAATGGGAAGTCTACTATGGTCGTGCTGATTCTCGCTGCAAATCACCATCGACTTGGATCAACAATCAATTCATAAGCCCAGATACACAGCAAGATTCGACTTTAGCCGATCTAACAGGTATGAACTGCTATTTTCAGGCTTGCTCGTTCGGAATCCGTTTAAGCAGGAATATACCAGCGACATTGTTTCCAAGATACTTGCCAGCTGCTGCTTGAACTAAAATTCTAGCGAATTAGTCTAGCTGGCAAATAAGTCCAAAAAAAACCTAGTCATCAGATTTCTTCTGTTCCCTTCTCCGTAATTCGATTCGCCTCACTTTTCCCGTCGTGGTCATCGGCAGCTCATCAATATATTCAATCGCTCTAGGATATTCGTATGCAGCAAGACGTTTACGTACAGAGTTCTGTATATCAGCAGTGAGCTCTTCGGATGCAGTCTGTCCCGATTTCAGAACTACAAATGCCTTGACGGCTTCGCCACGCAATTCATCTGGAACGCCGATTACTGCGACCTGTGCGATCGCCGGATGAGTAAGCAGACAATCTTCAATTTCACCAGGTCCGATACGGTAGCCTGCACTGGTAATCACGTCATCCATTCTACCAACAAACCACAGATACCCATCTTCGTCCTTGTACCCTGTATCCCCGGTTCCCCACCACTTTCCAATGAATTTTTCGCGCGTCGCCTCTTCATTTTTCCAGTAACCTGTGACCATGACAGGATCATCACGGTCCGCAGCCAATTCACCAATCTCACCAACACCGAGAACATTTCCATCCTCATCGACTGGCTCAACGACGTGACCTGGATAACTTTTTCCGATCGACCCAGGACGTACCTCCATTGCCTCAGAACAGTTGCCGCAAATGTAATTGAACTCAGTCTGCGCCCACATTTCATTGATTTCGATCCCGAATGCTTCCTTGCCCCAATGAAAAAGTTCTGCGCCCAGGGTTTCGCCCGCTGACATTATGGACCGCATTCTGACGTTGTTCCAACTCCTCGAATCTTTCACCTGCCTCAACATTTTGAGTGCGGTCGGTGGAAGAAAAGAGTTTCGAACTTGATATTTGGCCATCAAATGACAGGCTTTTTCCGGATCAAACTTGCCGCCGTCATATCCGAACACCGGCACACCATAATACATAGATGGAATTAGTGCATCCATCAAACCGCCAGTCCAAGCCCAGTCCGCAGGAGTCCAAAACAGATCGTCTTCCTGGGGGAAAAAGTTATGTGACATTTCAAATCCGGTTAAATTGCCAACAAGGCAGCGATGTAGCGCAAGCGCTCCTTTGGGCTGTCCTGTGGTTCCAGAGGTATAAACTAGATAAGCCGGATCTTCTGCCAGCGTGTCCACCATAGTGAACTGATCACTTGCATTTTGGATCTTCGACCAAAATCCATCTGCTGCATCACAATCGATCATGGACTCCAATTCGGGAATCTGATCACGAATGGATTCCAGCAGTTCAACGTGAGAAGTGTCCGTAATCACAAGCTTGGTGCCACTGTTTGCCAATCGATACCCGACTGCCTGTGGACCAAACAAAACAGATAGCGGAAGCGCGATTGCACCTAATTTATAGATAGCCATATGCGCGATCACGGTTTCGGGACGCTGGGGCAAAATTATCCCCACACGGTCACCTTTGCTCACACCATAGTGCTTCAGTGTATTGGCGAGTTGATTGGACAAACGCTTGATTTGCCTGTATGTGTAACGACTTTCCTCCCCTTTTTCATTCTCGCAGTAAATCGCAACTTGCTCCCCGTAACTTTCTGCGTGCCGATCGCAAGCGTAATGTGCGATGTTAAAGCGCTTCGGAATGTTCCACTGAAACCGATCATAGATCTCATTCCAATTACCCCAACTAGGGTGAACCAGTCTCAATTCGTCTCTCTTCATTTACCAGTATCGAATAGCTTGTGAATACATAGAATTTAAATCATTTTTTGAAACTTCGCAGGGTGCGTTATTCAACAATCTTTGCTGGACGTAAGCGCCTTCTACTAAATTTTCAATATCTTCGTGACAATAGCCAACTCCAGAAATTCCGTTCGGCATCTGGGTTGACTGCATCATTTTTTCCAAATGTTCCCCAAGAGCTTCTCCAACCTCATCCACACCAATTTCTCCAACATTCGCCCCCAGCAATTGAGCGCCTTCCATGTGACGTTGTGAATTGGTGCTTGCCGTGAATCGAAATGCTGCAGGCGCATTTACGACTACAGAAATGCCATGAGGTACAAGCGGGTGGCCCTGTGGGTAGTCGTCTGGACAATAATCCCGTACTAGTCCAGCAACAGAGTACGACATTCCATGTGGAATATGCACACCGCTGTTACCGAATGCGACACCTGCTAAAGTCGCCGCCAACATCATGCCATGTCGCGCTTCCGTATCACTTGAATCCTGAACTGCTCGAATGAGGTATTTTCCGGTGAGCCGCAACGCTTCTCTACACCCCATATCACTGTATGGGTTTGATCCCTGACTCAAAGGACGTTCACCATCAGCTGGCATTTCGCGTGAGGTAAACGGTTTAGCCGTATACGATTCAAGGGCATGACACAGCACATCAAATCCGCTGGCAGCTACAACTGTTGCAGGCAATGATGCTGTTATGGTTGGGTCAATGATTGCTTTTGCAGGCTTGAGCTGCGAAGAGGCAATGCCAGTTTTTACCTGATATTCCAAATAATCAAAAACGGCGATGCCCGTACATTCACTGCCTGTTCCAGACGTAGTAGGACATGCGATGTGAGGTGTGAGTCTGCCCGGAACATTTCGTCCTCTTCCAACGGGTGCATTGACGTAATCCAGAAAGTCAGCTGGATAAGTGCTGTAAAGATTCGCCGCTTTGCAAGTGTCGATTACCGAACCACCGCCGATTGAGACAAATCCGTCAAATTGACCTTCCACAGCAAACCGAGCTGCCTCCTGAAATGAAATATCAGTCGGCTCAATGCTGACTTCATCATAGACTTCAAACTCAATTCCAGCTTTTCTCAGTGCTCGAATTGCATTTTCAACTGGCTCTAAGGAAAGAACTTTCTTGTCAGTAAACAGTGCGACTCTGTTCATCTCCAGTGAACGAACATCAAATGGAAGTTCATCCAATGCTCCCGGCCCGTATTTGATTGGATTGAAATCCACCGTAAAGATGGATTCATTTCCATCTGCAAACTGATAATGATGACAGCAGCTCAACTTTCTTCAACTCAAATTGTTCATTCTAAATTACTTTCAGCTATCGCTGAGACTTTGCAAGCGCCTGATCCAAGTCCCAGAAAATATCTTGAATTGATTCAATTCCGACTGAAAGTCTGATCATGTTTGGCAAAACTCCGGCTTCTATCTGCGCTTCTTCAGCCATTTGTCTGTGCGTTGTGGATGCTGGATGCACCACCAGCGTTTTTGCATCACCGAGGTTTGCGAGATGACTGAGGAACTGCAGGGATTCGATAAATTTCACGCAGGCTTCAATTCCACCCTTTATTCCAAAACTCATGATCGCTCCCGCGCCTTTGAGCAAATATTTTTGCGCAAGTTCATAATGAGGACTTGAAGGAAGACCAGGATAATTGACCCACTCTACTGCCGAATGCATTTCTAAAAATTCGGCGACGCCATGAGCATTTTCACAGTGGCGGTCCATGCGTACTGGAAGAGTTTCCAACCCTTGCAAAAACAGAAAAGAATTAAACGGACTAAGTGTAGGCCCGAATGTTCTCAGAATTTCACAGCGCGCTTTCATGGTATAGCCGAAGTCACCGAAGGTTTCATAGAATCGTATTCCGTGATATCCTTTGGAAGGCTCCATCATGGTCGGGAAGTTCCCATTGTCCCAAGGAAAATTCCCAGATTCCACCAGCACACCCCCGATGGAAGTTCCATGCCCGCAGATGAACTTGGTTGCTGAATGAACTGTGATATCTGCCCCAAAGTCGAAAGGACGCAGCAAGTAAGGCGTGGCAAAGGTATTGTCCACAATAAATGGAATTCCGTTTGCATGAGCAATTTCAGCTACCGCTTCAAAATCAACAACATTGTTTGCTGGATTCCCGATAGACTCCGCATACAAGCATTTGGTATCTCTTGAAATCGCCCGCTGAAAATTTTCCGGATCGTCCGAGTCGACAAATTTGGCTTTAATTCCCAATTTTTTAAAGTTAAAGGCAAATTGTGTATGAGTGCCACCGTACAAGGTCTTCGCGGAAACAATTTCGTCTCCTGCCTCCAGGATTGTAAGCAAGGCAACCAGCTGAGCGGCCATGCCCGAGGAGACCGCGACTGCAGCACGACCGTTTTCCAGCGCAGCCATGCGCTGCTCAAACACCGCATTGGTTGGATTCATCAACCTGGAATAAATATTGCCGAACGTCTGCAGATTGAACAAACTTGCCGCGTGATCCGCGGAATCAAAAACATAAGCTGCTGTCTGATAGATCGGTGGAGCGCGGGAACCGGTTACCGGGTCCGGCAGCTGCCCTGCATGTACGCACAGCGTCTCAATGCCAAACTCCCGATCTGCCATGCTTGCTACACCACCCAGCGCGGTCGAGTCGCAGAAATCACTTTAGTATCCACGCCAATAAAATTCAACCCACCGAACAGTCTGGCATGCTCGATTTTCATGCAACGGTTCGTGACTACATCCATTCCGGCTTCATGAGTCATTTTTGCTGCTTCCCAGTTTTCGATTCCCAATTGCATCCAAAACACTTTGGCCCCGATGGCAACTGCTGATTTTGCAATCGGAGGTACAAACTCAGCTCGTTGAAATACATCAACGACATCAATTTTGAAGGGAATCGTCTCCAATGATGGAAAACAAGTCTGCCCTAGCACTTCATCGTAGTTGGGGTTTACGGGAACGATTCGATAGCCGTACTCCTGCAGATATTTCGCAGCGAAGTAACTCGGACGATACCATCTGGCAGACAGTCCAACGACCGCGATGACCTTGTTTTCTTGGAGGATTCGACTTAAAGACTTGATATCGTCGGCGATTAGGGAACTCACAATCTCATGCCTCTGTCAATTCACCGAGTACAAAGAACCTGCCAGCACTCCAAACTCCGAACTTCGTACCCGATTCGTCTTCATTCGTTGTTCCGATTTCAATCAACTGATAGTACACATTTCTCGCAATCAATGCATTTAATCCATCGCGAATTTCAACATAAGGAGATGGCTCTCCATCTTCTGAAAATTCAACCCAAATTTTGTGATCATCATCCACGCGAACTACGTCATCTGTCATAGTTCGAAGAAAGATCTCTTGTTCCTGCTCCTTCCCGTGCTCTTCCAGTTCAACCACTATGAATGGCGCTGTCTCAACATTGATTCGAAGCTTTTCAACGGGTGTGACCAAGTAGTGTTCCCCGTCTTCGTCCTTGCGCAACACTGTTGAAAAAAGTTTCACTAGCCGTTTTCGTCCGATTGGCGAGCCCATATAGAACCAAGTTCCATCGCGGGCAATTCGGATATCGATGTCACCGCATAACTCGGGATTCCACTTGTGGACAGGGGGCAATCCTTTTTTGGAAATCTGTGATGCCAAGCTGCTTGGATCGAATGTTGGGTCAGGCATTTCAGTCCCTTTGAACAGGTCTGGGTCGACCCGACTCATCAATTGCAACGAAGGTGAAACTGCCTTCGGTAACTTTTTCAATGCTCTCTGTTTCCTTGCGCCTTTTCACCCAGGTTTCAACTGCTACCGTAATGGATGTCGTTCCGATTTTGATCGTATCGCAATAACAGCTCACAACATCGCCGACGTAGACTGGCAAATGAAAGCTCATCGAATCAACCGCCACAGTAACAACTCGACCTCTGGCAACTTCATAGGCATGAATGCCTCCAGCGATATCCATTTGAGCCATGATCCAGCCACCAAAAATGTCTCCGCTGGGATTCGAATTTGCCGGCATGGCAACAGTCTGCAATGCAGCTTTTGCGGATGGTTCCATACTTAGATCAAAATCGAAGCAGGATTTAGTGGACTGTTTTCTTCAGTCGTAGGTTCTGGCGTCTTCAATGACAATCCCGTCATTCGCCAGCGCGCCAACCGGATGTAGACTGACATCTGCCCGAAGCTTCGACACCTCGCGCGCGACTGTGGCAATTTGTTTTTCAAGGTCATCCGTACGCTCTGATACTTCGCAGTGCAGCAGCATTTGGTCTTGGTGATTGACACTTGTCACGACCAATCGCGCTCGGTCAATTTCTGACACCCGTCGAACAATTTCTGCAACTTGAGACGGGTGTACAAACATACCTCGTACCTTTGTCGTTTGGTCCGCACGCCCCATCCATCCTTTGATTCGAGTGTTGGTTCGACCGCAAGGACTGTGTCCTCCCATAACCGCAGACAAGTCACCAGTACCGAATCGAATTAAAGGATAGTCTGGATTGAATACGGTGACTACAACCTCACCAACTTCCCCATCGGGCAAGGGATCTCCAGTACCTGGACGCACTATTTCGAGAATTATGCCTTCGTCCACAATGAGTCCTTCCATCGCTTCTGATTCGTAAGCAATCAAACCGACGTCCGCGGTCGCATACGCCTGCAAAACACGAACACCATAATCAGCCAGATCAGAACGCAGCGATGGGGGCAGAGCCTCACCTGAAACCAGGCCGATTTTCAAGGAAGACACATCAGCATTGGCTTTTTCTGCGGCTTTCAAAATGATGTTCAAAAATGACGGAGTACCGGTATAGGCCTGCGGCCGGAGGCGTTCGATCGCCTGAACCTGCAGTTCAGTCTGCCCGACCCCAGCCGGAAACACCGCGCCACCTAAAGCATGCACCCCACTTTCAAGCATTGCTCCTGCTGGTGAAAAGTGATATGAAAAGGTGTTGTGCACCAACATTCCCGGGCGGAAACCCGCTGCAAATAACGCCCGTGACAGCCGCCAACTGTCTTTGCGCGTGGTTTCTGGTTCGAAGATTGGCCCCGGCGATGCAAATATTCTCAGCAGCGAATCCGAATCGAACGCAGTCAGTCCACCAAATGGAGGCGAATCCTTCTGCAGGTCAGCCAAATCAGATTTCCGCACAACAGGCAATTCTGCAAGTGCAGCCCGAGAATCAATCGCATCTAGTTCAAACCCGCTAAATCGACTTCTGAAATAGCGCGCTTTAGATGCCGCTCTTTGCAGATGATCGGGTAATGCAGCAAATAGCTCCTGTTCTCGTTGATCAGGATCTCGGATTTCGGATGAGTCAAAATACTGTGTAGTCATTTGCTTCCTTGCAAGCCGCAGCTCCTAGACAAGCTAAGTTTTAGCAGAGAAATTGCTAGATATCGCAATTGAGCGTCTAGCTGAATAATGCAGGTTTTGTTTATGTCAACCAGCGTTTGCGCCGTCGATAGTGCTTTACGTTTCTAAAGCTCTTTCGCTTATCACCACTCACACCCAGATAGAATTCTTTTACATCTTCATTTTTGAGCAGCTCTGAGGCTTCACCGTCCATTACCACTCTGCCATTTTCCAGAATGTATCCGTACTGTGAATAGCGAAGCGCCATGTTGGTATTTTGTTCTGCCAAGAGAATGGTAACCTGTTCGTTTTCGTTCAATCGTTTGATGATTTCAAAGATCTCTTCGACAAGTGTCGGCGCGAGTCCCATCGACGGCTCATCCAATAAAATGACGGAGGGTTTTGCCATTAACGCTCGTCCTACTGCAGTCATTTGTTGTTCGCCGCCAGAAATGTAACCTGCGACTCCGTTTCGCCGTACTTTTAATCGGGGAAAATAGTTGTAAACCAGTTCAAGATCGGCTTGAATTGCCTTACGTCCGTCGCGGCGAGTATAAGCGCCCGTCAGCAGATTTTCCTCCACCGTAAGATGCTCAAAACAATGCCGGCCCTCCATTACCTGGGTAACTCCGCGCACGACCAAGTCTGAAGGTGTCAGCGCATCCACTCGCTCGCCCTTATAAATGATCGAACCTTTCGTAACTTCTCCACGCTCGGCGCGCAATAAGTTCGAAATAGCCTTAAGGGTTGTAGTTTTGCCAGCGCCATTGGCCCCGAGAAGGGTAACAATCCCCTTCTCGGGCACCTCAAGTGATACACCTTTCAGAACGAGTATAACTCGGTCGTAGATAACCTCGATATTATTGACAGATATTATCGCACCATTGCCATTGGTGGCTGTCGATGTCTCGTTCACTGAATTAGGCTCTATTCAAGTTTGTTGATTAACCGCAGTCAGAACCCATAGACATGCCTGAACGCGGGGTAATTCCCTTTTCTGCGGCATAGGCCATGGAAGACTCCATAATCATCGGGTCGACGATTGATTTATCCGTTTCAATCCAGTCAGTGACAGCAACCCACTTTGTTCCATCCCAGCGGCTGAATTTCACAGGGCCACCACCCTCATGGTCGGCGCAAGTGATCGTCAAAGGCGCCATTAAACCTTCGGCACCGAGCTCTGCGATGCGTTCAGCTGTGATGTTCAAGTTTTCAAGTCCCCAACGCATTTCTTCACCGCTGATAACCTGTTTGTCGAATTGAGCTTGTGCTGCTCGAATGGCTTCAACTGTCACGATTCCCGCCACAATACCTCGGTTGTAGTAAATCGTACCGATTCGTTGTGGTGAGATATTGCCTTGACCAGCACCGTAAACGATATCCAAGATTTCTTGAATCAGTGGAAAATCAGAACCTGATGGATGAAAACCGGCAGCAACGTAACCTTCAGCTGCTTTGCCTGCGGGAATGACGTCTTCTTCAGCACCGCTCCACCAGACTCCAACAATGCGATCCGCTGGATATCCGTTTCGTGCAGCTTCTTTGAGAGCGGACGGATTCATCACTCCCCACCCTCTCAAAATAACCCAGTCTGGCTTAAAACGCCGAGTTATGTCCAACCATGAGGCTTTCTGATCAAGACCTGGGTGAGCAACTGGATAATGTTGGACTTCAAACCCATACATTTCAGCTTGTTTGTCAAGTACGGGTCTGGTTTCTTTTCCATAACTGCTCTCGTGATGGAGATTGGCAATCTTCAAACCTTTCAGATTTTCCATTCCTCCTTCCTGAGCGCCGATATATCGAATCTTTGCAGTATTTTGACTCCAATAGTTAGTGATGAGTGGGAACACCCACGGAAACACTTTTCCATTTGTTGCATCTGTTCTGCCATATCCCATTGAAATCAATGGTATTTTGTCAGCAGTCGCACGTTCAATCAGGCGGTAAGTAATACCTGTGCTCAGGGGGTGAACCACCGTCGCACCAAACTCACCTTGATTTTTCAAGCGTTCATAACACTCAACTCCACGGTCCGAGTTGTATGCCGTCTCACACTCTTCCCAAACCAGCTTAACACCGTTTAGTCCGCCGTCGCGCAGATTCAATAGCGCCATGTAGTCTTCCATTCCTCCCCAGAATCCAGAGCCGCCTGCGGCATATGGACCGGTTCGATACACAAGCGCTGGAATGAACTGTTCCATGTCCTGGGCTTGAGATACTGAAAATGGAACCACTGACATTACTGAAGCAACAATCGAAAGTACAATGGCTTTAAATTTCATATCGATTACCTCTACAAATGTGGTTACAACTGTTAAATTTTAATCTTATAAGTATATTATCACTGTAACACCGCAAATGGACATCCGATTTCATAGGTGTCTGCCTGTCTGCGGAGACTTAGTACGGGAAGGGCCACTGACGCAGTTTTTCCTTTACGATCTGCCACATGCGCGCAAATCCGAGCGGCTCTACCGCCAGGAAAAACACGATCGTCCCTCCGTACACGATCAACTCCAAATTGGCGAGCGCTGCGCCTGACAGCGTACCTTCTCCCAAATGCGAAGCCAATATATTTAAAAATGGTGGCAGCAGAACAATAAACGCTGCGCCAAGAAATGATCCCATGATGGAACCTAGTCCGCCAATGATGATCATAAATAGAATTGTGAATGAACGAATTAGATCGAATGCTTCTGTATCGGCGTTGCCTACATAAGTAAACACGTACATTGCTCCGGCAACACCGCAATAAAAAGAGCTGACTGCGAAAGCGATCAACTTCGTTCGCAACGGACGAATGCCAATAATTTCCGCTGCTATGTCAAAATCTCGGATCGCCATCCAAGCGCGTCCGGTCATGCCTCGCACAATGTTTTTCGCCAGCAGCGCTAGAATCACCACAATCGTCAGAGTAAGAAGATATTTGGCTTCGGGAGTGGCATTGGGACCCGATACGATGACATTGATTGGTGACAAGAAACCGAAGATCTGACCTTCTTCAGCAAGTTTCCCGAACAAAGTAGAGGTCGGCGCTGACGCGACGCCCGCTGGATCATAATTGGTAAACCAACCAACATGATCAAAAATCCACAACAGGAAGAATTGGGAAGCCAATGTAGCCACTGCCAAATAAAAACCTTTGATTCTAAGCGAAGGAATCCCGAACAATATTCCAACCGCGGCAGCCATCACACCGGCAAGAATAAAGTCAATAAATAATGGAATTTCAGGCAGTCGAAGAACAAGATTGTAGCAGCCAAAGGCGCCTACCGCCATAAATCCACCCGTTCCAAGAGAGACTTGTCCTGCATAGCCTGTCAGTAAATTCAAGCCTAACGCTGCCAGTCCAAATACAAGCAACTGAGTCAGAATGGGTCCCATCAAGTATTGACTGCCTGACAGAGGCGGCACTATATAAGCAACCAGCAGAATCAGCATTATGCCGATTCGATCATTGGTTATCGGAAATATCGCCTGGTCGGCTGCATAGCTTGTTTTGTATTGTCCTACTTCTCTATAAATCATTGATCTCGCCTCTTTTAAACACGTTCAATAATTTTTTCGCCGAACAGGCCCTGCGGCCGAAACATTAGAAAAATCATGCCTAACATATATGGCGTCCAGTTTTCCGTGCCACCGCCAAAATACGGAATGCCTACAAAAACCTCAAAAAGTTTTTCTGTCGCACCGACGATCAATCCACCGAGAATGGCGCCGGGTATGGAAGTGAATCCTCCAATAATAATTACTGGCAAAGCTTTGAAAGCGAGCAGAGAAATGCTGAACTGGACCCCCAACTTCGAGCCCCACATCAGCCCCGCCACCAAAGCGACGATACCGGCTGCCGCCCAAACGACAGCCCAGATGTTCTTCAGTGGAATGCCTACGCTTAACGCCGCCTGGTGATCATCAGCGACCGCACGCAACGCTCGCCCCACTCTCGTCTTTTGGAAAAAGATCGCCAGAGCGGTTACCAAAGCTGCAGCGATCAAACCTGCAAACAGATCGAATTGACTGAGATAGATTCCATAGAATTCGTAGGGAATATCAGGAATTCCAATATCCAATGCGTGAACATCAGCGTCCCATACACCTTGAGCCACGCCTTCAATAACGTAATTTAAACCGATTGTGGCCATGAACAAAATGATGGGTTCCTGATTGATCATCGGACGCAGCACAATGCGTTCGATCGCGATTGCCAATCCGATTACGATAACCAAAGTAACAGCCAGCGAGCGAGCAGTCAGCAATCCATCTGTAGCCAAAGCGATTACGGCTAATCCGAGCAGAACACCCATCGCCCATTGTGGTGAGCGAACAGCGGTTGTCAGCATCAAAAAAATCAGCAGCGTAACAAATACCGCCCGCCACATGTTCTGGCCGCCGTCGATGAAAAGCGCCAATACAACCAGTAAAACGGCGGCAATGTATAACGGAACTCTACCGAGATATTTATCAGAAAAACTCTTTAGCGCAGAACTGCTGATGTCTGCTTTGGTCAGCAGGAATATTATTCCTGCGCACCCTGCCAGACCGACCGCCAGCCAACCTGTCCACATCCAAAAATCAGGAGCGACTTCGGTCAGCAATACGAACGTCAACGCTCCGAACAGCACCAAAGCGCCCTGGGCAAAATTGAAAATCGAAGAAGCTTTAAAAATCAGAACAAGTCCGAGCGCGACCAGGGAATACATAATCCCCGATAGCAGGCCACCGACTAAAACTTCAACAAAAAATAAAAAACCTTCTAAATCCATTGGTACGATAAACCTTCCTATTGATCTCCAAGATAAGCTCGAATCACATCCTTGTTTGTTCGAACGCTGTCCGGGACTCCATATGCAATTCTCTTTCCGTGGTCCAGCACCAGGACGTGATCCGAGATGTCCATGACAACTTCCATGTCGTGCTCGATCAAAATCACTGTCGTGCCAAACTCATCGTTGACATCTAAAACAAATCTTGCCATGTCTTCTTTTTCTTCCAAATTCATTCCAGCCATAGGCTCATCCAGCAACAAGATTTTCGGTTCCATCGCTAGCGCTCGACCCAACTCGACGCGCTTTTGCAATCCATACGGCAATTTACCCACCGGTGTCTTGCGGATAGTTTGAATTTCGAGGAAGTCAATAATGCCTTCTACATACTCGCGCTGTTCGATCTCAGATTTTCGAGCTGGATAGTAAAAAGCTTCTTTCCAAAAGCTGCTCTTAACTTTGACAATTCTACCCGTCATTATGTTATCAAGAGTGGACATTCCCTTAAACAAGGCGATGTTCTGGAAAGTACGCGCAAATCCAAGGCCTGCTACAGCAGCAGGTGATGCATTGGTACGATCATTTCCATCAAACCAGATACTGCCTGAACTCGCTTTGTAGAATCCGCTGATCACGTTCAACATTGAAGTCTTGCCGGCCCCGTTCGGACCAATCATCGAAAAGATCTCCCCGTTCAGCACGGTAAATCCAACATTTTGAAGGGCTTTGACACCTCCAAAATTTACATCAATCCCTTCTACTTTGAGAATTACTTCATTGAGTGACCGCAGACGCTCTGTCTGCGCTGATTCATCCAATTGTTGTACAACTGTATTCATGTTTTTGTATCCTAGCTCGCCAATTTCATGACATCGAAAGTTTTGACGTCCTTGATTTCCAGATCTGCCACCATAGTACCCTTTCGACCATCTTCAAAGGTCACGACATTTTCGATATGGCCTTGATTGGTGTCGGAGTACAGCGCATCAATCAGGGATTTAAATCTTTCAGATATGATTCGCCGGCGTACTTTTCTCGTACGAGTCAGTTCACCGTCATCAGCATCCAACTCCTTGTGCAGAATCAGAAACCGCTGAATTTGCGACCCGGCGATCTCGCTGTCGTTCGCCAAGCTCTGATTTGTTTTTTCGATACAATTTTCGATCAGTTTGTAGACTTGATCATTAGCAGCAAGTTCCTGATAGCTGGCATAGGATACATTGTTGCGTTCCGCCCAGTTTGAAATAGCGTCAAGATCAATGTTTATGAATGCGCTTACATAATCCCGCTTATCGCCGAATGTCACTACTTCTCGAATCTGAGGAAAGAACTTCAGCTTGTTCTCAAGAAATTTAGGCGCAAAGAGAGTTCCATCGTTGAGTTGACCAACATCTTTAACCCGGTCGATAATTTTCAGATGCCCATCATCGTCAAAATATCCAGCGTCACCCGTGTAAACCCAGCCATCTCCTGTACGTGTGGACAAAGTTGCTTCGGGATTCTTGTAATAGCCAAGGAATACGCCAGGGCTTCGATACATTATTTCTCCGGATTCTGCAATTTCAACCTCTACGCCGGGGAAAGGAGGCCCACATGTGTCAGGCTTTACGTCATTATCCCTCTGAACTGTGATATAGACTGCAGCTTCGGTCTGCCCATAGAGCTGTTTGACGTTGATGCCGAGTGAACGGAAAAAATCAAAAATTTCCGGCCCAATGGCTTCACCTGCAGTGTAGGCCAATCTCATTCGGCTAAACCCCATTGTATTTTTTAGGGGACCATAGACCAGAAAATTGCCGAGCATATACAAAAAACGATCGATTATGCTTACAGATCGCTTCTCCAAGATATTAACTCCGCACCGATTTGCTACCTTGATAAAGTAATCGAACATCTTGCGCTTAATCCAGCTGGAATCTTCCATCCGCACTAGGACGGTAGTTAGAATGTTCTCAAAAATTCTCGGCGGACTGAAGAAATACGTGGGTCCAATTTCCTGCATGTCGTGCATCACCGTGGCAGCGCTTTCTGGACAACTGACACAAAATCCGGCAACGTACGACTGCGCATAGGAAAAAATGTGGTCGCCCACCCACGCCATCGGCAGATAAGCCAAACATTCTTCCTTGGCCGTGAGCCCATCAAACTCAATCGAATTCTGAACAGTCGCCAGAATATTGTGATAAGTCAGAATGACACCTTTGGGAAAACCAGTAGTTCCGGATGTGTATAGAAAAATGGCAATGTCGCGGCTCGTGCCCTTTTCGATTTCGGCAGCAAGGAATTCGGGATGATCGGACTTAAATTTCTCACCTTCGGACTTCAATTGCGCGTATGCGACAAGGTTTTCGTGCTCATAATGCCGCAGCCCCCGCGGGTCATCATAGTAAATATGCTTGAGTTCCGGGCATTTTGGTGAAATTTCAAGCATCTTGTCGACTTGCTCTTGATCTTCCACTAAAACAAATTTGACATCTGCGTGATTGATCACGTATTCCATTTCCTGCGCTACAGAATCTTGATAAAGCGGTACGGGAATGCCACCAAGACACTGTGCAGCAGCCATACCCCAATAAAGCCTGGGGCGGTTATCTCCCACAATCGCAAGTTTGTCACCTCGTGAAAAACCTGCTGCTGCGAGTCCGTTGGCAATAGTTTGCACCTCCTCTACAACTTCTGCCCAAGTCCAGGTTTGCCAAATGCCAAAATCTTTTTCCCGAATCGCCGGTTGATCCGGAGAAATTTTCTTTCGGTTAAATAAAAGTTTAGGGAAGGTATTTAGATTGGGATCAGCCTTCATAGACAAAATTTAGTTTTCAAATTTTAAGCTGTGAATTTTATACAAAATTTTAAGTGTACAACAATCGGACAAAAATTCATAATCACTTGTACCGTTCAAAATAGCCTTATTTCGTTTTTCAGGCATCATAAATCAATTTAAAACGGGTAATTTTCCATTACAAGAAGCTTTTTAGCTGGGCTCCACAAACATCGCATCACCATAACTATAAAAGCGAAATTGTCGATCAATCGCGAAACGATAGGCTTCTAAAATTCGATTAGTGCCACCAAATGCTGAGACGAGCATAATCAATGAAGATCGCGGAAGATGGAAATTCGTAATGAGTGCGTCGACGGTTTGAAATTTAAATCCTGGAGTAATAAACAAGTCGGTTTCAGCGGATCTCGGCTGAATTTTTCCAGTTCTTGATGCCGATTCGAGCGCTCTCATCACAGTCGTGCCGACTGCCACGACTCGTGAACCGCGTTTTTGAGCCTGTCTGACAGCCTCGACAACTGAATCTGAAACACAATAACGCTCCGAATGCAGTTTGTGTTCTTTTACGCCGACACTTCTGATGGGGGCGAATGTGCCTGCGCCTACGTGCAGTGTGACGTAAGCGAATTCGACACCGATCCTTTTAATTTTCCGTATGAGGTCCAAACTAAAGTGCAGACCTGCAGTCGGCGCTGCGACTGAACCGCTGTGCTTTGCATACACACACTGGTAACGGTTCAGATCAATCTGCTCTGCGGTTCTTTTGATGTAAGGAGGCAGTGGAACGTGACCGCAGATTTCAATCATGTCTTGTACTTTCTGGTTTTCATTCAAATCCAAAATGAAAAATTCTCGCTGTCTAGCTCGAACTGTCACTTGAAAACTTTCGTTAACCGTCACAATTTCACCGATTCTAAGTTTTCTCCGGGCTTTGGCTTGTGCCAAAAAACAATGGTCATTCACAAGACGTTCGATTAGAAACTCAACGCGCCCGCCCGTCGGCTTGCGCCCAAAAAAACGCGCAGGAATCACCTTCGTATCATTGCAGACAACCAAGTCGCCTGGGCGAAGCAGTTGCGCCAGTTCAGAAAATTGAATCTCGCGAGTGCGGTATTCTTGATTGCCGACAACAAGAAGGCGACTTTGAGTTCGAGCTTGCAGCGGAAACTGTGCGATTTGAGCTTTGGGTATGTCGAAATCAAAGTCTGCGGTCTGCAGAAGTTTCAGCTTGCCCTCACTCAATTGGATATGGTCTCAATTTCGCTATCTGGGTGCAATGCCCACTCGGTCCAGGAACCATCGTATAAGCGCAAGCCCTGTTGGCGAACCTGATAAATTGCCAATAACAGAATTGCAGCAGTAACGCCTGAGCCACAAGTCGTAACAAGAACCGGATTCGAGTCGACTGATAAATCCCCCAGAATTTCTCGAATCCGACTGGATTCGTTCATCATCCCGTCTGCATCCATCACATCTGCGTAGTAGAGATTCAGACTTCCTGGAATATGTCCGCCTCGCAGTCCTGGGCGAGGTTCGGGTTCTGTTCCGTCAAATCGACCCTTCGACCGCGCATCCAAAATTGCAGCTTCCGGATTCGAAATCATGGAATCTACCTGCTCGCGAGCAATGACTTGATCTCCTACAGATTTTCCGACGTAAGGACTGGACGGCAAATTGGAAGGGGCTCCGCTTTCAACAGGACCTCCGCCTAATTTCCACGCTTTAAGTCCGCCATTTAACACTTTTACATTTTGATGCCCATAAGACAGAAACATCCACCAGACTCGTGCCGATGCCACAAATGTGGAACGATCATAAACAATGACATTGTCCGAACTGGAAATGCCCAATTCACTCATTGAAGACTGAAAATACTCCAGGCTAGGGTACATATGGGGCAGATCGATGGAGTGATTCGCGACCTTGTCAATATCAAAATGGACCGCGCCTGGTATGTGCTCATTCAAGTAGGTTTCATAGGCGTCGGTCGGCACGTTGGGCATGTACCAGGTCGCATCTACGAATTTAACTCCCGGCCGATTCAATTCATTGAGAGCATCGGCAGTTTCAATCAAAGGTTGCGTGTTCATTCTGTTCTCGCGCCTGTGTTTTTAGTGTTTGATAATTTAGCATTCATTTTTCCAGCCTTAGAGTTCCGTATTGGCATTCATTCTTTCGCCTTCTTTTTGGAGCTGTCTCCGACACAATTTTAATCGGTTAAGACCATTGAGGCTCGGCAAGTTTAGTCGATCATTCTTGCCGCTTTGCTCTGTAATTTTCATCTTGAGTTTGCAGACGATAAACTTTCGACAGTCAATCCGTTGCAGACTAAATTCGCAAAAGGGCAGTGACTGCGAAGTTGCAGACACGAAATCCAGCTCGGCAAAGGCAGGATGTCCTCTTGCCATCCACTGACCACCTGAAAATATGATCCGCTAAATGAATGTCATTGGATGGCGGCGACGGCATTCAACGGCACTGGGGACTTTTCTCAATCAAGGCGAACTCCCAACCTTCAGTGATCTTCGCATTTTCCACTAGTTGTGTCTCAAGCATCCTGCAGTTATACTTGTTGAGCATTGTTCATGGTGTTTTGACCTTGACACGTCCGTTGCAATAGGTTCGAAAAGCACGCTCCCAGCGTTGCTCGTTCGCAACCTGATCTTGCTGGTTCCTCTTTTTTGTCTCATAACACGACAGATTGATTGAGGCAGGTCAGTGCGCCTTCCATAATGCTGTGTTCAGAGTTTGAGCTTGATCTCTGAACTTCAGCCTTTCCCACAGCTGAATCGGAAAATTACTGATGCCAAAAGATATAGATTATGATTCTGAATATAGACGTCTATTCTCATTTCCACGACTCATCGAAGACCTGCTGCGCGGCTTTTTTGCTTCCGAAAAGTGGATTGAACGCTTGAACTACGACAGCCTGGAGTCCATGTCCGGCAGCACTGTGAGCGAAGCTTTGGATCAACGTCATCAGGACATGGTGTGGCGTATCAAAACCAAAGACAGCTGGATGTTTGTGATTGTGGCGCTGGAGTTTCAAAAGACCGTGGATTGGACAATGGCGCTTCGCTTTCGTGAATACTCTACTTTGCTGCTGATGCAAATTGCCCGCGAGCGAAGCGCGGGCATGAAGCTGCAGCTGCCGGCAGTGGTGCCGATTGTGATCTACAATGGCAGCGAACCCTGGCGAGCGAAATCAAGTGTTCGAGAGTTGATCGCTGTGCCGGATCCGAAGCTGCATCAGTATTTTGAAGAACGAAGTTATGAATTGATCGACATGTCACAGCAGCAGCAACAGGCTGAAGCTGTGTCCGACAATGTGATGGCTACGCTGATTTGCCTGGAGAATGCCAAGTCAATGGAAGACATGACAAGCGCTGCCAAAGGGCTCATACCCCTGATGAAATCGGCACACAACAAAGAGTTGAACGATGTGTTTTTGAAGTGGTTGAAAACAGAGTATATGGTGGAGCGGAATTTGAGCAGTTTAAGTGAGATAATAAAAGACATTGATGATTTGGAAGAGGTGGTGGTAAAAATGGAACGTTGGGTGCCGTTAGAATTTAAACAAGCATATAAGGAAGCATATAAGGAAGCCTCTGCGAAACATTCGCAAGAGAAACTGGAAGACAAGCGAAATTTAGTGATTCGTCAATCGAGTTTGAAGTTTGGCATTGAGACGAAGCAGCTGCTCACAGAATCGTTGAATCGGTTCACAACGTCAGAACAGTTGGATTTGGCTTTCGATTGGATAGTGATGTGTAATTCTTTGGAAGAATTAGTTGAGCGACTTCATGCCAACTCGAATGAAATGCACTGAAATTAAAGTTGAACTCGAGGCCTGTCAGCTATGGGTTCGAGGCAGCTGGCACTTTCGGTTCCACCAGTACCGACACGACTTGCCACGGTAGCTCGGACTGCTTGCGCGTTGCTCTCGCGCTGGGTGTAAATCCGCGGGGCGTTCAGCAGTTTTTGTTAATGTGGAACGATCATAAACAATGACATTGTCCGAACTGGAAATGCCCAATTCACTCATTGAAGATTCAAAATACTCCAGGCTAGGGTACATATAGGGCAGATCGATGGAGTGATTCGCGACCTTGCCAATGTCAAAATGGACTGCGCCTGGTATGTGCTCATTCAAGTAGGTTTCCTAGGTGTTGATCGGTACATTAGGCATGTGCCAGGTCGCATCTACGAATTTAACTCCCGGTCGATTCAATTCATTGAGAGCATCGGCAGTTTCAATCAAAGGTTGTGTGTTCATTCTATTCTCGAGCCTGTGTTTTTAGTGTTTGATGATTCAGAATTAATTTTTCCAGCCTTTGAGTCCCGTATTGGCGTTCATTCTTTCGCCTTCTTTCTGGAGCTGTCTCCGACACAATTTTTATCGGTTAAGGCCATTGAGGCTCGGCAAGTTTAATCGATCATTCTTGTCGCTTTGCCCTGTATTTTTCATCTTGAGATTGCAGACGATAAACTTTCGACAGTCAAACCGTTGCAGACTAAATTCGCAAAAGGGCAGTGACAGCGAAGTTGCAGACCCGAAATCCAGCTCGGCAAAGGCAGGATGTCCTCTTGCCATCCACTGACCACCTGAAAATATGATCCGCTAAATGAATGTCATTGGATCGCGGTGACGGCATTCAACGGCACTGGGGACTTTTCTCAATCAAGGCGAACTCCCAACCTTCAGTGATCTTCGCATTTTCCACTAGTTGTGTTTCAAGCATCCTGCAGTTATACTTGTTGAGCATTGTTCATGGTGTTTTGACCTTGACACGTCCGTTGCAATAGGTTCGAAAAGCACGCTCCCAGCGTGCTCGTTCGCAACCTGATCTTGCTGGCTCCTCTTTTTTGTCTCATAACACGACAGATTGATTGAGGCGGGTCAGTGCGCCTTCCATAACGCTGTGTTCAGAGATTGAGATCGATCTTTGAACTTCAGCCTTTCCCTCAGCTGAATCGGAAAATCACTGATGCCAAAAGATATAGATTATGATTCTGAATATAGACGTCTATTCTCATTTCCACGACTCATTGAAGACCTGCTGCGCGGCTTTTTTGCTTCTGAAAAGTGGACTGAACGCTTGAACTACGACAGCTTGGAGTCCATGTCCGGCAGCACTGTAAGCGAAGCTTTGGATCAACGTCATCAGGACATGGTGTGGCGTATCAAAACCAAAGATAGCTGGATGTTTGTGATTGTGGCGCTGGAGTTTCAAAAGACCGTGGATTGGAAAATGGCGCTTCGTTTTCGTGAATACTCTACTTTGCTGTTGATGCAAATTGCCCGCGAGCGAAGCGCGGGCATGAAGCTGCAGCTGCCGGCAGTGGTGCCGATTGTGATCTACAATGGCAGCGAACCCTGGCGAGCGAAATCAAGTGTTCGAGAGTTGATCGCTGTGCCGGATCCGAAGCTGCATCAGTATTTTGAAGAAAGAAGTTATGAATTGATCGACATGTCACAGCAGCAGCAACAGGCCGAAGCGGTGTCCGACAATGTGATGGCTACGCTGATCTGCCTGGAGAATGCCAAGTCAATGGAAGACATGACAAGCGCTGCCAAAGGGCTCATCCCCCTGATGAAATCGGCACACAACAAAGAGTTGAACGATGTGTTTTTGAAGTGGTTGAAAACAGAGTATATGGTGGAGCGGAATTTGAGCAGTTTAAGTGAGATAATAAAAGACATTGATGATTTGGAAGAGGTGGTGGTAAAAATGGAACGTTGGGTGCCGTTAGAATTTAAACAAGGCTATCAGGAAGGTTACCAAGAAGCATATAAGGAAGCATATAAGGAAGCATATCGGGAAGCCTCAGCGAAACATTCGCAAGAAATACAGGAAGCCTCTGCGAAACATTCGCAAGAAAAACTGGAAGACAAGCGAAATTTAGTGATTCGTCTGTCGAGTTTGAAGTTTGGCATTGAGACGAAGCTGCTGCTCACAGAATCGTTGAATCAGTTCACAACGTCAGAACAGTTGGATTTGGCTTTCGATTGGGCAGTGATGTGTAATTCTTTAGAAGAATTAATTGAGCGACTTCATGCCAACTCGAATGACATGCACTGAAATTAAAGTTGAATCCAAAGTTATGCCAGCTCTGGGTTTAGGTTGGCTAGCACTTTCGGTTCCACCCGTAACGACACGACTTGCCACGGTAGCCCAGACTGCTTGCGCGTTGCTCACGCGCGGGTGTAAATCTGCTAGGCGTTCAGCAGTTCTTTTTTCCCAACCTGAATTCGAAATCGGGTTTTTCCTTGTTCCATGCGCAACACTGCACACATTCCCATTCTGGGTTGCCAAGTCAATATTTTTTGCTCAAATTTCAAGAATCTGTGTCAAACAGGAAGTTCGAATGCCTTTCCACAACACCCGCTTGAGCATGCCCTCGCCCCTTTTTGGATTGCTTTTTAAGTTCCTTCTCCGTAGGTCAGCGCCATTCGGCGACTGCCATCATCAGGCACTCGCATTTCAAATTAGATCGGTACTTGCTGCTCTCAGGCAGTGCTGATCGTTCAGCGCTGGAAAAAGGGGGTTGCTCACCCACTCCAACTGCACCACCTGCTGCCACATCACACACCGACCCGAATTGTGGACGTAATGTCGGCTGACGTCTTCCATCTTTTTGCCACGGCGAACTTTCGCCGTGTCATCCACCACAAACGCTCTCAATTCGGTTCGTTGCAGACACAGGACTTGGCACACTTTCCACGCCGCCAACTGATGAAACCCGAGCCAATTGGCCGTTTGATCCTTGAACGGGTCGCAGAGCGGATCTTTGCAGGACCGAAAGAATTACCGCATGGAACGGCGACAGAACATGGCTATCGATGAATCCCGCAGAAACATCCACATCAGCAGCAATTACGCCGTTTGGGAAACCTCCAAACTGTAACATTTATCACTCCCTGATTCCTTGGAATTAGGGAGTGAGCCCACCGCAAAGCGTGTTTCCCGTTGATCACGCAATCGCAGGCTGCCACAGGGGTTCCAGACAGAGAACGTACAGATCAAACATTCGGTTTTTTATGATCAATTCTGAAGTTCGACGAGATTCGAGCGCCAGCTTCCAATCACAGCGTTGAGTTCTAAGACTAATGGCACTTTGCAAGTTATTTCTGTGTCGCTATGCCTCAATTGGTCATCGCGGTGCAATCTTGCGTTTTCCATCCCCTCGCAGACTCTTTATCATCGATACCAAAATGTTCTGTCGACCCTGTTCACACTTCAATTTCTTTTTGCTCGAACCTCAAAGCGCACCTGAGTCCATTCTTGAATACCAACTTGTTTGCCGATTGCAATAGGAGAACATGATGCTGGAAACAGCGCTTGACGGACTCTCCGCAGTCCAAATCACGATCGCTTCAATCACGCTTACACTGTTGCAGCTCACAAGACAACTGGCTATACGTCAGTGCCCCATTTGCCTAAATTGATTGAACGTAACTCTAAGCAATTGCACTATTTCTTCTATTCCATTTTCATATCGCGTTCAATGCCCACATATAAAATGGCTAGCGACAATCCCCGAACCATCATAAATAGAGTAATTCCTAACCAAATTCCATGATTCGCCATCGAATCGATACTAAGGTGAGTAGTTGCAAAAAAAACAATCATGGCGAGAAGCATACTGTTTCTCATCTCTGCGGTACGCGTCAGGCCAATGTAAACGCCGTCAAATAAAAAAGGCCAGACACAGACCAAAGGAGCTAGAGCCAGCCAAGGCAGAAAAACATCTGCTGTCGCTCGAACACTCTCAATACTTGTGATCAATCCAACTATGAGAGATCCACCAAAACCATAAATTGCGCAAAATACCAAAGCAACGAGGAGTGACCAAATCAGAGTTACAACCACAACATCGTGCAGTCTTTTGCGGTTCTTCATACCGTAGGCATTTCCTGCGAGCGCTTCCGCGGCGTGGGCAAATCCATCCAAACCATAAGCCAGAAAATGTATCAGGTGCAGGAGGATCGCGTTAGCCGCCAGCACTAAACTGCCCTGTTGCGTACTCGCCCACATAACATAGAGAAAAACAAATTCAAGGCACAAAGTTCGAATAAAAATATTGGTGTTCGTTTGTGCCAATCGAATCAATTTATCTCGGCGGAGCAGCTGAAATTTGACCGTTTTGAACTTGCTCGGGCCAAGCACACGATAGCAGACCCACAATCCAGCAATTGCCGTTACGAATTCACTGATCAGAGTCGCGAATGCGACACCCGATACGCCCCATCCAAAACCAAGGACAAATAGAAAATCCAGCACGATGTTCATGCCGTTAAGCAGCAGTTGCAATAGCAAGGCGGTTCGCATTCGCTGCAAACCAAATAGCACGCCCAGGTTCACCAGGTTGCACAAGCCAAACATTGCACCCCAAAGGCGAATTTGGAAGTAATCAAGCGCAAGATTTTCAACTTTTTCAGTTGCATCAAAATACCAGATAATGACTTTGCCGATTGGGGATTGCAGAGCAATAAAAACCAAGCTGATCAGCACAGCGAGGCAAAGTGCTCGAACATAAGTAGCGACAATTTCATCGTCATCATTAGCTCCGACACTTTGTGCGACGAACCCTGTCGTTCCCATTCTCAAAAATCCAAACAGGAAATACAACATGCTGAAAATCATCGATCCTAGAGCCACAGCACCGATGTATTGGGGGTCTGGAAGATGCCCGACAACTGCAGTATCCACTGCTCCGGCA
Organism: Arenicellales bacterium; assembly: GCA_965202855.1. Classification (GTDB taxonomy): domain Bacteria; phylum Pseudomonadota; class Gammaproteobacteria; order Arenicellales; family JAJDZL01; genus JAJDZL01. Next base: position 838,400 of record CBDBBP010000001.1, on the reverse strand, counting down.
AGTGGCAGGCTTAAGTTGGCCAGCATCACTGGCCAAGCCAGATTCAACACTCTTTTGTGCAGCAACCGCTTTTCGAGCCAGATCCTTTGTAGCATCACCATCATCGAAAAGATTTGATTAATTCACTTTGCAAGTGTGCCACATCGGTCAAGCTGAAATGGACCGAGTGTATTCGGGTTGTGTTGTCAGGATGTGAATTCCCAATTTGAGAAGACATACGGAAACGTAGTATTTAATTGGGAGGGTGGTCAAATTTCAATTCAATTTGCGATTTAAACCAGCAAATTCGACATCATTTACAAGATTTAAGGGTCTCGAACATTTTGGACGCGCTCTCAATTTGTAATACAATTACGCTTCAATCTCTCTTGCCGGGATGGCGAAATTGGCAGACGCGCCGGACTCAAAATCCGGTGGTGGAAACACCGTGAGAGTTCGAGTCTCTCTCCCGGTACCAATCTAAAATTCAAACAAGCCGCTATGAAATTTCTTTTTGATCTTTTCCCACTGATTCTTTTCTTCGCGGCGTATAAATTCTATGACATTTTTGTCGCTACGGGAGTTGCGATTGCTGCTTCATTTGTGCAGGTGGGCGTGACGTGGTGGAAAAACAAAAAGTTTGAAAAAATTCACCTCATTACTCTCGGAGCACTTATAGTTTTTGGCGGCTTGACTTTGCTTCTACGCGACCCAGTCTTCATCAAATGGAAAACCACAATCGTTTACTGGATTATCGGCGGCGCCGTTTTATACTCTCAGTTCTTTACGAAAAAAACAGTATTTGAGTGGATGATCGGTACTAACGCCAAGATTGAATTGCCTTCTTCGGTTTGGCGCAATATCAATTTCAACTGGGGTCTGTTTTCGATATTTGTAGGGTTCCTCAATATTTATGTTGCCTTTTTCTATGGCCTGGAATTACCCGAGGCCAGACGCGAGGAAATTTGGGTAAACTTCAAAGTATTCGGCGTGCTAGGACTAACCTTGGCTTTTATGTTGATCGTCATACCCATTTTCATTTGGCGTGCTACTCGACAGATGGATATCGACGAAGACGATCTATTTAACCGATAAAAATTGTCGGATTCAGTTCCAATCCGGATCAACTTGCCATCTTCGTCATTGGCAGACCGGCAAGCTGGCGCAACACATATCTCAATATTCCGCCGTTTTCGTAGTAGTCCCACTCTCTAGCGCTGTCAATGCGAACATCTACATCGAAAAATTGACGAGAACCGTCGTTCTTTATCGCTACAACTTGAACTGTTTTCACTCCTTTTTTGACTCCTCGAATATGAAATACCTCGTCTCCAGCCAATCTCAACGACTTTCGCGAATCTCCTTCTTTGAACTGTAGTGGCAATATCCCCATTCCAGCTAAATTGGAACGATGGATTCGTTCATAACTTTCAACAATGACGGCTTTGACACCGAGTAGCAGTGGACCTTTTGCAGCCCAGTCCCGAGACGAACCTGAACCATATTCACTTCCGGCAATCACGATGAGCGGCGTTTTTTCATGATGATAACGAACCGACGCCTCGTAAATTGACAAGACTTCACCAGAAGGCATGTGTTTAGTCCATCCTCCTTCAGTTCCAGACGCCAATTCGTTTCGCAATCGAATATTCGCAAAAGTGCCACGAACCATCACTTCATGATTGCCCCTGCGGGAGCCATAGGAGTTAAATTCATGAACACGAACACCTCGATCTTGTAGATACTGACCAGCGGGGCTGTCCAGCATAATAGCACCGGCAGGAGAGATGTGATCAGTGGTAACACTGTCACCCAGCATCGCCAATGCCCGAGCTTCATAGATATCGCGTACCCCCTCAGTCGCACTGACGATGTTCTCGAAAAATGGAGCTTTTCGAATATAAGTAGATTCGTTCTGCCAACTGTATCGGCTTGACTGATTCACTGGAATTTTTGCCCACTTGCTGTCGCCTCGAAACACATCCACATACTTTGATCGAAACAGCTCCTCAGTCACCACTTGATCGATGATTGCATTGACTTCCTGCGTTGTTGGCCAAATGTCCTTCAGATATATGTCTTCATTTTTCTCATTGGTTCCAATTGGTTCGCTCGTCAAGTCAACGTTCATTGTTCCAGCGAGCGCATATGCCACAACTAGCGGTGGAGAAGCAAGGAAGTTCATTTTTACCGCCGCATGCACTCGACCCTCGAAATTTCTGTTTCCAGATAAGACGGAGCTGACAATCAAGTCCTCTTGCTTGATTCCGCTTGCGACTGGTTCCGCAAGAGGTCCGCTGTTACCGATACATGTAGTACAGCCATAACCAACAATCGAAAATCCAAGTTGTTCCAGCGAATCCAGCAATCCTGAACGCTGAAGATATCCAGTTACAACTTGTGACCCTGGCGCTAGTGAGGTTTTTACCCACGGTTTTACCGAAAGGCCGGCGGCGACCGCCTTTTGTGCAAGCAGTCCCGCTGAAACTACAACAGCGGGGTTTGACGTGTTGGTGCAACTAGTAATAGCGGCAACAACAATATCTCCATCCTCGAGAGTCTCCTGCTTTGAATCAATTTCAATTTCAACGGCTGTTGCTTTGGTTGAATCGGAACGCAGGCTTTGAACCGTGCTGCGAACGGTCTTCGCTGCGTCTTTCAGTTCCAGCCGGTCTTGCGGTCTTTTGGGGCCTGCGATGCTCGGTTCAATCTGCGATAGATCCAGTTCAAGAACTTCGTTGTAGCGCGCTTTTATTGCGGAATCGGATTCTCGAAACATGCCTTGATGCTTTGCATAGGATTCGACGAGTTCTATGTTCCGATCAGAACGACCTGTAAGACGAAGGTAGTCAAGTGTATTCGAATCAATCGGAAATACACCACATGTAGCTCCGTATTCAGGTGCCATATTTGAAATTGTCGCCTGATCTGAAACGGAAAGATGATCCAAGCCGTCACCGAAAAATTCAACGAATTTACCGACAACTCCATGCTCGCGCAACATCTGAACTACGGTTAAGACCAAATCTGTCGCGGTTACACCTTCTGCTAAAGCGCCTGATAGTCTGCAACCCACAACTCGAGGCAGCAGCATTGCAATGGACTCGCCTAACATGGCCGCTTCGGCTTCAATACCGCCGACTCCCCAACCTAGCACACCGATACCATTAATCATGGTTGTATGAGAATCCGTACCAACCACCGTGTCCGGGAATGCCAAGATTTTTCCGTCTACATGTCGTTCTGCAACAACGGAGGCCAAATACTCAAGGTTGACCTGATGTACTATGCCAGTTGATGGTGGCACGACGCTAAACTGACCAAAGGAATTTTGTCCCCACCGCAAAAACGAATACCGTTCCGTATTACGCTGATATTCCTTTATTGCATTCAGATTGATTGCATTTCTGGTACCAAAATGATCAACCATCACAGAATGGTCAATTACCAAATCAGTTCGAACGACCGGATTCACTCCTCTCGGGTCATGCCCCATATCACCTAGAGCATCTCTCATTGACGCCAGATCAACAACAGCTGGAACGCCGGTAAAATCCTGCATCAATACTCGAAATGGCAAAAAGCCAATTTCAACATCCAGTGGATTTCTTTCATCCCACTGGGCGACAGATAAAATTTGCTCCCTTGTGACATCCACTCCGTTCTCATTTCTGAGCAAATTCTCCAAGAGAACTTTGAGAGAATAGGGCAGAGATTCGACGTCATACGCATCACCGAGAGCTTGCAATGAATAAATTTCGTACGAATGGTGTCCGACTTTCAATTGGGTGCGAGTATTAAAACTGTTCGACATAGTCATTTACGATGTTCGACTTCAAATGGAAATTAACGATTATCCCGGTTGCGGATAATTGCAAAATCAGGGTAAATCCCGATGCATCAAATTCAATTCTATGATCGAATTGACGTGAGCCTTCGGTTTTTTGTTTCAGGTCGCTCAAAAACGACACAAATCGGTTCTGCCGCACTTATGCCTGCCCCCGAGTGCGACAGAATTTTAGACGAATTGCCTCGATATCAATCGACGCTGATCGATATCGATTTGTGCTTGTCGGATTTCTTTGGAATGGTCAAGTTCAAAATTCCATCTTCATACGACGCCGAAATTTGGTCGGTCTGTACTTGATCACGAAAGGAGATGCTGCGTACATACGTTCCAGTTCTTCTTTCATGCTGGACCCAATGCCCTTCCTCATGACTACTTCTTGCAACTTCCGCATTGATCGTAACATTGCCACCCGAACACGAAACTCTGATTTCGTTTTTGTCGACTCCGGGCATTTCGATGCTGGCATGGAAAGCGGAATCATCCTCAAAAATATCAACTGCAGGAGTCAACTCCCTGCTTTTCTCGGTGTGGGGTGCTTTCTGACCACCAAACAGAGTTTGAAAAATATTGCCGGGGTCGTTGGGATAAATGTAATATCCCCCGAATGGTGAAGTGATTTTTTGTGCCATAATTTACCTCGATTCTGGAAAAATCATCAGTTGATTCAAATAACAAGCAATTTGGAGTTCATTTAACTCTAAACCCATGCACTTGTTCAAATCAAAATTCATTATAAGCATAGAAATGAGGGTGAACTCTGATTTATTCAAGTAAAGAATATTTGCTGTCCCGCTGGTGACTAAATTCTAAACGTCGTATATATTGCAATGTAAGTATTTGAAATCATTGCTTTCATATTCATGCAGCCGACTGCATTTTCTGAATTTTTTGCACTGAATTTTCGCTTTCGGATCGGTCTGTTTTCGAGCGTCGATGGAAGTGCCAGTTTGAATGATAAATCACTCCAAGTCAACGCCGCACAATGACAATGTCATTTGGCTTCTGCCGCAGCCGGACCCAGCCAACACACAGAGCAAGCCGATTCCGTTGTTAGCTGAGATTCTGTACTGTAGCCGCATTGAGTGCTGACGTATATCTTTACAATTCGTTGGATACCGCAAGAGCCGCGACCGATCGCCTGAATGCTGCAGGCTAAAGTTATTGGAGGTGAAGCTTCTTGTTGATGCGCCCATCTATTTTGTTCTTTTTCTGAAATACCCCAGGCAACACACCACCGTCAGTGACAAGATGCACATTCAAGGTGATTCAAGGTGCTGCGTTTTGACAGAAGCGCGGGAATGTACGACCAGTTGGCACATTGTCGAGGTGAAGATTTACTGTTGGGGACTTCTGATTGATTCGAGGACTACAGCTGCATATCAGCGCAAATGATCCAATTCAGCATGGGAAATGGAAATACTGACATGGCAAGTGATTCTTTTGATCTTTGTCGCGTTGGCAAACCGATTTTACAATTTACACGCGGTCACATCTTTTTCAGGATCTAAATTTGATCCTGCGCTCGAATCGAAGTGAGCTTTTGATTTATTGTTTCAGGTCGCTCGCAAACGACACAAGTCGGTTCTGTCGCACTTCGATCTGCCCCCGAGTGCGACAGAATTTTAGACAAATTGCCTCGATATCAATCGACGCTGATCGATATCGATTTATGCTTGTCGGATTTCTTTGGTATTGTTAATCTCAATATGCCATCCTCATACGTCGCCGAAATTTGGTCGGTCTGTATTTGATCACGAAAGGCGATACTGCGAACGTACGTTCCAGTTCTTCTTTCATGCTGAATCCAATGCCCTTCCTCATGACTACTTCTTGCAACGTCCGCATTGATCGTAACATTGCCACCCGAACACGAAACTCTGATTTCGTTTTTATCGACTCCGGGCATTTCGATGCTGGCATGGAAAGCGGATTCGTCTTCAAAAATGTCAACCGCAGGAGTCAACTCACTGCTTTTCTCAGTGTGGGGTGCTTTCTGACTACCAAACAGAGTTTGAAAAATATTGCCGGGGTCGTCGGGATAAATGTAATATCCGCCGAATGGTGAAGTGATTTTTTGTGCCATAATTTACCTCGATTCTGGAAAAATCATCAGTTGATTCAAAGAACAAGCAATTAGGAGTTCATTCAACTCTAATGCCTTGCGCTTGTTCAAATCAAAATTCATTATAAGCATAGAGATAAGGGTGAACTCCGATTTATTCAAGAATGAATGATCGACTAATCTCATTGTGTTTTGAACTCTTATCGATGATGCGGTTCGCCGTGGTTTGAGAATTTTATGGTGCGAGTTGGGTAGATTTTGGACATCTGCCAAACCGTAAACCTTGAATGGACATGATTAAATTTCAGATTGCAGTCATTTATTGACATTAGAAATGGGAAAATAAATCACGTCTCGCGCCATAACTATTATTCACGTGTCAAATCCTTTGTCATTATTTTCAGAATCCACTTGCTTATCGTTCAACCCACTAAGGTGTTCTCCTGAGCCAGCATCTCCCGTTCCAACATCAACGGCACAGCGATGCGCACACCAAATTTGCTGAGCTTTGACTGTTATCACTTAAATCTATTTTCACTGAATTTCCGTGCCTGCATACAATTTATATGTTCCCGATTTGTTTTCAACTGGGAGTGGAATTTGAAATATGACAATTCAAGAGATATCGACAATGACAATTACATCGGCTATGCACAATGACCTGGATCATACTATTGACAGACTTCGCCGAAGTAGAAATGAGCAACAATTGTCCATCCAAGAAGTAACTGGATGTGGCATGTCATTCAACGCCGTAGATGTTGAAACTGCCAATAGTGACCGTTCAACAATCTGCCAAATCGGTATCGCTCATGTTGTTGATGGACAAGTAGTCGATAAATGGGGCACTCTTGTCGACCTCGAGGACGAATTTGATCAATTTAATATCAGAAGAGTACACGGAATAACTCCTGAGCAAGTTCTAGGCGCACCGACCTTACCGGAAATTCGGGAGGAACTGCGACAGCGACTTCGAGGACAAGTACTCATTTCACACTCCGGGTTTGACCGAGGTGCCTTTAGCATTGCGATGGACAAATACAATCTTGAACAGTTGCAAGTTTACTGGCTGGACAGTTCAACTATTGCGAGTCGGGCCTGGCCTGAGAAATTTTGCAAATCAGGGTACGGTCTCAAAAACGTCGCAAATTTCATTGGATATGAGTTTAAGCATCACGATGCCGTTGAGGACGCGGCAGCTGCCGCTGAGATTACATTGGCAGCTTGTCATTAACACGACGTCGATGTAGAGCACTGGCTGCATGAGCTTAAAACAAGAATCCCCTCAAAGAAAATTTGGCAAAAGCAACATGCCAATCCAGATGGAGAGTACTACGGAGAAGTGCTCGTTTTCACCGGTAAATTACAAATGGTACGTTCTGCAGCTACAGAATATGCCTTATTTTTGGGTTGCAAGGTAGCAAATCATATTACAAAAAAACATCAATATTAGTCAGTGGCGTCCAAACTTCGTCACAAATTACATCTGAGTCCGGTAAAAGTTGCAAACACCTCAGAGCTGAAGAATTGATATCAAGTGGTCAAGAAATTAGAATTATTAGTGAAACGGATTTTCTTTCGCTGATTGCCAATCATGAACCGCCAGTTCCGTAAAAAATTACAAAGAAATACTAGCAGAACATCTAAATTCAGAGCACTCCCTAGAAGAAAAATTGACGAAGCTTTCCATGTCACAACAAATAAAACGTAAATTATCCGAACCGGATCGGGGGGAGCTTCCTTATGAAGAGCGGTGGCAAGGTGATGATAAAGGGTTGATCACTTGCTGGGAGAACGGTCGGAAACTTCAGCAAACATCCCCAGAACTAGCGCGAAAAGCGAAGACTGGCGAGTTGCCCATTTTGGGGTGGAAAGGGGGGATTGAAGAGAACATCACAATTAACGATGAACTAATTGCCAAATACGGCACCTTATATTACCTCGCCGAACTGCAAGGTCTGTTGGGCGAAGACTTGGACATTGCGCCGGCAAAAGAAGTGCCTCGTTTGTGTACACGAACAGGAAGATTGGTTGTTTTTACTGGAGACAGGAAAAAATATCATAAGAATCTAGGTGCTGGAAAAGCACTGGAGATATGTCACACGTCAGGGAAAGAACTTAGGAACTCGAGTCCGGAGCTAGCGAGTCGTGCTGAGAGTGGAGAGTTGCCAATGTTGGAATTTCCTGGAGGCATTAACAATAAAGATCTCAAACCCGGCCGTTTTGGCTCACTCTTTTATTTGGCAAAATGGCAAGGACTGCGCGATGCCCCATGGCACGGACTTATAGGAAAAGAAAAAAACATGTCCACCACCCAGCCAGTCGGAATCAAATGCGCAGCCAGTGGCAAATACACTGTTTTTATCAGAGATGCGACAAAATTCTTGAATGAGAACCTTGAGCCAGACGTTCAGACCTACCCACCCCCAGAAAAGGAAGGAACCGCAAAGACTTACGCCTCATTAACGAAATCGAGCAAAGCTGAATCTTGAAAATTTTTCCATGCATCGAGCTCTCAACTACCCTGTAGCATTTGCCATTCTACAAGACTGAACGATTAAACATGCGTTGAAATTGGGTCGTATCCTCGAAACGTAGTGTGGAAGATACAGAGCGTAAATTCAGATTTGACAGCTACAGTCGTCGCGATTTTCTTGAATCAAACAAAATTGAAGAAATTTTGTTTTAGAAGTCATTCCGGCGTGCTCCCAATCAATTAAATTACAAATCATATTAACCAATAGCTAAGTCGACACATTTTGAGCAATTTAAAATAGTTTTAACAAGCTGTCAGATTCACGGCTTCCTTGCAGAAGTTCCATAAATTCAGGCTCGGTTAATATCTGCACGCCTAAGTTTCTCGCTTTCGCCAATTTACTTCCAGGTTTAACACCTTGAACCACGTAATTCGTTCTTTTTGAGACGCTTCCTACGACTTTTCCACCCAATTGTTCAATTTCCTTTTTCGCAACTGCGCGGGTCATTGAATTTAATGTCCCCGTTAAAACAAAACTCTTGCCGTCAAATTTTGAAGTATCTTGATCTGTCGATGCTGCGGTCTCTACCCCTTGAATTTGAAATTCAGCCTTCTCAAGTTGCCGAATTAAATCTTGTACACGTTCTTGCTGAAAGTATTTGCTAACGGAATTTGCGACTACGGGACCAATGTCTCTTAATTCACTCAATTCACTTTCGGTTGCCTGGATCACACGCTTCAAAGTGCCGAAATGATTCGCTAACGTTGCTGCGGTTGTTTCATAGACGTGTGGAACACCCAGCGCCACTAGAAATTTAGCAAGTGTCGTGTGCTTGCTTCGTTCAAGTGAAGTCAATAGATTTTTTGCTGATTTGTCACCCATTCGTTCAAGCGCGCTGATTTGTTCCAATTCCAGCTTGTATAAGTCTGCGACATTCTTGACGAGAGCTTGATCTACGAGCAGTTCGACGATGCCGGCGCCTAGACCTTCAATATCCAATGCTGTTCTCGAACCAAAATGCCAGATTCCACGTTTGAGCTGCGCGGAACAGACCAATTTTCCAGTACAGAGAGATACCGCTGCTGATTCTTCACGCTCGATTTTCGATCCGCAAACAGGACAGGTGTTCGGAAAAATGTATTCTTCGGACTCAGTTGGACGCTTGTTCTTCACAACTGCTACGACTTCGGGTATGACATCTCCTGCCCTTCGGACAATGACAGTATCCCCAATTCGAACATCAAGCCTTCTTATCTCATCTTCATTGTGTAATGTCGCGTTGGATACGATGACCCCAGCCACCTCCACCGGTTCGAGTCTGGCTACGGGTGAAACCGCTCCAGTACGACCGATTTGAACATCAATGTCACGAATCAAGGTTGTACGTTCCTGTGCTGGAAATTTGTGTGCCGCAGCCCAACGAGGCGCTCTCGACACGTAACTCAGCCGTTCCTGATCCGCAACCAGATTGACTTTATAAACAACTCCGTCAACTTCGTAATCGAGATCATCGCGTCGCTGCATCAGCTCTTCTCGCAACTTCAAACAATTCTCAATGCCTGATGCCAGCCTCACCTCATCCGAAACTTTGAATCCATACTTTTTGAGCTGTTGAATCTGAGCACTTTGGCTCGGCGGGAGAGCTTCACCCTCGCTGCGAACAATAGAGTAGAAAATTGCATCGAGCGGTCTCTCGCTGGTTACGCTCGGATCCAACTGACGCAAACTCCCCGCAGCCGCATTTCGAGGATTCATATAAATTTTTCTTCCTGCCGCTTTCTGCGCCTCATTGAGCTTCGCAAAGCCTTTGCGAGACATAAATATCTCACCTCTCACCTCAATTAAGCTGGGAATATTCTGTCCTCGGATTTTAAGGGGCAGACTGCGAATCGTTCGAACGTTGCCGGTTACGTTTTCGCCCACTTCACCGTCTCCTCTAGTGGAAGCCAAGGACAGTTCTCCGGCTTCGTACACGATGCTAATGGCCAAACCATCGATTTTGGGTTCAAACATGTAGTCGATTTTTTCCAATTGAATGAGATCTTGAATTCTGCGATCAAACTGCATTGCTTCTTTTTCGGAAAAAATATTGTTCAGCGACAGCATTGGAACAGCATGTCGAACTTCTTCAAATGAGTTCTCAGATTTATGCCCCACTCTCTGAGTCGGAGAGCTTTTCGACTGAAATTGCGGGAATCGTTCTTCTAATTTGGATAATTCACGGAATAGCCTGTCGTAATCATGGTCAGGAATCTGAGGCGAATCCAAGACATAGTACGCATGGTCGTGCTCGTAAATTTCTTCACGCAGAGCATTGATGCGATTTTGAATTTCAGCTAATTCTGTCATTAAATCGACGAGACAATTAAAAAATTTGAACAGCGACCAACCCAACGACTCTGGATGGACCAACGATTCGATTCAACTGTCTTTCAGGAGACTTGAGTAATTTGGAGACTTGGCTCTGAAATTCAAACACAAATCTCACCGAATTTGTTGGGAATTTTTCGTCCTCTGAACGCGTAGTCAATGCAAATTGTATTGAATTAACAGCATTTTTCAAGAACAAGCAAAAAAACCAAAGTCGCGTAAGTTGCGTTTAACAACTCAGACGCGACATGTTCCAACCTCTAAATGTACGAGGTTTTCGAGACTAAATCGAATTGAAAGATTTGGTCGCTCTAATATTTCTGAAAGAAAGAAGGAGAGATACTTATTCTTCCTGAATGCCCACTAGTTCTTGAAGGTAGTGATGACGGCCAAACATTCGCGCCGAAACATCGCTGCCGGGCTCAATGCCAAACTCGTTCATCTCATCGACGATCCTATCGATTATTGATCGAATGTAACGAATCGAATTGAAACTTATGTCCTGATCGTTTAAATCAACCAGTTTTAATGAAAGTCGATCAGCAATATTCTGCGCCGAATCAAACATCTTGTCAAATGTCTCTCGCGGACTCGCGCATGCGGAAAGGTTACCCAATACAACAACAGTTTTTGATTCTGGATCTAAGCCCAATTCCAATGCAAGTGCATGAGTTGAATCACTAAAAGGTATAACGCTAAACAGAACCCCTTCCTCTCCTTCTGATGAGTCAATCATGTCATAGATTGGTAATTTTTGCTGTATTTGGAGTTGGAATTCACGAGCCATGTAACTCATAGCTTGCCTTGATATGCAACCTGTATCATCGGATTTCAGCAGCAATGCGACTTGCAAATCCAATTCTAAGAATTTGTTGTTGATGTCTCTTGCGTGATCAAATACAGTATCGGTCGTCTCCGTAATGCAATGAATTCGACTTAAAGCGAAAGCCACGTCTTCAACCATGGTTGAAAACAGCCACCAATCCCTTTCACTAACGGGCTCACCGCGATAGGACAATGGAATCGACAAAACGATATCAGAAATATTGACTTTAACTGAACCGTCTCCCAGATCACACCATCTTTCCTCAGCTACGTCGAATCCTTGAAAAAGAAGCGGGGATTTTAGCTTTACGTCCAACTTTTCATAAATCTTAAAAACTCGATGACTTTGGATCAATTCTTCTCCGCCAGGCAACCATCCAATCACATCAATTTCTCGATTTACATTTTGCAAATAATCTGGCACTTCCAATGTTAAATTGATTTCTGTCTGAGATGAAAAATCCTCTTCAATTGCTAGATCTGCGACAGCCGCAACCTCTTGACTGCCAGGTTTTGGAAATTTAACGGCCTCTGAATGAATGGATACAGGTTTTAACATCGGAGTACGATTTCTTCGAATATTTGAAACATTCGATTTTTTTGCAAAATTGAAACTGTCAGCAAATTCATAAATTTTCGCCATTGGCGAAGATTTTTTCTCTGGAGCCTTTTTATTTGGGCTTGTCGGGTCTGCAACATGCAAATCAGCGCGCTGATTTTCGGGAGTTCCTTGCATAGCCGGCTCAGATGGCAATTCCAAGTTTTGTTCGGACTCCTGTTGCCAGTCCTGTTCAGAATCAGTCTGTAGATCTTGTTCAGATTCTGCTTGCAATTCTTGCACAAATTCCTGTTCTGAAACTTGCTCGCCTTCTAGCGGCAAATTTTCATCAAAGTGGTCCTGCCAATTTGGTTCGATTTCCGGCTGCCAGGGTGATTCTGTTTCTAGGTTCCAATCTAACTCCCCATTTTGTTGCCAGTCATGTTCGGAACGCTCGTTCAGAACTTCGAACTCCTCTTCATAATCAGCTTCAGGATCTGGGTTCGATGCTTCGGACCGACGAATCACCTCATCGAAATCGCTCTCGTTTCCATATTTCGTAGATATGGAAGGATGATAGTCATAATTGTCAGAATTGACAGGCGTCACTGGCCCCAGCTCAAAGCCGTCGATGTTTTCCACTCCATCTGCGAGTGCCATTTGATTATGATTCTTTAGGCTACTTGAGCCTCCTTTCAGATTCGACGGCAGCGAAAATTTAGAAAAGGATACGAATCGACCCAGTAACCAAATCATAGTCGCTATCACCGCAACGCCAAAGACTAATAAAGGAATGTTCATTATGCTGCGTACTCCTGAGCTTCTTGAAAATTGACAGTTAATATTCTTGATGAGTTCGGCTCTGGCATGGTTACACCAAGCAACAAATCAACGGATTCCATTGTAATTTTGTTGTGAGTAATCATTACGAGCTGAGTTGAATTTGACAATCTGTTCAACGCTGTGCACAGACGGTCAACGTTTTCATCATCGAGTGGAGCGTCGATCTCGTCAAATAAGCAGACTGGAGAAGGATTGATCTGAAACAGAGACAGCAAAAGTGCAATGGCTGTCAATGCCTTTTCTCCACCTGACAATGATTGGATGTGGTTAATTCTTTTCCCTTTCGGCTGAGCGAAAACTCTGACACCTGTCTGATCGGGATAATCGCCGAATCGTTCCAGGTAACCAGTGCCGCCACCGAACAGCTGGGGAAGAATCATTTGGAATGCCTTATTCACCAAATCAAATGATTCTAGATAGCGTTTGCGAGATTCTTGGTTAATCTTTTTGATGGTTTCTTTCAGTGTTTCAATCGCGCGACTTAAATCAGAGTGTTGCGCGTCCATGTACTCTTTGCGCTGAAGTTCTCTGTTAAATTCTTCCTCAGCGCCGAAATTGAGCCGGATTTTGTCAAATCGCCTGAGTTTCTCGCCTAAGATTTGTAAGTTTGAGGTGGTTTGTTCGATATCAAAATCGTCATTAATTTCGTCAAGCACGATCTCTGGTGAAACATCTCTTTCAAGTAATTTTTCCAAAAGCTCGCTTACTTGGACATCAAGCCGATTCACTTCGATCTTTCGATCTTGGATTCGACTCTTCATGCGTTCCAACGAAATTTGAAGCTGAATTCTTTCCTGGTCCAGCTTTCTGCAATGGACTTCGGATTCATTGACTTTGTCCCGCTTCGCACTTAACTTTGCTTCTTGATTTTCGGAATTCTGCAAGAGTTGTTTCAGCTCTTTCGTCAATAACTCTGTAGGATCACTTGATTCTGACAGCCTGTCCTCTGTCTCCGACCGCTCAATCCGACTTATTTTCAACCGTTCTTCGCGATCTGCAATCAATGAAGCAAAATTCACTAGATCAGACTTGAGCTTTTGAACCTGGAGCTCAATCTGATGTTGGGCAACAATGGTTTTGTTCACGCAGGATTGTTGATCCTTAAGAATTTTTCGTTCTCGCAGAAGTCGCTGTGAAACGTTTAGTTTTTTTCGCTCTATGTCTTCTGACTTCCTTTCTTCAGCAGCGACACGCAACAGCATTTCACCGAGTTGATCATCAAGTTTCCGGATTGTTTCATTCGCCTGATGAAGGCGGGTATCAATCTGTTCCAGAGTCACAACCAATCTTGCATGATTGATTTGAGCTTCGGAACGTTCAGTTAGCAAACTTGCAATTCGACTAGAATGCTCATCTTGTTGCGAACGAAGCTTTCGAACCTTAATCTCAAGTTTAGAAATAGAGTCCTTCGTCAAGTCTAGCTGTTGTTGTTTTGCCTGTTTGTGCTCTTCGATTTGGTTGACTTGATTTTTAAATTTCTGTATTAATTTTGCAGTTTCCAAAATTCCGGATTCCGCTTCCCGCTCAACCGCAGGTGAAAACCAATTGGTGCCAAGCATTGCTCCTTCTGGCGTGACCACAATTTGGCAAGCGCTAAGATAACCTCTCATTGACCAAGCTTCTGTGGTCGAGTTTGCTATCAATACATGACTAAGCAAATCTTCAACGCCAGAACCCGAACATTCCACAATATCTGCCAATGTCGGCTTTGATTTTTCCTTTGTAGCACTCGGATGATTTGACTCAAAGAAAAACAGGCGATTTGGAAAACTTCCATTCGCCTTGTCAGCAACCGACTGAAGATTGTTCACCTGTATTCCCGAAAGCTTGGTTCCTAGAACTTGATCAACAGCTCTTTCCCATCCGTCTCGAACAGTTAGAATATCGGAAATTTTTGTTGAATCTGACAATCCATTTTTCTTGATCCACTGATCGATTCGATCATCATTTTGCGACAAAGAAGCAAGACTTCGTTCCAAAGTACGCAACCTGATTTCAGCTTCTTGCGAACGGTCTCGACACTGTTCCAGCTGATTTTGATACTGATCCCTCATCAGTCGTTTTTTCGAAAGTGATTTCTCAGCGTGAGCAATTTTCTGTTTCAGATCTTCATCCTTCTGAGTCAGGTCCTGAAGAATTTCGGTAATCGAATCAATTGTTTTGAATTTGGCTTCAGATTCCAGCAGTTTCGATTTTGATTGAAGTTTTGAAATAAGTGCGAGTTCAGACTTTTTTTGACTCTTTATTTCCTTGAAGCGAGATTGAATCCGATCGCGAGAACGTACCGCTCCCATCAATTCTGAATGAATTTCATCGAGTTCTTTCTGAGTTGTCTCAAGGTTCAATTCACACTTGAGAAGACTCTCTTCTCGACGCAGTAATTTTTCTGATGATTTTTCTAGCTCCTGTTGGACTTGAGCTAGTTCGGCACTGGAGCTTTCTTTACAATTTCGCAGTTGTGCCAAAGCTTGTTCCAATTTTGCTGCGTTCTCTTTATGAGAAGCCAGAGTCTCAATATCTTTTGCTCTGCTTTCTCGAACATGTTGAATTTCTCGCTCAACATGTTCAATTTCTGAACCCATTCGATAATGTTCTCTGTGTAACTGATTCAGTTCGTTGGTAGCTTCAAGCTGGTGCTTGCGAGCTTCCTCGAGTTCAGATTCTACGCTTGTGAATTTATTGATTTTCTTTTGCAGATCAACATCTTGCTCCAACAATTGTTTCTGCCAAAACTGCAGTTCATCTGACTTTTTTTTCCACTTTTTAGCGATTAAACGCGATTGAAGCAGGCGAGCTTGCTGTTTGATCGTTCTATAGCGCCGAGCATCCGCTGCTTGTACTTTCAGTATTCGAAGTCTTTTGACCACTTCAGAGCGCATATCATCCAAACGTTCCAAATTGTGCTGGGTTTTATTCAGTCTCAAACCTGTTTCGTGACGTTTCTCGCGAAATCGGGATACTCCTGAAACCTCTTCGAAATAAGCGCTCAGCTCCTTCGGTTTGCTTTCCACAATCTGGCTGATCATTCCCTGTTCAATAATTGAATAGGAACGCGGTCCGAAACCGGTTCCTAGGAATATTTCTCGAACATCACGGCGTCTTGCTTTGGTTCCGTTGATCAAATACTCGGAAATTCCGTCGCGCGTCAGTGTTCGACGAATGGATATTTCAGCGTATTTCATTAAGTGACCGAAACAACGTTTTTGCGAGTTGTCAAACACCAGTTCGACACTCGCTCGTGCGGCGGGTTTTCGCTGCTCCGAGCCGTTGAAAATCACGTCATCAAGGGTTTCTCCTCGCAGACTTTTTGCAGAGGATTCCCCCATTACCCAACGTATCGCGTCGAAGACATTCGACTTACCTGATCCATTTGGACCAACAATGCCACACAGACCGTTAGGGAGATGGATAACAACTGGACTCAAGAATGACTTGAACCCGGAAATTTTAATGCGTCTTAGTTGCAAGTCGCTGTTTTAATTATGAATTCAAATTGAGTTTTTTTTAATTGATGTGTTTTTCTACATCAAAAACTAATGGGATACTCAAAATCCCAATTAATTATTCAGATCAATTATTCATGTGGGACGGTTTTTCGGAACGATGGACGACTCGCTAATGACTCGTGCCATTTTGATAAATTTGGACGACCATCTCTCCAATTTTCCTTAGAAAATCGAAAATCCAGATATTCGAGAGCGCAAGCGATCGTAAGCTGGCCGATATTAAATCCATTTGTGATGTCCTGAGTGTTAGATTCCAGATGATCAAGGGAGCGCTCTACGGCGGCAGCATAGCGAGTTATAGCCGCGTGGGATTGCTCTTGATCTGGCCGTCGACTTTCTAAAAGTCTGCCAACCGCGGCTTCCATAATGCCGTCCCCCAGCGCCTGTTGCATCAGAGCACTCCAACGTTCCTTGGAATTCTCTGGAAAAAGTCTCGGAACACTGCTGAGGCTATCTAGAAATTCACAAATGACGGGTGAATCAAAAAGTACCTGTCCGTTTTCAAGGGTTAAAGCGGGCACTTTCCCCAGTGGATTGGTCGAGGGCAAATTAGTATCGGGCGCCCACGGATTCGTCAGCTCAAGATCAACTTGATTTTCCAGTCCACATTCAATAATTGTGACTGAAACTTTTCGGACGAATGGTGACGTTGTAGAATAACGCAACTTGAACATAAAATAATCCCGAACAACGAACGGTGGCAAAGAAATTCGACTGGTTGAGATTGTCGATAAATTGAAAATCGTCTGTTCTTGTGGTATATAACCGATTCTAAACTGTTACAGTCTAGACAACAACAAACTGTAGCAAAGCTAGTTTTTAATTTTATCATATTCTTCCAAACCAAAAGCCTGGAATTTTGGTTTAATTATTCTCTACAGTCGTCCTTGCACTAGTCCCGAAAAGATAAACATGAATCGAAAACAGCGAGAACATTTTATGAAGGTGCTAACTTCATGGCGCCAAGAGTTGCTGGATGAATCATCGCGTACCGTTCACTCTTTGCAGGATGAAACCATCAATCACCCCGATCCGTCGGATCGAGCAAGCCAGGAAACTGAAATGTCGATCGAATTGCGAAACCGTGACCGGGAACGACGATTGATTCGTAAAATTGAAGAGTCGATTGCCCGGCTTGAAATTGGCAGTTATGGGTTTTGCATTAGCTGTGGCGTTCCAATCAACATTGAGCGGCTTGAAGCACGACCGACAGCAACCCTCTGCCTTGACTGCAAAGAGTGGGACGAGAGAAGAGAGCGTCGCGGAGTCTAGCGCCTGACTCACACTGTGTCTAGCGCCTGGCTCACACTGTCTTTTGCGCGCACGCATTTTAGGAACTCGACTAGATATAATCCAATTCTCAATTGTCATAAATCAACCGCAACCGTGCGTCACAGTTGCCAGCCAAATTTACCCTTATGGACAGCTACGATCTAATCATTCGAGAAGGACAGGTCGCGCAAGAAGACGGCACGACTTTGGAAGTCGAAATTGCATGCCATAACGGTCGAATCGAAAAAATAGATTCTACGATCACACAAACTGCAGCTGAGGAAATTCATGCTTCCGGTCATTTGGTATTGCCCGGTATCATTGATGCTCAAGTCCACTTTCGCGACCCTGGTTTAACACATAAAGAAGATTTATGCAGCGGATCGCGAGCTGCTGTTCGAGGCGGTGTTACGAGCTTTTTAGAAATGCCCAATACTTCACCACCGACCATCAGCCAGCTGGCTTTGAATCGAAAATTAGAGCGTGCTGCGAGTTGCTCCGTCGCCAATTATGGTTTTTTTATCGGTGCGACTCCCCGAAACTTGTCTGTCTTAAACTCCGCTGCTCCAGCATGTGGAATCAAGATTTTTATGGGGTCGAGCACTGGAAATTTACTCATTGACCAAGAACATGATTTACGAAAGATCTTCCAAACCGGCACTCGACTAATCGCTGTTCATGCGGAGGACGAAGATCGAATGCGTTCACGTTCAGCACAACTTTTAACACAAAAACACCAAATTACCGACCTTCGAGTTCATTCCAACATCCGAGATGATCGCTGTGCGTTGCTTGCAACTCGCAGAGCGACCGAATTGTCCCATGAATTTTCTCGTCGCTTGCATATTCTGCATTTAACCTCTGCAGTGGAAGTTGACTATCTTAGCGCAAATAAGACTGAACATATTACAGTGGAGTGCACTCCGAACCACTTGTTCTTCACCATGGATGACTATGATCGGCTCGGAAGTTTGATGCAGATGAATCCTCCAATTCGCACCCAAAACGACCAAGATGCCCTGTGGCGTGGCTTGCACTCTGGAATAATCGACTTCATTGCGACAGATCACGCGCCTCATACGCTCGAAGAAAAGCAACAGCCTTATCCCAATTCGCCATCTGGAATGCCCGGTGTCGAAACCTCTTTGCCTTTAATGGCAACTGCTTGGAAGTCTGGAAAATGCGATCTTGCACAATTGCTAAAGTGGATGTGTTGGGGCCCCGCCGACGCATACAAAATAACGGGCAAAGGCCGAATCGCAGAAGGTATGGACGCAGATTTAACGATTATCGATGTTGACAACTACCGAGAAGTTCGGAACCGCGACATGTTCACCAAAGTGAAGTGGAGTCCGTACCAGGGCATGGAGTTAACCGGCTGGCCGCTGTGGACAGTTGTAAGCGGACAGATTGCGTTTTCGAACGAAAAAATTCAAGAAAATGTATTGGGTTCGCCCATTGCATTTGCGCCGTCGTCGGAAGGCGATTAATTCCTGCTTGGTCAATCCAAATCATCGCAGCTTGATCGCGATGGACCAACAGCAGTTTCAGACCGGCTAGCGCTTGGGAATACCTCTTAATTCGATTCCTTCGCAAGCATCACCGTGAACGGACCGTCGTTCACCAGTGAAACTTTCATGTCTGCTCCAAATTTTCCCTGTGCTACAGGTGCGTCAATCAAACCCGATAGAGTTTCAACGAACTGATCAAACAGCAGGCTCGCGTATTTCGGCTGTAATGCCTTTGTAAAATCGGGGCGACGTCCGCGAGAGGTATCTGCATACAGGGTGAACTGGGGAATCGTCAAAATTTCACCATTAACCTGCAAAATGGAATGTTGCAAGCGTCCTGTCTGATCGGGAAAAATTCTTAAATTGACTGCCTTGTTTGCCAGTTGCTGAACTGTCGAGGGGTTATCACCGTCCGTAAATCCAACAAACAGCAATAAGCCTCGACCAATTTTCCCTATATTTTCACCGGAGACCGTGACATCTGCACTCAGCACACGTTGAACCATTACCTTCATGAGGGGCTGAGTTTGAATTGACTGTTGTTTTTAGGCCGCTACTCCAACAGCTTTCATGCTAAGCCGTATTCGACCTTGCTTATCAACGTCAAGAACTTTGACCTTGACTTTGTCACCTTCTGACAGGACATCTGAAACTTGATTTACACGACGACGCGAGATCTGTGATATATGAACCAAGCCATCGCGGCCTGGGAGAATATTCACAAATGCGCCAAAATCCATCAACTTGACGACAACCCCGTTATAGATCTTGCCGATTTCCACATCCGACGTGATGTATTTGATTCGTTCTTTGGCACTTTCTCCGGCAGTTTTGTCGACTGATGAAATGTTGATCACACCATTGTCGGAAACATCGATAGTCGCACCGGTTTCTTCGGAGAGCGCACGAATCGTTGCTCCGCCTTTGCCAATCACATCCCGAATTTTCTTCGGATCGATTTTCATGGTAATAATACGTGGCGCAAATTCAGAAATTTCGTCCCGCGGAGCTGCCAATGCTTTTTCCATTTCATTGAGCACATGCATTCTGGCTTCCCGAGCCTGCGCCAAAGCGGCACGCATAATTTCTTCGGTAATGCCTTTAATCTTGATATCCATCTGCAAAGCAGTGATTCCGTCTTCAGTTCCCGCCACCTTGAAGTCCATATCTCCTAGATGATCTTCGTCACCAAGAATATCTGTCAGGATTTTAAATTTATCGCCTTCCTTGATCAGTCCCATCGCTACACCTGATACCGGTGCGGAAATTTGAACTCCAGCATCCATCAGAGACAGGCTGGCGCCACACACTGTCGCCATCGAACTTGATCCATTCGACTCGGTAATTTCTGAAACCACGCGAATTACGTATGGACAGTCATCGCGTTTGGGCAGTACAGCAGCAAGTGCGCGTTTCGCCAAGCGTCCGTGTCCGATTTCACGACGCTTGGGAGAGCCAATTCGTCCGGTTTCACCAACACAAAAAGGTGGGAAATTGTAATGTAGCAAAAATGGGTCTCGATGTTCACCTTCCAAAGCATCAATGATCTGCGCATCGCGTTCGGTGCCCAAAGTTGTGATTACAATAGCCTGGGTCTCACCTCGCGTAAATACCGTAGAACCATGCGTACGAGCAAATACGCGGGTCTGAATATCGATGGGTCTCACAGTTTTTGTATCGCGACCGTCTATTCTTGGCAGCCCATTGGTAATTCTAGTGCGAACGATTTGAGCTTCCAGGCTTTTGATTTCATCTTTAATTCGCACGAGATTGCCGTCATCGTCCTCTCTCGGATTCCACAAGCTATCTTGAACTGAACTTCGGATTCGGCTTAACTCGTCTTGACGAGATGTTTTTTCCGCAATCGCATAAGCTCGTTCCAGGTCCGCTCTCGCCAGCTGCTCCACTTGCTCCGAAAACTGATTTTCCGTACCTGCCGGCTGCCAGTCCCACTTCGGTTTGCCGGCTCGCGCAGCGAGTTTGTCTATCGCATCTATGGCGGTTTGCATTTGCTCATGACCAAACATAACTGCTCCAAGCATCTGCGTTTCAGACAGGCGTTTGGCTTCAGATTCAACCATCAACACCGCGTTTTTAGTTCCAGCCACAACCAAATCCAGTTTCGATTCCGACTGCAAGATATTGGATTCTGGATTCAATACAAACTTGCCGTCAACAAATCCAACTCTAGCCGCTCCCAGTGTGCCTTCGAATGGCACGCCGGAAATTTTCACGGCAGCCGATGCCCCTAACAACGCAATCACGTCTGGATCAATATTAGGATCAACCGACATAATGGTTGCAATGATCTGGACCTCACAACAAAAATGTTTCGGGAAAAGAGGACGCAATGGCCGATCAATCAATCGACAGGTCAGAACCGCTTTCTCCGAGGGCCGACCCTCACGCTTAAAAAAACCGCCTGGGATTCTCCCGGCGGCATATGTTCTTTCTTCGTATTCGACAGTGAGTGGTAGAAAATTGAAATTCTTCGGTGTGTTTTCAGCTACGATTGTAACCAAAACCGAAGTATCTCCCATACTTGCTACTACCGCTCCCGTCGCCTGCCTGGCAATCCTTCCTGTTTGCAAACAGACTTCATTTGATCCGTACTGAAACCGTACTTCTGCTATATCGCTCATTTTTTTTCTTCCTATACCGATTACTTTCTCAAATTCAGTCTAGTAATCAGTTCCTGATACCGAGCTGGATCTTCCGATTTTAAAAATGCCAGCAATTTTCGACGACGATTTACCATTCGCAATAATCCTTTTCTGGAATGATGGTCGTGTTTGTGCTCCTTGAAGTGATCCGTAAGTCCACGAATCCTCTCGGTGAGCAAGGCGACTTGAACTTCCGGCGAACCGGTATCGTTCTCATTTCGACGAAAATTATCGATAATTTCTGTCTTTGCAGTAACTGACAAAGCCATATTGTTTACTACCTAAATTATTTTGGTTGATTAATAAATAACCGCAAACTTAACCTTCACTTGGCGTTTGCGGCAGATTTTGTGTGTCGAGGCGTTTTAGTGCTCAATATCATACTTGTTTTTAAGTGTTGCTTACTTGAAAAAGCCGCTTCGGAGCCACCCGACCATCTCCTAACGAAGTTCCAAACCCTAAAAAACCTACCGTATCCTCATATAAACGTACGGTTCCCTGTGATGGCAAATTGTTGGCGCGAACAGTTTGACCGCGACACAAATAGAATGCTGCATCAAAAGAAAGGTTTATTTTTGGCAAGTGCGTTAAAGTTTTATCACACGGAACCAACAGATCTCGCCTCTCCCGCAGAGTGTCCAATTCCTCAATTTGTGAGATTGTGTAACTGGCATCCACGTGCAATTGTCCGACACCAAGTCTTCGCAAAGCATGCACGTGTCCACCGCAATCTAAAAGTTCGCCGATTTCTTCTGCCAGCACTCGAACATAAAAGCCTCGGGAACAGGTCAACTCAATTTCAATCGAATCACCGTCTATTTTCAACAACTTAATATTGTGAACTGTTACTTTGCGAGCTTTTCGTTCTACGTCCAAACCCTGGCGTGCATATTTGTATAGAGGCTCACCTTTAAATTTCACAGCGGAATACATCGGCGGAACTTGTTCCAATTCACCTACGAAACTGTGTACCACTTTTTTGATTTTGCGCGCCGATGTCGCAACTTTCTTTCTTTCGATAACGTCCCCTTGACGGTCGCCGGTGTTTGTCGTCTCACCTAACTTGATACATGCCCAATACGTTTTGTCTGCATGCAGAAAAAAACTCGCAGCCTTTGTCGCACTGCCAAAACAGACTGGCAATAACCCGGTCGCAATCGGATCAAGGCTGCCCGTATGTCCTGCTTTATTGGCGCGCATCAGCTTTTTGAGCCGATTCACTGCAGCGGTTGAAGTGATGTCTGCCGGCTTGTCCAGCAACAGCACACCTGATACTCCTATCGATTTTTTTTGACGGTATTTGGACACGGGAAATTAATCTATGGACTGAGAAATTTTTTTCATTAAGTTGAGTACGCGGGTTGACCGTTCGGGAACTTTATCAATCTTGAATTCAAGAGACGGAGTATATTTCAATCCAGCCTGTTTGGCCAACTGACGGCGAATGTAAGATCTTGCTCGATTGAGTGCCTCGACTGCTGTCTGCGAAGCTTCGGCAGAGCCTCTGCCAACTACAAAAATTTTTGCATGTTTAAGGTCTTTTGAGACAAGTACTTCAGTGATGGTAGTGGGTTCTATACGAGGGTCTGAAACTTTATGCTGCAGTATTGAACTCAGTTCGCGATGCACCAATGAAGCGACTTTTTTTGTTCGGTCAACCTGTGGATAATCCAGCCAGTAAGTGTAATCAGTCACCATCGTATCTTGAAGAAAGGGGGCAGATAAAAAAATTGGAACTCTAGTGTAGGCTAACTGGCATGCCGAACCTGAAACACTTCAAGTTCATCATTGATTGTGACATCGTGATAATTTCTAATCATGATTCCACATTCCATTCCCGCTTTCACTTCGGTCACATTGTTTTTGTAGCGGCGAAGCGAGTCGATGACTCCATTGTGAATGACGACATTGTTTCTCAACACACGCAGCGATGCGTTATCCCGCACTGTGCCATCTGCAACGAAACAACCCGCAATTGTGCCGCCTTTTGACAGTTTGAACACGTCTCGAACTTCGACTCTTGCGATAATTTCCTCGACAGTCTCAGGCTCAATCATTCCCGAGATAATTTCCTTCAACGCATCCAACGCATCATAGATCACACCGCTGTAAATCACGTTGATTTTATTTTCATCGATCATTTGTCGCGCAATTGCATCGGCTCGAACATTAAAGGCGATGATGATCGCATCTGTGGTCAGAGCCAGATTGACATCAGATTGACTGATGCCACCAACCATTCCGTGAATTACTTTCACTTCAATTCTATCCGTCGATAAATTTTTGATCGCATTGGTGATCGCTTCCGCTGAACCTTGAACATCAGATTTAACCAACACATTGATCACTAGCGGCTCGTCAGATGTACCAAAATAAACATCAGTTCTTCTCAAATTCGTCGTTTTTTCCGTTTTATTGAGACGGAATTCAACGAGTTCCTTTGCAGATTTTTCGTTCGGAACAACCAGAAATTGATCACCTACGACCGGAACCTCTTTCAAGCCTTGAATTTCAAGCGGTACGGACGGCCCGCCACTTCTGACTTCGCTGCCCCGATCATTCTTTAGTGCTCGAACTTTGCCTTTCTGAACCCCTGCGACAACTACATCGCCTCGTTTTAATGTTCCTTTGTTAATCAAGACTGTCGCGATCACACCTCGACCCACGTCAACACGCGCTTCGATCACAACGCCGCTCGCGGGACCAACTCTCGGCGCTTTTAATTCAAGCAACTCTGCCTGCAGATTGATGCACTCCAACAGATCATCAATTCCAATTTTTTTCAATGCCGACACTTCAACCGTCAGCACATCACCGCCAAGCTCTTCAGCGATAATTCCGTGTTCTGTCAATTGTCTTAATACTCGACTGGGATTCGCCTCATTTGAATCAATTTTGTTGATCGCGACAATAATTGGCACATCCGCATTTTTGGCGTGATTGATCGATTCGATCGTCTGTGGTTTAACACCGTCATCCGCGGCAACAACTAGAATCACAATATCTGTGACTTTCGATCCTCGCACTCGCATTGCAGCAAAAGCTTCATGACCAGGTGTGTCCAAGAACGTGATTTTTCCCTTGTTCGTCTTGACTATGTAGGCACCAATGTGCTGGGTAATGCCGCCTTTCTCACTTTTTACGACCTGAGTCTTTCGAATGGTATCCAACAAAGTTGTTTTACCGTGGTCAACATGCCCCATAACAACGACTACTGGAGTTCGAGGTAAAAACTCTCTCTTGTCATCAATAGCCTGAATTAAACTTGATTCGATATCTTTAACCTCAATTTCCTTTGGAACATGTCCAAGCTCTTCCACTAGGTAGATTGCTGTATCTTTGTCCACGCGATCATTGATTGTTACAGTCTCACCCAGCTCAAATAATTTTTGTATGATGCTGCTAGCCTTTACCGACATTGACTTTGCGAGCTCTATCACTGAATTCGATTCAGAAATTTCCACTTCTAGAGTTCTCGGTTCCTGCGGGACCGTAAATTGGTGCTGTTGCTGCCGTCTTTCCCGAAATTGTCTGCGAAGAGCTTGCTCTTGCTCAAATTTAATCACGCGCGCTGGCAGACGCAGCCTTGTCTGTTGACCCTGTGTGGCTTTTTTGGCCTTCCTTTTCGCTTTTTCCCGTTTGGGTTTCGACTTGGGCTCGCTCGGTTTCGACTCAGGGGCTGCTTTTGATTGCCCCTCATCAACTTTGACATCCTCTTGGGGTTTCGCTTCCTCTGTCGGCTCTTCAGCCGGCTCCTGTTTTTCAGCGACAACTTCTGCTGGCGGCTCCTCAGCTGCTGCAGGCGATTTTTCATCGATTGCTTCTGCTGGCTTCTCGTTCGTTTCTGGCGCCTGCTCCGTTTCCTGAGCAGCCGGCTGTGTTGTATCAGGGATGTCTTGTTTGACTTCTGGTTCTGCTTTTTGGGATTCCTCCTCTGCTTTCGGTTGAACCGGAACGGTCGGCTTACGTAATTTTGCGATAACCGATCGATCAATCCGACGAGGTGCAACGGTAGGCCCACCCTTGATCTCGACGACGATTTCACGCTTGGAACCGGTTCGACCGGTCGTTTGAATTTTTTGTTTTGACCCTTTGGGAGAGCCTTGATATCTCCCTTTGTGCATATAGCGAAGCAATTTGCTCTTCTCATCCTGAGAAACTTCATGATCTATATTTTTGCCGGTTATGCCAGCTGCGTCCAATAGCGCGATCAGACGCTTTGGCGGGAGATTCAATTGACCCGCAAGTTTTTCGACGGAAACAGCCATATCTTCTCCCTAGTCGGAACGAGCCCCTATTTCCTCAAACCAAGGGGCGCGAGCGCTCATGATCAATTCCTTCGCCCTCTCTTCTGAGAATCCAGGAATCTCAAGCAAATCAAAGGTGGCGCAGTCTGCCAGATCTTCCATGGTTCGGATACCGTGCGCCGCCAAGTTTATCGCTGTATCGTCATCCATTCCTTCAACCTGATAAAGTGATTCATCCGGAATGTAATTCTCCGCTTCGTCCATCAGTTTTACTTCTTCTGCAAGATTTGCCATCATTGCTCTGTTATTGATCGTTTCTGCAGTTTCCATATCAAACTTCGTTTTTGCCGCAAGTTCCTCTGGATCTTCATAAGCGATAAGAAGCGTGCTTGTATATCCATTGTCAACCAGTCTCATGGCAACTTCTTCATCAACGTCGAGTTGTTTGATCAGACGTTCCTGAATCACGAGCGCTTCGTCGATGGCTTTTTTGTCTGCTTCTTCGCGCGTCAGTATGTTCAGGTCCCAACCCGTCAGTTGTGATGCAAGACGGACGTTTTGACCGCCACGCCCGATTGCCTGCGACAATTGGGCTTCAGCGACTACGACATCCATGCTGTTCTTTACTTTATCGATGACGATAGATTCCACCTCAGCTGGAGCGAGTGCGTTGATTACAAACTGAACTGCATTGCTTGACCACTGCACGATATCGACTCGCTCGCCTGCAATCTGACTTGTAACACTTTGCACCCGCGCGCCGCGGACTCCGACGCAGGCTCCAATGGGATCGATGGCAAGAGGGTCATCCGAATAGACCGCGATTTTGGCTCGCAAACCAGGGTCACGCGCCGCATTTCGAATTTCAACCAAGCCTTCTCTTGTTTCTGGCACTTCCAATTTAAACAGCTCGATGAGAAGCTCCGGACAAACTCGATCCAGAATCAGCTGCGGCCCTCTTGATTCTGAGCGCACGTCCTTGAGAATGGCGCGAATCTGATCACCTTTGCGCAAACCATCTTTCGGGATGCTGACGTATCGAGGCAGCAGCCCCTCCACACCATTGACGTCAACGATTGCATCTCCTCGATCAATTCGTTTTACGACGCCGAACAACATCGCGCCTTTTTGGGGCAGAAATTCCCTGAGCACTCTTTCACGTTCAGCCTCATGCACTTTTTGCATAACCACCTGGCGCACTGTTTGAGCAGAAATTCGAGCTGCTTCGATCGACTTCATTGGCTCTTCGATGTACTGACCGAGTTCGATATTCGGAATGTGCTTCTGGGCATCGATTAACAGGATCTGTCGATCCGGGAATTCATAATCTTCGTCCGTTACAACTTCCCAGCGTCGAAAGGTTTCAAATGCTCCACTGCTTCTGTCGATGCTCACCCGAGCATCAATGAGATGAAGATGATGCCTGCGCGTTGCCGAGGCCAAAGCCAGTTCCAAGGCTTCAAAAATGACGTCGGGCGGCAGATTTCTCTCATCTGATAACGCCTGTACAACTTGTGGTATCTCTTTGGTATTCACCGCCATTTTCGTATTTACTAAGAATGTTTTTCGTTTTGCTCAATGCTCTAGAACAGGCTTTAACTTAGCCTGTCTGACATTTGTTAATTCTATTGTGTAGGACGTTCCATCTGCTGCCAGCACAATGGAATCATCTACAACTTTTACCAACTGACCTAAAAAATTTTTTCTTCCTCCACATTTGATCATGGTCGATAGCTGAATTCTTTCTCCTATTGCGTTCTCGTAATGTTCGCGACGAGCAAGTGGTCTCTCTATTCCCGGTGATGACACTTCCAACGTATAGCGACTTGGAATTGGATCCTCCACGTCAAGCAGCCGACCTACTTGCTGACTTACAAAAGCACAATCATCCAGAGTAATTCCTCCTGGCGCATCAATAAACAAACGAAGCACTCGGGAAGATTCTCGGCCAACCAATTCCAGATGTATCAATTCATAGCCATAGACATCAATGCTGTCGCTAAGCAAATCGAATAAACTGTCATTTGTCGCCTCGAAATTCATCTAGTAATTTGTGTCTGTTTTTTGAGATTTCAATTTCCTCAATTCATAATTTGAAAACCTCGCAAATGCGAGGTTCTCCAATCCCCTTTGTGGTGCAAATTCTTACTGAGTTCCACGATTTATCACGCCGATCATTCGAACGTCGCAGACACCCAAAATCGTACACGTTTTGCAGTGCATTATAGCATATGCGTTTTCTATCATTTGGGATCCCAGCCTCAAAGTCGCCAACTAGCATCGAAGATGACAAAAATTGACTGATTGTGAAGACTTATCCCAAATTACTCGCTTTTTGGACTTCACATAAACAGGCAAGATCGTGAAATTCATGACTTGAGCTGGCCATTTGCGTTCAGTTTGTGCCCGAAATTTAGCATCGTAAATTTGCAGGCCTTTTGTGACCGATCTCAGATATCCTGTCTGCACCCATTTAAACTTCGTCAACGCAGTATCAAACCCCACTCTATTACAAAAGATTTCAGCTGCTGAATCCGCACCCCCAGTAAAAATGACTTGATTGCAAACGAATGACTCAGACCAATCTATTCAGTTCAGAATCAATTTTTTGAATGAATTTGACAGATAAGGCGGGTGCGCTTGAATAGCCCAAGATTTCTAAAATTGTGAATGCCTTCAGTCTAAAATCTGGAAGCAGATATTCAATTTGGCGGGCATGCTCAAACCCGGCTTTGGAATGAACACATCCAAAAGCCGTTTGCCCCCGATAAGGCCAAAAGATGTAATGCACAATGTTTGTGCATAAACCTGTGCATAACTTAATAATTTACTTTATTACTAACAACTTACGATTTACAAGATTTTTACAAATTCAGTTTCAGGTCGGAATTTGATTGTGATTTTTTGGAAAAGCGGGAGAAGAGTGACTTCGGATTGTATATGACATATATATTCAATTAAATGAAATACTTATCAAAGTGTTTCTAATTCTAAACTACAAAAATCTTTGATAGATTTAGGATTATATTTTGAATTTCTGCTTTGTAATTGGCTAGATTGCCACCTTAGGCAAGAAAAACACGGACTGCCTTTCAGCGTCCAAAACTAGGATAAACTGCTGAACTTTGGTAACAATTATCTGTTTAAAACCAACTGAAATACTGACTATAATTCAACTTTGAACGAGTTGTAGACGGTGCCCGAATATTTGCTGATTCGATCGGAATTTGACCACAATCCGCAGCAAGATTGGCAGGCGATGACTATCGGTCGCAAACTGGATTGATCCAAGTTAAGCCAAGTTTAATTCGGAAATATTTTTGACGCAAGAAACTTTCCACACAAAAATTCAATTGCCAAGCAGTGCCGGAATCTTCCAGCCGTCACCGCTACGTCAGTATTGCCGGAATATTCAGTGTTGTCGATTGAATTTCTCCTCGTAAATTACTGTAGCTTTGATTGACAGGTCGAGAAAAACTGTTCTTCTGGCAAGCATCGCAGTCGCTGCCGGTGGCTCAATCTGGGGTGTTTACTGGATACCAATTCGAGAGTTGGATTCCAATGGAATCACTGCCTCGTGGACCTCATTACTTACATTTGGCCTGACTGGCACCATTTTTTTTGCCGCATTTTTGGTGCAGTGGCTGAAAACAGGCCGTCTGCCATGGGGAGTCCTCTTAACAGGCATTTTTTCGGGCACATGTGTCATTTTCTACGCAGTGGCGCTGGTCATTACCGAAGTTGTAAAAACCGTTCTTCTTTTTTACTTGACTCCCGTCTGGAGTACGATTTTAGGACGCATCCTGCTAAAGGAAAAGATAACCTCATTCCGAATTTGCGCAGTCATTATGGGACTGATGGGGTTATCAGTAATTCTAGGGATCGCTGACGGAATTCCTCGGCTGTCAAACCTCGGCGATCTGCTTGCATTAGCCTCAGGTTTACTGTGGGCTTATGCCACCGTACGAATTCGAGACGATGAGAAAGCTGCAGTTTGGGAACAAGTGGGAGGATTTTATTTGGGAGGCGCTCTGGCTTCAGCACTGTTTATATTTTTGCCGATACACGGGCTGGACCAAGCTCCAAGCTTCCAAATCGTCATAGAATCTTCCTTCTGGCTGCTCGTCTTAATCTTAGCTTACTTGCCATCTTTCTTTTTGGTCTTTTGGGGAGCTCAAATTATCAGTCCAGCTCGAGTCGGAATCCTCATGATGAGTGAAATAATTTTCGGCGTGGCATCGGCCGCTTGGCTATCTGGAGAACCGTTTGGCTGGACTCAAATCATCGGTGTTACACTGATATTCGGAGCGGCAATTGTTGATGTTTCAGATCGGCTTTTTGATCAATCGAATCGCCAAAATATCTCCCATTAGCAACTATGTAGCATATAACCTTGATAATAATAGATTATTGAGTATCATTTGGTATCTCAAATCGGAAATCAAAATCTTAGGACCCATAAAATTCGAGAATCATTGCGACTCAATTTCCCCGCAAGCATGAAAAGAAATTCAGTCTAATCAAGAGTCTGTCTAACGCACTTATTTTGTTATCCAACTGGTCCGAACACAACAATTGTTGGGGCATTCCGGTGTGATTCCAAAGACCAAAGTGACGTTAGCGGGAGTCATTTTCTCCATTAGTATGGGACAAGGGTTTTCTAATATTTTTTTCTACGCCAAATTGTTACTTCACAGAAAAGCCTTGTATGTGATTCACAATCCGGGCGAGTAGATTTGGTGAGAAATTTTGAACGGATGAACCTCCATTTGGAAAAGTGGCCAATCGACCTGAACTCATGTGATTGGACAGAAACACAAATCAGATTCCTACCCATCCAGAGGTTCGAGACGCGATGCTGGATTGCATTCGGAATGAGGATTACCACGTTTAGACGCCACTTCTCGGTTTGGAAGAATTACGCAGGCTAGTCGTCGAAATTCTGGTGCTTGTTGGAACAAACATCCGACTCGCCTCCATTGCGACGAATGATCGGGGCGCAGATCCAATTTTGGTGTTCACGACACAAGGGGCATTTTGGCACTCCCGAACATTGCCACACCTGGTTCACCATCAACCAGAGATCCAGTTATCATATTAATGATGCTCGCTGTCGAATTGAGCCGAATATTCACTGCAAATCTGCAAGCTTATGGTAAAGAGGTAAATTGAGTTCATTGATGAGAATCAAATGCTCAGGGCTTCGCGTCAAGAATGGACCTTTGGCTGCAGGACAAAGGGCACCAGAGCGAATTTGTGTTAGACTGTTCTACTCAAATTCCCTGCTTCGAGCACTCTTGAAAGTTAACGCACTTTACTCAAGAATGCAATTGAAGCGAACAATACTAACGGAGATTTATTCATGAGCATGCTGGTCACTGGTCTTACTGTGTTTGTGGGCGTGCACCTAATTCCTAGTGTTCCCCCATTGCGCGCTGCGCTTGTTACAAGTCTCAGTGAGAAGACATACCGAGCTTTATTTTCAGTTGCTTCCGCTGTCGGGCTGGCGCTGATTATCTGGGGTTTTTCAAGGACTGAATTTCAGCCTGTTTACCAGCCCTTCACTTGGGGACGTTCATTTGCGCTTGGATTGATGCCGATCGCGTTGGTTATCTTTGCAACCTCCAAAATGTCGACACATATTCGATCATTTGTGCAACATCCTACCTCTGTCGGGTTGTTTTTATGGGCGATTGCTCACTTGGCAGCAAATGGAGACCTTAGTTCAATATTGCTATTCGGGACACTAGGCGCCTATTCGGTGGTTGCAACGCTAAGCGCTGTTCTGCGCGGTGATAAACCTTCCGAAGGCAAAGCCCCTAGTTGGAAGTTGGATGCGGTGGCGTTCATAATAGGCATTGCTATTGCTGGATTGCTCGTAAAGTTTCACGGTGTATTGTTTGGCATGCCGTTGATATAGCTTTCCGAAGATGCATGTGGCTGGCAATATCCGGGAACAATTTCCGCCAACTGGCATGAACATGGTACAACAACCAATTCGGTTGACAGCCTCACCCCAGTCATTTCAGACGATTGGCAACGAGACTCTCTGCCCCATTAAGAATTAACAATCCGATCATTTGCTGCAATCAGATCAAACAACAAACCTTGTTGAATCTGGACCGCACTTCGGCATCTAACAGCAGTACTGAGGGCTGCTGTGCCAATTCATCAAAGAGCTGCTCTCGGTGCCGCGCAATTTCGGTTTTCTACCGGCGAATCCAAACATTGAAAACGAAGTCCGGCGCATCGCCAAGCACTTTCTGGAATGTTTTGGGAACGAAAAGCCACTCGCTGCTAGAAAACCGAAGGCTGAAAGTGTTGAATTCCATACTAGTCCTTACGATGCGAACTGTTTTTTCAGGAACATTCTAAAAATATATAGTTTTCAATCTGGTTGAATGACAGGCAAAAGTGCGGAACTCGGGCTAAGAATAATGCTGTTTAACTTTCCAAAGTTCCAGCCAGCGTCCGCCAATTCAAGTTTAACGTCGATTCTTCAATATTTTTTCGTGCGCTGCACAAACGGAAAAAATCAAGTCGTCATTTCCATGTCCAGCAGTTATGAACACTCCGATTGGCAAACCATAGGAATTTTCCGCACAGGGAAGATGAGCAGTCGGAAAACCGCTGATCGCTCCGAACAAACATCCCGAAGCATACTGGTGCCAGCTCGAATACTCGTCAATTCCATTGAGATTGGAAGGCACTTCACCATAACGAAATGGCGTACAGCCGGTCGCAGCAAATATGAATACATCAAATTCATCAAAAAATTGACAGAGTAAAGATCGTAGTCCATATATCTTCTGTTGAGCTTTGATGTACTCCTCTGCGGTGATCGTTTTTCCTCTTTGAATCCACTTGGCAACCAATGGACTAAATTGGTCCGAGCGTCTCGAATATTCGCTATTCTGCTGGGTAAACAACTCGGCTGCAACGATCGTTTCCCAAAATTCAATCGAGTCTCGAATGGGTGGACGCGATCTTTCAATTTGACAGCCAATTGATCTGAAGTTCTTGACGACCTTGGCCAGAGCCATTCGATGATCATCGTCGATGGGAGCATTCCATAAGGAGGGGTAGTGAGCGATTTTCAGAGGTTTTATCGAGCGTTTCAACGCTGCTTCGAAATTGCTTCCCGGGGTTTGCAGGCTCATTGGGTCAACATGACTGAAACCACTTGTCAGATCCATCAACAACGCACAATCGCGAACACTCTTCGTGACCACAGTCACATCGGGAAACATCACTCCATTGGAGTAAATTGGAGTATGTGGGACAAGCCCGTGAGTTGGTCTGAACGCAAATGTGCCATTAAATGCTGCAGGCAAGAGCACATTCGCTCCAATTTCAATCCCGATTGAAACAGGGGCGAAATTTTGGATTAAAGACACGGACATGCCACTGGACCCTCCGCCACTTACATACCTGTTTCCCCAAGGCGATTTGGCAACGTACTGATTGGGTGACTCTTTTTGAATCAAACCAAATTCCGAGGTCTTTGTCTTACCGATGATGAGTGCGCCGGCTTGCCTTAGTCTTCGTACTGCCATCGAGTCGACCTCTGGAACATGTTCCCGATAGTATTGGCTCCCATAACTTGTCCTCATATTGGCAACATCCATCAAGTCATCGACCAAAACTGGAATTCCGTGCAATCGCCCAACCGGCTCTTTGGAGCCAAGTTCCCGATCTGCTTTTTGCGCGAGCAGTGATGCAGCAGTTGCAGAATGAGTCGCCAAGCATTGGTAACTGGGATTCTTTGTTTCGATCTGCTGAAGATAGCCCTCAACTAATTCTGATACAGAAATCTCTTGATTTTTGATCAGATTGATAAGTTCATGGGCAGTCCTTTCGATCACCATGAACTCCGGATTATGTGGGTGATTGTCGTTCTGTTTCCCAAGAACCGGATACGAAAAACGGTGCGTCGGACGGAGCTAAGGGTTCAACCTGCCGAATTCTATCCGCTAGTTTTTCAGCCATCATAATGGTAGGCGCATTGGTATTGCCACTGACGACACTCGGCATGATGGAAGCATCAATCACTCTTAAATTTTCTGCGCCATGCACTCGCCCTTCGGGGTCTACGACCGCCATTTCGTCTCTGCCCATTTTGCAGGTGCAGGTCGGGTGGTAGGCGCTTTCCGCTTTTGATCGGACGAATTCCAGAATATCCTCATCAGAAACTGCAGCGGGTCCTGGCGCGAGCTCAGGACCACGATAGGGATCAAACGCTTTCTGTGCAAATATTTCTCGAGTCAATTGAACTCCATCGATCATTTCTTGGCGATCCTGTTCAGTTTGCATATAGTTAAACTGAACAGCAGGGGCTTTTCTCGGATCGTTTGAAACAGTACGCACAAAACCACGGCTAGTAGGCCTCATTGGTCCCACATGAGCTTGGAAACCATGTCCTTTGACGGGCGCACGCCCATCATAATTGGCTGCAACTGGAAAAAAATGGTACTGTAAATTGGGATGTTTTATTCCGGCGCGACTGCGGATGAACGCTCCGGCTTCGAAGTGGTTGGAGGTTCCCCAACCTTTTTTCGTGAACTTCCATTGCAACAAGACTCTGGCCTGGGTATGAAATTTTAAGGCTGGGTAGAGCGATATTGGCTCCTTGCAGCTGTGCTGGACATAAACCTCCAGATGGTCTTGGAGATTTTCACCTACTCCAGGCAAATCAATTAAACAGCGAACGCCGATCTTCTTCAGCAAAGCAGCAGGGCCGATTCCTGATAAATGAAGCAGCTGCGGTGAATTGATCGAGCCTCCGCATAAGATCACTTCACGGTCGCAATGGATCGTACTGAACTTGCCATTTTTAAAGGTTTCGATTCCAATTGCACGACTGCCGTCAAACAGCACACGAGTGACCAAAACACTTCGTCTGATCGTCAAATTGTCTCGCTTTGAGGATATCGGATCCAGGTAGGCCTTGGCAGTACTCCAACGCACTCCGTCTTTAATGGTCATAAACATCGGCCCAAAACCTTCCTGCCGATAACCATTTTGGTCTTTCGTGTAGCCGTAGCCTGCTTCGACTCCAGCTTTAATGAATGCCTCAAATAACGGATTTTCACAGGGTGCGGTCGTAACCACCAAAGGGCCTTCGCCACCGTGATAATCATCGGCTCCATCTACGCGAGTTTCCGCTTTACGAAAATATGGCAAACAGTGGGAATAGGACCAAGTTGAATCACCAGTTTCTTCCGCCCAGCGATCGTAGTCCAACGCATGACCTCGAACATAGCACATTCCATTGATCGAGGATGAACCGCCGATGACGCGTCCTCGAGGGCAATCCATCACGCGCTCATTCATATACGGTTCGGGTCGCGTGCGATAAGCCCAGTTAAATCGATCACTCAGCAGTGGTCTGGAAAATGCTGCTGGCATCTGTAACATCCAGCTGCGGTCTTTCGGCCCAGTTTCCACCAATACCACATTGACGTTACTGTCCTGAGTCAATCGATTCGCCAGAACACAACCAGCAGAACCGGCCCCTACAATAACGTAGTCACAATTCTGAGTCTTTGGCCTCAGTGAATTCAATTGACGATTCAAATATTTTTTCATAGAACGTATTGAGTGCGATCTTGTTGCTTGCGGCGCTGCATCGCGCACTCGATCAGTTCACTAATGAGATCGGCATAACTTTTTCCACTTGCCATCCAAAGTTTTGGGTACATGCTAATCGGTGTAAATCCTGGCAACGTATTGATTTCGTTTAAATAAACTTGATGAGATTCTTTATCTACAAAAAAATCTACTCTTGCCAATCCATACACCTTCATCGCTGTATAGGCGCGAATGGCATAATTTTGAATCTGTTCCGACACTGAGTCCGGCAGGTTGGCGGGAATCTCAAACTCTGTGACATCATTGATGTATTTATCGTCATAGTCGTAAAATTCCGCGCCTGGAATGAGCTCTCCGACTACTGACGCCTGCGGCTCATCGTTGCCGAGCACAGATACTTCAACTTCGTAACAGTTTTCAAATCCTTCCTCGACAATGAGAATCAGGTCAAACTTCGAAGCAAAATCCATAGCATCTTTCAGTTGCGCTAAGTCTCGAACTTTGCTGATCCCAATACTGGATCCAAGACTAGAAGGCTTAATAAAAAGCGGATAGTGCAATGTGTTCTCGATTTCTTGAACGACAGTTTCTCGATCTGACTCCCAGCGACTGCGATTGAACACCAAGTACTTCGCCTGCGGAATTGATTCCGCGGCACAAACCGCTTGAGCAACGGCTTTGTTCATGGCAACCGCTGATCCGGTTACACCTGCACCGATGAACGGGGTTCTAGATAATTCCAATAAACCCTGTACGGTTCCGTCTTCGCCGTAAGGTCCGTGTAGAATTGGAAATATGACATCGTGCGGTGGCAGTGAGTCGTAAGTGTTGGTCTTCTCGTCAAGAACTAGAATTTTTCCACGACTTCGATAATCTAGAATGACGGGTTGATTACCTTCTTCAGACACTACTTTTGAATCGAATATTGGTTGCGGATCTGAGATCCAGGTCCAGCGCCCTGATTTAGTGATGCCGATTAGCGTAACGTCAAACTTATTCGCATCGAGTGCATCGTAGATGCAACTTGCGGAAGTAACTGAAACCTCATGTTCACAAGACTGGCCTCCGAACAACAAGATAATTCTGATTCTTCGGTCCATATTGTCTTTCTCGGCCAGCTCGTTATTTTTTGCATTCAAAGCCATTTTGATCAGTCCGCCAGCAAAGAGTCAGCGGCATGTGATTCGAGGTAATCTTCAACAAATTGCCGGTATTGTGCTTGAATCTCTTTCGTGCGTACTCCGCCTCCACGAGGAAAGTCAATGATTTGGCCAACTGAAAGTTCCAGACAATAAACCGGCATAACTTCTCGGGTTGAACTGGTTACGAAACACTCTGTCGCTTGTGACAGCTCGTCTACGTGGATATTTCGCTCGACTATCTTTGGGCCGCTTTCAGCACATGCTTTGAGAATCGTAGCCTTGGTTAAACCCTTAAGATTGCCAACAGCTGGTGTCACCGTTACATCGTCTATCACAAACCATACATTGCTGTTTGATGCCTCTGTCACATAACCTTCAGAATTTAAAATCAAACTTTCATCGGCGCCACGCTTGCGTGCTTGCATCACTGCAATAATATTATTTAGGTAATTCCCGCCCTTTATGTTGGGATCAAGTGCATTAACAGGATTTCGATGCACTGTGGGAATTGCCATCGACATGCCGGTTTCATAGTGCTTGGGATTCCATAACTTAAGCGGCTCTACAATGATGACTAAGCATGTATTAGGCCGAGCGGTTGGATGCAGATCAATCGGCCCTTGACCTCGCGTGATCTGATAACGAACGTATACGTCGTCGTTTACGGTAGCGCCAGCGGCTTGTACCGTTCGCTTAATTTCGCGTGTAAGCTTCTCTCTGGATTGAGAAATTTTCATATCCACAAGGCGGGCAGAATTTTCAAGTCGGTCAAAGTGTTCCGCCATTAAAAATGGAATTCCTCGATATGTTCGAAATACTTCGTACACAGAATCGCCGTACAAAAATCCACGGTCGGTAACTGGCACCATTGCTTCTTCAGTTGGGGTAATTCGACCATCAATGTTGGTCATTCGTCTAATTTGCTGACTCATAGATTAAATATCGGGTTGAAATTTCTAAGGTAGGCACTACGCTTCGTCGAACCATTTAATATTGAGATTAGTTTAAATTGGGAAGAGCTAGAGAGTATAAATATAAACAAAAATTCCACACAACGACACACTTTCATTCACGAGTAATCGATGAAACTACGAAAACCATATTTTATATTTGTCGGCGACGCACGCGACGACCTGGCAGCAAAAACTGCATTCGGTGTATTGGATTGGAGTAAAGATGACTGTATTGGACAGTTCAAGCTGCCCAGCTGCGCGGCGAAGTTGGATCTTCCAGAATTATCGATAGCAGAAGCAGCTGCGCAAGGAGCACAGACGGTTTTAATCGGAGTCGCCGTTCCTGGAGGCCAGATTCCCGAGTCATGGATTTCGCCGCTTGTTGACGCCCTCAAGCATGATATGTCTATCGCCAATGGGCTTCACACCCGCTTGGATTCAATTGCACAAATTCGTGCAGCAGCTGAGTCCAGCAAGGGAGATTTGCTTGAAGTGCGAGAACCACCGAATAATCTGCCTGTCGGAAAAGGCACTTACCGAAGCGGACATCGACTCCTCACAGTTGGCAGCGATTGTTCCGTAGGAAAAATGTACACGGCATTGGCGATCGAGAAAGAATTAAAGTCACGCAACATAGACGTTGATTTTCGAGCCACCGGTCAAACTGGAATCTTCATCGCCGGTTCCGGCATACCGGTTGATGCGGTCGTAGCCGACTTTATTTCTGGCTCCGTCGAAGAACTTTGTCCGGCTGCGCCGGACTCCCATTGGGATGTGATAGAAGGCCAAGGCGCGCTTCATCATCCATCATTCGCTGGTGTCAGCTTAGGTCTGCTGCATGGCGCGCAACCCGATGCTCTGGTCCTTTGTCATGAACCGACAAGAACCAATATGCGTGGATTGCCAAATCAGCCGATGCCAGACCTTAGCGACGTCATGGAGCTGTATCTGGCATCTGCACAAATCGTTTGCGAAAATACGCGTTTTGTCGGTATTTCAGTCAATACCAAACATGTTGAAGAATCGAATCGGATCGAGTTGCTGGGTCAGTTGGAAAAACGCTACCAACTTCCTGCTGTTGACCCTTTTGTCACTGGAGTTAAGGAACTGGTGGACCACCTGCTCTAACGGAGTCTGACGTATCTGAAAATCTCCATAGTTCAATCTTTGGAAGTTGATCAGTATGAATAAAATTAAAGCATGAGTGAATTGCAGCCTTAATGTCGGGAAATTACAAAAATATGCCTGTTTGACCAAAAATTCTGGCTGAACCTCAAACACGGTCCGCTTCATCGGTACAACCACCCAAATTTTTCAGTTTTCTCCAGTGAGACATCTCCATCGACCGATTTTGGTTGATGCTACAATAAATTCACGATCTGTAAAGAGCATGAATCAAGCTTCATCTCATTTAATTTTGAGGCAAAATTCTGCAAAAATACAACGATTGATGCGTCAAATTTTCCAATGTCGCATCTGCGCAATCTGATTTAAAGGCAGACGAATTTTAGTCTGAAGTTGAGGGGGTTCACACACCATGTTAAGAAAAACACCTGATTTGAAAAAAATCGAAACCAAATTCGCGCATGATTATTGGGGCATAGATAACGATTACGCTAAATTGAGTGACGTATTGCTTGGACGCCCTGACTTTTTTCGGTGGGTTGAAGCGGGCCCGATTATCGGGCGAACGTTAGAAAATGCAGCGCATACAGGGGTGAAATTCGACCTCGAGCTGGCAAAACACCAGCACGCCAAAATGGTGCATAAGTATGAGGAATACGGTGTCAAGTGTCACTTTCTAGATGCTGATGAAGTGCTGCACCGAAATTTTTTCGCTCGAGACAATTCTGCAATGTCCCCGTGGGGCGCATTGATCAGCCACATGCAATTGAAATGTCGTCGGGCTGATTACGCAACTGTCATCAAATTCTATCAAGAGAACGAAATTCCGATATGGAAGTTCGCTACGGCAGGACATTTTGAAGCTGGTGATTTCGTTATTTTGAGACCCGGCTTAGTGCTGATAGGCTACTGCGGCGAACGCTCCGAAAAAGAAGGCGCCGAACAAGTTGCCGCGTTCGTCCGCGCTGAAGGCTGGGAAGCGATGGTGGCGCCAATTTCGAGAGAATTCGTTCACATGGATGGACTGGTTGTGCCATTGGCGGAAAACCTTCTTGTCGCCTGCTGTGACGCAATGGAGCCTTGGCTGCTGAATTGGTTGAGGGACAAAGGTTTTGAGTTTGTCAATGTAGAATATTCCGAAGCGCGAAATTTAGGTGTCAATCTCATGTCACTGGGAGATTCAAAAGTGCTGGCGATGACCGGTTCAACCAAGGCATGCAGCAAAATGCGAGCGCTCGGATTTTCGGTCGATGAACTGGATCTTTCCATGTTTACTCTCGGCGGCGGTGGAATTCACTGTCTGAGTCAGGCATTGAAACGCAAACGACTCAGCTGACCGACCTATATGGGCTCGGTGGTGGCGCTGACGACCTTTTCTTTTTGTTCCGAATTCGTCACATTCGGCGATTTGGCGCTGGAGCACCCTGATTATTTGACGCGAACCCGTAAAATCCAATAGCGATTCCCCTTGACTCTGGATGCTTTCGTCGCAACTTGAATCTGCTGCGTAATTTTGGCGTCCCCCGATTGTGTCTGCTGTGACTTGTGCTGCCATCGTCTGCTAGTGAATAGTTTCGTTATCCATCACTTCAACCATCATCCCGATATCGGAAGTACGTATTTTGAGTTCTTACGCCTCGTCCGTATTGGGGGCATCACAATAAAATTGACGAACGCGAATAAGAAAATCTCTCGCAAGAGATTGAAAAGGCAGAATGTCAATGTCATTACAGCAGTGATGAAAACGAATGCAAGGGTGCAGATGTCAGCGGCTCACCGTTTTACAAGCTGGAAGAACTTTAGGGGCGCAGGAAACCTACCCGAATTCAGTCACCGAAGCTGAAGAGGCATCCCGCGCAACACTGAACTGCAACTGATCCACTGTCATCAACGCGGTAGTCGACCGACAGATACTTTTCAGATTTCGCCACAGTTCTACGCGAAATCTGAAAAGTGACTCAGCCGATCGAACTAGCGGCCTTTTTGGGTGCCCTTGAATTTGCCTTGAATGACCCGGTCAATAACGATGGCGCAAAAGAGTATTGCAACACCTGCCAAAATTCCCTGCCCCTTGGCGGCATACTGCAAAGCAACCAAAACATCGTAACCAAGGCCTTTTGCGTCAATCAAAGCCGCAATCACCACCATCGACAGACACATCAAAATCGTTTGATTAACACCAGCCATAATGCTAGGCGTTGCCAAGGGAATTTCAATATTTCGAAGAATTTGGGCATTGGTCGCACCAAAAGCGCGAGCAGCTTCAACCACATCGTGAGGCACCTGCTTCAGTCCGAGCGTTGTTAAGCGAATGATCGGTGGCAACCCAAAAATCATAGAGGCCAAGATGCCCGGTGGCTTGCCTGTTCCAAAGAAGGCGATGATCGGGATCAGGTAAACGAAAGATGGCAGAGTTTGCATTAGATCGAGAACTGGCCTCGCAAAATTGAATGCGCGCTGGCTTCGCGCAAACCAAACGCCAAGCGGAATGCCGATTGCAACACAAAGAAAGGAAGCCGTGCCCAGCAGTGCGACTGTCGCCATGCTTTTTTGCCAATACCCTAGTACCGCAAGATAGATCAATGCTGCTGCTGTAAATATTGCAACTCGAATGCCGGCGCTGCGATACGCAAAGATTACGATCACTGCCATCACAACTGGCCATGGGGTACCAACCAGCAGGGTTTCTACCGCATCCAAAATGGTTCGAATGCCAAATGACACACCCTGAAATAGAAACGCAAAGTTTGTTGACGCGAGATCAAACCAGTAGTCAATCCACGATGCGATTGCAAGGTAATAGGTGTTGCCAACTGGAAATTCAGTGATCAATTCCGGCGGTTCGGCGGTGGTGAATCGCAACAAAGTAACCGCATAGACAAATGCAATAATGACTAGACCGAGCAATCCGATCGGCCAGTTAAAGCCGGACCGAACGGTCCGATCGCCCCGCCATCGGGAGTACTGCCGCTCGTAAGCGATATTGGCAATCCACCCCTCAAAAATTTTCAGTAAAACTAGACCGACAATGGCAATAATCAGCAGTCGCGTACCGCCGGCACGTGCGGTTTCACCCTGAGCAGTCGCTTTGTCCCTAGCTTTTGCAAGGTTTTCAGCACGCTTTTCGAAAGAAGCAACACCTTCCTCATCGCCCTTTTCGCGGGCCGCATCCGCCCGGTCAAGCATCTTCTCGTAGTTGGCCTGCATTCGCTCAGCCCGAGCAAAGTTTTCTGATCCGAGTTCGCCCCACAGGCCCAGACCCAGCATGACCAGAAACACCATTTCAAGCAGGGAAAAAACCCAGAATAATCCCCATAAACCGCGTGCAGTGGCCCAAAGCGGCCCAAATGCAGCCGATCCAAGGTTGAAAGTCCAGCAGAATCCACTCTTGGAAGACTGGATGCGTTTGAATTGGCTTATGTAATAATTGCCGTTCTGACCGGCGAATTCCCTTACGGAATCGGAGATATCAACCTCTGGGATGGTCTCCAAGATCTCAACAGTACTAATTGTTTCAGCCACTTACTGATCCTCCTGTCTTTGAAATCTCCCCTGTACGATTCGGTCAAGCATCATCGCACAAAACAGAATTGCAAGTCCAGCCAGAATACCCTGACCTTTCGCAACGTACTGCAGTGCCGTCAGCACTTCTTGACCCAAACCTTTGGCACCAATCAGCGAAGCGATCACAACCATGGAAAGGCTCATCAGAATTGTCTGGTTCACTCCAGTCATTATGGCCGGTGTAGCGAGCGGCAACTCAACCCCGATGAGAATCTTCCACTTTGTCGCACCAAAGGCGACCGCGGCCTCAATCACGGTTTTAGGCACCTGTCGCAAACCTAGCGCAGTCAATCGTACTACGGGCGGCATTGCAAAAATAATCGTCGCGAGAATTCCAGGCACTCGGCCGGTTCCAAAAAATGCAATAATCGGAATGAGATATACGAACGGCGGGATGGTCTGCATCAGGTCCAGAATCGGACGCGCCACGGCATAGGCTCTTTCACTGCGAGAAAACCATATGCCTAGGGGAATTCCTATCAGAATGCAGAAAAAAGCTGCAGCCCCAACCAGCACGATACTTACCATGCTGGCCTCCCACAGTCCGAGAAATCCTATGTAGAACAAAGATGCCGCGGTAAATATGGCAACGCGAATACTGGCCACCCGCCAGGCAATAACTACCAGAAAGACTGCCACGACCGGCCACGGCGCATCAACAAGCAACAATTCAAGAGCATCTAATACCGATTGAGCTCCTGCAGTGATACCGTCAAAAACACCTTGTCCGGCTTCCGCGGTACGATCAAACCAAGCGTCCAGCGCATTGGCACTGTTAGTGTAGTAAGCCCCTTCAGTCGGGACATCCGTCAGCCACTCAACGGGGTTGGATACCGTAAATCGATAAAGAGTAAGCGGCACCAGGACCGTCAGCATCACCAAACCAAGCGTCAATCGCTGAAAATTAAAACCCCTGGCAATCTTTTTGTTCAGGCGCCACGCAGAATATTGCAGCTCATACAATCGGTTGGCATACTTTCCCATGACATATCGCAAGACAACAAATAACACAATGCCAACGATCAGGTATATCCACCAAGTATCAGCTGCAGCCTGCGCTTCAAGCATCGCTGCTTCCGCTGCTTTGTCCAGATTCAAGGCAATTTCTACGGACGATTGTGCCGTCTCATCACCAATTGTTCCTGCGAAACCTGCTTCCAGCCTCAGATCATGCGCTCGCTGGGACAGCTGTGCGGCTTCCGCCATTTTCTCAGCACCCAAGTCACCCCAGATTCCTCGTCCAAGTTGAACCAGTGCTACCAGTTCTGCGATCGTAAAAAGCCAAAACAGATTCCACAATCCCCGAGCCGCACACCAAGCCGGACCGCACAGCATCGCGGCCTTGTTCCAAGGGTTGGCGTTCTCTTCCGACGACTGAATCTGCGACAGCGCTTTGACGTAATAATCGCTGTTTTTACCGGAAAATTCGCGAAACGAATCGCTGAGATCGATTTTCGGTATCTCTTCCGTTACGTCGATTTCTACATTTTCTGCCATCACTTACCTTCCCGAATT
This sequence comes from Arenicellales bacterium, assembly GCA_965202855.1. Taxonomy (GTDB): domain Bacteria; phylum Pseudomonadota; class Gammaproteobacteria; order Arenicellales; family JAJDZL01; genus JAJDZL01. The sequence continues at coordinate 794,367 of CBDBBP010000001.1, read as the reverse complement.
CCTTGTAGCAGACGGTCCTTGGATACAACTCCAACGTCATTGCCATCGTCGTCTGTGGTGACTGTCGGCTGCGTGGTTTTCACAGCGACGTCAATGAGATAATCCAAATCTACATCTTGCGAAACGCGCGGTGACTTGCTTAAGTTTTCGCCGTCTGCAAGTTGGTATTCATTAATCGGCGTTTGAATCGTGTGAGCGAAAACCAGCTTGAGCTTCGAAATGTTTTGTACGAAATCACGAACATAATCGTCTGCGGGGTTGGTTACGATTTCCTCCGGCGTGCCGATCTGAACGATCCGACCATCTTTCATAATCGCTATACGCGTACCCAACCGAATCGCTTCGTCCAAATCGTGCGTAACGAATAGCGTTGTCTTGTGCAACTGGTCCGACAATGCCATGAACTGATCCTGCAATTGGCGACGAATCAGCGGGTCCAAGGCACTGAAAGGTTCGTCCATCAGCAAAACATCCGGATCAGATGCCAGCGCTCGAGCAAGTCCAACGCGCTGCTGCATTCCGCCTGAAAGCTCCCTTGGGAATCGATCTTCGAAACCGTCCAGCCCAACTAGGGACAATGAGTGTTGGGATACGTCCCAGCGCCTGGACTTGGATTCTCCTCGAATTTCAAGCGGGTAGGCGACATTGTCTCGAACTGATCGATGAGGCAGCAACGCCATGTGTTGAAAGACCATCCCAATGCGTTTGGCGCGCATCTCCCTAAGGGCAGTGGGTGATAGTTTCATCACATCTTCACCCAACAGGTGGACCTCTCCAGAAGTCGGCTCAATGAGTCTGTTAACGTGACGCATTAAGGTAGACTTGCCGCTGCCCGACAACCCCATAATGCAGAAAATCTCACCACGGTGTACAGTGATACTGCAATCCGCGATTCCTACGACAGCACCATAACGCTCTAGGACTTCGGCCTTGCCGATGCCTTCGGACTCGACTGCCTGCATTGCTTCTTCGGCACGATCTCCGAAAATTTTCCAAGCGTTTTTCAGCTTTATTACTACATCTTTTTCAGTGTCTTTCATGACATGCTCGCTATTTGAAATTTCTGACTGCAAGGCGAAACGTACTGACCGCCACTGCAAGCTCCGTCAACTTGATCGTTCGATTAATCATCGATCAAATTCGCTGTTTTTCGTTTCCGACTTTTTCTACTTGGTATCTAAATTAACGCAACCACTCGTCAACAGAGTCCGCATTGTCGTTAACCCATTGCACGGCTAAGTCTTCCAGAGACATCTTTTCCACGACAACGGCGTAAACCATGGCACTGACTTGATCGGTACTCAGATTGACATTGCTCAAGACTGCTGCTGCTTCGGGTTGAGACTCTTCCAGTGATTTTGCATAGTGAATGTGCAAATTCGCGTCTTTCCAAGCCACGCCGGCCATTGAATTTTCAAGCCAGTTCGGGTCATCGGTCGGCTGAAAAACGACCCATTTGTCGGGGTCGTGTGCGGGTTCTTCCAATATGACTAAATCGTGCAATTCAAACATATGATGCGGAGTGTAGCAAAATAACACAAAGGGCTTTTGCTGCTGGACTGCTGCATCAAGATTGGCCAGCGCAAGGGTTTCATCCATTTCGGACAGGGTCAGAGTCTGGTCATAACCGTAGCTCTTGGCTCGAATTTTTTCAACATTTGTGGATGCCCAGCCTGTGGCGCCAATCCAAATTTCGCCTTTGCCGTCGCCATCTGAATCAAACTGCGAAGCAATTGACGGATCAGTCAAGTCAGTGATCTTGCTTACGCCGAAAGTATCTGCAGTGTGTCTCGTTGCGCAAATTCCCTGAAAGGCAGTCACTCCGTTCGGATTCATTGCGACACTGCCCTTTTCCTTCACGTAGGTATTGTGAAGGTTATCCTGATTCGGCAGCCAGACCTCGGGGTGAACGTGCATGCTTCCTTTATCCATGGCTTCAAATACAACCGGATTGGTACCGTTTTGGACTTCTACCTCAAGACCAAGGTTGTCTTCCAGTACTACTTTCAGAATATGCGCGGTTGCTTGCACTGAAACCCAGTTTGGTGAGCCGATTACAACATCAGCCGCCTGAACGGTTCCTGCCATCATTAACGCACCCGCACCTGCGGCAATTGCTCGTTTCAGTAATTTCATAATGTTCTCCTTGAATCAAAAATTAATTTCGTCATGCCAAAATTCGGCTTCCTCGGATACACTTTCCTTAAAAGTGTTAATGTCCTTGCATGAGCTTCTCTCATTTATAGTATGTTTCGATCTGATAATATTGTTTTTTTTTACCCAATTTCCAGCTCTTTTTCACCTTCTACTATCCATTAAGTCATTGATTTTAAATATATATTCGACTGTTTTCATTGATTTCATACAGTTTTGTGTACTCGTGCAATTAAAATATTGCACTTATTCTTGATAATAATTGTCAATTTTTTTAACAGTAGTTATGTGATTGACATGTGATTGACATGTGATTGACATTTTACCAATGTATGCAGATAAAATCCCAATCCGAAACTCGATGCCTGCCAACCTGCTCAGGAAAGTGAGTAGCCTTCCGCAAACGAACCCTCTCCAAACTTATCCAAATGGCCGCCCGAAAGATTATTGCCTCTGACGATCACTCAAAACCAAACTGCTGGATAATTTGCACTAAGTCTTAATCATCGAATCTTCCAAACCTCACGGACATGTCGAAATCATCCTTAAGATGATCGAACACGCCAAACTCCCAGTGCTGATCGAACAAAAAACGCAACGCAACATCGTCGTAGGAGATTCCGAAAGCATTATCAAAATTCGTGAATTTCAGTTGCATTTTGATCCTTATGCAACAAGCGGTTTCGGATTCCATCTTAAATATGAGGATATTCGTATACTGCCATATAGTGATCCATCGTAGACAGGCTTGCTTCACAACCGAGTGCTGCTTTCGATTCAATATGCCCTTATTTCGCAGAAGGAGATGTGCATGCAGCGGAATTTCGCAGTTCATCTCATGTGTTGAACCAGTATAAAGTCAGGCAGTTTTCTACTAAAATGGGCAGCATTGCATGCAAGTCCCGAAATTTAGATTGTTTTTTGTCAATTCTTCCATATATCCAGCGACAGGGCATGCAAGTATCTAACAATAAAAAAAAGCTGTCATGTCTGAAATTGCTGAAACTATCCGTTCGCATGGCTTCACCAAAGAAGCAAATTTAAGAGCACGGCAAATTCTCCTGCAATCCTTCAATTAAAGAACATTCGAATCATCCGTGCAGATCAACGCATATCACGAAAACTGGCCGCTTCGCGAATCATTTTCAATTTCACGAGGTCGAAAATCAAGTGTAGATGTGGTAGTTGTAGAAATTACTGCTCAATCGTGCGTCGGCAAAGGTGAAGCAGTACCATATTCTCATTATGGGCAAAACATTGACGAAACGCTGCAGTCCATTCGCGAAATCGAAAGTTCACTCGTCGGCGATTTATCTCGCGAAAGTCTGCGTCAAAATTTTCCAGCAAATGCAGCTCGAAACGCTCTGGATTGTGCTCTCTGGGACCTAGAAGCGAAAATTAGCAGCCAATCGGTTTGGAAACTCGCCAAGCTGCCGGAACCTGCTGCTGTGCTAGGGGCCTGTTCACTCAGTTTGGAATCACCGCAAAAATTGGCTGATTCTGCAAATAAGTGGAGAAATTTCCCATTACTCAAACTGAAGCTGGGCCCTAGCGATGTGGTTGAATCGGTAAAATCAGTTCGGGCAGCGCGTCCGGACTCGCGATTGATTGTTGACGCCAACGAAGCATGGACTCCGAGCGAGTTCAAGGAATATCTGCCTGAACTTGCAGCATTAGGCGTGGAAATGATCGAACAGCCGTTTCCAGCGGGTTCTGATCAAATTCTTGAAGACATTGACAGTTCTATATTGATTTGCGCCGATGAATCCTTTCATCTTGCAGAAGACCTTGATCGACTTCATAATCGATATGATGTGTTCAACATCAAATTGGACAAAACGGGTGGATTGACCGAAGCGATAGAGCTGTCGAAGAAGATAAAATCAGCAGGCAAACAGCTGATGATTGGCAGCATGATGGCAACGTCACTCAGTTTAGCACCCGCGTTATTGCTCTCACATGATGCCAGCTACATTGATCTTGACTCATCAATTTGGCTTAAGCGCGATCGGTTGGATGGACTTGATTTTGAAGATGGCATGCTTTCCCCAGCGCAGCCATCATTGTGGGGATGATCGCGGCTCCGGCTATCATGGCGACCCCTTTCCTGCTGCCTTGCCTTGTTGCTTTAACGATATCCAAATTCCATTATGAACGAGTCTGAAAAAGAGCAATTTTCCAGCTATACTATCGCGCAACTCGCACGAGCGCTGCGAGATGGTGAAATTACCAGCGCTCAATTGACTCGCTACGCCATTGCTCAGCACGAAAAATTCGGACTCGGATTAAATGCCTATCGAGAGTGGGGGCCAAAGCGCGCCCTGACACTTGCTCAGAAAGCTGACTACAAATTTAATCAAGGCTCAGATGACGGGTGTCTGCAAGGAATCCCGATCTCGGTAAAAGACATATTTGGCATGCCGGGTTACGCGACCTATGCCGGCAGTCAAATGCCTCTGCCGAATCAATGGCAACGTCCGGGCCCCATTGTTCAATGCCTGAAAAATCAGCTGGCGGTCTTGATGGGGAAAACGCACACGGTTCAATTTGCCTATGGTGGGCTTGGCGTGAATCATCATTGGGGAACTCCACGTAATCCTTGGGACCGAGAACAACATCGAGTACCTGGAGGCTCCAGCTCGGGCGCTGGAGTCTCTCTCTGTGAAGGTTCCGCATTCGTTGCGTTGGGCACGGACACCTCTGGCTCAGTGAGAGTACCTGCCAGCTACACCGGCGTGGTTGGGTTAAAAACCAGTAAAAATCGCTGGTCAACTCGGGGAATTGTACCTTTGAGCCCGATTTTGGACACCGCAGGTGTTCTCACTCGAACAGTAGAGGACTCGATTTATGCATTTCACGCGCTAGACAATCCAGCATCTTCCATAAACTCGGCCCTTGAGTTTACGCAAGTGGTAGCAACCAAAGCGCAAGACAATTTTCGAATCGGGATCGATCCAGACCGAATGTGGAACACTTGTGAACACTCGATTCAAAACGTATGTAACAGCGCGCTGCATGCCCTTGAGGCTGACGGCTGCTGCACTGTTGATCTAGATTTCCCGCAGGCCGAACAAGCGATCGAATTACGTAACATGGGAAGTACGGTTTCAGCAGAGCTAACGGAATTTTTACAATCTGAGCTTCCTGAGTGGATCGAGTCGCTGGACCCGGTTATAAAAGAGAGAGTCGAAACCGGAGACGATATCAGTGCAGTTGAATTTTTAAAGCGAACGCGTCGGATTCAAAGGCTTAGAAGAGTTGCGTTGAAACAGTTCCAAGAGTGCGACATCATCGCCTCGCCGACAGTGCCGCTATCGCCACCTACAGTGGAAGAACTCGAAATTCCGGGACGATACATGCCAAAAAACTTATTGGCGCTGCAAAATACAACAGTTGGAAGCCTCCTCAACATGTGTTCTTTGACGGTACCCGTTGGACTGGACCACAATCAAATGCCGGTGGGGTTTCAGTTGATGGCGCCAGCGGGTGAAGAAGAGAGACTTTTGGCTGCTGGATTACGCTTGGAGTCGCTGGCATCAACACCGAAATTAATCCTGTAGCAACTTGAAATAAAAATAACGCGCATGATTTCCGATCAAGTTTTACATCTGCATCGCGACCAGGTCCGCTCTGAATGGGTAGACGAGTACGATCACATGAATCTAGCCTATTACGTGCTCGTATGCGATCAAGCGACATATGCGTTTTGGGAAATGATCAACAATCATCAAGACATCGAACAAAGGCAGGGAGCGGAGTACGCAGTAGTGGAAACTCATGTGAATTACCTTGCTGAGGTAAGACAGGGCGCTTCCTTACTTGTTACCACACAATTATTGGAATACGACGAAAAACGGTTCCGAATATTTCACAAACTCCATCAAACAGACAAGAATTACCTGGCAGCTACGAATGAAGTACTGGCATTAGGGTTTGATTTGAATGAAAGGGGCGTAATGAACTTCAATCCGTCGGTTCGTCAGTCTTTGTCCAGAATCTTTTCCCAACACAAAATGGTGCCTGTACCGCGCAACGCGGGTCGGTCGATTCGAATTTCCAAAATTAGCCCTAGATGAGATCTGTACTACGAAGTTGAGTGAGTCTGATTGTGGTTTAGCGTTCCGCTTATTTAAATTGTAATTGGTGCCATCGATAAATCATCTCGTTCATCTTCAAACTCCCAAGCGTACAATCCGTATTCGTTACACAAAGCATTTTTGAAATTATTTCGTCCATAGACTTGGACTACAACGTCAGATAACGCGCCAAACTATACAACACCTCCTTTTAATAGTAGACGAATTAACCATTTTTGCTCGCGCAAGGTTTGGTGTAGAAGAACAAGTGCCTGCAACGCTGTAGATTTCCCGGACGCGTTTGTGCCAGATAAATTGGGTCAGCGGTTGTAAGCGCAACTTTAACAAGTCGAAGCATTTAGATTAATTTAGGTCAATTTGTGTCAGCATTCAAAATTTTTCCTAATTTTTCTCTCGTCATTGCAAATCGTCGTTTTACTTTACGCGTCCCGTTCGTACCAATAGAAATGGCATCGACAAAATCATCATTTTCAAGTAAGTCATAAAAGACTCTCCGAATAGGACCAGCCTTCGCTTTTATTTCGCTTTCGCTGTGATGAGACAAACATGTAGACATTACATCCCAAAGAGAAGCATTTAAAACATTACGATATTCCTGATTTGGAATATGTTTTCTAAATGCATGGGAGCCGAACAACACGAAATTATTTCTAAGTCCAGTATGAAACTTTTTTGATAGTTCAGAAATTTCACTCTGTTGCATCCGATTCATTTTAGTTAGAACCTCAGCAAGGAATTCATCCATGTCACCGCGATAATTTTCATGGCTAAGAAGTTGAAAAGCACAGAACCGATTAATGAATTCTCTATCTCTCATCTTTTTAACATTTAAGCTCTGCCCAGTTGCTTTAGAAAAAATATCTGTAGTTGACTCTTTCCTGAGAAATCGAGTTGCTTTGCCCATAAACAAACAGTTTCTCATTTGTTGTCTAGTCAAAGGTTCACCGCTATTTACTCTTTCAAAAATATCAAGACGCGCTCGATTAGGTGTTTTTGAGTCAAGTATGTATACAGTAAGGGTACAGTCTTCTATACGATTTTGGAGTTTGACCGGTAAGTCATCGAATTTTTTACCGTTCAGTTCTTCGCGGCCTAGAAGGCGCAGACTAAAATCATTATTTAGAAAACGATTCAATGTAGAGAAACGTTGTAAACCGTCAACGACAATGGAATTTCCATCGCTATCTTCCGCTAAGTAAAACACTGGAAGCGGAATACGCATGATTACAGATTCGATCAATTTACTTTGTTTATCCAGTGGCCAAATAAAATCTCGTTGAAAATCGGGATCCATAATGTAACGCTTTTGCTTGATACGTCGAACGACATCATAAACTGTCCGACTTTCGTGTCGAATGAATAATTCATCAATTGGGTAGTCTCCCCATGATCCAATTTCAGGATCAAGCCCTTCAATTCTCTCGTCTGCTAACTGTTGTTCAGTCGAAAGATCGTTGACAGATGATTTTTTTGAATTTTCATTCATTCTTAGCTAATGCGTTCTGTTTTCAGGAGTTGCTGGTAAAAGTAAAAGATAGATGTGTATCGGAGTCTAACCAAGAAATTCACTACTAAAACAACACCACTACTATTCGTGCTATAACCGCTAGTTCTAGCTGATTTTCAAGAACAAATACCAATTAGACCATTAGACGGATCTAGTTCGATTACTCTTCAGACCGGCGTGTTATAAAATTTTGTAGTGTTTCGGTTTGAGTTTGAAATTGGCAGCGGATTACAAGCAAATATATGTAATCTAGGATGTGCTGAAACGGGGACTGTGGAGCATACGCACTCAAACCCGAGCGCGGCGTAGAGGCTGTGCCATACAGTGCACCCCTCCACCGGCCTGCGTATACATCGACATATCCGGATCATACACTTCAAACCCCATTGCTCGGAGTTTGCTGTTCAAGCTGACCGCTCCTTCGGTTGAAATCACGCGGTCATCCCCGAGAGCCACGACATTACAGGCAAGATTCATCGTATCTCGAAAACTTACGGGGACCATTTCAATATTTTTGCTCCTCAGCCACTCAAGTACGTCGTCACTCGTTGTGTCTAAACAGACAGCGGCGCATTTTTCCGCGAGCATGCATACCATCAAATCAATGTGCACGTAGAATTCATCGATCGGTGCGTACTTCACTTCATAACCTTCCTGCTGCATCCAACCGCCGACCTGAAATGCTGCTCGCTCTTCGCTACGGTGATCGGTATATCCAATCAGGACAGCCCCTGGCTCAATTAGGTTGAAGTCTCCACCCTCAAAGTTTCCGGCACTGACCAATTCATAAATTGGAATTCCTTTGGACAAGTAAAATCTCAAAACCTCTGCGTATTCGCCTCGACGTCTCGGATTTGCGAGCTGACAAACAACAGCACCAAATGGCGTCATGAAATTGGAGTCTCGTGTGTACACCTGGTACGGTGTATACTCGTTCGGCTCTAGAAAATGCACTTCCACGCCTGCTGACCGATAAGCATCTTCCAACTCTCCATGCTGACGTATGGCGAGTGAATGATCAAAACGTAAACCAGAACGTTCGGATGCTCTACATATCGAGCTATAGGCGAGATTTTCTTCACCCATCCAGCGAAAACATTCTGGAGATCCAAGGAGCACATCTTGCAATACTCCATATTCAGAATTGACGCCCCAGTCACTTAATTCAGCAGTATTCCCATTCTCATCTCTGTACCTGAGTGGGTCCGCTAAATCAACGATATGTGCGACTTCGAAATTTGGAATTGTCTTATTCATAAAAATTTTTCTTTAAATTTCATTTATCTAATATTCAATTTACGTGTTATCAAGAAGACGATAACTTACGTTTGAGATTCTTGCTCTGATTCAGGTTCTTCTTATTCCGGTATCTCTCAGTTGGTCTTCGGCACTTCGTTATAGAGGAGATGCTGAACTAATTGTTATTTTACGAGAATTGGCAAAACTTATTGGCTGTACTGGACAATCTACTTCAAGTCACGGAGCAACAAAACCATTACGCTGATCTCTAATCGCAGTGCCGTAAACTGCGATTCGGACTGCTTCAACAGGCGAAAACTGTAGATTCCATCATTCACACCCTTCAGTACACCATCTGGAAATTTGATCAACTTGCGTACGCTCTATATTAAAATCCAACGCCAAGAACTATTTTTGATTACGATTGGGACCACTTGCGAAATAGCACAGTCTCAGACGTCATTTTTTGGCTCGCACAAAGTGCCTCAACAATAGTGAACGACGAGTTTTCATACAAAATGTCATATACCGGTCCAAACTTTTAAGAACTTTATTGGACATATAAAGGATTTCTTAATCACGTCGTTCGACTTTACACTACCGATTGTTTTAACCGTCTGCATACGCAGTTTCACCAAAACGATTACTGCTAAAAAAGCATCAGTAGTGTCGGCCAAACGTCGAAAAAAATCTTGATCCCGATTGCCTATAGCCTTTCACAATTTCGCAAGAATCGAACCGACATTTCAAAAATTAAACATCATTTTAATTGAACCACACGACCTAAAATCTTCATCACGACAATAGTAAACCGTCATAATTTGACGCAGATTGAGTTCAAAAGCTTCTCTAACTAAGACTTTCAGCAATTGCTTTTCCAGAAATTGTTGAGATTATGTAAAATTAGTCTTGTCATTTTTGCAAATTTTCACTCCCTTAATCGACCATAAATTGCACTCTGCATTAATAGTTTCTCCAAATTTGGAGCCAAAGTTCGCTAGAACAGCTACCGAAGATCTTTCGTTCCAAGGCGAACCGCTTTTGCGTGGTCGCCACTCAATTCACCCATATCCCGCTATGTTACATCCATTACTAGTGGAGCACCTTTTAAAGAAATTTGGTATGTCGGGCATGCATGTACTTGATCCATTTTGTGGGAGCGGGGTAACTCTGCTAACCTCTGCTTATTTGGGATATTCATCAACCGGGTTTGATATCAATCCTCTTGCGTTATCACTTGCTCGAGTTAAAACTACACAATATGAGAAGGAGATACTCAAGTTAGAGTTCAAGGACCTCGTGAACGAGCTAGACTCCTCTACTGCGCTTGATATACCTTACATAAAAAATTTGGAGTACTGGTATACCCCTGAGTGTATAGAACAACTGGGCCGAATTCGAGCAGTCCTCTTGAATGCAAACTACCTGTATAGAGATTTTTTTGCGGTAAATTTTGCATTCATATGCAGGAATCAATCACTCACGCGGAATGGAGAATTTAAACGATATCGTTTACCAATTGCGAAAATCGATTCATTCAAATGTGAAGCTATTGCTAAATTTTTGTCAAGGACTAGGCAATTTATTGAACTTTTTACTCATCCAAGTTCGCAACCTAAACTCGAAAGTTTTCAATATCTCGTCAATACTGAAGAGGTTGATTGTTCGAACTCAAATTTTGACCTTGTATTAACTTCTCCACCATACGGAGATAGTGGAACGACAGTTGCATACGGACAGTACTCTAGTTTTGCATTGGAGTGGACTCAAGACTTGCTGCCATTCACTGCAAATTATCGTGTTGACAATGAATCCCTAGGCAAACGAGGACACATTCATTCGGAATTAGGAAATTTCGCCTTGTTAAAAGAAGTTATTAACCAAATAAAATTGGAAAATTTAAAACGTTCACGCGATGTAATAAATTATTTTAATGGCTACTATAAAGCACTGATTAATATCGTAATAAGTGTAAAATCTGGAGGAACTGTGTGTTTTATAGTTGGGAATAGAACTGTTTGTGGAGTTCAAATTCCACTAGATCAAATTACGGCATTTATGCTAGAAAATCTGGGTCTTAGGTTTCATTCAATTCAAACTCGCCGTATTACAAATAAGGTCATGCCGATGGCGAATTCGCCGTCGAACATTTCGGGAAAAAAAGGTAAGACAATGACATCTGAATATATTGTTGTATTCAAAAAAATGAGCTGATGGTCACTTCTCTTAATGAATTAACGGATAGATTGCGAGAAATTCAACGTAGAGGTTACGTAAAATCGATTCGTAAGGGACCGACAGGGGTAGGGCACACATTAGAACAACTGTTAGAGCTTGAAGAGAACAATTTTACCGACCCAGATTACGGTGAAATCGAACTGAAGGCTCACAGGTCCGATCTATCCTCACTCATAACATTATTCACGTTTGATCGAGGTGCTTGGATAACTTCCCAATTGGCAGCTATTGAGAGATATGGCATCAGAGTCGACTCTGAACGAATTAACTTATACAGTACTCTGACACTAACCGAAAACAATCGTGGACTGTATACGTACCCCGATGAATCTTCGGTAATGATTTTAGACGAACTTGGAAATATTGTAGCTAGCTGGTCCTACGAAAGTTTACGAAGAAGAATTGGACAAAAGATTCGAGAACTTGTACTGGTTTTGGCAAAAGTAAAAAAGCTAAATAACGCTGAATACTTTCATTATTTTACAGCGTCATTTCATTTTGGAGAATTAATCGACTGGAATCTTAAAGAATTATTTGAAAACGGTAAGTTGTTGATTGACTTAAGGTTACATAGCAAAGCAGGGAAAATTCGAAACCACGGTACGGGATTTCGAATTCATGAACAAAACTTACCGGACCTGTATCGATTTCACATGAACCTTGAAATTTAGCTTTCGGAATTATAAAGACGAATCAGGGCGTGGAAAATTAGTTCTTAATTTCTTTTAGATGATGAGTCTGCACACAAATGGCACCTAAAACTACGCCATTCCCATACCGCTACTGAACCAAGAAAAATTCGGTATACTGCGCTTTCCTTAGCAAGATAAAATTGTAACGGAAACATTGTGCACGTAGTGAGTCCGCTACAGAAACACCTCGCACCCGCACATTCGGAGTAATGAGTATTGTCAAACTTGCGGTTAGACAATCAAATCTTGTAAAAATTCCATTAAAGGGACAAGAGTAAGAGATCTCCTAAACATGAGCAGATAAGCCACAAGGAAAATTTGTGGTTAATTTTCGTCAGAGTTTACTGACTGAGACTTGCTGGATTAACAGTTCGACCGAGGAATGCATCACTTCAAGAAGTGGAAATGGCCAAATTCCAAGCAGCAGCACCACAACTGCAATCAGTCCCAAAGTAATGATTTCCTGGGGTTCCAGATCTTTCAGGCCAGCAACCGCGTCACTGACAACTTTCCCATAGATCACTCGTTTGTACAGTCTGAGTGTGTAAGCAGCCCCAAGTATCAGCGTGAGGGCAGCAATGGCGGCATAAACTGCGTTTTCCTGAAATGTGCCTATGACGACGAGCAGTTCACCTACGAATCCGGAGGTGCCAGGCAATCCTACGTTCGCCAATGTAAATACCATCATCAATGCCGCAAATATTGGCATGCTGTGAGCAACACCGCCGTAGGTTTCTATTTTTCTGGAGTGAAGCCGATCGTACAGGACACCAACGCAAAGGAACAGAGCTCCAGAAACAAATCCATGCGAAATCATCTGCACAATTGCACCTTCGATTCCATGGGCATTAAAAATGAAGAAGCCAAGTGTAACGAAGCCCATGTGCGATATGGACGAATAGGCAATTAACTTCTTCATGTCGGTTTGCGCAAGCGCCACCAAAGCGATATAGACAATCGCTATCAACGACAATGCGATCATGACACCTGCTAGCGCATGAGACGCATCAGGCAAGATCGGCAGACTTAATCTCAGAAAGCCATAACCACCCATCTTCAACATGACTGCTGCCAAAATTACCGATCCACCCGTTGGAGCCTCCACATGTGCATCAGGTAGCCAAGTGTGTACAGGTACCATGGGAACTTTGACTGCAAACGCCGCGAAAAATGCAATAAACAATAGGATTTGCGGTGTATAGCCGATTGGCAGGTCATGCCAATCCAATATGTTGAAGGTGGAGTCACCGACGTTGTAAAGATACAGAAATGCCACCAGCATCAATAATGATCCAAGCAGCGTGTATAGAAAGAATTTGATCGTGGCGTAGATTCGATTCTCTCCTCCCCACATTCCGATGATCAAAAACATGGGAATTAACATGGCTTCCCAGAAGATGTAGAAAAGCACCGCATCAAGCGACGAAAACACACCAATCATCAAGCCTTCTAAGATCAGAAAAGCTGCCATGTAATTGGCCAGCTTGTATTCAATCACTTTCCAAGCGGAGATCACAACGATCACCGTAAGAAAGGTAGTAAGGAGAATTAGTGGCAGAGATATTCCATCGATTCCGATGGAGTAGTTGATGTCAAAGGCTGGGATCCACTCTCGATGTTCAGTAAACTGATGGGAAGCATCGGACAAATCGAATTTGAAATATAGCGGCAGGCTGATCAGAAATGCCAAAAGTGACACACTAAGCGCACTGATCTTTACCAATTCTCGCCGTACGCTGCCAATTCCAATGACAGCGATTCCACCCAATATCGGCAACCAAATTGTCGCGGATAACAATCCAAATCCACCGAACATGCCTGATTTACCTAGCTGCGAGCCACGTCATTAAAAGAAACAGTCCAATAATCATTGAAAAAGCGTAGTGATAGACAAATCCAGACTGAATATTGCGAATTCGAGCGGAAACCCATTTTACGGAATTGGCAAGTCCGTTCACTATATAGCCATCAATGATTCGATCATCCATGACGCGCCAAAGAGCGGAGCCAAGTGATCGAGTGTTCTTTGCAATCACGATCTCGTTGAATTCGTCGAAACCATATTTTCGATCAAGGATAAACCACAGCACTTGTATGCGCGTCTTGATTTTCGCAGGCAGTTCGGGATTTCGGATGTACAGCAGCCAGGCTGCAAAAATTCCTCCTAATGCGAGCCAAAATGGAAGGGTAAATACGCTGTGGGCAAGCATGCTTGTGACAACGCCCGCTGCACTTTGACCCTCAAAGCCCTGGCCGAGCTGCGCTAACACGTCATGTTCTGCAGCAACAAATATCGAACCTGAGAAGAAGCCGCCGAAGAGTAGAGGTTCAACGTACATGAAACCAAACAAAACTGACGGTATTGCCAGCAAAACCAACGGCAATGTAATCACCCAAGGTGACTCATGCGCATGGTCCCATTCACTTTTACTCATGCGCGTTTTGCCGTGAAACACGATGAATAATAATCGAAAAGAATACAGGGCAGTTATAAACACTCCGATTGTGACAGCAAAATACGCAAATCCACTACCTGGTATGTTGCTCGCGTGCACGGCCTCAATAATCATGTCTTTTGAGAAAAATCCCGCGAAGGGAGGCAAACCAGCCAAAGCCAGCGAACCGACTACAGCCGTCCAGTATGTGATCGGCATAATCTTCTTCAGGCCACCCATACGCCGAATGTCTTGTTGATGATGCAAGGCGACGATAACCGAACCTGCAGCCAAGAATAAAAGGGCTTTGAAGAACGCGTGAGTCATCAAGTGAAAAATGCCGGCTGCATACGCAGACGCACCGAGGGCAACAGTCATGTAGCCCAATTGGGACAGTGTTGAATACGCAACTATCCGTTTGATATCGTTCTGCACTAATCCAATCAACGCCATAAATAGCGCAGTAATCGCGCCAATCGTAATCACTACGGTTAGGGCAACTTCCGAAAACTCGAACAATGGCGACATGCGCGCAACCATAAAAATACCTGCGGTCACCATAGTTGCCGCATGAATCAAAGCTGAGATTGGAGTCGGACCTTCCATCGAATCAGGCAGCCAGACGTGAAGGGGCACTTGTGCAGACTTGCCCATGGCACCAACAAACAGCAACAGGCAAATGATCGTCAGCCAATGCCAATGCACTCCCTGAAACGCTTCAACAGTCATATCTTTGGCACTAGGCGCGGCCTCAAATACTTGGGCGTAATCCAAGCTTCCAAAGAGATAAACCACCGCTGCAATTCCCAGAATGAAGCCAAAATCGCCAATTCGATTGACCAAGAATGCTTTCATATTGGCAAATATTGCAGAGTCTCGATCAAACCAAAACCCGATCAACAGATAGGACACAACACCGACGCCTTCCCAACCAAAGAACAGCTGCAGGAAATTGTTTGACATCACAAGCATCAGCATTGCAAAGGTGAAAAGTGCAATATAGCTGAAAAACCTCTGATATCCAGGATCGTCATGCATATAGCCGATTGTGTAGATGTGAACCATAAACGACACAAAAGTGACAATGACTGCCATCGATGCAGAAAGATGATCGATTAAAAACCCGATTTCAAAAGTCAGGCCTCCACTCGTTGCCCAAATGTACAAGGTGCCGTTGAAAAGGTTGCCTTGCAAAACGTCATAAAGTACGTATAGAGATAAAACAAAACTGATTGCAACTCCGCTGATTGCCACCCGGTGAGTTGCCTTGCGACCAATTACTTTTCCTCCGATTCCAGCAATCACAGCTGCGATAAGACAGCTGAATGGAATGAGAGAGTAAACCGTTAACATAAAGGTGCGCAGGTGATGAAGCTAGCCACTTAGTCGATTCAGATCTTCAACGTTGATGGTGCGACGATTTCTAAAAAGCACGATTAAGATCGCAAGCCCGATCGCAGCTTCTGCTGCGGCGACGGTCAATATGAAAAAGACGAAAACCTGGCCTGACAAATCCTGCAAGTAGTGAGAAAACGACACAAAATTAATATTGACCGCAAGTAATAGAAGTTCAATTGCCATCAGCAAAATCACAACATTCTTTCGATTGAGAAAGATTCCTACAATCGCAATCGAAAAAACGATGGCTGCGAGGATGAGGTAGTGTGAGAGCGGTATCATCGATCTTTATTTCCAGCTGAATCGACATCACCCGTTTCCGCTTTCATCGATACGACTCGCAGACGATCTCGTTTTTGCGCAGATACTTGTTTTGCAGGTTTCTGGTAACGAGTCTCCGGCCGCTTTCTCAACGTCAAAGAAATCGCTGCAATAATTGCAACGAGTAAAATTATCGCTGCAATTTCAAAGGGATAAGCATACTGGGTATAAAGAACTTTACCCAATTCCATGGTGTTGCTATAGGTTTCTGGCTGGCCCGGCGGCCGCGGTAAGGCTTCGGGGCTGAACACTTTCGCATTCAGCACGACGACCATTTCAATAACCAGCAAGACCGCAACAATCCCTCCGATCGGCAAGTATTCGCCGAACCCTTCTTTCAGACGCGTCAAATTGACATCAAGCATCATGACCACAAACAAAAACAGCACCATGACTGCGCCTACATAAACGAGAATCAGAACAATCGCTAAGAATTCTGCCTCGAGTGTGATCCAGACGCAGGCGGCGCTGAAAAACGCCAGCACCAAAAACAACGCGGCTTTAACAGGATTGCGTACTGTGACAACCATGCTCGCCGCAAACACCAGGATTGCTGCGAATAAATAGAAGGAAAATTGAAGAATAGTCACAAATGCTCTCTATCGGTACGCCGAATCTGCTTGTCTTGCCTCAGCAATCCGCTTTTCGTACTCGTCTCCAATTGCGAGTAACATTTCTTTGGTCAAAATGTTATCGCCGCGATTCTCATAGTGAAATTCGTGTATATCTGTTTCTACAATCGAGTCGACAGGGCACGCTTCCTCGCAAAAACCACAGTAGATACACTTGAACATATCGATATCGTAGCGCGTCGTGCGTCGAGTGCCATCCGCCCGTTGCTCAGAATCAATTGTGATTGCCAAAGCTGGGCATACTGCTTCGCATAACTTGCAGGCTATGCAGCGCTCTTCACCATTTGGATATCTGCGAAGAGCATGCATGCCGCGAAATCGCGGAGATTTTGGTGTTTTTTCCTCTGGATACTGAATGGTAATCTTGCGGGTGAACAAATGTCGTCCTGTCACTGACAATCCTCGCACGAGCTCAGTCAGCAAAAACGTTTTAATATTTCTCTGTAACCAATTTTTCATGAGCTTTTTTTCTCATTTAAAAATAAAACCAACAGGTGTTAAAAACCGAAACACCCCAATTACGACAATCCATACCAAAGTTACAGGAATAAAAACTTTCCAGCCAAGACGCATGATCTGGTCATAGCGATAGCGCGGAAATGTAGCCCGAAACCAAAGGAAAAAGAACAACATTATTCCTACCTTCCCAAACAGCCAAAACACAGGCGGAATCCAGGTGAATGGCGCAAAATCAAACGGAGCGTTCCAGCCGCCTAAAAACAAAAGGGCCGCCAACATGGAGATCAACACCATATTTGCGTACTCGGCAAGGAAGAACACCATGAAGGACATGCCGGAGTATTCAACATGAAAACCAGCGACAATTTCCGACTCGCCTTCAGCGACATCAAACGGAGCACGATTGGTTTCGGCTACCCCGGAAATGAAATATACCAAGAACAAAGGCAGCAGAGGCCACACATACCATTGGTGGATCCCACCCTCCTGAGCAGTCACGATCTGCACTAAATTCAGGCTGCCGGCTGCCATTAGCAAACCAACAAGCGCAAACCCCATCGCGATTTCATAGGCAACAATTTGTGCTGCGGACCGCATTGCTCCCAAAAAAGCGTATTTCGAGTTGGAGGCCCAACCGGCGACGATCACGCCATACACCCCCAGCGATGTAAGTGCCAGAATATAGAGCAATCCAGCATCAAGATTGGCTAGAACGAGCGTATCTGTGAAGGGAATCACCGCCCACGCTGCCAAAGCGGGGGTTACAGACAAGATTGGAGCTGAAATAAACAGCGCGCGACTCGCATTGGTTGGAATTACGATTTCTTTAAAGGTCAGTTTGATTGCATCCGCGAAAGGTTGAAACAAACCCTTGGGTCCAACGCGGTTCGGTCCGATTCGAACTTGAATATAGCCGATGATTTTTCGTTCCGCATAAGTCACATAAGCGACACAGATGAGAAGTGGAGCCATAATCAATACAATTTTGACAAGACTCTCAACTCCAATTTGCACTGCCATGGGCAGGCTGCCCCAGACAGACAGCAGAGTATTCATTCACTCACCCCATGCTCAAGCAGAATCTCAGCGCCATAAGCGGCAGTCGGCCCGTCTGCGTTGCCAGACGGAAAATATGCGCACCCTAGTGCAACTCTAGAATCTGCGTAGGCTTTCGTGTGAATGCTAAACAAATCATGATGAAGTGTTACCGGGGTTCCACAGTCGAGGTTTAATGTAGCCATATCACTAGGATTGAGGCTAACTTTGAGTGGGGCTGCGTCCCGTGTCTGCTGTAGAGCTTTGGCCCGACGGACCACGGAATCAACTGCGTAAATGAGTGGGTCTGAAATCAGCTCAAATCGACCAGGCTCTTTGACTTTGGATTTTGCGATACAGGGAACCTTCTCATCTTGAGACGCAGCGGGATGATCACATATTCCTTGGCGTGGTGAAACTTCCTGCAGTATCTCATCCACTGTTACGTAATCAAACCCAGAAACGCCCAGAAAATTTCCGAGCACACGTAAAATTTTCCACCCTGGCCGCGCCTCGCCAGAAGGTTCTATCGCTGCCACTGCTTTTTGAATTCGACCTTCACAGTTGACAAAGGTCCCCGCATTTTCTGTGAATGGCGCGATTGGCAATGCTACATCCACATAATCTGGAATCTCGTCAAATGACTGAAAACTCACAACAAATTGGGCGCTGTTCATGGCATCGTCAACATGCAGCCCGTCCGACATGTCCTTTGATGGTTCGACGTTGAACAGCAGGTAAGCTGATTTGGGATTATGCACCATCTGTCGAGCATTGAACCCCGGCTGAGAAACTGGCTTTCCATTTTCTTCTCGATGTGGAAGACAGCCTGCCATCCAGCCTGCCGCACTGTTGGCAGGCGGCAGCGTAACCAATGACGTGCCGGTCAGTTGAGCGATGTGATTTGCCAATCGTTCAATGCAACTATACATCGGATGCGAAATGACCGCTTGACCGAGGATTAAAACACCGTCAGATTCCTCGCTGCACAACAATCGCGCAGTCTCCTGACAACAGTCGTTTTCTGGAAATTCGCTCGTACCACGAAGGAATTCCTGAGAAACATCCAGCGGAAATTCAACATTCTTGACGTTGCAGACCGCATGAAGCACCTGAGCCAGCGCGTACGGTATCACGCCCGGAGCAACGGTCACATTGCAATCTACCTTAAAGTTGTAGTCCCAGGCCATGGAATTGATTGCCGCGATTCGCGCTCCATTTAAAGAGGCTTTACGCACCCGAATTCCGAGCAGCGGCTGTTCTTTTCGAATATTCGACCCGACCAGCAAAATGGTGCGAGCTTTTGACAGCTGTTCAATAGGAATGGTTGAACCGGGGAACAAGGGTGCGATCTCATCACCTGAAAAGTCAATCTGACGCAATCGATGATCCACGTTCTGACTGCCTAAACCTCGCATCAGCTTCTGAATCAGATAGAATTCTTCAAATGTTGAAGTCGGTGACACCAAGGCGCCTAAATCGCTTGCACCATTTTCCTGAATGACTGACTGCAATTCCTCAACGACCTTGTTCAAGGCGTCGTGCCAGCTCAGCTCGACCAAGCCCTGTTCGGTGCGCATCACCGGTCGAGTCAAGCGATTGTCTTCAAGCAGCGCTTCATAGCTATACCGATCCCGGTCTGAGATCCAGCATTCGTTCACTGCCTCATTCACACGAGGCAACACTCGCTTCACCTCTCCACGCAAGGTTTGGATTTCGATATTCGTTCCGACACAATCATGTGGACTCACGGAGGCATGACTGATCAATTCCCATGATCGAGCCGTAAATCGATACGGTTTTGAAGTCAGCGCTCCAACTGGGCATAGGTCGATCACATTTCCAGAAACCTCGGATTCAACCGGCTGGTCGAAGAATGTATCAATTTTCAAGTGTTCGCTGCGATGTGTAATCCCGAGCTCCATCACACCTGCGATCTCCTCTCCGAACCGAACACAACGGGTGCAGTGAATACAGCGCGTCATTTCAGTTTCGATCAAAGGCCCGATATCGTGGTCAGATACAACTCGCTTCATTTCCTCATATCTTGAAAGGTGGCCGCCGTAACCAACTGCCTGATCCTGCAGCGGGCATTCACCGCCTTGGTCGCAGATCGGACAGTCAAGAGGATGATTGATCAATAAAAATTCAAGCGTATCTTTCTGTGCTTCAACAGCTCTAGTCGAACTAGTTTTCACTTTCATGCCATCCATCACTGGAGTGGCGCAAGCTGGAAGCGGCTTTGGCGCACGTTCAACTTCAACCAGGCACATACGGCAGTTGGCGGCTACCGAAAGTTTTTCGTGATAACAAAATCGAGGTATGTAAATTCCAGCCTGGTCAGCCACCTCAATGACCATGGATCCAGGTGCACAAGAAAAATCTTGACCGTCTATCTCAATTGAAATGGATTTATTGTTCGACATTTTCTGTCTCAGGCTGCTCGTTTGGAAGCCGCAATCTTGGCTTCAAATTCATGTCGGAAATGTCTGAGAAAACTCTGTACTGGCCAAGCTGCCGCATCTCCCAGTGCGCAGATGGTCCGCCCTTCAATACGATTCGCGACATCCAGCAGCTGATCAATTTCATTCATTCTTGCACGTCCCATGCGAATTTTCTTCAGTAATCGATAGAGCCAACCAGTGCCTTCCCGGCATGGTGTGCATTGCCCGCACGATTCTTCCCAATAAAAGTAAGAAATACGTTCCAGCATCTGAACCATGCAGGTCGTTTCATTCATGATGATGACTGATCCAGCACCCAACATCGACCCAGCTCGCTGTAAGGAATCGTAATCCATATTGCAATCCATTATGATGTCGGCCGGCAAAACTGGCACTGAAGAACCACCTGGAATCACAGCTTTCAAGGGAACGTCGTTCAACATGCCGCCTGACATCTCTAATAATTCTCGAAAGGGCACGCCGAGGGGAAGTTCATAATTTCCAGGTTTTTTCACATGCCCGGATACAGAGAAAATCTTTGTGCCTGCATTGTTTTTCGGCCCTAAATTTACAAACCACTCCGCGCCTTCACGCAGAATACGCGGGACAGAAGCCAGAGTTTCGGTGTTATTGATGGTAGTAGGTCGCCCGAAAGCCCCGTACTGAGCGGGGAAAGGAGGCTTGAATCTCGGCTGACCGGCCTTGCCTTCCAGTGATTCCAGCAGTCCTGTTTCCTCACCGCAAATATAGGCGCCCGCGCCCAAATGAGTGTAAATGTCATAATCTACGCCGCTGCCCAATATATTGGTTCCTAGGTATCCAGCTTCTCTCGCTTCTGCTAGAGCCTGCTCGAATCGATCATAAGGCTCAAAAAACTCTCCTCGCAGATAGTTGTACCCGATCGTAGCGCCCATTGCATAACCTGCAATGGCCATGCCTTCGATGAGAGAGTGCGGATTGTAACGGATTATGTCTCGATCCTTAAAGGTGCCCGGCTCGCCTTCGTCCGAGTTGCATACTAGATATTTTTGGCCTGGGGCGTAGCGAGGCATAAAACTCCACTTCAATCCTGTTGGAAAACCAGCGCCTCCGCGCCCTCTCAATCCAGACGATTTGACTTCGTCAATAATCGATTCCGGTGACACCGATTCGGATAATATTTTTCGCCACTGTACGTAGCCCCCCGTGCTTTCGTACGACTTCAGAGTCCAAGGTTCTCTTAGACCAGGTTCGGGCAGACAGATTCGAACTTCTTGCGCGTTCATGACAGAGCTACCATAATTTCGTCGATTTTCTGGGGTGTCAGATTTTCGTGATACTCAGTGTCAATCAGAGCTACAGGCGCACCGCCACAAGCTGCCAGACATTCGACTTCCATCAATGTAAAGCGTTGATCATTTGTGGTTTCGCCAAATCCAATATTCAATTTCTTCTGCAGATGTTTTTCAATCGTTTCTGATCCTCTCAGCGCACACGAAATATTTGTACAGAGACTGATTTTATGTCGCCCGACGGGTTTGAGATCATACATGGTATAAAAAGTCGCAACTTCAGCAACTTTGATGGGTTCCATCTCCAAGAAATCCGCAACAAATTCCATTACTTCACGACTCACCCAGCCATGCTCATCCTGTGCGATTCGAAGCGCTGCCATGACCGCTGCGCGAGCATGACCTTGCGGATACTTTTCAATTTCAAATCGGATCTCGTCCTGTGCCTTTACCGACAACATCAGCGGTCAACCTCTCCAAATACAATATCCTGCGTGCCGATGATGGCTACAACATCAGCAAGCATATGTCCACGGCACATTTCGTCAAGTGCTGAAAGGTGAACAAATCCAGGGGCTCTGATCTTCAGCCGGTATGGTTTATTCGCGCCATCTGAGATCAAATAAATCCCAAATTCACCTTTGGGCGCTTCCACGGCTGCGTACGCTTCCCCCTCGCGAACACAATAGCCTTCAGTAAACAGCTTGAAGTGATGGATCAGAGATTCCATATCTCTTTTCATCGTTTCTCGTGGAGGAGCGATTAATTTAG
Source organism: Arenicellales bacterium (assembly GCA_965202855.1). GTDB lineage: Bacteria > Pseudomonadota > Gammaproteobacteria > Arenicellales > JAJDZL01 > JAJDZL01. Next base: position 771,674 of record CBDBBP010000001.1, on the reverse strand, counting down.
CGTCATCGATCATTACCGGACCTTGGTTTTTCTGCAGCCATTTCACGCATTGACGGATGATGCGATTCGACTGACGCATTTCTTCTATGCGACACAGATACCGGTCATAGCAGTCGCCGTTGGTTCCAACGGGAATGTCAAAATCAACCTGGTCGTAAACTTCGTATGGTTGTTTCTTTCTCAAATCCCACTCCACACCAGAACCACGCAGCATCGGACCTGTGAATCCTCGGGCCAGGCATTGTTCGGGGGATACAACACCAATATCAACGGTACGTTGTTTCCAGATGCGATTGTCCGTCAGCAATGTTTCATAATCGTCAACGCACTTCGGAAATCTCTCGGTAAATGCCCAAATAAAATCCAACAATGTCCCCTGTCGATCCTTATTGATCTTCGCGAGTTTTCGTTTCCCGCGATTTTTTGAAGGGGCATACTGAGGCATTGTATTCGGCAGATCTCGATATACTCCCCCGGGTCGGTAATAGGTCGCATGCATGCGCGCTCCAGAGGCGGCTTCATAGCAATCCATCAGGTCTTCCCGTTCGCGAAAGCAATACAGAAAGACTGTCATCGCGCCGATATCGAGCGCATGCGCGCCCAGCCAAAGCAAGTGGTTTAAAATTCGGGTGATTTCATCAAACATGACCCGTATGTACTGCGCTCGGACAGGTGGTGCAACACCCAATAACTTTTCGATCGCAAGAACATAAGCATGTTCATTACACATCATCGACACATAATCGAGACGATCCATATAACCGATACTTTGATTGAATGGCTTGGACTCAGCCAATTTTTCTGTCGCTCGATGGAGTAAGCCGATATGCGGATCAACCCGCTCCACCACTTCTCCATCCATTTCCAGCACAAGCCGCAATACTCCGTGTGCCGCTGGATGCTGCGGTCCGAAATTCATTGTGTAATTACGAATCTCTGTCACCGAAACTATCCTCTCTAATGATGCGAGGCACCAATGTGCGGGGCTCTATGGTTACAGGTTCGTACACAACTCGACCCTTATCGGGGTCGTAACGCATTTCCACGTACCCTGACAACGGAAAATCCTTGCGAAAAGGATGTCCGATAAATCCATAGTCTGTCAATATTCGACGCAAGTCCGGATGACCTTCGAAAACAATTCCAAACAGATCGAATGCCTCTCGTTCAAACCAGTCGGAATTGGGCCACACCTGAATTACAGATTGAATGGTCGGCAATTCATCGTCCAAGAAAGTTTTTACGCGCAGCCGATGATTTAGACTGACGGACAATAAATGATAGACCACGGCATAGCGGGGGCCCTGCCAGATTCGAGCCGGGTCTTCCAGCCCGTATTGAGAATAATCGACACCACACAGATCGCACAGCTGCTCAAATTTGGTGTCTTCATGGTCACGCAATTTTGTGCAGACCTCAACAATACGCGCACGGTCAACTTCGAGCGTCAATTCCTTGCCAGCCTGAACCAGCGATTGAACTTTTGACCCCAGCAAACTCTGTATAGAGTCTGCGAGTCGTGGGATTGACGACATCAGTACTCTATTTTGCGATCGTGTGAGTTCGCTTGATTTTCCTTTGCAACTGCAAGATGCCGTAGACTAACGCTTCTGCCGTAGGCGGGCATCCAGGCACGTAGACATCCACCGGGACGATTCGATCACATCCTCGCACTACTGAGTATGAGTAATGATAGTAACCACCGCCGTTTGCACAGGACCCCATCGAAATCACCCAGCGAGGCTCGGCCATCTGATCGTAGACTTTGCGCAGTGCGGGAGCCATCTTATTCACCAAGGTTCCCGCTACAATCATGACATCAGATTGACGCGGACTGGGACGAAAAATGATTCCAAACCGATCAAGGTCATATCGAGAAGCGCCTGCGTGCATCATTTCAACGGCACAGCAGGCAAGCCCGAAAGTCATGGGCCACATCGCACCGGTCCTTGCCCAGTTTACTAATTTGTCGATCGACGTAGTCACGACACCTTGGTGCATTAAATCTTCAATTGGCATGTTTTACTCCCATTCCAGAGCTCCTTTCATCCACTCATATGCAAACCCGATGACCAAAACACCGAGAAAAATCATCATGGCAATAAACCCGAACATACCCACACTATCGAGTGCAATTGCCCAAGGAAAAAGAAACGCTATTTCTAAATCGAAAATAATAAACAGTATTGCTACCAGATAATACCGAACGTCGAACTTCATCCGACTGTCTTCGAACGCTTCGAAACCGCATTCATAGGGAGACAATTTTTCAGAGTCTGGCTTATGTGGGCCCATCACTCTTCCCACAAGCAACATGGCTGCACCAAAAATCATCGCCACCAACAGAAAAATCAGAACTGGAACATAATTCGCTAACATGTTTAATTTCCGTCAATTATTTTAAAAACTTGATTTTGGTGCCGAAGGCCGGACTCGAACCGGCACGGCGCAAGCCACCGCCCCCTCAAGACGGCGTGTCTACCAATTCCACCACTTCGGCAAAAATAGAAAAGCTGCACTATTCAGGTACTTCAGGTATTTCGCTTGAATCTTCGCTAGCAGATTCAATCTGTGGTATTTCTGTTGCGATCTCGGTCTCCATAATAATTTCAGTGACACTCGTCGGAGTTCGTGCGCCGGTATAAATGTAAGCTAGACTCAGAGCAATACCGAAAAAAAGCGTAGCGAGCAGTGCGGTAATCCTCGACAAAAAGTTCGCAGAACCACGACTGCCGAACACGGATGCCGAACCGCCACCGAATACCGCCCCTAGATCAGAACCGCGTCCTCTTTGCAACAGAATCAATACGATTAAAGCGATCGCGATTACAAAAAATAGACCTAATAGAATCTTTGTTATTATTTCCATGTTTTACAAATATACCTTCAACCAGCCACATTATATATTTTCGAAAATTCATCTGACTTCAAGGATGCGCCTCCTATAAGGCAGCCATCGATATCAGGCTGCGCCAAAATCCTCGCGGCGTTTGCTCCGTTCACGCTGCCGCCATACAGAATTGGACAACGTTGAGCGAATTCTGAATCTTTTGCGCCGAGACGCAAGCGAATCCACTCATGCACCTCCTGAGCCTGCTCTGGAGAAGCTACTTTACCGGTTCCAATCGCCCATACCGGTTCATAGGCAACGGCAAAATTCTCAAGTCTGTCTGCTGGAATCAAGTTTAGAACTGCATCCAGCTGTCGTTCAACTACCATGCGAGCCTGATGATTTTCTCTTTCAGCCAGGGTTTCACCTACGCAGGCGATGGGAACCATGCCCTGATTGACAACAGCCAAGCTTTTGCGAGCCACCTCGGCATCATCTTCGCCGTAATACTGCCGCCGTTCGGAATGCCCCGTGATCACGTATTTGCATCCCAGTTCTTTGAGCATCAAAGTTGAAACCTCGCCGGTGTAGGCGCCACTTGGATGCTCGCTTGCATTTTGCGCTCCTAGACTGATCAAAGTGGAATCAGCAAGCATTTCGGACACATATTGCAAGTAAACTGCCGGTGGACAAACGACCATCTCAGCAGCAGTTGATGGCGAGCTAGCTTGCAGCAAATCCTGTATCAAAGAACGAGCAAAATTGTAGCTCCCATTCATCTTCCAATTTCCAACAATTTTTTTCTGTCTCATAGTAAATAAAATTTTCGATATGTAAGGTTAATCTGGATATTCAATTTTTTTAGGCTGGCTAATTTTGAATAGAAATCTTTCTGGTATAGAAACTTATATACCTGACTCAGCTGAAATCATGATTTTTTTTATTCTTTATTCAATTTCACAGCTTGCCATGCCGCTATATTATTAACCATCGCAAGCTTTCGGGGAAGATTCAATTCTCCTTTGTCCATCATTAAACCAACCCACACAGCTGAAACCAACCAGTCTCTTTTTTTCCTTAGATTTGCCATAAGCGTGCTTCATCGGTGGGATGCAATCAGAATTTTCATAAGAATATCGGCGTTTCCCTGCACAATCGCAACGGCGAATGCCAAATTTCGATTTGTCGATAAAACTGTGTCTGTTAAAATTTCAGTTATGCAATGTTCGGTGTATTTGAATGGCAAACCAAGAGTTCACTCGAATACTGCATCCATCGACACCAAATTCTATTGACCAAATCTACAAACCTTTCAAATGGGATTTCTAAGCCGACTGCTCGGCAAGGGCAAGTCAGAGTCAGAGCCAAGTGCTGACCAAGTAACACACAATGGATATTTAATTCAGCCTGCGCCGATGAAGCAGAAGGGCACTTATGTTACAGCAGGTTACATCTATAAAGATGACGAAAGCGGAGTGCGGAAAGAACATCACTTCATTCGTGCAGATACGCACACGGACTATGAATCCGCTTGCCAGCATGCAGTCTTTAAAGCAAAGCAAATAATTCGCGAATCAGGAGATCGAATCTTCAGTCGCTAAGGACGCGTTGAATCAGCACAACGATTGCACAGCGGCTAGCGCGGATTTATTTCGTTGTAACTGAGTTCTGCGCATCCTCCAAAATATGATGAATCATTCGCTTCGCCAAATGGTCGGGGTCCATCGCACCCGACTGAATCAGGTCAGTTATTTGTTCTATCGTTGCATGCCTTGATCGCCGAAACGCTCGTTCGACGCTTCCGGCGACAATTCGAGCGGCCGACCTGCGATTTTGATCGACGATCTTCCGAGTGCGCTCAAATTTTTCAAGGCTTTGATTGTGGTCACAAATTTGCCGCACCAACTCGGTGACCCCTTCACCCGTTGTCGAAATCACCTTCAGCACTTTTGGAGATTTTGCGGAATGCCGCAGGGCGATCGCGTTTGTGAGATAGCTCATCGTCAAATCCGCTTGTGGCAGATCAGCTTTATTGACGACAACAAAATCCGCAACTTCGATCAATCCTGCTTTGATTGACTGAATTTCATCCCCGAGTCCCGGTGACTCCAGCACAGCGACAGTATCTGCCAGTTCAGAAATCTCTATTTCGGACTGACCCGCACCCACAGTTTCTACAATGATCTTGTCCCATCCCGTGGCGTCAAAAAGATCGATGATGTTGCGCGCAGTCGTTGACAGGCCGCCGAGATGCCCGCGTGCGGCCACAGAACGGATAAATACACTGTCATCTTCAGCGTGCTGTGCCATTCGCACTCGATCACCTAGAATGGCGCCTCCACTGATGTGACTGCTCGGATCAACTGCAACAACTGCTACGGATTGACCGAGAGCTCGAAATTCTGGGATACAGGCGTCAATTAAAGTCGACTTGCCAACACCCGGCGGACCGGTCACACCAATCACGTGAGCGCGGCCTAGTTTTGAACGAATGGCTTGGAGAATATTCTGTTTATTGTCGAGGTTATTTTCGACGACGGTGATCGCTCGAGCCAGGGATTTCCGCCCCCCGTTGATCAGATTGGCAAGAACTGGATTCAGACTGCCTGAGTCATCAGCGATCATAGACTTGGTCATAGCAGGGTTTGGGGCTGTCCAAAGCCGAGTTCGCGGCGGAGCAGGCCGACGACTTCACCATGTGTCATGCCGGCGGATACCGCATCTACAATCGCACCATAAATATTTTGTGATTCGTCTTGTGCTGCGGCCTGAAGTCTGCCAACTGCCAATCTATAGTCAGACTTGTTTCGACTAGTCTTATACGCATCTAATTTCTGCAGCTGTCTTGCAATCTTGGATTCCTCAGGCCTTTTCAGCGGTTTGGCGGCGACATCATCGCTGTCCCTTCGATATTTATTGACACCCACAATGGTTTGTTCACCGCTTTCGACCTGTTCCTGAAATCGCATTGCAGATTGACCGATCCAATGTTGGACGATTCCCTGTTCGACTGATTTGAACATGCCGCCTGCGTCATCAATTTTTTGCAGGACATTTCTGATTTTCAACTCCATCTGATCTGTGAGTGACTCTACGTAATACGATCCTGCGAGCGGATCAATTACATCTGCACAATGAGCTTCTTCACGAATAATGTTCTGTGTCGCCACTGCGATTCTAGCTGCTTCTTCCGTCGGTGCGCTAAGCACTTCATCGTAGGAATCTGTATGCAGTGACTGCAATCCAGTAAACACCCCCGCGAGCGCCTGAATTGTCACCCGTGCGATATTGTTTAGCGGTTCCTGCCGAGTCAAGTCGACCCCGGAGGTCTGACCATGAAACTTAAATCTCCAGGCTTTAGGGTTGTGTACTCCAAAGCGTTCACGTACGATTTGCTGCCAAATTCGACGTCCGGCTCGACATTTTGCGATTTCTTCAAAAAAACTCAAGGATATATCAAAAAAGAATGTAAACCGCAGAAGAAACCGGTTTGGATCCAGGCCGCGGGCAATACAGTCTTCCGCGTACTGAATCGCAGTTGCCAGAGTGAATGCCATCGCTTCGGCGGGTGTCGCTCCTGCTTGCTGCATGTGCTGACCCACTACCGATAAGGGGTTCCAGTTGGGCACATGCCTCTGGCAAAAATCAATGTGATCGACTAACACTCTGCGCGAGCCTTCTAAAGACAATCGAAAGAACATATGGTTCGCGACATAGTGCGAAATGTAATCGCTTTGGTTTGAAGTTCCAGATATATGCTTCCAATCAATGCCTCGTTTCCTGGCAACCGCAAGCAGCAATGCAAGCAGGGTGAAAGGCAAAGGATCATTCAGCGCTGTCGACAAACGCTTGATGTCAACGTCCTTAAAACAGCGGTCCATATCATCGACCGTATTTACGATCACACCGCAGGTGCCTAACAGTTTGGAGTCAATCTCATCTATATCGTAGCCTCGATAAACTGAATTGCAGGGAATGAGGCTAACTGCGGAACTTCCAGCTTCCAACAGTGTTTTTAGACGCTGGTTGTAATCTCCGGGTATGCCAAACCCAATCAACTGGCGCTGGCTCCATACCCGTTCGCGATGCATCGTCGCATAGATCCCGCGAGTCATTGGAACCTGTCCGGGATATCCAAGCTTATCGGAATACTGTTGTTCGCTCCAATCTTCAGGGGTGTATAAAGGTTTGATCTCTATGCCAGATCGATTTCTGACTTCCGCTTCGTTCGGCAACCTCTCATCATATTCTCGTTCCCAGTTCGAGCGCGCTGTTTCGGGTTTTGTTACCGATAAATTTACAATGTTGCTTTTTGTCACTTCTCTACATCTCCCACTGCTTTAACGCAGTCATCCGAACATCTCTCGCGAGCAGGTCGATAAATTCGGATATATCATTCAATGAACTGCCCGGGTGAAATACTTTTCTCACACCGAGTGACAGCAGCTCATTTTCATCGTCTTCTGGAATAATTCCCCCAACCACCAATCCAATATGATCTAAATTTGCCTCCTTGAGCGCCTCAATCAATTCTGGAATAAGCAGATGGTCGGTGGCCAGACTGCTAATGCCAATTACGTCTGGGTCTTCTTCTTCCGCCAGGCGAACCACTTCTGTCACAGATTGCCAAGGTGGAGTGTAAACGACTTCCATACCGGAATCCCGCAATTTGGATGCTACAATTCGACTCCCGCGATCATGGCCGTCTAATCCAATCTTGGTTACAATCACTTTCGGGCGATATTCTTCTGGTAATGTCATCGCATCTTGAGGGCTGGAATTCAGAACAGCAAGTTTTAAATGCTAGCAGTGACCCGCCAATAAAATATTAAATCACTCAGAGATCAATCGGTCAATGATTGAACGAATGTTGTCTGAATCGAAATTGCGACCACCAATAGCGCTGTAACGAATTTGTCCTTTTCGGCCGACCACAAAAGTAGTGGGAAGAGGACTGACTCGCCATGCGCGGTAAGATTCCAGATCTGGGTCAATTGCGATTGGAACCTCCAGCTTTGGGCTGAAAATTGCCAAAAACTGCTTGATTGTCGGTTCGTCTTCTCCAACATTCACTGCGACAACGTCAAAATCACTGCGATCGTGAGAAGTCCACAGTCGCTGAATCGACGGTAATTCTTCAATACAGGGCGGACACCAACTCGCCCAGAAATTGACCAAAATGACTTTGCCGCGTAAATCCACGTTTTGTTGGCTTGCATTCAACCATTTCAAATCGTCAAACGAAGGCGCCGCTGTGTTCTCGACAATCGTTAACTTGTCGTCTAAACCCTCACTCGTCTGAGCATTTGCAGTGACCGAAGTCACCAGCGCACAGACCAATAAGAATAAGATTGAATAAAATTTACGTAAGTTCGGCATGGCAATGATGTCGAACCGCTTCTCCGATACAAGTGTCAAAACATTGATTGGAGTGAGTGATTGGAGCCGAAATAAATCATCAGTTATGTGATTTCGCCTGCTCCGGCCAACAAGTTTTCCAAACTCCCGATCTCCATTTCTTTGCTTCTGATCACTTGGGCCAGAAGATCATTTGCTGACACAATGGCGATCAGCTCATCCGCTCTTACAACCGGCAGGTGCCGAAAACCCTTGTCAACCACTATTTTCATGCAGTCATCGATACTTTCATCTGGATTTACAGTCAGTACATTTTCGGTCATAACTTCAGAAATCAAAGTTTTTTCGGCAGACCGCCCAAGGAGTCCCACCCTGCGAGCGTAGTCTCTCTCACTGAAAATTCCAACCAAACTTCCCGAGTCGACTACCGGAACAACTCCGATGTTTCTTTCTGCAAGTATGTTTAATGCATCCATTACCGTATCATCAGGAGACACTGTCCAAACAGTGCTGCCACCACGGATTATGGCTGAAATCGGTAACATTTTTCACCTCCATAATGATTAACATGTACACCGTGCAACGGTGTAGATTGAGTGCTGCGACATTTTGCTTCTTGTCAGATTTACCTGCAGTCTTTACACCCACCCTCCGTAGGCTCTGACTCGCAAATGTTGAAAGTCAACAATGTTTCAGCGCTTGTCTTTTCAAACACGGACAATTATCGTTTTGCATCCAATTCAAGCTGAATTCATTCTCTGCTCAAGTTGGAAGCTTTTCAGCTGTACGGCTTGTTGATTGCCTCGTAAGTGTTGATCTTACAGCAAACTCTACTCTCAAATTAGATAAAAGCAAATAACAATTATAAAGCTGGTATCTGATTTAACTCATACTGTGAAGAGTCGAGAGCTTTTTGCCGTAAGGAAATATAGACCAATTTGGATGATTGCGGGACGAAATTAAAAACGAAATCGCATGCATCCAAGTTGCTTCTGGAGCAAGTGTCGGGTCTGAGTGTTGATTGTAATGCAAAACTTGCGTCATACTGGGATTGCAATGAACTCGGAGCCTGCGCGCGTGCAATCTGCAGCGTGTTTTGGGAAAAGGCGCCGGATTTGGCGAAACGAGTATAGCCAGGATGCTTCTGCCGGGAGGCTTGGAACCGCGGCTGCGACTGATGCGTCAAGGCTTTCACACTCAATTAGCTTTTGCACGGCAGCGCACATTCATCCAGCAGCTCACCGAGCTGGCGCTGATTGTCCGGCGAGTGAAGGCCGCGGTCGAAACTGCAGGCGAGCAACTGCGGGAACAGCTGCTGCGTCTCGGTGATGAACGGCGCTGCATGATCCACATCACTGCCTTCCCACATGATACGGTGTTGAAGGATGAACTTATGCTTGTCCTCGATCACGCAGAGCGGCACGCCGAGCTCCTGCCAGATCCCGGCCTTGCCCTTTATAATCCAGCGGGTTGCGGTTCAAAAATCGAAAACACCTTCTCTTCGTGCGGAATCTTTTCTTCATTGATCAGGTGCCGCGTGACCTGCTCTAGCTGGCGGCGTGCATGTTCGACAATCCCTTGAAGCTGCAATGCTTTGGACAGCTGAAAACCGGTCAGCTCCAGTGCCTGGAGCTGCCACAGCGTGTGCTCAGCGCGCATCAGGTATTTGCGGCAGTTGCCCAAATTCTCCCCAACCCGCTCAGGCGACTTCCGAATCTGCTTGGAAATTCGCACCCGATTGACCGACTTTTTGAGTATTTTGCCGATGATATGTCGATACTGGCGCCAGCCGCCAAGCCACCGCTCTCGAGCCATCGAGGCAGACTCGCGGACGGTGCCGCGCATAGCATTTCCCGGAAGATTTTGTCAAAATGCAGTCAATGAAGAGTTTTGGATGCGTTTTGGCATAAAATTGGGCTTGAACAGGAAATTCTCCAGCGCCGTATAGACGACGCTATTCCATTGTTTATATTGAATTATTATTCTCTATTCTGGTTTTCTGACAGACACTGATTAGGAGTCACACATTGCTGACGCAGCTCGAGTAAAGGCGTACCTCGATTTGGTAGAGACGTTGGTATCTGAGAGATGCATCACAACTCAACATAACGAATAACCTGACACCTCAGCTGCTTCGTCGACTTCAAATCAGCGGCAACAGGCAGTAATTTCTGAATCAGCGTTAAATTGGCCTGACTATCTCTGGATTTGAGTCATAAAGCAGCGCCTTTTTGCAAAGGTGAGTACAGTAAAGGGACTTATATACTTAACTACACAACGCAAAATCAAGCGTCCTGTCAAGTTCTTTTTGACGTTTCACCGAAGGACTCCGTCCTTCTCCGCGTCCGTTTCGACTCTCCCCAATCCCCAAGGCGAGTATGTTTTTTGCAGCGTTAATGTCTGCGTTGTCCAAATGACCGCAACTCACGCACCTGAATTCAGATTGCGTCTTGCGATTCTTGCGGTCTGTCGTTCCACAGCGGTTGCAGCGCTGACTGGTGTAATGCGGCGCCACCTTGTGAATCGTCGTTTTGCAAGCAAGCGCCTGTTCCAGTTTGTACCAGCCGGTCTTCAGTATTGAGCGGTTCAGCCCGCTTTTCTGCCTGACATTCCTGCCGGGTTCTTCAACCGTTCCTTTGGCAGACCTAGTCATGTTCTTTGTCTTCAAATCCTCCAGATAAACCATCGCATATCGGTCTGCAATCTGGCGCGAAACCTGATGCGTCCAGTTGTCATTGACTTGCCTGATTTTCTGTGATGCCCGAGCGGCCAGTCGGCGCGCCTTCAGATAACGTCCAGAAGCTTTTATGCCTTTTTTGCGCACCGGTTTCTGCCGCCGGGCCATCATTCTCTGGCAGTGCTTCCTGCGTCGTTCCTTCCTCTTAATGTCCGGGGCATGGTAGATCGTTCCATCCGATAACGCAATCTGTCCAACGTTCCGGTCCATCCCGACCGCTTCGTTTGCTTTCAGACTCAGACTGGCATCGACCGCATAAACGATGTAAGCATACCATTTGCCATTTTCTTCCTTGACAGTACCGGAATTTACGATGCCGTCCGGGTAGGGATTGGATCCGGTCAACCGGACATATCCGATCTTTTGAATGTGCAGCCACTGCCCGTCAAGCCTTGCCGTCGGTCCGAGCATGATCGGAAATGAGGGTGGATCGCGCCATTTGGCCTTGAACTTCACAAGCCCTTCATTCGGATGTTTGAAGAACTTCCGATACTGGACTTCAATCGGTTTGAGCGAATAACGCACGATGTTGCACGAATAGTCCTGCAGCCATGGCTCGCAATGGCGACGCAGCAAAGTGAACTGTCTTGAAATCTCGACGAAACCGAACCGACAATGACCAGAAAGGGTATATTCGTCACGGAGTTTTCCGACAAAGTGATTCCAGGCGTAGCGGCAGGCGCCTGCAAGGCCGTACATCTGCCGGTACTTATTTCGGGAATTCGCGTGAATACGGTAGCGAATAGTACGATAGGTCGGTTTGGCACCTGCTGTCATCTGTGCAACTGAGCAATGAAGCCCTTTTGTTTAACTTACAAGACCATTATCCAGATGGGATGGCTCACAGCGTGAGCCTGTATCAAAAAATATCTCAATTTGCATGTTCTGATCTCGTATGAGCCACTTGAAGGAAACGGGGAGAATTTTAGAAGGGACCTTGTCTCAAGACATGGCCGATACGGACTGCTCACGGGCTCCTATTTGACAGGTTGTACTGGCTTGAGAGAGTCTCTCGCCGTCGATCCAATCAGAATTGGGGAAAGGTGTATCACATCATTTGGTTTTGAACATCGGAAGCCTGCCGTTGGGACTTTTGAAGTACTTCCGACACTGGAATTCGGTCAGATTCCGCGAATCATGGACGATGTTGCGCGAAGAAACTTGCAAACGATTGTTTCCATCACAACACAGCAAAGTCATTTCAGACGCAGCGGCACAAGCCCGCAAAAGAGGTATGTCTGCGCATTGTTTGAAAATTACTAGAATCCGAAAGCGTATGGCGCGACAAGTGAATTCGGTGTTCAATGGTATCCGTGTAGTTAAATATATAATCCCCTAAAATAAATCATTGACAAATATTAACCGTCTAAGTCGGGAGTCCTGCGCTTTCCTGAATCCACTGTTCTCAGTTTCGTGGCCCCCAGCGTCCATAAATCGTTTCTCACCTTTAAATTCAACATTCGACCATATTGTTGCCCCGGTAGCTCAGTTGGATAGAGCAGCCGCCTCCTAAGCGGCAGGTCAGACGTTCGAGTCGTCTTCGGGGCGCTTTCCCTTTTCACGACAGTGTGTCGCTACAAATGCATCTCAATGAACTCATGATATTGAGGTGAGACTCTAGCGGCAGATGATAAATTTAAACGCCCAGACAAATTCCAGGTCGATTGGATAAAGCAGGATAGAAAACTGGGATTAAATCCGACGAAGCATGATGATTGCGCCGATTGTAAAAACCAGCAAAGTGCCAAAAGTGCCAACAGAAGGCACTAGCCCGTTTAGAATTACGACGTAACCCGTTGATTGCTGAACAGCAAAATAAATTAAGCCGAAAATCAGCCCGATTAAGGCGAAGTGAGCGCGGCTCAGACCACGACGGATGCGAAAAGTAAAAATCATTGCAAAAAGAGCCATCACAATAACAGACAGCGGAATTACGATTCGATTCCAAAATGCAAGTTCAAAAAATTCAGTTTTTAGCTTGTTTTTCTGCAGGAATTGAATCACTGAGTACAGCTGGTCAATTCGCAATTGAAATGGATCACTTTCTTGCGCGCTCAATATATTCAAATCCAGCAAGGAAATATATTCCAAGCTATCACTAAATTTATTGGTTACTCCCTCATCGGTCACAGTAAATTCGTCTACTTGATTCAGCTGAATCGATTCAACGTCTTCCTGAATCGTAGCAGTGCGAGCATGCGTATATCGGTCAAATTGCCCACTTTCATCGAACTCATAAATATGAACACCTGAAATGCTGTCCTGACTGGAAATATTCTCGAAAAACATGAAATGATTGCCATTGCGAACCCATTGACTAGAATCATCGATTTGACTGGCTGTTGCTATCGGTCTATTTTCGACAACAATACGGGACTTCGCAATTTCGCTTACTGGCACCACACATTCACCCCATATGAACACCATGAGAGCAAAGAATATTGAATAAGCAACTACGATCTTGGTGATTCGAAATTTTGACACCCCTCCGGCCTGCAGCGCTACGAATCCGAGATCTCTAGAGAAACCGGCCAGAGCAACGGTCGTCCCAATCATGAAAATCATAGGAGATAACTCGTACAACATTGTCGGAACTGATATTCCCAATACTTTAAAAATGTAAAGCAATTGATTATCTCCTTGGGTGCTTTGCACTAAATCCAAAAGAGCTAAAAATATATAAACTGCCAATAGCCAAACCGCCGACAAAAAAATTTTTTCAAAAATCAATCGACCTATAAAGCGACCGGTGATCGTGGTGAGAAAATTCATCTTGAACGAACAAAAGCTAAAATTCGAGATCGGTATACAGTCGTAATGTTGTGTTTCAAGTACACCCAAAGGATAAACAAGATCATCGCAAGATGGGGCGTCCAAAGAACAGAAACCGTATGATGGTATCTGATGTAATCCGATAGAAAACCCAACAAACTGTTGTACAAAAAGTAAATTGCGATAGCATTGAGCAAATGCAATCCCACTCGAGATGACAGTTTCAGAGTGCCAATCACGAAACCCAGCATAACAACAATCACAATCGTAACTACTTTGGAGATTCGCCAGTGTAATTCGGCGTAGTCAATTCTGTCTTGAGACCGAACCAGTGACATGATTGATTTCATTTGCGGCTCAAGCGGAGACGTCTTAAAAGTCTCTACCGGAATCAGTTCTTTATAAGTTTCAAAGGACGCCGTCTCATATGTCTCCGTGTCATCTAACAGCTTGACTCTCATTCCATCTGAGATTTCAATTGACCCAAACGCTTGTTCAATGTCGAACTCATAATTGCCATTTTGAGCTACAAATATTTCTTGTTGGTTCGAATTGGATCTCAAATAAAACAAGCGTATCGAACCGGGTAGTGCTGACTCATCTTCCAAGCTGAAATAAACAACACTTGGCTTGGCGCCAACAGTCACAAATTTGCCCGGCACAAATGGTGCGGATGCAGTCTTTTGTTGGTAGACGTCTAGCGACTGCTCGAACTTGCGCTCCGCATATGGACTTACAATACAAGAGAGAATCACTACAATTGTTGCGGCTGTAACTGCGATGTGTGACGCGACGCTCATGTATCGGGCCGGCCCTATTCCTGCGGTTGCATAAATCGTGACTTCCTTATCCCGGTGCCAGCGAAACAGCACCAGCAAGATGGAGATAAAAAGAACTGGCGTGAATACAACATCCAAATACGTAATCATCTTGTACATCAGCAATGAACCAAGCCCATCCACTGGCAAATGACCCTTCACTGCTCGACGTAAAAGAGCAAGAAATTTTACGATCCCAAAAATTCCCAAGGTCAACACCATCACCGCGGTACAGAAATATGCGGTTTCCTGGATTAAATTCTTTTCAAATGTTTTCACGATCGCTGCTTCAGATTGATACCCTTTGATTTTCTATTCTATTGCACATAGAAAAAAAACTCAGCACGAAAAAAGCAATCGACTCAATCCGTCCGTCACACACACAGAAAACCCGTTTCGTTTTGCAAATCTATCAATATTGGTATTAAATAAGAACATGAGGCCATAACACTAATACGCGCGCGTATTGTCAAACAACTATGTCCACCGATTTTTGCGGCTGAAATATCTGTTCAGCGGTGTGATTTTGTTCATCTGATAAAATTGACCCGTCATTCTTTCGAGGTACACTATGTCCATAAAATTCAAAGCTAAACACCTGCATTCTGCCAATTGCTCGAGCGGATATGTCATTGTTGGGATATATGACAACGATGATTTCACGTCTTCTGCCAGTGCAATCAATAGCAAGACCAATGGGTTAATTGAATCACTTTTAGCGAATGAGGATCTCGCTGAGTCGGTTGGCAGCGCTATTCTACTTCCAGTGGTCTCAGGCATCGATGCAAAACGACTGTTTGTAGTCCGACTGGGACCTAGAGAAAAATTCGACGCCACCCAGTTCAAAAAGTCAATAGAAGCAATTTCCAAACAACTGTCATCCCGTACTGCGGACAGTGTTTCGATATTTATTGACGACATGCAGATAGAAGACCGAAGTTTATCGTGGATGGCTCGGCGTACTGTCGAGTTGATAAGTCAGAATTTTTATAAGTTTGATCAGCTGAAGCAGAGCAAAAACGGCGAATCGAAACAAAAGTGGAAAATACAGCTCGCATCAGAATCTTCAGATGACGTTGACGCCATTCGTGACGGAATTCGAATCGGCAGAGCCATCAGCAAAGGAGTAAGATTTTCTCGAGATCTAGGAAATCTGCCAGGCAACATCTGCACTCCAACTCATTTGGCGGCGGCGGCGCAGGGGTTGAGTGACTACGACAATATCAGCGTTGAAGTTCTCGAAGAAGAAGATATGGAGGAATTGGGCATGGGAGCGCTTCTTTCTGTCTCAAGAGGAAGTCGTGAGCCTGCCAAACTGGTCATTGTCAAGTATGATGGCGGACCTTCCGATCAAGCGCCCGTGGTACTCGTTGGAAAAGGGTTAACCTTTGATGCGGGTGGCATATCAATCAAACCCGCCCCGGCGATGGATGAAATGAAGTTTGATATGTGTGGCGCCGCTGGCGTATTGGGCGCGTTGCTTGCCGTGGCAACTTTAAATTTGCCGATTAATGTTGTGGGAGCCATCGCCAGCAGTGAAAACCTGCCTGATGGAGCAGCGAACAAACCCGGTGATATCGTCAAGAGCATGTCTGGCACAACGATCGAAGTTTTAAATACGGACGCCGAAGGAAGACTAATTTTGTGTGACACCCTGACATATATAGACAAATACAAACCAGCGGTGGTGATTGATGCAGCAACGCTTACTGGCGCCTGCGTAATCGCACTCGGCAAATTTCCGACTGGTTTGTTCAGTAATGACGAATCTTTGGCTGATGATCTGATCGCCGCGGGCAAAATGAGTGATGACCGCGTGTGGCCATTGCCGCTGTGGGACGACTACCAGCCTTCGTTGGATAGCAATTTTGCGGACGTCGCCAATATTGGCGGCAAGTACGGCGGCGCGATTACAGCCGCTTGTTTCTTAGCTCGCTTCACAGAAAACTATCAGTGGGCTCACTTGGATATTGCTGGAACCGCTTGGAAATCTGGCAAAGAAAAAGGTTCGACTGGGCGTCCGGTCAGCCTGTTTGTGCAATATTTATTGGATCGTTGCGGCAATTCGAAGTAGTGCAATCGACGGGTTTATGAATGACAACTCAAGTCGCTTTCTATCAACTTAGATTGCGGCAGCCAAATGGAAAACTTCGTTTGGCCTGCCATATCGTAAATACAGCATTTCAAAAAGGTCACAACGTGTACATTACGGTAGACGATGAATCGCAATGCAATTATCTCAATGAATTGCTCTGGACGTTTTCACAAAACAGTTTCGTTCCTCACACCGTTTATTCCGAAAACAAGTTGATTGATCCCGAGAAGTTTCCAGTGGTCGTCAGCTGCGTTGATCCGCCTCAGATGTTCAATGACGTATTGGTTACGCTACGGGATGATGTCCCGGACTTTTTTCAACAATTCTCTCGAGTTGTTGAAGCGATCGATGCGGATGATCGAGACATACAAAAAGCCAGATTGCGTTCAGAAACATACCTGTCAATACTCGGCGCAGCACCTGACACCCATGTGATTTCACGACGCGTTTGAAGTTTTAAATCTCAACATAACCAGACCAAATATTCTCCATGAACAATGCAACACTTCCCAGTGTTTTCGATCCCCATTCACTAGAACAAAAAATTTATCAGCTCTGGGAGGAACGTGACAATTTTTCTCCTGGCGGAGTTGGCGCGCCTTATTGCATCATGATTCCACCGCCGAACGTGACCGGGAGTTTGCACATGGGCCATGCTTTCCAGAATACGCTGATGGATGCGCTGATCCGTTATCATCGCATGAAAGGTCGGAATACTCTGTGGCAAGTTGGAACAGATCACGCAGGCATCGCGACTCAGATGGTGGTCGAGCGTCTGCTCAATATGGAAGGCAAGACTAGAAATGATCTGGGTCGAAAACGATTCATTGATCGAGTCTGGGATTGGAAAGCCAATTCAGGTGGAACGATTACGAATCAACTTCGCAGATTGGGAGCTTCTTTAGATTGGTCGCGTGAAAGATTTACGATGGATGACGACCTGTCAATGGCTGTTCAGGAAGTTTTTGTGCTGCTTTATAGGGAAGGATTGATTTATCGCGGAAAGCGCCTTGTCAATTGGGACCCGGTGCTGCTTACCGCGATCTCTGACCTGGAAGTCATCTCGGAAGAAGAAGATGGTTCATTGTGGCATTTTCGGTATCCGATTGCTGATAGTGATGATTACGTTGTTATAGCGACGACTCGGCCCGAAACCATGTTGGGCGATACAGCAGTGGCGGTACATCCTGACGACCATAGGTACTCCCACTTGGTCGGAAAAACTGTAGAGCTGCCTTTAGTTGGACGAAAAATTCCAATTATCGCAGACAGCTACGTCGATCCTGAATTTGGTTCTGGATGTGTAAAGATTACACCGGCTCATGATTTCAATGACTATTTGGTAGGGAAGCGTAACAACTTGGACATCATCAATGTGATGACGCCAAGAGCTGAAATTGATCTGCCGGCTACTAAATATCATAGTCTTGATCGCATGACAGCACGCAAAACGATTCTAGAAGACTTAGAAGCGTTGCAGTTGATCGAAAAAGTCGAAAGCCACAGTTACATGGTGCCTCGCGGAGATCGAACGGGACAGATTATTGAACCATACTTGACCGATCAGTGGTTTGTTCGCACGAAACCTTTGGCTGAACCATCAATCGAAGCGGTTCGAAACGGGACTATAAGATTTGTGCCCAAAAACTGGGAACGAACATATTATGACTGGATGGAGAACATTGAGGATTGGTGTATCTCAAGACAAATCTGGTGGGGACATCGCATTCCGGCCTGGTATGACGAAGCAGGAAATATTTTTGTTGCAAGATCGCAGGAAGAAGCGACGGAACAAGCGAGAGAATTTTGGAACGGAGGGAACTTTCGCTTGCGACGAGACGAGGATGTGCTAGACACTTGGTTTTCTTCTGCTCTTTGGCCATTTTCAACGCTTGGCTGGCCGCAGCAAACCGACGAGCTCGTTACGTTCTACCCGACCAATGTTCTTGTCACAGGATTTGACATCATATTCTTCTGGGTTGCGCGAATGATCATGTTTGGATTGAAATTTGCTGAGGATATTCCATTTCACGAAGTGTATATTCACGGTTTGGTTCGAGATTCGGAGGGGCAGAAAATGTCCAAGTCGAAAGGCAATATTCTTGACCCTCTCGACTTAATCGACGGCATTGATCTTGAAAACCTCGTGAAAAAACGAACAACCGGTCTGATGCAGCCTGAATTTGCGTCTAAAATCGAACTTTCCACCCGACAACAATTCCCAAATGGGATACCGGCCTACGGAACTGACGCTTTGAGATTTACGTTCGCTCGACTCGCAACGCAAGGCAGAGATATTCGTTTTGATTTGGGGACCATTGATGGATATCGAAAGTTCTGCAATAAATTATGGAATGCAACACGTTTCGTCATGATGAACACGCAGCAGGTTGATGTTTGCGACTTAAGTCATTATCAGCCCCAAACCACTGCTGAAAAATGGATACTTTCAGAGTTGCATTCAGCGACAATAGAAATCGAAAAGGCAATTTCAATTTATCGTTTTGATCTGGCCTCAAAACAGCTGTATGAGTTTATCTGGAACGAGTATTGCGCTTGGTTTATTGAAATTGCAAAAATCATGCTCAGAAAAGATTCGTTAGACTCTGATGTCGCACATTCGCTACGTGAATCATTGCTGTTCGTCTTGGATGCCTCAGTTCGATTGCTACATCCATTTATGCCCTTTATCACCGAAGAAATCTGGCAGCGAATTCACTCAGAAAATCATGATCGATCCATTATGTTCGAGGCCTATGCGACTGATTTGAGTTCGATGACGGATGATGAATCATCGACAGAAATTGACTGGCTAAAGTCTGTTGTAACCGCAATTCGGAATTTGCGAAGTGAAATGGACGTAAAGCCTGGGCGTCGAGTGTATGCTTTTTTTGAAAACGCTTCTCATGTGGATCTCAAATATCTGAGCCGATATGATGACTTGGTGCAGGAGTTAGCGCAACTGAAATCATTAGAAAGTCTGGATTCATCAACCAAGAAGATTGATGCTGCATCTACCACGTTCACAGCACTTGTCGGTGACATGAGACTTTTGCTCGCGGCTGATGATTTGGGCGATGTTGAAGAACGAACCAAGCGACTCGAAAAAGAAATTGCAAAAGCAATGACTGCGATTGAGAAATCGGAACTGAAGCTAAGCAATCAGCAATTTTTGACGCGCGCTCCTGCAAATATTGTGGAAAAAGAGCAGATTCGCTTATCGACTCTTCAAAAATCTCTATCTGAATTTCAAACACAGCGAGATAAACTGAATCGTCTGCTAACGAATTCATGACAGAGAATTTATTTCTAAGGATAGTGAGATTCTCAGTCTCCCTAGACTGGCTGGTTTCGCCAAATTTCAGTACAGCAGATGTTCCGCAAAACTATCATAATCCAGACCCATTTTTAATTGCATAGCGACGAATCGTGAAAGAGACGATGAAAGCTGTGGTTCTCACAGGACACGGCGGATTGGAAAAACTGGAGTTCCACAGTGATTGGCCAAAACCTGCCGTTCGCTCAAACGAAGTGCTCATTCGTGTTCAAGCTTGCGGTTTGAATAATACCGATGTCAATACCCGCACCGCCTGGTATTCAAAAAGTGTCAAGGGGGCCACCGGCGGAGACGTAGCAGGCGTTGCAGATGAAAAGGATGCTTCTTGGGGTGGTTCGACACTCACATTTCCTCTTATCCAAGGTGCAGATGCCGTAGGAATCGTCACTGACGTAGGTTCCAACGTTGATCCCTCAATGTTGGGAGAAAGAGTGATGATCGATTGTTGGTTACGTGACTGGGAGGATCCAATGAACTTGGACAAGTGCGGTTATTTCGGAAGTGAATGTGACGGCGGATTCGCGGAGTTTACAACCATTGACTATCGGAATGCGCATCCTGTCAAAAGTTCGCTGTCGAGTTCTGAGCTCGCAACATTTTCCACTTCTTACAACACGGCGGAAAATATGCTCAGTCGAGCAAATGTTATGGAAGATGACACAGTTCTGGTAACCGGAGCGTCAGGCGGTGTTGGCTCAGCACTGATTCAGCTCGCACTTCGCCGCGGTGCACGCGTGGTTGCAATGAGCAGTGCGAATAAAGCTGAACAAGTCGCTGCGATCGCCCCGGATGCAGTAATTCCTCGCACATCTGCGAACATTCAAGAAAAACTGCTTGATTCAGTCGGAATTGAATCTGTTTCCGTTGTTGCCGATGTCGTCGGTGGACCTAGTTTCCCCAATCTCATCAAATTATTGGCACGAGGTGGCCGGTATACATGCGCCGGTGCCATTGCCGGGTCGATCGTAAACTTGGACCTTCGTGATCTATACCTTCGTGACCTGACCTTTTTTGGCTGTACGGTACCTGCTTTAAACAATTTCGCGAATGTCGTCCGCTATATTGAACGGGAGGAAATTCGACCGCTCTTGGCCGCTGTTTTTCCACTTGAAAAATTACACGAAGCGCAGGAGCTATTCATCACGAAAAAGTACGTCGGTAATATTGTCGTAGAAACTTAAGGCAGATAGCTTACTTGACAGAGAATTAAGGTTTAAGAGCCTTAAAAATCGTTGGGCGCAGTTCACCTGCGTCAACAACCTTCATTTTCAACGTTGAACTTCGCAATCTGTTGTCCGCCTGTTCCTCGCCATACAATTCAATAAATTTGTTTCGATTTTCTCCGCTCACTGTTGCGATTTCATCGCGAACTGATTGCCTGTACCAATGATTGCGATCAATCGTGTGCACTGATTGGAAACCAATTTCAATCAACAGTTCCCTCATTTCAGAACTAGTCCAGAAGAAAAATTCCAACTTAGCAAAATCAAGCCACTCCTTAACCCGTTCCGATTGGCTGGTATCATCACTGCCTAGCCAGTCACCTCCAACCAGAGTGCCACCTGAACGAAGAATTCGAAAGATATCTTCGTAGATGCTTCCTTTGTCCTCGATTTGAACGATCACATCTTTCGTAAAAACGATATCAAACGACTCGTCGGGGAAATTGAGTCGACCCGGTGTTACCAGCTTATATTCTATCTGCTCAGATGAATATCCAAGACGCTGAGCATCATTTTTTGCGCGGGATATCAACTGAGCTTCTACATCAATCGCGACGACCTTTCTCGCTCCAAACTGACTGATCAATAACCGATCTATGCCGCCGATTCCGCACCCGAAATCCAATACTTTTTTGCCACTAATATCTGTTCCCTGCAGCACGTTTTGAATTTCTGAAGGCCCTCCTGGAGACAAAAACCCCTCTCCCCATAACCACTCCAAACCACTTACAAACTGATCGCTATAAGACATGTTCCATACTCAAATGGATGGATTAACTGAAATGAAGGTTGTTCAGCGATTGCGTGTGAACTCAGACACATTCCAAAATTGGTTGTGGAGTCAACAGTATTGATTTGATAGTTCGCCCTCCGCTGCCACCGCTCATATATTATACTCAACAGATTTGGCGGTTGAATCGGTAGGCCCTGCTCGTCCTGCACGAATATCAGTCAATACCATTAGACACTAAAAGGAGATGAACTTTGGAGACCGGAAAGCTAGAGCAGCGAATTAAAGCTGGGGATTTCGTCCTAACGTGCGAACTGACACCGCCAAAAGGTATTGATCTAACAGCACTTTTTGGAAAAGCAGATTTATTGCGAAACATCATTGACGCGTTCAATTTGACCGAATCTCATTCCGCAAGAATGGCAATGGATCCAGTTGCTGTCGGTCATTTGCTGTCAGATCGAGGAATAGAACCGATTGTTCAAATGACATCGCGCGATAAGAATCGAATTGCAATTCAATCATCAATGTTGGGAGCGGCAGCTCTTGGCATCCGAAATTTAGTGTTCATGGGGGGTGACCCTCCAAAGAATGGAGATCATCCAGACGCAAAACCTGTCTTTGACCTCTTTGCCTCGCAGCTGCTGGACGCGGTGAACGCATTGAAATCAGGATCTGACTACGCGGGGAATGCTCTATTGGGGAAACCAGAATTTTTTGTCGGTTCCATTGTAAATCCCGGCTCTTCCAATCCAAAGGGGGAAATTGAGAATATGCATCGAAAAATTGACGCGGGAGCAGCATTTCTGCAAACGCAAGCTGTTTTTGATGTCACGCACTTTGCCAAGTTTATGAAAATGGCAGGGCCTGTCAGCGTGCCCATTTTCGCTGGGTTAGTTCCGATTAAATCCGTGAAAATGGCTCAGTATATGAACAAGCGAATACCCGGGATCGATGTGCCAGATTACTACATAAAAAAAATCGCTGCCCTTGGACAGGACAAAGAACGCATAATTGAAACGAGTAATCAGATTTCAGTAGAAATCGCAAAAGGCCTAAGGCAAGAAGCAAGCGGAATTCACTTTATGGCGATTGGATGGGAGGATAAAATTCCCGCTATATTGAATGAAGCAGGCATCTCTCGGTGAGACGACATCAAAGGCTCAAGATAGGCATTTCGTCAGCCTATGATCATTCAGAGTGCTGGAATTCAGCTTCTTGTCCAGCATCAATCAACCACCTCCACAGATAGTCAGCAAAACTTCGCTTCACTATTAGATCAATGCACTGTACGTCAGATTCCTGTTTCAGCACGGTAACTGGAATGCGAGCCATGACTGTTTGAATGCAGCTGCCCGCAAGAAATACACTTGGGTGCAAATCATAGCTGATTCCACGACTTAACAAGTCTGCGGCTTTTGGGCCGGTCACCCGAATGACTGTCTGCGCATTGGTTACGTCCACCCAAGTCGCAAATTGATCCGCAACGACTTCAATCAGTTTTTCCATAACGTCATTTGAATTGAATAGCTGCGCCAAAACGATCCATTCATCAGGACCTAACCATGCCACCAAAATGTCATTTGAAATCAAAAAAGTATTCGGGTCAGTTGGCACATCAGAACCGAATGACCTTCGAAACTTCGTTTTGGTTTTTTTATCATCAGGCTGCAATCGAATTATGCAATGACAAAGCGACGGCAGCTCTTCTAAAGCAACACCAGTAAATTCAACTTTCGTCGTTGCTTTTCCACTAACGTGAGCGAGTGGAGAGACCATTGGGATTCGGCTAGACATTCTGCCGTTCTCCCTTCGCGTCATAAAAAACAGGACTCGTTATCTCCACTTCCACAGGGTCACCACCGAATAGAATGGCGAAAATTCTTCGCCCTTTTCTGGAATGTCCCCCCTTGACAACAGCAAGTGCAATGGACCGCCCCAAGGCTGCACTCCAGTAACTTGAGGTAACGTGTCCAATCATTGGCACAGGAGGAACATCCGCTGGCTCCTCCACCAACTGTGCGCCTTCAGGTAAAACCAAATTCGGATCATCGGTCAGCAATCCAACAAATTGCTTCCGGTCTCCCCGCGCGCTATCCGAACGAGATAAAGATCGTTTACCTAAACAATCTTTTTTCTTCGAAACGATCCATTTCATTCCCATATCGATTGGAGTCATCGAACCATCGGTGTCTTGCCCAACAATAATGAATCCTTTTTCAGCACGAAGAATGTGCATTGCTTCGGTGCCGTACGCAGCAATGCCGAATTCATACCCAGCATCAAAGACCTGCTGCCACACGTAGAGTCCGTAGGCAGCCGGGACGTTGACTTCATAACTGAGTTCACCCGTAAAACTAATCCTGAAAACTCTTGCTTTGACACCTGCTACTGAACAGTTTCTGAATGTCATGAATGGAAAATCGTCATTGGATGCCTTAAGTTTGGGAGCAAGCTTTTGCAGAACTTCCCGCGCTTTTGGGCCTGCAATCGAAATCACTGCCCACTGTTCCGTAACCGAAGTGAAGTACACTTTCATCCATGGCCACTCGGTCTGCCGCCATTGTTCCATCCACGAAAATACATGAGCGGCGCCACCTGTAGTCGTTGTCATGTAATAGTGATCATCGGCAATCTTTGCCGTTACACCATCGTCCATAATCATTCCATCTTCATTCAGCATGATTCCGTAACGACAGGATCCAATTGTCAAATTCGACCACGAGTTGGTGTAGACATAGTCTAGGAATTTCGTTGCATCTGGGCCGTAAATGTCGATTTTTCCAAGCGTAGACGCATCAAGAATCGCAACTTTATTGCGCGCAGACAGGCATTCTCGATCAACTGCCTGCTGCATCGATTCCCCTTTATGTGGATAGTACCAAGGGCGCTTCCATTGACCGACATTCTCAAACAAGGCACCGTGCTCAACATGCCACGTATGCATCGGGCTTTTTCGAACTGGATCAAAAAATTCCGATCCTGTTTCTCGGCCTGCCAACGTACCGAAAGTAATGGGAGTGTATGGAGGGCGAAAGGTAGTTGTGCCTGTTTTAGCTAGATCTTGGTCCAAAGCTTGGGCAAGAATCGCCATGCCGTTGATATTGCCCAATTTACCTTGGTCGGTACCGAATCCTAATAGAGTGTATCGCTTTACGTGTTCGATCGAACGATAACCTTCAGCCGCTGCGAGAACAATATCTTCGGCAGTTGTGTCATTTTGAAAGTCAACAAATTGTTTTGATCCTAATCTGGACTCCTCACAGGGAACCAGCCAGATGGGCTGTATCTCATAGTTACCAAAATCTTCAGCTGTGAAGGTTTTCGGGTCGCCTTTTCTTGAAGTGTCATAGCCGGCCTCAAACGCTGCGGATTCACCGGCTCGAAAGCCTTCTTCAATCGCCAGGTCAATATTAAATTGTGCGTTGGCTGCACCTACACAGGTTTCTTCCTGTACGGACTCACCGGGAATAAAACAGGCTTTGGTTGGATCAAAAGTGGGTCTGGCGCCAGACTGAGCATGCAAGTGAATAGCCGGACTCCACCCCCCGGATACTGCCAGCAAATCACAGTCCTGCGCAGACACAGAGTCGTTT
Organism: Arenicellales bacterium; assembly: GCA_965202855.1. Taxonomy (GTDB): domain Bacteria; phylum Pseudomonadota; class Gammaproteobacteria; order Arenicellales; family JAJDZL01; genus JAJDZL01. Next base: position 746,178 of record CBDBBP010000001.1, on the reverse strand, counting down.
TGAATCTGCAAGTCCTGCGAGAGGCGTGCGATCTTTATCGATTGAATTCTGTTTCGGCCTTTTACATTGATCACAGCCGCGCCCTTGATGACAGTCACGCCTCGCTGCTCCAATTTCTTTTGCAGCTCACTCGAACCGTTTGGACGAACATCTACAACGGCTTTCAGCTCAAAATTTGCGTTTAGAATGTCAAATGCGGTTTTATATGCAGAATTGTTGTTGGTGAATACGACCGCGGAAGACCCGGGCTTTACTCCAAACCGATGAATGTACTCGGATACCGCGGATGCAAGCATTACCCCTGGAACATCATTATTCTTGAACACGATGGGCCGTTCAATCGCACCTGTGGCTAAAACTACTTGTTTGGCACGAACTTTCCACAATCTTTCCCGTGCGCAATCTGCAGTCGGATTTTCCAATTGATCCGTTATCCTTTCGTTAATCGAGACAAAGTTGCTGTCGTAAAATCCCGTGGCAGTACTTCGAATTAAGATTTGCACTTGAGGTGATTCTGTCAGTAAAGACACAATATCATCCATCCACAATTGCGCTTCAGGCAAAGATGTTCTAAGGAGTCCGCCACCTAGCTCATTTTTTTCATCCGCAATGATGACCCGCGCGCCGCGAATTGACGCGCCGTAGGCTGCGGATAACCCTGCAGGACCACCTCCCACAATCAATACATCACACCATGCGTTAATTTTGTCGTAGCGATTCGGGTCTCGGTGCAAGTCTTCATTCGTTTCAGTTCCTGCCACACCGAATCCAGCGGCTCTGCGGATGAATTTTTCGTAGAACTTCCAACCACCGCGAGGGGATATGAAAGTCTTGTAGTAAAAACCGGCCGGTGTTAGAGGTGCGGTCCAATTTGAAAGATAACCAACGTCGAATTTCACGTCAGGCCAGCAGTTCACACTTGAAGTAACTAATCCTTCATAAATTTCAGTTTGGGTAGCGCGCAGGTTGGGGGTTGTCTGTTCACCGCGGTCTACCTGTAAAATGGCATTCGGTTCCTCAGAACCACTGCCAACAATCCCTCTCGGTCGATGATATTTGAAGCTTCGCGCTACCAGGCTCACTCCATTGGCGAGCAAGGCTGAGGCAACTGTGTCACCTTCAAAACCTTCGTAAGATTTTCCATTAAATACAAAATTTACCGCTTTGGATCGGTTGATTCGTCCACCGGCTTTACGTCGAAATGGCTGGTTTTCCGCTTCGGATTGGTCAAGACCTTCACTGGCTTTGCGTCCAAATTCCTGGTTTTCCGCTTCGGATTGGTCAACACGTTCATCAGCTTTACGTCGAAATACCTGGTTTACTGCTTTGGATTGTTTAATTCGCTCACGGGCTTTACGTCGAATTGACTTGTTCACCGCTTTGGATTGGCTAATGCTCTCACTGACTTTCCGTCGAATTAGCTTGTTTACCTCTTTGGATCGGTTAATACTCTCACCGGATTTGCGTCGAAATGACTTTTTCACGATTCATCTCCCGGAATCGGATCGGTCGGTTTGTAAGTAGCGCCGAATTTATACGTCACTGTATTGCGTTCGGCATTAAACCATCGTCTGCAACCACCCGAGTGATACCACTGCTCGCGCTGATTCCCTTTCGTATTCTCGCGCATAAACAAATAGTCGGCCCATTCGACATCCGTTAGCGAATCAGGATTTTCAGGTCGCACCCTATGCGCTTCGCCACCGTAAGTAAACTCGGCTTCTTCGCGCAGGCCACACCAGGGACATCGAATTAACAGCAAAGCGAATTCCTCATCGATTCTATTCGTTAATGGGCAACACCTGCTGCACCATGTTCATCTATTAACGCACCTGAAACAAAACGATCCAAGCCGAAAGGCGCATTGAGCTCATGCGGCTCATCCTGAGCGATCGTATGAGCAAAAACCCAACCTGAACCTGGAGTGGCCTTGAATCCTCCCGTTCCCCAACCGCAATTGAAATAAAGACCTCGAACGGGAGTTTTGCCTATGATGGGGCAAGCGTCAGGACAAACATCAACGATGCCTCCCCAGTGTCGAAGCATTCGAACTCTGCTAAAGATCGGGAACAGTTCAACAACGGACGCAACAGCTCCTTCAACCGTTGACACGCTGCCTCTTTGGCCATAGCCCAAATAGGAATCAATTCCGGCGCCGATGACCAACTCTCCTTTATCGGACTGGCTGATGTAACAGTGAACGGAATTGGACATGACCACAGTGTGCAGTATCGGTTTTATCGGTTCCGAGACCAAAGCCTGCAAAGGATGACTTTCTATCGGCATTCGAAATCCGGCCATTTCCGCCAGTACGCTCGCATGTCCGGCGACCACCACGCCAACTTTTGTAGCTTCGATCAGTCCTCGAGAAGTCTCAAGCCCTGTAACAGCGCCGCCAACTCTCTGAATTCCAGTCACTTCACAGTTCTGGATGATATCTACGCCGAGAGAATCTGCAGCTCTTGCAAATCCCCATGCGACAGCATCATGACGAGCAACACCACCACGCGGCTGAAACGAAGCGCCCAGAATTGGATAACGCGCATTTGGAGAAATATCGATAATCGGCACTAAGCGTTTAATTTCGGCTGGTGAAAGGATTTCACTGTCTATTCCATTTAGCCGATTCGCGCAGGACCGTCTATAAATATCTCTCATGTCCTGCAGGTTGTGCCCTAAATTCATCACACCTCGCTGGCTGAACATTACATTAAAATTCAGTTCCGGCGACAGGGTTTCCCACAAAACCAAAGATTTTTCGTACAAGTGCGCTGCTTCATCCCAGAGATAGTTGGAACGAATAATGGTGGTATTGCGGCCGGTATTGCCCCCTCCAATCCATCCTTTTTCCAAGACGGCAATGTTGGTGATATTGTGCTCTGACGCGAGATAATACGCCGTGGCGAGACCGTGCCCACCGCCACCTACTATTACAACATCGTACCTGGATTTAGGCTCCGGCTCTCTCCACGCTGGAGACCAATTCTGATGTTTGCTGACAGCATTACGCGCCAGACTGAAGATGGAGTATTGCTTCATCTACTCCCTATCCAAAAAAATGTTTCTATTGATAAACCGGGTAACGACTACACAATTCTCTGACTTGCTCCTTGATGTTCTTGATCGTAGCTTCGTTTTCAATGTCGTCGAGAATATCACACATCCAGTGCGTCAAAACACGCATCTCTTCTTCCTTAAATCCCCGCGTTGTCGACGCAGGAGATCCAATTCGCAGTCCACTGGTAACAAATGGAGACCGAGGGTCATTCGGAACGGTGTTCTTATTGACTGTAATGTTGGCCTCACCCAGAGCTGCGGCTGCATCCTTGCCCGTAATATCATTGTCAATTAAATCGAGCAAGAACAGGTGATCATCTGTGCCGCCCGAGACCACTTTATACCCGCGTTCCATGAATGTTGCCGCCATAACTTGGGCATTGCTTACAACTTGTTGCTGATAAGCTTTAAACTCCGGTTCGAGCGCCTCTTTAAATGCAACGGCCTTGCCCGCAATTACGTGCATCATCGGGCCGCCTTGACCGCCTGGGAATACAGACGAGGCGAGTTTTTTTTGAACGACAGGATTTTCACGAGCCAGAATCATGCCGCCTCTTGGCCCGCGCAGAGTTTTGTGTGTTGTAGTGGTAGTGACATCAGCGATCGGAACCGGATTCGGATACAGACCGGCAGCAATCAATCCTGCGACGTGAGCCATATCGACAAACAGATAGGCGCCAACCTCATCAGAAATTTCGCGAAAACGATCCCAATCCATGATTCTAGAATATGCTGAAAAGCCAGCAATGATCATTTTTGGCTTATGTTCTAAAGCAAGTTCACGAATTTGCACGTAATCTGCTATACCTTCAGAATCGACACCGTAAAGCACTGAATTGTAAATTTTTCCGGAAAAATTAACTTTGGCGCCGTGCGTTAGATGACCACCATGATCGAGACTCATGCCCAATATCGTATCGTGGGGGTTGATCAGCGCCATGAATACGGCTGCATTCGCCTGTGAGCCGGAATGAGGTTGGACGTTCACGTAATCAGCATCAAACAACTGTTTCGCTCGTTCAATTGCAAGAGTTTCGGCGATATCAACATACTCACAGCCACCGTAATACCGTTTGCCCGGATACCCTTCTGCATATTTATTGGTCAGCACTGACCCCTGTGCCTGCAACACTCGTGCACTTGTGTAATTTTCCGAAGCAATCAGTTCGATATGTTCCTCTTGACGAATTTCTTCATTCTCCATAGCTTCCCATAATTCTTGATCGTAATTTTGAATGGTGTCGGATTTGTTGAACATAAAATTCTCCTGATTTCACAGAAATTTGTGTGCGAACCTATTTGCTATTTTTAGTGGTTTAAACTGTACATTTTAATTATGTTGCAGAATGAATATCTTTCGAATTGAAGAATCTTCTTTCAATTTGTTCCGATATAGGATCAAGGTCAAACTCAACAAATCAACTGCTGCGCACGGCCAACCGCCAACATGATCTATAATTGAATGCGACGTCCCTCATTTCACAGGGAAATTTTTACTATCTTTCTAAGGCATTGAAATTAATATAACAATTTGAAATATGATCATCCAAAATCAGATCGAAGAAGTGCTAACGGAAGCACTCAATCCATTACATCTTGAAGTGATCAACGAAAGTGGAATGCATAGTGTTCCGCCTGGTTCTGAATCTCACTTCAAAGTCATTGCAGTTTCTGACAATTTCGATCAGCAGTCATTGGTGTTTCGACACAGAATGATCAATGAACTGCTTTCAGATCAGCTGGCTGGGCCGATTCACGCACTTTCACTTCATACTTTAACACCCGAAGAGTGGAAGAAAACAGGAGGCGTTACGATCGGCTCACCACTGTGTCGAGGTGGTTCAAAACTGGATTCAAATCATTGATTCGAACGGTTCTGAAATTCCTTGAGACTATTCCGCAATAACAAAACCCGCTCACTCATTGGAATTTTTGTAATTCCTGATTGATCGGTTAAACGTACCAGCTCATTATTCTTTATAACGTGAAACCAGTTCGATTCCAAACTGCTGGACCACTTGCTATTTGCGTCGAATCAACCAAGCACCCAGTGCCGGCAACAGAATAATTGCACCAATCATATTGACCGCAAACATGAATGTAAGCATCGTTCCCATATCCGCTTGAAATGCCAAGGGTGCGAATATCCAGGTACCTACACCCGCTGCTAACGTCAAGCCTGTCAACGCTACGCCAGTTCCCGTTACCGAAAGGGTTTGTTCATATGCCTCTGAAAACGAATACCCTTGCTCCAAATAGGAACGCAATCGTCCATAGATGTAAATGCCATAGTCTACCCCGATTCCCACACCAAGCGCGACCACCGGAAGAGTCGAGATTTTAAGCCCGATTTGGAGCTTTGCCATTAGCGCATAGGCAAGTACAGATACGATGCTCAGTGGAATGATGATGCATGCTGTTGCAGCGAAAGAACGAAATGAAATCAAACATAGCACAGCAACAGCAAGAAACACATAACCGAGAATCGGAAACTGAGACGATTTGACCTCCTCATTTGTCGCAGCCATTACGCCAACATTACCGCCTGCCAATACGAATTTGATGTCATCTGAATCTGATGTTTGCTGGAACTCTTTCACTGCGTCAACAATTCGTTCAATGGTAGACGCTCTGTGATCCTCTGTGTAGATGAGCACTGGCATGATGCTGCAGTCAGTGTTCAATAAACCGCTTGTGGAAGGTACATATGAAACGGACTGCGCAAGTACATAGTTATTTCTCGACAGCGTTTGCCACTTCAGGTTGCCTTCGTTCAGCCCGGCGGTCACTTTCCGCGCAATTCCAGCCAGACCACTGACGGACTGCACACCATCTAAGTTTTGCATTTTCCACTCGAATCGGTTCAGAGTCTGCATAATGTCCCATTCAATGCAACCTTCTTTCTTTGTCTCTGAAAATACTGACAAAACATCGATTCCAGTGTTAAATCGACTAATAATTTTCGCGGAATCAATGTTGTATGTTGAAGTCGGCCTCAATTCGGGCACTCCCTCATGCTGATCTCCGATTTGAACCTGAGTGGCAAGTTGGTAAGCAAAGATCAATAAAACAAAAACAATTGCAATCACCACTGCTGCCGGCCCCCTGTGCGCCAAACGAGCAAGCCCCGCCCACACTGGCCGCATTCGCTGCTCAAATTTAGCGGCATACTCCAAGCGCATCGAATTTTTATCCAAGTAAGAAAGCAATATCGGCAGCAGAATTAAATTGGTAAGAATGATCGAGGCAACACCCAGACTTGCAGTCAGTGCGATTTCCTGAATTACCCGAACTTCAATGAGAGCGATGGTCAGAAACCCGACGGTGTCGGAAACCAGCGCCACCGAGCCTGGCAGAAGAAGACGACGGAAACTGGCACGTGCATTCTCTAAAATGCTCGTGCGCGCAGCCACTTCAGCACGTATGGCGCTGATCATCTGAACTCCGTGGCTGACACCGATAGCAAAAATCAGAAATGGCACCAACAATGACATTGGATCAATTCCCAATCCAAGCGCAGTTGTTGCTCCGAGCTGCCATACAACGGCAACCAGCGAACAAACCAAGGGGTATAAAGTCAAACGCAGAGAATTCGTGAACAAATACAAAAAGAGGGCAGTGATAAGAAAAGCAATTCCAAAAAACATCACAACGCGGATCGCGCCATCCTTAATTTCTCCAACAACCATCGGAAATCCAATGATGTGAACATCAGTCTGACTGTCAGCTGTCGCTGTTCGAATTTTTTCCAGTTCCCTCGCAACTTCAAAATAGTCGAGTCTTTCCCCTGTGTCTGGATGAAATTCCTGCAGTCGGGCACTAATCAAAGTGCCACTGAAGTCATTCGCGACCAATCGTCCTACTATTCCCGCTTTAATCGCATTCTCTCGCACCAATGCGAAACCTTCATCGTTCATTTCAAGACCAACCGGCACAACTCTGCCACCGATCAAGCCATCTTCAACAATTTCGGTGAAACGGACATTCGGTGTAATAAGAGAATAAACCTGCGTTCGATCAATGCCAGGAATGAAAAATACCTCATCGGTAACATTGCGAATTTTGTCGAAATACTCTGCGGTGAACATGTTGCCATCTTTGGCCAGCAGCGCAATTGCAATTCTGTCAGCGGTTCCAAACTCATCCCGATATTTCACAAAATTTTTCATGTATGGATGCTGTAGAGGTATCAACTTGGAGAAACTCGCATCCACTCTGAGCTGAGTTGCAAAAAATGCAAAAACGAAGGTTACAATTGCGAACAAAATTAGAATGGCGGCCCGATTCGAAAATACTAGATTTTCGAATCGATCAGCAATGCCGAACTTCTGTGATTTTCTGGAAAGGTTCACGCGAGCATACTCGACAATCTACTCGGTTAGCTGCAGACGACGAATTCCAAATTCACCCATTATCAGGATCTCTTCATCATTGATTGGAATTGCGGAAGTGATTCCTAATTTCGACGCCAAGCTGCGATCGATTACAGATTTTCCTTGATCACTGCTCAAAAATAAATTTCCTTCCAACGCGGTGATTACCAACTGTCCAGAACGAAGTTCAACGATGTTCGTCAGTGTTGCGCGAGTATTGGTCGGAACCTTGGTCCAACTGTCGCCACCATCTTCAGAGCGATATAAATTGCCCCGAAGTCCAGCGATCAAAATTACTTCTTCACTGATCGCATGAATTGCAAACCAAGACCCAAAATAGGGAGAATCCAGTGAGCTCCAATTCAATCCTCGATCAACAGAACGGTAAATTACTCCTGCTTCGGCAGCGATGAACATCACGTTGTCGTTAACCACTGCAAGTGAATTGAGATGGAAATCGTCTTCTTCAGCAATAATGCGCTCGGACCACGAATCTCCACCGTCACTTGATTCTAGGTAATATCCGTAGGCTCCAACAGCAACACCTTCATGTTCATTGTGAAAAAAAACATCTAAAAGAGGGACTTCCTGCTCGGGAGCCTGATAGATGATTTTCCATGTAGCGCCGCCATCAATCGTACGGAGAACCATGGCATCGTGTCCAACAGCCCAGCCCAATCGATCATCGTGCATGTGAAGTGCGGTCAACAAATTACAGGTTGGAACCTTACTCTGCGTCCAACTCTGCGCGTTGTCTTTTGAGATTAGAATATGCCCCCTCTCTCCGACCGCGACGTAACGAGAATTGGCGGCTTGGCCATCCAATACTAACGAGTGGCGCGCAAGTGGCGCGTGTTCAGACCACTGCGGGCAAGAGAAGCTAGCAGGTGAGAAAATCAGGCAAGCAAGAAATACCCAAAGGAACCTATATCTACAAGCCATGTGGGTACGGTGGCTTTATCCAGTTTGGAATTATCTCTTGCCTTGTCTTCTTACAGCCGCGGGAGTAAATTCGTTGGTGGACAATTCTACCCCAAACTGAACTGGTTCATATTCATTGCCAAGGAAATTCGCAACATAACGACCAGACTGCAAATCATAATGCACTACCAGAGTCAACCACGTTAAGGGGTTTTGGTAAAAGTTGAGTGCATGTCCTTCGGATACACGGTAAAACTGATCTCGATTGTCATATAAATCAACGACCGCAACTTGCCAGGAATCCTCGTCAATATAAAACGTGCGTCGCTTGTAGACATGTTGCGCGCCTTCTTTTAGCGTGGCTTCTACTACCCAAACACGATGCAGTTCATAACGCAGATGCTCTGGGTTTGGATGAAATGGTGTCAGAATGTCGGTGAAACTCAGTTCGCTATTGTTTAATTTGTAACTGTTATATGGAATAAACAGCTCTTTTTTGCCGACAAGTTCCCAGGTGTATCGATCAACCGCACCGTTGAACATGTCGAACTGATCGTAGGTTCGAAGGTTGTCTGCACTCGTTGCAGGCGTATCGTAGCCTACATCAGGCGCGCGTCGCACTCGTCGTTGTCCAGGGCTGTAGAACCATGCCTTGCGGGGTTCAGCAATACGATTCAGCGTCTCGTGCGCCAATATGATTCCCCCTGCCAATCTAGGAGGCGCTACCGCTTCCTGTTTGTAATACACCATCGTGTTGTTCAACTGATCTTCAGTCATACCCGGCAAGGAGTAGTTGAAGATGGCTTCGTCTTCCGCCACAAAAACTGTATATGCGCCACCTCGGGTAACCGCGGCCTGTCCAAATGTCCGCTTGATCGTCACCCCGCGATATCGCAATAAATGGTTCCAAATGGCTTCTAGACCATTTTTTGGAATTGGAAATGGTGTTCCAATGACCGCACCCGATAGGCCGTTCCCTTCGTCCACTAATTCTGCAGTCGCAGCAAATTGCTTGGTCGCATCATAAACTCGCTGGGGAAGCGAGGCACTTCGCCGCGATGGATAAACGGCCATTGTGAATGTTGGATAGGTACGCAGCAACTCCTGATGCCCAAAGGATAAACTAGACTGATATTGATCAACATTTTCAGCCGAAATGACGAACAGGGGTTCATCAGCTGCAAAAGGATCAACCAGATGCTGACCTGCTTGATAACCCGGAGGCGGTTCGGTGATTCCACCAGTCCACTCTGGAATTGTTCCTGCAGAATTGCCAGCTTTTTCTCCTCCTACCGGGGTAAGATCAGCACCCAAGCGAGCCACTTCCGCTTCTGTCAAACCCGCTTGAAGCCAGTTGCAAAACGCGATAGAACTGACAAAAATTAACGTTGCGATACTATTTTTTGTGAGAGATTTCATCGCACACCTCAGAATGAGTAGTTTACACTGAAGGATAGAAAGTCCCGGTCTTTCAGTTTATTGCGCATGTCAGCGCCGAAATACCGCGTGTAGTTGAGATTGGCGCCCCATCTTTGCAGATAGTCAAATCCAATCCCATATGTGATTGTCCGCCGACCTTCTACAAAATTGCTAATGGGGCTCGGAGTAGTTCCAGAGGCATCAACTTGGAACTGAAGATAAGGAGAAACATTGACGGGGCCGACCGCATTAAAGTAGTCTAATTTGGCGGCAGCGCGATAACCCCACGAACTGCTTGTTCCAAAACTGCCGCCTGGACCATCAAGAGGCGTTACCGCTGGGTCCGGCATATTGTGCACCTGAGTGCGAGCTGCCTCGATCAGAAATAAACCCGTGTCGGCTCCCATTGATGGACCAAAAATTTTGGTTGCCGTAAACTGAATTTGACTCACATCTCTTCGAATGAATCCTGCAACGGGCACTCCTGATGTGCCGAGAGAGGATGCAATTTGGGAAATGCAAGCGGGTGCTTGCGCCCCAAGTCTCGGGCAGCCGCGGCGAGGGTCAATTGCGCCTAAAATTGGGGCCAAACCGTTTGCTAAAACTCGAACATCGTCTATTTGCAGCGGTGCGTCGCTGCGGTGAGTTACCTCACCTTGAAGGGCCCACCCGCTATTGCCCAACAGCGTATTGAAACTTAGCCCGAATACCCCGATGTCTTCTGGATAGTTCACTTGATAGCTCGCATCTCGTGCATATCGATCAATCCCGACTTGCGCGGCATAGCCTCGAAAGACATCCCCTAGCACCGCCAGCTGAGCCGGAAGCGGCGCTCCAGCTTGCGCTGCCAGAGAGGTCGCATGAATCATTTGTCCGGCCAACTGGGTTTTCTCGTTGTCAGTGAAACCAGACAAAGCCGGGGCGGAATTTACAAAACCAACAATTGCCTGCTGCAGGCTTTGCCCTTGAGCAAGCGCTGTTCCGATGGCTGTCCCTGCAGTTTGACCTGCTGCGGCCACTGCACCCGCTCCAGCAACACCACTCAATAGAGATGCCGCACCTCCTGTATTCGCAGTTACCAATGGACGTCGACTATGGTATTTCGTGTAATAGAATCCAAATTCAGTATCATTCATCGTTTCCGAGAGGTATCGCAATGCGATGCCAAACTGTCCCGAATCTTTTGGGGTTACATCGGGTCCACGATCAACCTTCAACCAGTCATCCAAATCATTTGGAGGAAGAGGAACGCCCTGTGTCCGAAGATCGATTTCAGCGATGCTCGCACCGGCTCCGACATAATCGATCGTTGAAAAATAGCTGCCAACTGGATCAATCTCCGTTTTTTTCCACTTCAACTGATAAAAACCTTCTAAAGAAAGACGGTCATTCGGAGAAACGGATCCAACAATTAAGGGAACTGGCACCAGAGCTTCGCGAAGTTCGGAGCCCGGCGTGCGCAGTCGACTCACGTCTACTGGGTTTACGATATTGATTCCGTTCTGAATAAATGTACTCTCTCCCCAGTTTAAAACCTGCTGGCCGATTCGGATTTCACCGAACACGTTGCCACTTTGAAATTCCTTATAGCCATAAAGGTCCAGAAGCCTCGCATCCGAGGCCACTAATTTATGTGCTTCTGGAGATAGCGCAGTACGATCTCGCTGTCGGTCGGAATTGAAATGATCCGTATAGGCAGTAAATCTGCCAAAGAAACCCCCAGATTCACCAGCGAAATGCAAGTCCGTCGTGACTTTGGAAGTATTGCTAATCATTCCCTTGTCGTAATTGAGGTTTCCATCATCACCATTTGGATCACTATCAATTAACTCGAGGTCTCGGTCCTCCATACGATAACTGACACCTTGGGAAACTGTTGTGTCAATCGTAATATCCAGATTCCTTGAACCTTGCTGTTGAGCATTCACAGGTTGAATGAATAAAAAGATCAACATCGCAAAGACAATTGCTGGATAGACAAAGAGAAGATCAGTTAGTAGAGATGGCCGTTCTGAGGATGGTGTGGATACTGTGCCATCGTTGTGGTGGGAGGAAGATGGATTTAAGTACATTAATTTTTCTCGCTCTTCATGCTCATTCACCAGCGTCGCAAGTTATTTAAGCATCTCAAATTTTTATTCTTCAAATTTGCATGTCATCAAGTCACGTAGCTGCTAACGACCAAGCGCAATATGTTCGTCTTACTCTTATTGGCAGAATACACTCGAATCACCAAATTTTAATATAGTGTAATTCATGGCTTGAAATTATCAAAATAATATTTTTCTTGCTTTATATTTTGTCTATAAGATCAAATCGTAATCTTAGAAATTACTTAAATCAATTATTCAAGACTAGCTTCGCAACAAACAAAACTGCAATCGAACACGCCCTGATTCAATCATTTCAATTCAGATTTCTCCAGAGAGTGAAGAGGGCTGAAATTGAACCGAAATCCGTTATTTTGACGAGTGAAAGCTAACTATCAGAAGGAGCCAACTATTCGGGAAACAGTTCCGGGCATGGAATGAAAACTGATGGATTTGGGTTATCTCCGCATTGTCCATGAAGCTCAGTCTGGAACGATTGGAGAAAAATAAATCCATTTCTGTGATCATGATGGAGTTCATGATTTCGATTGAATGGCGACGATGCAATCGGTCTGCTCAAAGAGCGCTCAATCAATGAAACAAAGCAAACCGAAGAACTCGAAAGTTGGCGAACATGTTTTGTTCGAGCAACAAGACTCCAATTTACTGTGACGGTCGAGGCCTGCAGAGCATATGGTTTATGGAGCCAGCGATCCGGAAGACCTTGAAAGTTTCTTGCGTACACTCATTCTCGAAGTGGCCCTACCGGCATCCAACCTGAGATATCGGCCTTTCGAATCAGCTCCTGCAACAAATTACGAACCGCATAACGCCAATTTCTTTCAGTGAGGTAATCGGAAATTTGATCGAGTACGGCATCAAATGGCAGCTGTCTCCCTGACTCGCGACGAACCATCTGAATTACATGAAAACCGTGACGAGTCTGTACTGGCTCAGCACACAACTCTCCATCGTCCAAGGGTTGCAACGCTTCCTCAAATTCCGGTTCCATTTGGCCGGGCACGAACTGACCTAAATAACCACCTTGCTCACTTGAAGTGCACTCTGACTCAAAACGAGCGAGCTCTTCAAATCGCCAAGGTTGCTGAGATAGTGTCTTTATCGCTTTGACAGCTTTTTCTCGCGCGACTGCTACTTGATGCTGATCCAGAAAATCGACTTGATACAATATGTGCCTTGGTTCATACAAATTCGGAGACAGGAATTTTGTCGCATGGATCTCATAATAGTGCCGACACTGTTCCTCCTGAACTGGCTCAACCAATACTTTGTGTTCGATCAGTGATCGAATTAACGCTTCGTCCTCCACTTCAGTTCGTCCAACGCCCAAGCTCAAAGGAACTGCAACTATATTGAGTCGCTGCGCTTCCTGCAGAAGAAGAGTGCGTATAACCAAAGCATCTGCGGCGTCTCTTTTTGGGTTTGCACTGCCTGGGTGATACTGCATTTCTTCCAATATGGCATGCTCCGTAATGAATTCATTGTTGACCTGAATCCCTGATGCATACTGCGCATCATCAAGAAATGCCATCAATTAACGTTGCACCGTTCTACCACTTCGAGTGCGAACAATTTGGTAACCGCGTCGGCCTAAGTACCAAACCGGTGCGCTCCAGACATGAACGAGACGCGTGAAGGGAAACACCAAAAAGACGGTTAGTCCAAGAAATAGATGCAATTTGAACAGCGGATGTGCATGAATTACCAAATCGGCAGCGCCAGGCTGAAAAGTGATGATCATCTGCGACCAGGTCATAAAACGCACCATCTCTTCACCGTCCAAATGACCCAGCGAAATCACAATGGTAAACAACCCAACACACAGCTGCGCCAGTAGCAGAATCAACACGAAAATGTCCGACCATGAACTGGTTCTGCGAATTCTTGAATCAAACAGCCGACGATGGAGCAAAAGAAGGAGTCCGACCAAACAGGCAATTCCTGCCACACCGCCAACAATAATCGCCATGAGCTGTTTTGCAGTGTGAGAAATTCCAATAAAATCAAATATCTCTATTGGCGTCAATAGTCCTACAAAGTGTCCCAGAAATACAACTAAAATTCCAATATGAAACAGATTGCTGCCAATGGCAAATTGTCGCTTCCGCAGCAATTGACTGGAACCGCTTCGCCAGTTGTATTGTTCTCGATTAAATCGAGCAATGCTGACCGCAATGAAAACGACCAACGCAATGTAAGGATAAACACCGAACAACAAAAAATTTAAGTATTCACGCATTTTTACATATCTATTTGCATCACTTATGATTTTGCGTCAAACTGAACTGCCTGAACCGTCGAGCTCGTGTTCGAGCCGCAAGTCTGGGCATCAGGTCGGAATGACACGGCTTGTTCCTCCCACAGTTGGTCAATGGCTTGCAAATCCTGAGGATCATCAACGGCCTGACTAATCAAAGCTGACAAGCCCTGTGCGTTTGGTTTAGCGCTGGCAAGCCAAACCAAAGCGTGGAACACAGCTGCATAGGCGGACTGCTGCTTCTGCAGCCTCTCAGCCAGCGCCGCTAAAATATGAGCACACATCGCAAGCTGCTCTCTTGCGACCGAAGATCTTAACGTTGACAGGTATTCCAAAAACATGGGGATGTAGTCCGGCAACTCATTCGAATCAATCTCCAAGCCAGCTTGAGCGTATTGATTGCGCAGATCAACCATGGCTTGACCGCGGTCTCTCGATTCCCCGTGAACATGCTCAAACAGATGTAAAGAGAGGCTTCTTGTTCGGTCAAACAGGAGCACATAGTTCTCCTCCAAGCCAAGAAGATCACTATGTTCGATTTGCTGAAACAAAGGAAGCAGTTTTTCCTGTTCTGCAGGCGGCAGCAAATTTTCTCCTTTCACGATCGTTCTCAGGTCTGCTATTACTGCCTGCAGCTCCGATGACGGATACGTCAGCAATGCAGCCAATACTTGCAGCGTCCTCATCTCGGCATACCAACTCTGACAGAACTCTGTGAATCGAATGATTGATTTGGAATAGCAAATGGGTTGGAGCTTTGAGTATCTGCACAGCCATTGCCGAAAGTAAAGCCACATCCACCGCGCAGCCGATGTGCATTCTCCTGCGTTTCTCGATGGCTCGTCGGTATCACAAAACGATCTTCGTAATTTGCAATTGCCATCAACTGATACATATCCTCAATATCCGAAGTCTGCAATCCAACCTGCCGTGCAATATTTGCATCTATGACTCCGTCGACAGTTTTCGTACGCATGTAGGACCGCATCGCAAGCATGCGTTCCAACGCAGAAACTACGGGCGATTCACTCCCTGCCGTCAGCAAGTTCGCCAGATACCTTACCGGTATTCGCAGCGAATGAACATCGGGGATTCCTTTTCGGCTCAAAATCTGACCACTTTCTGCCGCGGATTGAATGGGTGAAAGCGGTGGAACATACCAAACCATGGGCAATGTTCGATACTCAGGGTGCAGTGGGAATGCGACTTTCCAGTCCATCGCCATTTTCCAAATTGGAGAACGTTTTGCAGCTTCCAGCCATGCATCGGGAACATTGTCACGCTCAGCACACTCTTGAACTTTCGAATCATTGGGATCCAGAAAAACGTCAAGCTGCGCTTCATAAAGATCGCGGTCATCCGCAACGCCCGCTGCTTCTGCAATTCGATCAGCGTCATATAGGATCACGCCAATATACCGAATTCGACCTACGCATGTTTCGGAGCAGACAGTCGGTTCTCCAGCTTCAATGCGCGGGTAGCACAAAATGCATTTTTCCGACTTGCCGCTGCTCCAGTTGTAGTAGATTTTCTTGTACGGGCAACCTGAAATGCACATTCTCCAGCCACGGCATTTGTCTTGATCAATCAACACGATTCCGTCGTCTTCCCGCTTGTAGATCGCACCGGACGGGCAAGATGCAACACAGCTTGGATTCAGGCAGTGTTCGCATAAACGTGGCAGGTACATCATAAACGTGTTCTCAAACTCACCATAGATCTCTTTTTCAACTTCCTTAAAGTTGTAGTCCTTGGAACGTTTTGAAAACTCTCCTCCTAGAATCTCCTCCCAGTTGGGTCCACCTTCGATTTTTTCGAGCCGCTCGCCGGTAATCAAGGAGCGCGGCCTGGAAGTGGGAGCGTGCTCGCTTTCGGGGGCGTGATGCAGATGCTCATAATCAAACGTAAACGGCTCATAGTAGTCATCGATTTCAGGTAAATCCGGATTCGCAAAAATTTTGGACAATACTCTCCATTTGCCGCCGATTCTTGGTTTCAGCTTGCCCGATCTCGTTCGAATCCAACCGCCGTTCCAGCGATCCTGATTTTCCCACTCCGACGGATATCCAACACCCGGTTTGGTTTCAACATTGTTGAACCATGCATACTCCATGCCTTCTCGGCTTGTCCAGACATTTTTACAAGTAACGGAGCAGGTATGACAACCGATGCACTTGTCAAGATTTAAAACCATTCCTATTTGAGCGCGCACCTTCATTTTCTTGCCTCTGTTGAATCGTTTGTGGGGTTGCTGTCGCTAACATTTTCCAGCCAGTCGATTTTTGCCATTTTTCTGACGACGATAAATTCATCTCGGTTCGAGCCAACTGTCCCGTAGTAATTGAATCCGTAACTCTGCTGAGCGTATCCACCAATCATATGAGTGGGCTTCGGAACAGTGCGCGTCACTGAATTGTGTATGCCACCCCTCGTGCCTGTAACCTCGGACCCCGGCACATTTACAATTTTCTCTTGCGCGTGATACATCAACGCCATTCCCGGCTTAACCCGTTGAGAGACGACTGCACGCGCAGTCAATGCGCCATTTGCATTAAAGGCTTCAATCCAGTCGTTATCTTCAATCTCAGCGACTGCCGCGTCGGTTTCACTTATCCAGACAATCGGCCCGCCGCGAGATAGCGTAAGCATCAGCAGATTGTCCGTGTAAGTGCTGTGGATCCCCCACTTTTGGTGGGGAGTAATGAAGTTTAGAATGATCTCCGGATTGCCATTGCTTGTACGGTGGGACATTGTTGGAATCGTCTTTAGGTCTACCGGTGGCTTGTAGACGCACAGCTGTTCTCCAAAGGCGCGCATCCATAGATGGTCCTGGTATGTCTGCTGACGTCCCGTGAGCGTTCGCCAAGGAATCAATTCGTGGACATTGGTATAGCCCGCGTTATAACTTACCTGTTCAGATTCGAGCCCCGACCAAATGGGAGATGAAATAATCTTTCTTGGCTGAGCCTGCAAATCCCGAAAACGTAATTTGTCATCTTCACGCGGGATGGCGAGATGGTCATGGTTTCGTCCTGTCGCCTTGGAAAGAGACTGCCATGCTTTTACTGCAACTTCACCATTTGTTTCAGGCGCGAGAGCCAGTATGAACTCGGCTGCCTGAATATCGGTTTCAATGCGCGCCCGAGTTGGATCAGTCTGACTGCTCTTAACTTCACCATTTAACTGTTTGAGATACTGCACTTCTTTGGAAGTGTCCCAGCTCATTCCCTTGCCACCGTTGCCAAGTTTTTCCATTAGCGGTCCAACGGAGATGAATCGCTGATACACATCACCGTAATTTCGGTGAACGGGTACGATATTTGGCATTGTCTTGCCTGGGACTGGATCGACCTCACCGCGTTTCCAGTCTTTCACTCCCGTCGGCTGCGCCAGCTCCATCGGAGTGTCGTGAAGAATCGGGAGCAGTACGACATCCGTCTTTTCTCCCAATTCATCTTTCGCGATGGCTGTAAATGACTTGGCGATACCTTTAAATATTTCCCAATCGCTCCGCGATTCCCAAACTGGATCGACGGCTGTTGACAAAGGATGGATGAACGGATGCATATCCGATGTATTCAGATCATTCTTTTCATACCAGGTCGCAGTCGGCAGAACAATGTCAGAATACAAACAGGTAGTTGACATTCGAAAATCAATCGTGCAAAGCAGATCGAGCTTGCCTTGCGCTGCTTCGTCCTCCCACTTTACTTCGGAATGCAGTGATCTTCCGTCTTCACCTAAGTCTTCACACTGTACGCCGTGTTTTGTGCCGAGCAGGTGTTTCAAGAAATACTCGTGGCCTTTGCCGCTGGAACCGAGAAGATTTGATCTCCAAACAAACAGATTTCTCGGAAAACTTGTCGGTGAATCTGGAGTTTCACAGGCAAAAGAAAGCTGTTCGGACTTCAGCTGCTGAACTACAAAGTCTTTAATATCCTTTCCTTCCCGTTGCGCCTGCTGTGCTACGTCAATGGGATTTTGGCTCAGTTGTGGAGCGGAAGGCAGCCAACCCATTCGTTCCGAACGAACGTTGTAGTCGATCAGTGATCCATCCCAATCTCCCTGAGGAGCAGTTGGAGATAAAATCTCTGGCACCGTCAGTTTTTCATATCTCCATTGATCGCTGTGAGCGTACCAAAATGATGTGGAATTCATCTGCCGCGGAGGCCTGTACCAATCCAGCGAAAATGCAAGCGGCAGCCATCCGGTTTGGGGCCGTAATTTTTCCTGACCGACATAATGTGACCAGCCACCTCCAGACTGACCAACACATCCGCACATCACCAACATATTGATGATGGCGCGATAGATCATGTCCATGTGGTACCAATGATTCAATCCAGCACCAACGATCACCATTGATTTACCTTTCGTCTGGTCGGCGTTTTTAGCGAATGCACGAGCGACAGTGACAACTTGTTCGGCGCTGACTCCCGTAATCGGTTCCTGCCAAGCTGGGGTGTAGGGCACATTATCGCTGTAGTTCGATGCTACGTGATCACCCCCGAGCCCTCGGTCCAGTCCATAATTTGCGCAAAACAAATCAAATACGGTTGCTACTGTGACGGTTTTATCGCCTACCTGTATCTCTTTGACTGGTACATGCCGAAGCAATACTTCTGAATGATCTGTCGCTGCGAATGGTGCATGAGCTCGACCGCCAAAGTAGGGAAAAGCAACGCTAGCGACACCATCAGAATGATCCAGCAGCGAAAGCCGTAGTTTCAATTCAAGACCGTCCGCGCTTTTCTGTTCCAGATTCCACTTGCCACTTTCGCCCCATCGAAATCCAATTGAACCGGTAGGAACAACCAATTCATTTCGTTCGGCGTCCACAGCGATGGTCTTCCATTGCGGATTGTTTTGCTGGCCAAGCTGGCCATCTAGATCACTCGCTCTAAGAAATCGCTCAGGCAGCCACTGTCCATCTTCTTGTCTCAAACGGACGAGCATCGGAAAATCTGTATAGTGTCGAGCGTAATCCGTGAAATATTCACTCCGATGATCCAAGTAGAATTCTCGCAGGATGACGTGTCCCATCGCCATCGCCAATGCAGAATCAGTGCCTTGTTTTGGGTGAAGCCAGATGTCGCTAAATTTCGCAGCTTCAGAATAATCCGGTGTAATGACTACTGACTGTGCGCCTTTATAGCGGACTTCGGTATAAAAATGAGCATCGGGCGTCCGCGTCTGAGGAACATTGGAGCCCCACAAAATCAAGAATGACGAGTTATACCAATCCGCACTTTCAGGCACGTCTGTCTGCTCGCCCCAAGTCTGTGGGCTGGATGGCGGGAGATCACAATACCAGTCATAGAATGACATGCAGACACCACCGATAAGGGATAGGTAGCGTGTTCCAGCAGCATAAGACACCATGGACATGGCTGGAATTGGAGAAAATCCGATAATGCGATCAGGCCCCCATTTTTGAATCGTATAGACATTGGCTGAAGCGATGATCTGATTCACTTCATCCCAACTTGAACGAACGAATCCGCCTCGACCCCGCGCGTTTTTGAATTGCTGGGCTTTGTCAGCATCTTCGACAATTGAAGCCCACGCCTCAACAGGCGAAAGAGTTTCCCGTGCGGAACGCCACAGCTTGAGGAGCTGCGTTCGCACCATTGGATATTTCAAGCGATTTCCGCTGTACAAATACCAGCTGTAGCTGGCGCCGCGAGAGCATCCGCGCGGCTCATGGTTCGGCATTTCGGGCCGAGTGCGCGGGTAATCGGTATATTGAGTTTCCCAAGTTACTATGCCGCCTTTGACATAGATTTTCCAACTGCAGGACCCAGTGCAATTAACGCCGTGGGTAGAGCGAACAACTTTATCATGTTGCCAGCGTTGACGATATCCCTCTTCCCAACTGCGATCTTCGTCCGTCGTAATCCCATGGCCTGCAGCAAATTCTTCAGTCTGCCGTTGAAAGAAAAGCAGACGGTCCAAGAAATGACTCATGGGTATCCCCGCCTAAAATGATTTGCAGAATAGTACAAAGTTTAACACTAATTGAAACTTTGATTCAGCAATTATTTGGTCTAAAAGCGTTGCGCAGTTTCACTTTGAGTTTTTTGCATTCACTTTCGAAAATTCGAAGTGCAACAAAGTAAATTTCGAGTTTTCGTGGGGTCCACGGTAAGCTGCAGTCGGTGCGGGGGCGATCGTACATTTTTTTGTTAACCGCCCTTCCCTCCAATTCCGCGCTAACAAAACATTTAGCCAGTCTACTGAGTTCCTGCCTATTTCCATCCAAGACCGTATTTGTCAATGTAAATTGCAATCTAGAAAAAAGCAGTCCAGTCTTAGTATGAAGTTCATCTGGAAGCTGCGCAACAAGAAGCTCATCTATAGTTTCTACCAAATTGGGTTAAGACTAATGCTTTTACAATTGCGCAGTCACATCGCATTCTTACTAAAAGAGGAACCTGAATTTGTTCAGTTTGCAGGATATGCGAGAATAGAATTGATCAACCCTTCACTGCCATGTCAAGATAGTCACCCGCCACTGAACTCAATGCCTTTAGAAAACGGATTTAGTTCATATTATTTCCTTTATAACAAATGGTTATGTTGTGTTATTTACATAAATCCAAGTCAGACAGCGTTCAAATACGATATTAATTAATATGACAGTTGATATATACAGTTATACTGTTATAATAGTGTCTGTAATGAAGAAGAACGAACAATATTTCACACTGAATGAACTGGCTACGCTTGTTGAGCTGCCCAGGCGAACTGTTCGTTATTACATTCAAATTGAATTGATTGATCGGCCGAAAGGGCTGGGTCGTGGTTCCCATTACACCTCGAACCATCTTGAACAGCTCATCGAGATTCGAAAGTGGCAACGAGCAGGGCTGTCATTGGAACGCATACGTGAACTAATGGAAGCAGAGGATAAGGAGATTCCTCTGCCACCGAGACCTCGCAAAAAGGGCTCAATTGAAATTCGAAGCCATGTAATGATTAGTGACGGCGTAGAACTGGCAATTGAACCGAAGCGATCAGGTCTGACACCGGAGCAGACACGAAAGTTTGCTGAGGGAGTAATAAACCTTTATGAACAAATCCTGAATAGACAAGAGAAATAGATATGAATACCGCAACCGCTGCCGTACTTGAACCCATTGATAATGCCCGTATTGCCCTTGAATCCGTTGATATTCATGCAGGCTTGCGGGGATTGATGTCAGAAGTTGAAGTGACCCAGACCTACCGTAATCTGGAAAGTCGAAATGTCGAAGCTGTATATACCTTTCCACTTCCCCTCGACGCAGTACTTCTGGAGCTTACGCTGAAATTAAACAGAAAGAAACTAAAAGGAATAGTGCAACCCAAAACCGAGGCGGAGGAGAGTTATGAGCATGCTATCGAAGAAGGCGACTCGGCTATACTTCTGCAGAAAGTCGAACCAGGCATCTTTACAATGAACGTGGGCAATATCCAGCCCGATGAACAGGCGACTGTCAAGTTCAGATACGCTCAATTACACAATTGGCGGGGTGACAGTCTCCGTTTCCATCTTCCTACCGCGATCGCGCCTCGATATGGCGACCCCTATGCTTCCGGTTTGGAAGCGTATCAGGTTCCAACGTATGCCTTATCAGTCAATCATGGATTTTCGCTGACCGTTCTGATTGAAGGCGATCTGGCACAGGCCAATTTCGAATGTCCTTCGCATCCGATGGTAGTGTCGATGAGCGCCGGTGTCAGGAAAATATCGCTTTCCGGCGGCAGCACTCTCATGGACCGGGATTTTGTCCTGGAAGTGAAAAAGCCGCCTCAATCGACAGTCGAGGGGTGGTGGGCGCAAAGTGAAAAAGAAAGCGTCGCAGTCGCATCGTTTTGCCCGGAACTCACCGATTTACTCCCCGTTTCACCTCGTTGCGTAAAGTTTGTAGTGGATTGTTCCGGATCTATGGGCGGGGCGTCAATCGCTCAAGCGAGATCAGCGCTTCGTGAAATCATTTCCTTGCTGAATCCGAACGATCATTTCAATCTGATCAAATTTGGCACAGGATGTGAAATGTTATTCCACAAGATCGTTGTCGCCAACAAGGAAAACTTGAAGGCAGCGGCGCGGTTCGTGGAGCAGATTGATGCAGACATGGGCGGGACAGAAATCGGAGAGGCGCTGAAAGCCAGCTACCGATGTGGAACCGTGGAAGAGCAGTCGACAGATCTAATGCTTATTACAGATGGCAATGTCTGGAATTCAGAAGAAGAAGTTGCCGCCGCGCAAAAATCAAGGCATCGGATCTTTACCGTTGGCGTAGGCAGCTCTGTATCCGAAGCGTTTGTCCGAAGAATCGCTGAAACAACTTCCGGAACCTGTGAACTGGTATCACCGCGAGAAAACATGTCAGAACGCATCGTACGCCAATTTAAGCGGATTGATCAACGTAGAGCCAGTTCAGTTCGTATCGAATGGTACAAAGCACCGATTCGCCAATTCCCTGCCGAATTGGATGCCGTGTATGCAGGTGACACAATTCATGTGTTCGGGTGGTTCAAGGGCCGACCTGCAGGTAAAGCCGATCTGGTGATGACTTTCGAAGACGGTCGTACTGTAACTCAGAAAGTGCTGATTTCTATGGAGCACACAGATAGTGGGAAACGACTCAGCAGTTTGCCCAGAGTAGCGTCACATTATCGATTATCAACACTTAGCGAGAGCGAAGCTGCAACACTGGCAGAGCACTTTCAGCTGGTTACAGAACATACAAGCTGCGTACTGGTATTCGAACGCGATGAGGCCGAAAAATCATCGGACATACCCGCTCTCCGCACTGTTCCCCAGGTATTGGCCCATGGATGGGGCGGATTGACCGGGGCTCGAGACAGTATCGCAATGCACAATGAAATACTTTTCTCGCCGGCAAAGATCGGCAAGAAACGGACTTCTCGAGACAGTCTCCTAATGCACGATAAAATGCTACCCTACATAAGCGAGCAGGACTGTCAGGACTTATTACTTGACAGCGAATTCGATGCTGATGGCAGTCCGAAACTGTCAGCATCTTCACCTAGCGAAGCACCCAGCGGTTTTGCGAGGTTTATCGATGGGTTGAATGTCCAGTATTCGGATCAAACGGCCGCACATCTGGATATTGAAAAAGTTGATCAGCTGATTGTCATCGGCTTGAACCGGGAAACGGGAGACCTGCTTCAGCTTCTCGTGGACGACGACTGTACCGAAGCCAGCTTGGTCGTCTGCTTCTTATCTTATCTGCTGAACAGCGAGTTTGGCGAGGGTCTGTCTCGTCATGTAAAGAGGCTGATTCGTAAAGCCTGCAGACAACATGCGGTGACAGAGGCAACAAACGAGATGGTGACAGAACTTATTGCTGAATATTCCTGAATTGAAGCCAAGTCAGATGGGAGGAGAATTTCCGACGACATTCCACACGAAAATTTTCACAATCGCTCGGAAATTGATTGAATTTATTTTCGGAATTGCAGCCTTTTATGTATTGCTTTTAGTCTTCTTGGGAGGCGCGATGATTGCTGTTATCTTAGTTTTCGGACCTGGCATGTGGCTCGCGTTTCGCGTCTCGACTACGTATTTTCCTGACAATTTTTGGGTCGGAGTACTGCTGCTCGGTGCGGCCGTTATCGGACCACAAATCGCATTGGCAATCTGGGTAGAAAATACACGAAAGAACAGAGTGATGAGACAGAAAAAGTGTTGAAGAATTCCGGCTGATATTCGAATTTTCACTATTTCGCACCTGAAATGTACTGAGGTGTCGAATTTATACAAATTGAGTATGCAATTCTTTCGGCGCGAATGAATTCGTTGCCTAAGCACTCTCGAGAAATCAAATTCAGTTGCTATTCTAAATGCATTCTCACTTTTATGCAACAAACCATGTTTCGGTCTGTGCATCGTCAATAAGAATGGTCGACACTACCCTTAGATTGCTAAATCTTGTGAGTTCAACACAGCGCATGAAAGACATTTGAACTGTATTGTGCTCTGATCCAAATTGCGAATCAGGCCTTGAAGACAACGACCTCGAAAAGCACTCAGTAAAGCCCCCTGACTCATCAAACTGACATCTTGAGACTTGGGAGGCTGTCATTGACTGTGGTGGAAAATTGCAATGCCTGTAGCGACTCACAAGACATGAAAAGGATTCCAAACGCCAAAATGATATCTTGCAAATTACAAGCAAACCATTGTCCGTGAACAATATAATCGTAGATTCACACCATATAAATTGACAAACAAAATCGAAGTACTAATGAATTCGCCTACCCAACCCGACCAATATCGAGCTCTCGGGCTTAGCACATTCGCTTTCACGATATGCTTTATGGTCTGGACCATTTTTTCGATCATCGGCGTCAAAATTCAACAGGAACTTGGACTCAATGAAACGCAATTTGGTCTGCTGGTAGCAACACCAATACTTACAGGTTCGATATCGCGAATTTTTCTGGGAGTGTGGACCGAACAGTACGGTGGTCGTCTGGTTTTCACGATTCAGATGCTTGCAACCGCGATTTGTACTTTTCTGCTCTCTAGCGTAACGACCTACACCATGTTCTTGGTTGCCGCCCTAGGAGTTGGTCTTGCAGGCGGGTCCTTTATTGTTGGCGTAGCCTATACGTCGAAATGGTTTAGCAAAGAACGTCAAGGAACAGCTCTGGGCATCTTCGGAGTTGGTAATGTAGGCGCCGCGGTGACTAATTTCGGCGCACCTTTTTTAGTGCTTGCCTTTGGCTGGCAACAAACCGCTCAAATCTATTCGATCGTGCTGGTAGTCACCGCGATCGTGTTTTTCTTTACAGCAAAAGATGATCCTGGAGTTGTCAAGCGTCGCGAGCAAGGCGAACGTCCGCGGTCCGCAAAATCCCAAATCGAACCGTTGCGAAATCTACAGGTGTGGCGCTTTGCAACCTATTACTTTTTTGTATTCGGTGGCTTCGTTGCTTTGGCCTCCTATCTGCCACGGTTTTATGTCGGCGCCTATGGTCTGGAATTAGCAGTTGCCGGCATGCTTGCAGCAGCCTATTCCCTGCCCGGCTCGGTTTTTCGTGCTCTCGGTGGGTGGATGTCTGACATTTGGGGAGCTCGAGCAGTGATGTATGGAACGTTCATCACCTCTTTAGTTTGCTTATTTATCATGAGTTATCCAGAAACGACTTATATCGTGGAAGGTATCGAGGGTCAGATTGAGTTCACGATTGAAATACATTTGGTATTTTTTGTGTTTCTTACGATTCTGCTAGGGTTCGTGATGTCCCTTGGGAAGGCAGCCGTTTATAAACACATACCCGTTTATTATCCCGATCATGTCGGTTCCGTGGGCGGCTTGGTCGGTATGATTGGTGGACTTGGAGGGTTTGTACTGCCCATAATTTTTGGAGTTTTAAACGACTGGATAGGAATCTGGACCTCTTCATTTATGCTGATGTTTGCAGTCGTTTTCATCAGTACCATTTGGATGCATTTGGCAATTCGAAGAATGGAAATCAAGCGAATTCCAGACTTGCAGCAGGAACGATATTTGAGTGATGTTCCAGACCAGGCTTATGTTTCATCGGGTGAGAAAAATTGAAAAGTAAAATCGTACTGACAGACTGGCGACCGGATGACGAGGAATTTTGGTCGAAAACAGGTCGAAAAATCGCTACACGCAATCTGTGGATTTCCATTCCAGCACTGTTGCTTGCTTTTTCAGTTTGGCTGGTCTGGTCGGTCGTCGTCGCAAAATTACCGAGCGTAGGCTTTAGTTATACGACCAATCAGCTATTTTGGTTGGCGGCATTGCCCGGACTCTCTGGGGCGACACTTCGCATTTTCTATAGTTTTATGGTGCCAATCTTTGGAGGAAGAAAGTGGACTGCTCTGTCTACGGCCTCACTGTTGCTGCCTGCAATTGGTATTGGTTTCTCGGTCCAGAATGCGGAAACATCTTATACAGTGTTTTTGATCTTGGCTCTTCTGTGTGGATTCGGAGGCGGTAATTTTGCATCCTCGATGGCGAATATTTCCTTTTTCTACCCACGTAGATCCAAAGGCAACGCTTTAGCCTTAAACGCTGGCTTGGGGAATGCCGGGGTCAGTGTCATGCAGTTCGTCGTGCCCATCGTCATTACGTTTAGTGTGTTCGGCGTACTGGGTGGTGAACCTCAAGTACTTGCCGATGGCGAGCGCCTATGGCTTCAAAATGCTGGATTTATTTGGGTTCCGTTCATTTTGCTCTCGAGTATTGCCGCTTGGTTCGGCATGAATGACATTGCCGACGCAAGATCATCCTTCAAAGAACAATCGGTTATTTTCAAGCGTAAGCACAATTGGATTATGTGCTGGCTATATACAGGTACTTTTGGCTCATTTATTGGATATTCTGCAGGCTTTCCGCTCTTGGCTAAAACCCAATTTCCACACGTCAACGTTTTACTGTTTGCTTTTGTCGGCCCGTTGCTAGGTGCGGTCAGTCGAGCTGCAACCGGTTGGATTTCTGACAAGTATGGCGGCGGACGCGTTACTTTCTGGACATTCTTGGTGATGATCTTCGCAGTGAACGGCGTTCTTTTCTTTCTTGGAATCAAAGAAACTCCAGGGGCTTTCTGGGGATTTTTCGCCATGTTCATGATTTTATTCATTGCAACTGGAATTGGCAATGCTTCTACGTTCCAAATGATTCCCATAATTTTTCATCAGCAGGTCAAAAAACTGATGCCCAATCTGAATGCTGAAGAACTTCAGCGCGAAGCAGAACGAGAATCAGCAGCCATCATCGGATTTACATCGGCAATCGCCGCCTACGGCGCTTTCTTTATCCCCAAAAGCTATGGAACCGCGATTGCAATTACGGGAAAACCGGACTTGGCTTTGCAATTTTTCATATTTTTCTACCTGAGCTGCATGTTGGTCACATGGTGGTTCTACACAAAGAAAAATGCTGAGGCGCCTTGTTAAGCAGACCGATTATTTGAAAGTTTAAGCGTACCGGTCACAATCGCAAACCGTTCTTCGCTAAACTGAAGCCGAGATTTCAGCAATCTGACTCATTCATCAACGATCTATTGTCAATTTTTTACGGTTATCGCATGTCGATAACTGCTGAACCATCAATTCTACCTTGGCGCAGGTCTTCAAGGGCCTCGTTGACCTGCGGCAATGAATACGTCCGAACATGGGAATGAATCGGAATTTCTGCCGCGATCTTTAAAAATTCGATTCCATCCTTTCGAGTAAGATTTGCAACGGATCGAAGAGTTCTCTCACCCCATAGAATTTCGTATGGAAAAGATGGAATATCGCTCATATGAATTCCAGCACATACGACGGTCCCACCCTTGCGAACAGCTTTCATGGCAAGGGGAACCAGATACCCTGCAGGCGCGAAAATGATCGCTGCATCCACCGGAACCGGAATTTCGTTGTCGGTTCCACCGGCCCATTTTGCCCCAAGCCGCAATGCAAATTGCTGTGACTCTACATCATTTGGTCTAGTGACCGCATACACTTCTCGACCCCTGTAGCGTGCGACCTGCAGCAGAATGTGAGCTGCGGAACCAAAGCCATAAAAAGCGATTGTTTTCGCATTCCCGATCATGCGAAACGCGCGATATCCAATTAAACCTGCGCAAAAAAGCGGCGCAAGCTCCACATCTTTCATATTGGAATCTGTCAGAAAACAATATCGCGCATCTGCCACCGTATATTCAGCAAATCCGCCATTGATGTGAAATCCCGTAAAACGAGCGAAGTCGCAAAGATTTTCCTGATCGGATACGCAATACGCGCAACCACCGCAAGTCCAGCCCAGCCATGGAATTCCAACACGATCTCCAATGTTGAGATCAGTCACCTCTGACCCGACTTTGACAACCTGACCGACGATTTGGTGTCCAGGGATGATGGGGAGTTTTCCATCGGCGAGCTCACCGTCTACAACGTGCAAATCCGTGCGACAGACACCACACACCGAATTTTTTACGAGAACCTGATGGGCGTCCGGTTGCGCGGTCTCGACTTCGCTAAGTTGAAGTGGCTCACCTATTTTCTTGAGTACGGCAGCTTGCAAATCTGATTCCGTTTTGGATAAATGAATTCAGTTCATCCAATATTAAACAACAGAATTCAGTCCCCTTGTTTTCGCCTGATGATCTGCGTTACTTGAACTTTCATCACTTTCTCTGATCTTTGATTGATCATGTTGCATTGAATACGGACAAAGCCACGGTCTGTTCTGGAACGAGAAGCAGTCATTTCCAGCACTTCTGTTTCCATGTGAAGAGTGTCCCCTGGTCGAACAGGCAAAAGCCAGCGAAGTTCATCCATACCCGGAGAGCCCATTCCCTGTTTCAGCATCCCGTCTTGGATATACATCCGAAAGACTAGCGCCAATGTTTGAAAACCACTCGCAATGAGTCCTTTGTATTGAGATTTCGCAGCAGCTTCAACATCGATATGAAATGGCTGTGGATCATATTGAATCGCAAATCTTATGATCTCGCTTTCGGTAAAGGTAATGCCAGCGCTTCGAAATTTGTCGCCGACTTTAAATTCTTCAAAATACATATAAAACCAAAGCCTCCTGCTATCTTAACTTGCAGAACTGTAATAACGCAGAATTGTTTGTTGTGAACGAAAATAATGATATTTCATCTGCTCTGGATCATAACGATGCTCACTTCCTACCGGACATCGCAGCCTTGACAAACACCCCCGCGAGCAACGTGAATCGTCTTCAATTCTGTATCGAGAACACTCGTTTAGACCGAAAAATCCGATTTCACGCACAGCTCCAGACGGGCAAATCGGCTGACAAGGCTTGTCCACACAACTTTCACAAGGATGCGGGTCTAAGAGCGGTACAGATTTTTCCAGCTTCTCTTTAACCAGAAACAAAGCACGATAAGCGAACCAAGTGCCAAATTTTGGATGAATGCTGATTCCCATGGGAGTCGTATGAGCCCAACCACATCTCATCCCAAGATTTAACAATGAAATAGGATAGGAAGACGGGTAAAGAATGAAATTTGATGTGTCCAAATACTGAGCAGAAAATTGATTCGCGAGATAAACACTGAAATCATCAACAGGATCAGCACTATCCATGCCATAGTCCTGTAGGGCGTGCCACAGACTGGATCCTGCATTTCCCAGCAGGACTGTACTCTGATATTCTTCAAAGTCAAATTCCGGGAGTGCGGGCTCAAACAGATCCAATACATCCTTCGTATCAAATGCGTGAAACAAATTGATGCCTTGCGACTCTAGAAATTGTATGCCGCGATCTTGGTCCATCCAACTAGTGTCTATCTCAATTTCGGTGTGATGAGAAAATGCGTTGATTTCGTGTTTATCATTCAGAAGGAAGTTATTGTATCTTGATTGTCCGAGAGCAAAGAAACTACATGGAATCGGCGATTCTGATACAGTACTTTCAACATCCAGAACACGCGACTCATTGAGCTCGGCCTGAATCCGCTTGAAAACGCGATAATTCGCTGTGTGTTTGCATTGAATTTACGTACCTTGCCAATTCTGGCGTTAATTCGTTCGTGACAAATTGTTTTGAGAAAATCACGCACGGCTCGAAGCGACCAATGAGCTGCAATCCAACGAAATGAGAGAGATTACTCCCTCATTCCGTATCCCACCTGCAGCAGACGCAAGCAAATGAAGAACAAAATAGCGACTGCAATTCCAATCACCGTAAATGACGTGAGCATTCCAACATCACTCGACCCTAGAAATCCGTATCTCCCAATATTTATTACGTACAAAATGGGATTGATGAGAGAGACATTTTGCCAGAACTCTGGCAGCATCTGAGTGGAATAGAACACACCGCCAAGATAGATCAATGGTGTCAACACGAAATTCGGGATGATGCTGATGTCGTCAAACTTGCGTGCGAACATTCCATTGAGCAATCCACCGAGTGAAAACACCAAAGCCGCAAGAAAAAATACCGTTATAGTGATTCCAATAGACGAAATGTCTACATTCGCAAATAAGGATGCGACGATCAATACGACTGCGCCAACCAAAACCCCGCGACAGACCCCGCCGGACACATATCCCAATAGAATCACGTAATTGGGCATCGGTGATGTCATAAGCTCTTCCAGATTTCTTTGAAATTTCGTTGAGAAAAATGAAGATGCTACATTGGTGTAAGCACCATTGATCACTGACATCAATACCAGTCCTGGAACAATGAAGTCTATGTAGCTGTGGCCTTGCATCGGGCCAATTCTAGGACCGATAAGATTTCCGAATATTAGAAAATACAGACAGGTTGTGATCACTGGAGGGATTAAAGTCTGACTCCAGATTCTTATGAATCTGGTAATTTCCTTTCGAGTCAGGGTGTATAGTGCGACCGCACTGATTTCTAGTCTTTCCATTTTTTGTCGTCTTTGAATTCGGAGTTGGCTTCAATTTTGAGCAGCTCAATAAAAAGAGATTCCAACCGATTTGACTTGTTGCGAATTCCCGTCGAGTGAATTCCATTTTTTGTTAGCTTTTCAAATATCGAATTGACACTGTTACCGCGCAACACGTCGATTTCCAACGTCGTTTCATCATTTAATCGAGCAATTTCATTTAAACCTTGAGGTAGCGCATGAATTGGTTGGGCCAGATCAAGAACATAAGTTTCTTGATTCAGCTGCCGCAGCAGTGTTTTCATGTCAGTATCAAGAATCAGCTCGCCTAGTTCAATTACACCTATGTTACGGCACAGTTTTTCCGCTTCATGAAGATAGTGGGTCGTTAAAATAATCGTAATTCCTTGCTTGTTCAGAGACTCCATGAATTCCCACATGAATAGCCGCGTTTCAAAATCAATGCCCGCTGTCGGTTCGTCTAAAATTAACAGCTTTGGTTCGTGCATTAGCGCGCGAGCGATCATCAACCGTCGCTTCATACCGCCCGAGAGACTCCTCGACATTGCGTTGCGATGATC
Source organism: Arenicellales bacterium (assembly GCA_965202855.1). GTDB lineage: Bacteria > Pseudomonadota > Gammaproteobacteria > Arenicellales > JAJDZL01 > JAJDZL01. The sequence continues at coordinate 715,088 of CBDBBP010000001.1, read as the reverse complement.
CCATAAACCAAGAAAAGAAAGGTATTTTTCAGCTTGCGCCACCGCTTTTGATCGACGTACACCGTAGTACCCTGCTTGATTGATGACGATGTTCCAAGGCGATTCAAACTGATTGAAATTGATTTCCTGCGGTACAAGACCGATGTAAGATTTAGCCAGACCAAAGTCTTCGTCAGTATCTATCCCGAAAACATACACTTTACCGCTGGATTTATTGACCAGTGAGCAAGTAATGCCGATGGTTGTAGATTTTCCAGCACCGTTGCGTCCAAGCAGTGCGTAAAAATCTCCCTGTTTTACATTAAAGGAAACATTTATTAATGCTACCCTGCCATTGCGGTAAGTCTTCGATAAATTGACTACAGATAGAGCTGCGTCTTTCTCCATGGAAGTCGTCATTTTGGATTGCCGAATAGAACCTTCACTGTAATCGTATATTTTATTGCTGCTATCGAGTTCCATTGCATTTCCCATGTTAATTTACCGTCTATCGAGTGAATAGAAAGCTTCAATGAGTACGCTGTGCGCAAAATTATTCGCGCCTATAATTTTGACGAAAATTCTATCCGCGAACCTAACAAAAAACCGCCAATGGCTTTTTTGACTTCTGGTTGGTCTTCTTGTGTCGTTTGTTCTTGCGACGCAAACGATAAACTATTTTCGGTACATCCCAAACTACAACTGGATCTCGCTTCAACTATCAAAAGCCAACGTTTCCTGACGGATGAGTATTTTTTGGAATTCCCGAATTGAGCAGGCTTTTGACAGTTCCTTTCAGCTCTCCCAAGTTTGCGCGCGATAGCCAACGCTCACAGAGCCAGTACGGTTTCCAAATTAGTCTGAGGTGGTAAAGGAAGTAGAGAGAATTGTGATTGCATAGTAACAATGCTTATATGAAATTGGCAATTTGCATATGTTTTCCGTAAAAACCTATACAACTTGTTATTTTTATAGGTATTTTTGAAAAGTATGTAGAAAATAGTAGTTTTGTCAATATGTGAAGAGCACTCTACTGATATGGATTTCAACCACAGATGTCGTATTCAATTTGCTGATCCACGTAATCTTCGTAAACTACTTCACAACATTGGACAGACTAGAACCAACCCATAGTTTCGATATTGTAAGGGTAATTCTCATTTTGGCAATTGAACAATACTTTTTATGATACTTTTCTCCAAATATGAACACAAGGTTTAACCGATGTGGTTTATCTATTCATCGGCTCAGGAGCAATCAGGTGGAAGACTGTGAAAGTAATATTACCATCCTGTGCCAGGGACCAAAATGATATTGTATTTTTCGAGAGTGTATGGAAAGATGTTCGATGACTGCATTTTCCCAGGGAGAATGGGGAAAGTATTCCCAATTTCGTGGCAATCCGAATCAAAAGATTTAAATAATTCAATAAAATCAATAACAGGTTTATTTAGAGTAATATTGCAATTCTTTCACAGTCTCCGGGGCAACAGGCACCGATCTGAACCCATCTTTATGGAAGGAACTTTGTCCTTTTTTGAAGAAGGGGGCCAATTATCTGGGAGCAACCAAGTTCCCCAATATACCGAGAGCACTAGGGGGACTAATGTCTCAGTCGTTCGCCCACGATGTATGTCCCGCGAAGAGTCTGCACCATTGCGCACCTAGATATGCCGACAAATTGCAATACCTCACTGACCATAGTCAATACTGATGTCAACCGCAAATCAGCGGGAACGAATCAGCTACAATTTCCGAATCAACGTAAAACCGGCCTGTCTATCCTCGGATTTGGAATTCCATTAGTCCTTTAGTCAATTGATGTAGTAAGATAGAAATGAAATTCTCTTTTCTGTTTATTCGTGGAAAGGTTGCGTGAAAAGTTGCTTCTATCAATCATAAATGTTGAATCATTATGCTCAGATTTGTAGAAGAGTTGCTCATCCTGACCGTTGATGCCGAAAATCGACAACCGGTCAACATTCCACAGCGTACTTTAAGCTACGCGCTTGCCGGTGCCGTGCTGATGGACTTGGCCTTGGAGAACCGTATCGATACCGACGTGGAAGCGTTGATTGTGATTAACTCCACACCGGTGGGCGATAATCTTTTGGATACGGTTCTGACAGAGATCAACCAAGAACCGAACACGTTGCCGACAGAATCTTGGATGTCACGTATCGCCAAGCGAGCCGATGAACTGCACGCCCTAGCTCTAGACCGACTGGTAACAAAGAATATTCTGGAATCTGATGACGGCGGAGTCTTCTCGCTTTCTCGCTGGGTGAGTCGCTCGCGACGTTATCCGACAGTGGACGGCACGGCAGAGCAAGAAATTCAATCTCGCATGATAGGAATCTTGTTGAGCGATGATATTCCGTCACCGCGGGATTCCGTTATCATTAGTCTTGCTCACGCTTGCGGTGTATTCCGACGAATTCTGGAAAAGTCGGAATATGAAGAAGTTAAGGAACGGATAGAACTGATCTCGCGGTTGGAATTGGTTACGAGATCGGTCACTGAAGCCATTCGTACCATCAGCTTGTCTGAAGCTCGGACCTTGCAACGAGTTGTTCGTGAACGGACAACCGGTGAGTGGCCCCAGGCCTCTGGGAGATTGCCTGTTTTCGGACATGCTTTCAAACTAGTCAGAGACCTCAGTACCTTTTGCACTGAACAATATCTAAAGCACGGCCCGGTGTTTGAGGTGGGGGCGTTAGGGAGAAAAATGGTTGTGATCGCTGGGCAGGAAGCCAACGTGTTCATGAACAAAGAAGGGAGATTTCATCTGCGCACACGAGAGCTATGGCAACACTTCAGCCACTCAGTGGGCGCTGCGAACCTTCTAATCGGTCTGGATGGCGCGGACCACCGCCTGCTGCGAAAGACGAAGCGTAAAGGCTACTCTAAAAGATTTATTTTGGATCGGATGCCCGAAGTTGTAGCTGTTGTGGAGCGGGAGCTGAATGAGCTGCCCTTTGACCGTCCCCTATCGGTTATCCATGTTTTGCAGCGCGTTATGACTGAGCAGATCACGCTGCTGTCGGCCAGCTCTTCATGCCGCGACTATATAGATGACTTGATTATCTTTAGTGATACCATGCATTTGGTGTTTGTCAACCGGCAGTATCCGAAGATTCTAATGCGAATGCCGCGTTTAAAACAAGCGCGCCGGCGTCTGGAAATGCTGATTGAGCAAGTGCTCGCCGAACATGAGTCCAAATCGAACACTGAGATGCCCGAGGATCTCGTTGATAACTTGATAGAACTGCACCGTTCGGCCCCTGCTTTCATGCCGGAAACGGATATGTTCATCAACGCAATGGGGCCGTTCTTGGTTGGCTTGGATACTGTGGCATCGACCACATCTTTCGCACTTTACGCCTTGCTGAAGCACCCTGACCTGCTGGACCGGGTGCGAATCGAGGCAGACGATCTTTTTGCCGAAGGCTCCCCCACTGAAGCAGGCATCCGCCAGATGACAACTACCCAACGCGTCATCATGGAAACCCTGAGAATGTATCCTATAGGGCAAGCATTGTCTCGCACCGTGACGAATTCATTTGAATTCGCTGGCTATCGAATTCCTGCAGGCACGCAGCTGCTGATCGCGAATAGCGTTACGCATAAACTGCCCGAATTTTTCCCTGATCCGGACCGCTTCGATATTGATCGCTACTCGCCCGAGCGACGAGAACACGTACAACCGGGTGTCTTTGCTCCTTCTGGACTCGGCCATCATAGTTGCCTGGGACGGGGATTTGCGGAAATTCAGATGGTTCTCACCTTGACGACGTTGCTGCATCGGACGGAAATCGCCTTGGAGTCTCCCGGTTACCGTTTGAAAACCAAATATTCCCCGGTGCCTAAGCCGCACCGTAATTTTAAAATCCGACTGCAGCAGCGGAAGTAGCAGGACTGCAGTTACCATGGCGCAAACTGGAACATCGTCTCCTCGGTTTTACGACTTGGACGCACTCCGAGCCACAACAATGTTCCTCGGCATAGTGTTGCACTCTAGCGTTTTCTTAATACCTGAGCCGCACCCCATCTGGCCGATTCATGATTCGACGGTCGACGGAGATCCCACCTATAAAGTGGTAATTGAGATCCTTCACGGTTTCAGAATGCCGGTATTCTTTACGCTCAGCGGATTCTTTAGCGCTCTGCTCTGGCAGCGACGAAGCCTGCGCGCCATGACGATCCAGCGACTGCAACGCGTCGGTCTCCCATTTGTCATAGGCTGTCTCACTATAGTGCCTCTCAGCATCTGGTTGCTTGCCGTCGCCTCCAATTTCCAGGAACCATACAATTTCCCGTTATGGGCGCTGCCGATAATGTGGGTTTACAGTCTTGCACACCTCTGGTTTCTCTGGCATCTTTTGATCCTTGCCGGTTGTTTCATCCTCGCGGTTCGAATGGGGCTTCGATTTCAGCATCCTGTGGCATGGTGGTTGGTTGTCCCCTGTTCTATGGTTTGTTCGTTGTTGATGGTTGAACCGATATACGGAGCGGATGTCTCCACAGCACTCGCCGCGGATCCGGCGGTCTTAGCCTTCTACGCCTGTTTTTTCCTGTTTGGCGTTTTCTTCTACCAGCGGGAATTTACCGTTCGTCGATGGTGGACCGTCGCATTGCTGCCCGCGGCCATCGCTTTCTACGCAGGCCTCTCCCTCTTGGAACAATACCTGGCGACTTATGAAGGATCTGTACCCGACAATTTCATGTTCAAGAACCCGTTGACGTTGGCTAGTGCGTTGATTGAAACCATTTGCATCTGGCTGATGTGTTTCGGACTCATGGGGCTCTTTCGCTGGATAGCGTCCCGAAAAAGCTTCTATGTGCGCTACTTTTCTGACGCGTCATATTGGATGTACCTGATGCACGTGCCTCTGGTAATGGTTGGACAAATGCTGGTGGTCGATTGGCCCATCCACTACCACCTCAAGTTCTTTCTAGTGTGCGGTGGAGTCACCTTAATTCTGGTGGTTTCCTACCAGTTGGGCGTGCGCTATACCGTCATCGGCAAAATGCTCAATGGCCCACGAACTCGTCGCACGGTCGCAGTAAATTGAGCAATCCATTTTTGGTGACCGATGCGAAGGCAAATGACTGGTTGCTTTTGTCGTCAGTCTGAAAAATGGGTTTCTTTTGACTTGTTTCATTTTCCGATGGATAGGTCAAGCCATAACAGGGTCGGAGGTCAAAATCCCTTGGACTAGCGAGGCAATTCGACGGGTTCAACATCGCTCCTTCTGCCCAGACGTTTAATTCAGGCAGTCGTTGATCGTGTTCCTGTTCCAATTCGCCTTACGCATATTTAGAGGTATGTTTTTTTGTAAGGCGGGTTCCACAATACAGTGGATCGGAAATTCAAACCTAGGATTCACTAACTTTGGACATTGAAGTAGTCGGACATCGTGGAGCCAGAGGGCTCCTGCCAGAATTGAGTTTAGTCGGCTTTGCGAAAGCACTGGAACTCGGCGTTGATGGAATTGAGCTGGACGTAGGGATATCCAAAGATAACTTCTTTTGCCTCCACTGAACCAACATTGTCAAACAAACTGCCTTGAAATGCTTCATCGTGCGTAGTGACGATGTCTTCAATCTCAGAGCTAGCCAACGCTTCCTGCAGGAAGAGCGAATCTGTTAGAATTCCCGGATTTGGAAGGCTTTTGACTGTTCCTTTCAGTTCTCCCAGATTTGCGCGCGCGACCGCCAGTGCTCGCAGAACTGGTACGGTCTCCAAATTCGTTTGGGGTGGTAAAGTGGGTAGAGAGAATTGTGGTTTCATAGCAATAATGCTTATACGATATTGACAAATATGTACAAAATAGTAGTTTTGTGAATATGTGGAGGACAATCTACCAACATGGATTTCAACTATAGTCGTCGAATTCGCACAGCTGATTCATGTACTCTACACGAACTAATCCGCTACAAAGGCTAGCGACAGAACCAATCTGGAGATTCAATATTGTAAGGGTTCTGGCTACGGCGCGATCTAATTACCTAAATCGTCGAAAGACGAGATAAATATTATGGATTCAGATGAGTCCCAATGCCAATCCGTCTTTCTTCGCATATGGTCAGCGGCACCACTCGAACAACATAAACGCAAGATACAACGATTACAATTTTCAACCGAGAGTGAATTTCCAGAGAGTTAACACGAATGTTCATATTATGCGTCTGGATTTGTTTGTAGATGTCTGTCCACTGACAATAATCATGAAAAAATTATTTTTCGAAACTAGGTGGCAATTGGATAATTTCTTCGGGAGACTTTAAAGTTTCTAAACGGAATTGATTCGAAAACTGAATAGACTTCGTGATTTGGGGTATCAACCACGATCGCGCGTTTGTAGCCGCGACCTGCCCATTACATACAACTTCAGTCTGGACTTAACACGTAATAGATTCGGCTTTTGACCAATTTGTAAACTCACAATTGGCATGTCTTGCCTTTGATGCCGGTTCTGGCCTAGTTTTCCGCAGTTACTTGTAATCCGTCAACCGAAAACGCCTATCGATATCGTTAAATTGCGAGTTCCATATACGCCCGGCACGGACCATTGAACGATGTTTAAAGTTTTCCGTATCCACCAGCAACTGAAGGGGTTTCGGTCACTTAACATCGTGTTGAATTTTAGATCTAGATTTGAGGAATCGCAGGCTTGATTCGGGATGTTAATACTCAACAATCGTTCTGTTTTGTTCTTGAGTTTTTTTTCTTTTAGAGCTCTTTGACTAATTCGGTGGGAATTTAAACTTGATTCCTGGTAGTCATACAATAGCTTCCCTCAGAGCTGTCTACCTCAAAATCTCAACCATGTCGCTTTCAGACTGGTTTGGGCAACACCCGGCTTCGTCCAGTCGCAGACGCCGGAGGCAAAGATCTCCCGCAGTTCTATCTCTTGCTCGGTCGAGAACCTCGCTGTGTAGTCTGACATATCAACTGGCTTCAGCTGACACTTGATGACATCATGCGCAATTGGAGCTCCAGCCACTTCACGCGGTGAAGATGCGGAGGGATAGAGTGCTTCACACTGTCCGCTACCTCGTACTTGTTGTTCTACGATTCGCTTTGGTATTTCATCACGTGACCAGCAGCTATCAACAAGGTTGGCGGGTTTTGCGCGGACCAACTTATCATACTGTGGATCGTCCGATTGATCAGCTGCCAAATTTGTTAACCAGCGATCCATCTGTGCCAGAGAATCCCTTAACACTGGACTTTGGCTACTGTAGAGACCGTATCGATCATCTTCCACCAACATAATGTGATGGTCGGTTCGACCTTGTGCTTTACGGAGTCTGTCTCGTATCGAAAATGAGTGGTAGCGGACATGTACGTCACCTTGTTCCAGGTCATCCGTGTACGCGCGGTAATCGATGATTGGAGTAAAGGCTAATCCGCCGCTACCGCTTAATAGTCGCCCTGTTTCGTAGGCTAGTCGCACCGCATCTAAGTCGGCCTCTGTACGTTCTTCCTGAAATCTGCCTTCTGAATTGTAACCGCCGATCAGACGGTTCAAATCAAGGAATTGCGCAGGTGTGATGACTCCGTCGTTGAGTGCTTTCAACCCATACTGCACACCAATATTGTCCAGTGGGCGTCGCACAAAGCCAGTTTTCTCGTCACGACCATAGACGTTCACGTAGTGGCTGTAGACGTCACATCTTGCACCGTCTGGGTTGCCGGTTGATTGGTACTGCAAGTGCCGCGGGAGCACGTTTGGACAAAATTCCCCGGTGTGAATTCTCCCAGCTTTGTGAGAAACGTTTTTCATTGTCGCCAGTGTCAAGAATCCGGCCACGGCCTGTTGTTCATCCTCGGTAAAAGTCACAGTCGATGACTCTCTGAAGTAACGGTACAACAGTCTCGCATCCGTGATCATTGGAATGGTTCCAAAGCCAACGTCCGGAAAGCTGCAGCCAGGTATGATGCCATTGAGCAGACCTGGATAATTGTCGGCAATCTGGTAGTTTTGATAGGCTCCACCAGAGCAGCCCCATCCAATCGTATAGAGCGGTGTACCGTACGCCTCTATAAACCGCTCCTTGGTCATCATCATAGTTTCAGCGGCTAACAAATCGTTGCAGTTGTTGCCGTAGACATTGAGGCTCGATGACACGACGGCATACCCTTGGCGCAGCATAGTGTCGTCAGTGACTACACCGGTTTTTGCACCTTGACGGTACCAGCCATTTACACAACCACCGCCAAATGTATAAATCAACCGCCGGTTCCAAGCAGGCGGGGGATTCCATGCAGTGGGATTCGGATCGCTGATGTCTGGTGTGTGCAATAAGGCAATTTGGTAGATTGCACGATTAATGGTACCTGTTTCAACACGCACGATGTAGGGTACGACGGCACCGGTCAGAGTTGTGACAAACGCCGCGTCTTTGGGTACGATTGACGGATCAGCCAGTGCTTGGAACTCAACGCCATTGCCAGAGCGATAGACGTAATCGACTCGTCGGAGAACAGAACAGTTTTTGTCAACAGGCGGTCCCAATGTGCCGCCTGATATCAGTTCAAACGTTTCAGTTTCGCAAATGAATGGCTGTTCGTGGGGTCCGGAGAAAATCGGGCCCTCGTTCGGATGATTGATCAGCGTCAAAGTCACAGCGGGAACATTGCCATTAGTCGTGACGGATAGTTCGTTCGCTCCAGGTTCTAGTTCGTCTATAAGACCGATGAATCCATTTTGCTCTTCATTGGTACGAAACGCCGACTTTTTGTCGGTGTTGTTAACCGTTATGCGCACATCGGCTAGAGGAACGTCAGCCGAAACATCGACTTGAATCAAAGCATCATCACCACTCACCATATCTGGGCGACTCGACAGTACTGTTACTTCAATCCCGTTTTGCATCTCCGTTGCTCCAGTTGGTCCCGATAGACATAAAAGCAAACCTCCTGTAAGAAAAATTACGGCAGCTATACTATGACCAGTGATATTGTTTGGCATCAATCTTTATTCCCCAAGCGGCGATCAATTCATTTCACAATATTGATTTGATGTAAATTAGACCAATGCAAAATTTCAAGTGAACAAGCAAAATCCATGGTAACTCAACATTGGACTCTGCTATTGTACAACTGACAAGTTAGGTGGTTTTGGTACAACATGCTAGAAAGTTTTTGCGGAATTTCAAACCTAGGATTCACTAATTTTGGTCATTGAAGTAGTCGGACATCGTGGAGCCAGAGGGCTCTTGCCGGAATTGAGTTTACCCGGCTTTGCGAAAGCGCTGGAACTCGGTGTTGATGGAATTGAGCTGGACGTCGGAATAACCAAAGATCTTCAAGTGGTGGCATATCACGACTACGCATTAAATCCCGACATTACAAGGCACCGCAACGGGAAATGGTTAAGCGGTATTGGACCACGAATTTTTGAATTGTCACTGGAAGAGCTCCAAAATTTTGACATCGGGCGAATTCATCCGACATCAAACTATGCGAAGATTTTTCATCAACAGAAGCCGTTAGACGGCTGCTCGATCCCAACACTTGAACAAATCGTTAATCTTGTCAGTCAGCAAGGTCGAAATGTTAAATTCTGCATTGAACCCAAAAGATCTCCCATCTATCCTCATTTCACAGTAGATATCGATGTTTTTGCAGAAACAGTGGTTGCAGAAATTGACCGACTCCGAATCAACGAAAATGTGATCGTACATACGTTCGACTGGAATCTCCTCGAACGAATCAAGAGGCTCCAACCCAATTTACAACAGTGGCATCTTACATCAGAACTAGAAAAATTCAATACGATTGCCGATCGCAATAATGGCAGCTGGACCGCAGGATTGAAGCTTTCGAATTTCGGCAACTCGGTGCCGAAGATGATTCAGTCAGTTGGTGGTCGTGTATGGAGCAGTAACTTCGAAGCTCTGACAGTAGAGCGAATTGAAGAGGCAAATCGACTTGGTTTAGAAGTGTGCTGCTGGACTGTCAACGATGATTCTGATTTTGAATATTTGATCGCCGCGGGCGTGGCAGGAATCACTACCGATTACCCAAATCGCCTGATTCAGCATCTTTCAGAATATTCAAGTCACTGATTTGAGAATTCAATGAGTGCGGTGACAGGAGAAAGTCAAGCGATTTCAAGTCGATTCCAAATTTAATCACCACTCACTTCTGTTAGCGTGTTGTTCTTCATCCTTTCGATGATGAACTGTGCAATTCCTTCGTAGTCTTCCAAATGGAACACATATTCAATCGATGTAAGAGTTTCTGGAGCATCGGTTGCAATGGCGATCACATTTGGATCTTTCTTTGCGAGAAGAGGACGCTTCAGCTTCGAGCGCTGCACTTCGATCTTGGTGAACGGCTCCTTTTTGAACCCCTCTACGACAATGAGATCCAAGTTCTGAGATGTAAAAAATTTTAAAGTCTCCATCAGCTCCGGTTCATTAGTGTCTTCTTTTTCTTTCACCCAGGCAATCTTGTTTTTTGAAGCAATTAAAACTTGTTGCGCACCAGCTTTTCTCAATTCATAACTGTCCTTTCCTGGCACATCAATGACGAAATTATGATGCGCGTGCTTCAAAACTCCGAGTTTTAAACCATGTTTTCGCAATATCGGTATGACTTGTGTCACCAAAGTAGTTTTACCGGTGCCACTAAAAGCAGCAAATCCAATGACAGGTAGCTTATGTGAGTTCATGGTTCAAGATTTGCTTCTCCGCCTGTTGTCTGTCTTCTTCGGAATTGACATTCAAAAAACAATTTGGTGAGTTGGAAAAGTCTGCAACGGCATAACCATGCTTTACAAACCATAAATCGATCTTTCGTCCACCCGATTCAAGGAAGGAAACTAGGTCCTGCCTCAATTTTGTGTTGACTAACATAAATGTCGGTTGCAAACGCTTTCCGTCAGAGGCAACAACCACGTCGATTCCATCGTCAATTTCTTCTGACATGCGAGCGACGTAATCGTGATTTAAGAACGGCCCATCACAGGGTGCAGTTATGACCCACTGTGTTTCGACATGCTGCATCGCACTCGCCAGACCAGCAAGAGGTCCCAAGTAGCCCTCGATTTGATCGTGAATCACTGGGGCGCCGAATTTTTCGTAAATCTGTCGGTTTCGATTTGCGTTCAGCAGAACTTCTGAAACTTGTGATTCCAACAAGTCCATCACAATTTTGCACATTGGCACGCCTGCCAACTCTACCAAGCCCTTGTCAATTCCACCCATTCTTCGCGCTTGACCGCCTGCGAGAATGACGCCAGTAATTTCTGATGATCTCATTGTTTTGACTTAAATCAGTTTTCCTTGATCTATTTCCACTACGCGTTGTGATTGATAGGTATTCGCAGATTCATGAGTTGCAATGTATACGGAATTGCCGCTGTTTGCAAGATCTCCAATTAAAGAGATAGTCTGCCGACGTGAGACTTTATCCATTGCGGTCGTAGGTTCATCCAACAGTAACAATTTGGGTTCGATTATTCGTGCTCGCGTCAGAGCAACACGCTGCTTTTCTCCACCCGATAAATCTCTCGCATTCCGCTTCGCCAAATCCGACAAACCAGCCCACTCTAGAGCCGTCTCCACCTTCTTTTGTACTTGCGCTCGATTCTGTTTCCGAAACTTCAATCCATAAGCGACATTGTCTTCGACAGATCGATCAAATAAGTATGGAGTTTGATGGAGGTACACTACATCGTTTCGAAATTGACGAAAAGCCTGTCTCCATGTTAACTCTATTCCATTTAGAGTAAATACACCTTGATCAGGTGTAATGAGTCCCGCAAGAATTTTCAGAAGCGTCGTTTTCCCGGCACCGTTGTCTCCGTGAATCACAACACATTCACCTTTTCGGATCGCCATGTAATCAATGTCCAAAATTGTTCGTCTTTGCAATACCTTGCGAACATGCTTCATTGAAATTAATATGTCGTTGTGATTCACAGTACCTGTTTCAATCGCTAGTATCGAGCCATATCGCGTCCGCGAAAGATCGCAATTGTGAAATTTAAGACTAATGCCAATGTGATTAATACGACTCCGAGCGCAATCCCTTGTTCAAAATGACCTTTCGAGGTTTCCAGTGCAATTGCTGTTGGAATGTTTCGAGTATGATGCAAAATGTTGCCGCCAACCATAATGGAACACCCTACTTCTGAAACCACTCGCCCAAATGCTGTTACTATCGCCGCGATGAGTCCGAACCGCACCTCTCTCATTATGGTCAACATCGCCCAGATATTTCCAGCTCCTAAGGTGCGGGCGGTTTGCCATGCGGTCAGATCTATGCTCTGAAGCGCAACATGTGACATTGCGACCAGCAGTGGGAAGGCAAGAATCATCTGCCCGAAGACCATGGCTGTCTGAGTGAACAGCAAGCGCCATCCCCCAAATGGACCAGAACTGTATAGCAGCATGTACAGCAACAATCCGACCACTACCGCGGGTAATGCGATCATTGAATTGACAATCGTAATTACGTAGCGTCTGCCGGGAAATTCAGAGAAAGCCAAGACAAAGGCGACGACCAACGCGGGGGGAACAATAAAAAGAATGGCTCTGAACGAAACCAGGAAAGAAATGCTAACAATTTCCCAAATTTCACGATCACCTGTCAGGAGCAGTTTAAGCGCTTCGGCACTCGCACCGACTAAACTGTCCATAATCTATTTCAACAGGAGGGGGAATGATTGTCAGCGGTTAACAAAAGAATGAAAATGAGATCGAAACTCTACAATGACTTTGTCAATTCAAGATGTAAAACAATTGTTGTCCGTTAACTCTGTAATTGGAAATGATGGTTTTCGCCTCGTCCGATGCCAACCACTCAACAAGATTCTTCGCGGCTTTGTAGTTCACCTGAGGGTGACGTTCTGGATTGACAGCAATCACTCCGTAAACATTCCGGCCATCTTTCGCACCCTCAACATGAATCGGCAAATTCAGATGATCCATTAGAAACAGCCAAGTTCCCTTGTCAGTCAATATATAACCCCTTAATTCATCTGCAATCTGCAAGGCTTTCCCCATACCTGCCCCCACAGACTTATACCAATCACCACGATTCGATACACCAGCCTTCTCCCACAAATCAAGTTCTTTCTTGTGAGTTCCAGAATCGTCTCCTCTTGAAATAAATATCGACTCAGACTCTGCGATTTTCCTAAAGGAATGACTTAAATCACTGGACCCATGAATTCCCGCTGGATCGTCTTCGGGCCCAACAATGATGAACTCGTTATACATAATTTCCCGCCGGTCCACTCCATAGCCGCTATCTACAAGCTCGAGTTCTTCGTTCTTGGAATGGACAAATATTGCGTCAACATCACCATTTCTGGCGTGACTGAGCGCTCTGCCCGAACCGCCCACAATAGTGCGAGCTGATACATCAAATTTTTTTTCAAATACCGGAATCAGTTTTTCCATTAATCCTGAATTATCTGTGCTGGTGGTTGTGGCAAGTCGCAAAATATCGCCTGCATGAGCGGATAGAACCAACCCGAACCAAAGGATCAACAATGGAATTAAATAACGTTTAATCACCATAGCTGACAAACTCAACGGATAGCTCTTAGAATCTGACTTCCCAGACTTGTTTGGCGCTTATAGAGTTCTAGCAAACAATTAGACTTCGAATCTATTCTACAGTTACAGACTTGGCTAGATTTCTAGGATTATCTACATCTGTCCCCTTGATGATTGCAACATGATAAGCCAGCAGTTGTAAGGCGATGGTGTGCAGAACGGGAGAAGTGAAAGGGCCTGAATGAACCATTTCGATCACTTCAATGAGATTATCACCTGAAATCGGCGCGCCGGAATCCGAAAACACAAACAATCTTCCACCTCGAGCTCGAACTTCCTGAATGTTTGCTTTTAATTTAGCCAGCAAGTGGTTGTTTGGGGCAACTGCAATCGTAGGCATTTTCGAATCGATTAACGCCAAAGGACCATGTTTCAACTCACCTGCAGGATATGCCTCCGCGTGGATGTACGAAATTTCCTTCAGTTTCAGAGCGCCTTCCAATGCGATAGGGTAGTGGGTTCCGCGCCCTAGAAATAGGGCATGTTCTTTGTCTACGAAATTCCTGGCGAGACGTTGAATTCGTTTTTCCATCTGCAAAACCGCATCAATTCTAGCCGGTAACGCTCTTAATTCCGTAACAATTGATTTTTCCTGTTCATCGCTCAGATTTTTCCGTCTCGCAAGGGCGATCATCAACAACAATAAAGATGTGATTTGAGTGGTAAATGCTTTGGTTGATGCAACTGAAATCTCAGGGCCCGCTCGCGTGTGAAAAATCAGATCTGTGATTCGGGTCAATGAACTCAAAGGAGAATTACAAATTGCCAATGAATGCTTAAAACCGAGTCGTTTCGCTTGTTCGAGCGCTGCGAGTGTGTCTGCGGTTTCGCCCGACTGAGATATGGCAACAACCAACGTATTCTGAGGAACTACGGGTTTTCGATAGCGAAATTCACTGGCAATTTCCGCTTCGCTCGGAATGCCGAATGATTCGAACCAAAGTTTAGCGACCATGCCTGCGAAATAACTTGTTCCGCATGCCAAGATTCGAACCGCTTCAACTTTGTCGAATATTTTGGTGGCTTCTGCGCCAAAAGCTTCTTCTTCAAGAAGTTGATCATTGGATATGCGATTTTCGAGAGTGTTTGAAACTGCTGAACTCTGTTCGAAAATTTCTTTTTGCATGTAGTGGCAATAAGGCCCAAGATTCACCGTTTGAGGACGAACCAAAACAGCTTCTCCGCGCCGATCTACGGGATTTCCAAATTCATCGATCATCTTCGTAATCGAGGCATCAGAAATTTCTGCTATATCACCGTTTTCCATAACCACGATAGACTTCGCAAATTTTGATAAAGCGATTGCGTCTGAAGCAACAAAAATTTCTTCTTCTCCCAAACCAATCAGCAGCGGACTGCCTCGTTTGGCAATAACCATCTTGCGAGGTTCGGTAATGGAAAGAATGGCGAATGCAAATGAGCCGGCTAGATTTTTTGCAGTTTTCTGAACACTTTCAATCAGACTCAAGCCTTCGGCCAACAACGGACTTAATTCATGCAAAATAACTTCCGTGTCAGTTTCTGACTCGTAGACTTTTCCGTCACGGAGGTGACTTTGTTTTAGTTCTTCATAGTTTTCGATGATGCCATTGCAGACAATCGCATGTTGATTATCAACAGCCAGTGGATGCGCGTTATTGTCAGTTGCGAGACCATGAGTTGCCCATCGAGTATGCCCGATTGCGATTGTGCCCGACAATAAACTTCCATTGTTGAGCTTTTTTGAAAGTTTTTCGACTCGGCCAGCGCATCGAGTTCGCGCTAGATCCCCATTGGAATTGATGACGGCAATACCGGAGGAATCATATCCTCGGTACTCCATCATACGCATGCCTTGGACTATATCAGGAACAATGTTCCGATGGGATACGGCACCGATTATTCCGCACATGTTAAGGTCTCCACTATGATCGTAGTTGCAGATTACAAAAAGCTTAAAACGGGAGCGATCCTATTGTCCCCCCAAAAATCAAATGCTGCAGGTAATTCAATTGGTTCTGGAGTCTCGGAGATCAAAAACACAGAATAATCATCTATTACATTGATTTAAAATAATAAAATAGCCTCAAATGGTGCATAAAGTTGATTTTGATTCCTCACACTTCGTCAACAAACCCAAAGAGGCTACGTAATGATCCATTGTAGCAGAAATCCAAATTTACCCTAATCGTTCAGCGATTCGAGGCAGTTGCGCTATGTAAATTTTCAAGCACTTTTGGAGTTGGCTGAGTCCAAAAACACTTTCTAGTTTTCTCACAGTCGTTCATTTCATGACTTATTTTAAGAAATTCCAACCACTTGCCCGGTCGAGTTTAACTGAATCGACTCGAACAACCTTCAACAACTGAAAAAAACAGGCGTCTCCGATCATAGTGCGGCTGCCAGGCGCACCAAGTCAGTGCCCGATGGCCACAACCGCGTTGTACCCTTGCCCCAGAGTTCATCCGTTGGGAAGAAGGCAGCGACAAACAGGACTGCGAACTGAACACGGGCAAATGCTGGACTGGCCTAATCCCGCACTATTGCCAGTACCTGCGTCTGTTCAATCTGGGCGATAACTAATAATCACACAGGCGGTTCCGCCAAGAGCTGCTGGCACTTTGCAGCTTCTGTTCACGGCCAAGCCAGGTTCCCATCCATAACTTTACGATTCTCATTATGGGCTCCAACTCAAGTGCAAAGACACGCGCCCCAAACAAGCCAAAGGCCGCGCCTGAGAAATCCGCACTCACCCAAGATGAAATATTTCCTTAGGAGATGGCCGACAAATTAATCTAATGGCGCGTCCATTTAATCAACGGCAAATTCAAATGAATATTCTTCACTTCCCTTTGAGTTCGTTCAGTTGACTTTGCCAATTTTCATCAAATTGAAAATTAGGATTTGAGTTGGCGCATGTGATATTGTTCCATCAGAAATTAATCGTTGCGCATCTAGAATACTCAACCGTACTGTTTCAATTTCATCCGCCTCGTCGGGACGGGCCCAATTTGCCTCATCTATAAACGCAAGAAATAGATGGACCCGAGCATCAATGAGGGACGTAAACGGATCTATGGTTCCAATCGAAACGAGATTTTCGGCTTTGTACCCTGACTCTTCATAGAGTTCCCTTTTTGCACATTCAATCACCGCCTCCGAAGGATCCAGTCCACCGCTGAATACTTCAAGGCTTTCAGTAGCAAGAGCATATCGGAACTCCCTTGCCAAGAGAATATCGCCATTTCGATACACAGGCAGAACAGCAACTCCATCTGCGGCTGAAACTCGTCCGAACTCGCGAGTGTTTCCGCTGCTGTCTCTTACTACCTCCTTACGGAGCTTAAGCCACGGGCTACCATATACGATTGAACTTGATTCGACTGCAAAGGGACCTCGTTGATTTTGCGTGCCACGAACAACATTGATTCCCAACGATTTCAGTTCGCTCCTAAGATACTCGTGCGATACAAATTGCGTTGCATGCCAACCTCGTCTTCGCGCACAATCTACGTGGATTGGATTATCATCTGTAAAGAATATCTCTTCCTCAGAGACAGGCAGTTCGTCTTGAACTTTATCAAACACCTCAGGATTTGGCTTTGTGAGCTTCATCTTGTACGAACAGAAGCACAAGTCAAAATAGGAGTCAATATTAAATTTCTCCACTAGAAATTCCCAATGAATTTCGTCCACATTGCTTAAACACGCGAGAATAATGTTTTTCTTTCTCAAATCCTGCAATATTTCGACAACATCGTAATTTACGTCCGTAATCGCCAAATTAACAATATCCCGTACTTTTTCGACCGGCATGTCGTGCCCGGAGAGTTTCTGAATTTCGCCGATGTACTGTTCACTCGAGATTAGGCCAGCTACGGCGCGCTCTCTTATTGTGTAACTGTCAATTTCAGTATTGAAATTTTCCTCAAAATTACTTGGATCAAGATCATCTATTCCGATTTCCTTCAATTTGCGCCATGGTGCTTTGGAGTCGAAATTCACGACTACACCGCCGACATCAAAGACTGCCATCCTTATTTGATTTGTAAGCGCCATTTTATGTCTTGCTAAAGAGTAGGAAACCCAGCTAACGTCGTGATGCAGCCCGAAACACCGGCAGTGACACTCACTACTTAACCGTCACCGCTCTAGAAGCGTGCGTTGGAATTGGCAAAAATGTACCTGAAAGAATAACACTTATAATTCCGCTTTTCGTCTATTTATCAAGCACTTGTCTGGCATCAGGATCTGGAACTTCGGATTAAAAACCCGAGGACGGCACCGAACGCTCGACGCTCACCTTGAATCGGGAGTTTGAGCAGTGTTTCGAATGCAGTCATCAACTTGACTTGGCAACCATGCCATTGAAACAAGAACCGGCTTTCTTCCCTTAGGAATTGAAAACCATTTTGAACTCCGAATCTTGATTACTTTTTACGGCCGAGTTGAAGATTTTTAAGGGTTTTTGTAGCAGAACGCTCTATAGCAAGTCGATTGGAGCTTACATTTTTCGAAATTGTGGAACCTGCGGCAACTACTGCATGATCACCAATTTCAATGGGGGCGATCAGCGATACATTTGAACCAATGAACACGTAATCACCAATAATTGTTCGATGCTTTTGCCTGCCGTCGTAGTTACATGTTATGGCACCTGCGCCAATATTGACATGCTTTCCAATTTCACTGTCCCCGACATAAGCGAGATGATTGACTTTGGTTCCCTCGCCTAGAATTGAATTTTTTATCTCAACAAAATTTCCGACTCTGCAATTTTTTTGAATCACAGTACCCGGACGAATTCTGGCAAACGGGCCAACTTCACAATTTTCTTCAATTTCCGCATTCTCAATCACACAGTTGGGTTTTATGATTACACCCTTGCCAATCTTTGAATTGCGAATTACATTATTCGCTTCAATTTGCACTTGATCTGCGAGCGTATTTGTGCCTTCTAGCACTACATTGACGTCAATTGAGCAATCCTTGCCTGCAACACACTCCCCTCGCAAATCAAATCGAGCAGGGTCTAGGATGCGTACACCCGCCTTCATCAGGTCCTGAGCGTTTTTCAGCTGAGTCATGCGCTCTAGCTCGGCCTGTTCAATACGAGTATTAACTCCCATTATTTCAGTTTGACTGGTTGACAACAACGTTGGCACTTCAAATCCGTCTTCTATCGCAAAATCAATAACCCCAGGAAGATAGTATTCTTTTTGAATATTATCATTGTTTAGGCGATCCAGCCAAACTTCCAACAGATTCTTTTTTGCTGCGATTGGACCGGCGTTCACTTCAGTGATCTGAAGCTGTTCATCTGATGCATCCTTTTCCTCTACAACCTGCTGCAATTCACCTCGTTCATTGCGCACAATGCGCCCGTAACCAGCAGGATTGCTGACGATGGAAGTCAGCAGGCACAGACCACAATTTTTCGCCACGTCAATCAGACGACAGACAGTTTCGGACTGCACAAAAGGACTATCGCCATAAAGCACACAGACGATGGAGTTTTCAGCCACATCCGGGATCGCTTGAGCGACAGCATGCCCAGTTCCAATGGACTTGGACTGAAGCACCCAATTGATTTTCAGATGCGCAAACTCTTTTCGAACCTTGTCGCCATCATTGCCAATGACAACGTGGATTCGGTCCATTTGAGCGTTCTGAGCAGCCGAAATAATATAGGCGAGCATCGGCTGACCACTGATCTGCTGCAAGGATTTGGGTTCATCGGAACGCATTCTGGTTCCGTGACCCGCGGCTAAGATTATGACTTCAGATTTAGCCAATCGTACACTACTTCGATAAATCCGCCGCGAATTGGCCCGAAAGCAGCAGCAGGCGACTAACGACGCTTTTTCTTTAGCTTCTGTATCGCTCTTAACTGTGCTACTGCCTGAGCCAGCTCTGCCTGTGCTTTGGCAATTTCCATTTTTGAGGTTTTATTCACCAGATCCTGTTCCGCTCTGCGCTGAGATTCGAGTGCCTGTGCTTCATCCAAATCTGCCGCACGTACGGCAGTATCTGACAATACGGTGACAAGTTGCGGCTGAATTTCCAAGAGTCCACCGGAAACAAAGAAAAATTTTTCTTCTCCGTCTTCCTGTTGCACCCGTACTTCACCCGGTTTTAATCGAGTGATCAGTGGCGCATGTTGTGGTGCGATCCCGACTTCTCCCATTTCCGCAGGTGCAAAAACCATCGACCCGGAACCCGACCAGATCGATTCTTCAGCACTGACAATTTCTACTCGAATAGTTGACATATCAGTTCAGTTGCATTCCAATTTATTTTTCGGTCTGATCAAGCAGCCTTCTGGTGAGCTTCGATCACTTCTTCAATTGTTCCTACCATGTAGAACGCCTGCTCGGGAATATGGTCATATTCTCCATCAACAATTCCTTGAAATCCTTTGATCGTGTCAGCCAGTGTCACGTAACGGCCAGGAGTTCCGGTAAAGGTTTCTGCAACAAAAAATGGCTGTGACAAGAATCGTTGAATCTTACGAGCTCTCGCAACTGTGACTTTATCTTCTTCCGATAGTTCGTCCATGCCCAAAATCGCAATGATGTCTCGCAGCTCCTTATAACGCTGCAAGGTTCCTTGAACTGCTCTTGCGGTCTCGTAATGTTCCTGTCCCACCACTAGCGGGTCCAATTGGCGACTTGTGGAATCCAACGGATCAACAGCCGGATATATGCCCAGTTCTGCAATTTGTCGAGACAAGACCAAAGTCGCATCCAAGTGTGCAAATGTTGTCGCAGGTGAAGGGTCGGTCAGATCGTCTGCTGGAACGTAAACAGCTTGGAATGAACTGATCGATCCAGCACGTGTTGAGGTGATTCTTTCTTGCAGGATGCCCATTTCTGCGGCGAGAGTCGGTTGATAGCCCACCGCTGACGGCATTCGACCGAGCAGGGCCGACACTTCCACTCCGGCCAGCGTATAGCGATAAATGTTATCAATGAACAGCAAAACGTCTCGCCCTTCATCCCTGAAATACTCTGAGATTGTCAAACCAGCAAGCGCCACTCGAAGTCGATTGCCTGGCGGTTCATTCATCTGTCCATATACAAGCGCCACTTTATTTAGAACGTCTGCTTCTTTCATTTCATGATAGAAGTCATTCCCTTCCCGAGTTCTCTCGCCGACTCCGGCAAACACCGAATATCCAGCGTGCTCAATTGCGATATTTCGAATCAATTCCAAAAGTGTGACGGTTTTTCCAACCCCCGCACCACCAAACAGGCCGATTTTTCCACCCTTGGCAATTGGCATGATCAGATCAATCACCTTTACGCCGGTCTCTAGAATTTCCACCGTCGTCGCTTGATCTGTGAAACCAGGAGCCTTGCGATGAATTGGCCAATGAGTCTCCGATTCGACTGGACCAGCTTCGTCGACCGGTTCACCAAGGACATTCATTATGCGTCCTAAAGTGGGTTCCCCAACAGGAACTTGAATCGGACTCTTCGTGTCGGTAACCGATATGCCCCTTTTCAGACCATCGCTGGAGCCCATCGCAATGGTTCGTACGATTCCGTCGCCCATCTGCTGCTGGACTTCAAGGATGAGTCCCGTTTGATCAACTTTGAGCGCGTCAAAAACCCTTGGGACTTCCGACCGCGGAAACTCAACGTCTACAACCGCTCCGATAATTTCGACGATTTTTCCTTTTGTCATATTTTCCTCGTCTTTACAAAAAAAACTCTTCGTGAATTGTCAACTACGAAGTGAACGTTAGATCTTCAATCCGCTAAACTGCAGCCGCACCACCAACGATTTCCGAAATTTCCTGGGTGATGGATGCCTGCCTAGCTTTGTTGTATGCTAAATTCAATTCATCAATTAAAGTACCCGCATTTTCTGAAGCGGATTTCATTGCGACCATTCGAGCCGATTGCTCACAAGCGATATTTTCCACAACTGCCTGATAAACGATGGACTCAATGTAACGTTCCATGAATATGTCCACAACAGCTCGTGATTCAGGTTCATACAGATAATCCCAGTGATGTGCGAGATCCTCGTCTGCCTGCTGGATGTGAATCGGCAAAATCTGATCGACCAAGGGTTTTTGCGTCATCGTGTTGACAAATCGATTCGAGACTAGATAAAGCTGGTCGATTTCACCTTCCTCAAACGCCTTCAACATGATTTGAACGGACCCGATCAACTCCACCACTTGGGGTGCGTCCCCAAGGTGTGTAGCCTGGCACAGGATATTCGCTCCGAGTCTCCGAAAGAAACCCAATCCCTTATTGCCGATAATGCCAAATCGAGTTGCAACACCTTGATTGTCATAAGTGACGATGGATTCAAGGGCTGAACGAAACAGGTTGATGTTCAGTCCGCCACACAATCCTCGGTCTGTACTGACGATGATGTAGCCAACGTGTTTCAGCTCTCGGTCGATGGTATACGGGTGTTTGTATTCCAGATTGGCTTGTGTCAATCGAGCTACAACTCGGCGAATAGATGCTGCATAGGGTCGGGCAGCCCGCATCCTTTCCTGAGCGCGACGCATTTTGCTGGCCGCAACCATTTCCATTGCGGAAGTGATTTTCTGAGTATTTTCGATACTTCGAATCTTACTCTTAATTTCCTTTGCGCCAGACATCAGCTACCCCAAATTTCTAACTTAATTCGATTGATTGCCTAATAGGTTCCGTTTTGAATGAAGTCATTTACGGCTTGCTTCATTCTGTCTGCGACATCTTCGCTATACACTGGATTGCTATTGATTTCAGCGATAATTTCTGCGAAATTGGAATTCAGATAATCAAGCATCGCCTGTTCAAATCCAACGACTTCCGAAACTTCGATATCATCTAGAAACCCTTCATTCGCGGCAAGCAATGAAAATGCCATTTCGGCAACAGAAAGCGGCATATATTGCGGTTGTTTCATCACTTCCATCACTCGCTGTCCACGTTCGATCTGTTTCCGCGTCGCTTCATCGAGGTCCGATGCAAATTGGGAAAATGCTGCCAGTTCTCGATACTGGGCCAGAGCCAAACGAATCCCGCCGCCAAGCTTCTTGATGATCTCCGTCTGCGCCGCACCTCCTACTCGAGATACCGACAGTCCGGCGTTGATCGCAGGGCGGAAATTGGCGTTGAACAAATCACTTTCCAGATAAATTTGACCGTCTGTAATTGAAATTACGTTTGTGGGTACAAACGCTGATACGTCACCGGCCTGTGTTTCAATGATGGGGAGCGCCGTCAATGATCCGGTTTGTCCCTTGACTTTCCCATTCGTGATGGATTCCACGTACTCTGCGTTGATGCGGGACCCTCGTTCCAATAATCGAGAATGCAGATAAAATACATCCCCAGGATACGCTTCTCGACCCGGCGGTCGACGCAGCAATAAGGAAACTTGCCGATAAGCCCAAGCCTGTTTTGTCAGATCGTCGTAGATGATCAGCGCGTCTTCTCCGACGTCGCGGAAATACTCACCCATCGTGCAGCCCGAATAGGGAGCAATGTATTGCATGGCAGCGCTTTCCGCCGCAGAAGCGGAAACGACAATGGTATGGCCCATGGCATCGTGTTCTTCAAGTTTTTGAACAACATTCACAATACTTGACACCTTCTGGCCAATAGCCACATATATGCATTTGATGTTGGTGTCTTTTTGGTTGATGATGGTATCGATCGCCAATGCGGTTTTTCCAGTTTGGCGATCACCAATAATGAGTTCTCGCTGTCCTCGACCGATGGGAACCATTGAGTCGATTGACTTCAGTCCAGTCTGGACGGGCTCAGATACCGATTGTCGGGTGATAACACCAGGAGCAACTTTTTCAATAGGTGCGGCCCCGACTGACTCAATCGGGCCCTTTCCATCGATAGGACGACCAAGCGAATCGACGACGCGCCCCAACAGTCCAGGACCAATTGGCACTTCAAGAATGCGACCGGTACACCGAACTGTATCACCCTCGGTAATGTGTTCATAATCACCTAAGATGACTGCGCCGACCGAATCGTGCTCTAAATTCAGGGCGAGTCCGAAAGTATCACCTGGGAATTCCAGCATTTCTCCTTGCAGCGCATCCGCAAGCCCGTGAATTCGGACGATACCGTCCGTCAACAACACGACCGTTCCTTCACTGCTCGGGTGAGCTGTAGCGTCAAAATCCGCAATGCGGGCTTTAATCAGTTCACTAATTTCAGACGGATTTAATTGCATCGCCATTAGTTTTTCCTCTATTTCAATACATGGCAGTTAGGCATAGATAGAATCTAGACAGGTTCATATTCCAAGCGAGCTCGACAATTTGGCGAGTTTTGCACGAATTGACCCATCCACAACCCAGTCGCCGGCGCGTATTACAGCACCACCGATCAGGTCTTTGTTTTCTTTACAAATCAAACGAACTTTTCGGCCTAATCGATTTTGCAGGGATACGGTTAAATTTTCGATTTGGCTTTCGTCCATAGCGTAAGCGGTTTGCAATTCTGCTTCAATAATTCCTTCTTCTTCGGCACGCAGCGATTCGTACTGTTCAGCGATTGACGGCACCATTTGCAACCGTCGGTAGTGACCGAGAATTCGAACCAGATTACTGATCTGTTCATCGAATGAATCACTGCCGATCTGCAGTACGATGTCAATGACTTGATCCCGCGTAATACGCGGGTTCTGAATCAAGCTGTCCAAATCTGGATTGCTGACAATGTGCGTCAAATTTCGAAGATGACCCGACCACTCGTCATAGCGATTCGAATCTCTGGCGAGTTCGAACACCGCCTGTGCGTAAGGTCTTGCAATAGTGGAAGATGCGCTCACGTTCGCCACTCACTCAAAGGCTATGAGACAGTTCTTGGAGCATTCTCTCATGCACTTTTTGATCAACTTCTTTAGCGAGTATTTGCGACGCGCCGGCAACTGCCAGTTGCGCGACCTGCGCTCGAAGTTGTTCTCTGGCACGATTTACTTCCATTTCAATTTCACTGCGGGCTGCGGTCAAAATTCGCTCGCTTTCGACACGGGCTTCATCACTGGCTTGGGCGACAACTTCCGCACCTCGCTTTTCAGCCCGGATGATGATGTCCTTAGCCTGCGACTTGGCTCGTTCAACCAGCAGTGCTGCATCTTCTTTTCCTCGTTCACGTTCGCGCTGGCCTTCCTCTGCCGCAGCCAAGCCATCTGCAATCGTCTTGCGCCGTTCATTGAGAGCGTTCATGATCGGCGGCCAAATGAATTTCATGCAGAACCAGACAAATATGATGAAAGTGATCGTCTGTCCAATTAACGTTAGATTTATGTTCATTGAAATGCGTTATTTTTGTTGCTAGTAACTCTGGTTCAAACTATTCTGGACTTTTGTCAAGCCACAGCGAACAGTATGTAAAATGCAATACCGACACCGATCATCGGCACCGCATCGACCAGTCCCATCATAATAAAGAACTGCACACGTAGCATTGGTAGCAGTTCCGGCTGGCGTGCGATCGCCTCGATAAATCGTGCTGCAAGAATCCCAATCCCAACTGCTGCTCCGAGTGCACCCATACCAAGCAAAACGGCACCGGCTATAAAATACAATGCTGCTTCCATAATGTAATCTCCGATCTAGCAAATCATTGTGTTGAAAAACGAAATTAGTGTTTATGGTGCGCCATGTCCAGATAGACTATGGTTAGCACCATGAAAATGAATGCCTGCAAGAGAACAATCAATACGTGAAATACGGCCCAAGCCCACTGCAGAACACCACCCAGTAAGGCCAGCGTAAAACCAGCATTGAACAATAGCGCAATCAAAATAAAGATCATCTCTCCCGCGTAAAGGTTACCAAATAGTCGCAGAGAATGCGACAAAGGCTTCGCTAATAGGCTGATTCCTTCCAAGAACAAGTTGACGGGAATCATCCACTTGCCAAAGGGTTGCAAAGTCAATTCCCCAGCAAATCCACCGAGTCCTTTATTTTTGATACTGTAATAAATCATTAAAGCAAAGACGGATAACGCTAAGGAAAATGTAATATTCGGGTCTGTCGTCGGTACGACTTTCATGTACTCGATTCCAAGCAATTTAGCCAACTCTGGAATCCAGTCAACTGGGACCAGGTCCATGATGTTCATCAATAAAACCCAGACAAACAAGGTCAATGCGAGCGGCGCAACTAAATCATTTTTTCCTGAGAATGAACCACGAACATTGTCTTCGATGAAATCAACGATCCACTCCACGAAATTCTGAAAGGAGCCTGGAGTATCACTTGTAACTTTCTTAGCGACAGAACGAAAGACCAGCAAGAACATCGCGCCCAACACAAATGACCAGAATAGGCTATCTAGATGAAAAGCCATAAAACCCATCTCTGCAGCTTCAGTGGCAGAATGTGCGATCGACCATCCGTTCTCTGGATGATTTCCAAAAGTAAGATTTTGCAGGTGGTGCTTAATATAACCTGATGCAGTCAGTTCGCCGTTCGTAGCCATATTAATTAACTCAAGATAACTTTTACTATTGAAGCTTCAGACCGGCTTCAATCCAACCAATCAATAATGCAGCTGTGAATACCAAGAACATCGCTACTGGATCAATTGGATGAATCAACAAAAACAATGCTGCAAATACAGCTCCGGTCAAGGCAAACTTGACCAACTCCGCTCGGAGCATGATTCCGAACACGTTCGGGTCATGGCGATGAATTCTACGATTGACACCAAATACTCGCCATACGAAATAGGAGTTGGGAATGATGCATGCGATGCCTCCTAGCACTGCAGAATAAAAAGCAACAAACCCCATAAAAGAAAACAGGATGGCGCCCACTCCGGTTACGAGTGTCTGGGTCACGAGAATTCGTCCCGTCCCCGAATGAAAAGGTAAATGTAAACGCGGTCCTCGCGCGTTTCGAATCAATTCAGTCAAAAATCCCTTCTTATGTTGAGAATCAGTGAGAGGTGACGTCAGTACACGAATTGGGGCATTGAGTCACTTGTAGATTTTTCTCGCGATAATATAACAACATTTTCAGGTAAAGCGCGGTGAATATTCCAAGAATTCAATCTGAAACAAAAATTTCTTGGTCGTGATAGGCGGGAAACTCAGAACAAATTGGATTAATTGAGACTTGAGCCTAGTTCCATGAGTTCCTTTGCAGCCTGCATCGGTGACAGTCCTTCAAAAAGGATGCGATAGATACGCTCTGTGGCTGGCATGAACACATCCAGCTTTTGACCAAGCTCAAATGTCTCGCGAGTCGACTGCATGCCCTCAACTTCCTGACCAATCTCTTCCAGTACTTCATTGAGTGGTTTTCCTTGGCCCAAGCCCAGCCCCAATCGACGATTGCGCGACAGGTTTCCCGAACAGGTCAAAATCAAATCACCCATTCCGGACAAACCCATCATAGTTTCGGCTTTACCTCCCAATGCAACATTCAGTCGATTCGTTTCGGCAAGCCCTCTTGTAATCAATAAGGACCGAGCATTAATACCCAGATTAAGTCCATCTGAAATTCCAGCAGCAATGGCAATTACATTTTTCGTGGCTCCCCCAACTTGCACTCCAATCATGTCGGAAGTTGTGTACACCAATGAACTCTCATTGCGAAACAAATTCGCAATTGCTTCAATATGTTCCTCGGAATTAGAAGCCAGGTCCACTCCAGTCGGCATTCCGCGCACGACTTCGTAGGCGAAGCTTGGACCAGAAAGAACTGCGGATACGGCTGAATCCCCGAGAATGCGATTTACGACATCACTGAGCAAGTCGCCTGTCTTTGGGGCAAAGCCCTTCGTGGCCCAAACCATGACGGGAACCGCAGCTGGATTCATAAGGTTCAGATTCGAGGCTACATTCCCTAAGGCAATATCAAAAACGCGACTGGGAACTACAACGACGACGGTTGAACAGTCTTGCATAGCAGACTCAAGTGTGTCGAAACCGCGGAGCTTGCTCGGCAACTCACAATCTGGAAGGTAGCGGCTATTGCAGCGATTTTCGTTAATGTCCTCAATTATGGTTAGGTCAATGTCCCAAATTCGTACGTCATGACCGTTTCTGGCGAGCCACGCTCCAACCGCGGTTCCCCAAGAACCAGCCCCTACGACAGCAATTGATGTTAAGTTACTTCCATCCATATTGATCCACCTTCATTGTTGACAGTTGAGAAAAATTGACAAATCTCGAAACAACAACTACGGCAGCTGATTTAATTGAGTTTCGTCCTTCTAATCATATTCCCAATTCTTCGATCATTATATAGAAAGGGAACCCAAATTCAGACACGCGCAGACAGCTCAAAACCGAATCCTCCGTTGCGGCTTTACGTGCATCGACAACTCCACCGATTCAGATTTGAAAGCCGCTAGTTGCTCTCACAAACTTTACGTTTGTCCCCAAAATCAGTTCTATCATGCTCCAGGCAGAAAAAATAGAAGCCCCACCTGAAGCCAAAGCAGCATCAGGTGGGGCTTGTTTTCGAGTGACGATTCTCGGAGATTGTCATCACTCCGAGAATCTGTCATTCAACCGATATTTAACCGCCTTGCTAACTGAAACGGTCTTCGTCTTCTTTCAACCTAGCAGTTTCACCTTTAATTTGAACGATGTGCCAGGCTACCCAGAAGGCAATGCCAATCAAAAACAGAATAAATTCTGTTCCTACAAATGGATAGATTGGACCGATGTCAGCGATGGAACCAGCCCAGTCTGTAAATGAACCTGTTGTCATCTTTATTTTCCTCCAAAATTTAATTAACCACCACGAGCTGCTTCAGCTTCGGCCTGTTCAATCTCCTGCGCTTCGGCTTCCCATGCTTCTCTGGTCGACGTATCAAGACCAGCGACTTCAACTGCCACTGGAATTCGAAGTAAACCGACTGAATTCAGTATCTTGGCTATCACGTAACCGGGGAGTAAACCCAACACACCAAACATGATGATCGCACCAATAAAATTACCGATTGGATTGATTGTCGCAAAGCTTGTATCTGGCGATGACGGATAACCCCAAAGCATAAAACCACAAACGACAACGCCAAAGAATCCTGCGTATCCGTGTACGGCCACCGCACCGACTGCATCATCAATTTTGAAACGTCGTTCCACGTAATAATGCATTTTGTACATGAAGACCACACCGACAATGGCGATGATCATAGCCTGTATTGGGTGATACAAATCATTACCTGCGGACGCTGCAATAATACCTGCAAGTCCGGATGAATAGGTCCAAAACGCATCACCTTTAGAAACCCAATATCCAGCCAGCAAACCACCGGACAGGGACATCAGGAAGTTGAATGTTATTGCGCTTAGCGTTGTGGGACCTAGATAGATGTTGGTTGCGGAGAAAAATTCGCCATCTCCTGCCTGAACATCCCAAATGGGAATGTTGCATGCAACATAAAAACCCCAAAAACCTGTATAGATCAGGAATAGTCCGATCGTGACCAGCCAGGGATTTCTCGGGTTGATGTTACGCGGCGTTCCATCTGCTGCAAACTTCCCGATTCTGGGACCGAGTACGATGAGAATTCCGAGCGCAAAACCACCGGCAATTCCATGAATCACACCAGACGCGTACGCATCGTGGTAGCCTAGCAACTGAACCATCCAACCTTCGGCGTGCCATCCCCAAGCAGCGTCAATGATCCAGAACACAGAACCGATGGCGACTGCAAGAATCCAAAATCCACCGGACTGGATTCGTTCGATGACTGAACCTGAAACAATCGAAGCGGCAGTCCACGAAAACAATAGGAACGCTGCCCAGAATACGCCATTGATTCGTTCCCATCCGTCAGCGCCAGCACCCATATGGGCACCCATGACTTGACTCCATGGCTCTGCGTGAGGTGATGCAACGATTCCGCCAGTGATACCAGGGCCGTTGGGTAAAGCGAAATAAATCCACCAACCAAAGAAGAAAAAAGTGATTGTTACCAGTGGAATCAACATTGTGTTCTTCATCAAAGTATGAACGTGATTCTTACGTCGTGAAGCACCGACTTCATACAAACAGAACCCAATGTGGATTAGGAACATGATAACAACTGTAAGCCAATAATAGAACTCTGTAAAAATTACAACGAGTGCGGATAATTGGTCATCCATGCTCTTACTCCTAACAGTGTTACGAAACCTAACGAAAATTAGGTTTCGGTTTATTATTAAATGAAGAAAATATTTTCTTCACAATGATTAATTTTTTGAACTATGTAAAAAAATTTTTCATTTTGTTGTAATTTACAAGTATACAGCAAATTGCATCATACTCTCGACACAGCCGAAATCCAAAATCCGCTTCTGAACTGAATCCAAGTCAATGCTGCAGATTTTTGCTGTGTTGGTAAGGATGTTGGTCCGTACCGCAGTTGAATCTATAACGAGGTTCGAACCGCAATCTGAGAGTCCGTGAAAAATTTGCCGTAATTTTACGCACTAGAGTGAATTTGCGCGCAAGAAACTCTTCCGCAAACAGAATCACGACGCGCACAATAACGGGAGGTCGATTACCGGCTACGGCACCAAAAAGACTGTGGATCTATTGGATCGTCACCGAGCAAAATTCGGGTTGTTCTGATTGGAATGGAGGATTTGCAACAAGCGGTCTTGCCAACCTTTGCTCAGCAGAATGCCTGTTCCTTGATTCACGCACTGAAATTGGAGCATTAATCCCCAATCGCCTACGAAAACCAGCGTAAATCCGGAATTTCATCTCTTTTTCAACTCCTTTGCGGATGATGGGCGCAATTTGACATCAGAGCTTCGACTCCAATAATGTTGGGCACCCGTCTGAAGTTGTAACTCAATCTCATCAGACTGAATTTGCCCCGAAATTTTTTCTAGCCTTACATCAGTAAATGATTCATCCCCGCTCAGTACATTTAAAGTGCCGAAAGGATGTTTCACGAGCGTTCGTCAGGCTTGCATCACCCCCTAATTGGTCTACATCCTTTGACAACGCTGATTGGTCACCGCTTTCATGTTCTCAACGTTGAAGGCATTGGTATTCGCGAGACGAAGAGAAACACTTTTCGATAACTCACTTTGGCTGCAGGTCGCGGTGTCGCTGCAATTGGTGCAATAGCACCTGCCATTTTTGTGCGAGATGCCACCACGAACCAGATTCTAATTGGCCGGATACGCATATACATCTTCTGCCTTTTTATAACGAAAATCTTCGCTGCCGAATTGACCGTCTCACCTGCGGGCAGATCACGGCAGAAATAATTAAGATGAATGAACTTTAGTTGACATTCTAGAGGTATCCATAGATACCTATACCATTTAGAGATAGCCAAATTGTCGCAATCATTGTCGACAATGATTGCGACAATTTGAAGTTGCTGGCAAGCGGTTGGGAGCGCCAACCAGATGATGTATCTTTGAATGCCGAGTATGGACTTGTGCTTCGACCGCCGACCGTCATGAAGATTTCCTGTAGTAAGTTTGTGCCGTTGAGCACCCGTATAGGTACCGAAACAACATGGCGAAAGCCAGCACTTCACCATGATCATGGGTTTGAGGAAGATTGATCAAGGAACACAGACGATTTGGTTGATGGGAATCAACTGGGGACGGCAACATCACCAGGCATATGTGATGGATGCCAATATCATTAGAGATAGAGATCGCCGAATAGCCGTAGTATTTGTTAACGATTATTACGACGATCTTCAGTTGCTGGCAGGCGGTCGGGAGCACCAACTAGGTAATGTATCTTTGAATACCGAAAATGGACTTGTGCCCCGACCGCCGACCGCCACGAAAAATTCCTGTAGTAAGTTTGTGCCGTTGAGCACCCGTATAGGAACTGAATTGAACATGGCGACAGCCAGCATTTGACCATTGTAATAGGTTTGAGGAGGATGAAGATGATGGAATCGAAGACGACTTGGTTGATGGGAATTGACTGGGGACGGCAACATCACCAGGCATGCGTGATGGATGCCGATGGCAAGGTGGCCGACAATCAAAGTTTCGTTCACAGCGGTGACGGTCTGACGCAGATGGCGCAATGGTGCCTGCAGCTCACCGCCAGCGAGCCGAGTGCGGTGCGTGTCGGCATTGAGACCCCGCACGGAGCAGTGGTGACGACTTTACTGAATTACGGATTCGAAGTGTATAGCATCAATCCTTTGCAGTCGAATCGATTTCGAGACCGACATTCACCGGCCGGGGCCAAGGATGACCGCCGCGACGCCTGGGTGCTGGCGGCTGCGCTGCGAACTGATCTGAGCGCGTTTCGTCAGCTGTCGGCAAAAGACGAGCAGCAGTCGCGTTTATTTCAATTGCTGCGTGATTACAGCCAGTTGGTCGACATGCGAATTCAGTTAAGCAATCGGATCGGCGATTTATGGTGTGAATACTATCCGCAATTTCTGCAGGTGAGCAACACTTTGACTGCGGGATGGGCGCTGGCGCTGTGGAAGCGGGTGCCGACTCCACAGAAAGCGCAGCGCATTCGCCTTGGCAGTGTTGAAAAACTGCTGCGGCAGCATCGGGTGCGCGCGAAAAGTGCCGAGCAGATCCTTGACATTTTGCGTCAGCCGGCATTATTGGTATCGGCGGCTGAGGTCGACACTAAGACTGAATCGGTCAAAATATGGGTGAAGATGCTCGAACAAATCCAACGAGATATCAAGCTCATCGAAAAGAAAATGGACCGCTGTCTGCAGCAGCTGGATCAATCCGACGTGGCGGCCCTGGCGAGTGAGCCGCAGTCGCAGTCGGAAACCTCCAGACCCAGCGATATTGCCATCGTACAGTCCATGCCGGGAGTCGGTCGCATCGTCGCCGTCACCTTGCTGGCAAAAGCCGGTGCTGCGCTGCGAGATCGGAATCATGGCGCCTTGCGCTGTCAGTGTGGCGTGGCTCCGGTGACGCAGCGCTCGGGCAAGAGCTATCGGGTGCAACGGCGACGGGCGGCTGATCGCCAGTTATGCGAAGCCGCCTATCACTGGGCGCGGGTCGCCATCCAGCACGATCCGATCAGTCGTCTCAAATACCGGAGCTTGCGCCAGAAGGGACATCGTCACGCACGAGCCCTGCGATGCGTGGCCGACCGTCTGCTGCTGGTGCTCTGTGCGATGCTGCGTGATGGCACCTTGTTTCAGAAAAGCACGGAGCAGGAGGCCGCTCTGCGCATCGCTTGAAATCCAGGCTGACGGCTGCCGAGATTGTGAAAGTTTTTATCAACGGGTCTGGATGATGTTCATTCTAAATCTAGAATCTATTGTTATTCTTGTTTACTCAAGTTTCTGGGTTGAAAATTGGCTGGAAAACAAGACCTAAGTAATTGTTTTAATGTATAAAGTAAGCCTCGAATGGTATATAATGTTGTTATTGATAAATCATCAACAAACCAAACGAGGCTATAGCATGAATCATTGTACCAGTAAATCTGAACTGCCACAAAATATTGAACCGACGGTGCAGGATCGACAGTTGCGCATCGACAATCTTTTCGCCCAGATGTGGGCGGCATTGGGTTTGAACGGACACTTGGGTCGAGCCGGCATGACCAAGCGCAGCGGTCTGAGCGCACGCGAAACAGTGTTTCTGCTGCTGATGTGGCGTTGGCTGCGAGGCTCTTCGATCGCCATGTTCTGTCGTCACTCCATGCAGGAATTTTTTCAAGCGCGCAAAGATGCGGTGTATGAGTTTTTCAAGCGTGAAGACCTCAACTGGCGCGGTCTGAACTACCGCGTGGCTCGGGCGGTCTATCAGCGCTGCGGTTTCAAGCATTCGTCGCAGCGTGCCTTTGTGATCGATGACACCATTGTCAGTCGTCGCGGCAAGAAGATGGAAGGGGTATCAGCACACTATGATCACTGCTTGGGGAAAACCGTGATCGGACAGCAGGTGGTGACCTTGGGACTGGTGGGAGACGACGGTTTTTTACCGCTGGATTCGGAACTGTTCATCAGTTCCAAGAAAGTGCAGAAATTGAATCACAAGCACCGAGATGGGCGCAGCGTGGTGGCTCGGCGGTATCGCTGTGCCAAGCACCAAAGCAAGCCACAAATGGTCATTGGCATGTTGAAAAAAGCGATGCGCATGGGCTTTGAGGCACCGTATTTAGTGGCCGATTCGTGGTATGGAACCAAGCGCATCATCCAAGCTGCGCTGGAGTTGAAGTTAACGGCGGTGCTGCGCATGAAAAGAGGAAATTTAAAGTATTGCGTGCTCCAGGCAGATGGCAACGAGGTGTTGCTGGACGCCAAGCAGCTGTATGCTAAGGCGGTACGCAAAAAGTGGCGCAAAGTCGCAGATCTGCCGTGGCGAGTGGTCTCTTGTACGCTACAGCTGAATCTTGAAGAGGATGAGAGCAAGCCAGAACGGTGGCAGCCGGTGAAGCTGCTGTTCGTGCGCGGCTTGGATGACAACGATAAAAACCCCAGCAGCAAGAACTGGGCTCTGTTTTTGTCCACTGATCTTCAGTTGAGCGCCGAACAAATGCTGCAGACCTATAGTCTGCGTTGGAGCGTGGAAGTTTATTTCAAAGAAGCCAAGCAGCACTTGGGGTTTTTGTCCGAACAGACTCGCAGTTTCGCCTCGTTCATCGCCTCCATCCATCTGTGTGCGATCCGTCATCTGCTGCTCAGCTATGCGGCTTTAAGCGAGCACGGACATAATGTCCCTGAAGTGCGCGAACAGATCAAAGAACAACTCGATACGATCTGTTTCGCCCGCCGCCTGTGGAACTACTTCCGTAGCTTGGTGTACCGTTCTATCCGCGCCAGCAAAACCCTGACCGAGCGCAGCCTTGACTTCGTCATGCAAGCCATTGACCGAGAAGTCGAACAATTCTTGGAGAGATCACTTCAATTGGATGTCCTAAGCCTCCAAATGGAGGATGATCCAACTGTTTTGTCGGCATAATTTAGATGATTTTGAATCCAGAAACTTGAGTTGTTTATTTACAGATACGAACTTTGAGAACTCATCGAATATTAAAATCCTGTCACAGTTTTTACTGGTTAGAGCCCTGCAGCGGTAACTTGCTTCGATCATATGACGCACGATCTGCTGACAGCCTCGCGCGTAAGCATCAGCATAGGCACGACGAGTCGCTCGCTTGCAGTTTCACGCTATTAAGGTCTGCGCCCCAGCTCACAGCCGCAAAACAGGAAAAATATTGGAACTGCTCACCCGCCTTAAATGGTGAAAGGCGAGTTGTTGGAACTGTTGGTTGATAGGATTTTATTTGGATTGGCCGAACATTGCCAAGGCCTTGCCGTTCAAGGTGTTTTGCATGGCGCCGAACGAGCTGTAGCCTTGAGCAGATAGTTTAAAATTCCGCAGTAGGCTTGGGTGTGATCGGCGTTTCGATAGGTGCCTGAGATTTTTTGCCGCAGCTTGGCCATGCGGATGTCGCGCGGCTCGACTATGCCGATATCGGCATAGTTACATCGCTTCAAGGAATGCCAGCAGTCAAACCCCCTTCGGCACATCATGCGGACGGGTTCGATCCATCGCCTCAGGCTTAATCTGCAGGTCTGCGTGCAGATATCGTTGCGTGGTTTCAACCGATTCATGCCCGAGCCACAAGGGCAATGATCGTGCAGCCGCAGCCATCGCGAAGCAATGCCATTGCCGCTGAATGCCGAAGCGTGTGGGGACTGACCCGCTTGCCCAGTGTTGAAGGACATGTTTCGGCCGCAACAGCCGCATGCTTGCGCACGATTCGCTCGATGCCGGTGCGGCGCTCTCGGACACTCATTAAGCCACTGTTGAAGCGCCCGTTTGACATCTTCGCGTAGTGGTGTGGTGCGATGCCTGCGCCCCTTGCCCTGGCAGAAGATGTGAGCCTGGACATCAGGTCCAAGAACTGCGTCTGCAACCGTCAGTCCGATCAGTTCTGAGACGCGGACACTGGTTTGCAGCAGCATGGCCCGGTCGCGTCGCCCGAAGCGTGTGGCGAGATCCGGCGCGGCTGCCAGCGCCGCACATTCATCGCGCTCCAGAAAATCCACAATCCGCCGCTCAAAGCGCTTGGGCGGAAGCAAACTCTCAAACACTAACGTCTCTACCAAACGGGGTAAGGCTACTCGTAGCGGTAACGATATCGTCCCGGTGCCTTGCGCATCGTTCGCAGGTACGGCGGATCGGCGTAAATCAATTCACTGCCGTCGAATTCAAACTCCAACAGATAGTTATGGCAGCAGCCGTGCACCAATTCCACCGCATAATCGCAGCGAAACTGTTCAATGGCCGCCGCATCCACATCAATGCCAATGTTGCGCTGCGCTGGCGGCTTGCGCTTCATAATGGCACCGCCGCCCAGATGAGATTCAATGTAAACGCTATGCCCCGGCATCAGCGCAATGATGGCCTGACACAGCCCGGCCGTGGCTTTGGATCCCAAATATGCGTTGCCCATCTATGGTTGGCGTAAGTGTTGGGGTGAACGATGCGCGTACTATAGCTCCTCGGCACTTTAATGTTAAGGTCAACGGCGCGTAGCTAAAATGGCTTCATCAAACGAAACACAACCCGGTCGCAATGTCTGCGCCCGTTCGTTTAGTCAGCAAAGATGCTCAGCCTGTTAACACTGAATCAGATGGGGCGAGTCGTTACAAAATAGTTTAAAAATCAATTGGCAAAATTATCTACACGCAGAGCTTGACAAATGGTAGTAAGTCCATTTAGTACCTCCCTGATTCCTTAGAATTAGGGAGTAAATCGAAAGATTGAATGGATTATCCGAAACCAACGCCTTGCTGGATCATTTGACACATTACTGCGAAATCTTTGAAACCGACAATCGCTACCGGCGTTTTTATCATCGCGGCGAGTGGCTGTGAAATACCCAAAGCTAAGTGCAGATAGGGTGGTGGCCGCGTAAATCGAGAATATTAATTTTTTCGGAAAAAAGTTTTCTAGGGAGGAATTTATGTATAAATAGAGTTTTAGGGTAGGTCAATTTTCAATTGAAATCTGCAGACTTGGAAATCGAAGTGCCGAATATCTAGCTATACACCCGTGGCCTCGTTAAGAATCAACCGCCGCCCGCGTCGCTGCAGGTCTCGACTGCGGTGGTTATCATCGCACGTTAGACCGGGTTTGAATCCCTAAACGACTACCGTTTCCAGGCATGGAGAATTTGTGGGAAGGAATGAAAAATCTCATGCTCAGCGTGGCCTACCGTACGGAATTGACTGAAATAAATTTAATACGCGGTGTTCAGTGTGGGGAAGTGACAGGCCGACGGCAGCTCCTGGTGCGTGTGATCGGATAAGCCAATATCGATGCTAATGAATTCATGTCCCTACCATTGCCCATGCCACCTCTATCCTCACGGGCGGCACACGGAAGTTGTCGATATAGCAAGAGCACTCCGCTTGTTGCAGAGTCCGAACTTGGGTTCGCTTTCTCGACAAACAACTCTATCGTTTCCCGATTGTTGGAGAACTTCGCATGACCGTTTTTTTTAGGAAGAGAAAAATCGAGGTGATAACAAGGATTCTTGGATATGACACACCTCCCGAGCTGGCTGTCTTCAGGCAGTGTAAAACTTGGGACGGGGCGGCAATTGAGCGAAGGGTGGTTACATCGAACACCCACAGAGTGATTGCTGACGAGCAAGTGGGCTTCCTTTCGATAGCGACTAGAGACACTCAACCTTCGAAACTAGAACTCGAGATGCCGATTCGTCGCCTTACCGTAGAAAGTAGAACGGACGCGAGGATGTACGCTACAAGCCCTTTGGCACTCGCACACGGTGATAATTTGTGAATCATCGAAGTAACTCACCAACCGTACAGGTGTACGACTTCTTTTCCGGCTGTGGTGGTACGAGTTGTGGATTTCAGGCTGCAGGGATGAAGATTGCTTTCGCGCTAGATCACGATACGGACGCCAGTGCGAGTTTCAGAGCCAACTTTCCCGACGCACATTTCGAGCTTGAAGACATTCGCAAGATAAACATCGAAACACTTCACTCTCGGATTACGGCAGAACAATCGAACGCGAGTCCAGTGCTGTTCAGTGGGTGCGCGCCGTGTCAGCCCTTTTCCCGGCAAAATACAACACGGCCAAAGCTAGACCAAGATGACCGTGTCCCGTTGCTTGCCCGTTTTGCCCACCTTGTAGAGAAATGCCTGCCAGATCTCGTGTTTGTGGAAAACGTACCGGGGCTGGAGAAGCTGAGCGCGCATAATCAGCTTTTTGGTGGCTTCCTAAGGCAACTGCGGAATGCAGGTTACAATGCGGATTATCGGACAATCACACTCGCTAAGTACGGAATCCCGCAAAGCCGCCGGCGACTTGTTTTGGTGGGTAGCCGCCACGGTATAATTCGCCTACCAGAAGAGACACACGGACCGGGAACATCAAACAAAAAATATACGACCGTCCGTGACTGGATCGAACACCTTCCACCGATTCGGGCGGGTGAGACACACCAGGAAGTGCCAAATCACAGAGCAGCAAATCTTTCTCCGCGCAATTTGGAGCGTATCAAAGCAACGCCGGAAGGCGGTGGTAACCGTGACTGGCCAAAACATCTAATTCTTGAATGTCACAAAGAATTTTCCGGCTATAGCGATGTCTACGGTCGGATGTCATGGGATGCGCCTGCATCGGGACTTACTACAAGGTGCACGAGCTACTCGAACGGGCGTTTCGGTCATCCAGAGCAGCATCGAGCCATCAGCATTCGAGAAGCGGCTTGTTTACAGACATTCCCTGAGGACTACGCTTTTGAAGGAGGCATGGTGTCAATGGCGCGACAAATCGGAAATGCGGTTCCGGTTCGTTTAGCGAAGCTTATTGGTAATCAATTCATTGAGCATTTGAAGGAAATGGGAAGACTCCCCTGATGGCGACTTTCAAGACGCGCGCTCGTACAATCGATATGCTCGGCAGACAACAGATTGCCGGAATTCCGACAGCGATAAGCGAGCTGTTCAAAAACGCTCATGACGCCTACGCTGACCGCGTCGAGATTGATTTCTATCGATCCGACAACTTGTTCGTGTTGAGAGACGACGGTGTTGGGATGAGTAGGAACGATTTTGTGACGCGATGGCTAACATTAGGTACAGAAAGTAAGTTCGACCCTAATCGTCGGCCACCAAGCGACCCATACAAAAAGAAACGTCCAATGCTCGGCGAGAAAGGAATCGGGAGGCTTGCGATAGCGACCATTGGTCCGCAACTTCTAGTGCTCACTCGAGCGAAAACCGACGACGGAGCGTCTGACCTTACCGTGGCGTTCCTAAATTGGAGTATTTTTGAATGGCCAGGCATTAACTTGGAGGACATCGACATCCCTCTGCGGTCATATCCGTCGGGCATACTGCCTTCGACAAAAGATGTGGACGAGATGGTTGCAGAATTTCGTGAGAAAGCGGAGTCTATCGGTCGCGACATAGAAGAACGATTGATGAAGAAACTTACGGATGAATTGGACGGTTTTGACGTTGACCCTCAAGACATCGACTCATACCTCCAAGAACCGTCGCTAAGCGGGAACAATTGCGGAACACAATTCATGATCAAACCGGCTTCTCCACTATTGGTAGACGATATTGACGGGGATCCTACAGTAAGCAAGACTGCCGCGTTAAAAAAAGCAACGCCTTTGAAGAAAGCATTGCTCGGATTCAGCAATACCATGAGTCCAAGTTCGAAAACGGTAATTCAAACCGCGTTTCGCGACCACAAGACTGACGAGTTGTCCGACGATTTGATTGCTGAGAATGAGTTTTTCACTCCCGAGGAGCTTCAGAATGCCGACCATCGAATGCGCGGTAGGTTTGACGAGTTCGGTCAGTTCCGGGGCGAGATTTCAATTTACGGTGAGACGACGAACGGTCATATTATTCCGTGGATCGGCGGTCGCGGCATAAGTACGCTATGTGGACCGTTCTTAATTGACTTCGCCGCGTTTGAAGGCGCTAGCAGGTTCTCGACAATTCCTCCCGAAGAACATGCGAGATTAGCAAAAAAGACCGAACGGCTGGGAGGACTGTACATTTACCGGAATGGAATTCGAGTTCTGCCTTACGGCGACACAGATTACGATTGGCTGGATATCGAACTTAGACGATCAAAACAAGCTTCCTACTATTATTTTTCGCATCGAAAGATGTTTGGGGCAGTGGAAATTGATGTGGATAGAAATCGTAATCTTTCAGAAAAGGCAGGGCGAGAAGGATTTCAGTCCAACAAAGCTTATCGTCAATTCCGATCGATTTTGCAGAATTTCTTTCTTCAGATGGCAGCGGACTTTTTCCGCTCTGAAGGGGTCCACTTTGAGACATTCAAACTGCGAAAAACAGAACTGTCAAGAGAAGATAAAGCTAGGAAGCGGCGAGAAAAACAAGTTTCAATAAAAAAGAAAAAGTTTGAAGCTGACTTGATTGATTTTTTCGACAAAATAAAGAATGAAGAACCTCAAAACGAAGTTTTGTCCTTGACTGAACGTGCAGAAACGCAATTACAGTGGGCTAGCAGCATAGCCGATAACCAACAAGCGGCGCGAAAAATCCTTGAGATCGAGAGTAAAGCGCATTTGGATATCAGGACTTTGGAGAAAAATTACCGCTTATCTCGTCCGAGCATAGGTTTGAGCAAAGCCACGCTTCGCGACTGGGGAGTGTACAACACGGAGTTCAAATCGCTTCAAGAGAACGTATTCAAGACCGCTAGACAAATTGTTGATGAGTTGATCGGTGAAGAGGCTAGGAAGGCAGAGTTGTCGCTTAACCGACTTGTTAGGACGGAAGCAGTATTAGACGGTCTTAGTCAGGAAGCCCGAAAATTCACGGGCAAGTCGGGCCAAGAGGTGAAGTCCGAGGCTGATAAAGTCGCCTCGAAAGCACGAACTGTGGCAAAGCGATCGCTAATAACCGTTGAGTCCGAACTGAGGGAAGTATTGAGCGAGTTTCAACGAATTGATCTTGCTAGAATGCCCGACGAGGCTTTCGTCCAAACTAGATTCGAGCTAGAGAACAGGGTCTTGAAGGTCGCTGAAGAACAGGGAGCGTTATTGCAATCGGTATTAGAGCAACTTCAGTCCGTGGACATAACCGGCGAGAACTCGACAGCCGAACAATTGATGGCGATCGAGCAACGTAATCTCCTGTTGGAGGAGGAAGCTGAGGCCCATGCGCATTTGGCACAGCTGGGAATGGCTATTGAAATCATAAATCATGAGTTTTCGGGCACGATACGTTCGCTTCGGGATGGCTTGCGAAAACTAAAGGTCTGGGCGGATGTCAATGAAGGGTTGAGTGAGTTGTACAATGCTATTCGAACGAGCTTTGATCACCTCGACGGTTATCTGACACTTTTCACACCACTCCAACGGCGCCTCTACAGGAAGGCGGTGGAAATCCGCGGTTCTGATATTCGGGAATTCTTAGAGGATTTATTTGGATCTCGTTTGAAGCGTCATGGCGTATCGTTGAAGGCGACAAAAGCTTTCAACAGAGCCAAGATTTGGGGCTTTCCGTCGAGCTTTTATCCTGTTTTTGTGAACTTGGTCGACAACGCAATCTTCTGGTTGTCACAACAGAATCCTGAGCTTGAAAGAAAAATTGAACTCAATGCGAACGACGGCACGTTGCTCATCTCCGACACCGGACCAGGAGTAAATATTCGTGACCGCCAAGCAATCTTCGAGTTCGGATTCAGCAGAAAACCCGGTGGACGAGGAATGGGGCTGTACATCGGTCGAGAAACATTGCGCAGGGTCGGGTTCGATCTTCAACTGATTGATGGCGAATACAGTACGACGTTCGGAGTGATACCGGGGAATTAGTCATAGGTGATAGCAATGAACTCAGGAAACAAACGTCAAGATCAAGGCTTAGAAATTGCGCGGCGCTTTCTTCAAACGGCAGTGGTGGTGGACGATGAAGCCCAAATGATGCTAAATAAGGAAAATGGGACGGTGGGGAAACTAGCCCGTCCAGATCGGCGTTCGC
Source organism: Arenicellales bacterium (assembly GCA_965202855.1). GTDB lineage: Bacteria > Pseudomonadota > Gammaproteobacteria > Arenicellales > JAJDZL01 > JAJDZL01. The sequence continues at coordinate 673,626 of CBDBBP010000001.1, read as the reverse complement.
AAGTACCAAGTCAAAACGGTGAGAAAACCGAGGCGCTGCAATTCACACGTAGACTAAACGCAGATTCAATTATAAATTCGTTTTCAGAACTTGGTATCGTATGCGGTGTGGTCGGTCCAACGAATTCGGTAATAGAAACGATGAGACAGGCCGATATCGTGGTTCTGGATTGGCATTTAAAACCTAATGACTCTAAATACGCGCTGGAGTTACTTCGGAACCTACTCTCAAAAGAGGGAGATCGGAATTCGCTTCGACTCGTGGCAATTTATACTGGTGAGCCAACGTTGGATGATATCGGCTCAAAAGTATGCGATGAATTGGCGGATGCTAAACTTGAGCCATCGGCAGAAGACGAAACCAAGACCACAATATCGTATCGACATGGCCGTGTAGTGATTTATGCAAAATTCGGTGCGTATCTAGCGAAGCGATTCGAAAATCGGAGCGTCGCTGAGGAGCGTCTGCCGAAAAAGTTGGTGCAGGACTTCGCAATAATGACGAGTGGCTTGCTTCCGAGCATCGCACTGACTTCGTTGACGGCTGTTCGAGAGGGAGAACATAGGGTCCTGGATCAATTCTGCAGTGATTTGGATCCCGCGTTTCTTACACACAGGGTATGTCTTCCCGATCCGGCTGATGCGGAGCGGCAGCTTGTCAACAATATAACCGAGGAGCTTCGCGGTCTCATGGACAGGGCGGTTGCAGACAAATTGCCCGCAGGAGACGATGCAATCGAACAATGGATTAAATGCAAAGCCGCTGGCAATCATATCTTTAAATTTGGCAAAAAGAGACAGCTTAAAATGTTGGAAACCATCGAATTGGCGAAGAAGGGGTTAGTGGGCCAAAACATTTTGGGTAAAAATGAATTCAAAGGCCTCACAGCCGGTTTCTCCGGCCTCTCCGTAGATGAAGCCGAAGAACTTGACAAGCGATTAGCTTGGATTATGAGCTTTCGGACGGTAAATGACACACCACCGTTTTTGTGGCTTGGAACCGTAGTTACGAAGATTTCGTCCGATGGAAAGGACAAGCATCTAATCTGCATGAGGCCTCGATGCGATAGCGTCAGACTGAATGTAAAGGTATATAGGTTCTTTTTTCTTCCGCTACAGGTTGATACGAAAAAATCAAAGCATCAGATTGTTGTGAAAGTCAATGACAAATTTGAGCGGTTAGGCATTGGATTTAAACCAGAAGGTTGGGTTCATCGGCAATTCGAACCGGCGACTGACAATAAACCGGTAACTGCGACCAAATCAGATTCGAGCGGTGAATTCAAATTCAAAGATACCCGCGACAAGCGATACGTATGGCGAGGCGAACTCAAGGCTGAATTCGCTCAACGAATTGCGCAAATTTTGGCAACGGAACTTAGTCGCGTAGCAGTTGACGAGTCGGAGTGGCTCAGAAGAATGGCCAATAGGGGCTGACTGTCCAAGCATAGCTTATTTAATTCAGTCGCACTAGCGAAACATTTTGTCGTTTACACCAGCTGCTCGACATAGGTGGCGTTGGCGCGAACGCAGCGCATCACTTCGAGGGGTTGTGACCTTGTTCAATGGCGTCTGCAATTTGCTCGAGCTGCTGAAGAGTACCCGGGAGACTGTAAGAAAATCAAGTTACGAATTTCAAAATGTGGACTTGATGGTAGGGGTGGGGCACGATACGAGTTTGATTGAAAATTTTGGTACTGGCTACGAATTCGTAGACCTGCTGAAATCCGAATCCAGATTAAGCAGCGTGCGTAGTCGCACCTGAGAGAGTGTGAAAGTATTCTTATTTTCATAGAAGTTTCAATCAAATGAACCAATAATAAACAAATAAATCAATCAGATATAAATTCAATAATTCGTTCATTTAGAGTAACATTGCAATAATTTCACAGTCTCCTGACTGCCGAAGTCATTGGATTCGACTAGTCGGAAGGTGTAGTTATCGGTGCTGTTGTGGGGGCGGGTGGGAATTGGAAGTGATTTCAGTTATGATCACAACCTGTTTGAATACAATTAGGTCAGCCACATGGGTGAAATCAAGTAATAGTGCCCGGCTATGCAAGTCAAAACAAAATAAAAACAAAGGATTGAAAAATGAAAAACTCAAGGAATTGCTGAAAATGAGCGATTCTCGATAGCCAAATTGTAAAGATAGGTTAAACCTGCGTCACAAGGGAATATCATTAACCGATTCAAAACGTAGCACGGGTGTGCGACAGAGTTAATTTTCGTCTGAGATGGCGAAGTAAGTTCGCGATTCGTAAAGAAGCCCGGTTAATCTCTTGCGTCCAAATCGACTGCGGCTCTGATTAGTTCTTGCGTATAAACCTGTTTCGGGTTTTGAAATATTTGCTGAGTCTTTCCTTGCTCAACAACTTTTCCGTCGCGCAGAACGATAATGTAACTAGCCATTGCACGCACCACCGCAAGATCATGACTGATGAACAAAAACGCGAGTGTATAGTCACGTTGTAAATTACGGAGAAGTTCGATAATTTGTGACTGAACGGATCGGTCCAGTGCGGAAGTGGGTTCGTCTAATACGATGAATTTAGGTTTCAGAATAATCGCTCTCGCTATCGCAATTCTTTGGCGCTGACCACCTGAAAATTCATGTGGGTAGCGATGCCGGGTCTCAGGATCAAGCTCAACTTCCTGCAACACGCTGATGACTCTTGATTCTCTCTCTTTTTTTGACATTTGCGGGAAGTGTACGCGCAATCCTTCAGCAATGATTTCAGCAATCGTCATGCGAGGACTTAAACTGCCAAAAGGATCTTGGAACACAATCTGCATCGATTTGCGCAAGCTGCGCAATTCTTTCGATTTTCTTTCGTGAATCTCGTCACCCTGAAACCGTATGGTGCCCTGACTGCTGATCAATCGCAGCAATGCCAGAGCAAGAGAGGTTTTCCCCGAGCCTGATTCTCCGACCACACCCACGGTCTCACCTTCTCGGACTGAAAAGTTAACATCATCGACTGCTTTGATGTAGTCAACTGTCCTGCGCAATATTCCCTTGCGAACGGGATACCAAACGCGCAACGCTTCCGAATCCAGAACAACTGATGCATCGGGAATCTTTTCCCCCGCACTGCCGGATGGTTCCGCGTCCAACAGCATTTTTGTATATTCATGCTGAGGTTCGTTGAAAATTTGTGAATTTGTTCCGTTTTCGACAAATCGTCCCTGATGCATAACATAAATTCGCTCTGACATTTTGCGAACGATATTCAGGTCATGCGTGATCAGCAGCAAAGACATTCCCAACTGTTGCTGCAAATCTCGCAGCAAAGCTAAAATTTGTGCTTGAATCGTGACATCAAGTGCGGTTGTCGGCTCATCCGCGATCAACAATCCAGGATTGTTCGCAAGAGCCATCGCAATCATAACTCTCTGCCTTTGACCACCCGAAAGTTGATGCGGATACGAATTCATCCTTTCTTTTGCATTTTTGATTCGTACCAATTCAAGGAGTTCCAGCGAGCGATCTCGAGCGTCGGCTTTACTCATATCTTGATGGATGACCATCGATTCCCCAATCTGACGAGAAATCGTGTGCAATGGGTTCAGCGACGTCTGTGGCTCCTGAAAGATCATGCTGATTCGGTCGCCGCGATAGTCTTTCAAGATATCTGAAGGCGCTCCGACGAGTTCCTGTCCGTCATAAACGATGCTGCCGCTTGGGTGAAACGCCGCCGGATAAGGCAAAAGCTGCAAGATTGACAGTGCAGTTACAGATTTTCCAGAACCGCTCTCGCCAACGATTGCAACGGTTTCACCTGCATGAATATGAAATGATACATTACGAACTGCGTCATTTTGCTCAGCGACGGAACGAAATGAAACAGACAAGTCTTTGACTTGAAGCAGAGGACTTTTCATGCCGGCAGTGTTCATACGTTTGTTTTACGAGGGTCGAATGCATCGCGAACTGCTTCGCCGATGAACATTAATAAACTGAGCATAATCAAAATGACAAAAAATCCAGTTAATCCCAGCCAAGGTGCTTGGATGTTGGCTTTTCCCTGAGCCAAAAGTTCGCCAAGCGACGCGGAACCGGGCGGAAGACCAATTCCCAAAAAATCCAAAGACGTAAGAATCGTAACAGAACCCGCAAGAGTAAACGGCATGAATGTCATTGTGGCAACCATGGCATTCGGCAGTACATGCTGGAACATGATTCTTGTATTCTTTGCCCCCAGCGCGCGGGCAGCTCGCACATAGTCAAAATTTCTTGCTCGTAAAAATTCGGCTCGAACCACGCCGACAAAGCCCATCCATGAAAATAGAAGCAGCAATCCCAGCAGCCACCAAAAGTTTGGCTCTACGACGCTAGCAAGTATGATCAGCAGATACAAAGTCGGCAGTCCCGCCCAAACTTCGATAAATCGCTGAAACAATAAGTCCAGCCAACCTCCGAAATAGCCTTGAAGGGCACCAGCGATCACTCCGATGATCGCACTGATAATAGTCAGTGTGAACCCAAAAAGAACCGAAATCCGAAACCCATACAGCAGTCGAGCAACGACATCTCTTGCTTTGTCATCCGTTCCCAGCCAATGATTTTCCAGTTCGGGCGGAGAAGGCGCAGGCGTAGGCAGATTCCAGACGACAGTTTGATGGTTGTACCGAATCAGCGGCCAAATCATCCAGCCATGATTGTGGATCAGTTCTTCGACATACGGATCGCTGTAATCTGCTTCTGTTTCAAACTCACCTCCGAACATCGTTTCTGGGTACCCCTCAAAAATTGGGAAAAAGTATTCATCCTGGTATGCAACGAGCAGGGGTTTGTCATTGGCAATAAACTCCGACATGAGCGTAATGACAAACAATAGGATAAATATCCACATTGACCAATACCCGCGTCGATGTGCGCGAAAGCTGTCGAGCCTTCGCCGAGTCAATGGAGTAATTTCCATTCCCAAAAATCGATTTCGTTGATGTTCTCGGTCTGTACTCATATCAAACTTCACGGCTTTCAAAATCAATTCTCGGGTCAATGATCGTATACATCAAATCTCCAATTAGGTTCATAACCAGCCCCAGCAGGGAAAAGAAATAAAGTGTCCCAAACATTACCGGGTAGTCGCGCTTGAATGCTGCATCAAAGCCAAGCAGCCCAAGTCCATCCAACGAAAAAATGATCTCAATCAATAGTGAGCCAGTAAACAGAATGCTGACAAAAGCACCTGGAAATCCTGCAATGACAATCAGCATGGCGTTTCGAAATACATGCCCGTATAAAACTCGTCGCTCAGTTAATCCTTTGGCGCGTGCGGTTAACACGTACTGTTGGTTGATTTGGTCCAGAAACGAGTTTTTCGTCAGCATGGATAGCCCGGCAAATCCGCCGATCACCATCGCAACCACGGGCAGTGTGATATGCCAAAAGTAATCGATGATCTTGTCGAAGAACGACAGTTCTTCCCAATTTTCGGAAACCAGTCCTCCTAATGGAAACCAGTCCCAATACTCGCCACCGGCGAACACGACCAAAAGAAATACAGCAAACAAAAATCCCGGTATTGCGGTACCAATAATCAGCGTAACTGTAGTCCAGCCGTCAAAGGCTGTACCATCTTTCGTTGCTTTGAGGATGCCCAGCGGAATTGAGATCAGATAAACCAGCAATGTTGTCCATACCCCCAAAGAAATGGAAACCGGCATTTTTTCCAGCACTAAATCCGTTACAGTCTGATCTCGAAAAAAGCTGGTGCCGAAATCGAACTTCAAATAGCCGATTATTGTCTGAATGAAGCGCTCGTGCAATGGCTTGTCAAAGCCAAAACGTTTTTCAAGCTCCTCAATTAATTCTGGATCGAGTCCCTGCGCTCCGCGGTATTTGCTGGTGACTTTGCTGCTGGCAGCGGCACTTAGCTGTGTCTCGGTTTGACTGAGTGTCTCACCGGTTCCAGTTTGAGTCACTCTTTCCGTTATTTCACCGCCAACACCGGTCAGCTCGGAAATCACCTGCTCAACAGGGCCGCCCGGAGCGACATGAATCACCACGAAATTAATGACCATGATCGCAAATAGAGTTGGAACCATGAGCAGAATGCGTCGTATGATGTAAGCCGTCATGGCGGCACCTCTAATTTTCGATGGCGTCGGTAGAAATATGCGAACAGTCCGACGACAACAAAAATTGCAATCGCCGCAATCGCCTTGTTCAAAATAGATGGAGCCGGCTCTGGTGCAAAATCACTCAGTCCGCTTTTGATTCTCTCTTCGAGCGCTGCTGCTTTCGCTTCGTCATACCACCATCGGTCAAACATTATTCCGGATATCAGATATCCCGTTGGGCGAGAGAACTTGTCCCAGTACAGCACGCGATGATTCTGAATATGCCAATTCGGTATGACGTAGTAGCCGTAAAGCAACACGCGATCGAGTGCTCGTGTTCGCTCAACCAGTGACTTGCGGTCCTCCGCGTAAACAACGAGTTCGATGATTTCGTCAATGACCGGATCTTTAATCCCTGGAAAATTCCGGGTGTTGGGGACATCTGCAGCTGCTGTACTCCAATAGCTTCTCTGCTCGTTTCCGGGTGAATTCGACTGTCCCCATCCCGCGACGAACATGTCAAAGTCTCGATTGCGAATACGATATGTGTACTGACTGGGGTCAACCAAGCGAATTTCGGTGTCAATGCCGAGTCGCTCCAAATTTCTTGCGAACGGCAGCGCGATACGTTCAAATGCTTGGCTGACCAGCAAAATTTCGATGCTCATCTGCTCCTCAGTCTGCTCATTCACCAGCTTGAGGTCTTTGACCACCCAACCGGCTTTTGCGAGCAAGCGAAACGCTTCTTTCAGGTTTTCTCGCGGCCAGCCACTGCCGTCCGTTTTCGGAGCTCGATAAGGTTTGGTGAAAATTTCTGGCGGCAGTTGATCCCGGTAACGTTCCAGAATCTCCAGCTCTTCCCCTTTAGGCAGTCCTGACGAGGCCAGTTCAGAATTTGAAAAATAACTTTCGGTTCGTACGTACTGACTGAAAAACAAGGTTTTGTTGCTCCACTCGAAATCGAATGCATATCCCAGCGCTTTTCTGACATTTCGATCATTGAAAGGTTCGCGTCGAGTATTCATTGCGAATCCCTGCATCCCAGTAGAAAGGTCATGTTCAATCAGTTCTTTTTTCAACCAACCGTTTTCGACTGCTTCGATGTGATAGTCGGAAGCCCAAGCTTTTGCTTGATTTTCCACTCTCAGATCGAGATCTCCAGACTTTAATGCAAGCCGTATTGCGGTGTCGTCGCGATAATAGTCAGTTCGCATCGTATCAAAATTGTATTGACCGACATTTACTGGAATATCAGCTCCCCAGTAGGATTCTACGCGTTCGTAAACGATATAGCGACCGGGCTCAAAATTCTTGATTCGGTAAGGTCCACTGCCGAGAGGAGGTTCCAATGTAGTCTTCGAAAAATCTCGAGTCGCCCAATAATGTTTCGGCAATATCGGCATTTGTCCCACAATTAACGGCAGTTCGCGGTTGCCGCTGCCCAAAAATGTGAATTTCACCCGATGGTCGCTCAGCTTCTCAACTTTGGTAACGTCCTCGTAATACCTTCTCCAAAATACCGCCCCTTCAGTCGTCAAGATTTCGAAAGACCAAACAACATCGTCAGCAGTGATGGGCTTCCCGTCATGCCACCGCGCTTGTGGACGCATATTGAAGATGATCCAGGAACGGTCGTCTGGAACTTCCATCGATTCAGCGATCAACCCATACATCGAAAAGGCTTCATCTCCGCTGCCGACTAGCAACGATTCAACTCCACCTGTATCCGCCGGATTTCCAGTATCAATATTCCTATGAAAACTATCGAAAGTACCCGATGACGCCGTCCTCAAACTTCCGCCCTTCGGCGCATGCGGATTGACATAGTCAAAATGTGTGAAGTCAGCAGGGTACTTGGGTTCTCCATGCATCGCAATTCCGTGCACGAGTTTTACCGACTGTGCCGACACGTCAGCGATCAGTGTCAAGATGCTGAAAGTTAATACAGCCAGAACACCGGCATATTTTTGACAAGTCATGTGTTATGGAGATTCATCCGAGAACTAGTCAGAAGTCAATGCTTCGGTTAAGTTTTGAGAAACAAAAAAATCCTTTTAGCACGATCATGCAATCCTAAATTCAAAAGAAGATTGAAACACCAGATTTTCAATTTTTCAGATTTGAGATGTTAATTTTGACACATTTAGAGCCGCAAATGTTCCAATTCTCTCGCAAACTGATGATCGTGGTTTAGGCTTCATACGCATACGTGTGTACTTATCTAGAACTGTGAAAGCTTGCTACAACAGCGGTTGTTATTACGAACTTTTGATTTTGATAGAGCAGTGCTTGCAATATCCGGCCTCTGGAATTAAACAACAAATATCTTTTTAGGGACAATTCGATATCGTAGCTATGCCACTGATTACAGCATCAATGACGTCAGCTTAGCAGCAATATAGACTAACATTATCTTCATTCTCGCAATTGGGTGGAATGCCTTCGTGCACGATCTTACAAATGAACCCAAATCGGTGCTGTGCGGGTAGCCAAGGTTACTTCTAGGGATAGTGAGCATCAACCTGTGTCTGAAAATCCAGCTTTTGCGGTAATGCCGCGGAGCACACTAAACCGGCGCGGGCAGTGAGAGTATAGGAAGTTTCGTGAACTGTTCGGAGCATTTGTCGAAGACCGAATGCAGTGCTGCTTAAATGGTGACGACCGATGTATCTTCTGTTCTTTAATCATCACTTCGACAGATTCAATTTAAACGCATGTACATGGTTCTTGACGATCAGGCGATATCTTATGGCATCGCCATCAGACTGATGTCAATTTGAGTGAATTAAATTGATAATTTTTGAAAGTAAATTTTGAAGTGCTCAAATGTCTGAGCGGATAGATTTCGCAGCAATATTGTTCACAACAGTTTGTATTGCCAGCACACCGGCATCGGTACCGGCAAATTTATCTGTAGAAGATACCAAGGAATTTCAAACGTCTGAGATTCCAATTTTTTAATGTTCTCGATATGCTCGAAGCCTTTGATGCGAGCAACAACTGCGGTATTTTGGAGAACAGGCCGCGGCCACGTCAAATTCACTTGGAATCCAAATCCAAAGGGTTGCGAAATTGTGCGAAATGCAGGTAGGAACTGGCCAACAAACCCGGGTGCTTTTTGCGGGACTAAAACCTAAATATTGCCCGAATTCTAACTTGGTCCGGTGAGTGCGGTAACGGGTTTGGAATCGGTGTCGGATAGCTTGTTTTTGCGGGCACTGTATTTCACTCTGAGCTAGCGGAATCTTTCACGAATGGCAAGCAAAATGGTCACTGGAGATTCCGTCACGCCGATGGTACTGTGGGTTAAGGCTCCTTTTTTGAAGGCAGACTTTCCGGTCAATGGAGTGTTCAATGCCCGACGGTAGAGTAGAGAGGTTTCAAATTCGGTTAGATAGTATGCCGGCGGTGTTTTTTTACAGCTTGCAGTCAAGCGCCGAGCCGATGACAATTGGCTGCCAGGGTTTCTAGTGCCATCGTCCTCACAAAGCCATGTTGCCTCCGAACGCGAGCGCGATCCAATCCCCGGCGAATCCCTGATCTCACGGCATAAATACGAGAAAGGCCCGGAAATCCCCTCCGCCCCTCCATCAGAACACAGATCGTAAATGTACTGCCAAGTTCATCGAGTGAGAATCAAATGCTCAGGGTGCTGCATCATAGAGGACCTTAACAGGAAATGGGCAGCCTGCAAAATCCGTCAGACAATGCATTCTTGTGTATGATTGGCAAAGTTATGAATCATAATCATCCGATTAAATAAAAGTGAAATAATTCACCGCCTTCTTTCATTTCCATCACTCTTGGAGAACCATTGCCTATGCACAACCCGGAAACAGAATTTCAAATGTTGATCGATGGCAAATCTGTTAATGCATCCGATGCGTGTACCTTCGTCAGCTACAACCCGTCAACCGGTAAACCTTGGGCAAAAATTCCAGAAGCTACAGAGGACGATGTAAACAGAGCAGTTGAGGCGGCTTATGGAGCTTTTAGCGAAGGTCCATGGGCAACTATGTCTCCTTCTAATCGAGGACGCTGCCTGAATCGCCTAGCGGAATTATTGATTGAGCATTCCGAAGCTCTCGGTGAAATCGAATGCATTGACACTGGAAAAATGTTCAAGGAAACAAAGTGGCAGGCCAAGTATGTCGCAGATTACTATTATTTCTTCGGCGGATGCGCTGACAAAGTCAACGGTGATACTTTTCCGATTGACAAGCCTGACATGTTTGTCTTTACCCGCCGCGAACCACTCGGGGTTGTCGCAGCCGTTGTTCCATGGAACTCGCAGTTGTTCTTGAGCGCGATCAAAATTGGCCCGGCGTTGGCGGCAGGAAATTCAATCGTACTGAAAACATCAGAATGCGCTCCTGCGACCTTGCTTAAATTTGGAGAATTGATTGAGCAGGCGGGAATTCCACCAGGGGTCGTTAACATACTTTCCGGGCACGGGGATCATTGCGGTCAGATCCTTACATCACACCCAAAGGTAGCACGAATCGCCTTTACAGGAGGTCCAGTTGCAGCTCAGCACATTATTAAAAATTCAGCAAACAATTTCGCAGAGGTATCTTTGGAGCTAGGAGGAAAGTCTCCGTTTATTGTGTTCGATGACGTAGACGTCGACAGTGCGGTAAACGGTTTGTTGGGTGCAATTTTCGGTGCGTCCGGCCAAAGCTGTGTCGCAGCGTCCAGACTGTACGTGCAAGACACCATCGCTGATGAATTTTTCGCTCGAATGACAGAGCAGGCTGGAACCATCATCATCGGCGATCCGATGGCGGAGGAGACTCAGATGGGGCCATTATGTACGCTGGCTCAGGTAGAAAAAATTGAGCTTGAGGTCGCGAAAGCATTGGAGGAAGGTGGAGAATTGCTATTCGGCGGGAAACGTCCAAATCATTTGCCGAGTCGCCTCCAAGGATTTTACTTTGAACCTACAATCATCTTTTGCCCGCGACAAGATCTGAGTATCGTTGATACGGAACTTTTCGGGCCCGTTCTGAGTGTGCTTCGCTTTCGCGATGAAGAAGAAGCGGTTGCTATGGCGAATGACTCAAAGCATGGACTGGCGGCTGGGATCTTTACACGAGATGGCGCTCGCTCATTAAGAATGGTGAATCAAATTCGTGCTGGAATCATTTGGACAAATACTTACCGAGCGATTTCTCCTCTCGCTGAAACGGGTGGATTCAAACATTCAGGTTACGGTAGAGAAGCAGGCTTTCAGGCGATTTACGACTACACCCGTCCCAAAACGGTTTGGATGAATACATCTAGTGCGCCGTTGGAAAGCCAGTTTGTGATTCGCTGACATTAACACCCACATTTCGGTTCAACCCATTATGAAATTTCAACTCGCAATTAATTTTGAGCGCTTAAACGATCAAGAAGATATGAGAGAAGTCGCGCGTCATACCCTAGAAATGGTTCAAATCGCTGATCGAGGCGGTTTCAACATTGTATGGGCGGCAGAACATCATGCTCTAGAGATGACAATCGCTCCAAACCCGTTTCAACTGCTTGCGTGGTTTGCGGGGCATACCAATCAAATTCGCCTGGGCACCGCGGTCGTAGTTGCCGCATATTGGAATCCGATCAAGCTAGCTGGTGAAGCCGCATTAGCTGATTTGATCAGTGGAGGACGACTGGAATTTGGGATTGGGTCCGGTGCATATCAACGGGAATTTGACCGAATGCACCCTGGATTAAAGCAATCAGATGCGTACCGATACGTGCACGAAATGCTCCCGGTCCTTAAGGCATTATGGCAGGGAGATTATGAACACAACGGTGAATTCTGGTCTTTTCCAACTGCGACTTCAGTTCCGAAACCATTGCAAAAACCACATCCGCCAATTTGGATTGCTGCAAGAGCCCCCATCACTTTTGACTATGCGGTGGAAAACGGCTGCAACATTCTGAGTTGGCCGCTGCTGAGACCGTTTGCCGAAGCTGAGTTGTACAAATCTCGACTTGAGGCATCCCTAAACAAAAATCCAGGCAGACCTAGACCTAAGTTTGCGGTAATGCGTCATACTGCGGTATACGACAACTCATCGGAACGCGACACTGCAATTGCTGCAATTCAAAAAACGATGGCCATGTTTTCGAATTTATTTTTGAATTTAGGGGATGTAGTTAATGGATTTCCTCGTCAGATTCCGCTAAGTGAATTAGAAGAAGCGAATCAATATGATTCTCAGGCGATGGAAAGAAACCTGATGTTGGGACGACCTGATGAAGTAATCAGAAAACTAAAGCGGTATGAGGCATTGGGAGTTGACGAGTTCCTATACCTAGCGAGTATGGGGCTTGATCACAAGCAACAGAAGAAGTCTCTAACTCTATTCTGTGACGAAGTGATCCCAGAATTTCAGTAAATCAAACTTGAATTTTTTCTCAGACAGACAACGAGCGGTTCTATTGAAGAACTTCGTTTGAACGTTTGGATTTGTTTGCAGAGGTTCGCCTATGGCGCAAGTGGCGAAGATTCTGTGTGACTTGTGGGGTGATTTACTCACATTGATGGGGGTTTGTAACGCCAGACGTGCGCTCTTATCGGAGATTCTTCTCTGTTATCGGCAGCGTATTCTTTGAAATTCTCAACTAACAACCAATTTCAGGGTTCTTTGATCAATTCAGCTGATGCCGTTGGAACTGGCACGAATGCGTTGGAATAGTTCCTCAGCTGATTCACACTTAATGATCCAGTCTCCGAATCGGTCCAGAGCTTCTGTCGTGGTGTGCCGCAGCAATGTTTCTGTCAACTGTTCGCGCACCTCAGTTCCATACTTCGTCTCAATTAGCCGCAACAGCAGCTCGCGCTTGCCTTCTTCCAAGCCTTCGGTACGACCTTGCTCAAAGCCTTCAGCGTACCCTTTTGCAAAGCCCTCAGCGAAAGCAGCTTCTTTGTATTCTTTGAGTTCGGCAACCCACTGTTTGAGATTCTCGGCTAACATTCCCATGTCTGCAGCTCTATGTTCGATGAATTCAGTTGATGCCGTTGGAACTGGCACGAATGCGTTGGAATAGTTCCTCAGCTGATTCACACTTAATGATCCAGTCTCCGAATCGGTCCAGAGCTTCTGTCGTGGTGTGCCGCAGCAATGTTTCTGTCAACTGTTCGCGCACCTCAGTTCCATACTTCGTCTCAATTTGCCGCAACAGCAGCTCGCGCTTGCCTTCTTCCAAGCCTTCAATACGACCTTGCTCTAATTGAGCCAAAGCAGCTTCTTTGTATTCTTTGAGTTCGGCAACCCACTGTCTGAGATTCTCGGCTAACATTCCCATGTTTGCAGCCCAATGTTCGATGAAATCAACTGATGCCGTTGGAACTGGCACGAATGCGTTGGAACAGTTCCTCAGCTGATTCACACTTAATGATCCAGTCTCCGAATCGGTCCAGAGCTTCTGTCGTGGTGTGCCGCAGCAATGTTTCTGTCAACTGTTCGCGCACCTCAGTTCCATACTTCGTCTCAATTTGCCGCAACAGCAGCTCGCGCTTGCCTTCTTCCAAGCCTTCGATACGACCTTGCTCTAATTGAGCCAAACCAGCTTCTTTGTATTCGGCAACCCACTGTCTGAGATTCTCGGCTAACATTCCCATATCTTCTACTCCTTCGATCCGGCGACGTAAATCTTCGTCACCGACGTTCTCTAACAATATCTTGAACCAGTGCGTCAAGTCCGCTTTCAGTTCCTCTTGCCCCGGTTGCCGATACCACCCAATGAAAGTTTCCACCACCTGCGGCAGCTCTTCTACCGACTCTGCGACTTCCAGTCGGATCAACAAGGCCAACGGATTGTCGGAAAACTCAAGTGCCCGTCCCTTGTAGATTGAAAAGTCCATCAGAATGTATCGAGCACTAATATTATATCGAGCGTGCACTGAACTTCGAAGCGGGTGCAGCTCACCAAATTCCAGCGGTGCCGTCCAGCGCTGTTTCCCATTATAGATAACGATTGGGATCACATCCGGCAGCCGTCCATCGGGGTACAATTGGCGTTGCCGAACCAACTGCTCAAACAGCAAAGAACGGTACGTGTTCACCCGAAGCGGCATGAATTTGTCCACCGTCGACTGAAACTCCAAGGCCAAGTAGACAAAAGTCCCATCTGCTGCTCGCAGCACCTGCCAGACCAGATCCTGCCGGCGTTTTTTCAGCTGTTTGCTCACATGTTCGGTGCCGATCAGCTGTGCGTGCCGCAAACTGAGCTCATCCAGCTCCGAGGAGAGAAATCTCACAAGCTCCTGGATCATGTCGGGGTACGAAAAAATGCGTTTGAAGGCGGGATCATATTCAAATCCGGGGGTAGGCACAAGACCTCCTAGATGGGGTGAATGAAGTTACAGGAATCCATGACAGCCTGACATCACACGTCAGGGTGCCGAACACACCGAACGGGTACTCGGTCGTGGCTAGACAGCGGCAGAAAACGGCGCCTCGAAAACTAGCCCGTATCGTTCATGAACAATCGAAAACAAAACAGATGTATGAACACTTGCCTTCTGCAAAAACGAAGCTGCCTTAGCAAATGGTGTAAGCAAAACAGCATCAACAATGGCATGACTTTACCGTCCTATGGCGGCGCAATCACTTTCGCTAAATGAAAGCAGTGCTTTGACTTTAGTGTACTCCCGTTGCAGTGAATTGTCTATAGGTAAATATTTCACTTAATATTGAGCTTTTAGAGAACACAGAAGATTATGGTTTAAAACACTGATAGCAAACAATGACATATCCTTAACTTGTCAATTTTTCTGATTTTGCTTTAGAGCTGAATTGTCAATAAATTCAAAAGACCATGGAGTGAACTATCGTAGCGGAAAGTCAAAATTGGAATCAACGATTGAACCTGGAGTAACCGATTCGATCACCATCATGGACAATCTATACGCTGACAGTTGTGAGGAACTGAAATAGAAAAACATATTGCGTCGCGCCAATATCATTCAGTAAAGTGACTCGAATGATGCGCAAATCGTGTTTTTATCTGTTGACATGAGGGATTTATAGAGATTCATGGACCGCCATGTTCCATCGGCGTTCGATGCAGAAGTTTTTTCGATCTAACTGGTGTCGGTTCAACATTAAAACTGGTGTCGGTTCAACATTAAATCCGCCATTGGCATGAGGTTTCGTCCGACGATCAAGAGAACTTGCAGAGGTTAGCTGCAATGTTCAATTTCTTACTCGACGTAACCCGCCCATGGCTTCACACTACGCGACCTCGGAGCAATAGTGCAAAGAAATCGTGCGCTAAATCCAGCAATTGAACAGGTGAAAGTGTTCAGTTGAGGATTGCGTGCATCTTATGCGGAGCATAATTTTTGCGAAACGAATTTCGAACAATTTTGGATGGTCATCAAAAACCCAATTTGGATGGTTGCAAATAATTTTGACGATGACTTTTCTAGAAAATCAACTGACACCGTTTAGTGACTATTTCTTCGCCTCACCGCGACTAGGGCCAAGGAGCAGCTGGTTGCCATGATCTACGTACGACCAAGTCAATTTCTGCATTCCAATGTAAATCGAACCAGCCTGGCAGACTAATTTCAAACAACGTAGCGAACCAAGAAATGTTGTCCATTAGCAAAGACAACCGCTAGCTCGCTTATTTATATAATTTTGCGTTGTTTATTCGTTTCACCAACTAATCGATCTCCATTGAATTTCCAACAACTGATTTTTACGCTCGATCAATATTGGGCTGGGCAAGGATGTGTAATTCTGCAGCCACTGGATATGGAAGTGGGAGCGGGAACCTTCCATCCCGCAACGTTTCTAGCTGCGATCGGCCCTGAACCCGCCAGGTCCGCTTATGTTCAGCCGTCTCGTCGGCCTACAGACGGTCGCTATGGAGAAAATCCCAATCGACTGCAGCACTATTTTCAGTATCAGGTGGTCTTAAAACCATCCCCGGTAAATTTTCAAGATTTGTACATTGATTCATTGAAAATGCTGGGAATTGATCCTCTCAAGGACGATATACGTTTCGTTGAAGATGACTGGGAATCGCCCACGCTTGGAGCTTGGGGATTAGGCTGGGAAGTTTGGCTCAATGGCATGGAAATCACACAATTTACCTACTTCCAACAGGCGGGCGGACTTGAATGCCGCCCTATTACGGGTGAGATCACCTACGGCCTGGAACGTATTGCAATGTATTTGCAAAGTGTCAACAATCTTTTTGATCTGCATTGGAATAATAGTGTTCGTTACGGTGATCTTTATCTTCAAAATGAAAAAGAGCAATCCGTTTACAACTTTGAAGCGGCGGACACTGAGACTCTCTTTGACAAGTTCAATCGTTGCGAAAAGCAGTGTAAACAGCTAGTCGAGGCAAGCTTGTCGTTACCTGCATACGAACAAGTCTTACAAGCATCCCATACCTTTAATCTGCTTGATGCTCGACGAGTCGTTGGTGTCACCGAAAGAATGCGTTTTATCGGCAGAGTAAGAGCGTTGGCGGGGATGGTCGCTCAATGCTATTTTGAAAGTCGAGAATCCAAAAATTTTCCATTGCTTTCAGATTCTGTTGAATCTTCTCTCAACTCCGCGGCCTCGATTCAAAACTTTGAACCAAAAGCGATTGATTCCGTCGGAAGCGCTCCTTTGCTAGTGGAGTTGGGTACTGAGGAGTTGCCTCCAAACGCAATCCAACAATTGGGCAGAGCTCTTGAAAATAATCTGCGTTCTGAGCTGAATCGTACAGGATTGATTCAAAAATCCGACCAAAAATCAAATTGGTATGCGACACCGAGAAGGATTGCGGTCGTCATTGAAGCTGTTTTTAAGCGTCGGGACGATGTGACAAGAGTTCGTCGCGGCCCACCCGTCCAAAGAGCATTCGACAAACAGGGAAATCCAACAAGAGCAGCGATTGGGTTTGCAAGATCCTGTGGAATTGAAGTCAAAGATTTACAGCAAATCGATACCAAAAAAGGAAGATTCGTCGCCTGGGAATATGTCGAACCCGGCAAAGATGCACATGAAATTATTCCAAGCTGTATTCAGAAAGCAGTAAAACAATTGCCAATCCCCAAGCGGATGCGCTGGGGCAGTCATGATTTCGAGTTTGTGCGACCGCTGCATTGGGTATTGCTCCTGCACGGAGAACAATTCATAAACTGCGAATTATTTGGAATACACGCAAACACCTGTACAAAAGGGCATAGGTTTCACTCACCTTCCAAAATTGATATATCAAGTGCCAGGAATTATGTCGATGCACTTTACTTGAAGGGCAAAGTAATTGCAGACACTCGTTCTAGAAAAAATGCTATTCAAAATCAGATTCGAGAACTCGAGTCCAGATTTGGAGGAACCGCGCTCAATGATGAAAATCTTCTCGAATTAGTAACGAACCTAGTTGAGTGGCCCCACTCGTTTTTTGGCAGTTTCGATCAGGAATTTCTAGAGTTGCCTCCCGAAGTGCTCATTTCTTCGATGCGTACTCACCAGAAATACTTTCCCGTATTTGATGAATGTGGTTCGTTGATGGCCAAATTCATAGGAGTCGCAAATATCGAACCGGAAAATCAGGAACAGGAACAGAATATTGTTCACGGAAATGAGCGCGTATTGCGGGCCAGATTATCGGATGCTAAATTTTTCTGGGAACAGGATCACCTAACTTCTTTAGAGGAAAAACAGCCGTTGCTGAAGCAGCTGATCTTCCACAACAAATTGGGCTTCGTATATGACAAGACAATGCGCGTTGCCATGCTATCTCGCTATATCGCTGAAAAACTTGGAGCGGACGCTAAAGCGACTGTCAAGGCAGCTTCACTCCTAAAGGCCGATCTTGTCTCCGAAATGGTCGGAGAGTTTCCCGAATTGCAAGGAGTCATGGGCCGGTATTATGCGAATAGTCAGGGGCTCGCCTCTGAGGTGGCAATTGCCATTGAGGAACACTATCGACCTCGAACGGCTAACGATGCCCTACCTCAAACACTAAACGGACAGGTTGTCGCGATCGCAGACCGAATTGATTCTTTATTGGGATTGATTAGCGCTGGTGAAAAAGCAAAAGGCGACCGAGATCCATTCTCTCTGCGAAGAATGGCGCTCTCTGTCCTGAGAATCATCATTGAGTGTGAGCTGAATCTAGATCTTCAGGCTACGCTCTTTGAGGCTTCTGACATCTACGCCCAACACAAAAAACATATGAAAGAAAAATATGGAGTCGAACCGGATGACACTACAGTCAATGGAGTCTTTGAGTTCATTTTACAAAGGTTGCGCGCTTACTATCTAGACAAAGGCTTTGCTGCTGATGAATTTAATTCGGTGTATGAACTGAAGCCCTCCAAACCGCTTGAATTTGATCAACGTATAAAGTCAGTTCGACAGTTCCGTCAATTTGAGGAATATCGAGATTTAATTGGTTCGAACAAACGAATCAACAATATCCTGCGGAAAAACAAGGTTCCAGTCGGCGTTCAAGTAAAAATTGATCTTCTTACTGAACATGAAGAGCTACAGTTATTCAAACTGGCTTTTGATCTCAGTAAAAAAGTCCGACCGCTCGTTCGCGCGGCAGACCATACGGAGATACTGCGAGAGCTGGCGATATTGCGTGACCCAATCGATCAATTTTTTGATTCGGTAATGGTGATGCACGAAGACTCGAAAATCCGCAGAAACCGAGTCGCTTTGCTGGGTTTTGTGAGTCGATTGTTTCGCGAAGTCGCTGATCTATCTAAACTACAGACAGGCTAAGTTCAACTATGAATCGAGATTCCTACCAAAATATGTTAGAAGCTGTCCATGCATTTCATAAAAAACATGATTTCGAAAACACTGGCGGGCATGAATTGCGCTTTCGGGTCGCACTGATGTGCGAAGAACTAGGCGAGATTTCAGCTGCCGTTACAAAAGGCAAAGGAAAAGATCGATTGGCGGAAGAATGCGCTGACCTTTTGATTCTGCTCATGGGTACATCGATTGCGTCAGACTTCGATCTGAACGACGCGTTCTGGAAAAAAATGAGCGTTATCCTAAAACGACAGGGAAAGTTCGTGGATGGAACACTGCGTGTTTCGGCCTTTAGCGATTGATGTCCATTGCATTTGGAATCTGAGCACTCACAATTATTTCAAACGTTCTAATGCTTTCATATATAAGATCAGCAATATTCTTCACACTATTGGTCGTATGGACCCTGATATTTTGGCCGGTAGCGGTGGCAGTCTATTTTTGCGAGCCAAAGTTCCGTTCCAGGGTTATCGGCATCTGGGCAGATTTTGCTATTTGGCTCCTGAAGATCGTGTGCGGATTGCACCATCGCGTAGAAGGATTGAAAAACTTACCTGATTGCCCTGCTGTTCTTTTTGCAAAACACCAATCTGCATGGGAAACAATCGCATTTCAAACCATATTTCCGCCTCAAGCCTGGGTTCTGAAACGCTCACTCTTGTATATTCCGTTTTTCGGCTGGGGCTTGGCTGCGACCGGTCCCATCAAAATTGATCGAGCGTCACCGCGAAAAGCGCTCGGTGAAGTCGTCCGACAAGGCAAACAGGTACTTGAAGAGGGACGATGGGTGGTCATCTTTCCAGAAGGCACCAGAATTGCGCCGGGCAAACACGGAACCTACTATGCCGGCGCGTCACTTTTAGCGATTGAGGCGAAGGTGCCTTTGGTGCCTGTTGCTCACAATTCTGGTGATTATTGGCAACGACGAGCGCTTCGAAAACGACCTGGTGAAATCTGCGTACGAATCGGGAAACCAATCGAGCCTGAAGGAATGAAAGCGAAAGAATTAAACCGATTGGCTGAAAACTGGATGAGAAAAACGATGCCAGAGATCAGTACATCATTCGAAAAATAACCTGATTTTTCAAAACAGCAGCCGCTCACCATCGACTGCATGAAACTGTCAATTCAACGACGGTCCCGATAAACAACCAGCAGTGTGTTTCAATCCGTCGTCGCAGAAACGTTGCGCGCAACAGCGCGATGAATGTCTGGATAAAACCCAACAAGCCTCAGCGAGAATTCGGCACAAAGGCCGACCGCGCGCCAAATAGCGACTGAAGACCGAGCAGATCGCACATAAAGTTGGCTGGGTTGACAACCACTTCAAAGTGGCCAAAAATTTCGATCGTGTCATTGAGCGCGATCTAGCGCATAATATTTCTATGCTCTGAATTAATCATTTAGTACCTGACTTGCAAAGACCTGCTAAATCCATCACTGGGGATTTGGGAGCGCCAGAATCGCACCATCACCAAATAATGCATTGTATCGGTGTACATTGATTCTGTAATTTCAGGATACAGCGCAGGGAATTGTCGTGCATTCCTGCCGGAACGCAATCTATGGATTTCACGACAATTGCCCAATTCAATTTTTTCTAAGTGAATCGGTAATAGGATCATGAAAATTAACAACCTGCTTGATCATATTGAAAGCCCGTTTGAACGCAGACATTGGAAATCGCTAAGAAAACTCTTGGCATATTTACGTGAATTTCGCTTTCAAATTGGAATTGCGCTCGTATGCCTTCTGCTCGCGAAAGTTGCCACAATTTTGGTTCCGATCACTTTAAAAAATATCGTCGACTGGTTTGTTCCCAATTTAGATCGTGACGGAATCAGTCTGGTTCCGATACTGCTGATTATCGCTTTTGGCTTACTCCTTCTAGCCAGCGCGTTGTTTGAACAACTCAGAAACGTGCTTTTTTCTCAAGCGCAACAGCACGCCGTTCGAAATATCGGACTTCAAGTTTTTCGTCATCTTCATCGACTTTCCCACGCATTTCATCAAAAACGACAAACCGACGGAAATTCACGCGAGATTGAAACCGGTATCCGAGGCATCAACCAGTTTCTTCGATACTTCGTTTTCAACCTCGTCCCTGCCGTCTTTGAAATTACATTGATTTGCATATTTTTGGTGATCTTCTCTCAGTTGAAGTTCGTCTTGATATCTGTTGTAACCATACTGGCGTACTTTTCGTTCACTTGCTATGCAACTCTTTGGAGACGAGAGTTTCGCGACCGTATGAACGCTGCAGAATCCCGCGCGAATTCGACTGGGGCTGATGCGCTGTTGAACTATGAAACAGTCAAATACTATTGCAACGAAGAGTACGAATACGAACGATTTGATTTGCAATTGCAGGAGTGGGAAAAACAGTCGTATGTCAATGAGCGGTCTCTTGCGTTACTGAATTTCGGCCAAGTAACCATTGTCGCAATTGGCACAATTGCTCTGCTTATTTTTGCAGGAATAGGCGTAGCAACCAACGAACTGACTGTTGGTGACTTCATTATGCTGAACGCGTTCTTAGTGCAAATGTACTTGCCACTTCGGAATCTGGGAACAATGTTATGGGAAATCAATCATGCTTTGAATGACATGGAGCGCATGTTTGACTTGCTTGACATCGATGAAAAACTTCCAGAGAATGAAGACGTGCAGGACCTTAGCATTTCCGATGCGGAAATTAGGTTCGAAAATGTCAGTTTTGGTTATCCTGATGATCTTCAATTACTTCATGATGTGAGTTTTGAAGTGTTATCCGGTCAGAAAGTCGCGGTAGTGGGTGTAAGTGGTGCAGGCAAATCGACACTGATTCGACTTTTAGTTCGGTTTTACGATACGACTGACGGTCGGATCTTGATTGACAGCCAAGATATACGCGATGTCAGCTCGCTGTCTCTTCGCAGTTCAATTGGAGTGGTAACGCAAGACACGATATTGTTCGGCGAATCAATCGAATACAACATTCGATACGGTGCGCCGGATTGCACCAATTCAAAATTTATAGCTGCGGTGAAGCAAGCCAATTTATATGATTTTGTCGAATCGCTGCCGGAAAAGTACGACACGATTGTGGGAGAAGGCGGGCTTGAATTATCCAGCGTTGAAAAGCTGCGAATCTCCATCGCCCGCACTATTCTGAAAGATCCTCCAATTCTCGCTCTTGACGAACCTATGTCATCACTTGATTTGGAGTCAGAAAAAATAATTCAAGCTGAGCTCGACGTCATAGCGAAAAATCGAACTACATTGGTAATTGCCCACCGCCTGTCGACCATCGTCGATGTCGATATGATTTTGGTCTTGGACCACGGCGAAATTGTTGAGCAGGGCACACACGCCGAACTTTTAGAAATGCATGGATTGTTCGCAGACATGTGGTGGCTTCAGCAAGTCGAAGAAACCGCTGATGCACAAATTGCGGAACTTGCTGCAAATATTGCGTTCGGTCATTCATGAGGCTGTCGGCTGTCCATTTTGACCAAAATGGTGGCTTGTTGTATGCGAGACCATAGAAAAAGACCCAGGAGAATTTTCTTGCGCAACCCATAAAGCATGAGCAAACTTCTCAAGCACTAACGTCTCTACCATAACGGGGTAAGGCTACAGTCACAAAGGCGATCGGCGTTATCACAGCTATCGCAGCGATGCGGCTGTCTGCAGCCGCTGCCGGCAGTCGTCAAAGTGTCTGCCGAAAAGTCGTCCCAGCCGTTGTATCCAGCGTTGGCAACATGAGGCCGTGGTGGATCGTCATCGGCAGCGCATGGCGGACAACCCCGGCCGCATGCGTCAGCGAGGTGCGCTGGTCGAGCATCCGTTCGGCACCTTAAAGCGCTGGGCCGGCATGGATCATTTTCTGATGCGCGGGCTGGCAAAATGCCGTGCCGAATTCTCGCTGATGACGCTCAGTTACAACTTTAGGCGCGTGCTACCCATAGAGTACAAATTAGGGCTTAACTTTTTAAATTCCAGCTGGTACGCTTATGTATTATGTACCAGCAGCATCAAATTCCTCGTACTCTGACGTCGCAGAGTGGACTGAAACGGTTGCAGACGTTGATGGCAGGGCAAAGTTTTGCGACTCGCACGCAGTTGTCTCGTGCGGTCTGTGAGGAGTTTGGATTTTACGATGCCCGCGGTGAAGCGCAGGTGACGAGCAGTCTGAAGGTGCTGCGGGATCTAGGGCGGTCGGGCCAGCTCGAGCTGCCGGCATCGAAGCGGTCGGTGCGCAAGGTTCAGGCGCGCGGTTTGGGGCAGGCGGTAGACTTGCCGCAGGGCGTGCCGGATCGAGTGGATCGGGTCTGCGCTTTAGAGTTGGAGCTGGTCGAGTCGGAAGCGCAGCTGCGATTGTGGAACGAGTTGATTGAGCGTGAGCACCCGTGCGGTGCGGCGGTGCATGTGGGCTGTCAGCTGCGTTATCTGGTGGTGTCGGCACACGGGTATTTGGGTGCGCTCGGATTTGCCTCGTCGGCGCTGGCATTGCGCAGTCGGGATCAGTGGATGGGCTGGGATGCGGCGCACAAGTCGCGGCATTTGAATCGAGTCATTGGCATGAGTCGGTTTCTGATACGGCCGTCGGTGCGCTGTCGGAATCTGGCGTCGAAGGTGCAGGGTCTGTGTCTGCGCCGGCTCGGCAGGGATTTCAAGAATCGCTACGGATACAGCCCCTATCTGGTGGAGACGTTCGTGGATGAGTCTCACAGTGGGGTATCGCTGCGAGCATCGAACTGGTTGCATTTGGGCGAGACGACGGGTCGGGGTCGGTTTGGCGGCAAGGCGGGTTCGGTGGGCGTAAAGTCGGTGTATGTATATGAATTAGAACGCAATTGGCGAGAGTTGCTGGGTTTGGAGAAAGTTCGCGTGAAGGTGCGGGCGAGAGGGCATGGATTAGCGATAGATGAGTGGTCGGAGCAGGAATTTGGAGGTGCGCCGTTAGGTGACGAGCGCAGGAGCAGACGTTTGGTGAAAAGTGCGGACATCCAGGCGCGACAGCCGATGAGTGCGTTCGCGGCGGCCGCCGGGGCGGATCGTGCGGCGGTGTTCGGGCATTATCGTCTGATTGATCAGGCCGAGACCTCGGCAGTCACGCCGAACAACATTCTGGCGCCGCATCGGCAGCGTACGCTGGAGCGCATGCAGGGTCAGAAGGAAGTGTTGTGCGTGCAGGACGGCACGGACTTGAATTTTGCCAATCACGGCGGCTGCAAGGGCATGGGGCTGATCAGCCGCAACCAGAATTCGGCCGGCACCTTGGGCATCCACATGCATTCGCTGCTGGTGTTGGACGCACAGGGCGTGCCGCTGGGGGTGCCGCACATCGAATATGGGAATCTGGATGACGAGGGCAAAAAGACAGAGCGATGGCTGCGCGGCCTGCAGGCCACGGCGCAGTTGGCGGAGCCGCTTTCAGAGGTGCGTTCGGTAGCGGTGATGGACCGAGAGGCGGACTGTTTTGAGGTGATGGCCGAGTGTCGGCGGCTGCCTGAGGTGGAGCTTTTGGTGCGAGCCAAGTATGATCGAAGTCAGGGCAAAGGCAAGCCGAAGATGTTCGCCGCGATCCGGGCACAGCCCGCGCAAGCGCGGTTGGAAGTGCCGGTCATGGCACAATCCGCGCGGCGCAGCACTCGCAGTCAGAAGGCGCGCCCGAAGCGGCCCAAGCGGATGGCGACGGTCGAGTTGCGCTGGCGTGCGGTCGAGATTCAGCCGACCAGCGGCTTTGCCGATGAGAAACCGATCCAGATGAATCTGGTACATGTGTATGAACCTGAAGCGCCGGCGGCTTCAAGCGCACTGGAGTGGCTGCTGCTGACCAGCTTGGCGGTGACGAATGTCGACGAGGCCAAGGCAGTGGTGGAGCGTTATCTTTTGCGTTGGCGCATTGAGGATTGGCATCGGATTCTGAAGTCCGGCTGCAAAGCGGAGTTTTTGCAATATCGAAAGGGCGAACGCATCGAACGTGCGGTCACCATCAATGCCGTCATCGCCTGGCGGCTGGCGGCCATGACTTTGCTAGGGCGGGAAACTCCAGAATTGCCGATGCAGGTGCTGTTCAGCGACACTGAAATCGGAGTGTTGGAGGATTTCGCATGCGAAAATCGCTTGAAAGTGCCGGACAATGCCGGTACCGGTGTGTTGACGATGGCCATGAACGCCGGTTATATGAACCGCAAGAATGATCCACCGCCCGGTTACAAGAAAATCTGGGAAGGATATATCCGATTGGTAAATATGTCGCAAGCTTATGAATTAGCCTATCGCATGATGATACGAAAGCAAGGCTGGTTACACCATAAGTTAAGTCCTGACTAAATTTGTACGTAATAGGTAGGGCGCGTGCTTAACATCGTTGGCGTCGAGACATTGATGTCGCATTGCGCCTTGAATTCGAAAATGGGTTGAAAAGGAATAAAAAAAACTGAATTTACGCCGATTTTGGCGAAATATTGGGCTGAAACAACTCCATTTCTATCCGTTTTCCAGCAGTTCTCGATCCACTTGGCAAAGGTTGGCAGTCCGGCGGTTTCGAATTCTCCATCCCTATCGATTTCACCCGAATTTTTCTTGCCGAAAAGCAATAATTTCACAGTCTCAACTGCCGGTGCTGATCTTCGATGAAGCCCATCATCTGCGCAACGAAGTGCTCGAAGACCTGCGTCTCTTGACCAACTTCGCCATGGACTCAGAACCGCGCCTGTGCCTGCTGCTGATCGGACTGAGCGAACTGCGAAAACGCCTGTGCATGCGACTGCACCAGTCCCTCAGCCAGCGCTTGGTCATCCGACATCACTTCGGCGCTCTGAGCCGCACCGAAACCGAACGCTACCTGCTGCACCGGCTCCACAGCGCCGGCGCCGCCGACCAAGTGCGACTGTTCGAAGCCAACGCCATCGAAATGATGCATGCCCAAGCCCGCGGCATGCCCCGCCAGATCAACCGCCTCGCACACTATGCACTGTCTGCCGCCGCCCAAAACCAAGCCCGTGTGGTCACCTTGGAACACATGACTCAAGCCACCGAGGAAGTACAGGGCTGATCCAACCCATACATCTGCCTGATTCGGACGCCAACACCGTCGGCAACCTGCAGCACCGCCGTCAACAGTCAAAACTCCATCGACAAATTCACTGCGGTGCAATCCACACTGCCAACTCCAAACCTTCAATAGATTGTCGCACCAGTTTGAACAATCAAATTATTTCGTTCCGAATCAATTTGAAAATTTCGTTTCAATTTATTCTGGATTTCAACAAGTGCGGCAAAAAAAGTTGAATAGACGAAAAGTTTAGAGATAATGAGAATAATTGACCTGTAGGGGGGTGGGTCAAATTTCAATTGAAATGGTGGGTCAATTTTCAATTGAAATCTACAACCACCACTTTCGAGCGCCGCGACGAGCGCACTTTACATGTGCGAAAAACTACCGGCGCTGATGCCGATTAGGCTGCGATTTACGATGCCATGGGCATCGTCGCTCCGACTTGCAACCTACAGAAAACCATCGTTTGATTTCGTATTGACCAACATTCACCGACTGTAAATTAATAGTCGGTGATGACGGCATTGTAGTGCCACTGCAAATTTTAATGAATTTGATTTCAAGAACTTAGGTCACAACATATTAAACTTCGGTTAAACAGACAAATTACGGAGAAAAGATAAATGATCAGATTTATAGTCGTTATTGCCTCACTGATGCTGTTGTATTCATTGCCCAGTTATGGAGGCAAAGACAGCGAACTCAATTCAGATTCAAGCGTGAAAAGCATCAATGAAATTACTCCGACAGTGTTGCGGAGCAAATGCATAAAGGCCAGAAGAGGATGTTATACGCCAAAAAGGTATCGATTTGAGGCTGAAGCGAATGCGAGTATTTACAGAGACTCATCAGATTTTCGCAATCAGTGGGGATTGGCCGCAATCAATGCGGACATGGCATATGCACATCTTTATTTGTCTACGGGCTCCAACACGCGAGGTCCCGGTTACGGAGTGACTGTCGGTTTCGTTGATACAGGAATTGATCGGACTCATTCATTGTTCAATCCCTGGAATACTACCGAATATTTTTTCTCTGGCGCGAGAGACGAAAATCCTTCCTCTGGCAGTTCTCACGGAACGGAGACTGCAAGCGTCGTCATCGCTCAGCCAGACTCGTTGCCATATATTGGTTTTCACGGAGTCGCTTATGGTGCCCGCGTAAAAATGTTTGCAATCCCTATAGGTACTGCTGACCCTGATCGTCCATACTCTCCAATTCGCCTGGAACTCTACCCAACACTGGACTTAGAAGAAGCAATCTTTTATCGAAGAATTCTCTCCCAGAGAATTGATGTCCTCAATTTGAGTTTCGGTTGGGCAGGAATTATTGAAAATTACAGCGAAAGTTACCTTAGAAGAAATATCCCACTGACTATTGCCCAGTTAGCACAGTCGAATAAAAGAGATAAAACAATTTTAGTTTTTGCTGCAGGTAACTCACACGGGGACCGCTGTTCGCTAGGAACTGACAATTGCGTGAATGATAAAATTGATGCCAGTTCAGTCGGAGTGTTTTCCGGTTTGCCAGTTCGTATTCCAGAGTTGCGCGGGCATTCGGTGGCTGTCGTTGGCATAAACAGGGAGGGATATATTACCGATTTTTCCAATGCATGTGGAATAGCCGCTGAATGGTGTATTGCAGCACCTTCAGAGGATGTAGTGACTGCATATTACGGACCATCCCCAAACAGTTATCCTGACGCTTATGCCGACGGTGTGATCTATAGCGGTGATAACGAAGGGATTAATTTCAAGTCTGAAGGTACATCTTATGCAGCACCCTTTGTAACGGGAGGGCTGGCAGTCATGAAACAGATGTTCCGAAGCCAATTGCCGAATACAGAGCTGCTTACCCGTCTCTTTAAGACTGCCGATAAAAGTGGACCCTATCAAGATTCAGCAATTTACGGTCAGGGATTGATGGATCTGGGTGCGGCAACATTCCCAGTTGGCGTGGCAACAGTGCCTCGCCGAAATAGTATAACGGGTCCCGGCAGTGGAATTCTTGAGACGAATCTGAAATTGGGCAGCGCTCTTGGAGATGGACTCCAGCTTTCCTTGGAAGGCCAGGAAATCGCTGCATTTGACAGTCTGGGGGCACCATTTTGGTATCAGTTGGGCGACTTGACGGTATCAGCCGTGAAAACATTCTCTTTGTCATCTGAACTGCGAGAACTGTTGGCAGACGAGCCAACGGTTGCAGGAACAGGCAGCCAGGGCTCGATTTTGGCAGCCGACAGAATGGGCCGAGAAATTGAACAGCCCTTTGACCGCGGTCGTTGGCAGTTTGGACTCTTGGGAGAATCAACGAACGTCAAGGACGGTTTTTTCAGATTGGCTGAGGACGCAGTGACACTCAGTTACAATGGACGAAAGGGGGTGACCGCGAGCGCATTCACAACGTCCGAATTTGCTCCGATGAATCCGGTATCAGGCCTGATGTTGTCGTGGAATCCAAAAAACGTTCCAATTCTTTTGAAAACCGGCTTGATATCCGAGCAAAATACTGTGCTCGGCAGCGAAGCCGCCGGAGCATTTGGAAGCCTGTCGGCAAATTCTTTCTTTTTTAACGTTGGGACCGGATTCAACACTGGCAAATGGCAAATTACAGCGGATGCGGAGATCGGCACCGTGAATCCTAAATTTCAGGAAGGAATGATTACGGATGTGTCGGCCTTGGCCGCAAGTGCGTTTAGCATACTTGGCAAACGAAAGCTTGCAAGTGGTCCCACCATCGAGTTTGAGATTTCCCAGCCGCTGCGTTTGGAGAAAGGACGCGCTACGCTGTCCGTACCCATTGGACGCACTCACGAAGGCGAACTGCTGAGATCTGCCTTGAACCCCAGTTTGACTCCGTCTGGACGTCAGATTGACATTTCAGCTCGCTGGCGCAATACACTTGCCAATGGCAGCAGATTGGTGTTTGACACAACATGGATGCTTGATCCAGGGCATATCGCTAACTCTGAACCGGAACTGCGATTGCTGGCGGGCTGGCGACATGACTTTTGATTTCCTATTGTTCGGGCATTATTCGGAAACATCGAGGATGAATCGGAGCTGATGCGCTTCTAGGGAGATTTTTTTGGGAATATAGATTTGACTAGCGTTTAAGAATCAATTGGATTTTGAGGACAGTTCATATTCTTTCTTTTATATGCCTCTTTACAAGTTTCCGTCAGAACGGTTTAAAATACGGCTCTGGCATGATTGACGGCGGCGTTCAACAAACGCTGCGGCAGTTGGCTTTGCCATCGGCGGCGATTGAGACGATATACAAATTCATAAACATATTCTTGCAGATACAAGCGACTGACCCCATGAAAGGTGCTCAGTAGAAAGCGTTTGAGATTAGCGATCACGAGATGCACTCTCGGCAGCCACTGTGGCATTTGCTGTGGTGGCGTCACCTTCGCTTGCTGTTCACAATGCTGGCTCAAGATGTTGAAGTAAGGATAGGCATTGCTACGTACCGTGGTGCTGGGATGCAGCGACTTTGTGATTTTTTCAACCTGTTGATGGTTGACGCGCTGGAGCAATTTGGCGCCCATAAAGCCACTGCCTTTACCGCGTCGTTCGACCGCCAGCAACAGCGGTGTTTTGCCTTCTGCGCCGCGTCCTCATTTGCCACCGATTAAGGCGTCATCAATTTCGACCAAGCCCCGCGGCAGATACGCTTGATCGCGATCGCCCATGGCTGTTCTGAGTTTGCGCAGCATCAATTGTGCGCTGCGCCAGGTCACGCCGATCATCTGCGCCAGACTTGTGGCCGAGATGCCGCCCTTGTCGGCAGTCGTCAGATCGATGGCGGCGAACCATTTTGGCAGCGGCAGCTTTGTGTTTTCAAACAAGGTGCCGGCGGTCACTGAGGTTTGATGCTTGCATTGTCGACATTGATGCAGCGTATGACGGCTGAGAACATAGGCTTGATCATGAGCGCAGCGCGAGCAGACGAAGCCATTGGGCCAGCGATGACGTTTGAGTTCTTCAAAGCAGGCCTGCCGGGTGGAAAAGTGCTCACACCAAGCTAGGAAGGAGTAGGATTGTTGTTGCATTATTGTGATTTATCCTATTGTTTTTATTGAAATAATAAAATTCCAATAATACCACAAACTGAAACTTGTGCAGAGGCATATTCTATAAATAGTAGAACTTCGCGAAAATAGTAAATACGATCCAGATCAGGAACATCAGCGGAGCGCCAACCCGTATGAAATCACTGAATCGATAATGCCCCGGCCCCATGACAAGAAGATTGGTCTGATAACCAATTGGGCTTGCAAAAGAACAGTTCGCGGCAATTACAACCGCGATTGCGAACGGCACCGGGCTTACACCGGCAGCGTATGCCATGTTGACGGCGATCGGAGTAAATAGGACGGCAGCCGCAGTATTGCTAAGCACATTAGTCACAACAGCGACGATTAGGAAAAACGCAGATAGGAGAAGAGTCGGATAGGCTGTGCCGATGATAGAGGTCGCGGTATGAGACACAAATTCAGCCCCTCCAGTGATTTGCAAAGATTGTCCCATGGCAAGCGCTGCCGCAACAAGGAAAACCAACCGGCCATCGATTGCTCTTGATGCTTGTCGAATGTTGAGGCAGCCTAGCGCGAGCATCGCTATGGCGCCAGATAAGGCTGCTAGCACTACTGGCACAATGTTTGTCGCGATCAGTGCAATAATGCAGAACATCGCTACAAGCGCTCGCCGCGCCAAACTCCGATTGGGCAATTCAGAAGTAGAGCCTTCAATCAGGACAATGTCTTTATTTGAGTCCAGCAATTGAACATCTTTCCGTTTGCCGAGAATCAGCAGCACATCACCGGCTTCAAGCCGATTCTCAGTGATGCGGCGCATCATGCGACTCCGGCGCTGGATCCCGAGTACGATGCAGCCAAAGCGTCGTCGGAAGTTGATCTGCTCCAAATTTCGGCCAATCATTCGGCTATATGGAGCAACCATGATTTCAACGAGCACTTGCTGATTTTTCTCGTCGCGCGGGTCACCTGAAATCATTTGGTCACCTGGTTTCAATTCTATCTCGCTGTACAGCCCAGAATCGCGAGTTAGCAGGTCAATAATTTTTTTGCGTGTTCCACCTACAACGATAATGTCACCAGCTGAAAAAGTAAGATTGTCGAAAGGGGGCAATTCAGCGTGCTCTCCTTGCTGTACCATCTGAACACTGACGTCCTGGAGCAGGTTAAACCTGCCAGACTGAGCCGTTGCGCCAGCCAAAAGCGAGGATGGACCGATTGTCAACTGTGTTAAAAACTGTCGGCCTGTGACATCGACAAGATTTTCTGACATTACTTTTCTTTCTGGCAAAAGCAATGGTGCCACGTAAGAGACATAGATCAAACCAGCGATTGCCGCGATCAGCCCTGGCACAGTGAAAGAAAACATGGAGAAGGGCTCTTCGCCCATGTTCTGAAGGGAGGTTGAAACCAAAAGATTGGTACTTGACCCTATGAGAGTTGTCATGCCCCCGAGTATGGCCGCATAAGACAATGGAATCATGACTTTGCTTGCGGATAGACGAAGTTTGTCAGCTAGACTTTGCAGCATGGGGATAAATATCACAACAATTGGCGTGTTATTGCTGAATCCGCTAAGTGCTGCGGCGAAAACCAACATCAACGCCAGCGCCTTTTTTCCACTGCCGCGAGTCAGATGAAGGATGTCGTGTGCAACGTGATGCAAAGCGCCGGTTCGCACCAATGCCTCACCAATCACTAACATGCTTAGGACTGTAATGAGAGCCGGGTCAGCGAACCCGGCCAACAAGTCGGACGGTTGCAACAGTGATTCACCGTTGTCGCCAGGAATGAAATGGAAGATGATCATCAACACAATGAGAACACCGGCTGACGTCAACTGTATTGGTAGCCACTCACCGATATAAAACACAATGGCGACGAGAATGACGAAGTAAGTCACCCACATTAGTGGGGTTGCCGCACCTAAATCCATGAGAAAAATTACTTTGTTGTAATTCGACCAAATTAATGTGACATAGCAAAATTGATGCTATGAATAGAATTATTATAGATTGGCGTGACTCGCTTATTGGTCATGGAACGTATCGTATTGACGATTGTGTCGCGATCACCTTGGGTGGACCTGCACCCCGTTTGTTCCGCGCAATGGACGTCCACCACCATGTCAAGATAGAATCATTCCCGTCACTGACGAACCGTAAGAGACTCCCAAGGAAGTGGGAGCTATTCATAGAAAGACTGTCGCGATTCAACAAGTCAATTGAAGCCCCCATCCTCAGCCAAGGACAGAAGGTTGCCCCCACTCTCGCGGGGACCGTCGATGCAATGAAATTGACGAGCGAAGGTCAGACATCGCTGAGCTTGAATAGTTCTTCAACGGCCAAAAAAACAATGCTCAAACTCTGTTTGCCCCTATGTCCGGTTGAGCCAGTTCTGTAACCAAACTGATGTTGAAGACACTTTCTATTATGAAATTAGAGCTGCGCTGCCAAAGAATGCGCCAAAACCGTCAATTTTAAAATCAATAAGGAACAATTCAGAGTGTTTTATCTCAGGTTACTGCGACAGGTGTTTTGGTTGCATCACTAAAGTATCTTTGTGTGGATTGCGATGTAGAAGTTTCTAGATCTTACGAAGAATACTGCTCGAATTCAAGCGTCCCACGGCTCTATGGATTCACTCTTGAATCGGACCACATTTTTGTGGATTCAATTTTCCGAAGGTGTGTTTTCGGGTACAGTGTCGGGTTGTTCAGAAACTTCCTCTTCGACGTTTAGCGGAACAGCTGGGTCCACACCTTTCGCACACATTGATTCCACTGGGAAAAATACGTTTGCAGGTTGTACGGCTCGAATCCTGTATTCGACACCTTCTTGTTCATAAACGAGATCCGCTGTTTTGTCATCCACTGGCACGACTCTGGAACTATCCAAATCAACCCCCATCCCGGGAGTCAAATAAATCGCACTGCTTCGAACTGGCGCATATCCATCGATGACACGCCCAAATAGGATCAGTTCATCGATAACAAAGGGCGTACGTTCTTCCCAAGCATTGTCCTGCCAGAAATAGATCATCTTCCCATACAGGTTGGTGTTAGTTCTGAACGTTCCAATGCCAGCATTTTTTCGTTCTTTGCGAAGTTTGAACTTTCCAATCTGCAGTCCTAGAAATTCATTCCGCGTGATCATTCCAACCAAGGTATTGACGTAGCGGTTGGGTTCTTGCAAAAAATTTGCCATCATCAGTTGATCAAACTCATCATAAACGACACTACAATCAAAATTCCGCGCGAAAACCGGTTGTAAAGCGATAAGTTGGAAAACAATTGCAAAGATCAGCAACCTGGTCAGCATTCTATCTATTTAACCAATTGTTTCTTATTTTAATGTTCGAGTGCTCTGACCAACGGAATTTTGTGCAAGCTGCATAAAGTTATCAACACTCAAGTTCTGCGCTCTTAATGATTCGTCTATACCCGAAGTCTTGAATACATCAGAACTAACGATACCCGCAAGAGAGTTTTTCAAAGTCTTTCTTCGATTGCCAAACGCTACGCGAACAAGTTTGGAAAATTCCTGGACTGTTGTTGCGTCAACCTGAACCGTATTTATTGGGCGAAGATATATGACAGTAGATTGTACTTTGGGTCGTGGACGAAAAGATTCGGGTGAAACGTCAAATACTGTATCAACATCGAAAATCCTCGAGACATTTACAGTAAGTCGTCCATAGTTTCGGCTTCCGAGTTTCGCGACAAGTCGATCAGCAACTTCCTTCTGTACCATGAAGCACATGTCTTGAACACAGTCCGAATAGTCCAGCAGATTGATGATGAGCTGGGTTGAAATTGAGTAGGGCAAGTTTCCCACAACGCGAATTTTTTTCGAGCCGGTTTGAACTGAAGAGTAATCAAACTCAAGCGCATCACCGAGGATCACAGATGTTGACCGTGCATTTATTGAAGCCTGCAACTTCGACGCAAGTCCAGCATCAAGTTCGATCGCGAGCAAATGCTTGACTCGATGAATCAGCCGTTCGGTCAATGCACCATGGCCCGGACCAATTTCGATCATTGTGTCACCTTCTCTTGGATGAATAAAATTGATCATGTCATCAATTACTTGAGTGTCGATCAAGAAATGCTGTCCAAGCTGTTTTCTACGTCTTGACGTGATCATCCCGAGTTTGCTCTCATACAGAGATTTCTAGCGAGTTTGACCGCACTGATCAGGCTTCCCCTGTCAGCTTGCCCAGTACCTGCTATATCGTAGGCGGTACCATGGTCAACCGAGGTGCGTATGATCGGCAATCCGAGAGTGACATTGACGGCATGTCCGAATGCGCTATGCTTAATGACAGGCAATCCTTGGTCATGGTACATTGCTAACACGACATCGAAATTGGCAAGCTGATTTTGTGTAAAGATCGTATCAGCCGGAAATGGACCTTCTATGTCGACACCTTCGTTTTGCAAAGTTTGAACTGCTGGCAAAATTTCTGTCACATCTTCCGTACCTAAAGTTCCTCCTTCACCCGCATGGGGATTTAGTCCGCAGACACCAATACGAGGTGAAGGAATATGGAACCGCACCTTTAGGTCATTATTCAGAATTCTCGCGACTTGCATAATTTTTTCCTGCGAGATCGCTGCTGAGACTTGAGCAAGCGGCAAGTGTGTCGTGACCAAGGCTACTCGTAAATTTTCATCGGTCAACAACATGACAGGCAGCGGGCATTGTGTGTGTTCCGCTAAAAATTCAGTATGACCTGAAAAATCGATTCCGGATATTCTGATCATCTCTTTATTCACTGGTCCTGTGACCAGAGCGTCAAAATTTCCGTCAAGACAACCTTGAGCCGCAATCTCAAGCGTGCTTAAGATGTAGCGTGAGTTTCGAGGGTCAGGTTCTCCGGGAAATACGGGATGACTGCACTGAACATGCAGGACTTCAATACCAGACTTCGCATCTGATTCTTCACTGTAGTTACGCCAATTGAACTCTTGACCGAGGACACGGGCGCGTTCAAGCAGAACATTGCGATCAGCAATAATCACGATCCTCCCATTGATCTCACTAGCTTGAAGCATAACAGCAATATCCGGTCCAATTCCCGCAGGATCTCCCGGTGTTACAGCCAAAGGTTTAAGCCGCGTATTTGATCTAAGTTCTTCCATCACCGAAACGCCAAGCCACCTCGTTGATCAAACATGGTGTTGAATTTTAATTTTTCCTATCCCAGTGACTGATGAGTGCCATCGCAAAATGGTTGTTTGGCAGTATGTTTGCAACCACAAAACCAATACTTGCCATCTCTTTTGATTTCAACTTGCATCGGTTGGAAATCAGTGACCTGATGTGAACCGTCACAGTAAGGCTGTTTTTTTGACAGTCCGCATCGACACCACCAGTATTTGCCGACCTTTAGATTTACTCCATAGGGTTCGGTTTGTGCGATATTAGGTTTATCCATTTCTAACTCTCCTCAATTTTGTGGACTTTTAATTGTTTGAGTACGAATTTTCTACTATTTGCAAGGTTGATATTGATAAATTTGAAGCGAATGAACACATTCCAACGTCGAGAAGAAATTCACAAAAAATTTCAATCAACTAAAATGACTGTTTCTTGAAAGATAATTTACTGATAGTGGATTAGAACGTGACGAAAAAAGATTTATCTCGAGAGTTTGTACCGGTTTCGATTGCTGTTTTGACTATTTCAGATTCTCGTACAGCAGAAAACGACAAATCCGGTTCTCTGCTGGCTGGACGATTGGAGAAAGCCGGACATCGCTGCATGGAACGAAAAATTGTTCCAGACGACATTTACAAAGTTCGTGCCATGGTGTGCAATTGGATGGTCGATCCCAATATTCAAGTCATTCTGACTACGGGAGGTACGGGAGTCACTGGCAGAGACGGCACTCCCGAGGCAATCAAGCCGCTGCTGGATAAAGAAATTGTTGGTTTTGGTGAGATGTTTCGTGTCCTGTCGTACGAAAAAATTGCGACTTCAACCTTGCAGTCTCGAGCTTTCGCGGGCGTTTCAAATGCCACGTATATTTTCTGTTTACCAGGTTCAGCAGGAGCCTGTGCTGATGCTTGGGACATGCTGATCGAACATCAACTGGATTATCGCAGCCGACCCTGTAATCTAGTCGAGCTGATGCCGCGACTGCTTGAGCATCTTATTAAGAAGTAAAAATCAGCAATTCTGAATTGATAGATCTACTCAGCAATAATCACAGGACGCAGTTCGTCGTAAAACTAAATTTTTAGGCAGTTGGCTTTAAAATCAGTGGGCTAACCACCGACATACGACATTTCTACTTTACGGGTTACAGCGGGAACTTTCGATCGAAGTTCAGAATAACGATCTGCTCTTCCTGCCCACAGTTCACGAATTATTTGTGTGAGCTGATCGACGTCAGCGCCATTTCTGATGTGTTCTCGCAAGTCAAAGCCGCTCGTAGCGAATAAACAAGTAAAGATTTTGCCTTCCGCAGTCAAACGAGCTCGGTTGCAGGTTCCACAAAATGGTTGAGTCACAGAAGTGATCACTCCAATCTCACCTTTGCCATCTCTATATTGCCAACGTTTGGCGACTTCACCCCGATAAGTGGGAGATGCTGGATGGAGCGGGTATTTTTCGTGAATCATGGAGAGGATCTCTTTGGCAGAAATCACCTTGTCCATCTGCCAGTCGTTCGTATTGCCTACATCCATAAACTCAATAAATCGCAGAATTACGTCGGTATTTCGAAACTGTTCAACCATGGGAAGAATTTCGTTCTCGTTCATTCCTCGGGCAACCACCATGTTCACTTTGATTGGCGACATGCCTGCCGTCTGGGCGTTTTCTATGCCCTCCAGTACTCGCTGAACTGAAAATTTCACATCATTGATCGCATTGAAAACTTCATTGTCCACTGCATCAAGGCTGATCGTGATTCGCTGCAGCCCGGCTTCGCGTAGGCTGCGGGCGGCAGCCAAGGACAAAAGTGAAGCATTGGTTGTCATGCTTAGATCTTGCACACCTGGAACTCTTGAAATCAAGGCGATCAGTTCCGGCAAGTTCCGACGAATCATGGGTTCGCCGCCGGTAAGTCGAATTTTTTTCACACCGAGTGCGACAAAGGCCTGAATGGCTCGCTCTATTTCCTCAAACGTAAGCAGCTCTTTCCGATGCAGGAAAGCATGATTGGACCCAAAAAATTCTTTTGGCATGCAGTAGACGCATCGAAAATTACAACGATCAGTAATTGATACGCGCAGGTCTCTTATCGGACGAGAAAACTGATCTAGAACAGGTTGAACTCTCACTATCTTCCTTCTGAATTTCCACTCAGATTGCACTTTTCTAAATTTTACAGTATTTTAGCAATGTCTGATTTTGCTTTCACCAGTCCACACCGGTCAATTCGAGCTTAACTCGCTCTCGTCATTGAATGGAGCCAATTCAATTTCGTCAGGCTGAAATTCACAAGCGTGATCTAAAGCTTGCCTAAATCACAGACCGCGAAAAAATTTCGTAAAAAACGGTAAGTCAATCCCCAAATCACCCGAGAATCATTCGCGGCGACGCGTATCCCTGGGAATGTTCCCCTGTAATCTTCAGGTTGAAAAGAAGGCAGAAAATTTTTCACATTTGTCAGTGAAGTGACTGGAATCCAAATCGTATCGTTCACTTCCTCATTCGAGTTAAGTGTAATTTCTCCCTTCGCCGAATAGACAAAACACGAGATAACCAAGCCACTTGCAGGACTGGAAGGAGGAGCGACAAGATCATCCAACCGCCCAACATAACGATGGAATGAAAGTTCAAGACCGATTTCTTCGAAAGTCTCGCGCCGAGCCGTCGTACGGACACTGGCATCGTTTTGGTCTCGTTTGCCACCTGGGAACGCCATCTGACCAGACCACGGATCTCCACGCCTTCTTGCCCTTTCAATGAACAGTATGTTTGCGCCATCAGGACCATTTTTCAGAATCAGACTCACGGCGGCAGTACGGCTATTTTGAGCGCCGACCACATGAGGTTTGTGTCCTTCAATTCGTCCTTCGATGTCCTGTAAATCAATCATTTTCGTTCAATGCTGCCCTTTTTCATCAAGCTGCAAACTTAATGTCTGTCTATTGAAATTATTTTCA
Source organism: Arenicellales bacterium (assembly GCA_965202855.1). Classification (GTDB taxonomy): domain Bacteria; phylum Pseudomonadota; class Gammaproteobacteria; order Arenicellales; family JAJDZL01; genus JAJDZL01. The sequence continues at coordinate 635,579 of CBDBBP010000001.1, read as the reverse complement.
TTTGATAATTCATTGAAATTGTGTGGTAAATTCAAACTAGCGTGGAACCATTGAGAATCTGATGCGCCACGATTCCAAAATGATTGAAACAATATAGTGTTTTTCTGCATGATTGAGAACAGCAATGGCCATTGTGGAGAATATGAAAGCGGTTCAGCTGTTACGCAAGGAATATTGATTGAGTTGGAGTGAGAAGAAAGAGATTCGCGCTCTCAAATTGAAGTCTGGAACAGCACTGATCCAATTTGCTTGAAAATTTTATTTTTGAGGATAAAACGCCGCCCCTTTTCTCATTCGATGAATGAGTTCTATGAAATTAAGAGATCAACAGCTGGAGCCAGTTGATTATTCGAAGAACAGAGTACGATTTTCATAGTACCATATTTGCTGATATTTCACCACGGAAAGACAAGTCTGCCGATGCTATTGCCAAACCCTTGTCCTTTACAGGGTTTACTTGATTTCATGCGCAGAGGGATTTTTGGAAAAAATAAGAAGTTTATCGTGTTTCAAGAGATTGCGGCTTACAAAAATTCTGTGTGTCTCTTATACTCAAGCGATTGAAGTTTAGTTCATCGGTGGAAATTCCTTGGAAACTAAATGCGGACAAAGATTCATTGAATAGATTGACCCGCATTCCAAACAATCTTATAAAAACAATATATTTGACAGAAGTTTTCCAATAAAATGAACGTTTGGCATAACAGATTAACGTCCGAATTTGAGGGATCGCTGACTCGCAATCGGGCTTTTCAAATTCTAGGATTTACTGCCAGTGATATTTGATACATTTCTCTCAACTAGAATGATTCGAAATATTTTTGAGTTTGATTTGCTCATCTTGAATTTTCTGATGGTTGCAAAATTTCGACAAGAATCGTAATGAAATTCACTATAAGAACCTCAGAATAATGTAAGATAAAGCAAGTTCATTAATTGTCTCGACGTTAATCGATACAAATATTGACAAAATTTTCAAAAGGAGATTTATAAAAATGAAATCACGCAAATTAATCGCAGTGCTGGTCGCTGCAAGTTTTGCATTCGCTGGGTTGGCTTCAGCTCCTGTTTCCGCAGATAAACTGCGATGGAAAATGGCAAGCTGGTTTCCCAAAAATTTAACTCAGCTGGGAACGCTCGGATTGCATGTGACCGAAACTTTGGATGAAGTTTCAGACGGTCAGATCGAGCTGAAATATTTTGAACCGGGCGCTCTCGTACCACCGCGTGAGTGTTTTGATTCAGTCGCATCGGGAGCAGTTGATGCCTGCTGGTCCACTCCAGGATATTGGTATGGAAAAAACTCGGCTCTGGCGATGTTCGCTGCTGTTCCATTCGGCCCTCAAGCCGCTGAATATGGTTCGTGGATTTACTTTGGAGGCGGCCAAGAATTAATGAATGAAATCTATGCGGAGCATGGCCTTTATTCGTTAATCTGTGGAGTAATCGCCCCAGAAGCGTCTGGCTGGTTTAGAAATGAAATTAATTCGCTGGATGACCTTAAAGGTCTGAAAATGCGTTTCTTTGGCTTAGGCGCTAAAGTAATGGAGAAAATGGGAGTATCAACCCAACTCATTCCAGGTGGTGACATTTTCCCATCACTTGAACGTGGTTCAATCGACGCCACAGAATACTCAATGCCAGCGATTGACCTGAATCTTGGTTTTTATCAAATCGCAAATCATTACTACTTCCCCGGCTGGCATCAGCAGTCCACTTTATTTGAAGTCCTAATGAATAAAGAAAAATGGGATGCGCTTACGCCTGTTCAGAAAAAAATGTTTGAACTCTCCTGCGGGGACAATTTCCGTTACGGTCTGTTGGAAGGAGAAGCGATTCAGGCATCCGCACTCAAGCAACTCCAAGAAAAAGGAGTCACCATTCATCGTTGGCCGCAAGAAATTCTTGATGCTCTAGAAGCAGCATGGCTAGAGGTTGTGGCAGAAGAGAGTGCCGCAAACCCAGATTTCGAACGAGTATGGAACCACTTCACCGCATACCGTGAAGAGTACAGTATCTGGCGAGAACTTGGTTATCTGTAATACAGAATCAATCGAAAAACGTAATGAAAGCCGAGGGTGGATCTGCCCTCGGCTTTCCCTTGCTCAATTCCTCCATTCCAAAATTGAAGATGCAGACTTCCAATGAGAGCCTTACTGCGATTTGATGAACTCATAGAAACGTGGATCGTATGGATCGGGCGCATTACTGCGTGGTTGGCAATTTTCTTGATGATCGTAATTGTGTTCGATGTGGTCACGCGCCGTTTTTTTGTACTTGGGTCCACGAAACTGCAAGACCTTGAATGGCATTTGCATGCAGTGCTCTTTATCTTCTGCTTTGGCTACGCCTATTACAAGGATGCACATGTTCGGATTGATCTCGTTCGGGAACGACTGAGTGCACGCACTCAATTGTGGATAGAGCTCATTGGTTGCCTTCTGTTTTTGCTTCCCTATACATTCATCGTGATTTACTATGGCGTAGATTGGTGGCACCGCTCATTCATTCAAAATGAGATGTCCGAGTCCGCGACTGGACTTCCTTATCGTTGGATCATCAAAGCCGCTCTGCCGATCGGATTCGTAATTTTAATGATGAGCGGATTCGGAATGGCAATCCGCAAATCAATGCAGCTGTTCGGTTCACCTGAACTGCGCAAAGAGATTGACGAAAGAAAACAGCAATAAGACCTCCGCTGGGCAGTAGCGGAATTTTCAATTCAAGAGACCGACAAAAAGAATTATGTTAGATATTTTCATTGATTACATGCCACTATTCATGTTTCTGGTTCTGGCGATCTTACTGTTTTCAGGGTATCCAGTGGCAGCAGTTTTGGGTGGCATCGGTCTTGGATTTGGATTTCTAGGCGTTTATCTGGACGTCTTCGTACCGATCGAGTTTTTCAACATCGTTGGCAGAATTTGGTCAGGCATTGCAGACAATCTTGTGCTGGTAGCAATTCCCATGTTCATATTTATGGGTACCATGCTGGAAAAAAGCGGAGTCGCGCGCGACCTGCTTTATTGTTTACAGGTTTTGCTGCGTCGTGTACCGGGTGGACTTGCGTTATCTGTCACCGTAATGGGAACCATCATGGCTGCAACCACCGGAATTATCGGCGCTTCGGTTGTCATGATGACGCTTATGGCTCTTCCTGTGATGATGCAGCGACAATACCACACACCACTAGCGACAGGTACGATTGCTGCTTCTGGCACTCTAGGGATTCTGATTCCTCCGAGCATTATGCTCGTCATCATGGCTGATCTGCTCGGACGCTCAGTTGGAAACCTTTTTGTTGCTGCCGTTTTTCCTGGCTTCATGTTAGCCGGGCTCTACTCGATCTACATCCTCACCATCACTTCCAGAAAACCTGAACTGGCACCACCATTGCCTCCAGAAATCGGCCCTAAAACAAATAAAGAATTTTGGCTCATGATTTTACGAGGATTGGTGCCGCCGATATTGTTGATCGTGCTCGTGCTCGGATCAATCGTAGCAGGCTGGGCGACGCCCACGGAAGCTTCCGGTGTAGGCGCAGCAGGCGCCACTTTGCTCGCGTTCGCAAACAGACGACTGAGTTTCAAAACATTACGCTCTGTAGTGGAACGCTCTGCTCTCACCGGTGCAATGCTCTTCTTTATCTTTGTTGGAGCAACTGCTTTTTCCTATGTATTTCGTTCTCTAGGTGGTGATGACATTGTTGTTGATTTTGTAGAGAGCACTGGATTTGGCCCTTGGGGAATTCTCCTTGTCCTTATGATGATCGTGTTTCTGCTGGGATTCTTTTTTGATTGGATTGAAATCACGTTGATCGTTTTACCCGTCTTCGCACCGATTATCGAGCTGTTGGATTTTGGTGATCATGTTCCAAAAGTCGATTTGGTTTATTGGTTCGCAATTTTGGTAGCGGTGAACTTGCAGACGAGTTTCCTAACACCACCCTTTGGGTTTGCATTGTTCTATATGAAGGGGGTCTCACCCCCGGAAGTTAAGATTCAGCAGATTTATCGGGGAATCATTCCTTTTGTTCTTCTTCAAGTCATTGGCCTTGGCCTTGTCATCGCATTTCCACAAATCGCATTATGGCTGCCGAGCGTATTGCTGGATTGACGCCACGGTAATTGAATTCCGTCAATGCTATGCCCAAATCACAAAATACTTTCAAGACAGTCGGATTATTCGCTACTTGCCTCGTTGATTTAGTCCGACCGGAAGTCGGTTTCGCAACAGCTTCGCTGCTTGAAAACGCCGGATTCAAGGTAGATGTTCCTAAATCGCAAACCTGCTGTGGCCAACCACTGTTCAACAATGGTGATCTCTCCGGAACAAAAAAAATTGCTATGCGGTTTTTCGACGTTTTTGAAGCCTATGACTACATCGTAGTACCTTCTGGTTCATGTGCGGCAACTGTGATTTTGCACTACCCAGAAATTTTTGAAAAGAATCCAACTCAGCTGAAAAGAGCAAAGGCGATTGCAAGTCGTACCTATGAACTGACACAATTTCTTACCAAGGTAACTGACTTCGAAACTGATTCGGAATTTCACTCAAACTGCACCTACCATGATTCCTGCTCTGGCAATCGTGAACTCGGGATTTATCGAGAACCGCGTAAATTGCTGTCAAAAGTCAATGGAGTCCAGCTGACAGAATGCGAGGAATCCTCTGCTTGTTGTGGTTTTGGCGGAACATTTTGCGTGAAGTACCCCGAAATCTCTGTTCGAATCGCTCAAGAAAAAGTCCAAAACATTGAACGCACTCGAGCTAAAACCTTGCTCGGCGGCGATCTAGGCTGCCTCCTTAACATTGCCGGGCTCCTTCGGCGCGGTAACAGCCAAGTCCAAGTTCTACACCTGGCAGAAGTACTGTCGGGTCATGGCAATGTCCCAGGAATCGGTCGAACCAAACAAGAATTGAGCTGAAATGGAAATCACCTCCCAAAATTTCAAAGCTAGCTCAAAGACTGCTCTATTGAATGAGGAGCTTCAGTCAGCTTTGCAAAAATCTCGCAGCGGTTTTGTCGATAAACGCAAGGTAGCGGTCGACGAACTGGATGAATTTGAAGTGTTGCGAGAAAGAGCGGTTTCCATTAAAAATCACGTTCTGGCAAATCTCGACCAATATCTCACGCAATTTGAGAACAGCGTCACTCAAGCAGGCGGAAAAGTCCACTGGGCAAGCACTACGGAGCAGGGTGTCAAAATAATCCAGGATATTTGTCTGAAAGCTGACGCAAAATTTGTCACGAAAGGCAAATCCATGATCAGCGAGGAGATGGAACTGAATCAGGCGTTGGAAAAGCTGGGAATTGATGTTGTCGAAACAGATTTAGGCGAATACATCATACAGCTGGCAGAAGAACATCCAAGTCACATCATTGCCCCTGCGATTCACATGACTCGAAATCAGATCACGGACCTGTTCTATGAGCATCATGCCAAATATGGAATCGACGAAAGAGTCGAAGAAGTTGCTACGATTGTGAATGAAGCGAGAACGGTGTTGCGAGAACAGTTCGTCCGAGCAGACGTAGGGATTACAGGTTCAAATTTTCTTGTTGCCGACTCGGGTTCATCGGTCTTGGTTACCAATGAAGGCAACGGAGATCTAACCAGCGCTCTGCCGAAGGTTCAGATTATTACCGCATCGATCGAAAAAGTTGTTCCGACCTATAAAGATCTTTCGGTGTTTCTCAGGCTGCTGGGGCGGAGTGCGACCGGACAGGAAATGGCGGCTTACACCAGTATATACAGCGGACCTGCAAAGACCGAAGACATGGACGGACCAGATGAATTTCATGTAGTGATGCTTGACAACGGCCGTTCCAATATGCTTGCAGGTGAATTTTGGGAGATGCTGCGATGCATTCGTTGTGGCGCCTGCATGAATCACTGCCCCGTTTATCAGTCGGTTGGAGGGCACGCATACGGCTGGGTTTACCCAGGACCTATGGGGTCGGTTTGGACTCCGCTGCTGGTAGGTCTGAAAAACGCTGCAAACCTGCCGAATGCCTGTACCTTGAATGGGCGCTGTGAAGAAGTTTGTCCGGTCAAGATCCCGCTGCCGAAGCTGTTGCGTTCACTTCGAGCTCAGTTGTTTGAACGAGGCTTGGTTGACTGGAAATCCCGAATGGGCCTGAAATTATGGGCGATTTTGTCCCAATATCCTCTGATGTACCGCACCACACTTAAAATTGGAGCGATGTATCTAAAGGCAATGGGGCGTCGACGAGGCTCAATTCGCAAACTTCCATTTGCAGGTGGCTGGACTGACGCGAGAGATTTCCCTGCGGCGACAGGAGGATCTTTCGTATCCAAATGGAATTCACGGCGAAATTCGTAACCAAAAAATTTCTAATGACGACTTCGTTGTACTTACGCGTCGCCGATAATTTTCGCATCAATCCAATTCGACAGCTGTTGTCTTGGGTCACCCAATCCTCTACATTATTCGGTACAATAATTCGCTTGAACCATGAATCGGCTTGAAGAGTTATGAATTCCAAACGAAAAGCTATTGCACTGATTTCCGGAGGCCTCGATTCGATGCTTGCAGCTCGAGTTTTGCTGGAACAAGGCATTCACGTAGAAGGCCTCAACATTTTTACTGGTTTTTGTGTTGAGGGCCACACCCACGCGATCCGCAATAACCACAAAAAAAAGGTAAAGCGAAATAATGCTTTATGGTCTGCCGAACAGATTGGCATCAAGCTTCATATTGTAGAGGTCATCGATTCGTATAAAGATGTAGTGCTAAATCCAAAGCATGGATATGGAGCAAATCTCAATCCTTGTCTTGACTGCAAAGGTTTTATGGTTGCAAAGGCAAGGGAGTGGATGGAAGCTCATAATTTCGATTTCATTGCAACCGGTGAAGTGATCGGACAAAGACCGAAATCCCAACTTAGGAGCAATTTCCCAGTCGTCGCACGAGAATCTGGAGCGTTTGACCGATTGCTTCGTCCGTTGAGCGCAAAGCTGCTGCCCCCAACCTTGCCGGAACGTGCGGGTTGGGTTGACCGAAGCCGTCTATACGACATTACCGGCCGTTCTCGACGCAGACAGATGGAACTCGCAGCGAAATTTGGAATTTCCGATTACGCACAACCGGCCGGTGGATGCTGTTTTCTTACTGACAAATCCTATTCGAGAAAGCTCCAGGATTTTTGGAACCATAAAGTCGAAAGAGATTATGAACTTGATGACATCATGCTTCTTAAAGTCGGCAGACATCTCCGACCTAGCAGCAAATGGAAGTTAATTATTGCCCGAGACGCTGGAGAAACACACTATTTGAGTGGGTATCGAACAAAATTTGCGCATTTTTCGATCATCAGTCACTCGGGACCGGTATCTTTGGTGGAAGGCAATATACCCGCGAAAGAAGTTGAGAAGGCAGCACGGCTAGTCGCTCGATTTGGAAGTTCAAGAAATGCAGACCAAGTTGATGTTTTATATACGAGCCGTGACGGTTCTGAAAAAATGCTCTCTGTCTCACCCATGAAACCGTTTGAAATTCCTTCACCGTGGTACGTGTAAATTCAGTTTTAGATGCTCGAAATTTGATCTGCCCGATGCCTGTCATTCGAACGCAGGAACAAGTATCGAAGCTAGAGAATGGTCAGGTTCTAGAAGTGATTTGTACTGACCCCGGCGCACTGGTCGATATTCCGGCTTGGTGTCGCATTCACGGTCACAAAGTTTTGGCAACAAATTCATCCGCAGAAGAATCCACGATTCAACTGCAGATTTGTTCTGACCCAAGTTAAATCTCAAGACTCTGAATCAATCCTAAGCGAAACCTTCCAAATTTCAGTCTGCTCGATTGAAATTGGTTGACAAATCTCGCCTCGACTCCACAACTTCTTTAATGCATTTTGATCTTTTTGGGCTGTTGCTGCTTTGAGTCGCAGCCAGATCACTCAGAGCGTGGAACAACGGATTGATCTGTCGATATTCATCTTCAATCTCCGCTTAAGAAAGGCTTCGCAGGTCCATGCCTTCTGCTCAGATTTCCTCACAAGATTTCTAATACAGGAAATTTAGTCGTCGATTAATGACATCAACGAGTTTAATTGCCTTCACAGCAACGAAGGCCTTTCTTAAGAATCAAACTTTCACGAAACCAGACAATACTGCGCGCAATTATGGTGCACGATTGCATATAAATCACTATAATTGTGATTTTCGCTTGAAAAAGCGACAAAATTACAAGTAATTTTTTGGCATGAATCTTGCTACTATTCAAGACATCGACCTTAACATTAAAATTTGGAGGTTATACATCGATGTCGATTGAAAATGTAATGAAAATGATTAAGGACAATGACGTCAAGTTCCTTAGTCTTCGATTCACTGACACCCGTGGAAGGGTGCAAAATCTTGGTGTTCCCATCTCGCAGTTTTCTGAAGAAATGTTTGATGAAGATGTTTACTTCGATGGCTCATCAATTGAAGGCTGGCAGCCCATTAATCAGTCTGATATGGCAATGAAAATGGACCCGCATGCGTGCGTAATGGATCCGTTTGCTCAAGAACCAACGCTAATTGTTCGCTGTAGTATTTTCAATCCAACTACCAAAGAGTGGTACCACAAAGACCCGCGAAGCATTGCTAAAAAGGCTGAGGAATTTCTGGCAAGTTCAGGCATTGCGGATACTGCTTACTTTGGTCCGGAACCAGAATTTTTTATCTTTGACGGAGTTCGTTGGGGTAATCGAATGGAGAGCTGCTTCTACGAAATCAGTTCTTACGAAGGAGATTGGAATAGTGGCCAAGATTTCGATGATGGTCCTAATCTAGGTCATCGCCCAGGAATCAAAGGCGGTTATTTTCCAGTGCCACCGGTTGATTCGATGCAGGATTTGCGAGCCGCAATGTGTTCGGCAATGCTCGATATGGGCGTGGAAGTCGAAAAACATCATCACGAAGTGGCAACTGCAGGTCAAGCAGAAATCGGCATTCGTTACAACACTCTCGTGAAAATAGCGGACCGGACCCAACTGTATAAATATTGTGTAAAAAATACTGCCGCAGCACACGGCATGACTGCAACCTTCATGCCGAAACCAATTGTTGGGGATAATGGTTCAGGCATGCACGTTCACCAATCTTTGGTTAAAGATGGCAAATCTATGTTCGCCGGTGATCTGCACTGCGGTTTGAGCCAAGAAGCGCTCTGGTACATCGGTGGTATTTTCAGACATGCAAAAGCACTGAATGCATTTACCAACCCGTCAACAAACAGCTATAAGCGACTTGTGCCTGGTTTTGAAGCTCCAGTGCTGCTGAAGTACTCCGCCTACAACCGCTCAGCGTCAATCCGAATTCCATTTTCTTCTCCACTCGCTCGCCGCGTAGAAGTTCGATTTCCGGATCCATTGGCAAATCCATATCTTGCCTACTCAGCGATGCTTATGGCGGGATTGGATGGAATTAAGAATCAAATTGATCCAGGCCTTCCGGCAGAGGAGGATCTTTATGAACTTTCAGCCGAAGAAGAACGAGCAATTCCTCATGTATCTTCCTCGCTCGATGAAGCTCTCAGCGCATTGGATGGTGACCGAGATTTTCTAAGGGCTGGCGGAGTCTTTATGGATGACATGATCGATGCTTATATCGACTTATATACCGCAGATGTCCATGCGATGCATTTGGCTACTCACCCACTGGAATTTGAACTTTATTACAGCGGCTGAAGAAAGTTCAAAATTCCTGCGATAAGTGCAGCGAAATATTTCAAGAATGTATTTCCTCGTAAAACAAAGAGGTTTGGGAATTCCAGCAGAGTTCTCAAACCTCGCGCGTTCGTTTCATCCGCACAATTTGATTGAAATTCAATCTATTGTCCGTATTTGGAGGTAGGCCTCAAAACTAGCGTGCTGGATACTCGCTATTCCGAAAAATTACGAATCGCTCAGAACATTCGTGAATCTTCCGATGCTCTGTTTCAACTAAGTACGGCAATCGTCGTCTGCGACGATAAATTTCAAGTCTTGCTTATCAATCCCGCTGCGCAAGAACTGTTCGATGCAGGTGACAAATTGACATTCGGTGAAAGCATATTCAGCTTTTTTCGGAATCCCGACAGTCGCCCGCTCTTGGAGCAGTGCCTTTCGACGAATCAATCGACGGTTGTTCGGCAGACTCAAATCCTTGACGCGCAAAGACGAGAAAAATTCGTCGATTGCATACTGACTCCAATGTCTTTTCAGGATTCAAATTACCTGATTTTGGAATTTAACGAAGTCGATAAAGTCGTTCGAAATTTCAAGAAAAATACAATCGAAGCAAGTCAGATTGTAAATTCTGCTGTGGTTCGGATGATGGCTCATGAAATCAAAAATCCGTTAGGGGGGATACGTGGAGCCGCACAACTGCTAGATCGTGAACTTAAATTTCATCCTGATTTGCGGGAATACACAAAAATCATCGTAAAGGAAACAGACCGATTGTGCAGTCTCGTAGACGGTATGGTCGGACCTCAAGCTCCGACATTTCTAAAGGAAGTGAACATTTATGAAATTTTAGAGCATGTTCGTACGTTAGCGATCGCAGAAGGATTAGCTGAAAATCAAATTGTTCGTGACTACGATCCGAGTCTGCCTACCATTCAAGGCGATGCTGAGCAGCTCATTCAAGTCTTTGTCAACATCGTTCGCAATGCGCTGGAAGCCACTGACGATAGAATTGAGTTGAAACTTCGTACCCGAGTTCAACGTCACGTGAACATTGGCAAGCATCACTACCAAAGAGTGGCACAAATCGATATCGAAGACAATGGGCCAGGGGTTCCTGAAGAAATTCTTGATCAGATCTTCTGTCCCATGATTTCCGGAAAAAATCAAAGTGAAGGCTTGGGGCTTTCCATTGTGCATCAGATCATCACGCGACACGGTGGAACAATCAGCTGTGAAAGCAAACCCGGCCAAACCTGTTTTACGATCTTTTTGAGGTTTCATGATCATTCATAAAGTGTCAACTTTGGGCACCCGACTCACTGTGCATCAGTTCTGTAAACAACCAAACATCATCGCATGTGTTCGTAGAAAGTAGCGAAGTCATATGAGACCAGCCACAGAACCAGTTTGGATTGTTGACGACGACGAGTCAATTCGTTGGGTTTTGGCACAAGCTCTGAGTAAGGAAAAAATTTCTTCGAAATCATTTTGCAGCGCAGATTCAGCGCTCGAATCCTTCCAAAACGAACACCCGAGAATCGTCGTTACTGACATTCGAATGAAGGGAATGAACGGCCTCGAATTCTTGGATGAAGTGACAAAACAGTCGTCCAATGTTGCTGTCATTGTAATGACAGCGTTTTCAGACTTGGACACGACTGTAGACTCATTCCAAAGGGGTGCCAGAGAACATTTGCCAAAACCATTTGATATTGACGATGCCGTGAATCTCATACGCCGAGTCATGAGTGAATCGGATGTGGAGCCAGATTTCGCTAATAATTTGGCACCGAAAAAAACAACCATGATCGGAGAGTCGCCGCCGATGCAGGAAGTATTTCGAGCAATCGGGAGACTCTCTAGATCTGACATCAATGTACTGATTACAGGAGAGTCAGGTACTGGCAAGGAACTTGTCGCACGCGCACTTTATGAAAACAGCATAAGAAAAAATCAGCCGTTGGTTGCGATCAACGCGGCAGCTATTCCTGTTGATCTGTTAGAATCCGAACTTTTTGGTCATGAAAGAGGAGCTTTTACCGGCGCCAATCAAAGACGTATTGGAAGATTTGAACAAGCTCATCAAGGCACTCTTTTTCTTGACGAGATCGGTGATATGCCTCACGACCTACAAAGTCGTCTGCTCAGAGTTATGTCAGAAGGCAAGTTCTATCGAGTTGGTGGGGTGAATCAAATTTCGGTTGATGTGCGCGTCATTGCAGCCACCAACCAAAACTTGGAAGAGTTAGTGAAAGAAAAACGCTTTCGCGCCGATTTATTTCACCGACTGAACGTCGTAAGAATCGCACTTGCTCCCCTTCGTGATCGGAGTGAAGATATTCCCTTGTTGATTCGGCATTTTTTAAGACGAAGTGCAAAAGAACTAAACTCCGAAGAAAAAGTTATTGCGAATCCTGCAATGGAATACCTGACCTCGTTTCATTGGCCAGGAAATATACGCGAAATCGAAAACTTTTGTCGTTCAATAACTGTCATGACTCCAGCCAAACTGGTAACAATCCAAGATCTTCCACCTGAAATTCGAACCTATCGTGCGATTTCAGGAAATGCTCACAACTCCTCCAATTGGGAATTGCAGCTGCAGAAAATCATTGAAGAGATGTTGATCGACAACCAAATTCACAAAAATGCTGATCTTCGTGAACAGATCGAGCGAACAATGATCAAGACTGTTTTGAATTTCACAGGCTGGTCAAGGAAGGATGCAGCGGAAATTTTAGGTTGGAGTCGAAATACGATGACTCGCAAGGTGAAGAAACTCTGACCCGGTTGCCGCACCAATATTGGCTTCTTCGAATTGTTGTTCATAAAGCCAATGGCTAATAATTTTCGTCTGCGCAATTGGGATGCCAAGGAAATGTCTATTAAAATTCCTCATTAAATTCATCTATAGAATTATGTATCCCTTGTCCTCGGTTAGATAATCATTCCAACAGCAAATCGGACGAATCTTCAGGTCTTTAGCTAGCTCAATAATCTACGAAGTTAAGAAACGACTGATCTCCCACCGGTTTTGCCAACGGAAGCGGTCTTTTTCTAGTCCGTGGTGAGATTTCCGGGCGGGCTATAAAGCCAACGCAAAAACTTGGCGTTACAATCAGCGAACAAATTGAAACACCTCGAAAGAAGGAGCAGTGATGTCTGGACAAAGCTCGAAGCATAAAGCCACCAAGCCTCATCTTGCACTTCAAAGCTCGTTGGATCTTCCTTGTGGTACGGTTCTAAAGAATCGACTCGCAAAGTCGGCAATGTCGGATTCGCTCGGGAATGGTGAGGGGGATCCCACCGAGGCGCAGATTCGACTTTATGAAAGATGGGCGGAGGGCGGAACCGCATTGTCTATCATCGGTGAAGTGCAAGGGGATCCTCGCTTTGCAGAGAAACCGGGAAATCTGGTGTTCGGAGCACATAGCAATCAGAAGGCAATACGCTCATTGGTCAGCCGAGCTATGATCAAGGATACTCATTTGTGGCCGCAACTCGGTCATGCTGGAGCTCTTTCGCACCGTCCAATTAGCAAACCGAAAGGACCCTCTGCGCTGGATGTGCCAGGTCTTCAATGTGCGGGCATGTCAATTCAAGAAGTCCGCGAGCTGCCCAGCATGTATGCAAGAACCGCTAGATTTGCAAAGAATGCAGGATTTAGCGGCGTTCAAGTTCACGCAGGCCACGGATTCTTGCTTAGTCAGTTTCTATCTCCATTGTTTAATCGCCGCAGCGACTGTTACGGCGGATCTATAGAAGCGCGATGCAAAATAGTGCTAAGTATCCTGGAAGAAATTCGGCGTGCCGTCGGCGCGTCGTTCCCCATCGGAATCAAGATCAATTCATCGGATAAATTGGAAGGTGGATTGACAGAGGAAGATGCTTTGGAGGCGGTGCGCCTTCTCGACCAAACATCTGTGGATTTGATTGACATCAGTGGTGGAACCTATTTTCCCGGAGCGAAGGCTAGCTCTGAGGGATCTTCGAATGGTGGGCCATACTTTCTGAATTTTGCCCGCCGTGCAAAAAGAGTTACTGATGTTCCGATCATGTTGACGGGCGGGTTCCAAAGGCGCGAGCAGGCAGTGAATGCAGTGGCGAGTGGCGCTGTTGATATCGTGAGTCTGGCGCGTTCTATGGTATTGAATCCGCAGCTCGCGGCGAACTGGTTGACCGAGCAAAGCGCTGATCCTGAGTTTCCGAAATTCGAATCTCCACCTCGGGGAGGGGTTACGGCCTGGTACACCATGCGTATCACAGCACTGGGAGAGGATAGAGAAAAGGCGTTCACGCTGAAACCTCAGTCTGCCTTGCGAATTTATGAAGAACGTGATGCGCAACGCTGCATTCGATGGCGAAAGAGGTTCTCATATCTGACAGGACCGGACTGAATGGCAAAGAAAAACAGGCGAGTTCCGACATTTAAATGTTTATCGCCTGTGTGCAACTTGGTTAACCATTGACATATAGGAGAAAAATCCATGAACTGGCAAGAAGTATTTTCGATCACCCAAGCCGCCAGCGAAACGGCCGTAGTCATTTCCCTTCTGTACTTAGCGTTCCAAATTCGGTTCGCCAGACTTTCCGCTGCAGACACCTCTCGAACTGCTAGATCTGTTGGCGTACGAGAAAATGTCCTTGCAATGGCGCACAATTCCGAGCTGTGCAAAAACTGGATGAAGTCTTCTGGCCTCAAATCTGTATATGAGAGGCTCGGGAATGAGATGGAAGTAAGTGCTGATGGCGCAATTCAGATTGATAACATGTGCCAGTGTTGGATGTGGCTTCATTGGGGCCAATTCAAATCATTGAAAACCCGGGCAGACCTGGAAGAGTTGGAAAGTATTGTATCGGTGTTCTACTCTGTGCCTCCTATGTTGAACTGTTGGAGGAAAAGCCCTTACGGAAGCAGAGTTTTTGATGAAGACTTTGTTCGGTTTGTGGAAGGCGCGATCTCCAAAGGCAACAGCAAGGGCTTACTGCTATAAGCGCCGATACTAGATTATTATGGAATTTGGCCAATCAATTTCTTTTTGATCTGAATCCCTTTCAAACTTGCCAGATCCTGTCGGGGGCAGGTCTGGTGACTTGAAATAGGATTCAACCCCTCTATCGCTTTGCGGTGGCTGATGCTTAATTGGATCGAGGGGTTATGACCGAAGATTCTGACGACAGCATTCAGTGGATGGATTCATCCGCATGACTGATATGATGGCGCATGGTTTCCAGCGCTTTTTTCTCGATTTGGCGAATCCGTTCGGCACTGATTCCATATTGGTCGCCAAGCTGCTGCAAGGTCGCTTTTTGCTCACCTGCCAAAAAACGTTGCTTGATGATGTCGCGGCTGCGGTCACTTAAACCTTCAAGCGCACCGTGAATCATATCGTGCTGATGTTGCTGTTCCTGCTCTTGCGCATACACTTTGGCCGGATCGGACTCGATGTCAGAAACATAATAGGAAGCTGGAACATACCGATTGTCATCCTCGTCACTGGGCGTTGTGTCCCAGGAAACAGTCGGCGCATTGATCCGGGTTTCCATTTCTCGAACTATGCTCGAAGACACATCGATTTCACTGGAAAGCGCCTGTATTTCGGCATCCGTCATCGACTCAAGGCGCTTGCGATACTGACGCAGATTGAAAAACACTTTCTTCTGCGCTTTGGTAGTGGCAATGCGAACCAGCTTCCAGTTTTTCAGGATGTAGTCATACATCTCGGCTTTGATCCAATGCACCGCATAGGAAACCAGACGCACTCCTCGCTCGGGGTCGAACTTCTTCACCGCCTTCATCAGTCCCACATTGCCTTCCTGGATCAGATCCTGATAGGGCAGACCATAGCCAAAGAACCCGCGCGCCACCGACACCACAAAGCGCATGTGAGACAGCACCAGCTGCTGCGCCGCTTCCAGATCATTGTTGCGGCGGTAACGAACCGCCAACTGGTATTCTTCATCTTTTTCCAAGTACGGAAACGAGTGCACCATATTGATGTAAGCACTGAGACTGCCGCTGCCGGAAACCGATAAAGAAAGTGCATTTTCAGAAGTTTTCATATCTTACCTGTGTAAAAACCGGGTTTGAGATTGATCTGTATCGTTACTAATTACATAACGAGAAAATCGAAAAATTCAAGAGCTGTAGGGAAATTAATTTCGATACAGAAAAGTCCACGCTAATCCGGGACGAAAACATCATTGAAAACCTGTAAATCCGCATCAGTCGCCAACTCAACTTCAGAAATAACGTGCTGACTGTTCCCGCATGAAATTACAATTCCCACAAAGCAAAATTCGATTGCCTATGCGATTCCAACTTGCCTCTGAACGAGGCGTGTTGAGGTTCAGTTCCAGATAACGTGATTCATCAAACTGTCAGTCGCAGCCCAGACATTTCGACATTCATGTTCCATGCGGATATTCAACTATATCTCTGCGCGGCTCATTTGGGGAAGTGGCTTTAGGCTCCAAAAGCTAGACTGTCTGGAATGGCATGAAAGTCTCGGATTTTGTCAAAGCGCGGGTCGGCAGAAATGAGAGGAACAGATTCACCGTTCATCTCACGCAGAAACCTTAAATTTTCTCCATGAAACAGCGTTCTGTTTACACTTCCATCCACTAATAATCTGCCGACCAGTGCGAAAAATTGTACAATGAAGCGCGCTTCCGAGGGCAACTGCCCCGGTATGCTCTTTGATGGCCTCAATCGAGTGCTTAAGCCAATAGGCTTCGTCTTTACGACCTAACGAATTATTGTCTGTCAGAACACCAAAATAGACTATAAACAATGAATTAGATAGGCTTGACCGGCTCTAGCGAATTTCCAGTTCCAGCCGAATTGAACCAAAATTCGCTCAAGACTTTCAAAGCTTTCAATCAAGCCTAAGTCTTCGTCTTTCTTTGGACTATGCTTGAACGAATTAAGCTCGAAACTGGTAAAATGACAAACTTTATCGCTCAATCCTTTACACCTGAAAACTGAATGCCAAGAAACTACATTTTTACTTCCGAATCTGTATCTGAAGGCCACCCGGACAAGATGGCAGATCAGATTTCAGATGCTATACTTGATACTCTTATTGAAGACGACAAAGAAAGTCGTGTGGCTTGCGAGACATTGGTAAAATCAAGGAATTCTTCGAACTCAGCGACCCAACACCATGCAATCATCGCCGGCGAAATCAGCTCTAATGCTGACGTAGATTTTAAGCTGATCGAATGCATCGTACGCAACACGATAAAAGAGATCGGATACGACTCTGATGCCAAGGGATACAACTGGAAAACAGTTCAAATTCAAAATCTGCTGAATCAGCAATCTCCTGATATCGCAAAAGGTGTCAATGAAGGGGAAGGAGATGACACCGAACAAGGTGCTGGAGACCAAGGACTCATGTTTGGTTTTGCCTGCAATGAAACGGATGTGTGCATGCCCTTGCCAATTACGTATGCTCATCGCTTGGTACGACGTCAATCAGAGGTGAGAAAACAAAATCGATTGGATTGGTTGGGTCCCGATGCGAAATCGCAAGTCAGCGTACATTACGAAGACGATCGCCCCAAATCCATTTCAACGATAGTATTGTCGACTCAGCATGACAGAGACGTACATTACAAAGACGTGCGGGAAGGTGTTATTGAAGAAATCATCAAACCGGTCATTCCCATCAAAATGTTACCCCCGAACTGTCGGATTTTGGTCAATCCCACAGGAAGTTTTGTCGATGGCGGACCGAAAGCAGATTGCGGACTCACCGGACGCAAGATTATCGTTGACACATATGGTGGAGCAGCACGTCACGGCGGCGGTGCGTTTTCTGGAAAAGATCCATCCAAAGTGGATCGCTCAGCGGCATATGCTACTCGCTATGTTGCAAAAAATATTGTCGCTGCTGGACTGGCAGAGAGATGTGAAGTACAGGTAGCTTATGCGATCGGCGTAGCCAAACCCGTGTCCTTCATGGTAAACACGTTTGGTACGCATAAGCCCGGAGTGGACGATGACAGGCTATCGGATATTGTCGCTGAAGTGTTTGATCTTCGTCCAAAACAAATCATTAAAACTCTAGATCTGCTGCGACCGATCTATAAAAAAACAGCGGCTTATGGGCATTTTGGCCGTACAGAAGCTGAGTTTTATTGGGAAAAAACCGACAAAGTTGACGCATTGATACAGGCAGTCAGCTAAACTGCTTGCGCAATCCAACACATATTCAGGGAAGAGATCCATATGACTGCAGTAATACAACCCTTTTCAGTAGATTACAAAGTAGCGGACATTGATTTGGCTTCATGGGGTCGCAAGGAAATTGCGATCGCTGAAACTGAAATGCCAGGTCTAATGGCAATTCGGGAGAAATACTCGACTCAAAAACCATTGCAAGGAGCACGTATCGCTGGCTGCCTGCACATGACTGTTCAGACTGCGGTACTTATTGAAACTTTGATTGAGCTTGGCGCTGAGGTTCGCTGGTCGTCGTGCAATATATTTTCAACTCAAGATCATGCAGCAGCAGCGATTGCTGCCGCTGATATCCCTGTCTTTGCCTGGAAAGGAGAAACCGAAGACGAATATTGGTGGTGTGTGAAACAAACCATATTTGGGCCTGGAGATTGGCGACCCAACATGTTGCTTGACGATGGTGGCGATCTCACCCTGATGATGCATGACGATTACCCCGAATTGATGAAGGGGGTGCGTGGCTTAACCGAAGAGACTACCACTGGAGTCCATCGACTCTATGAGATGGTGGTCGATCATTCTCTTTTATGTCCTGCCTTCAATGTCAACGATTCAGTCACAAAAAGCAAGTTTGACAATTTGTATGGATGCCGCGAATCACTGCTGGATGGCATCAAGCGCGCGACAGATGTCATGATTGCGGGAAAAATAGCTGTTGTTTGCGGCTATGGTGATGTTGGCAAAGGCTGTGCCCAATCACTTCGGGGACAGGGCGCCTCCGTCTTGGTCACAGAAATTGACCCGATTTGTGCATTGCAGGCGTCAATGGAAGGTTATCGAGTGGTAACGATGGAAGAAGCTGCGCCTGTTGCTGATATTTTTGTAACTGCGACTGGCAATTGGCATGTGATTACACTAGATCACATGCAGCAGATGAAAAACAATGCCATTGTCTGTAATATCGGCCATTTCGATGGGGAGATCGACATTCAGTCCCTAAGACAATTTCCTTGGGAAAACATCAAACCACAAGTCGATCACGTCATATTTCCAGACAGCAAACGATTAATCCTGCTAGCCGAAGGCCGACTCGTAAATTTAGGCTGTGCGACAGGTCATCCAAGTTTTGTAATGTCCAATTCTTTTACCAATCAAGTGCTGGCACAAATAGAACTCTGGACGAATTCAAAGGAATACAAAAATGAGGTTTATGTGTTGCCAAAAAGTTTGGACGAAGAAGTTGCTCGTTTGCATCTAGACAAAGTCGGAGCCCAATTGACTAGGCTCACGGAAGAACAAGCAAAATATATCGGAGTCCCGCAAGAAGGACCATTTAAACCGGACTATTACCGCTATTAGGATAGGAAAAACACTACCTATCCTCGGACAGACTTAAGAGTTTAACGAATCAGGCGGTGAGATTGGATATTTCGGGTGATGCTTGACTTTCGAGGTAAGCAATCGAGTCTTTCAAATGCAGCTTTCTCTTTTTGAGCCGCTTAATCTGCAACTCATCTACAACGCGATCTTGAGAAAGCCGTTTCAGTATTTCATCAAGATCTCTATGTTCAATTTTTAGTTCTTCAATTCGACTGTTAATTTCCTCAAATTTCTCTTTAAGCATTCATCACATCCTGGAATGATTTTTGGCGCGTTTCGATTCGAGCCAACTCAGACGGCAGCTCGAATTTTGTTTAATTAGTTCTTTTGTTTTTTCGCGCAAAATGGTCAACATTTTCACTCTTTTATTGTACACAAATTTCGCTAATTTACCCTCCTAAATCTTCGAAACTCCCAATAATCTCACCTTCAGTACTAGTATGAGCATGAATCGGCGATTTGCCTCACAAGCTGGTTTTTCGCACACATGTCGATGCAGAGTAATTCTCACAAACTTCCCCATTTCTAGCATGATGCTCACATTTTTTATACTGTCGAGACAACCTTACGGGATAATCTCTTCAACCGGCATTCGTCAGTCACCAAATGTTTCAATGAGACAGCATCAATCATCATGTTCTTGCGATTTTTGAAAATATAGTAAGCAAACTCCCATAATTTCGTTAGAATCGTTAAGCCACCTAGCTTGAGTTGTTCTAGTTTTTATTTGTTGGAAAATCATAAATGGAAATTGCAGGCGAAAAAAGTACGCAGCTGATTTACAAGCGTAACGGAATCATACTTTGCACTGACCGATACGAAGCGAGTGTAAATTTTTACAGCAGAATTTTGGACTTGCCAATCTTGTTCGTTCTTAATAACGAGCACTCAAAACTAACCTGCCTGGAACTCGGTGGAAATTATCTCATGGTTGAGGCTTGTGAAACAGCATCTACAAAAAACCAAAGCTGTTACGAAAACAGGTTCTGTATCAGATTCAACGTAGATGATGTCGAAACAACGGCTGACGAATTGGCGAAACGAGGAGTAAAAGTAACTGTAAGAAATGAAGTTTGGGGAACTGTTGGTGAATTTAGGGACCCCGACGGAAATCGGTGCTCACTGCGTGATGAACGCACATTCATACAGCAGATTTCGAACGAAGCGTAATCACGACCCCAGCAGAGATGATCATCGCGATACCAATAAAGGCAATCGAATCTGGAATTTCATTCCATAATATCCAACCCCACAAACCTGCAAATATCAAAAAGCTGTATTCGAATACAGCAAGATAAGTCGGTTCAGCGATCTGATAACCTCGAATCAGACCCGTTACGGCAATAAGCGAGCCAACACACTGAATGAATGTCCAGAACATAAATCTACCCGTCGGTTCGACCCAGCCACTCGCAAATTGAGGGGCCGCCTCCCAATGATCGGGTACATTGACAATACTGAAAACAAGCAATCCAAGCGCTCCCAACAACCCGGTTGCGACAAAAAATCCTAGGAGAACAACAAACGTGTTTTCATCGGCGCACAAATGACGAGTAATCAATTGACCAAGCGCATACAAAATTCCAGCCAATAGTGGCAACAGTGTGAAAACACCGTAATTCATCAGGTCAGGCTTTAATACTAGCAGCACTCCCAAAAATCCCACGAGAACCGCTCCAATTCGCCAGTAACCTACTTTAGTCCCAACCAGCAAAACGGAAAACAACAACAGAAATATCGGCGAGCTGAATAGCGTCGCACCGGCTTCAGCAATCGGCATTATTGTGATAGAACCGAAATAAATCAATATCGCTCCTGCCATTAGCATAGAGCGCAGCACTACCGCCCAGCTTCGTTTCGGACGAAAATCCTGCTTTTTCCACAGAAAGTAAATGACAATGAAGCCACAAGCCATAATCGCGCGAATCAAATAGAATTGCCAAAGACCTGCTTCTTCGACAACATAGCGAATGAAATTGTCAATCAGCCCTATGACTGCCATTGAACCGACAATCATTAGCGTGCCGTTTAGAACTTGAGAGGAATTGCTTTGCACCAGAAAGACTACTCCCTCATTCGATCAATGCGCATAGTCTTGAATTGAATTTTCCTTACTGGAATAGACAAGGACAAACTGAAATTGAATGAGAATGTCTCAGAGATTTTCAGTGCTCCTGCTGATCAAATTAGAACATAAAACCCATGTAAATGCACTTTCCAAGTATGGCAAACACCGAAAACAAGCGTATTTCTACAAGATCGTTTCTGAATAGAAAGTTTTTATAGAATCTATTTTCCAATCGCATAAAGTACGATACGAATCCATTGGGCGCTCGGTCCAATGTCGTTGTAGAACAGTTGGTGGCTGAATGGAAATGCTCCAGGGAAGCTCGTGACTCTGCCGGGAATTAATCCTCAAGCCAGAAACAATTCTCTTGTTAAAGAAAGAGCGGTACGACTAAGATGGTTGCAAAATTGGCACGAAGAAACTGTTCGCCCCGCAAGAAAGGTCTAGAATTCCAATTTGTTTTCATGTGTCCAATTCGGGTCGTCGATACTCAATTCGCCAATTTCCGCAGCGAAAGCATCCGCCACCAAATCAGCAATATTGCTTCCGGTTAAAGATCGCAGAAACTCCTCTAAATCAATTTTTTCTTGCTCGCTTAAACCTAAAGGACGGATAAAGGGTGACAATAATTCGTTTGGAAACCCACCTTGATCATAAAAATCAATCACTTCTCGAAGAGACTTGAATTGCCCGTTATGCATGTAAGGCGCTGTCAAAGCAATATTTCGGAGAGTCTGAGTTCGGAATTTCCATCGATCATTCGGATCTTCCGTAACTCGGTACAACCCTAGATCATTTACATCTTTTACACGGGAAACTTCGCGAATCACCCTGATAGGAACTTCAGTAAAAATTCCAGGTGCAAGCTGGACTCGTTTTGTCCTGTTTTTTGGATCATGCATTTGGGTTGAAACATCATAGCCAACACCTGTGTTATGAAATCCGTGGTCAACAAATAAAGCAGAATCTGCCCCCATCTGATGACAGATTACACAACCACCCTTTCCAGAAAAAACTTCAAATCCTCTTTTTGCTGATTCGCTAAGGGCATCTTCCTGCTTTGCGTAAAACCACCGATCAAACGGAGAGTCTGCAGATAGCAGAGTTCTTTGATAACTGGCCAATGCATAGCCGATCGTAACGATGTCAGGACCCCGTTGATTGAATGCTGCTTCAAATTCGCCATCATAGTCCTTCATCTGCCGAATTTTTTTTATGACATAACCAATCGATGGCGCTGCCATTTCATTTCGGGCAGTCAAAGGCTGCCAAACCTGAGTCTCCAGACTGATCTCTCGACCGTCCCAAAAAAGGTGTTTTTGATAAGCCGCGTTATAGAGTGTAGGTGTGTTTCGAAGTACGAATCGACCTTCAACGCCAACCGCAGTGCTGATTTCATTATTGGTGAATCCTTGTTCTGGAATATGGCAGACTGCACAAGAAATCGTATTATTAATGGATAGGCGCTTGTCAAAAAACAGTTTTCGCCCTAATTCAATTTGCAGACGGCTGGGTTGATTGTAGGCAGGTACAGCTACAGGTGGCAGACCTAGTGGGGGGTTTTGCAGAACTTGAAGCAGGTCATGCTTTTTCCCCCGCCGATCAAGCAAGCTTCGAGACTGAGTAGTATAAGAGGCGCTTTCGTATCCTTCTTTGACATCTCCGGGGCCAAATGCCTGATTCGCATCAAAAACTTCTTCTGATGCCAGCTCACCAGTTGTTTTTGCTGTAGCGACTAGAACAACGCAAAAACAAAAAACAACAAGCGGCAGCCCAAACAGAAAAGTGATAGATTGATGTGACTTTCGCCACATGACAGATTATTTGGAAGGAGATTCCAAAAGCAGCGTTTCTATGTCATTCATCAAAATGTCAGCATGCAAAAACGAAACGCTGTAGATATTGCGAACGAGACGATCTCGGTCAATTAGATATACCTTTAACAAGTGTGCGTAGTCTGCCGTTTCCTCCCCATGCTTGTCGTGAATGCGAACAGCGAATTGCCCATACCCATCTAGAATCGGGTCTAGATCATTCTGATCGCGTGTTGTCAAAAAATTCCAATTGACGTTATTTTTCACATAAGCATTTTGGTATTGCCCCGTAACTTCCGGTGTATCGAATTCGGGGTCGAAAGAAATCGACAACATTGCAACATCACTTGCCAAATCGGGACGGTGGTTCAATCTAGACTGTATTTTGTATAGCACAGCGTTTGCAAGCGGACATCCATTCTCGTCTGAACAACGCGTAAAGATAAAACTGAGCAGAACAATCTTGTCGGACATTAATTCATGCAGATTGACCGCGGAATTATCCGTTTTGACCACCACACCATCTTTCGCTGGCATGATTGGCGGCAGTTCGTAGGTGCCCGGGGCTGGCGGGACATACGATAATTCCCCCCAGCCCGGAGCTCTATATTCAGATTTTTCGGTATTTGAAAGTGCCGCATAGCAGTAACCCAATGAAATCAAAAAGATTATGGGAAATATAGAAAATTTAGGTTGAGTCACCAAAAACTTCAATCTAATCATTGTCGGCATCAATTCAGAACCTCAATATGAACTTATAAAACGAATTAGTGAGCAATCTCATTCTGGTTGAGGGACAACTGGGTTAATTCGGGATTAACCTTGCCATACATCGAGTATGCGCCAAAGCGCATGATGTGTGCTCGACCTAAACCTTGCTCATAAAAATCCACTGTCCATTTATGCTCAAGTTCATTGCCGTCCCAAGTATACAACTTCACATATTGTTCGTCTGCGTCGCCTGTCTTGTCCCAATTTCCTAAGAGAGAACTCGTAAAGTACAGTCGTTTGCCATCCCAGGATTGTGAAACCATATTGATCTGACTACCGATTTGTTTCTCATATACCTGCTTTGGCGCGAATGGATCGGAGATATCAAAATAACGCGCTTTTCCATCCAAAAAGGTATCGACCCACAAACCTTTGTCATCAGAGGTAATAGAAATGTCGACCGGCAATGGAATATCAGCGGGAACGCCAATATCACCAACCGCTTTCGCATCCCACTCTCCAGACTCGTTTTCATAAATCAGCCAAAGTTGTGAGGTCAGTGCGGTGGAAGTCATGCACCAATTGTTATCGGGACTCCATGCGCAGCGTATCTCCAACGGCGCGCCTGGAACATCAAACACCTTCAAGGGTTTTCTTGCATGCATGTCCCAAACGACCATGGTATTGCCAAATCGTTGCATTGCTGCTGAGTCATTTAGCATAGTGCCAAAGTCCATCATGTAATTGGACCAGCCAGTAAAAGACGAAGTTACCATGATATTTTTGTCAGCTATGACTCGTACATCGTACCCGTAACCGTCAGCAAGCTGACCTGTCTTAGTGGCTCCACGCAGATCACCATCTGTTGGGATCCAATAAGTTGCAATATATTCACCTGCGTTGTTGTATTCTGCCAAACCCGTACGACCGCCTTGGTCTGCATTGTTAGACAATGCCGTAATCAACATGCGTCCCGGTAATGCATAAAACGTGTGCGGGCCTACCAGTCCTCCAGTTTTTTCTGGGAAGTCTGAGATAACCTTAACCAAGGCTGGCTTGCTGGGGTCCGTATGAACATCAAACACAAAAATTTGACTGGTGTCCAGGCCACCTGCCCACAAAAATCTTCGGTCATCTGTAAATCCGGCATGATGCGCTTCATTACGTCCTCCTACCGAAAGGATATCCACAACTTTCCCATAGGAATCAGTACTAGGGTTTGCGCCTATGGTAACCAATTTATCCTGTTCGTCCCCAACGCCCTCGACTCCGAGTGTCCAAACATAAACATAATCTTCCTGTCCCTCAATTTTTGCAATGTAAGGGGACATGCAAGTTTCGTCTGCCTG
Source organism: Arenicellales bacterium (assembly GCA_965202855.1). Taxonomy (GTDB): domain Bacteria; phylum Pseudomonadota; class Gammaproteobacteria; order Arenicellales; family JAJDZL01; genus JAJDZL01. The sequence continues at coordinate 610,384 of CBDBBP010000001.1, read as the reverse complement.
TACCGTAACCAAGGATGACAGGGAGAAAAGTAAAACGGTTGTTACCAAAGCAAAGACTTTTTTCATTTGTTTTCCTCCGTTGAAAATACAATGAACAATAATTAAAAAATCAGCTCGAATTCAAAAATCAGATTATGAATTCCAACTGCTGACTTTGTCTACTAATAAAAACGGAATATACCAATAAACCAGCCTCAAAAAATTAAAAATTTGAGGTCGTAGGAAAGTTCTTTACATAAAAATTATATTTTGAGAGTGTTATATTTGAATTACCTCGCACAATTGGTTATAGCGGTGTGTAAATTGATAGAAAAAGGAGCATGCTACTAAATCTATTGATAGATTTGGAACTGAGACCGTGCTTGGACATGTGTAGTTGCACATCGAGTTAGAAAGTGTATTGAAATGCAAAAAGTGAAATGATCACTGAACGCTTCAGCAAGTAAATAATTGGAGATAAATATGGCAACTTCTAGTTCGCAAATGCTGGCTTTAGACCAGAGTCACCTCATTCATCCCCTGCATGTTACCGGAGGGCACTCCAACGCGCGAATCTGGTCGAAAGGGTATGGTTCCATTCTAGTTGATACGGATGGAAAAGAGTACATCGATGGACTGGCAGGTTTGTGGAATAACACCGCAGGACATAGCGCCCAGGAACTGATTGATGCGGCCGCCCAACAATACGAAAAATTACCGTACGCATCAGGCTACGTCGGCAGTTCAAATGAAGCAGCCATCAACCTAGGGCAAAAACTAGCCGGCATCTGCTACCCCCAGATCAATCGATTCTACTTGACCTCGGGAGGCGGAGAAGCCACCGATTCAGCCATCAAAATGTCCAGATATTACTGGAAGTTAAAGGGTAAGCCAGACAAGACGAAAGTTATTTCCAGAATGCTCGGCTACCACGGTGTAACTTTTGCCGCCATGTGTGCAACAGGAATTCCGATCTATTGGCCAATGTTCGAACCTAGAATTCCTGGATTTTCTTTCATCAGTTCACCGTATCCTTACCGTTATGAAAATTCAGACCCAAATGTGAGTCAAGGGGTTGCGGCAGCCAATGAGTTGGAACAAAGGATTTTAGAGGAAGGAGCTGATACCGTGGCGATGTTTATCGCAGAACCTGTACAGGGTTCGGGAGGTGTCATTGCACCCCAAGATGATTACTTCCCGCGAATACGAGAAATTTGCGATAAATATGAAGTTCTGCTGGTGGCCGATGAAGTCATTACGGGATTTGGTCGAACAGGAAAAATGTTCGCCCTCGAACACTGGGATGTGCAGCCCGATATCGTTCAATTTGCGAAGGCCGTTACATCCGGATACTTCCCGTTTGGCGGAATCGGGGTAAGTGATGACATCGCTGATGTAATGGATAGCAGCAATCAACCCTTCATGCACGCTTATACCTATAGCGGGCATCCCATTGGCAGTGCGATTGCCTGTGCGATGATTGATCTTGTTCAACGAGAAGATTTTCCAACAAAAGCTCAAGAAAAAGGGGATCGTTTGAGCAATAACATAAGCAGTGCGCTAGGAGATCATCCACATGTTGGAGATATACGTGGATTAGGGCTTTTATGCGGGGTTGAATATGTGAAAGACAAAGCAACCAAGGAACCCTTTGACGCCGCTGACAAAATCGGCGACAGAATACTGAGCGCAGCCATTGATCGAGGATTATTCAGTCGAGTTCGAGGGGATGTTTTCTGCCTCGCACCTCCAATCGTTATCGAAGACTCAGAGATCGATAGATTGTCTGCAATTTTAAGAGCCGCAACAATTGATGTTCTAGGAACCTGATGGCAGCTTGTGAATCGATCGAATCGCAGTTCCAAATTGAAGAAGCGCTGAAATCGGAGATGAGTATCGATCAATCCTACAACGGGATATGACAGATGGATTTAAAGCGCAGCATTCGAACAATTTCTGACTACCCGACTCAAGGAGTTCAATTTCGAGACATTACGACCGTTCTGAAAGATTCGAATGCGTTTCGATACTGTGTCGACCGACTTTACCAAAGATACCAAAACACCGCATTTGACGCGTTGGCGGTAATCGAGTCACGCGGGTTTGTGTTCGGGTCAACGCTGGCGTATTTATTGGGCGTTCCACTGATAATAATTCGAAAGAAGGGTAAATTACCCGGTGAAACGATCAGTGCGGACTATCAACTCGAATACGGTACAAGCAGTCTGGAAGTTCACGTTGATGCCATGGAAGATGGTGACCGAGTAGTAATAATCGACGACTTGATTGCGACAGGCGGCACTTTCTGTGCGGCTGCTGAGCTCATTAGAAATCTTGGCGGTGTTCCGCTTGAGTGCGCGGCTATTATTGAACTTGTAGACCTAAACGGCAGAGACGCCGTAGCGCCACTTCCTCTAATTAGCCTGGTTACGTTTCATGAAGATGAGGCATAGCTGGTACCGCATCGACGAATTTCGGTTCTCCAATATAGAGCGATTCTCTAAGTCGTCGCAGGCAAGGGTCTGGACCAGTTCTATCCATCATTTCAGCGTCCAAACAAATTCATCATCGGAAGGTTTGATTTGTGACTCAATTTACAACACCGTTGATTGAAATGAAACCAATCAGTTGTCGAAAATAGCGTATTTACAAAGACTGATGATTGACTGGCGCTTCACCGACTCTGAACTGGAATGTCATGGTTGAAATCATGTCGAGACCAAAGGGCTGACTGCTTCGAGAGCCAGAATTTCGTAAACCTGTACGTACTTCGTCGCAATAGCAATACCATTTGCTTTACCAATGCGAATAATCAAATTCCTTTATTCATATTTCAAAGTTAAAATTAAGAACAGGTAGAGAATTGGACAAAATTTATATTTAACAAAACATGCTAATTCAAATGATGCTGAAGTCATGAACCTACCAATTAACTTGTCAACTGAAAAACTCGACGCATTCTGCAAACGCTGGCTAATTATTGAATTGGCACTTTTTGGTTCCGTGCTTCGCGATGATTTTAGTCCGGAAAGCGATGTAGATGTGCTAGTACGGTTTGAGTCCAACGCCCGACATACTCTTCTAGATATGGTGCAAATGGAGGACGAACTATGTTCGACACTAGGCCGGAAAGTAGATTTAATTGAGCGTGCAGCTATCGAAAAAAGTCCAAACTACTTACGACGCAACTCCATACTCCAATCTGCCAAAACAATCTATGCGGGATGATGACACCCTTTTACTGGACATGCTGTTAGCTTCGCGAGAAGCAAGGGATTTTGCCGCGAGTCTGCATTTTGAGGAGTTTCAACATGATCGAAAGACACAGCTTGCGATTCGGAAGTCGATCGAAATTGTTGGAGAAGCCGCATCTCGCGTCAGCGCTGTTTGTAAGGAGACATATCCGGAGATTCCATGGTCGCAAATCATCGGCATGCGAAACCGTCTCGTGCATGTATATTTCGATATTAATCTAGAACGCGTTTGGGAAACCGTACAGCAGGATGTCCCGAGACTAATCTCACAACTTGAAAGTCTTCCAATACCGGGCGAAGAGTAGTAGCTCTAAAATCTGAAATTGAGAAAATGTGAGGGATGGATAGAGAGCGATTTGTGACATTTTCTTGGTCGTGACTGCGAGCGAGGCTGAAGTTATTTCAGCTCGATGACAACGCAAAATTCCCTGCTCCATTACGGCGCAGAATCGTTGGATGGATTCGCGAGCCATGCCATTTTCAACTTTGATGCGTAAATATTTGTTTTTACTTGTATTCGATATCGAGGCAAAGCACTACGTTTTACGCTTTGTCAGGCTTGTATAGTTTGAATAGTTTTAAGGAGCCAGTCTCCAACCCGACGCGGTAACCATACGGTTGGAACATGCCCCATGCTCCCATACCTTAGTGATCCATTTCGGTTTTAAACTCCGAAACTTGAGATGTCGTTATATGGAATCTGCCGATACTGTTAAGATCCGGTCTCGCGCCAGGTAACTTGCGAAAAGATTCGAGTTGTTCACCCATGGCCTAATTTGACTTCAACTCTTGGTGAAATTCGTGTTTCTCTAGCAAATCATTATTGTAGGTTCACATTGATTGAGATTTAGTCTCGCAGGACTACCCTGTGTTGTGGAATTTGTGGACTTTCTTGAGTTGAAGTGCAAAGTGGAAACCAACGCGTTGATTTCAATTTACGAACAATCGAATGCCGTTCGGGATGAAATTGGATCTTTTACGCGAAGACAATCCACATGGCATTGCCTTATGTTCACTAGCGGACAACAAAGGCGAGGAGCAACGCTTATATTGTTATTTCGGATAATAAGACGGACTTAGTCGATCCTTATGTTCACCAGCAGACAATAAAGGAGAAGAGCATGGCTTATATTGTTGTTTCGGACAATAAGACAGACTTGATCGATCCTTATGTTCACCGGCAGACAACAAGGGCGAAGAGCATGGCTTATATTGTTGTTTCGGACAATAAGACGGACTTGATCGACCCTTATGATCACTAGCGGACAAATTCACTACTCTGCAATCAAAATATTCAACATCATGTATGCAAAAATATCATCTTTAAAATGTGAAAATTCACTTGATTGCTGAGTGAATTCTAGTTTAGGGACTGATCAACAGTATTGAAAGCAAACAAAATGGAAACTCATTCTGAAAGAACCTCAACGAACGGAAAATTTATGTACATCAAAAATGGCTTCGAAGCTTTCCTGCCTAAAAAATTACCCCCAAATTACGAGATTGACGAAAATATTCAATACTTGCTTTCGAAAGCTGCACTGTCGCTTGGAAAACTTGACGGAGCAATACAAATACTACCGAATCCAGACTTGTTCGTATACATGTTTGTCTGCAAAGAAGCTGTTTTGTCAAGTCAGATTGAGGGAACACAGAGTACGCTGCTAGACCTCATAAAAAAGGAAGCCAACATTTTAAAGTTGAGTGAATGGTCTGATGTGCAAGAAGTTTCAAACTACGTAAGGGCATTAAATTTTGGCATCAACAATCTAGAGCATCAGAATATTACTGTACCTCTATTATCGGAAACACATCGGATTCTTTTGGAAGATGTACGTGGAGGACAGTTAACACCGGGAGAATTTCGAAAGGATTTTGTTTGGATTGGTCCTGCAAATGCCGGCATTGAGAGAGCAACATTTGTGCCGCCGCCCGCCGACCAACTGTCTACGTACATGGAGGACTTGATTTTATTCATTGATGCAAACGATGCAATCCCACAAGTGCTCAAAGCCGGTATCGTTCATGCGCAATTCGAGACGATACACCCATATTTCGATGGAAATGGCAGAATTGGGAGACTTCTCATCACTCTGCTGTTACATCAATTGCAACTACTTCACAAACCTGTTCTGTACTTTTCGCTTTACTTAAAGGCTAACCGAACGCAATATTACGAAGCACTCCAACGTACGCGAGATTATGGTGACTGGCATACTTGGATCAAGTTTTTTCTCACTGCAGTCGATGAAAGCGCTCGACACTCCGCGAATGTTGCAAAACGCATAATTTCTTTACAGGAAAATGTCAGGGAAACCTGTTTAAATCAGCTAGGCCAAACTGCAGCGAACGCATTGCGACTTGTTGAATATCTGTATGGATTACCAATTATCGACGTAAATCGAGCTTCAGAGCTGCTGAATATCCAATATTCAGCAACGAATCGTCTCATAAAGAGACTAGAAAATCTCAACGTGCTAGTTGAAATTACCGGCAACGCTAGGAATCGCGTCTACGCATATAAGCGATACATTGATATTCTTAGCGATGAAGATTTTTGATTTTTAATATTGGATGTACACGTCAATGAAATTCGGTGAAGCTTTCATGTTTAAACAAACAACCAAATGAGAATTTTCTACTTGATCTTTCAAGGAATTTTGCTGCCGTCGTCGCGCGAAACCATGAAATTAGGCTCAGAGGCAAAGAAAATCTGGTATTCGCAGTCAATGGTCGTCGATGGGATTACGTATGCCACGGCTGAATTCATATGTAGCGATTGTTACGACTGAAGGGGTAAGGATTGCTTTTACTGCAACTTTTTGAGAAGTTTCTGGGTTGAATAGTTCCGTCAGCAGCTGGATCTAGTCAATGACTAAGCAGTTGCAGATCCCTCAAGTTTTAATTCTTGAATCATTTCTTCCTGCATTTTAAATTTCTGCGCTTTGCCTGAAACCGTCATCGGCAGTTCACGCTTGATGCGGATATAGCGAGGTATCTTGTAATGTGCAATCTGACCTTCACAAAATATTCTCAGCTCTTCTTCAGTTAAGCCTCCCTCTTCTTTTAGCACTACCCATGCACATACTTCTTCACCGAATTTTGGATCTGGAACTCCGAACACTTGAACATCTTTTATTTTTTTGTTTTTATAGAAAAAATCTTCAATTTCTTTCGGATATATATTCTCACCGCCACGAATTACCATGTCCTTGACGCGTCCGACCACATTGCAGAATCCATCGTTATCAAGCACAGCTAAATCACCGGAATGCATCCAACCGTCGGAGTCAATCGACTCATTTGTCCGTGTTTCATCTCCCCAATATCCTTTCATTACCGAGTACCCGCGTGTGCAGAGCTCTCCTGTTTCACCCGCGGCAACAATGTCGCCGTGACTGTCGCGAATGCAGCACTCCACGTGAGGATGAACCCGACCAACTGTAGAAACACGTTTTTCCAGCGAATCGTTCATATTGCTCTGAAATGAAACTGGACTCGTTTCAGTCATCCCGTAGGCGATCGTAACGTCTTTCATGTGCATTTTGTCTACGACACGATTCATCGTTTCGATGGGGCAAGGCGAGCCCGCCATCACGCCGGTTCGCAGCGAAGACAGATCAAATTCTGAAAAGGTTTTTTCTGCGAGAATTGCGTTGAACATAGTCGGAACGCCGTAAAGCGCTGTGCATCTTTCCTTTTCCACTGCAGCCAGGGTTTGGACAGGGTCAAATCCTTCACCAGGAAATATCATAGTTGCCCCATGGGTGACACAACCCAAGGAACCCATAACCATGCCGAAACAATGATAGAGCGGCACTGGGACACAAAGTCTGTCTTGGTGGGAAAACTTCATGGTTGACGTTACAAAATAGGCATTGTTCAGAATATTTTTGTGTGTCAGGGTAGCGCCTTTGGCTGCGCCTGTCGTGCCACTGGTAAATTGAATGTTTATGGCGTCGTTCGAGTCCAATGCGGAACTCAGGACATCTAGTCTATTGAGTTGAGCAGGGCCTGCCAAGGACATAAGTTCGCCAAATCCCAGCAGGTTGTCTGGAACAGTCTGGTCTGGATCATCTTCCATGCAAACAACCATTTTAAGTGCGGGAACTCGTTTGGACTGAAGATTCAGGTTGTCCTTGCCGCGATTGTTCTGAACGAGTTCAAGCACCATATCCAGGTAGTTGCTGGACTTAAATTTTCGTGCAGTAATCAACGCCACACAGCCAGATGTATTCAAAACATGTTCGAGTTCGGCGGATCTGTATGCGGGATTCACTGTGACCAAAATCGCACCGACTCGTGCGGTAGCAAACTGACTAAGCACCCATTCGGGCCTATTTGGAGACCAGATGCCGACGCGGTCGCCGCGTTTTAAGCCAAGTGCGAGCAAGCCAGCTGCAAGCGCGTCGATTTTTTCGGAGAAAATCTGCCAGCTCCAGCGTATGCCCTTGTCATGAAAGATTACGGCATCTTGATCTGAATATTTTTCAACAATTCCAGCGAAATACACAGGTATCGCGGTTTCGATCAACGGCTGCCGCTTGTCGCCCATGACGTGAGATAGACCGAGCGTGACGAAGTGTCGTTCTAAATTCGTTCCTCCGACATCAGAATTCGGACGATGACTGAATCCAAATCCAGAGTCGAACAACGATTGCTTCAGATCTGTAATCGGCGTATCAAGTCCACTCAATTTTCCAGTCCCTCAACTTGTCAGTTTAGCTGAATTACCGATCTCGCCAATCCTTCTGCTGTTCGAAGGCATAAGCTGCTCGATACAGTGTCGACTCCTCGTAGTTTCGGCCTACGAGCATCATTCCGACGGGCAGCCCTTCTCGCAGAGCGCAAGGTACGTTCATTGCCGGATGGCCGGTGCAACTAAATGGCGAGGTATTGGGAATCATTTCGAACGCGCGCTGAATGTATAGTTCAAGCGAGGCATCTGATGGGGGAAGTTTCGTTGCTTTCATCGGCAGTGTAGGCATAACGAGAAGATCATGCCGCTCAAGTTCGACGTCATAAGCCTGCCTGAGCCGCCGGGAAAGATTCTGCGCCTTGCCATAGTAGCGGCCTCGGTAATGCCTTTGAAAATACTCGCCCAGCAACATGCATATCTTTAAACTCGGAGACAGTTCATCTGCTCGGGATCTCCAGTTTCCATAGTAATCAATCAAGCTGGTGACGAAGAGACCCCTATGATTGGTGCCGAACGAATTGCCATGCATCATAAAATCGGTCAGGCCTTCAAGTGCGATCGGAGTCCATATTGCACTGCCATGCTTGTGCATGGGAATCGAAACTTCATCAACTATCGCACCCAAAGTTCGAAAAGAATCAACGACCGAACGTACGGCATCGCTTACGTCGCGTTCACTCGTCGGCCAGTCGAATGCTTCCGACACGACGCCAATTCGCAAATCAGCAATTCCACGCGAAAGCTGTTCCGTATAAAAGTCTACACTTGGATCATACTGACGGGGGTCCAGCATGTCATCTTTACCTGCGATCGTTTCGAGCAGCAACGCGTTGTCGTAGACCGTGGTCGTCATTGGCCCGATGGTGTCAATCGTTGATTCAATTGACATCACTCCCGAGTACGGAACAAGTCCGTGAGTAGGTTTCATGCCGTAGCATCCTGACCAGGAGGAAGGAATGCGGATTGATCCTCCTTGATCACCGCCGATTGCCATAGAAACTTCACCTGACCCAACCAGGGCGCCACATCCAGAAGAAGAACCACCTGATGAGTGCGTGGTTTTCCAGGGATTTCGAACCGGTCCTGTTGAATTTGTATGACTCCCGCCTGACAGGCAAAGACTTTCACAATGCGCTTTGCCGACGATGGTGCCTCCAGCGTTCAGAATCCTGGTGACAACGGTGGCATCCACATCGGGAACATATCCGTCTAGAACCGAAGTGCCGTTCATCATCCGCACACCCGCTAGACAAATAGTGTCTTTGAGCACGATTTCTTTGCCTTTCAACGGCCCGCCAGGCTCTCCCTTTACCTCACATTTCATGTACCAGGCGTTCAGCGGATTGTCAATTGCGTCAGGCTGATATCCTGCTGTTCGCGGATGGCTTACTCTGGGAAGTTCGTCGGGCAGAGAGTCGACGACATCATAGGAGTCAAGGGATCCCTGCATCAAATTCATATACTCGTTTAATTCGGTGTCATCCATTTGTAGATGCAGATCATTCGCGATCGTGCGAATTTGGTGAAGAGTCGGACGTTTTACTGTCATGAGTTTCTCGCTGCGCACTCTATCCTCTTTTTGAGGATAATGCATAGTGGTTGCTTTTCGTTTCGCGTGGCGCATGTTCTCATAACTGGGAACAGCGGGTGTTGACTTTGGCTTGACGGCATCCATTTTTCCGTCTGAATCGTGTTGTACGATGGCACCGTTGTCCAGCAGTATGATTTCATCAGCCAGAGCATGAATAAAATCAGAATTCTGTTCAACGAGGACGATCGTGAGACCCGTATTCATGCGAATTTCTGAAAGGATTTCAGATATTTCAGTGACTATTGAAGGCTGAATTCCTTCCGTGGGTTCATCCAGCAGCAGCAATATCGGTTCAGCGATCAGCGATCGCGCCAAAGCCAAAATTTGCTGTTCGCCTCCACTGAGTGTGCCACCGGAATGTTTCAACAATGGTTCCAGCATTGGAAATCGGGAAAGCGCACGTTTCACGGCGGCCTGTTCACTGCTGTCTGACGTATCGGGGTTATACGCCATGCAAAGATTGTCTCGCACCGTCAGATCACTGAATATTCCCCTTCCTTGAGGAAGATAGCCGATGCCCTTTCGTGCTCTCTGCCAGGGTTCAAGGTCAGTAATATCAATATCGTCAAAACGAACAGAACCGCTGTAAAGTGGAATAAACCCCATCAAAGCACGCAGCAGCGTTGACTTGCCCATGCCATTATGTCCAAGAATTCCCATGCAGCTGCCTTCCAAAATTTCAAGACTGATATCGTGCAGAACCGGCACGCCATGGTAACCGGTCCGCAAGTTTTGAACCGACAATATGTGGCTTGTGGAGTGCTGGTTCATGTCACTGCGTCGCGGCCAAGATAGACATTTTTGACGCTCTCGTTTTGAAATACCTGATCGGGCGATCCTGTCGCTAGAATCCGTCCTTTGTGAAATACAGTTACGGATTCGGCAATCATTCGAACAAAACGGGTATTGTGTTCAACAACTAGAAGCGCCATTTCCTTTTTGAGCTGCTGTAATAGTCTGCTGAGTTCGTTCACTTCTGTTTCTGACAGCCCGGCAGCGGGCTCGTCAAGCAGCAGAATGGAAGGCTCTGTCGCCAAAGCAGAAGCAAGCTCCACGTGCTGGCGATGCCCATGCGCAAGATCCATGACTGGGGATGACCGGTATTTGTTGATTCCGATGCGGTCAATCAGCGATTCAACGATTTGATCGGCTTTTGACGCTGAGTGACGGCAACGAGCGGCGACCCACAGATTTTCTTCAACGCTGAGTCGCTCAAGCAGATTCGGCACCTGCATTTTTATGCCTACGCCGAGACGGGCGGCGCGATGTGCGGGCAATCGCGTCGATTCCTGACCGTTGATCCAGATTCTTCCAGATGAAGGACGCACAACTCCAGAAATTGCCTTGAAAAAAGTGCTTTTTCCAGCTCCATTTGGACCGATAAGGCAGTGCAGGTCGTGGCGTCGCAAAGTAAAATTTATACTGTCCACTGCCAATACTCCGCCAAATCGAACACTCAATCCTTCAACTGAGAGTACCGGTTCTGCTGTCATCAGAAATTTGCATTTTTTTGTTTACCGCCAGTGTCCGTTATGTCACGACGACGGTTCGATCGGGTCTGCCACCTGCCTTTGCGCTCTGAATTCAAGAATGGAAATCTGGACGCTGTAAATGCTCCAGCTATGCCTCTTGGAAAAACCAGCACCGCTGTGACCAGCAAAATTCCCATAACAAAAAAGTTGTCGACCAGGCTTTGATGTCCCAAGCCTAGTTTCAGCGCCGTCAGCACTGCCGATCCAATCATCGGTCCAAATAATGTTCCAAGTCCACCCACGACAGTCCATATGATGATTTCAGCTGATTGAGTCAGACTGAAAAGAGCGGGAGTTACGATTCCAGCCCAATTTGCGTAGAGCACGCCAGCCAACGCAGCAAGACCTCCTGAAATTGAAAAAGCGACGGTTTTAAATAGCCGGACGTCATATCCGGCAAATTCAACTCGCTGTTCGTTTTCTCGAATCGCGACCAATACTCGACCGAAATGAGATTTCAATATCCAGCGACAGAACATCCACGATGCAAGCAAGACAGCGCTGCTTAGAATGTAGAATACCGTATCCGACAGGAAAGTCGTATCACTCCAGGGAAAGTGCAGCGTCGGAAATCCCGGAATTCCGTTGAAACCGCCAAGGCGTGCTGAACCCAACTGATATTCCGGACCAGCTGTGGAGTTTAGGAACCGATTTAGAATCAACGTGAATACGAGAGTTACGACTGCCAGATACACGTCTCCCAGGCGACCGTAAAACAATGCCGCGCCAAAGCATGCAGTAACGGCTACAGTCAATCCGACAGCGAGCAGCAATGAAATCCAAGGCAGTTCCAAATTGATGACTAAAACTACGTAGCTGTATGCCCCAATTCCGAAAAATGCACCCTGCCCGAAGCAAAGTATGCCTCCAAATCCCCAAATCAATCCCAAGCTGACTGCCAGCAAAGCATAAATGCAAAACAGCGAAAGTGTGTAAGTGCTGGCAAATAAGGGGGCGAGAAGCAGTATCGGCACACCACAGACCAAAGGAACCAATAGGATATGGGTGACGCCATTTGCTCGCTGCATGGTCACTTGCCACTCCTTTGCCACAAGCTGGAAATCCCTGATGGGAACAGCCACAGCAGAATCAGAGCGGTGATAAGCAGTGCAATTCCACCGGAAGCGGAGCTGAAGACAAACGCTGCCGAACTCGAGACAAGCCCAAGAATTCCAGCACTCGCCAGAGTTCCCAACAGCGGCGCGGTACCGCCGGTAATAACTGTAATGAAAGCATCAGCGATCCAAGTGGCTCCACTGTATGGCGAGACACCGGTTGTTGGCGCCAGCACTCCGCCTGCCAGTCCGGCGAGCATTCCTCCAGCGACGAATGTCAGCATGTAGATACGTTTTACCGGATATCCGAATGCCTGAGTCATGTCGCGATTTTGCATTGCAGCTCTCGCAATGCGACCGTTGGCAGTTCCGTAAAGTACCCAAGCAACCAAAATCGCTATGGCTGCTGTCGTAAAAATTATGAAAATGTTATATCCGCTGGCTTGATAGGTCCCGACAGCTATGAAACCGATGTCAAGAGCGACTCCTTCGGTCGTATTGCCGAATATCATAGTCAGACCACCCGCCATCGCAAGACTCAGTCCCCATGTCGCGAGCATGGTGTAGATGAGTCTTCCGTATAAGTAACGAATGATCAGGCGTTCAATGAGGATGCTCCAAATCCCAACTACTATGGGAGATACCACCAGCATGGCAATCCATATGTTCAATCCCGACTTAGCAGCAATGATCGTTGCATATCCGCCTAGTGTGATGAACTCACCATGCGCCAGGTTGATTACGCGCATCATGCCGAACACCAGCGCGAGTCCGAGTGAAATCATAGTGAGCACGGCAACTGCGTAGATTATCTGAATGGCGAAAATAAAAATGGTATCCATTGTTTCCATCCGACAATTCAGAACGGTCTGCTCATTTTCGAGTCCATTGGAAAGTTCTTCCTAAGGCCACAAAATTAGGCTTAAATGGCTGTACTCGTTTCGACTTCATACCTCGGCAGGACGCTGTGAAAATCAGTTGGTTCCTGCAAAGACAAATCGGTGCGCCGCAGTGCGTCTCCACCTTTTTCAATCAGCCGTTTCAGATAGAAATTTCGTACTGGATGTTTGAATCAGGATTTTCGATCAGATTGCAGACGCTCTGCGTATCAACGGGTTCTCTCTGCGTAAAGCTCTTTACAATATTCATTTGCTGGTTTTGTATTTCCATAACATGAATATCCAGTTTGCAGTGGTGAGTTGCAGGGTCCATTTCCACTCTACCGGAGGGTCCGTTTATGTATGCTCCGTTCTCCAGCACTTTGGTTATCGCTGATCGGTCAACAGAACCCGCGGATTCGACTGCAGACGCCCAAAGTAAGATTCCCTGGTATTGAGATACGGCGATTTCATGCACATCGTCCGTATTTCCGTACTTTGCAGCCCATGCTTGTAAAAACTCTGTATTGTTTGCAGTGTCACTTTCTGGCGCCCAGTTATTGGCAACCAGCATGCCATTGCTTTGTTCGGCAGGCAGCACTTTATGCTCGTTTCCAACTCCAAATGTTGTAGATATGAGATGAACATCCGGATTTGCGTGCATTCCGGTGCCCAGCCACTCGCCGTAAAAACTCAGATGAGCAGCACCCACAAGTACAGAAACGACCAGGTCACTTTCAGCTTCCTGTATCTTGGCAATTACTGCGGGAGCAAACTCGCTGTCGCCCAAATCGAAAAATTCGACTTGAATATCGCTGGCGCCGTTTTGTTCAGCATATTGCTTGACCCAGGCAGCGGTGATTTGGCCATAGTTGTAATTTGCTGCCAGCACATATAGTTTCTTGGCTCCGTACGCGTTCATGGCGTGTGGAATCAAGGCTTCAACCTGCTGTGCTGGTGTCGTTCCGGTGACAAAGATGTTTGCATCACATACTCCACCCTCATACAGAACGTTATAAAAGTATGGAATCTGACGCTGGCGGAGAGTCTGCCTGATTGCTTCTCGTGAAGCTGACAGAATGCCGCCATGAAATACATCCAGTCCTTCCCTTACCATTTGATTTGCGAAAGTCGTATAGTTGGCCATATCCGACTGGGTGTCTCGGAAAACAATTTCAATTTCCCTTCCTATCAATCCGCCTTGTTCGTTGATAGAGTCAACTGCGAGCCTGGACGCCTTTTCCATGGAAATGCCGTAGGCACTGAAAGGCCCGGAAGTATCCAGCAGCATTCCCAGCCTGATGGGGCTGGTTTGTGCATAAGAAATGTAAGGCATTGCCATCAGCGCGCCAGCTGCTGAACCTGTGCCGATCAAGAATCTACGTCGATTGTTGTTCATATTTCCTCCGAAAGGTTTTGATGATGATTTAGGTCTGATCCTTATTGTCTGAATTGGATTCATCGTTCGTTTCAGGAGAAATCTGAGCTCCGACAGCTTCGCCCAGTTTGCGGACCGCTGGCATGCGAAACGCAAGATCCAATACATCGTCTACAGTTGACCCAAGACCGCCTGTGGGCCGGCCGTCTTGGACATTGTTAGAAAGTCCCGAAACATGGTTTATGTTTATTTTTCCTATCTTTTCAAGAGGCTGAGCCATTTTCGCAGCCATTTCCGGCAGAATTTTCAGGCGTTGTTCTTCCAATTTCATGGACATAAGCGAAGCGCTGATTCCATTTTCGGCAGTAATCAGGGCACTGCGTCTTTCGACTTCAACTTCGGTTTTCATTCTCCTTCTTTCATTTTCCAGGTCTGCTATTCTGTCTTCATTTTCGGCAGTGATCATTGCCGCAGCGGCCTTGCCTTTCACACGCTGGAGCTCGACTGCAGCATCCTGCTCAACTTTCAGCGCAGCAATGATTCCTTCACTTTCAGCCGCCAATCTCTGTTTCTCACGTTTGATTTCCTCTTCAGCGGCAACGACAGCGCGTTTACTGAGTTCTGTTTGTGCGAGCGCCGCGGATTCTTCTGCGCGACGCGCGGCCAATTCAATCTGACTGTTTAATCTTGCCTCTTCTACGGCCTGCAGTGCAAGAACCTCTTCTTTTCTCAATCTGCAGTCGCTTTCAATTTCTGCATGACGGAGTTCGGCCTCTCTAGCGAGGCGGGCAAGACCGGAACCAGATTGGACAGATTCCTGTTCTTCTGCAGTACGGCGAGATTTTTCGGAATTCAACTGCTCCACTTGTATGCTTTTTTCGGACTCCGCCCGCTCGCGTTCAAGTTCCAATGCCAACTTGTTTTTTGTGTTTTCAAGTTCAGTGCGACGAACTGCCGTATCTGCGTTCGCCTCAATCTCCTTGCGTTTGCGGCGGTTGGTGGTGATGATCTCGGCAAGGCGGCGCATTCCGACAGCATTGAAGGCGTTGTTTTCATCCAGCGCCGAAAAGGGAGTTTGATCCAGCTGTGTTACAGAAATCGATTCGAGGCGCAAACCTATGCTGTCAATGCCAGGTCGCAGCAGTTCAGCCACATCTTTGACAAATGAAGGGCGATATTCGTGAAGTTCGTCCATGGTCCGCGTTGCAGCAACAGCTTGCAAGGCATCGTAAAATCGACCGCTTAGAAATTCCTTCAGACGGTCTGACGAAAGTGATCGCGCACCGATGGTCTGAGCAGCTGTAGCGATTCCATCTATGGTGGGTATCACTCTGACGTGAAACGAGACTTTCATATCGACACGCAGTCGGTCACTGGTCAGGAGGGACTGCTCACTACATCTAGAGATGTTGATATAGAATGTGCGCATGTCCACCACTTCCACCTGATGTAAAAACGGCAAAATCAGACATCCCGCATCCATTACTATCTTTTGACCACCGGCACCAGTCCGAATCAGCGCTCGGTCGCGAGATCCCTTATGGTAGAAGCGATTCAGAACGAAAATTGCAATCGAAATAAAAAGTAAAACCAGAATGATGGCTAAAAACCACGCCATTTCTGTCCTCCTTTCACCATTGGAATCCTGTCAGCTGAAGCTCTAAAAGTTACATTCAAAACAAACTCTCTTGCGGAAAGTGAAATTCGTTCAACATTCCTGCAATTTTTCTCATACAAGTATATTATTGTAATGTAAATTATTTCCATTTCAACTAATATGGCAAAAAACACCCTTAGCAGGTCGGGAAATCAGAATGTTGAAATAGAAGATTCAGGCGCAGGCTGGCAACGCGCCGGCGACTTTAGCAGCGCCCTTGGATGTAATTGATTTTTGGGTGAGGAAGGTGGTACGGATAATTTTTCAGAAAATTCAGCTGCCGATTTTATTTTTCCAGTTCGCTTGCTAACTGCAGGAAAGACGCCGCTGTTTCAGACCCGCTGCAACATAGGTACTCGACTACCGAAATCGAATATTGCCACAGGGCCTGTCGTACGTGTCGTGATGATGTGCGATGCTACAGAATCTGCAACAATTGACCGGTGTCTAGCCGTTGTTGCGCGGCAATCCTGAATTGGCGGCAATTTTCGATGTAAATTTACCGATTAAGCACGCCCTGCAGCGTAAATTCATAACCTTTTGCCTCTGCGAGATAAACAGGGGCAAGTAACTGATCGCACATCGCTTTGCCAGCGTGCCTGTCTGGGTCCAGGCACTGAAATTTCCGTATTGGAATCGGAAACTTGAACTGACCATTGTCTATTGCCTGCACTAGAACTGCCATCTTGCAGACACTTGGCAAGAAAATGCACGCCTTCATAAACAGATTCTGCAAGAGCGTTGAGCGTTGGCGCCGATTCTCCAAAGTGCTGATGATAAGTTTCTTTGAAAAAACCGTTTGCTGAGGAAGAAATTTTGTTGAAATAGCCGGATGAGCAAAAAAGTCTCTCCGTATTGTCGTCGCCGATTCCAAGCAGCATGTTCTCTTCAATCGCGCACGATAGACGAATTGTATGTTTGGCGAGACCAGCACGGGAAAATTCTCGATTGAATCTCACGCTGTCATCGCCAACAAGCGACAAAAGCACGACGTCCGGTCGATGGTTTTCGAGTTCCTGCAGTGATTCATCAAAATTGCCGGTACCAAAAGGATGGTATGTTTCAAAAACCACACTCGCACCGCACAGACTTAGCAGCTGATGAGCAAGTTCATGGCTGCGATGCGGCCAGACATAATCATTTCCAATCAACGCCCAACGACGCGATTTCTGATTTTTCATAAACCACCAAACCGCAGGAAACAGTTGAGTTTGCGGGGTTTCTCCGATACAGCAAACATGCTTGGATTTCACCCCTCCTTCATAAAGTGGAGTATAGATATATGGAATTTGACCATTCAGACTTCGTGCAATCGCCTCGCGGACATCCGACGTGTGCATACCAACAATCGCGTCAATGACGCTCGCATCGGCAAGAATCTTGGCTGTCCTTGCTGTCTGGTGCGCGTTTCCGCCAGCGTCCACAATATGAGGCACTACTTCCAAGCCTGAAATTCCACCGGCAAGATTGATCTCATGAACTGCCAGTTCGCCGCACGCACGACACGAAGGACCCCAAATCCCTGCCGGACCACTTTGAGGGATGAATAATCCCAAAACGAACAAATTACGTTCCATAGGCCGGAAGAACTGCTGACCCGTCAGGATGCCAGCTTTATTGGGGAAGATTCGGTGCATGCTCACTTCAAAATGATCTATCGGTTAACACAATTGCAACCTATTCATATGGAGCCAAGTTTAGAAGGCGATGCAAATAATATTGCTTTTTCCACATAGAACCTCTGCTTTTCCAGTCAGGCAGTTTGAACTTCAGTGTACTTTGTTCTAAGCAGTCGGTACTCAGCGAGAACCAGTAAATTACAGAGATTCGGCTAGGTTGTTCATAACACTTTGAACGGATGCATCGAATTCGGTGTTGAAACAAATTTTCCATCACAAGACTCCAGAAATGTCGCCCATTGTGGCACTCAAGATAAGGGATATTCTGCAATTCTTCCCCGTGTTTCAGCTGTATTGCCGTCCTACCGTCTGAACATTTTTTTAATTATGTTCAATGTATTGTAGTAGTTTTAAGTGACTTGGCGTAGACGAGCTGCATAAATTTCCATGTCTCAATTAAGCGATTTCCACGAGGAAATAGGAACAGCCGTTTTACAGCTGGAACCGCGATGAGCCGCAACAACTAAATAGTCAATACGAATTTCAAAACAATCAATTCGGCAATGTATTTCTGTATCGCGCCGTGTATTCTCTGATTCGCGGACAAGGCGTGATCCGGCGTCGCTGAATGTTTGCAGATTCAAGCCGAGCATGCAACAGAGTACCAAAGTTGATGATCAACGCCAGTAAATTTATGAATTTTACCTAGCTGAAGTTCCTGCTGATTCCCGAGGCGAACAGCTCGGCATATTTCAAGCTGCCGTTCATGGCGAAGAGGTGCACAGAATACCGGTACTGCTGGTCTAAAACACAAAATAGTGGCGATTCGATGTTGGTTGCGACGCAGGTTGTGACGGCAATGCACTCGGCAGCTGCTTATCCGAGCCAACGAACCAATGTTGGGTTCTAGCAAAAGGATAAACTAAAGGAATGGCTAATCGATGCAGATTAGTAGAATATTTTCGAACAGACCACCATCAATAGGTGATTTTCGATCGATTGATTTCAGTGTAATCGTTCCTGTGAAGAGGTTACGACGGTCGCAGATTCCCGATTCATTTGTGCCAGTCGCTGAAGTACCGAATGCGTATGTGAATCTAATACCTCGGCGAGAGAAGCACGAATTGCTCTCACCTCGGGAAGGCATTTATGCAAGGTCTCTCTGCCGTGGTCAGAAATGAACAATTGGATGCTGCGACGGTCCACACTGCTCTGTTTTCGATGAATCAATGCATCTCGTACCATGCGATCTACAAGTTTTGACAATGCTGGGATTTTGATGCCCGTTTGCTTGGACAATTCTTTCAGAGTCACGCCAGGGTTGTCGTTCAGTGTCTCAATGACCCGCCAAATGTTTCGCGTAGTACCCTGAGCACTCAGACACTTTTCAAATTGGGCAGATACCGCAATATAGGCGGATTCAATTACCTGTTCCGTTTTGTTCCGCATCAGTAACTCTCCGTCAAATTAGTACGTTGTTATTATGCTGTATCTAAAATGATGGCACTAAAATTTTTATTGACAGCTGTGTTTTGACAATCAGCACTAAATAAATCTGCACTGTTTAAGTTTCCAGCTGTATTGCGGATATTTACGGTCGGTTTTCCATGAAACTCGCGAGGGGAATACATGCAAGTGCCAGCTTCCAATTTCTATGCGGTGTAAATATACGCAAATCCACATCTGAATCGCACAGCACAAAGCGAACGACATCAACTCTCGACCTGCACGGCTGGAAGGATCTAACCTCATTTTAATTGGAACTCTGCCACTGTCCACATCACCCAAAATCCAAATTAGAAATTCTGCGATGCGAATCAACATTAATTTGGAATGTGAGGCAGTTCAGTGAGGAAACTTGAAGCCTAATTTAGACCATTCGCTCAGCTCGGGTTTTGCTACGCGGCTAGGGTCAATGAAGATGTCACTGCTAGTGATATCGACGAACTGAAACTGCTGGCTTTTAACTGAAAACGGACCTGCCCAATTTGATGGGCACGAAACGGGCTGATGCAAATTAAATCACAATCAGTTGAATTTCGCAGAATAACGCAGTTCCTACGAAATTCTTGATTTACCTTTATGGCATATTGAAACAAGACACTGTGCTTTTTGCTTTGCTGAGCTTCTCCATCCATACTAATAGCATATTTGGCTTCCAGATTCTTAATGCTGCATAGGGTATCTTCACCGCTTCCCTTCTTAAGCCTCGTTACGTTTCATGAAGATGAGGCGTAGCCAATGTTACAACCATCAGTCGAAAATAGTGTATTTTCAAAGGCTAACAATTGACTGTTGTTTTACAAACACTGAATTTCTCTCATCACTTAAAAACTTAAATGTAGATGGTAATTTCTTGATGAAAAATCAATGTTCTATTTTTTAACGTCAATTCGGGCATGCATTTCTAAATAGGCTTAAATTCGTTCTTTCAATACAAACCAAGGTTCATTAGAGGCGAAGCCGAGATTGCCGCATGATATTGAATTCTGTTTCTAGCGACTTATAGATATTTTGAATGCATTCGGCAACTAACTCAAGGATAATCTTGGTGATCTCTAAGTTGACGACTGAAGCGTCAAAACCAACAACAATTTAATTTGTTTCTCATCGGTTCCACTCAGAAGGCTTCTTAAGTTTGAAACCGTTTTTTTTCATTACTTGATTGGGAAACTGACTATCCTTGAGAATTTTTCGACCTATCGTAAAACTTGCAGACCCAACAACTTTTAATTGACTTGAACTTCTATTGGGAGGAAAAGCCAAGACTACGCGTTTTTTCGGGTATCGTTGCAATACAGTTTCCACTACAGGCGTTAAATCACTGTCGGCGGAAATTATTAACGCTGTATCAAATGAATCATCTTGGGCGTCGTTTAGTAATTGAACTGCGATATTGACATCCGTCATTTTTTCCTCGTATGTTTTCCACGAGGCGTTGCACTTAGTGCACTTTATTTTTTTTTCAAGATAATGGCCGAAGTAAATATCGGTCATAGGAAGTGTCCCCAAGGCATCCAAAAATATGTTTTGTCGCTTTCTCTTTTTTGATTTTCCGTCGCGGTCAGAAATGCGTGCAGTAAAGTAACGAATTGATTTTAATCTTTGCCCCGGCTTGAGAAGATTTGTCGAGAGTTTGTGAATATCTAGCCAATAGTATCGACGCCAATTGCGACTTCTAAGCCCATAATAGAGGTTAAAACCGTCGATGTATACGATTACCCTATGCATTGTTTACTAGGAGTATTTTTCATTGAATAACAATTGATATTGACAAAATTAATAGTAAGCCTTATATTGAGGAATATTGACCCCGCCATTGCTAGTACCATTGGCCCGACGCCCCGTTAGGGGCGTTTCTTTTTAACTTAAAATTTACCTGTGTTATTTGCGAACAGGAAACAAAAAAGCGAAGGGTAATTTTTAACCCACCAAATACAAAAATCCCTAGTGTGTGATGAAAAGTACAAATTTCAGTCGGATCAAATCAGGAGCCCCTTCAAAAAAATTTTCACAAAATTATATTGACTCAAACAAAATCTGAAACCAGCGTTCAAAAAAATTTTCTGGGTTACCAAGTTTATTGGAAAACAAGAACAAAAACATTGAGGAAATAGCACTTGTCGATTTTGCAAAAATCTAGTAGTGCTAAGGACCGTCAACTAGTTGATTGGTTCCAAGTAATTCAGCGAGGATATATAAAATTGCCGCGTTTTCAACGCTACGAGGCGTGGGACCGAGGCCGTATTACCAGTTTTCTTAGTACCATTATCAACAATTTGCCGGTTGGAGTTACTTTGGTATTGGAGGTGAGAGGAGAAGAGAAGTTCATTTCACGTTATATTACCACGGCGAAACCGTCGGAAGTTAGTACAGTGATTGAGCATTTACTTGATGGTCAACAAAGGCTCACAGCCTTTTGGAGGAGTATGCACAACAATTACGAGCGGGAAACATACTATATCTATCTGCCACAATTTGATCAGCGGAATCCTAAAATCTCTGACGATGTCAGAGTGTATTGTCAGCCACGCTGGAATCGCAAAAATGGTGTTCGTTATCCTCTTTGGGCAGACATTCCAGATGAGTGTTTATGGCGTGGTTTTGTTCCAATTGATCTTCTTTGTCCCGGAAATAAGCCAGGTCGGATAGATGATTGGACCAATGACGCAATGCACACCCATAAACCAAATAAAGAAGATCAAAATGCATTTACAAAATTGGAGAAATTCAACGAAGAAAAAGACAGATTAAAACAAGAAATCAATTCACTACGAACACGAGTTAATTTTTTTAATCTTCCGTATCTTTCATTGCCGTCCGACACACCCAAAGATGTGGCACTACAGGTATTCATCAATATGAATACAAACAGCAAACCATTGTCTTTGTACGACATTATTGTCGCGGAAGTAGAAAGTGTGACCAGTGAATCGCTCCACGATCTTGTAAATCAGCTCATCAATAATTGCCCAAAAGCCAAGCATTTTGGAGATATCAGTAATTTAATTTTAGCTACTTCTGCACTAATGCAGGAGAGAACACCCAATAGTCGCGGCATGTTAGAGATGGACAAAAAATCGATGCTAAACAATTGGGTAAAGCTTGAACGAGGTTTGGAACGTATGGTTGAATTGTTGGAAAACCAACGTATATTTGATTTTGCTCGTTTGCCTACCAATGCTGTGTTAGCTGTAATTGCAGCATCCTATAAATCAATTCCAGAACATGGTGATTTTGTTGCTAAGGCGGAAAAACTGTTGCGCGCTTATTTATGGTCGTCTTTTTTTACTAATAGATACGAAAATTCTGCTCCGACTAGGGCTTATGCTGATTTCAAAGGCGCAAAGAATAAACATAGGGGAATTAAAGATTTTCTGGAAATACGAGATTATGACGAAAGGGATTTAACAGAAATTCCGGTGCTAAACCGCAATGAACATGATTTAGCTGATCTAGACGCTATGACGAATGCAGGCTGGCCAAAAAATGTGGGTATTTTAGCGCGGGGCATATTGGCAGTGTCCAACTATTTCGGTGCCCGAGACTTCGCCGACGACAAAGAGGTTTCTTATGAGAGTATTCAAAATCGAGAATACCATCATATTTTTCCTAGCAGCTTGCTTGATGATGCAAACCTAGGTAGTGAATATGCTCTAAACTGTGCGCTACTCACCTGGAAAACCAATCGAATCATTGGTCGAAAAGACCCGTTGGAATATCTGAGAGAACGAGTAGAGTGGGCAGACGAGGAAATTGTCTCAAATCGACTAAAAACACATTTAGTATCCTATAAGTTGTTGAGCAAAGCTCGTTATGAAAAGCAAACAGATGACAAATTTAGAGCGAAACTCAAATCCGATTTCGACAAATTTATTCAGATTAGAGCTCAACTAATACAACGTGCGATGATTCGGCTAACTAAAGGGGAGCAACCATCATTGGAATCCATCTGGTTAGAATCCTAACTTTTTAAAAATCAAAACAGTCGCGAGCCAAAATAAACATCATGCAACCGACCTTTTGCTCGTAGTTGCACACCTTCAGGAAATGTTTAGAACATTGTCGGGTTTGTGAACTCAGCAACATTGATGCTTACTGCCCGCATAGACCTCGTCAACGCATTTAAAATCCTATTGCACCATCTCCGATCATCAACTTTGGTTCGCTCATCCCGCGTTGTTTCAAATCCAACAACAGCTTTAGAGAGGTAAAAAAGACGAAAACCGCGATTCGATAAACCGTTAAAGTTAGCAACACTACTTCCTTTTTAGCCTCGTTACGTTTCATGAAGATGAGGCGTAACACCCACGTATACGACATATTTCATTCCCCAAAACAGAGTGCTTCACTAAATCATCGCAATCAACAGCCTATAGCGCTCACTTTGGTTTTTATCAAAGTCAGCACAGGGTAGTTTGATTCCCTTGCTCAACAAGGACTCACAACTCGATTTTCACACAAGCTGCCACTTATCTTTGCTCTTTGAGTCACAAAGAGTCGCTGCCCCAAGGCACAATGTATACTTTTTGATCTCCTAAATTTTAATAACATACATTTGTCTGTTATAATATTGATTCATTCATCAACCACCATTTCGAATCATGGCATACACAAAACCCGGAGTTACCAGAAATCGAATCTACCAGTTCATGCGAAAACGCCTGCTGGAAGGGAATCCTCCGACAGTACGCGAAGTTCAAAAAGCTTTTCGGATGCGGGCCGTTCAATCTGCAAAAAGCCACTTGGACGCACTCGTTCAAGAAGGACTGCTCCTCAAACAACCCGGCAAAGCACGCGGGTACCGACTTCCTGCAAAACACCGAATGGGAGCTCTCGCGCCAGTCGTTGGAAAAGTGCCGGCCGGACCTTTCAATATTGCGGTCGAAGATATCGAGGGCTATATCCCAGTCCAGTCTTATTCATCGGAGCAAACGATTTTTGCCTTGCATGTCTACGGAGACAGCATGATTGACGCCGGAATTTTTGACGGAGATATCGTGCTCGTTCGTCATCAATCAGAAATCCACCAAGGTGACATCGTAGTTGCAATGATCGATGACGAAACAACCGTAAAAGAATATCGACGACTCGATGACCGCATTGAATTACATCCGCATAACAGTCGTTATGAAATTCTTGTGCCGGACATTGAAAACCTGCAAATTCTCGGGAAAGTCATTGAGGTTCGGCGTTATCTGGAAGACATTGGCTATATAGAGGCGGCCATAAATGGCTAAAGTGGAACTACAGCCACTGTCGAGACTTCCCGAACCATTTCTAACGAGAGAACCGCAATGGACTCTCGAAGAAATGGCAGGAAGGTTGATCGAGATTTCAGAGCCTCATCCGATTGCCGCACTGAGTTTCGCATTTCTGCTCGTTCAAGAAGTTCAGACAGTTGGGTTCAATGCGGCCTGGGTCGGCTCCTTGAACAGTTGCTTTTATCCACCTGATGTTGAAAAAAATGGAATCGACCTGCGTAATTTTCCAGTATTGCGCCTGATGAACACACAAGATATGGCAAGAGCTGCCGAGACACTGCTGCGCTCCAGCGCGTTTCGACTGATCCTGCTCGATCTGGGCCGAAATCATTGGCTGCCGGCTGGACATCTGAGCCAGCTCAACGGACTGACTCGAAAACATAATGCCTGCGTTCTTTTTCTCACAAAAAAACAATCCTTCAGTCAATCCGTCAGCCCCCTCGTATCTTTGCATGCCCAAGTCTCCCGGAAACGGATTGAAAATGGGCAGTTCCTGTGCCAAATTCATGTTCATCGCGATAAGCGACGCGGCAGGAAATGGATTTGGCAGCAACTCTTTTCCGGCGTAGATGGATACTATTGATTGCAATTTCAATGGACTTTCGCCTTTCCCAACAAGTTCGGATTGCATGTGTCAGTGTCTCTGATTTTCATCTCCAGCTGGCAATTCGCCAACTTCCTGCCAACTTTGATCGCCCCATCGCACTAGTTGATCGAAACGACAGCCGCTCAACAGTCTGGGCCGTCGATCAACGCGCCTCAAAAAAAGGCATTTTTCCAGGTCTGCGTTATGTCAACGCTGTTGCGCTTTGTCCTGAACTGCATGCAGTTTCTCCGCATCCTCAAGAAATTGACCTCGTCCACCAGCGATTGATTCGCCATCTTTTGTTATTCAGCCCTGAAATTGAACCTATACCTGAGCTGCCCGGCACCTATTACCTTGATATCAGCGGCATGAGCCGTTTAGAGCCTGATCTAAATGCCTGGGCGCAGCGTTTGCGGGATGCCTTGTTTGAAAAGGAGCAATTGAAAGCGAACATCACCATTGGATTTACTCGTTTTGGAGTGCTGTTTGCAATTCACACAAACCGTCCGATCACTGTGTTTAAATCGATTTCAGAAGAACTCGACACCGTGTTTTTGATGCCATTAACCAAGCTGAATCTGCCATCGAAACCGATCAAGGAGCTCAACAAGCTCAGAATCCGTACAGTGGGTGAATTGCGGTCATTGCCCGCATGGGAAGTCAGAGCCAGATTCTCAGAAGAACTGTATGAACTGATTCGCAAAGCAAAGTCAACTGACGGCAAAGTACGTGGCATTCGTCTTCCAAAAAACTACACTGCAAGCATCGAATTGGATTATGTAGAAAGCAATGTGGAGCAGATACTGAAGATCATTCAACGTATCTGGACTCCATTGCTAGAAAAAATGAATGATCTCTTACAGGGTGTGAGAGAAATTCACATCCGAATGAAAAAAGATATTTCTGGATTCTGCCAGACCCGGTTAAAAACATCCGAGCCGACACTCAATGAACTGACTTTAGTCGATCTTCTTCGTTTGCGACTTGATTCAATGAAATTACGAGACGGGGTCACCGAAATCGCAATTCAATTGATTCCAGGTCCACTGCCTGATCCTCAGCAGGGTCTTTACCAACATATCACGAAGTCTGAACATGATCTTCGTGCTGCGAATCGGGCGCTCGCACGCGTACGCGCTGAATTTGGAGCAAATCAAATTCTGATTGCCAAATGCGAGGATTCACATTTGCCCGAAGAGTCCTATCAATGGAAACCGTTGGATAGCTTGCGAGAACACGCTCCTCAACCCCAAACATATGTATCCATCATCCGACGCGCATTTGATTATCCCATGCCTATTGCCACACCTCGGCGAGCTTTGCTGCAACACGTTTTCGGGCCATATCCCATCTCTGGATTTTGGTGGCGGAAGACAATGATTCATCGTGATGATTATTTTGTGGAGAATCAAGTCGGCAGCGTCGAGTGGATTTTTTACGACCATGTCAGCCGACAATGGTATGCACGAGGATTCATTCAGTAATCGCTGATGTCTGTCAAGAATCCATACACACCTTTATGGTGCAAAAGCTATTACTCGTTTCTAGAAGGCGCCAGCTCACCCGAACAATATGTCAGCGAAGCGGCAAAACTCGGACTAAAGTCCTTCGCAATCACTGACCGGGATGGAATTTACGGCGTCGTAAAAGCTTATGAAGCTGCACTTGAACACGATATCCATCTGATCATTGGTTCAGAAATTACGGTTAAAGATCCAGATCTTCCCACATTCAGCATTCTATTTCTCGTTCAAAATCAAAAAGGATACTCAAATCTCTGCAGATTGATCACCCTTGGTCGAAGACGATGTGAGAAAGGCAGCAGTGAAGTTACATTCAAAGAGTGTTGCATGCATGCAGAAGGATTGTATGGGATATGGCTGCCCCAAGGCATCAGCACTCTCGAAGAACAAAAAGCCGATCATATTTTTGGTGCAATGAAATCGGCTTTCAATGACCGCCTGTTGATCATGATTTGTCGTCATAGCCAACACCAAGAACCCTTAATTGAATTCCGTTCGAAAAACTATGCGAAACAATACGGAATTCGCACTGTAGCGGGAATCGAAGTTCTCTACCACCAAAAAACTCAACAGCCGATTCAAGATATTCTGACCTGTATTCGGCACAATCAAACTTTGTCAGAAAGCAAAAACCTGCTAAAGCCAAATGCCCTTCATAGCCTCATAGAACCAGATGAATTTGAACAGTTATTCGCAGATGATCCAGCTTCGGTCGAAGCAACGATGGAAGTTGCCGAAGAGTGCAAATTTAGACTGGATGAAATCAGATATGCGTACCCCGACGAAGTGGATTCGATTGAGACCACTGTAAATCAACAGCTGCGAGAACTGACACGAAAGGGTGCTTTGTACAGATATTCGGGTGAACCGCCACAAAATGTAACAAGGCAGCTGGAGCGAGAATTACAGCTGATTGAAGACCTCAATTACGGCAGCTATTTTCTGACAATGCACCGAATTGTGCGATGGTGCAGACAAAGCAACATCATGTGTCAGGGCCGAGGTTCTGCCGCGAACTCCGCCGTCTGTTTCTGTCTTGGCATTACTCAAATTGATCCGGTTGATATGAACTTGCTTTTTGAGCGATTCTTGTCACGTGAACGCAATGAACCTCCAGACATTGATTTAGACATTGAGCATGAACGGCGTGAAGAAGTGATTCAACATGTGTACGACACTTACGGCCGAGACCATGCAGGCATGGTTGCTGTTGTAATCCGTTATCGAATTCGTTCAGCGATCAGAGATGTTGGAGCCGCTCTTGGCATTCCCATTAACGAGCTGCTGCGAATTTCAAAAATTATTGATTCATATGGGCTGCTCGGGGCAGAAGATTTGACCAAAGCAAGTCTGGACCCTGAGATTCGAACCTATCGCTTACTGATTCTGCTGGCAAATGCCATACTTGATTTTCCTCGGCATTTATCCATTCATCCTGGAGGTTTTGTGTTTACAACGGGAAGAATTGATGAGCTCATTCCAGTAGAAAATGCGACCATGCCAAATCGAACCGTCATTCAGTGGGAAAAGGATGATTTAAAGACCATGAAGATCTTCAAGGTGGATCTCTTAGGACTTGGCGCTCTCACTCAAATACACCAATGCTTTGATCTTCTTTCACAGCACCGCAATCTTGATTTGTGCATGCATTCAATTCCCAAAGATGATGAGCAAGTGTTCGAAATGTTGCAGAAGGCCGATACCACGGGAGTCTTTCAAATTGAAAGTCGAGCCCAGATGAGCATGCTGCCGAGATTAAAGCCCAGGCAATGGTACGATCTGGTTGTGCAGATCGCGATTGTTCGTCCCGGGCCGATTTCCGGGAACATGGTTCATCCTTATCTTCGTCGTCGTTCAGGTGAAGAACCGACCGTATATCCACATCCATCTCTCGAACCCGTTCTTGGGAAAACTCTCGGGATTCCAATTTTTCAGGAGCAGGTAATCAAGCTAGCAATGGTTGTGGCGGATTATCAACCAGGAGAAGCCGATCAATTGCGACGCGATATGGCAGCGTGGCGCAGAGTGGATCGTTTGGAGCAACATCGGGAAAAACTAATCTCTCGCATGATCAAAAAAGGAATCGAAGAATCATTTGCTGAACAGGTATTCAATCAGATTCGAGGCTTTGGCGAATACGGTTTTCCCGAATCACATTCTGCAAGCTTCGCATTGATTGCCTATACCGCTTCTTACCTGAAATGCCATTACCCCACGGAGTTCGCGTGCTCACTCCTTAATTCCCAGCCAATGGGCTTTTACTCGCCTGCCACAATCATTGAAGATGCGCGCAGACATGGAGTTCGAATTCTTCCAGTTGACATCCGCTTTAGTGAAAGAAACTGTACCGTTGAACTTTGTCACGAAAGTAAAAGCGGCTATGCATTGCGGATTGGGTATCGATACATCAGCGGACTGAATCACAAAGATATAGAGGCCCTGCAACGGGCTCGCTGCGACGTTCAATCCATTGAAGAGTTAGCACAGGAAACTCGAATTTCAAAAGCAGGCATTCAAAAACTTGCAGAAGCAGGCGCACTTCGGGGTTTAGCTGCCAATCGCAGAACTGCGTTGTGGACCGCACATGGCGTCAGTCAGCAAAAAGATATTCTTCTGCCTCTTCAAAGCTGCGCGAAATTCGAGGAGCTAGACGCGAGAGAAACCACCGCCTGGGATTATCGAAATACGGGAGTGAGCACTCACGGCCACATACTTGCGCACTATCGTGATCAACTCCTTGCACAAAAACTGCCGGATGCTAAAACCGTAAACAGCCTGGAAGACGGATCCCGCGTGCGTTATGTTGGCGCAGTCATCTGCAGACAACGACCAGCAAGTGCTTCTAAAGTGGTTTTTATGACTTTGGAAGATGAAACAGGATATGTCAACGCAGTTTTCTGGCCGCGGTGTTTCGAGCGTTATTCCGTATTGGCAAAAACACTCTCTTTGTTGGGAGTAGAAGGCAATCTGCAAGTTGCAGAAAATGTGGTTCATCTAATTGTCGATTATGTCTGGAAACCCGATGACAACCTCTTATGGAAAGACTTTAAATCGAGAAATTTCCATTGAATCGATGTAAGCAAGTCATAAGTGGTTTGACAATGAAGGCAAAAATTAGGCTTTACCTGAGTTCCGCACTTTTGCCTTTCATTCAACCAGATTGAAAATGCTGC
Source organism: Arenicellales bacterium (assembly GCA_965202855.1). Lineage (GTDB taxonomy): Bacteria > Pseudomonadota > Gammaproteobacteria > Arenicellales > JAJDZL01 > JAJDZL01. The sequence goes on along the minus strand of CBDBBP010000001.1, from coordinate 580,696 downwards.
CGAACGACGGCAGCGATGACAAGACCAAAGAAGCGTTGCTTTATATCAAATGCGAGCACAAGCAGGCCGGCGACAAGTCGATCATGACCCGAAAACGACAGCAGTTTGAACAGGAACTGCAGCAACCGCAGCAGGGATTGTTCAAGAAATACTGCACCAATCGAGTGGACAAGGTACACCAGAGAATTGGCCGGCTCAAACAGAAATATCCGCCAGTGACGAAGCACTACACACTCGAGGTCCGCGCAGACGAGCAGGGCGTCAATGCCACGGCCGTAACTTGGACCTACAGTTCACAGCATCAAAAGGCCGATGATCAAGCCGGCAGCTACGTGCTGCGCACTTCCCACAGCGACTGGAGCGATGACAGGATCGTAAAAACCTATTGGAGCCTGACCGAGATCAAAGCGACTTTTCGAAGCATGAAGTCGGAGCTGGGGCTACGTCCGGTGTGGTATCGTCTGAACCGGCGAATTCAGGCGCACATGTTCATCACAGTGTTGGCTTATCACGTCGTTCAGACCTAGCGCTTTCAGTTCAAGCAGCAAGGCATTCACTGGAGCTGGCAGAGCATTCGCCGGTGCCTTCGAAACTGGATGCGGGTGACGACTACGATGAAAACCAAGGAGTATCGCACGATCACCAATCGTCAGGATGTGCGACCGTCAGCGGAATAGGCGCAGCTGGCGCATGCGGTGAACCTGAAAATTGGGCTGCATCGAAGACGCTGGTGAGCCAACGAGAATAAGAAATATGCGCGAAATGTTGTTACATGTACGAATTTGCTGTATTCGAATAATTCATGAAATCAATACTTTACGGGAATAGATTTTTGAATATTGCGGAACTAGGGTTAAGTTGAAAAAAATCGAAGAAGAGCGTTTCAGACATACGTCGAACATGGCTGTTGTTCCAACATTCGCTGTATTGAGGACAGTGGGGAATCTGACGCCTGACCGCAGGCTTCGGAGTCCAGCTCGGATGATTGAATATGGGAAGGAGGTTGATTGGCGTCACAAACGGTCCCTCGCGAACCTGCAGAGTCATGCACTGCGAAAACGACGGCAATGCTCACGAATCAAATCAATAATGCGAGGAATACGCCCCTGGTGCGCCGTCGACTTGAATGAAAGAGGGTAGTGGAGAGTTAAAGGGTACGACCATTCATTCCAACATTGAATTCGCAAATTGAATCCCCACCTGAGATAATATTGGCAAATCGAAAACCGCATTCACATCGCCGGTTTGGAGGGAAATCCAACAGATGGAAAAGCGGCTTTTGCTTGATTGAAATCTGCAGCAAAATGCCCTTCAAACGTGTATTTAGGGGCTGTTCATCGCCCCAGTACGAGAAAAAGATCAAAATTTTTCCAAGAATTAAAAATAGACGCTGAATGTAGAGGCCAAGAAACCTTTCAGGCTCAGTTAAGCAGGCAACATATTTTCAAACAGAACCAATCAGCTGCTGTTTCAAGCAGTGCTTGCCTTTTGAATGAGCATCAGTTGTTCGTTAAATTTTCACATGTTTATCTGGAGGTTCTGATACAGACGTGTGGTTCTAGTCTTTATGACAAAAATGTCGTGCTGCCGGAAGTAGCAGGTGTTGTTGAAATTGTTTCACGGACAATCTATTATTTTGACAAATTAATCGAAAAATAATTGAATTGAAAATGACAGAAATTACAAACCAACATAGTGCAAAAGCTAATGTTCAAGTTCCTAAAAATGCTGCGAAAAATTCTTTTGGCTTAAGTGAGAAACCCAAAGTTTATGCTGCACCCAAGATAGATTTAAACGACCTGCAAGACTACGTTGTAATTTGCCTGCGAGACTACTGTGATGGCTTTAGTGCTGGATTCAATTATGTGCCTCAGGATTCCAGATTGGACGACTATCTGCTCCCAGACGAGGATGCCTTAATTGGTGATTGGGCGGCAATTGGCGAAGACATGCAAGAAGCTATTTTGAAAATAGTAAAAGAAAACTTAAAAGAAAGTTAGTTTTAACTGAGGATAAAGGCGGTTCTCAGAATTCACCAGATAGTTCCGGTGCGTCATCCCCCAAAGAGAACAAGGGAATTGAAGCGAACGACTCGGACCACATTGATGAACAGTTAGAAGAGGCAGACCCACGACAGCATGAATTGTTGGAGCAAGTTCGCTCCGTAGTCTATGAAGAGATTCGTGCCGTAAACTATAAAGGACCAATTCCTCCACCTCAGGAATTGAAAAAGTATGATGAAGTAATCCCCAGACTTAGTGAGCGAATTATTGATACTTGGCAAAATCAATCGCAGCATCATCAAAGAGTTGAGCGGGAAGTTCTCAGCAGACGTGAAGGACGGAAGGACAGGAGCCAGCATCACGCATTAATAATTGCGCTTGTTGGTCTGGGTTTGGCGGCAGTAGTAGCAGCCATTGATGCAAACCCATGGGTAGCTATCATCTTTGCTGTAGTTTCGGTTGGAGGTCATGCTTCAGCACTCATGATTTCACGCTTTCTCGGCGGCCGTTCAAGCTAGAAACTTAAAATTGCTTAGGTTTAACCTGAAGCTTCACACTCATGCCAATCTAAAATTAAAATCGACTGTCACTTGGCCGATTAGTTGGGTACTGTCGGTTCGTAGTGTTGGACGAGTTGGGCTATCGTCCATTTGCCCGCAACGGCGGATATTTGCTGTTTCATTTGATCGCCAAGCTGTATGAACGAGTGTCGGCGGCAGTGACGACCAATTTGAGATTCGGCAAGTGGAATCAGGTGTTTCAGGATGAGAAGATGACCACGACCGTATTGGATTGTCTGACGCATCACTGTGAGATCATCGAGACCAGCAATCTTAGCTGGTGGTTTGACAATCGCAGTCGGTCGGTGTTCGAGAAGGCGGTACATGGTGCTGAAGATACGAAAAACTGAACGACGGTGTGAAAAATGAGTCGACAAGGCACGCCAGAGAATTGGCCAGATCAAGCAGAAGTATCCGAAAGTGGCGAAGCACTACGCGCTCGACGTCAGCGAAGACGAGCAGGGCGTCAATGCGACGGCCGTGACTTGGAACTGCAGTTCGCAGCACCAAAAGGCCGATGACCAAACGAAGCTGCGTGCTGCGCACATCCCACACCGACTGGAGCGATGACAGGATCGTTAAAACGTATTGGTGCCTGACCGAAGTCGAATCCACTTTCAGAAGTATGAAGTCGCAGCTCGGGTTTCGTCCGGTCTCACATCGCTTGAACCGGCGTATCCAGGCGCACCGGTTCTTCACGGTGCTGAATGATCATGTCGTTCAGACGCTGCGATTTCAATTTAGGCAGCAGGGTATTCACTGGAGCTGGAAGAGCATTCACAGGCGTCTTAAAAGCTGGATGGGGGTGACGACCACGATGCAGACTAAGGATCATCGCACGATCACCAACCGTCAGGATGTGCATCCGTCGGCGGAACAGGCGCATCTGGCACAGGCAGTGAACATGAAAATAGGGCTGCATCGAAATCGCTGGTGAGCGAACGAGGGCAGGAGAAATGTAGTTACATGTACGATTTTTCTGTTTTCGAAAAAAACATGATATCAATACGTTAGAGGAATGGTTTATAAATGGAGCAAACTTAGTCTCTGGTTAAACTAAGAGGATTATCCAAAGATAATCGCATTAATCGAACAGATGGAGTAAAAGTAGCCTACTTGTTGGGAGTGGAATGATGGGCACGGGTAAAAGGAGATACAAAGATTAGCCGGTTTTCTTTTTTGATTATTCATCGGTATTAGCCAATAGAGACTTAACCCTGTCCCTGATATTCGCATAAGTTGTGGTCAACATTTGTTTTGCATCTTCCGTGAGCGGCGATGTGTGCATTATTGCATTTCGTATAGGAGCATATCGTCTGGAATCGTTTACCAAAGTGTTTTCTACATCAGAGTCGTCTGAAATTTCTGCGAGATCATCAAGATCCAAGTATTGCAGATCCTCTTCTCCTTTTCTAATCTGGATGTTCACATTGCCAGCTCGTTTTCTCTGCGATTCTCTACGCCTAAAATTCGCTACTTTGTCGGAATAACTGGTTATGTTCAGTTCGCTTTTTTTGATCAAATTCCGCACCAAATTCTCAGCAAGAAAGCATTCCATATAAGACTGGACATTGAACGCGGCATATGGCTTCAATTCTGACAGCGTCTCCTTAACCCAAATTTCGGCATTTTCTTTATAGTCGTCTGCTATGCGGTCAAATAGCTCACGGGATTTACGTTCTCGCTTGCTGTGCTCAGGTGCGTCTGGATCCCCAGGTCTGCCGATTTCGTCTCGCAATTTATCCCATTCATTGAGGATCTCTAGCAATTTCTTTTTGAACTCCCTGGAGAATAGATCATATTTTGGATCGTTTGCGATAATTTCCTCTCTGCTACTTGTAAATCGGTCGACTTCGTCATCCAGTTCGTCAAAATGAATTTGACCATAGATGTATCTTTCACTAACTCTTGCATGAGACATTCCTTTCAGAATATCTTTTTGTCGCAATCGGCCATTAACAAATAGGTCGAGGCTTACAACTTCATCTGTTTCCCTGATTTTCAAGGAAGTTGGTTTGTCGACTGACGCGACAAAACCTTTCGCTCCGCTTTTTAAGGACACTGGCTTACCCTTCTCTTTCTCAGCGGTCAGCATATCATCAATATACGGGTCTTGATAATCGTTAATTCTCCAAAAAAACTGAGTTTTTTCAGCAAGTTTATCCAACATTTCCAGCGTTATTTCCTGGTCGTTCACATGTATGGCGAAGGAATCGTCAATTAAAGAAAACCGAAAATAGAGTGCAATTGCGTTTTGCATGTATTCGACCCGGTGCTTACTTCCTCCTTTTACATTCTCAAATTGAATTATCGTACCGTGGTTGTGATTCTCTGTATACTTCTCAAATTCTTCTATGTTTGGTTGATCCAATGTAAATTCCCGCATGCTCCATTCATCTTCTATGGCCGAATCAAGCTGGGAGTTGTCGATTATCGTTCCGACATATGCCTGATCATCCCGTCTCGACAATACAGTAACCCTATCAGCACTGGACAGTAACGCCAGTTTTCCTATCCCTTTTCGACCGATAAACGGGCGCTGCTTCTCAGATTTAGAATTGCCCGTTCTCCGTTTAGAATAACCAACTAGAAGAAATTTGTTTTGCAAGTCGTCGACATTCATCCCGACACCATCATCTTTTACGATAAGCTTGGAATTTTCTCTGTCGATTTCAATCCAGACATTTTCAGCATCAGCGTCCCATGAATTCGAGATTGCTTCGCCTATAACGGTGATAAAACTTCTATATAGATTTCGGCCAAGATGGTTCAGAACACCCAGCGTGACATTGAATACAAAATTATGTTGTGTCATTGTGCTTTAAATGATTATTGATGCTTTTACCGACAACCTTACCAAATTTCACAGGAACGGCGTTTCCGATGAATTTTGCCACTTTCTTTATTGAAATTGGTTCACCCGGTTTGGTGAACTCGTAATCTTGCGGAAATGTTTGGAGTAGCGCAGCTTCACGCAAACTAATTGCTCTATTCTGCTCTGGATGTCCAAATCTACCAGTACCAAAATGGTTGAATTGGGTAGTGATCGTAGGACCAGGTTGATCCCAGTGCATTCGCGCATACACCGAACATCTATAAGTTTGGCCGCTCTTTTTCCTATGACACTCTGCCAGTAAATTCTCATCCCAACTTTTACTGTTGCCACCGTCGTGCTTGGTTGATTGTATTCGCAATAAGTTGAGTGGGCTTAGTTTGCTGGCTATATGAAGTGGGTCCGTTACACTGCATTCGCCAGCTTCAATTGATTCAACATCACTTAACGCATCACGAACAGTTACTTTCTTCAATTTGTGTGTGGGAGCAATCAACCTTATTTCGCTTTGCGTGGACCCGAACAGCACTAGGCGTTTTCTTCTTTGAGGTACACCGTATTCTGAAAAATCCACAATTTCATAATGCACGTGATAGTCTTGGTGAAGCTGGTCCAAAAAATATTTGAAATCAGGATGTTTTTCCATCTTGGCGAGTCCGGCAACATTCTCCATCAATACGATAGTTGGTCTGACGGCCCGAACCAATCGTCCGAATTGCATCAGCAGGTTAAATTGCTGTCGCTTGACACTCGCAGAATTCAAAATCGAAAATGGCTGGCATGGAGCACACCCGACTAATATTCGTGTACCACTGTAATTCTTACCAAATAACCGATTAATGAAATCTGCCGAAACATCCATGATGTCCGTGTGGATGAATCTAGCATCGTTGTTTGACTCATAACCATATCTGCAGGATACGTCGTTGTCGATTCCAGCAACTACATTGAATCCTTCCTGAACCAATCCATGGGTGAGGCCACCAATACCACAAAACAAATCAATCACTTTCGATTTCATGCAACCAGCCTCAAATTATGGTCAAGTCAGTAAAATACAAGAGTTCAAAATTGCCAACAGCCCTTCACAAACTGTTGGGCATTAAATTCAGTATTGCAAAATTTGGATTTATCGAGTCAGCCATTATTGTCAATCGGGACAAAGGTCATATCATTAATCTTGTTGTTTAAGATTGGTCTCTTCAATATTCAAATTGTGCAAATACAGCATAATGCTCAAATTTGAGTTCATTCACCCGGAATGGAAGAACAAACACAGGGAATTATAAACATGCCTGTTTATGGAACATCCGCGAACATGCGGTTCGCGATTTGGCGTTCTTCGTGTGCCACGACTTGAGTATAGATTTCGATTGTCGTCGTGGAGGAATGTCCAAGCCAACGATCAATGATATGCAACGGTATGCCCTGCTCGACGGCGGCGACGCCGAACCCATGGCGCAACCCTTTTGGGCTGGCTTGAGCACCGTAATTCCCGGCTTCCTCCAACAGTCGCTTGATGTGTCGCCAGGCAGTCACGCGGGAATAACTTCAAAGCGGTTGGTGAAACTGATTTTGGAATTGGCGACGACGCAGTCCATGTGCCAAGTCCAGGTGTTCAATCAGAACCCGTCGAACGGGCACGGCGCGCCAACGCCCTTGCTGCCTTTTCTTCAGGCTCTCAAATTGAATGATTTGGTTATCGAGATCGACATGTCCGACGGTCAAAAAAAGTGCTTCAGAAATGCGACAGCCGGTGTAAACCAAGGTTTCAGTGAAAGTGCGAATGTCGGCGTCCATGCGAGCCACGCATTCCAACAGCGCGCGGCGTTCATTGGCATCAATATATTTTCGACCTTGCGCGTCGTGCAACGAGTAACCAGAGCGTTTGGAGTACAGCATTCGATAGAACAAGTAGAGAACAGTATGATACTAAGCGAGTTCAGCTTGAAACAAAATTATAGTTTTGTTTCACGAATGTGCAAAATGCATATGAAAACTAGTTCCCGCTCCCGCAAAATCACATCCCAATCCAGCGATCATGAAACAAAATAGGCACATTCTGTTTCACACTCCACTGATCCTTGACAAGGCGATCCGCCTGACTTCGTCGTTGATGGTGTTTGGGCAGTTGAAGTGACCCGACTGAACCAAAGGCTAGTCATCGGCAATGATGGGCAGTCTAAAGGGGTAGAAGAAGTACGGAAACCGCTCGCGGGTCACATCGAGAAGATCATCGGTCAGCTCGGACCGCCCGGGAACGAAGGATACGGTTGGGTAATCGACTGTGAGTATGATTTTTCTGAAGACCTGCCGACTACGAGTGTCGTCACCCGTCAGATTTCGGAGGCATTGAAGCCACTATTGCGGCCTTACGATGAGACGGTGATTTCCGCCATGCACTCTGAACACTTCAATTACGACAAGCACGCTGGAGAGACTTCTCATTGGCGTCCGCATCTCTGTCTGGATTGCGGTATCTGTCTCGAACTGATGGAGTTCTCCCATAAGCCTGCGAAGTTCATTTTGAATAATGTCTCCGACGGCTACGACATAGCCGTAGCTGCAGAGCTAGGAAAAAGCATCCAGAATAAAATTCTTGACAAATCCACGAAGGTTCGAAATCAAGGTAAGGTTGGGGAGTATAGAAGTTGGTGGCTGGTCTTGGTGGACCATGTCTGCCATGCGCCGATGACGATTCTTTCAGAGCATGAATTATCGTTTGTCCGGGACCAGCGTTTCGATTTCTGGTCTAGAGTCACGATTGTCAGTTCCCGGAATCCGAGCTGGCACTACGAATAGTTATCTCGATGACGCAAACCTATGTGTTTAGGGCTAGTGGGAATCGGAATCGGTAGAAAAAGGAAACCCCGATCCTGTGTATGCTTGGTTCGTACCTGTTATGCATCTAGCATAAAGCGTTACCGTACCAGGTTCCGTTCCGACGTTTCCTCGGGGACGATGCAGACTACGAAGCAAGTCTGATAGCTGTTCAGCAGGAATATACCAGTGGGCATCTTCACCTGATACTAGGCACGTAGGCAATTGACGGTGGGAACGGCCCGCAGGTGCCTCTGGAAATATCGAAGCTCCGTAAGCTGCACAGAACATTAGGCGAATATCCTTGATTTGAATGTTCTTGCTGCTCTTGTTGGTCAGCGTAATCTTTACGGCTGGTTCCGTAAATCCAAGTTCGCGATTGGTGGGGCCTTGTTCTATTACGGCCATTATGTTAATGTCCCGGCGAAAGACCCTGTTGAAGAACCAAACGCCGATGGGGTTTATGATCGCTCGGACAATGCCAGCGATTATAGGATGTTCGAACATTGGTACGGCTGCCCTCTCGGTATGTGACAATGATCGCTAGGACAATGCCAGCGATGATCGCAACGATTATAGGATGTTCAAACATTGGTACGGCTGCCCTCTCGGTATGTGGCTGCTATCCTCTTGGCCCGCAACGCCAGTATGAACGGCCGCCAATCACCATCCAATTCTCCTATGAAGCAGGCTGAATCAAGTTCAGAGGCATATCCCAAAAAGATTTGACCATCAGCGCAAGTAAGTCGTTACAATCTCCGGTCGGAAATGGCCCAGTTCCTGACTGATGATTAACAGTCGATCTTTTCTTGAAAATCCAATTCGTGTAAGTTCGACCATCCGGTCTTGTGCATAGCCGTGTCTCAGCCCATGCAGCCCGCCGGACCAATCCAGCAGTTCCTTGCTTTTCCTGCTGAACAGCTTGGATAAGTACGACCCGCCTGCTAACCTGTATTCCGTCCAATAGACGGTCCCACGGTCTTTGACGCGCTGGATCCGGTCCAAGCGACGTTGCTCCAGTTCATTTGCCAAGAAATCTGGGATAAGCACCTCTCTTCAAAGCCCGCCTTTCCCGCGAACCGTGTAGCGCACGCCCGTTCGACCAGAAAATCGAGCATCCGACCATAGCCGCCGAGCACTTGCCGGGGCACGTTCCGCACGGCGCAAAGTCAGCAGTTCGCGCGCTCGAACTCCCGTTGCATGAGCGATTTGAACCGCAAGCGAACTGCTGGCAGGCAGGTTGCGGGCAATCAGATCTACTTGCTCTGGAAAATATGCTCGGCTTTCCTCTGAGAGTCGTCTTCCTTGTTTGCATGTAGACTGTATTCGCGGCAACTGGACTTTTTGTCCGTAGTTCTGCCGTAGCAGAAACTGTGCAGCCTGACGGTCTAAATCGAGAGTCTTTTGCCCTACGAGCGGCTGGCGATGTTCCAGGTAACGAGCAACAGTCATTGCGTTGACACCGCGCAAATCACCCAACTGTTCCTTCTGGAGCCATTTACAGAATGTTGTTAGAGCAGACCGATAGCACTCGGCGGTGCCCGTTGAATAAATTCGTCCATCATCTTCTCGCATACTTTTGGGAACTTTGAGAGCCAACGCTCTTCTAACGATGTAAATCGCTTGTTTTCGCGGATTGCGACGACTGAAGCGAGCAATAGTCTTATTCATGTCGTTCTATAGTGCGATTGGACGTCGCGAAACACCGTCGATCGATCGACGGACGGACCTTTGCTCCGCAACATTTTCTGAATGGACTGATAGGAGTATCCGGCTCCCCTGGAGTCGAATACGAGATCCTCGTATTCATCGAGTGGATGTGTGCGAAACACGCGGCGTCGAAAGGATTTGGGCATGATATTCCCTCGCTTCGAATTCAAGATTTTCGAAAATTTGAATGAGTCTGCGAATGTAAAAGTTGCGGGTACACTGTACCCGGCGATACGCATTACACGTACCGACTCGCCCATTTAGCTGATGAAAATAAAACATCGTCAGGCTGGACTGCTCCACCTGCCTCGCAATCAGTGCATAAGCGAAGTAACGATCAATAACCCGCTCGCTAGACGGTATCGGATGCTGAGACGCATCTTATTTGAATCCTGAGAATGCAGGACTGGCTAATGCAGATAACCTTGTAGATTGAAGAGATAATAAACGTTAATTCATTGTTTTTGAAAAGAATAAATTGACAAGAACATCAATTTGATGCACGTCGAGAAAAGAGTGACGCAGGCAAGAAACCACAGCAACCTGTGATTTTCTAAATTGCGCTGATGCGCAATTCATGGGCTAATCCAGACGGATTTACAATCCCGAACCGTCCACCTCAGGGACGGAACGTAGTGGCAGTTCATTTCCACGCTCGGCGTGAATCACTGCCATGCCGCCTCCCTATTGAGAGTTCCGTACTCACACGGCTTTGCACGGATTTGGCTAGTTAGAAAAAATACTTTACATCCAACTGGCAATCCAATCAAGCCCGATTTTGTTGCAGGTGTTTTCCACACCTATATGTGAAAACACTGCAATATCAAGCGCTTCCGCGCTGTGTGCGCACACCACACAGCGGCGGAAGCGCATTTTGGCGCATTTCCCGCCCAAAAACGCCCGTAATCGGGCGTCTCAGAGCCTATCGAAATGCATTTCTGCATGTTCGATTGCCTCTGCAGAACTGCCTGTCATCGCTATAGGCAAGCGATGACGCTGTAGACAGTGCATCACCATCGAAAGAGTGTTCTCTGAAACTCTCCTTTTTGCTGCACTGTCTGCGAATTGATCAACAATCTTCGCATGTGGATCGAATATTGTTGGTCGATGTTTCCACGCGCTTAGCACGCACTAGCATCGCATTGCATGCGCACCTCGAATCGATACGAAACAATATTTGAACATTTCGGCATGATTCGAGCCAAACCGAAAGCACACTAAAACAAGCGTCGCGCTTCAGTTCAAATACTGAGTGCCTTTATCATGCTGTGCCTTCGGTCGCAATCTACATTGCTTCCGCAGAGGAAAAATGGTCGTTGTATCCTCAGACATCGTGAATCGAAGTCTGAGAACGCTTGATGTCATTTGAAATATGCATCAAGCAAGACGCGCAGAAATTGAATTCAGACTTAGCAATCTACGGCAGTGTTCGATTTCTGCGCGTGATTCTTTGCGAGGCATCAATATTCATCCGAGCAAAGACAGAACTAGCGCAACAGTGGGTACACTGTTACGCTAGTCGATTTGCATTGAATTCGGAATTCCTATAATCGAATTCAAAGAAAGACAACGGCTTTATTGCTGATCGCAAGAGCAGTAGAAAGCCGTTGTCCGATTTTTTTTTAGCGAGAAAACTTTGCAGATAGAAGAACCTGGCAACGTCGCCAGGTTCTTCAATTCAAGCGAATAAGAACGTCACCGCGATAACGAGCAGACTAACAAATATCATGCTATCCCAAAAATATGATCAAGTTGAATTGTGGGGCGCGACTTCATATTTGCTGCATTCCCTCGAGAAGTGTTAGCGGGCATCAGCTAATTGTGTAAGGCAGATCGTTACGTCAAAATAATAATTTTCGACTAGTCCTGAAAAGAACCAAATTGAATGGACCACCCTTGCCAAGAGGCTAGATGGATTGAACTTAGGAACTCATGATTTAAAAATCGGGCTGCTGCTAAAGATGTCGAGCAATTCTTTCAATTGTTAGATTCGTCTGACAGATTCGCAGGACCGATGACATGAATCGATATCGTCTTCATATTACCGTCCTCTTCGATCCAGTACGGGTAATCACATTCCTTGAATGAAAACTCGAGGGACGCAACTTCGTGGAGGATGCATGCGGACAGCTCGGCATCTTCAAGATCGAATAAAGCGACGTTGTAGCCGTCGTCCTTAAACGCACTGTTGTATGCGATGCCGTCGTAACCTTCGCTCTTGAACAATTCAGCAATCACTTGGGTTGGAACATAATCGGCTGTATCGTCTTTAGATGATATCGGCTCGGAAAACGCGCTAGCGATCTGCGCCCAAACCGCTTTTTCTCTTTGCAGAGGATCGCACTCACTTAAGTGAATATTGAATCTGTCTTGATTTTCGACGCATAAGTCGGCAATCTTAAGAGGGCGTGTTGTCTTAAATTCAGCGCACGAAACAAGTGACCCAAGCCAAGGGCGAACTTCGGACATGGCGATGTGTGGTTGGGTGGATAGATAAAGCACCGGTATACCCTTCGGATTGGCGCGTCCTTCTGTTGCACGACTCGTTTGGGGCTTCATACGTTCAGGGAGATAGGCTGCGGGAATCTCGAACGCTTCGTCTTCCAGATTGATCGGGCGCCATGTGTGGCCGAGCTGTGCCCGCCACAGAGGAAAGTTCGTCGGCAACTTTTTGATTCGGGATCTGGAAGTTCGTACAATTTCACGAAGAAATTCCTCATCCTCCAAGGTTCTGATAAATCGGTTTTGCCCACAGATACGATTGGCAAAACCCTGGTAGCTTCTCCAAGATTTAAATTCGCTCATGCAATATCGGTAACTTATTTTGTTCGATTCGTGTGCTTCAATGTTGATATGTGCTATGGAGATTTTGTCGCAGACGTTTGGCAATAATCATGAAACCACTATGGTACGATTTCTGATCCTACGGCCCTAAATCCGCGATTGAAAAAGCGAAAACCCCTAGCAGGATCGTAGCAATTCTCAATTTAGCAGCTGAGGAATTTTGTTGATGAAACCTAGAAATAAAACTTGTCATTTTTTGTTTCACTAGAGTTGCTATTCGGACTTCAAATCGACTCAATTGTAGTTAATTCAAGTTCTTAAGAATGAAACAAATACTTCCCGAATTTGTTATTCGCCACTAACGGTATTACCTAGACTTTGGAGATTCTACACAACAAAGTAGGTAAAACTCAGTTGAAGTAAATGCGTCATCAAACTCGTTGATTAAGATACAAAAATTCAAATAGTAGATCACCATAGCCCCAAATTAATGTACCAATCGCAATCCCAAACCAAGCAATTATGTGGAACCATTTGCTAGTCTTTGATACGGGCGGACTCGTGGTGGCTGGAACATTATTTATAAAAACACCTTCCGCGGGTATTGGCTCTTTAGCTAGTGTTTGAAGTATTTCCAATACTACAGAAAATAGCACGATTAAGGATCCTGACCGTTGCAACCATTCCCCAGAATTTTCAGCAACACTACATCCAAGCGAAACCGAGAATGAAGATACTATGGCTAGAATTAACAGACAATCAAAAAACAATTTACTTTTCTTTTTCATTTCCAACATCAACAAAAATCTCTTGAATTCTTAGTACCATTGTGCATCTGCGTGTGACCTGATAATTGATCTCCTTACTGCTCTAACTTTTCCTCAAGTTCTAGAGCATCATGCACATACATGATCAGAGGATTGCGAGAATTTGAACGACTCTCAAATGTCGATTTCAGTTAACAGGCAGGTCACAAAAGCTAGAATTTCCAAGTGAGAAATTTTATCGGATAAATAGTCCTACCTTAAATTTCATTTCGGTAACCGTTGAGGGCAAATGATTACAAATAATCAACAATACGCCGGTGACTCTGATTAAGACGGGGGTGCTACTAATTTAGAAGAGAGAAATGGACTAAAAGGGAATGTCAAGGAGAACACAGTCAATTGTTTACAAATCAACTGCTCTGGCCGACTGAGCTATACGGGCATAGCACTAAATTGTAATGCTAATTCTTCAGAAATTCACAATAAACAGTCACCTATATTTCAATAATTTCCTCACTCAATCAGCATCCTTTGCCTGATTCCAAAAGACTTTATGGCGTCAGCTGTCAGGAATTATCACAAGTCAACAAGAATTTATTTGCAATTGATTCGGTTAAAAGTTCATGAGTTTTTGAACTGATTCAGTTCAAGACGCACTGCAACCCCAATATTTTTATGGTAAAAGGGGTAGAGTCGAGGGCTGGCGCGTTTAGTATTAGGTTGAGGGGTTTACTGTTGCCGACGGCTTTCGCCGTTAGTCGGTGTCTCAATCTCAACCCTAACTACGTTTCCATACCCCCGCTCGTCAAACCGGACGTGCGGATTTCCCGCATCCGGCTTTCGTTCAAGAATTATGCTTTCGCCCACGGCAGGTCCTGCGTTTCAGCGACAGACATAGCAGACCGTGATTGTTCCACAGTCGCTCGTTGGAGAAACGCACGTATTTCCCCGCCTTTACCTGATGCTTCCGACAAAACCATCGTCGCAACCGTTCGGTCGTATGATGATCTATTGCCAAATATGCCGGACTGACCTGACCCAAGCTGAAGTAGTTCGACCAATCAGATAACATCCAGTTGAGACGTCTGACCATATCTTGCGAGTCTATCAATCCGTACTTACGGCTAGTTTGTTCGCTGACCTTGCGGCATAGACTTTGTACGCTTGCTTTGCTGGGACGAGTACCGATGTAGCTGCTGCCGTTGAAACGGTAGTTCCTTCCGATTCGGTAGCCAAGAAACTCCATCGGTTCCTGCGGACATCGCAGACAGCGTGTTTTCCGATGATTGATCGACAACTGCAATTGCTTCATCATCCGTTCCACCGCCGTCAGCATCTTCGGCGCAGAACTCCGGCCGAAGATGCTCAAATCATCCGCATAACACACGATGTGCGGGCCAAACCGCCGGGCGTAGCCCAGTCGCTTCCAGCCGACTATGAAACGGCGCATGCATATATTGCTCAATAAAGGTTATGGAAACGTTCCCATAATAAAGGTTATGGGAACCTTATGATTATGGGAACCTAGGCCGCTCTAGTCGTTGAATATCAATGCATTGAAGCAGGATCAGGTTCCCATAATATTTGTGGCTTCAGGCATCTGCAAGCATTGCGAGCAACTCGTCCTGCACTCCCTTGAACATACCTTTGCGGAGACTGGGAGGACGCCAATTTTCGAGTGTATCCAGCTTATCGGACGGATCCGCCCGCAGATACATCTCGGTGGTTTGAAGGCTTGAGTGCCCCCAGCCAGAGTGAGACCTTTCTGATATCTCCGGTTGCCTCCAGAGTGTGTAGCGCACAGACGTGCCGCAAGGGGTGGGGAGATACGCGCTTGCGGGAGATTGAGGGCACGTTTTGCGTGGCGGTTTGCGCATGCACGATAAGGCGTTTGGCGAAGCCGCGGCGGGGCATGCCAGTGCCCATGGCATTGAGGAAAAGATGCCGGTCAGCGCTTTTCGGCCGGACAGCCAGCGACTCACGCGGGGTGCCGCGGGTTTCTTTCCACAGTGGCAGGATGCGTTCCCGTCGACCTTTTCCGATGATGCGCACCTCGTCAAGGGTTGGCATCTTCAGATCTTCAAGCGCAAGCCCGACCAGTTCTGAGACCCGCAGACCGGCGTTGTAAGTAAGACACAGCATCGCGCGGTCTCGAATGCCAGACACCGTTCCTGGATCCGGTGCGTCAAGCAGCGCACGCGTTTCCGTTCGGTCCAGAGAGCTGATGAGCGGCACTTTGCCCTTCTTTGTTGGAATTTCACGCACCTGCGGAGCGAGGTCGAGATGTCCTGGGTGTCGGAACTCAAGGAATCGGAAGAAGGCCTTGATGGCCGCGAGCCGCGCATTGCGTGTGCTGACGCTGTTTCCCCGGTCCGTTTCGAGATGTTCGAGGAACATGAGAATGGTCTTGAGGTTCAGATGCTCGATCTCAAGCTTGCAGGGACGGATGCCATGTTTGTGCGCCGCGAAAACAACCAGCAGATTGAAGCAGAGCGCATAACTTTTGACGGTATGCCGGCTCGTGCCCTTGTCGCGTGGAAGATATTCCCGCAGGAACTTTGCCAAAGGAGAAGCGAGTTCAGCCATCGTTCCCCCTCCTCCCATGCAAGCTTTCGGTTGCCTGGGACACCTGTCGCAGCAGCACCGGCGTCGCTTCAAGGTACCAGTAGCTGTTTGCGGCGTTAGAATGGCCGAGATAGGTCGACAGCGCCAACATGTGGCGTCCGACATCCCGGCGGTCGGTCGAGAGCATGCGTTCGAGCGCTCGGACTGCGAAACTGTGCCGAAGATCATGCAGGCGCGAGCCAGTCTCGCCCGGCCCGGCTCGAGAAACCGGTGCAGATGCCATCTGGCGCGTTCAAGATTCTTGCGGTAACCGTGCGGACTGGGGCAGGTGCAGTGGTGGCTCAGGAATCGGTGCGATACGCGAATATCCAGTGTCTCGATCCTTGTCCCATTTGCTGACAGCCATGTGATGAGGTGCACAACCGTTCGAATACACTTGCCGGTCAGGCCTGGGGAATATCCCAGGGCCTGCAATTTCGTTTTGTAGTTCTGAACAATTGGCAGGTCACCACTGGCATCGGACGATGCTGAATTTGTGATTATGGAAAACATGCTGATTCTCCTTTTCAAGGTTAAAACCCACAGGGTAACAGCATATTCTTATGGGAACCTGATCCTGCTCCAATCCATTGATTTTCAACGACTAGAGCGGCCTAGATTCCCATAATCATAAGGTTCCCATAAGCTTTATTGAGCAATATATACATGCGCCGTTTCATAGTCGGCTGGAAGCGATTGGGCTACGCCCAGAGGTTTAGCGCGCACATCGTGTGTTATGCGGATGATTTGAGCATCTTCAGTCGGAGTTCTGCACCGAAGATGCTGACGGCGGTGGAACGGATGATGACGCAGTTGCAGTTGCCGATCAATTATCGGAAAACACGCTGTCTGCGATGCCCGCAGGAACCGATGGAGTTTCTTGGCTACCGAATCGGAAGGAACTACCGTTTCAACGGCAGCAGCTACATCGGTACTCGTCCCAGCAAAGCAAGCGTACAAAGTCTATGCCGCAAGGTCAGCGAACAAACTAGTCGTAAGTACGGATTGATGGATTCGCAAGATCTGGTCAGACGTCTCAACTGGATGTTATCTGGTTGGTCGAACTACTTCAGCTTGGGTCTGGTCAGTCCGGCATACTCGGCAATAGATCACCATACGACCGAACGGCTACGACGATGGTTTTGTCGGAAGCATCAGGTAAAGGCGGGGAAATACGTGCGTTTCTCCAACGAGCGACTGTGGAACAATCACGGTCTGCTATGCCTGTCACTGAAACACCGAACCTGCCGTGGGCGAAAGCATAATTCTTGAACGAAAGCCGGATGCGGGAAATCCGCACGTCCGGTTTGACGAGCGAGGGTATGGAAACGTAGTTAGGGTTGAGATTGAGACACCGACTAGCGGCGAAAGCCGTCGGCAACAGTTAACCCCTCTACCTAAAACTAAACGCGCCAGCCCTCGACTCTACCCCTTTTACAATGGTTTTCTGAATAGTACGGAACTAAGGTTTAGCCAATTCTTCGCAAGTCTTCAAAAATTAGCGTCTAACGGCAAGAAATCTATTCGAATTCGATTGAATTTGACGAAAACCACACATGCAGCGTGAAGTCGTGTTGTTAGCTGTTCGTCATCTATTCCCACGCCGCACTCATGCCACTGAGGTGTTTCCTATGCTGTCAATTTTCAATTCCAGGTTGTGCGGAACAACAAATCCAAATGTCTTCTGATCGAGCTGCTTGCGTTTGAGTAGTTGACTGGCTTCTAACTTCATCAGGTCACTTCAAGCGGTCGCGTAGGCGCAGTCATGACTCGTTCGATGCGACCGAATCGTATAGGTATGATTTGGATGCCTCAAAGCATGGCTGAGCAGAGCGAGCTGTCTGTAGTTCAATGGCATTCCTAACAATTTTGTTTTGATTCGTAGAATTTCATTCTGTCGTTTCTCTACATTTTTCTCCAATTGATCGATTGCCCGACAGATCACGTCCAATTGATGATGCATAAAGTACGTGAGATCATTCTCATCGGTTTCTACATATTGGAATGCGTAACCATACCGAGCAGGCGCTTTCTTTATGATCTGGCTAATAGAAGTGAACGCGAGAATGTCGTATCCTGACCGCAATACTGAATGATAGAAAATCGCCCGTGCGATCCGTCCATTCCCATCAACAAATGGATGATCATAGCCAATTATGAAATGCATGACAATTGCTCGCAGGACTGGATGAATAAACTGATCCCCATTTTCAATTGATTCATTCGCAAACTTGATCAGCAATTTCAGTCTCTGAGGCAATTGTTCGGCTGGCGGTGGTCTGTGGAAGACTTTTCGATGGCCGTCCCCTACATGAATGCGAACTTCATCTGGAGTTTGAATGCGCCCTGCTGATTCGGGATTATCTAACGTATTTATTGTCAGAGTTTTATGAAGATCCAAAATTCTCTCGATGGTCATTGGTTCTGATTGATGCTTCTGAATCTGTTGCATCGCAAGATAATTATTGAAAATCATTCGTTCATCTATGTTACGAGGCCTTCGTCCGGACCGCAGCATTTCGCTCGCGACTATTCGAGTTGTTGAAGCACCTTCAAGCTGACTTGAGGTTATTGCTTCCTCGATGAGCGATGAGGTCAAATATCGATTCTTGGCGTCTTCACTTAGCGCATTGGAACCTGCGCCGATAAATCCGTTCGCTTTGCTATCGATTACATGCAGATTTCTCAATATCTCGTCTGTCAGTACATAATTGAATGAATTGTCGTTTTTATCAAATAAAGGTAGCGTTCTGCGTGCGGACATTCTGTTGAGCTTAATCGCTAGCCACCACTGCTCTTTATTGAAGCCATTTGGTGGCTCCTTATATCGAACTTTATCCCAGTGATCGTATTTTTGCGGTTTTTGTATTAGCAGTTTCAATAGATTCGGCCAGACATCAGGGTCTTGGCTGTACTTTTCCAGCAGGTGCTTGCACTTTGGAGCAACAGGAACTTTTCGCATTGTTACAAGGTATGATTTGTATATGAATGGTTCGATGACCGAATAAATTAATCTCTTAGGTGAATATGTGTTGTATTTTCTTCAAAACTACTGAATCAGCAAATTCGTGTTTAATAATTCGGAAGAAAATTGATAGAAATCTATCAATATCTATCAATTTAAGAATAATTGATAGATTATTTAGATTTACAAATTCAGAAATAGAAAATTATGTTGATTCTTTCTGAAAGAATTGGGGGAAATTCAAGCTCAAAGATGACTCGTCGGGTTCGAGTCAAATCGCACTGATCTCAAATCAGCCCGCAACCGACATTGCTCAGTGCCTAAAAACACCGAAATGGCACTACAAATCGCCGACTTTGGAGTCAAATTTCGAATTGGGGGTACAAAGAACAAAAATCACCTTAGACTCTTTTTTCGTGGCCAGCAGGTGGAAAGCGTTCTTGTGGTCCGCTCGTTAGTTGGCGGCGTCCATATGGCAGTCCAAGTCGATATTCTGATTTTTTACGTAACTTAAATTCTGCAACTTTTACTTCATTTTTCTCAAATACTTCTTTGACTGTTGGATTTTTCTCCAAGAGTTCATCAATTTCCAAATCTGTCATCGGTACCTAAACACCTTCATACTTCATTATTTGCAAGAGATCCAGTAAAAGTTTGTGATATTGTCGAATGGAGGAATTCAATATGCCCATTCTTCCACAATCATCAATTTTCAATTTCAGTTCCTTACGAAGAAGATGCATATTGATCCCAATGCCATGAGAATTCCACCTTTTGATGTCATTCAACTGTTTTGCACTTTCGCGAGCACGTGATTTTCTTAATTTTTTGTGTAACTTTAGCTTTTCGCGTACTTGTCTCTTTCCAATTTTGTTGTTAGAGCGTGGCACTCGAGCGTTTGAAGTTGACCTGCAGCTTGGGGACGGCTGGCACATGCTGGTGTTCGAAATGCGGTTCCGACTGATTGGAGAAAAAGCGGCTGCAGGTGATCAGCACGAAATGCGCATACAGTTCCTGTTTCACGCCACGCTCGGATTGAGCATGGAACTGCTGGTCCGCCATCATTTGCTCGGAAATTTTGCGCAGTTCTTCAATTCCCCAGCGGCTGTGATACACCGCACTCAGACTGTCGCTGGGAAACTGCTGTCGATTTTGCAAAGTGGTGGCGAGCGTGTGCTCTTCGTCGGCCACCGTGAATTTGACCAAGCGCAGTGACAGCGGCGGACAGTCCGCATTGGCATGGCGCGCTTGAATGCGACGCCGAACCTCCGTCCCCGGCGTCATTTGAACGATGGTCTCGCGCTTGCTGCCTTGAATGAACTGATCGATCACCTCCGCGCTGTTTTGCTGCATGCGGAATATCGCATCGATCTTCCGCAGCCGGTGCTCGTGCAACAACTCGTAGCTGTAATATCCTCGATCATACGCCACCACGTCAGTTGGCTGCAGTACCCTCAGATGCGTCAACGCTATTTTTCTTTTGTCGTAATGCGGAGCCAGTTCAAAATCGATCGGAATCCGGGTTTGCAGCTGGTACAGACAGCTGACCAGTCCCTGCGAATAGCTCGCCTTTTCGTTCGGCTTTCGATAACCGTAGCGGAGCAGCCGACCCGGCAGGTTCAACTTGCTGCCATCGGTGGCATACAGTCGCCGTCCCCGCCATCGAAGCTCGAACTCCGTCGTCGAATACCGCACCAGCACCCGCTGGTGCAGCAGCTTGAACACCGTTTCGTCCACTTTGTTTCGGGCCCGGCCCATCGCTGCCGCTGAAACCGGTTCTGATTGTGGCAAAACAATGCCCGACTGTCGGCATTGCTGCCAGAGTTCAGCCAAAACATTGGCATAACCGGTCCGCTTTTTCGTAAACAGCAAGCGAAAGATAAACAGCATCACCAACAACGTGTCGATCAAGTTTCGCCGCTGACGCCGTTTAAAGTCAAATTCCAAGGCCACCTCGCTCACCGTGTTGCCCAACTGACTCCACAGATGCACGAAAGGATCATCCGCATGCAGCTGCGGCGAACTCACTTTCGGCGTAGTGGATTTTTTGCGCGGAGCCTTGGGCCCTTGCCTCAAGATGGTCTTGGCCTTCGCCTCCAATGCATACACATACACCTCTTTTTGGGTCTTGTCACTGCGCTTTTCCGTAATGCCCAGATGCTTCCAGTTGGCCGCACGATAAGAACTTCCCCGAAACCGATTCCCGTCAATGAAAGTTTCAATCAGCACCGGCCGATATCCATGCTGGCGCTGCCAGTCATCGGCCAACTGTCGAGTGCACATGGACAGCGCCTTTGACGCAAGATTCTTCACCTTCACCCAGGGCAAGATCAAAAACCGATTCTGGTTCACCACCAACCGCAGATGCTTCTTATGCTTTTGCTCCTGCCAGCCGATCCATTTGTCTCGACAGGGCAACTCTTTGACTGCAAAACAAAACCCTATGCAAGCCAACTTGCGGTCCTTTCTGTCCACCACGAAGTAACGCAGATTGGCGCCGATCGGATGCTTGTACCCCAAATAATGATGACGATCCACCAACTCTTTCCACAGCCGAAATTCGGCACCGCTTTTCACCACTTCCAACCGTAACGGCGACAAGTCCTTCAACTTTGCTGCCAGCTCTGGCTGTGGCGCACTGTCTTCACTCCACTGCAAGGGCTTGCGGGCACCACGGCTGAGTTTGCTGGCATCCTTCGGCGGCAACTTCATCACCCCCAACGCCTCCAGTCGCTGCAGCACCAGCAAACACGCCTGATAACTGTATTTGCCACCGGGCGTGCGCCACTCCAGATGCTCGCATATGGTTATCGCCAACTCCTTGCGACTTAAATTCGGAAAAGATTCCACAGTGCGCTGCATGTCCGACAACTGCTGACGCGTAAAACGTCGTCCATTAAAAGTGGTATTCTCGAGCTGCTTGATCTTCTCGTTCATCCATGAATCCCTGATATAACAATCTCCGGCTGATATTTTCGGACATCCGAAATCGAAAGTCAAGGGCGATTCGCAACTTTTTCACCAAAGTGAATCCAACATTCAATCAGACAGTTGCCAACATCCACTGACTGCCTGAGCAATTTGCCGGGAGGTGAATGTCAATTCTTGGATAATCTCTGTTGGCTGCTTAAAAACGACTTGCCCGAAACCGACCCCATTTGCGAAGGTCTTGATCAATGCCGGTCATAACCATGCTGGCGACGACACCCAAATAAAAATCAAACAAACCATTCTGCTCCGCGCTGGGCGCCTGCGGACCCGAGATTTCGTGTTGTCACGGACCCCCAAACTCACGACTCTTACCGCCATTAAGATACAGCAAAATGTCAGAAATCGCTCTCTGCCACGTGCGTGCATCCAATCGCACAAATCAGCTGGCAATCACGAACCTTACTACATTTTTGTCCAGAATTCGGATCTGCGAACTATATTTTCGGACTTTCTACAAACCAAAAATAGGACAAGATCAGCGATCATCATTTTTTTTGGCGCGAGGATGTGCGCGATCATATTCTTTGGACAAATGACCAAAATCCAAGTGAGTATAAATCTGGGTGGTCGAAAGACTGGAATGACCGAGCAATTCCTGTACCGCCCGAAGATCGCCGCTAGAAGCCAATACATGCGTTGCACATGAATGTCGAAGCATGTGCGGGTGTACACGCATCGGAATGCCTTGCTCAGCTGCGCGGACGTCAATGCGATTTTGTACAGTTCGTGTGCTCATTCGATTGCCCCGATTTGATACAAATAGGGCTGTCTCCCCTTGCGCAGCCCAACTCTGTCGTCTGAGAAACCAGTTCTTAAGGGCCTCTGCTGCCTTTGAGCCGATCGGCACAATGCGTTCTTTCGCCCCTTTCCCCTTCACTCGTACAACTTTTTGGTGAAGATCAAGATCATGCATATTCAAATCGACCAGCTCTTGCAGCCGAATTCCAGATGAATAAAAAAGTTCCAATATCGCTCGATCTCGAATTGAGATCGTATCATCGCCAGGCACTTCAACCAATTTCATAGCTTGTTCTGCGGTAAGAAATTTCGGAAGTTTCTTCGAGAACTTCGGAGCAGAGATGTTATCGAAGGGATTATGGTTTACTAGATGTTCCCGTATCAGATATCGATAAAAAGTACGTACAGCTGCCAACATGCGATTGATGCTTTGGCCGGACAAGCCTCTGCGGAAACACTGCCCCGTGAATTCTCGAGCGTGTCTCGAGCTAATGCGATTCCACGAATCTAAACCGCGATCAACCCGATATGCGTTGAGTCGATTCAATTCTCTCTGGTAGTTGGAGACGGTGTGAGGAGACAGTCTGCGCTCGAGATGAATATGATTGACAAACCTTTTTATGTAAGGATCAATCTGTAGTTCGTTAGCACTCATGCTAAATTCGTTAGGATTTTCCCGCGAAACACGTACGATGTAGGTCCACTTAGTATGACTGGATGACCTTCTCCTTTCCACCTCACATTCAATTGTCCGTTAACAATATTGACTTTTACGTCTTCATTGAGCCTACCTTGACAGCGACCTGCAACAGTTGCTGCGCTAGCACCAGAACCACAGGCATACGTTTCACCGACTCCGCGTTCAAAGACACGCAATCGAATCGAATCCTCCGATTCAATTTCCATAAACCCTACATTTGTTCTTTGCGGGAATCTAGAACATGACTCAACATAGGAGCCAATACTCTCGACATTGGCTTTATCAACATCAGGTACTGTGATTACAGCATGTGGATTACCCAAGGACAAAGCAAAAAGTTCTACTGGTGAGCCATTTACATCAATCGAATAAATATCCTGTTTTGAATCAGCAATAAGTGGAATTTCTGTCGGTTCAAAACGTGGTACACCAATTTTTACAGAAACAAATGTCTGATTAACGGTGCAAACCATTTCGTCCTTGGATGTTTTCAGAACAATCTCGTTGTTTTTTGAGTAACCAAGATCATGCAGGTATCGCGCTACACATCGAGCGCCGTTTCCGCACTGATCTGATTTTGATCCATCCTGATTAAAAATTTGAAATTCAAAGAAATTGCCCTCATTATTACCCTCATTCACAAGTAAAATTTGATCGCATCCTATTCCAAAATTTCGATGTGCTATTTTTCGAGCTTGCTTGCGAGAGATCGATATTTTTTGTTCAAATCCAGCGAAAATTACAAAATCGTTTCCCAACGAATGCATCTTTATGAACTTCACAGCTAAATCTCTTCTAAGAAAATGACAGATTCAAAATGAAAGGCAGTCGGATCGAAAATTTCATAGAGATTTTGCATTCGTTTCCACCTTGGCTTCGAAAAATCATCGGTATATCTTTGGTCGTATTAGGAATTTTTGGTTTTCTACCCATTATTGGATTCTGGATGATCCCACTAGGACTGGTTGTCTTATCCGCCGATTATAGATTTGCTCGTTTTATCTACGTCAACATACGTTGGAATGCACGTCGATTTCGACGATGGAGAGCGTCAAAGGTCGCTAGATAGTTTTAGTATCGAGGCAAAAACTGCCGCCAGGAAAAATCTCCGCTTCCATAAACCAAAAACGGAGGAACGCTCAAATCCCGTTTGTTGTATTCGATGGGGTTTGCATTAAAATCTTCCATCGTACCACCTGCACACTCGACAACACAATGTCCAGCAGCGACGTCCCACTCTGTAATCGCTCCAAAATTCGGAAACAGATCAAACGCACCTTCAGCAACACGGCAAAATTTATAAGAGCTCGATAATCGGGAAACCTTGCATTCAATGGACTGTTTCTTGAGTTCTTCTACGTATTCTTGAACAATTTTGTTGCCGCGAAATTTCGAAACAATCATTCTTGCTGGATTTTCTCTAAAGCGCCGTACTTTTATGGAGCTGATCGTGTTTCGCATGTCGTCCATTCGATATGCGCCGATCCCGGCGACACCCCAATATGTGACCTTATCCACAGGACAATGCACGACACCTAATATCGGTGCGGTTCCCTCAATCAGTGCGATGTTAACTGTAAACTCCGGGTCACCTCGAATAAATGCTTTTGTGCCATCAATTGGGTCAATCAACCAGTAGTGCCGCCACTTTGATCGATTCAAAAAATGTGGCAGCCTCATCTCTTCCGATACGATAGGAAGACGCGGGTCGAGTTCATTCAGGCCACTTACGATGATGTCGTTGGCAACAATATCGGCATCTGTGACAGGGCTGTTGTTTGACTTGTTTTCGATGCCAAAATCAGATCGAAAATAACGAAGAATTTCCACGCCCGCTAACACGGAAATATCGACAACTTGCTCGATCAGCTGATCAGTTTTGGGGATATAAGAAGAGGACATGCGAGTCAGGTCGCCTAATTTTGAATTAGTTTTTCATTATACTTTCGCCTGCAGGCTCATCATCGTTATTCTGTGTATTCAAGCCACGGTTACAATCCAATGCAAAACGTACAAACAAAATCTGCTGATGATTCCAAAATGTGATGACTTCACAATTACTACTTGATAAATTTCGCGAGAATCGACAGAAAGCTGGCTTGCCGCCGGACGTTGCTCAAGAAAATGCTTTTCGCGAATTTTGCTTTCTGCATAGCCAGATCGTACAACACAACAGGCAATCTCAACTCCTTCAACGTATTTTCAAGAAAAAAAACAGTACTGTTCCAGGTCTCTATATCTGGGGCGGCGTCGGTCGCGGAAAAACCTACTTGATGGACATGTTTTTTGAATCGGTTCCGATTTCAGCAAAGCGTAGAATTCACTTTCATCGATTCATGCAATTCATCCACCGTGAGTTAAAGGAAAAACGAAGCCTGCGTGATCCACTTTCGATCATTGGCAAAGAGTATGCAAGAAATGTGCAACTTCTCTGCTTGGATGAGTTTTTTGTGTTGGATATCGGCGACGCAGTCATTCTGGCAAATTTAATTCAAGCGCTGATTGATAACGGAGTCATTCTCGTCATGACTTCCAACACAAGACCGGATGACTTGTATCAAGGCGGCATTCAAAGAGATCGATTTATGCCAGCGATTCGATTGATTAATGCTCATCTGAACGTTGTCAAAATAGCTGATGGCATCGACTATCGATTAAGAGAGCTTGCCGGAAGAATTCTGTTTCATGACAGCCTGAACGAAGAATCTCAAATTGCAATTGGAAATGAATTTCAGCGTTTGAGTCAAAACCAAAAAACCAGCTCACGACCGCTGGAGATACTAGGACGAAAAATTCAGGTTGTTCAGCGTACGGAGCAAGTTGTCTGGTTTGATTTTGTCGATATTTGTGACGGACCGAGATCAAAGGCTGATTACATCGAACTTGCCAACATCTATCGTACAGTGATGATTTCAAACATCCCGCTTTTGACATGGGAATACGAAAATCAGGCTCGGCGGTTTATCGAAATGGTCGATGAATTCTATGATCGACGCGTGCATCTTTTTGCAACCGCTGCAGCGGGCATCGACTCTCTTTACGCAGGAAAGCGCTTGGTTAAGGAGTTTCAGCGAACCTCAAGCCGATTGTATGAAATGCAATCGGACCGATATCTATCGTGTGCTCACTGCGGCTAGATGAATCAGATTCTTCAATTAACTTTTTGTCAATCTGAGAGTTCAGAAAATCATCAACCTTACTTGACTTTACGATAACTCACAAAAATCTTATAAATTGCAAATTATGAAATCACCGAACATTCTGATTTTAATGGCTGACCAACTTGCTCCACATTTCACGAGCACTTACGGGCATCCGGTTGTGAAGACACCCAATATTGATCGAATTGCAGAGATTGGTGCGAGATTTGATGCGGCATATACAGCCTATCCTCTGTGTGCCCCGAGTCGATTCTCGTTTATGTCTGGACAACTGCCGTTTAAAATCAATGCATATGACAATGCTGCAGAATTTTCATCTGCAATTCCAACTTTCTGTCACTACCTATCGAGAATGGGCTACCACAGCTGTTTATCCGGGAAAATGCATTTCATTGGTCCGGATCAGCTTCACGGTTTCTCTGAGCGATTGACAACTGAAATTTACCCCGCTGACTTTGCATTTACACCTGACTGGAAAAATGCAGATCAGCGCATCGACGAGTGGTATCACAACATGGACAGTGTCAATGAAGCAGGTGTTGCAGAAATGACATTTCAATTGGAGTATGACGACGAAGTCGGATTTTGGGCAATTCGCAAGCTATACGAATATGCTCGAACGCCAGACCAAACACCATTTCTCATGGTAGCCTCATTTACGCATCCACACGACCCTTATGTCGCACGCCCACAATGGTGGAATCTGTACGATCATAGTCAGATAGATTTACCCGAATTAAGTCAGAATTCGGTAAATACGGACCCACACAGTCAACGAATCCTTTCCGGCATTCAAGCGGATGTTGAAAAAGCAACTGAAGAAACGGTATTGAATGCTCGCCGCGGTTACTACGCCAACACATCATATTTTGATGACTGGGTGGGACAATTCATTGATGCACTCAAGCGAACAAAATTATTGGATCGCACGATCGTCATCGTCACTGCGGACCATGGCGATATGCTAGGTGAAAGAGGATTATGGTACAAAATGCACTTTTTTGAACAGTCAGTGCGAATTCCACTTGTAGTTGCAGGTCCAGGCATCCGCCATTGCAAGATCTCCAATTTAGTTTCCAATATCGATTTATTTCCTACATTGCTGGAACTCGCGGCAGATGGCTCGGACAAAATTCCTGAAATCGAGGGATCTATTGACGGAAATAGCCTGCATTCGTTGCTCACTGATCAAAGTTCAGAAAATAACAACGCTGTGGTCAGTCAGTATTCGGCCGAATGCACAGCACATCCAATGGTAATGATTCGGCGGGATGAGTTCAAATACATCCACTGCCCTTCAGACCCACCGTTACTTTTTAACCTGAAACAAGATCGCCTGGAACAAAACAATCTTGCTCAAGATCCCGAACACGAGAAGTTTGTCTTATCTTTTCAAAAAGAAATAGAAAGATCCTGGAATCTAGAACAAGTCCGAGAGAATGTGATTCAGTCTCAACAATCACGACTGTTTATCCAGAAAACTATGAAACAGGCCCCTAACTCAAGTTGGGACTTCCAACCTCTGACAAACGCGACAGAGCAGTATGTACGATCTCACCGAGAACTGGACGACATCGCTGCGATGAGTCGTTTTCCGCTGTACTCGAAACCTTCGAAATAGTCTTGAAATAACTACGGTGTTCCAACTTTTCTCCTGAGTATCGCTGTATCTTTTTGCTCTATGTTGATTGAATCACGTCTAAGCTGTGCTTGACACTGCTGCCTTTTTTTTGAACTGTGGGAAGTTCAAAATTTGCATGTAAATATTCGATTCTGAAATGGTTTATTTCAAAATCTCATTAGACTCATGAATAAAGTTTTACTCGTAACTGGCGGCAGTCGTGGAATCGGTGCCGCAATCTCTATGCTGGCCGCGCAAGAAGGTTATAACGTAGCCGTCAATTACTGCAAAGATAAGAAATCAGCATTAAATGTAGTGAGTCAGATTCAGGCGATCGGTAGGAAAGCGATTGCTGTTCAAGCGGATGTCGCGAATGAGCATCAAGTCATTCAGATGTTTGAGCAGGTTGACTCGAATTTGGGGCAGTTGGCAGCCCTTGTCAACAACGCAGGAATACTGGCACCGTTGTCGCGGGTAGAAAACTACGATGCTGAACGAGTCAGGCGAATTTTCGATGTCAATGTTGTTGGCTCGATCATCTGTGCGCGAGAAGCGATTTTTAGAATGTCGACTCAACACGGAGGCCAGGGCGGGTCGATCATCAATATTTCGTCAGGCGCAGCGCGACTAGGCGCGGCTAACGACTACATTGACTACGCTGCTTCCAAAGGCGCGATTGATACTTTTACGATTGGATTAGCAAAAGAATTGGCACAGGACAATATTCGAGTAAATGCAGTCCGCGCCGGGTTTATTGATACGGATATGCACCAGAGCGTTGGTGGAAACAAAAGATTTGAAGCGTTAAAGCACACAATCGCCATGCAAAGACGCGGTCGTCCGGAAGAAATTGCACAAGCCGTAATCTGGTTGATCTCCGATCAAGCTTCCTATTGCACTGGGACAATTTTAGATGTTACAGGCGGGCGTTGAATCAAATGCCTACATCATTGAATTCTCTTCGTGAGAACGAGACAAATGTCTTCAGTTCAAGTTTTAGGAGCTAGGCACTCCCTGATAATTTCTTGAAATCTAGCTACATGCGATTCCATTTTGGGTGACAAAGGGCCTGGTTCATAAGCGCCTGCTCTCATGTTTTTGGTGACTTGAGCGCAAATTCCAAAATCTTCCTGAACAATTTGTCGGGCCCACTCAAGTGAATCCTGTCGTTCATCGTCATTCAGACTTGAGCAATACCAGGCCCAATTTTTTGATCGAACATGTTTAGGGTTTTCAGATTCAACTCTTTCCGCCTTGAATACTTTTTCCCCAAGAACCAACTGCAAACCTGGAAAGTGATAAATCCACAATCCCTTTTGCCCTCGCAGATTTTTACCGCCTCCTCGACTTCCATGCGTTACATCAAACACAACGGTTCGTCCCGCATTGGTTGAGTACAGCTCGACATTTCCGCCCGCAAGAGCTTTGCCTAAACGTGGATGAATCAAGTTCAAGTGATAACCTTCAACAGTATTGTCACAGTAAGTTTTCCAATTAAGTTCGCCTGTTACAGTAAATTCACCTTGATAATCGAGTACTGATGGGTTTGCAAACTGATCAACTACATTTGCAATTTCTCCTAACCAGTCCGCTAGGGTCTCACCTTTGTCTTCACTGATTCTCACAAAAACCAGATCATTCCAAATTTCTACTTTCAGCTCGCGCAGGCGAATTTGTTGACCGTCATCACTAAGCGCCCTGCCAAAATTTGGAGCATTCAGAAGTTTGCCCTGATCATCGTACAGCCAGCCATG
The DNA here is from genome assembly GCA_965202855.1 of Arenicellales bacterium. GTDB lineage: Bacteria > Pseudomonadota > Gammaproteobacteria > Arenicellales > JAJDZL01 > JAJDZL01. The sequence continues at coordinate 550,685 of CBDBBP010000001.1, read as the reverse complement.
ATAGGGACAACGAATGAAGGAAGCAGAACCCGAACCATTTTGCAGCAAAGTGGCACCTCGATGTCGACAGACATTCAGAAAAGCTCGAATGTTTCCGTCAGACGATCGAATTGCGAAAACGGGCCATCCACTGATTCGATCGCAGATGTAATCACCGCGATTGGTCAATTCGAGAGTCGGCCCTAACAGCCACCAGGCAGGTTTGAAAATCAGATTTCTTTCGCGCTCGTAAATCTCCGGGCAGATATACCATTTCGAGGCTAAATTGAGAATATTCGTCATTGTCGACTCTTGTGTAGTGGTTTCGAATTCGAAATCAGCTGCCAATAAATTGTTTCTGGTTCAACAAAAGGTACGAATTAGTCTGAGCACAGCATCGAAACTGTATACCTGAATCGAAGTAGTAATGCTAGCCCCAACACCCCTTGAAGAATGGAAATCAGCGGCAAATTGAGTCGCTGATATAGCTTCTAAAACTTCCAGTCATACTATAAGAACTCAAGTGTGCCCAAAAATCAAGAATTACGAAAAGAGTACGTACTATCGTCAATCATGCTCCGCTTTCGCCCTAACCCGGATCTGTTAGTGTAAGTTCGAACTGAATTCATTGTGGTTTGGATCTGTACTTAAACCCATCAAGGATTGAGCAATCTCGAAGCTTCTAGAGCCCAAGCGGCACTCTCTCTCAATTCAGATTCACTGATCGGTGGAAGGTCTCGGAACACAATATGAGAAACGCGCTTTTTCGTGTCCGAGGGGAAACATTCGTAGCCAATTACCCAGCGAAATATGCTGCCGACTTCCAATTTTGCCTGATCGTCGTCTGATAATACCTCCAACGGAATAATAGCCTCCGCTTCCTCGACTGCTGCTTTTGCTGTCAGGTCTATCAGATTCGCTACAAAATTGAACTCTCTGATTTCTACGACATAGCCTTCCCACTCCTGTCGGGCGTGAATAGTAATCAATGGCTTTCGCTGTACCGGATTTGGAAACTCTAAAATTCGGGAATGTTCTCCAATTTGCTCGCCAGTTGTAGTGAGAACATTTTGATTCTCACCCATTAAACCTCCTGTATTCAAATTAGAAGAGGCGGAAGAATTAAGATGATTCTGTACTAGTCTGTTAACATGATCAATTCCGTAAACAGGCCTCTCTTGTTGAAAATTGACAGATTCATCGCTACTAATATCAATAATTTCAGAAATTGATTGAGCTGTCGATGTTTTTATCATGGCGAACTATGACTCCTGACGATATCCTAGTGTCAAAACGTGGTCAATTATTGCTTCACTTCGTTCAATTGACGACTCAAACATTTTAGAAAATCCTTCGCTTAGCTGTATGTATGAACTGGAATTTGCACTATTGCCAATGTAGTGAGCGTTAACTTGGACAAATATTCTACGGTTCTTATCTTTGAGCTGACACGAGGGCTGCACATTTATATTAAACTGATCAAGCGCAGGTTATATTTTCAGGACCGGTTCAGGTCATGGCTTATGTTAGTCATTCCACCATTCATAGAATCAAGTCCAAGCTTGTGTGTCTAAAGATGCCAAGGTTCTATTGGAGCTAGCGTTCTCCCAATTTGCACCCTCTGTTCAGCATTTTTCACGAGGAAATTGACCTCGCGGTTTATCCCAATTGCTCTGATTCCAATTGCAGGAACACACAAATTCATGCACGCGTATATGGTGCTTGTGCTGTTTCAGCGATAAACCGGACCTGCGAAACTTTCACTTTAATCCAATCTGCATTAAATGCGGTAATTTCGGGATGAACGACTCCTAGTGCTATGCTCTTCGCAACACTTTGAGGCAGTATCCCGAGTAGTGTAAACTATGCTAACGAGAATATTTCCCGGTTAAAGCTTCCAGCCAGAACCACGCTTACTCGACTGATCTCAAGCTTAAAATGCATTAGAGCATACTCTCAAATTTTAACTTCACTTTACCGGTCGACTCCTATAATTTTTCCAAACCATTCACGCACTACGTTCGGCAATAACCAAATTTGAACTGCCACAACAACATCGCTGCGGATCGCTGCTATTCAGCACTTTAGCCCAAGTTTGCAACTGGATTTTTGGCAAAAGAACTGAAGTCGCGCATTTTTCATCGAGAATCAGGTTCACCGATTCAGAATCGAAGCCAAATTTGAAAGTAGCAGGAAATGAGCCCCCGATGTTTGAGCCAAGACAGAATCTTTCAAGTAAGGAGTGTGTCTATGGCCATAGGGCACTTCAATGCAGAATCGTACCGTGCTATGATACTCGCATACCAATAAGATTTTTTAGCGGTCCTTGCCTGAACACTTTGCAGCATCAGCCCGGCTGAACCAAGAGACAAATTCTCAAATTTCAAGTTCGTAAAAGTTTCAATCATCCAAACAAAAAAGCAATATTTTCAATAGCATCTTTTTAGAATGGCCAGCATTACCAGACTTCCACCATCATTGCCACCGCAACTTTTAGGGAAAATTTTGAGTTATGCCCGAAATCAGCGACGCCTGATTGAAACTGACTTGGAAAAGGAGACCGGCTGGGAACGCCGCGCATCGTCGGAAGAAGATTTTTACTGCCGCCTGCATGAATTTTTGCAAGACACCAACAGCAGGGATCTGTTCTATTTCATTGCATCAAAACATAGCAAAAAGCGTAGGCTGGATCTGCCTGGCGCAATTATCAAGTACTACTCAAGAAAATATCCAGGCGTGTTCGCGGACGACATTGAGATTATGATTCAGGCTTTGACACCTGATGGATTTCTCGAGCTTTTCGCTAGAAATGACGACCCTGAGTGTTTTTCAAACGTTGGCTGGGCGCTTTTGGAAATGGACGAGCTTGACTTTGATGACGTAATTGCACTATGCGACGAATATTCAGAACTAGGGATGTCCCTTAGGGACTTCGTGCAGGAGTACGCCGATGAAGTTACAGACCTGGACTGGGCGGCTAAACTAGACAGCATATACTTCATATGTGACCAGATGTCGCCGAAAGTCGTTGATGTCCAGCTGGCATTTCTTCTTCAAGATACGGCGAATCGAATGGCTGATTTTGCTGAATCGGAACAGGAAGAATTTTGGAAAGGGTTTGGCAATGAACTTTCAGAAAATCAAGACTTTATTAGAAAACATGAACAATATTTTCCCATTGGGCTCCAATCGATATGGAAAGACAAATTAGAAGTATTTTTCGCTGATTGGCGTCCCCAGTTGGCATACGTTCAGCAAGGCATCGCCAATTGCGAAAAAATTGATAGACAAATCAATGAAATCAATCGCCAGTTCATTGAATCTAACTTTGAAGAACAAAAAGCTCTGCTTCAAAGCATAGAAGATTTATTCGAAAAAAAGCAAAAACACTTGAGAATGCTGAAAATCAGCCTATCGAGTTTCCTTTCATATAACGAAAACGAGGACGAAACTGATCGCGATCAGTTTTCCGACGACGCTGACCCGCCCGGCAAAGCCGATGAAGATCAAACAGACATCAAATTTCAAACAAGGGCTGAAGATGCGGCTCAAACTGTCAAAGGTGATGATCTACGCCCGCAAAACGGTAGCGAAACTGCCGAAGAACCGCCTGATGACCAACCCTCGCAAAACGGCAGCGAAACTGCTGAAGAACCGCCTGATGAGAATAAATCAGCAGGTTTGGATGATGCAGTTCAGATTGTCAAAGCTGAAAGTTCCATCCCTGCAATCAAGATCACAGCCGACGAAGACGAGGCAGAGCTGGAAATTTCTGCTGAATCTAAAGCTGCAAAACTATTGGATCGACTTTTTAAGGAGGGGAAATTTTCACTTGCCTATCACGTAGCGAAAGCATCCGGCGAGTTTGACGCCAGTGTTTTAGGGGTTCTTGCAGAAGGCGCAAATGTAAAACCGGGATCATCATGCTCCGGGAGGCTCGCTGAATTCATTGATGAATCAGCAAATGGAAAGGAGTGGTCCAGCGATGAAAATCTGCTTTTGGGCGCGGCGATCATCCAGCCACTGCTGTTTCTTAAACCCTACCCTGATTCGCTGTGGCAGCTGGCGTCTACCGTGCCGACAACGCCCGTCACCGAAGTTGTCGAAAGTTTTCGAAACATCTACCTTCCTCAAGGTGTTACCTTAGGCCCGCGTTCCATTCAGCTGGAGAGCGAGGAGACTGGACTTGAAGAAAAACTTCTTGAACTTTCAGAGCAGGCGTCGGAATTACGCGAACGAATAATGAAGACTAAATTCCACTACGCGCCTGCCGAGCGGGCTCTGAGACATCTCTATCGAACCGATTCTGTTTGGCACAAGTTGCACAGGATTGTAGAGGCCAATAAAAAACAGCGCGTCCAAAAAGTCTCAAAAATGCTTTCCAAACTGGATCCCTCGTCGGAAATAAAAACAATGCATAACTCGATTCCTGAATGCAAACAACTTGAAGGTGTGCCCAGGAGAAAAATATTAGATTATCTTCACAGCAGCAAAAAGCTGGCCGATGAATGGGTTGAAATCATTGAGACAACGATTCAGGATAAACCGCTGAGAACACAGCGTCAAACGGAACTCAAGCAAAGCATGATAGCTGGACTTGAGAACGCGATTGAGCTGCTGCAGAACAATCAGAAAAACGCCTCACCTGCTTCTCATGCCGTACGTCTTCGTTTTCTAGATCTTCTGTCAATCCTTAAGGGCAATAAAGTAGAACACACAGATATTGACGAAGCATGCATCAGAATTCCAGGAATTAAACTTAACGAAGACATGTTGCCTGAAGAAACAAGCAGTGACAGTCTGGTTGAAGCAATCAACAGCTTTCTGGACCAGGAATATGACACGATGGCCCTGTTGGATGAACTGATAGAGAATGATGAATTTGATCGCGCGAGCCGTTTTGTGAAAATTGAAGAATTGGGTGAAAATGCTGAGGAACATTTGAGCCAATGCCTGAAAAAGCGATGCGACGAATTAAACAGACGTTTTGATCATCTGAGAATAAAAATAGAAGAGGCATTTCGACTGGGACAGCTCTGGAACTCTGAAGAAGACGCAAATGACGTCCCAGACTCGAATATCCGATCTCGTACTGAACTGCTGTCTCTCGTTAGCGAAGGTCGAAAATCACTTGATTTTTACGAGCTTTCGCCAGACAAAAACATCTTGGCAACTGCGAAAATGGCTGATCAGCTAGAACTCCGCATGGAGGAGATTACTGAAGAGATGATTTCACATCTGAAATCGGAGCAGTCAATTATCAAAGAGAGCTTTGCTGACACTTCGCAAGGCAAAGATGACAGAAATTTCTTCTCTCAAAAGTTTGACGAATATCTTGAGCAGCAAAATTTTGTAACTGCATTTGATCTGCTGGAACGAGCTCGGAATGCAGTTGCCAAGCGCCAGCCGATTTCCAGAACTGCTCCAACGGAACTAAGCGAACACTTTCTAAAGTTTCTCAAATTTACAGAAAAGTATCAGGAAAAATTACGAAGATTTGGTTTTAACCGATTCAAGGAAGCAATTTACAAAAAAGAAACGAAATTCAGCATTCAACTCGGTTCAATCGATGATGTAAGCCGCGACGAAGCACTGTCAGCACTCAGCATCTGGAAGGATATTAAGAATTCGGCAGATGTGGCAGAAGTCTGTCGTTTTATTGGCTTCCCCGTCATTGAAGTCAGGAGTCGAAGCACGGCGAAAAACAAGAACCGCCTCCAACACTACGAAGCTAAACTGAAAACTGCCGGGTTAAAGTCACCTTTGCCTGGATTTGGGTCGGCTTTGAATTCCAAACTTGACATAGTCGTATGCAATCGCTCACAAGAGGCAGAACAGATTATCGAATTTATGGACCAATCTCACCCTTCTCAAGGCAACGCAGTTCTTGTGCTGATAACCAGAATGGTCAGTCGCGGCTACAGATTGAAGTGGCTCAGCGAATGTGTAAAAAGCAGAAAGACAATGTTGCCCCTTGACACATCGCTGCTCATGTACCTGTGTGGGGAACGCAATCGACGCTCAGTCCTGCTTGATATCGGCCTTCCGTTCACTTGGGAACAACCGTACATCACTCAGGGAGAAAGAGTCGCCAGAGAGATGTTTGTTGGACGAACAAATGAAGTGTCTAATTTGATCGACCCCGATGGTTGCTGCGTAGTTTTTGGAGGAAGGCAGTTGGGCAAATCTGCATTGCTTACGCACGTTAGGCGGGAACTTCACGATCCGCATCGTGAAGAAGGCCAATTTATCGAGTACCTGGACGTCAATGATCTTGGAGAACCTCAAAGTCCTGAAGATATGGGTATTACATTCTGGAAACGAGTGCTGGAAAATCTGGAGATGTCCGGCGCTATCGAAAGATCTGGAAAACCGGTAAGACAACGCCGCGCGTTCAATTGGTCGGACTACGTTTCAGGCTTAATCGAATCGACTTTGAGAAAATTCGAAAGTCGGCGCATAATCTTGCTTCTTGACGAAACCGACAAGCTGCTGGATTTGGATTCTCAACTAGACTTCCAACTTGTTCGACAAATCCGTTCACTAATGGCGAAAACCGAAAGAAGATTTAAAGTCGTTCTCGCCGGATTGCAAAGCGTGCAAAGGTATCATCATTGGAAAAATCATCCATTCGCACAGCTTGGCGGTGAAATTGTGATCAATCCCCTTGAACCGAAAGCGGCCGAGGATTTAATTATTCGTCCATTTCGAGCTCTGGGATTTCAATTCAAAAATTCTGATTTAGTAAGTCGCATATGCAGTATCTCAAATTACCATCCGGGTCTGATACAAATTTTCTGTCACCAGTTGTTGGACAATCTTTACAACAATTATTCTCAGTGGAATAATCCAAACCGGTACGTTACGGAAGACGATGTGTTGACTATTGAACATAATCCATCGTTCAACCAAGAGGTACGTGACCGCTTCAATTGGACACTTGATCTTGATTACCGCTACAAGGTCGTTACTTACGGACTGGTGTTGTCGGCGCGACCGACGGACGCAAAAAATATTGATGAGTTTAGGGAAATCGGTGAGTATTGGTGGCACAAGGTATTTAGCCAGATGGATGATCAGGCGATGATGGCTCTTCTCAATGAAATGGTAGGTCTTGGGGTTTTGATCAAAGATGAAGGATTCGCGAGAAAATATCGTTTGAGGAGCCCAAATCTGCTGCGCCTCCTCAGCCCAGAAGATGCTATCGTGAACGAATTGCTCAGAATTGGTGATATCGATGAATTGAGGCAACCAAACCCACGAAATTTCCATGATTTAATCAACGATGACGAACCGGCGTCATTTGGACCGCTTACAAAAGAACAGCTAGGTCACATTTCGAACACAAATGAAATTTTTTCTGTGACATTGATAATCGGAAATACAGCAATGGGTTTGCACGAGCTGCCCGATCAAATTGACAAGGCCATGATTGACAGTGTAGGAGCTGATGAGAAGGAGTGGAAAAAGATAGAGTTTTCCATTCGCGGAGGTTTAATTTCAGGCAAACAAATTTTGAGCAGACTTAAAAAGCAACTAAGACCCTACAAACGCAACCATCGTTATGCAATCATCAGTTTGGGAGAACTATTTTCTGTTGAGAATTTAGGAAATTTCATAGACACACTACTGAACGAACTGAAGAAAGTGTGTCGGAAAAAATCTCGAGGGAAGGTTGTGATTATTTTGGATCCTGATTGGGCTTGGAAGTGGATGTGCAGCGATTACCGACCGCAAGTTAAAGATCAGAATAATTTTACCGAAATGACATTAAGGCACTGGTCGGACGGCGCGATAAGTAACGCCCTCGATCGAATTCATTTAAGGACTGGAAGTAGAGCAACGGGAGAAGAAATCTACTTTAGAACGGCTGGTGTTCATAGTTTAGTTTCAAAAACTTTGCTCGAAACTCATCGTCGACGAAATGGCGAGCCTATTGAAATATCAAAAGAGGTTAAACAATCAGTTTTGGAAACTGAAAAAGAGTCATTTTTATCAGAGCTTGGTGTCTCAACTGACAAAGATGCTGGGCGCGCCATAGTTGAATTATTCAGTTTATCGGAAAGTGTTGGAGACGAAGTCTTTATTACTGAAGACAGCTTCGATCTTGTGCAAGAAGAATTTCCGGACTTTTTTGCAGACCATGAAGCTAGTTTCAAGAGTTGGCTTCGTGCTTTAGATTTAATTTATCCCGAAGACAATGCAAAATCTAAGTTTAAACCGTGTCCTCTGACATTGGAAATCATCAATTCGCTATAGTAACTTTGCCAGAATCCAAATTTCTATAATTATGAAATAAATCTCGCAATTGGAATTTCAGCGTCGAGGAACATCGCGAAAATGCGTTACATAAAATGTGGCAGTACCTCTTCTGACATTCGCTGAATGCACTCCAAAGTTTCGGTTTGACTTACACCAAAATTGATATTGAAAACCATTCGATCAACACCCAGCTCAGAATAAAGAGCGAGCTTGTCAACCATCTCAGAAGACGAACAAATTAGAACGTTTTCGGCAAGTTCATCTATTGATTGAGTTCTTGGCAGAGGGCGAATCATACCTGCATCCACTATTCCAGGTCCGGTGAAAACATTGTCAAATCGTTTGTAATATGCGTGTGCGGTTTCCAGCAGCTTGCGTTGATGCGTAGGACGCGAACTGGAAACGAATGCAATTCGAGACAACGTCAGCGAGATTTCCTCGCCATCCTCGTACCTCTCGGTTTGCGCTCTGCGGAATTGATTCACCTGATTTTGCAACAACTTTTTGTTGCCCGCTAAAGGTGTCGTTTGAATGTGCATGCCCTGTTTGGCATAACTGTACACTTTGGCTGGATCTAAAACTGCCACCATCATGGGTGGACCACCGGGCCGAACCGGCCTCGGCATAATTGTCAGTGGTTCAAATTGATAATAATGGCCGTCCCACGACACTTCCTCCTGAGTCAACAGAGCCTGTAGTACCGCAACTGCTTCATCAAACCTTGCCTGTGTTTCAATAATCGGCACTCCTAAGCGTTCCATTTCGAACTTGTAGGCTCCGCGCCCGACACCCAATAAAAGCCTCTGATCTGTCAATATATCTGCGACGACAATTTCACCTGCAAACACTCGCATGTCGTGAAGAGGGAGAACCACAACCGACGTGATGATCTTCAGATTCGTGGTTTCGGCGGCAATTCTCACAGCGAATTGAAGCGGGGCTGGATTCATCAATACATTGATTAAGTGATGTTCGGTTAAAGAAACCGACTCAAATCCCACACGGTCCGCGAGTCGTGCCTGCTCCAGCATGTCGCTGTATACTCGATCTCCACCGTACGACTTGTCGGGATAATCAGCCGACAGTTGAATGCAAAAATCCATTGAATTGATTAAGAAATTATGCTGTTGTTGGTGATTCAGTACAGATGATCCACGATGAATCTATCGATTTATGGCAATGGTTCGCATGATTCGATTCCTTGCAATTTCTAGTCTCGAAACCATGGCGTTAATCCCCGATGATCATTCATTCAATCCGAAATTTGCGATTGCATTGCGGTCGGTTGTATAAATTTGGTCAGAATTTTCTGAATTTGATCGTCTAGGATTTTCGAAGTCGCGATGTTGGCAATCTAGGGCCATCCTCAGGCGCAAATTGCAAAGTTCATGGGACGTCTGATATTACACGGCAGTCTCCCCCAATCTACCCGCTGCGATTATATGCAGTTTCAAAACCCACGTCAGCTGTATGCAATATGCCAAAGTAAAAACAGTGTTCACGGTATGACTAAAGACAACAGAAGCAGTAAATCGGACAAACTCTCCACCGGGCCGACGGAAAATTCGACTTCAACGATTCCCCACGATAAATTCTTTCGAGCCATCTTCGAGCACACGAGATACTGTATTGATCTGTTTCGTCTGGCCTTGACCGAAGCGGAATTCAAAGCATTCGACTGGCGAACTTTATCGAATGATACTGACCTTAAATTCACCTCCAATTGGAGCGAGAGCAAACCCGACCTGGTGGTGTCGGTGAATTGGAAACGCTCCGGCAAACGGCTGAAGTTGTTGAACTTTCTCTGCGAAATTCTGATAGCAAAGTGGCTCAGAAGGGTCGATCACATTAATTTCAATTGGAATTTCACATGTCATTCGCACCAATTGCGACCTTACTCGCTTGAAACCTAACGAATTTTTGTAATAGACCCTGGTGTTTAATTTGATTTGTCTCTTCGCATTTGATCGCAAGCTAATCTGCAAACCGCTTTTCACAACAGTCAAGGCGCCTCGATAAAACTACGTATTCGAACTGCAGATTACGAAACCGGACGCAAGGTGACGATGAACGACAGCACCGTTTGATCCATCATGCAACTATGGATTAGAATTGAACTAGAACAACTATTAAATTTATAAGACACGATGAAGAAATCACATTCAATCAAAGCCGATATAGCCTCACTTCGGGCGACCTATCAGGACGTGCTGGATGCACCACCGCACATGGTTGCAGAGATTGTAAGTGGCAAGCTATACACTCACCCGAGACCCGCCCTTGGTCATGCTATAGCTAGTTCTAGGCTTGGGGGTTTTCTTAACTCGTCTTTTGACTTCGGCTACGGCGGATCTGGAGGCTGGTGGATTATTAATGAACCAGAACTCCATCTGGGCGAGAACATTTTGGTGCCTGACATCGCAGGATGGCGACGTGAGCGAATACCTGTGTTTCCGGCCGGAGCCTACTGCACGTTGGTTCCTGACTGGGTGTGCGAGGTGCTTTCCCCTTCGAGCCGAAAGCTTGATCTTGGTCGTAAGCGGGGGATTTACGCCCGCGAGGGTGTTGGCTGCCTATGGTTATTAGACCCGAATGTTCAATCGCTGGAAGCATTTGAGTTGCACGGTACTGAATGGGTGCTGATAGGCCAGCTGTTTGATGATGCGACAGTTTCGTTGCCGCCATTTGAAGCGGTCAGTTTCAATCTCGGTGATGTGTGGCTGCCGCATGCGGTGCACCAAGAGCTGCCGAGCAAGCCAACTGCTGAAACTGAACTGCAGTTGATTGAAACATCAAAGTGATTTTCGGTGGCTCAAACCTTGATTTGCTATTCTTGTGAATTCAAGAATTCTGGGATCGATTTCTCACCGGTGAGTAAGATGTTGATTGACCGATGTTTCGTACTGACTCGACGATGTAGAGACGCTTGAGTGACAGAGCAACCTTAACAATTCGAGGAAAATCTAAGATCAGCAAGCGATTTATTCAAGAGAATTGAAGGTATAAAATTTTTGAGTCTGAGCCAAGAAAATGCAATAAATATGGATATAGACTACTGTTGAAACGAAAAGAAGACCAAGCTTATCAAAAAAGAAATTCAGCAAGGGGTTCAAGAAGGGATTCAACAAGAAGATGAGAATCATCGCAAGCAAATTGCCAAGAGGATGTTAGCCAAAGGTTTCGAAATTGACGCGATTTCTGATTTGACTGATTTATCTCCCGACGAGCTTAAGAAACTACGAAACAGATTGGATTGAATTTACAGAATTTCGAAATCGTTTATGAATCGTCCCTAAATGTCAATCGTTTCAATGTTGACTTTGCTGGTTGATCTTTTTTGTATCTGCCGCAAGTCATTATTGTTGTTCTTATGTCAATAATGTTGCCTTCTCTCATAGAACGCCTTTTGCGACAATCTATTCACTTATCCGCACCTAGTTTTCTCATTGGCTTCCGTTACATCCAGTGGACTAATCTGACTGGATTAGAGCAGCTAAAGTAGCGAACATGACTTTGAATTTGACTGTTTATTTCGAAGTATCTATCGTTGCAACATCATCGAATATTTTCAGCTGATTGCCGAATTTATAAAGTTTGAATATCGTCAGATAACTGGCAAGTTTACAAGCTTTGGGGATCGAATCTATCGTCGCACAGGATAGACGGTGTCCGGTACCACTGCGCAGACAATGTCTGCCAGTTTCTCCACAAGAAGTCGCCGTGGATACGATTTGCGAAACGCCAAAATGACTGATCGTTTGGCTGTTCCTGTCTTCTCGCGTCTCAGTGCGATACCGGCGTCCGTTATCCACGAGCCGGATTGACTCATTGCCGGAACCAAAGTCACCCCAGCACCAGCACCGACTAGTGCCAGGATTGTGGTGAGGCTTGTCTTCTGCGTTTTTACGCTTAGCTCATTTTTCAGTACTATCTCACAAAATGAAAGAACTTGATCACGAAAACAATGTCCGTCTTCAAGCAACATGATCTCTTCTGTTCCAAAATCTTGTATGTCGATCGTCTCCTCTTCAGCAAGTGGATGACGGTTCGGAAGCGCCGCCCAGAACGGCTCATCATACAGAGGAATTTGTGTGAGTCTTGAATCCTGGACTGGAGTGGCAATAAACGCGGCATCGATTCCGCCCTCGATCAGCTGCAACTCTAGAACTTCGGTTAAATTTTCCTGGAGTTCGTGCTGTAGCTGTGGAAGTAAACGGGCCATCGCTGGCAGAAGAATAGGAGTAAGATAGGGGCCGATTGTAGGAATCATCCCGATTCTAACTTCACCAGAATAAGGATCGTTTAATGTCTGTGCTGATTGTTCCAAATTTTTGACATGCCTGAGAATCTCTTTCGCGTGCGATATGATTTGTTCTCCCTCCGGAGTAATTCGAACTGAACGCTTCGTACGTTCGAATAGCTTGATATTGAGTCGTTCTTCGAGTTTTCGGACCTGGCCGCTGAGTGTGGGCTGACTGACGAAACACGCTTGAGCTGCCTGCCCGAAATGCTTCAATTCGGCGACAGCGACAATGTATTTCAAATCACGAATGTTCAAAATTCAAGTAATTGGCAATTTCTATTAATACGATTAATATAATCTATTTTACATATTTGTAAATGGTCATTATTCTATTGTTAACTTCAACAAAAATCACATTGGAGAAACACAATGAAGAATTTGACAACCACTGCCGGTGCCCCGGTTGCTAACAATCAGGACAGCATTACGGCAGGTCCCCAGGGTCCCGTTTTGCTCCAGGATTATCAGTTAATTGAGAAACTGGCTCACCAGAACCGCGAACGAATTCCAGAACGCGTCGTTCACGCAAAAGGATGGGGTGCCTATGGGCAGCTGAAAATTACCAATGACCTTTCTAAATATTCACGGGCTGCAATTTTTTCGGATGTAGGCAAGGAAACGCCTTTGCTTATTCGATTCTCGACGGTGGCTGGTGAACTCGGTGCTGCTGACGCGGAAAGGGATGTCCGAGGTTTTGCGGTGAAATTTTACACCGAAGAAGGCAACTGGGATCTCGTTGGCAACAATACACCGGTCTTCTTTATCAGAGACCCATTGAAATTCCCGGATTTCATTCGAACTCAGAAACGACACCCAAAAACCAATCTTCGTTCACCTACGGCGATGTGGGATTTTTGGTCTTTGTCCCCGGAATCCCTTCATCAGTTAACGATTCTCATGTCTGACCGCGGTCTTCCCGTCGCACCGATGTATATGAATGGATACGGTTCGCACACTTTCAGTTTCTGGAACAATGATGGCGAGAGATTTTGGGTGAAATTTCATTTCAAAACCCAGCAAGGTCACCGTTATTACACGAACTCAGAAGCCGCAGAAATCATCGGTACTTCCCGAGAGTCGTATCAGGAAGAGTTGTTTGGCACAATCGAGCGAGGCGAGTTTCCCCGCTGGACCATGTATGTTCAGGTGATGCCTGAAAAAGAAGCGGAGACTATGCCATTTAATCCATTTGATCTGACCAAAGTGTGGTCACATAAGGATTATCCGCTAATTGAAGTCGGAGTCGTCGAACTGAATCGTAATCCCGACAATTATTTCGCAGAAATTGAGCAGGCTGCTTTCAGTCCTTCAAACGTTGTTCCCGGTATCGGATACAGTCCCGATAAAGTATTGCAATCGAGAATTTTCTCTTATGCCGATGCACATCGTTATCGGCTTGGAACTCACTACGAGGCTCTCCCCGTCAATGCTCCTCGATGCCCGGTGCACCACTATCACAAGGATGGGTCAATGAGATTTTTTGGCAACGACACTGGCAGCCCAGATGCTTACTATGAGCCGAATTCTGTGGGTGGCCCCATCGAGAACGCGGACTACGGTGAACCGCCGTTGAAAATTTCAGGTGATGCCGACCGCTACAATCACCGCGAAGGTAATGATGACTATTCACAGCCTCGTGCTCTTTTTGAATTGTTTGACTGTGCCCAAAGGCAGCGATTGTATTCCAATATTGCCGATGCTATGCAGGGTGTTCCAGTAGAAGTCGTGGAGCGACAGATCAGCCATTTCAGACATGTGCATCCCGAATATGGCCAAGGTGTCGCGGACGCTTTGGGTATATCGAGCGATATTGATCGAGCTGCATAAAACAGCGAATCGAAGTATTTGCTAGTTTCCACTCTATTTTAGAAAGCACTAGCGGTTGCGGAATCACTTCGCAACCGCTTAGTCTTTTATTCGAGGTTAAGCAAAATCGACATGCGACGTTTCAAACTGGGATGAAACCGTTGAATGTTTCTTCCTTTCACAGTCACTGAATTCAAAAACACCCAGTTCAGAATTTTATGATCGCTCACGACTGTAAAATTTGTCTTCATGTCGATGGGTGATTTTGATTCATCTCCCTTCTTTTTTTACTGCGCTGTTCAGCATTCCATTCCTCAATGGCCACTTACAGAATCAAAATTTCCACCGGGCGACCGAAGGTTCATCTATATAAACTGAACCGATTTTGCCTTGATAAATGATGTGGTCTACATCAGTATGTTGAAATTTATAGTGAGTTTTATACCTATTACAGTCTCTCCCTTGATTTAGATATAGTCATTTCTTTAATCTTAGGGTAGTCGTTCTATGTAATTTTCCTATGTCCTTTGTGACTGTTTATGCGGAAACAAGCACAGAAGCATTTGAGTTATTTTTCAGCACATCCACGTAAAGTTCACAAGTGCATTCACAGTTGATTGGCCGAAGTCGTCTATTTTCCCTCGAAAATCATATCTGGAAATCGAGCACAAGAATTTTTTTGCCAGTTAGAGTCGAAACCAACATCAAGTTATGTGACAAAAATACTCTCTGTCTGTCGGCTAGGAGTGGAACTCTCGAGCGAGAAGTAGGCCTCGCTCCTAAATCAATGAAACAAAACAGAAATACAGTACGTCTAATTCTTATGAAAGTCTCATTGCTCAACTATTATTTAGCATCAACTCGTTTAAGTCAGAAGACCAGCTCCGAATGCTTCAGCCTGTGAATGCTTTATTGATCGAATCGAGAAATTAGAAAATTTATTAACTGTATCCATTCAAAAGGACTGGTATGAACGACAGCGAATCAAAAACAATTAAGTGGGAGAATGAACTATCAGATTTATCAAACGTAATAGACAATTTAGAATCGAACGTCAATGATCTTGTGCAAGTAAAACGACTTCGAGATATCGCACTACAAATCTTTGAAATTGTTGAACGCGAACTAGAAGAATTCCAGTGCGAACTAAACAGAGTAATTGCTGAACATGAAGAGTTCATTCAAATTAACGAACACTTCATTCCTATCAAACATCAATTCACCAAAGAAGACACATTTCAAGTGTTTTCTTCTGATTGGCGCTCTATATTGGCAACAGTTAATCACAGCATCGCTCATTGCGAAAAAATCGACCTGGAAATTAATGAAATCTATCCTCAATTCAGTAAATCTAACATTGAAACGCAGAAAATTCTGGTACGTAAAATAGATGACTTAATTAAAGAGAAACAACGCCATTGGGATATCTTAAAAGTTAACGTATCAAGTCTGTTTTTAGACGGTTCAAATGATGATTTTAAAACTGATTACGATAAGGTTCAAACTGTCAAAGTTAGTGATCAATCCACGTTTCCTTCCAAGGGTGGGCTACTCTACGGTTACGGTTATAGCGACACCATAGGTAGAATTGGGCGCATGTTAATGATATAGACGACTTTCAATGTAATTTACTGGGAGGTTTTCATAATTTATGCGGCGAATCGTGCCCAATAAACACTGACTCTGTCCACCCGCAAGCGATTTGTTTAAATTTGCTGTGATGTCCGTTTGACAGACGGAACCATCGCTGCCCGTTTCAGCTGAGGTGATTCGGGACGTAGCCTGCGTCAACACCGATGACTCAGGTAGCGCTCAAACGTGCTTTTGGCACTGACGAATTCGGGAGCGCTCCTTTCGCTGTAGCAGCAAACCAAGCAGGTAATTGCGAAATCCAAGCGTGCTTAATTTCTTAGGCCAAGTTCATCAAAGACATCAATTAACGCTTCAACGAGTTGTTCAATCATTTCCTCAGTATGTAGCGGAGTGGGAGTGATCCTCAATCGCTCAGTTCCAAATGGGACCGTTGGATAATTGATATGCTGCACAAAAATTCCGTATTTTTCCATAAGTAGATTGCTCGCTCTTCTACAAAGGTTAGGGTCAGATACTTTTATTGGAATGATGTGAGTTGGAGTTTCCATCAACGGCAGACCAGCTGCTCTGATTTTAGACTTGAGTAGATTTACATTGAAGTGAAGAGTAATTCTTCGCTGGACATCTTTTTTGACTCGACGTACGCTGGCTACAGCGCCAGCAGCGGTAGACGGTGGCATGGCTGTAGTAAAAATAAATCCACTTCCATAACAACGAATGTAATCCACGAGCAGCGCGTTTGCTGCGATATAGCCGCCGATTAGACCAAACGCTTTACCTAGAGTGCCTTGTATCACGTCAACTCGGTCACTTTGACCTTCTCGCTCAGCAACACCGCCACCGTGCTCACCGTACAGTCCTACCGCATGGACTTCATCCAAATATGTGAGTGCGTTGTATTTTTCTGCGAGATCGCAGAATTCCTTGATCGGACCAATATCTCCGTCCATGGAGTACACCGATTCAAATGCAATTAATTTGGGACGTTTGACATCGACACTTTGAAGCAGTTCTTCCAAATGCTCTACATCATTGTGTCGAAAAATGTGCCGCTCACACTTGCCGAATCGCACACCTTCTATCATTGACGCGTGATTGAGTGAATCAGAAAACAGCACCATGTCGGGAAGCCGACCGAGCGTGCTGAGAACTGTCGAATTGGTGACATATCCCGAAGTAAAAACCAAGGCTGATTCTTTATTGTGTAAACTCGCAAGCTCTGCTTCCAGTTCAACCAGTGGATGGCTTGTACCGGCAATATTTCTAGTGCCACCGGCTCCAGCTCCGATTTCTCTCACTGTCCGACAGATGGCATCAGCGATATCCGGATGCTGTCCCATCCCGAGATAATCGTTATTGCACCAAATCGTGATCTCCCGCCCCAAGGAGTGATTCGTTGCGCGCGGATATTCACCGGAATGCCGTTCCAGGTCGGTAAATTCTCGATAATTCCCTGCCTTTTTCAGACGATCTACGCGCTCGGCAAAAATCTCATCATAATCCATTGGAATCAGTCAATATCAAACTGTTAGAGTAAAGCGTTGTAAATAAAAATTATATCGAACACAATCGCAGTATATGAACTGCGTTGTTGTAGACAACCGCAATTTCGCACTTATCGCGAAAGTCGCATGACGACCGCCGCCCATTCTCCTCTTTGTCGAACCGAATGGTTCACGATTGAGCCGAATGCCTGCATAGTCACGTCGATTTGATCCGCTAAAATTCCAGAAATTGCAATCCATCCTCCAGCTCGAGCGAGCCGTAGCAAATGAGCCGCCGATTCGATCAATGCTTTTGAGTATAGATTGGCAACGATAACATCCACGCTATGAGCAGAGATTGCTTCGGCAGATAAACATGCATGATAGCGATCTGATACGCCATTTCGCTTGGCGTTTGCTTCACTTTCAGATACTGCTTCGGGGTCAATATCGATACCCCAAGCCTTTTGTGCTCCGAGTGCCAAAGCAGAAACCGCCAAAATCCCGCTGCCACATCCATAATCAATGATCGTTTTGTTTTCAAGATCCAAATCACAAAGAAATTCCAGACACATTTGAGTTGTGGGATGATGGCCAGTCCCAAAAGACATGCCAGGTGTGATTACGACACTTTTCGCCGGTTCGACCTGAATGTTGTGCCAAGGAGCTCTGATCCAGAGCTTTTTGCCAATCCGCAGAGGTTTAAAGCCGAGCTGAGACTCGAGAGCCCAATCTCGGTCAGGCAGTGTCTCCTGTTTGACGCAGAAAGTCTCGTCGTCACCTCGCATAGTATGCAAAGCTCGATGCAGCTCAGATCTATCGGCTATTTCCTTATTGAAAATCGCAGCGACCTGGCAACGTCCCTGATCGGGAAACGACAGCGAAGTTGAATCGGCTCCGAAATTTTCAACTAATTCGGAGACCGGTTCTGCCAATGCAAAAGTGCAATCTACAACGACGTGAGTGAAATTTGAACTTTGCATCGATTCAGTCTAACGTGCAAGCATTCGCTCAAGATAATTGATATCAATCGCACCCCTTAGGAACTTCTTTTTCGACAAGACTCGATGGTGAATTGGAATTGTTGTTTCAATCCCATCAATAACCATCTCTTCCAATGCCCCTCGCATTCTTGCCAATGCTTCATTTCTGTCACTGCCGTGAGTAATTAACTTTGCAACCAATGAATCGTAATACAAAGGCATCTCGTAACCGGCATAAATATGGGTATCGACTCGAACCCCGGGCCCACCCGGAGGATGATATCGATGTACAGTACCTGGAGATGGTTTGAACGTTTCAGGGTGTTCCGCATTGATTCGGCATTCGATAGCGTGTCCTCTGAATTCAATTTCATCCTGTCGTTTGGATAACGCTTCGCCGGCTGCAATACGAATTTGTTCCTTGACAATGTCGATTCCGGTGATTGCCTCAGTCACTGGATGCTCAACCTGCACGCGAGTATTCATCTCAATGAAATAAAACTCCTTGCCGTCATACAAAAACTCGAAGGTTCCCGCGCCAAAATAACCTAAATTCTGACAGGCTTTAGTACACTTTTGACCGAGTGTCTGCCGTTGCTCATCACTAATGCCAAGCGAAGGCGCTTCTTCGATCAATTTTTGTCTAAGCCTTTGAATCGAGCAATCTCGATCACCCAGATGAATTGCATTGCCATATTTGTCGGCCAGCACCTGAATTTCAATATGACGAGGATTGTTCAGAAATTTTTCCATATACAACGCTGAATTTCCAAAACTCAGTTTGGACTCGCTTTTGGAAGTTCGAATTGCGTTGTCAAGTTCCGATTCATCTTCAGCCAGACGCAGGCCTTTGCCGCCACCGCCGGCTGCCGCTTTAATCAATACGGGATAACCAATGCGACGTGCCTGCTCTTTAATTTTCTCTAAATTTTCATCAAGGGCGCCGTTGGAACCGGGCACACTGGGGATTCCACCGCAGCTCATCGATTTGATCGCCTCAATTTTGTCTCCCATCCGACGAATGGCTTGCGGGGAGGGCCCGATAAAAATGAAATTGCTTTTCTCTACCTGTTCAGCAAAATCTGCGTTTTCCGATAGGAAGCCATACCCTGGATGAATTGCGTTGGCGTTGGTGACTTCCGCTGCAGCAATCACAGCGGGAATATTGA
This sequence comes from Arenicellales bacterium, assembly GCA_965202855.1. Classification (GTDB taxonomy): domain Bacteria; phylum Pseudomonadota; class Gammaproteobacteria; order Arenicellales; family JAJDZL01; genus JAJDZL01. Next base: position 531,106 of record CBDBBP010000001.1, on the reverse strand, counting down.
GATAACTCTGATGTGACGGGGCTGGTCCGATGCAAACCGATTCATCAGCAAGCTTTACATATTTCGCTTCTCGGTCAATTTCGGAATGAAGAGCAACCGTGGCAATGCCCAAATCCCTGCAAGCGCGCAGGATGCGCAGTGCGATTTCACCTCGATTGGCTATGACAATCTTGTCAATCATTCTTTTACAAGAAAGAGAACCTCTCCGTATTCAACCGGGTCCCCATCATCTTTCAGTACGCTGATGACCGTACCGCTGAGTTCAGATTCAATTTGATTGAAAATTTTCATCGCTTCGATAAAACAAATCGCTTGTCCTGCTGCTACTTTGTCACCGACCTCTACCAGCGGGCTGTCCTGCGGAGACGTTGCAGCATAAAACGTGCCCACCATTGGCGACAGAATTGGAACTGCAACTTCACCTTGGACGTCATTGGAGGAGGAGATCGGCTCTCCCTCCACTTCTGGAAGGGGAGCGGTTGGCTGAGGCGAACTGATTGCAGTAGCCCGAGTCAATCGTATGGATTCGTCTCCTGCACGAATTTCCATTTCACCTAATTTTGAGGCATTAAAAATCTCGATAAGTTTTCGAATTTTTCTTAGATCCATTGCTCAGCTCGTTGAAGAAGTGCTTTCTAAATGTTGAATTGCGGCACTCAATGCCAATTCATACCCGATGGCACCGAGGCCACTGATCACACCTTGTGCTATGTCTGAAAAAAAGGAATGATGTCGAAATTCCTCGCGTCGATAGATATTTGAAAGGTGAACTTCGATAAATGGTATACGACTTGCGGCCAAAGCATCTCGGATTGCCACACTGGTATGAGTAAAAGCGGCTGGGTTAATTACGATAAATTCAACACTTTCATCGATGGCATTTTGTACAAATTCGACTAGATCATGTTCAGCATTACTTTGTCTCGCGATTAATTCGCAGCCGAATTGACTAGCTTTCTGTATCAATCGCTCATTGATTTGCGCTAACGATACATTACCGTAATATTCAGGTTCTCGGGTACCCAATAGATTCAGATTTGGACCATGAATGACAAGAATTTGAGACATAGTTCCCTAGCAGGCCAATTGTGTAAACTCAAGATTATAACTTGGTCAATTCACCGCGTCTGCTTTAGGCGTGGCTCCTGAATTCGGAGATAGAATCATTTGATGAATCTTTTTTCGTTGCTTGGCAGAATTTGCTGAAATTGGGCATGAGTCATGTCACAATGTGACGTGCTTCGTATTTTTTTCAAGTCTGAAATCAGTTAAATTGTGTGATCGAATTGATTGACACTGACCGGCCGCTTGAAGACCCGGTTGAGGCTTTTCACAAGGAATTGCTGCGCGACTTGACGCAAATCACCTAGGGCAAACGATACTGCCTGTTCACAACGCTTGCCCAAAAGATTCACCGTGCCAACGTAAAGCCCGATATTTTAACCTGAAGCGACGATCAGCAATGTCAAACCTTTTGTCACCAAATTCAATTCCATCGACTGACCCACTGGAGTGGGTGACAACCATCATCGCGCCGGCAAATGGACGGCTAAGCGAATTCCTATCAGACTGGCAGTCATAGCTAGGGCTGGGTGATCCACGTTGCACAGGGATAAGGGATGGTCGACCCCAACCAAAAGGCCGATGTACAGTTGGATTATCGTCTAATGGCAAGCCAGTTTAAACAAATCCAGCCTTCGGAAACTGGTTATTGCATTTCAGCCGCAGCATCCACCACTGGCGCAGCACCCTACATTATCACCTTGCCAAATCGTAAGAACCATCGAGAGATTCAGTGACAAGAAAGTCGTAAATTACACCAACGACTAACTGATGCAGAATTCACCTCTCTGCGATTTGTACTGTTTCTAGTGATTGATTCTTGACTCGTTTCCGATTTGCCGCAGAGAACTTCATTTCATTGGCGCAATCGAGCCTGACCTTCTTATGCTTGCGGGAAATCCGAAGAATGCTACCACTTGCGTTTACGAATTCGCATAGTTGCTTCGTCGGTGCCGTCATGATAAGAGCCGAACCACCGGTCCCAAGGCATTTCTACCGTTCCGTAGTTGCATTTGTAATGCTTGTGGTGCAATTGATGGTAGAAGACACCAAGTTCAATACGCTTTTTGCCTCCCACTTTCAGGCTTTCAAATCCGCAGTGAGACACCGCAGGACCAAGACCTTGATAATAAGCATGAAATAAAAAATGCAGCGGATGCGACGCCACGACAAAATGAATCAGATAAGACGAGAAATAAAGACAATGCTCAATCGGGTGCATGGAAATTCCGGACCACGGACCGATATTGACATTGCGGTGATGCAATGCATGTGCCACTTTAAACAACGGCGGCCAGTGCAATAGACGATGAACCCAATAAAAGTGCAGTGAAGACCATATTGGAATCAATATGAACATGGCAGCAAACCAGATTGGGTTGTCTGCGAAAACAAGTCTTGGCACATATCCGTTTGAGCTGGCCCAAAAATACACGATCTCGAACATTGACCAGATCGCAACTCCACTCACCAGGGTCCAAAACATGTTGTCTAGCACCTGATTGCCAAAATCGTGAGTTTTACTGTTACGGTCCTGATCTCTCGTCTCGTACTTGAGCTCTTTTCCCTGCTTTTTGAAAATGTAAAAATAAAGATGCAGACTGCCAGCAACTAGAAACATTAGGATAAGGTTTCGAAGCCAAATTTGGGCAGTCCACCCAAAGGCAAACTCCCGCATGCTCTCTTCTGTTGGCTGAAATGTGTAATAGACAACAAGCGCCAAAACTACGAACATCGGGTAAATAGCGACTCGCAGCCAGGTCTCAGACAGCCAGCGCCAAATTGCAGAAGCATCAGGAGGCCAATCAAAAAAAGGTGTTATCCGAATTGGCAAGTCTGGGACATAATGCCAAATTCTGCTGTTCTTCGTGGATGCAGCGGTTGTTTTCATGAGCATGCCTCCTTGACGGAATATCGTTTACCAGCGATTGAGAAATCCATTTATAAAATAGATCGAATTCGAGCAAGTATTCCTCGTTGAAAAACAGATGACTACTAAACCAAAATAGGTCGGTGCCGGTGAATTTGATCTCATTAACGGAAATTTCCTTTTACTCTGTAATTATTGTATTTTGTAGAAACAACATTGAAAAACTTTTGTTGCATTTGAAAGTCAATCGCGATGGACACCGCCCTCTCATTCCGTACAATCAGAAAGCAATAGGTCGTTACAGAAATAGGGCGTGAAAGACATCGAAAAAAAATAGCAATAATCCCATTAAAAACCCTGAATTTACAAGTGTCAGAAATTGAATCTTCAGTTTCAATTTTAGAATTGAGCAAGTCCTACATTGAAGGAACACATGAGCGCAAGGTTCTATCAAGATTGCGCGCGGAGTTTCAAGCTGGGGCCATTCATGCAGTTATCGGACGAAGCGGTTCTGGAAAGTCAACATTGCTGAACCTTATTTCCGGCATAGATTTACCGGATAGTGGAACGGTTAACGTTGCAGGTTGTGTAATCAATGAAGTCAATGAACACGAACGAACTTTGTTTCGTCGCCGCAATGTAGGAATCATATTTCAGTTTTTTAATTTAATTCCGTCGCTGACCGTCGAAGAAAATGTAATGCTGCCCCTTGAACTGAACAACATGCGCAATCGTCGAGAGAATGTGCGCGAAATTCTGAGCAAAATCGGGATGGAGAAGCGATTGAAAAGTTATCCGGATTCACTGTCTGGAGGCGAGCAGCAGCGCATCGCTGTTGCACGTGCTGTTGTACATAAACCAAAAGTGATATTGGCTGATGAGCCGACTGGCAACCTTGACGAGGACACAGCGAAACAGGTTCTGCATGTGCTTTCCGAAGTCAAAGAACAAAGTACGGTAATCTTGGTTACACACAGCCAAGATATTGCGAGTCACGCTGATTTCAGATGGCGATTGCGTGGAGGAACTTTGGAAATAGACGGAGCGCATTCATGAGATTTTTACTGCTTGGGTGGATGTGGGAAACACTTCGAAATCCCCTTCTCTTCCTATTGTCAGTGACAGGAGTAGCATTAGCAGTCGCTACTGTGGTTGCGGTAGATGTTGCAAACCACAGCGCTCGAACCAGTTTTCTTGCTGCAAGTTCCGATATTTTGGGAGAAACCACTCATCGAGTCGCAGGAGATGTTACGGACGACTTATATGTCAGTTTAAGGAAAAAACTGGGCCGTAACGTGTTTCCAGTCGTAGAAGGCCGAGTCATTATTTCTGACAAGTCGGATTTACAAGCAAAGATTTTTGGTACCGACGTAGTAACGCAGTTTGGAAGATATTCATCAGATGGAACTTTCAGAACCAGTCAAATCGGAGAATTAATTGCACAGCCATACAGTGTGATTGCGACTCAGGAAACTCTAGACATGATTGGCAAAAATGTGGGTGATTCCGTATCTATCGATTCATGGGCTGGTCGTTTCGACTTAAGAGTCGTAGGATTATTGGAAACCGACACACCAGTTCAGAACCAAACATTCAAGTCAATGTTGTTGACGGATATCGCAACCGCTCAGACTCTGCTCGGCATGAAAGGACAGCTGTCAGCAATACGCATTGATTTGCCCAGCGACGATAAAGCTGGCTCGCTTGAGCTCAACCTGCCTGACTCCACGTGGTTGGAAAGTGATTCAAATACGCAGAAATCGAGATTGTCTCTAACGGAGTCTTTCCAGACAAATCTAACTGCACTTGGATTACTCGGCTTGCTGGTAGCGGTGTTCTTGGTGTTCAACACAATGACATTTTTGGTCATGCGACGCCGTCGTATGATCGGGATTTTGAGAGCCCTTGGTGTTACACGGCGCGAATTTATCAGCTGTGTTTTAGCGGAAGTGGCGCTGATCGGAATCATTGCCTCGATTATCGGTTTCGTATTTGGCGTTCAGTTAGCTAAGTTATTGCTGGTGCTCGTGGAGCGTTCCATTGACAATTTGTATTTTCCAATACACACTCGCGTAATTGTCGTGTCGCCGACAGCTGTTCTGACTGCTGTATCGCTTGGACTGATTGCAACAATTGTCGCCACAATTCCAGCGTTACGCGAGGCATCACAGGTAGCGCCTTCGCTATCAGCTCGCCAAACCTACACGGATGTTCGAACGCCTTTGAAAAAAAGATTGTTAATATTCGGATTTATGGCGAGTTTCGTGATTGGCATCACAATATTAAATTTGAATCCGCGCAACCTTGTATTTGGTTTTGCAGGAATATTCTCAATTGTCGTTGCCTACATGTTTCTCGTCCCATTGCTGAGCATGGGTATCGGACGCATAATGCGAACCATTTCAAAAAATTATTACGGTGTCCGAGGTGTTTTAGTCTGTCGTTCTTTTTCTGTAGTGCCGGGACGAGCGTCAATCGCAGTGTCTACGCTCTGTTTGGCAATTTCAGCGACGGTTGGTGTTGGTGTGATGATTGGCAGTTTTCGAAACGCCGTTCAAATATGGCTGGATGACCGACTGGTAAGCGACATTTACATTACAACGTCGCAACGATTTGGCACTGCGTTGAAGTTAGAGGATATCGAAAATCTGAGTCAAATTCCCGGAGTAGACTCAGTTGGTACGGCCCGTTGGTCGTGGCTGCGTTCCGCAGACGGAAAATCACGAGTATTCGCGGTAAATTATGGCGAACGGGCGTTTCAGGGCTATCAGTTCAAAAATGCGACAGCGGATGAGTTGTGGACCCTATTTCGCTCAGGCAGCGTAATTGTAAGCGAACCGTATGCCTGGCAACAAAATGTTAAAGCGGGCGATACTCTGAGATTTCAGCACAACGGACGCGACATCGAATTCCCTGTCGCCGGCATCTATTATGACTACAGTTCCGACCAGGGAATTGTAACAATGCATCGAAATGTATATATGCAAAATTTTGAAGACCGGTTAATCTCGTCCGCGGCAGTATTTGTGAAAAAACAAGCAGACATCGTGGAAATTTCCGATCAGGCAGAACAGCTGCTCGCCGCACCGGGTGTGACAGTTTGGAGAAACCGCGAGCTTTATGATGCTTCTTTGGAAGTGTTCGATCAAACATTTGCAATCACGAGCGTATTGCGAGGATTGGCGATAATCGTGGCACTGATCGCGGTAATTTCCGTATTGTCAATCATGCAAATTGAGCGTGCCAAAGAATTGGCTGTTCAATTGGCGATGGGGTTCTCTGCGCGGGAAATTTGGAAATCTACTTGTTACGAAACCGGAATGATCGGTTTTTTCTCAGGTTTGCTGGCATTGCCGATTGGCTTGGTCTTAGCGTGGCTATTGATTTGGGTAATTAACCAGCGTTCATTTGGTTGGACGATGCAGCTGCAAATTGACACCATGACTATGATCGAGGCAGTTTTATTGTCAACTGTCGCCGCTCTCTTGGCGGGCCTGCTGCCCGCGTGGAGGTTGGCCAACAGAACTCCTGTCCATATTATTCAATCTCAGGATTAAACGATGCGGAAGCAGCGGAATGTTTACTGGACAATTGTTTTAGGAGCAGCAGTCGCATGTTTATTCTGGTGGACTATTTCTTCGATTAAGGGTGTAACGAACAAATCTGGCAATACAACAGCATCTATCGTTCAGATCGTCAGTGAAGAGGATTCTGATTTGAAATTTGCGAAAGTTGCAAGACCTAGCCAGATCTCGTTTCCCTCTGATCACGGTCCGCATACCGACTTTCGGACAGAGTGGTGGTATTTTACGGGAAACCTCTTAACGCCTGATAAAACTCACTTTGGTTACCAATTCACAATTTTTCGGCGTGCTGTCAGTGCGGAAAAACCAGACTTGTCATCGGATTGGTCAACCAATCAGATTTATATGGCACATATTGCGCTAACGGATCCAAAAGAAGGCGACTTCTACAGTGAAGAGAGCTTCAGCAGAGAAGCGTTGGGCATGGCGGGAGCACAGTTAGATCCATTACGTGTATGGCTGGATGACTGGGTAATGGAAGGAGAGCCTGGAAACTGTAATGGCTGCTTGGACATTCGTATTCTCGCAGGAGCGAAGAATTTTTCCCTATCTTTAGATTTGAGAAGCCTAAAACCGGCAGTTCTTCACGGTGAAAATGGTTACAGTCGCAAGGGTGCTGGACAGGGCAATGCTTCTTATTATTATTCCCTGACTCGTATGGCCACTGAGGGTTATGTTGTGATAAGCAACCAGGAATTTAGCGTTTCAGGTACGAGCTGGATGGACCACGAGTGGTTCACATCTGTGTTGGATGGGAGCCATGTTGGCTGGAACTGGTTCTCGATTCAGTTGGAGGACGGAAGGGACATCATGTTCTTTGAGTTACGAAGAGAAAAGGGCGACGCAACTGAATTCTACAACGAGGGAACGCTGGTGAATCCACAGGGTGATTGGGTACGGTTGTCGATGCAGGACGTAAAATTGACAAAATTACGGACTTGGAAAAGTAAAAATAGTGGAAGCGAGTATCCAGTGGATTGGAAAATGGAGATACCGAAACATAATCTGTCATTGACACTTAAAGCAGTCATTGATAATCAGGAGCGAATTGACTCTCTGACATATTGGGAAGGTGCAATCAATGTGACAGGTGAAGAAGACAGCAAGAAACTTGTTGGAAGGGGCTATATCGAAATGACAGGTTATTAAGCGATTGATCACATTCAATGATTCTATTCTCGTTACAGCCAAATTTGCCAACAGAATAACTTTTACGTTATCGGATTCTGGCAGCGCCATGCCAGGATGTCAGTTTGAAATAAGTATCGCTACGAACCGAAGCTTGTGGCTTCTGGCTACCATGTACACTTTTGAACTCGTTGATTCTTGATTTGCCTGCCGACTTTTATCGACAAAAAGTCGGCACCTTCAGCAATTCGTTCGAAGGCCAGTGATGACGTTTGAGTTATTCCTGACAGGCTCGCTAGATTGAATAAATGGTGCACTAGTCGAGGAAATGCATCTTGATTTCTTTAGTCTACTCAATTGATTTTATTTTTTGCTTATGAATAAAGATTTACAACATACCTGAAACAAGAGCAATGCTAATCGAAAAAATTCGCATTTCTGAGACAATGACCAGGCAATTATGTTCAGACTGCAGAGACATACTACTTACTTAGAATGCATTCGTGCGTTGCCAAAGCCTATAACTAATCATCATTCTTTGTCTTTACTCTACCATCAGGATATCGAACAGTCCATGGACCGCGCTGTTTCCCTTTAGAATACGAACCTTCGGACACAGAACCGTCGACATCGCGGAATTTCCAGCGGCCGTGTTCTTCCCCGTCAACAAACGAACCTTCATAAACAAAACCGTCGAAATCGCGGAATTTCCAGTGACCATGTGGTTTCCCTCTAACAAACGGACCTTCACGCATTGCGCCGTTGGAATAACTGTATTTCCAGTAACCGTGTTGCTCCCCGTCAACAAACGGACCATCACCCTCACCGCCATCAGGATCACGAGTTGTCCAGAATCCATTTTGCTTACCATTTGTGATTGTACCTACCTGCTGGTGGGAAATTCCGTTGCTCGTCCAGACCAGAGTTCCACGACCGCCTCCTACACCATTATTGCACTTGCCAGACCAAGTCAGAGATTGAGCCATGTTTAAATTGTCTTCCCACACAAAGCAACCGGGTAGGTTCGCCAGCTCCTTCCAGCATTTCGCTCCATCCCGTAACCCCTCGCATTTGGGCTCTATAGTAGGAGATGATTGAGCTATTCTCACCAAATCATCGTATGCCTTATCTGCATAAAGAGCATCGAGCAGATTGTGGGCATCGAAACTTGGATTTCCAGTCGATTGGGAATCGTTGATTTTTTCTTGATATGAAACTGCCAGTGCCGACGTAGGTGTGCTGTCAATGCAAACTGTTGCAAACAATGCTGCGATGAAGACCTTCAGCTTAGACATTCAGCTGTTTTCTCCAATAAATTCTAAATTGCAATTTATGGGCAGTTGATTTCGCGCAACTTGACGGCGACAGCATCCGATATCACTGAGCGGCGAGGGGTACTTGCAAGCTTAAATAATTCTAGCAAAGAAATGATTTAGATCTTCTTGGCAGGCTTGTTGGGCTGAATAGATGGGGCACTAGCCGAAGAAACTCGTCTCTTTCTTCAGTCTAATCAACTGATTCTATTGTTAGCTTATGAATTTAGATTTACAACATACCTGAAAACCAGTGCAACGGTCATCGAAAAAAATCGCTTGATCACTGAGACGATGACCAAGCAATTACGTTCACACTGTAGAGACATACCACTTACGTAGAATGCACTTGTAGATCACTAAAGCCTAGGACTAGTTATAATTCTTGATCTCTACCCTACCATCTGGATATCGGAAAGTCCATTGTCCAAGACGATTTCCGTTAACAAAGGGACCTTCATGCTCCTCACCGTCAGCAAAACGAGCTATCCAGTGACCGTGTCTTAGCCCTTCAACATACGGACCTTCTATCACACTACCGTCAGCTTGACGGATTATCCAATGACCCTTTCGTACCCCTTCAACATATGGACCTTCATGCACCTCACCGTCGGCTAAACGGATTTTCCAGTTACCGTGTCGCAGCCCTTCAATATACGGACCTTCATGTACCTCGCCGTCGGGGAAACGGAATTTCCAGTGACCCTGTCGTTCCCCTTCTACATACGGACCTTCATACACGTCACCGTCGGCATTGCGGTAAACCCAGCTACCTTGCCGTTTCCCTTCTACATACGGACCCTCGGACACAGAACCGTCGGCTAAACGGATTTTCCAGTTACCGTGCCGTTCCCCTTCTACATACGGACCTTCATGCACGATTCGGGGGCCATAACTGAATATCCAGTTACCGTGCCGTTTCCCTTCTACATACGGACCTTCGTGCACATTACCTTCAGAAGTACGGGTTGTCCACAAACCATTTTTCTTGCCATTCGTGATCGTGCCCACTCGCTCGACGAGGAAAGATCCCTTGCTCGTCGTCCAAACAAGCGTTCCATCACCGCTAGCAAAACCATTATTGCACTCACCAGACCAAGTCAGAGTTTCAGCCACGACTAAATAGTCGCTCCACACAAAGCAACCCGGTTGGTTCGCCAGCTCCTTCCAGCATTTCGCACCATCCTGTAACCCCTCGCATTTGGGCTCAATGGCAGGAGATGATTGGGCTATTCTCACCAAATCATCGTAGGCGTTGTCTGCATAAAGAGCATCGAGCAGATTGTGGGCATCGAAACTTGAATTTCCAGTCGATTGGGAATCGTTGATTTTTACTTGATATGCATCTGCCAGTGCTGATGTCGGTGTACTGACAATGCAAAATGTTGCAAACAATACTGCGATAAATAATTTGAGCTTAGTCATTTGACCATTTCCTCCAATAAATGCTGCTCTGAAATTTATGGACAGGTTATTACACGCAAATTGACATCGACTCGACGGTGATTGCATCGGATGTCACCGAAACTCGAAAGGACATTTGCATTCGTCAATTTAATTCTATCAAAGACATGTTTGAAGCATACAGAATGAATCCAACAACTGCCTTGGCAACGTACGACTTTCAGGTTGCAAAACGAATCAGAACAGTTCAAGAAAGAATCGGAGATTGCCGACTGTCACCAAAGACAGTGATTTTCAATGCTCATTTCACCGCAAAATTTGAGGGGCAACTCAGCCGTAATCGCGTGGCTCTGAACAGACTTTTAGTGTCATGTCAACAATACCTTTCGACAGCAGCGAAAGTTCAATTCATAATTGACGGTCGTATGAATCAGCGATCAATTCTGTATGTTCGCTACTGCTCTATGTGGATTGTACCGTGCTCAAGCACAACACCTTGTTTGTGACACTATCCTCTCGGATAGAGTCCAGCAAACAAAACTTGTATTTTTTGACCTCACTTTCTGAAAAGCTGACTTGCGAAGAGATATGAAATCAATAATAGTATTGCTTCTTTTCCGTAATTTCTGTCATATCAGCAGGTATGAGAATCTTGGACAATTACGATTACCGAACAATGCGTTGTAACTGTTTTCTTGTCAATTCACCAAGATATGTTTTCTCAAGATTCCCGTTTTCATCGAATAACACTGAATAGGGAAGAAGTCCTTTCACATTTCCGTGCAGCCGACCAATTTCCGTTATCGTTGTAGCGTCCGCAATCAGAGAAGGAAATGCAACGGAATTTTCATCCAAGAACTGCTGCGCGGCCTGTTCCGTGTCAACGGCAAACCCAATCACCTGAAAATTTTGATCTGCGAATTTAACATGAAATTCACTTAGCAAGGGCATCTCCTTGACACAAGGCGGACACCAGCTTCCCCAGAAATTCATCAACGTTCGTTTTCCTTGAATGTCATCAACCAAAATTGGCTCACCATTCAGGGTTTTCCAATTTGATTCAAAAGCGCGCAGTTCGGTGATATTGCTGATGCTGGGTCTTGATGACTCCATATGAATTCGCCAAGTCCAGCCAGCAATGAAAGAAATCAACATTACCGATAGTACGGCAGCTGAAATCAGGAATCGTCTTTTTCGTTCAGGATTCATTGCCATGGTACCAACCAACTTATATTTCCTAGTCGGGATTAATGACTTAGACAGATCAAAGTTGCTCCGATAAACGAAGCGAGTTCTGGACTTGAAATCTTATTGAAGGCTAATCTTAACAAGCGAAGGCCGAACAGTTAAACGATTGCCTGAATTTTTGAGAACGGATGTATGAATCATCCAATTCCTGACAGCGATGATAAGGGCTGTAATATGTTTCGGTTGCCCATCACACCACCAATCAAAGCCAATATTCCCCAGATCAGCATGACAAGTCCAGACCCTTTCCAAAAATAGGCCCAACCACTGGCATTCGCTTTCAATTCCTGCGTCGCGCCCAGATATACACCAGCGATGATCAACAACAGCGCCCACAGAATAAGTACCGGAATCTCTGGAATAGAACCGAGAATGTAAATTGCAACACCCAAAAGAACTACCCCAAAGCCCTGTTTCAATCGGTCCATCCAAGTTCCAGCTCTAGGCAAAGCCAAGGCGAGTCCAAAACCAATCGCAATCAAAATCACACCCATTCCCAATGCCATGGATGTCATCATTGCCGCGCCGAGTACTGGGTCTGCTTTTGCTACCGCTATACCCAATATTGAAATAAGCAAAGGCGATACGCAAGCGCTGACAATCAAGGCGGATAGAAGTCCAAGCGCGAACACCGCGCCAAACTTGCCGCCACCAAGTCGCATCGTGCCGGATTGAAGTGACGCTTCAAGTGAAGATGGCATTCTAATTTCGTAAAAACCAAAAAGTGACAATGCCATGAGCACAAATATTACAGTCATGGCACCAATTGCCCAAGCGTTTTGCAAGTACGCCTGCAGCTGTTCACCCGTTGATCCGGCTACGGCGCCAACAATGGCATAGGCAACCAAAGTGCCTAGGACGTAAGTGACCGAGAGAGCGCCAGTTCGCATTCTCGATTGGGTCTCACCTTCACCAACGATGATAGATGAGAGAATCGGAATCAAAGGCAACACGCAAGGAGTAAATGTCAAAAGAAATCCCGTACCAAAGGCAGTAATGATCAGCCACCAAAACGATTGTTCTTTCGCCCCAATTCCTCTGGATTCGGATCCACCAAAACCAACTCCACCTGAATCCGCAAGCGCAGTGCTGACCAAGCTCATAAGTGGAATTTTGAATGTCTTCTGCACTGGTGGATAACAGATTAAATCCTTCGCACAGCCTTGGTACTCCGCTGTCAGTTCAAGTACACCAAACTCTGGACTGGCGCGAATTAGTGGAATTTCGAACTCAAAGTTGCCAGGGTATATAGCTGTGACACCAAAGTAAGGATCATCCATTACTTCACCTTCAGGCAGTATGGCCGGCATTAGCCTGACTTGGTCTGAGGGTTCAAATTTCAACTTGTCCTTGTAGATGTAATACCCTGGCTGAACTTCAAACAGCGCTTTCAGGCGTTCTCCGTCCGCTGACCAAACATCCAGAACGAATGCATCATCTACGTCAAGCAGAGTTTCTGCAGTCACGCTTGGAATCTCGCTGAACAGGCTGCTGAGTGCATTCGTGTCACTCACGGGCACCTCACTCGTCTGCGCAGCTTCTGCTGCTGGAATCAGCGCCATAGGCAATGAAACAATATTGCTCTGAGGCGGGAAACAAATACCGATCGGCTCATTGCATCCTTGACCCCAAACTTCCAGTTCCACTCCAGTCACTTGGTTTTTTTTTGCGAACAGAGGGACTCGAACTTGAGCTTTTTCCGTGTAAACTACGACTTTTCCGAAAAATGGATCGTCCTTTTCTTTACCAGGAGAAATTTCAAGGTCACCGACTGTAACGTCTTCCGTCAATGAGTTGACCCAGAACTTATCCTGATACATGTAGTAGCCATCCACAATGTCCCAGGTTGCGACGAGTTCGTTCCCGACCAGTTCGCTGCTAAAAGCGAAAGCTACTTCAGGCGGCAGCAGTTCCTCATCATCTTGCCCAAAAACTTCATCATCTTGCCCAAAACTAGCCGAAGATAACAAAAATGTTACTAGAAATAAGACGAATTTGTAATTCATGCAATACAGTTCAATCGTGTTAACAAGACAGAATCGATAGGTTCAAAATTCGTTAGATTTAGACCTGCTCAGCACCCAAAAAGTTCATCGCCATTCAAGGTATGATGTGATTCCTTTTGTATGCTCATTTTACTTCATGCCTGTGCACAGGTTTAGCTTTAGGCACGATTAGAATGAATTAATCTATATAGTAACAATAAGTTAAATAACAATTGGCCAATAATCACCCTGCTCAATCTTATCATGGGTTGATCAAAATCCGCACAACAAGCCTGTTTCCAACAACTGAAACGCCATCGATGGATGATTGGTTTATGTTCGCGCTGCAATGATGATCAAACCGATGTTCTCAGACGTCATAGTCTGCGCCAATTCAGCCAATGACATGATCAAATTTCCGTTACCGCAGGCATTTTGTTTGAAATTGCCAAATTGCTGCTGAAATAAATCGCCGCAATCTATCTGACGCGCGCTGACAAAAGCTGAATCTTAGCAACGCCGCTGACGAGCAAGCTCGAAGCGAGCTGCGCATCTCACAATTGAGACCGCGGGAATTGAGAAAAACCATAGGCGATTGCGCCAAAGCGTATCTGATGCGTCGCGCGTCAAAATCGATGACACGTTTCTCGGGGGTTCCCGTGGCGGTTTTATTGAGGCGGATGTGCTCCAACGCGTCATCAGCAGCAAGTCCAACAAATCACCGAGTCGCAGCATCCCAGCGCCTCGATGTGCAGAGATGGGTATCCTTCCATGAACATTTTGAGCCAGCGTCGAGAACAACAAACAAAGGCAACCCGCCACAGTGGTTGCCGAAAGATCGCGCGGCGACCGCACATCTCAAACGCTCTTCGTTGGGCGCTTTTCGTCGTGTTGACCGCTAGAAGAATCTATTGATGAAATTGGGTATCGTTTTCATCGCGGTCAACAGCAAAGCCGTTGCGCCTGCATTGTTTTGAACGACGCTGCCAATCTCGCTGGAGTTGTACTTTAATCCGAATGCGCCAAAACTTCCGCGGAGGCAGATGTTAGAAAAATTTTGCACATGAAACATTCCAATCAAATGCTCGCGTACTGCCGGAGCAGATGCTTGATCGCTCAAATACTCGATAGATCGATGGAATTTTTCAACAATAGAACTGATCTATTTAGGCACCATATCCTATGAAATCAAGCAAACTTCCAATCTCCTTTTCCTGGCTCTGTATGACTTGATCCAGCAGATCGTTCGCTGACACGATAGCAATCACTTCCCCGTCCTTGACAACGGGAAGATGTCGAAATCCTTTGCTCACTACAATTTTCATGCATTCATCAATACTGTCATCCGGATGTACAGTAATCACGTTCTCAGTCATGACATCCGAAATTTGAGTCTCTTTTGCATTGCGCTCAAGCAGCCCCACCCGACGGGCAAAGTCTCTCTCGCTAAATATTCCAATGAGCTCTCCTGATTTAACTACCGGAACAACTCCAATATTCCTTTCGGCAAGAATTTTCAGCGCATCAAAAACTGTCTTTTCAGGAGAAATCGTCCAAACTTCAGTGCCAGCCTGAAGCAAGGATGAAATCGGCAACATGTTTCACCTCCTTAATGATCATTGAGTCTTTTAACGCATATCTTTCATAAAATGCGGTTACAACCTAATTTGAGTCAAATTTGCTTTTCTTGCGAACACTCACTTTCATACTGATCAGACTGGCATAAAAATTTAGACCTACCAAAAATCGGCATTTTTTAGGATAAGCTCGCAAGAATGTTAACGTTAATTGCAAAGCAAATTTGTATTTTGCTCGACATGCAGGCGAACATTAGCCAAAAATTTCGGAATAACCACGCGATGTGTTCATAGTAAAGCAAACTAAATTAAAAATTCGATTGCCAGTCTTGATATCCTTCCAAGTGAATTATATACGTGAGCTGCGTCCCTGATAAATGCGACAGAAGTTAAGGAACCAATCAGATTTGGAATCCAAGTTGGCTTCAAAGCCCAATTTTGACCGTATGAACCAGCTCCGCAAAACTTACGACTATCCTCTGGCGTAGCATTCAAAGCGACACTTTACTGCTCATTCGTTACGATTAGCCGTTTTCAATTTGATCGTCAGAACGACAAAATTCACAAATTCTAGGTGCAGTTGCCAACGTTTCTCTCGGCACGGGGAAAAGAATCCTCAAAGCAATATGAATTTACACTTGAATCGCGATAGCAATGAGCCAAACCAAGTGCAATTATCATTCGTTAATTTAACCCTTGAATTCAACACCTTATAAACAACGCAAGATTCTCAGGATGCTTGCTGCGGTTATCAATTCCAAGAATTTCTCGCAATGGGTTGCATGAATTGCTGCCCGGACAATATCTGAATTGAATTGGTCCGACCATAATTTTGCCGCTCAATATAAAAAATAATATGAATGATTAAACATTTGATTATAAGAATGATAATGATTATTATAATTAATTACTGATTTTAATCAAAAATTTCGGGACATCTTAACCTGATCGTTTCGAATCAATTATTTTTAAGGAGTCACAACTATGAAATTAAAACGAATCACTCTGGCTCTCTTGTGCCTATTTTTCCTTCCATCTCTGGCCATTGCAGAGACTGCTGTGTACGGGAATTTTCCTATAACCTTGAATGGTTACACAGGTGACAAAACCGACTCGACATCTTATACCGGGCAGATGGCTCGACATCTTTTGCATACCTCCCTTAAGAAGCTGGCTTCGAAAGGAAATGGTGAGGCAAATCCTGAGCTAAAAGGACAAATGATGGCGTATTTTTCGGGCAGCGATGACGGGCACGAGATTCTGAGTCCAAAATCAAAGGAAGGCTTTGCCGTTAAGCAATCGAGAGTCGAGGAAATATCGAAAGGAAAAAATCTAAGCGGCAAGACTTACAAAGGGGCAGTCCCTGGCTGGCCGGGCTATATGACAGGTGGAGAAGTTTTGGAATTTCTGATTGATAAAGCCTCTTCTTCCAACAAGGGCTACGATCCGGTTACAGGATACGACTATTCACAGCTGATTTCAAAATTCTTAATGGGCGCGGTGTTCTACAACCAGGCAGTCGACAACTATTTGGATGAGCGACTGTCCGCCGAAAAGAACCCGAATGACAAACCCTACAAAGAAGGAAATCACTATACGGGCAAAGAGCATGTCTGGGATGAGGCGTTCGGTTATTTCGGCGCGCCCGCACATGCGCTGGCACTTGACGCGAAGACCGCATACAACATTTCCAAAGGCAAACCAGACGCAATGGCAAGCGCGGACCACAACCAAGATGGAACAGTGGATCTTTATCGAGAAATGACGTACGGACACGCTTATTATTCCGCTGATGCAGATAAGTCCGGCAAAACAAGTTATTTACATGATTTGATGCAGGCCTTTATTGATGGTCGAAACCTGATCACCTCTGCCGGCGGAAACAAACTCACTGACGAGCAACGGGCAGAACTGATGGCAATTGCTGACTCCATTAAATCAAATTGGGAAAAAGTGATTGCTGAAGCCGCTTTCAAATATGCTGGATCGGTCTACCAAGACTTGCAAAAGCTAATGAAGTTGATTGAATCGGACGGTGACATTGCCGAACAATTCCGCGCATATGCGAAGCACTGGGGTGAGCTGAAGGGCTTTGCTATGTCGCTTGAGACTTCGGGGGAAAATCTAGGTGATACCGCTGTCGCTATGAATCGATTGATTGGTTTTAGCCCAGTTCATCTTGGCGGAAGTCAGGTTGTAGGTGTGGACGCCGATGGCAATTATCAGATCGGAGAAACCATTTCCATGGGTGATTACATGATCAATATGGGCAAATTGCAGCAGCTTCTCGCAGAGCGCTTTCAACTGGCTGCCCGAAAAAATGACATCACTGGTGATCTGACTGAACTAATCCAGTCTGTTGGCGAAAGTAAAAGCGCGGAAGCGGATTGATTTCACTGCTCGATGCGCACAGATTTCAACTCTCAATCATTTTCTTGACTTGGCTATGAAGAGTCATTGCTAAATGATCGAAGAATTTCTGCACGACTATTTCGCTAAATTCGTTTCGACGCTTAGCAACCCCCAAAAAAGAGTTTTTTGGATGTTTTTGCTTTCAGCCGGATTGATCGCCTTTTTGTGGTTGAAATTCAATCGCACTTTGACGGCTTCATATGCGCTGAAAGAAATCTTTTCCAAAAAGATGTGGTGGAATCGATCTGCTCGCGCAGATTACGGAGTATGGACACTGAATACAGGAGTCATGCTGATCCTGTCGCCTCGACTACTTGGACAGGTTGGTGTTGGAATCTTGGTTTTTCAGCTGTTGCACGAACTATATGGGGGGCGACCAGCTCCCCTTTCCTTTGTCCCAGACTGGTGCATTATGCTTGCTTTTACAATCTGTCTGTTTGTACTGGACGATTTTGCGAAGTATGCAGTACATCGATTGCTGCATCGTGTTCCAGTGCTTTGGGCATTTCACAAAGTGCACCATAGCGCTACTTCGCTGAATCCGATCACCGTATTTCGGACGCATCCGGTTGAAGGAGTGATATTCGCTCTGCGGGGTGCTTTGGTGCATGGCGTGTGCATTGCGATTTTTGTTTTTTTCTTTGGGTCAAAGGTGCAGCTGATCACAGTTTTCGGCGCAAGCGTGCTCAATTACGCATTTCATGCACTCGGCGCCAACTTGCGTCACTCACATATTTCAATTGGATTTTGGAAACCAGTGGAACGTATCTTCATTTCTCCAGCTCAGCATCAGATTCACCATTCTGTTGCGCCGCAGCATCACGATAAGAACTTTGGAGTCGCGCTAGCCATCTGGGATTCCATGTTTGGGACATTGTGTTATTCACAAAGAAACCAAAATCTTGAATTCGGACTTGAAAACCATTCCCAAAACAATCCCCACAGTCTCCGCACGCTGTATATTCGGCCCTTTATCGAAGCATCAAACGTAGTCTATCGAGCGATCAACAGGAAAGTCAGAATTCCGTTTCTGCAGAGCAAGGGCCTGCCTCATTAACCCATATCTTCACGAATTCATAAAAATTACTATAATCACAATAATAATGATTATTATTACTGAAAAGCTGAATTGCAACACAATCCCAGGATAGGAGAGCAAACATGAAAGAAATTCATCGAACAGTCACGCTCGCATGTGCGACATTGCTGACTTTCCTATTTGTTCTTATGCCGACTTTGACCTATGCGAGTGAAGTTGTCAACATTTATTCCGCAAGAAAAGAAGCTTTAATCCTACCTCTGCTTGAGAAATTCAGAGACGAGACCGGCATTCAAATTTACCTCATCACAGGCAAGGCAGACGGCTTGCTCAAACGAATTGAACTTGAAGGGAAAGCGACGCCTGCAGATGTATTTATTACTGTTGATGCCGGTCGCTTGCAACGAGCAAAAAAAGCCAATGTGCTACAACCGATCAATAGCGAAAACATCAACGCACGAGTACCTGAAAATCTGCGAGATGTTGACGATTACTGGATTTCACTCTCCCAGCGCGCTCGTACCATTTTTTATGCTCGGGATCGAGTGAACCCCGATGAGATGTCCACTTACGAACAACTGGCCGATCCGATGTGGCGCGGACGACTGTGTGTACGCTCTTCTGGAAATATCTACAACCAGTCGCTTGTTGCTTCCATGATTGAATCAATTGGGTCTGAAGCGACTTTGGAATGGGCGAAAAATCTCGTGCTCAATTTCGCTCGACCTCCAAGTGGCGGCGATACCGATCAAATCAAGGCTGTCGCGGCAGGGCAATGCGACATCGCACTAGCAAATACTTACTACTACGGTCGAATCGCCTCCAGTGCAAAGGAAGATGACAAAATTGTCACCGAAAAAGTAGGCGTGTTTTGGCCCAATCAAGCCGAAGGCGATCGGGGAGTGCATGTAAATGTCAGCGGTGCTGGAATTATTGCACATGCTAAAAACCGCGACAATGCCCTTCGGCTCCTTGAGTTTCTTCTGACTCCTGAATCCCAATCCTGGTATGCGGAAGTGAATCAAGAGTATCCGGTCCTGCCAGGGGTGCCAGCGTCGAAAACATTGGAAAACCTAGGCTCGTTTAAAGCAGACGAACTCAATCTAACCATCCTTGGCGTTAATAATTTACAGGCAGTTGAGATTATGGACAAAGCCGGTTGGAAGTGATTATTTTGCATTGAATTCATGTAAGGGAACCCAACTAGCCAGATAGTTCAAATCGAAAGAGTTCTACCTATGACCACCTCGCGGTTGTCACAGATGGGCTGGCTGGAACTTTCAGCTCCAGTCCTGTGCCTTGTCGTGATATCTCCACTTCTTATCATTGCATTTTCGGTCGTTGCGACCGACAGCATGCAAGTTTTAACACATTTGTGGAACTCCGTCTTAGATGCGTATGTCATCAACTCACTGTTGTTGCTTGTCGGAGTATGTCTTCTTATTCTGATCATTGGAGTGCCGACTGCCTGGCTGACGAGCGTCTGCGAATTTCCAGGTCGGAAAATTTTCCAGTGGGCTTTACTTTTGCCATTGGCGTTTCCAGCTTACATCATCGCCTATACCTACACTGGGGTTTTGGACTACGCTGGTCCGGTGTACACGCTGCTGCGTGAATTCGTTGATCAACCGCTAGCCGATCAGCTGTACTTCTCAATACGGTCCGTACCCGGTGCGACGGTGATGCTTGCACTCGTTTTATATCCCTACGTCTACTTACTGACTCGGGTGGCTTTTGTTGAACAGTCAGTACGCGCGATCGAAGTTAGTCAGACACTTGGCTACAGCATACGCGAAGGCTTTTTTCGACTGGCGATTCCGTTGGCGCGACCGGCGATCGTAACCGGAGTCACGCTGGCTCTTATGGAAACTTTAGCTGATTACGGCACCGTCCAGTATTTTGGAATCAGCACGTTTACAACCGGAATATTTAGAGCTTTTTATGGGATGGACAGCTTGACGGCAGCATCGCAGTTGGCAACAATACTCATGCTTTTTGTCGCTACGCTGATATTCTGTGAACGTTATTCTCGGCGTCATGCAAGGTATGACGCAAAGAAACACTATTCAACGCAAGGACTTAGAATTCAGCTGGCCGGCAAACAAGCAGTCGCAGCGTGGCTGACGTGTGCCATGCCGGTTTTGCTGGGGTTCGTTGTACCAGCTCTCATTCTTTTGAAGTGGACGCTGTTCGACGCTGAGTGGCAGCTTTCGAAATTTTTTGATTTGGTTTGGAATTCATTTTTTCTAGCTTTTCTTGCCGCGATCATCGCAGTCGTAGCTTCTACCATTTTGTGCTACGCCAAACGCAGAAGCAAGGCTCGAATTATTCATAGCCTGATTGGCGTTACCAGTTTAGGTTATGCAATACCTGGAACCATTATCGCGATCGCGGTAATTAGCCCGCTGGTTTGGGTTGACCACAAGTTGATCAATCTGGTTGGCATTTTCTCCGACTATGAAATTGGACTGATATTTTCTGGTTCGATATTTGCGCTTCTATTTGCATATACCGTTCGTTTCATCGCAATTTCCTCTGGTTCGATTCAAACGGGTTTGGAAAAAATTACCCCTAACATGGACTATTCAGCTAGAACATTGGGCTACAAACCGTCTGAAGTTTTGAAGCTAATCCATGTGCCGCTGATGACGTCATCATTATTGACAGCTTTTTTAATTGTGTTCGTTGATGTTTTAAAGGAATTGCCTGCAACCTTGATTTTGCGCCCCTTCAATTTCAACACTCTGGCTGTACGGGCATTCGAATTGGCATCTGATGAGAGACTTGTCGATGCTGCTCTCCCATCTTTGATGATCATAGTGACAGGAATTATTCCGGTGATCATACTGAGCAAGTCGATTTCACGAAGACGAAACCATATTACATGAATTTGAGACAGCGACCATCAATTTTTCCTCGATGAATTCCAATCAACAATTGCTGGAAATTTCAGGGCTTTGTGTAAACTATGGCCAAACAGAGGCTGTATCAAACGTGAGTTTGAATCTTGAGCAAGGCGAAATTGGCTCGATCGTTGGGCCTAGCGGTTGTGGGAAATCGACTTTATTACGTAGCATTGCTGGATTCGAGAGGCCACGAAAAGGTACCGTTGCAATGAATGGTGAGACTGTATCAAGCCCCAAGTATTTGCTGGAACCAGAGAAACGTGGAATTGGCATGGTATTTCAAGATATTTCTCTATTCCCTCATCTCAGCATTGCGAAGAACATAGCATTTGGCTTGCGCGACTACAACGCCGAGGCGACACACAATAGAGTAAACGAGCTTCTGAATTTAATAGGGCTGTCGAGTTACGGCAATCGTCACCCAAGTTCGCTTTCCGGTGGTGAGCAGCAGAGGGTTTCTTTGGCTCGAGCGATCGCACGAAAACCAGCTCTGTTGCTTTTGGACGAAGCTTTCTCAAGCTTGGACCGGGAGCTGCAGCGGACACTCGTAGCTGAAGTGCGCGAAATTCTCATTGTTGAAAAAATCAGCGCAATCGCGGTTACCCACAATCATGACGTAGCATTTGCGATCGCAGACCGAGTTGGTGTAATGCGAAATGGTAAACTCCATCAGTGGGATACACCCTACAACATTTACCACTATCCTCGTACCGAGTTCGCAGCTCGTTTTATCGGTGAAGGGACTCTTATTCCTGCTGCTGTAATCGATGAAAAGAGTGTAGAAACAGCCTTCGGTACTCTCAGACTAAAAAATTCTAGGAAATTGCCAAACATAAAACGAGGACAAATGCTAGTTCGACCTGATGATGTTCTGTATGATGCTGCAAGTTCGATGCGAGCAAAGGTGGAGAAAAAATCATTTCGCGGAGCCCAATTCCTTTATCAATTGCGACTGAAAAACGGTCAAAAGTTTGACTATCTTGATCATTCACACAGAAGCCACAGAGTTGGAGATTGGATTGGAATCCGACCGGATTTCGAACACATAGTCATATTTGAAGATGAAAAATGACTCCTTGATCTGCGATTCAAAAAGCAATGTGATCTTTGCTTTCGATAACGGACCAAGCTAGGCCCCGACTCTTTCTCTAACCGTTGAGCTCAACTGTTAAGTTTGAGCCGTCAAATCAAACTTGATCGTCATCTCTTCTTGATTTCAGCTCTGAAGGCACTATATTTCTTATATGGCAACTAAAAGCGCAAACTTTGAAATACGGGCCCCTGACGGTCAGCTGATCCGAGGTGTGTATTGGAATACGGGCAAGGGTCCAATCGGAGTATTTCTGCATGGATTGCTGTCAGATGCGGACGGCACAAAATCCATGCATTTTTGGAACGAGGCGATTCGAATGAATCGATCTTGGATTCGATTCGACATGAGGGGACACGGAAAATCAGATGGCCGCTTCGAGGAGTTTAAAATTTCGCGTGCGCTCGAAGATACGAATCTCGTCTTGTCCAGATTTCCGGATCGACCCAAGGTTCTTGTTGGTTCAAGCATGGGAGGCTGGACTGCGGCTCAAGTTGCCCTTGATGCGACAATGAACATTGCAGGAATTGTGATATTGGCACCTGCCTTTGGCTTCATTCACCGGATCTACGATGGCATGAGCCCGGAAGAACAGCAAGTTTGGAAAGACAAACAAATAATGCGTTTCGAAAGTCCAGCGATGGAAGAGGATTTTTCACTCAGTTATGAAGCCGTGACCGATTCCAGACTGAACAACCCTTTCGCCGTGCCAGTCAACTACAATCATCCTGTTCACATCTTTCATGGTAGCTTAGATGACGTGGTGCCGGTGAAACAGAGTCTTGAATTCAAAAATCACGCATCTTCACATGTTGAACTTAATATCATTGAAGGTGGCGACCATCGGCTCACTGACCACATTGATGCAATTACCAAAACCGTAAACGACGTCTGGCCTGCAGATTAAATTGATGAAACCTGTCACCGTATTATTTTTAGTTTTTGTCATCGTTCCACTGGTCGAAATTTATGTTTTGATTGCAGTCGGTGATGTCATTGGTGCAGCATGGACGGTAGTGGCAGTTGTTGCAACAGCGATACTCGGGGCATGGTTGGTCAGATTGCAAGGCATATTGACTTTGCATCGCGCTATCAACAGTATGCGAAGTGGGGAAATTCCTGCCAAGGAACTGGTTGAAGGATTTTTCTTGCTGCTTGCAGGAGCCTTGCTGATCACGCCTGGTTTTGTGACTGATACCATCGGATTCCTGTGTTTGACGCCTTCGCTGCGCCAAGCTGCCGCTTTGTTTTTGATATCTCGAATTTTCGTCAAGCGTGGCGGAAAAGGTTCTCAAAAACAAGATTCTTCAAATTCTGACACTTATGAGGCAGATTATCGAGAATTGAAAGACTAAATCTTTCAATTCTTTGGTCGAAATTTTACCCAAAAAATACTTTTTTATGCTTGACAATGAAATCCGAATGGTTGATAATGATAATCGTTATCAAAATCATTATCGAATGCAATGAAGAACGCCAACACGAATAAAGTGATTAAGGAATTTTTAGCGGCATATTTTGTTGCCTATGCCGGCTATGAAACTTCTGTACCTGGTCAAAGGAACGAAAATTTGAGCGATATTGATGAATCAATTAAAACTACAAGTAGAAATTATTCACACAGTACCGCTTCGAAGGAATCGATTTTTGTGTAACTAAAAAGAATGATTTTTTAGCTGAAACTCTCCTCTTGCAGCAACTGGCAGAACCATTTCAAAGATTGAATTCTATTTTTAACACGACGATTTTAGTTATTTGGAATTCAATTTTGAACCTTTGGTTCTGCCATTTTTTTCTATAAGAAACAGACTTCTCAAACCATACCTGAGTGAATGCAGATGAAGCCATTCGCTTATTTGTTGCGTTCCTCTACTTAAGTTTACTCGACTTTTCAAGTCATTTCAAAGCAATAGCGGCGATTTCTCGTTGGAACGATTTCAAACAATGAAAAATTCCAAAAAATTTCTGCTAGAAATCCAATATTTCACCTAATTGGTGAACTGCAACACATAAATTGAGTTTATTCAATTTGTTTGATTGAAATTGCGCGAATCCTCCGATATTTTCACCGCCCGCGCCGCTATCATGAGCGTTGCCAAGTCGCTATGAAACTAAAGTTGTCCCGCGCAGGTCGATGCGCAGATTTCCTGAACTCAAAAGCAACTTCATCTACTCGTGCAGCCTTTGCATGCTGAAACCAAGCCTCGACCAAAGTGAGTTGCCGCTATAACCTGACAGTAAGGACATGCCAGCATTTGCAAAAAGAACTTTTCCGGCAGTAATCCTTTCACCCGTTCACGCAAGCTTTTTCAGCACGAAGGTTGCAGTTTGGAAAGACACGCGCCGAGGGGCGCATTTTCGATTTAACTCACTGCGTCATGCTTGGCAGCGGTTCACACCGGGTGGGCAGATCGCGTTCTGCAGGCAGGAATTGATCATTTTGCGGCGCTATTCGTCGATTCATCAACAAATCAGTAAAATTCAAATTTTGCAGCTCCAAAAACGATCATGTTTTGACATTAGTCGAAAGTGTCATGCCCACTCTTCGGAAAATTTGAAATTCTCTCAAACTAACACAACTCAAAACACTCTTAAACTAGAAGCTCGTAAAATATCTTAGGATGGCTGATAGAAGGAAAATAATTTCGACTGTTGCAGACACTCGATTCACCTCGCGTAAAAGTGAAGATATTGTGAAAACATTTTTTTTCAACTATACGATGAGGTGGCGATATGCCCATGTCTCTGAGTCGTAAAATAAAGGCCGGTCGCCATTGTTGTGCTTAAATTAAGAATTTAAGCGTGCTTTAGCATGAATTTGTGCCATTAGGAATTGGAGGAAATAAATATGGCAGGTTCCATGATTAACATCACCGCTTCTGACGGAGGTAATTTCCAAGGTTATCTGACTTTGCCCGAACAAGGCTCTGGGTCAGGCTTGATACTGCTGCAAGAGATCTTTGGAATCAATGAATTTCTACGTGATATGTCTGAGACGTTTGCAAGTGAGGGGTATGTAGTCTTAGTGCCCGATCTCTTTTGGCGTATGCAACCCGGTGTCAATCTTTCCTATAGCGATGAAGACTTCGCTCAAGCATTTGATTACTACGGCAGATTTGATGTTGATCAAGGCATCGAAGATGTTGCTGATACCGTTAAAACAATGCGTTCATTGCCTGAATGCACCGGTAAAGTTGGTTCTCTCGGGTATTGTCTGGGTGGTAAGTTGGCGTATCTGACAGCAGCTCGTACCGATGTCGATTGTTCAATTTCGTATTACGGTGTAGCAATCGAACAATCTTTGGATGAAGCTGACGAGATTGACTGCCCAATGGTCATGCATTTCGCAAATGAGGATGCATTTGTGCCTCCAGAGGCAGTTGAACAGATTCGAGGCACGTTCGCAGGGAATTCCGACATCGAAATTTACGACTACGCAGGCGTAAATCATGCGTTCGCCACGCCGGGC
Organism: Arenicellales bacterium; assembly: GCA_965202855.1. GTDB lineage: Bacteria > Pseudomonadota > Gammaproteobacteria > Arenicellales > JAJDZL01 > JAJDZL01. Next base: position 505,019 of record CBDBBP010000001.1, on the reverse strand, counting down.
CGCGACAGTTATCACGAAGCTTTTACAGAGTTGGCTTACGACCGAAGCATGTCGCTGCTGCGTAATGCTTTGGGTTAACTCAGAACAAATTAAAATTGAACCATCTAATCAGACGATAGCGCTGGTTTGGTGGAAATATTGCCGCTATTGGTGATTTCATGGACGGGGTCTACGGACGGAATCTGCTAGGTGCGAAGGCGCTGATTGATCTAAATCGACGGAGCAATTATCTAGGAGTCATGCAACTTGTTCTGCATCTGCTGGCGATTGCCGGCAGTGGATATCTTGTATGGATTTCCTATGATACGTTGTGGCTGATTCCAGCTTGGATTGTTTATGGAGTGGTCCTGACATTTTTATTTGCACCCTTGCATGAGTGCATTCATGGGACCGCATTTCGGACTCCATTTTTGAATAAATTCTGCGCAGCGGCTGCAGGATTTTTGCTTTTCCTGCCAGCAAACTACTTTCGCCGATTTCATTTTGCTCACCATCGTTATACGAATGATCCAAATCTGGATCCTGAAATGCAGTCTCCCAAACCGAGCACAGTTTGGCAATATGTGTGGGCGATGACAGGAGTTGGTTCTTACTGGTGGCCTCAATTGCGTACGATTGCACGTTATAGCAGTGGAAATGTAACAGACTCTTTTATTCCTAAGTCCGAATTCTCTAAAGTTATTAAAGAAGCTAGAATTCACGCATTTGTTTACATCACAGCAATTTTTGGGTCAATACTGACTCAGAACCTATGGATATTTACTTTTTGGATCATTCCCGTACTGTTTGGGATGGTAGCGCTGAGATTATTTCTGCTCGCGGAGCACGCTGGATGCGAACAGACTTCAAGCATGCTTCGAAATACACGCACTACTTTGACGAATCCAATAATCAGAAAACTCGCGTGGAATATGCCATTTCATTGCGAACATCACTTATTTCCATCGGTGCCTTTTCACCGACTTCCTCAGCTGCACGAACACGTTAAACATCATATTCAAGTCGTTTCACCTGGATATAGAAAATTCCACTCAGACTATATTCATTCTCTCTAATCGATGCCGTATATGGCAAACAAGAGCGGATAATCCAGTGTCTGCCGCAGTTCGGACTTGTTTTTTTAAGACGTTGCAGCCGCAGGTTATGTGAATGGCAGCCGTGCCTTCAAGCACAGGCGCTTCGCCTTGATCCAAGCTGACAGCAGCCAAGGATGGTTCTCTAGGCTCCGTTTGCGACGCGGCGAGTGTGTCTCCACCCGCTCGCCGGGTCATCTTCGGTGTTGAACTCGGTGTGACATGGAGACCTATGATGCCATGCTCGGCACCGAAAGTTAAGCTTGGCAGCTACCGCCAGCCACTTCCAGCAATGCCGCCCAAATCCGAATCAAGCAAACTGTCCAGGTCCGCTTTGGCGAGAGCCGTGAATCCGCGGGCTTGTCTCGTCATGGCCTCTCAAATCGCCAACATGCCACGATTGTTATCAATCACCAATATGTCAGAAATCGATCACTGTCACAAACTTGGATTCAAGTGCCCAGCACTCTCAGAACTAACGTCCATGCCACAGTTTTGCTCTATTTACGATTCAACCCATTGACTGGTACCCAATCAATCACAATATTGGATTGTTAAAATTCTTTCGTTTCCATCCAATGCTGGGTTGAGCGACAATTAAGCAATAGAAAAAACAAATTTCCAATTGTGCCGTTGTCCGTACGAAACAAAAGTCCTCAAGCCGTACACAGACTCTTGATTCTGCCCTCTAATTCTTCCGCCGTTTCGCACTCGAAGATCCAACCGCCGACTTGACCCAGCTGCTCAGCATTCTTGACTTCCATCAACTCGTCAAGAACCGAAGCGCCAAATTTCAGGCGTGCCATTTGGTCCAGCGCAGTGCGTTGTCCTTCCTCTCGACCTTCCTGCCAACCTTCCTCTCGACCTTCCCGCCGACCTTCCACTCGACCTTCCTCTCGAACTTCCTCCTTGAAGGATTCCAATGTTTGCAATTTCGTCTCCATGTCCATGTCCTCCATATCCACTACTTCCTTGAACACTTCCGCCAAAGGCCGTTCCAAGCGCCACTTCAGCATATTCTGCGTGCTATCGATCAAGAGCTGATTGTCCGTCTTGATCACCAACTTAAAGAATAATTTATACGCTTGCGCGATTGGCCGCAGCAACTTCGCCGCAAGCGCCTTTTCAAACTCCCCCCAAGCCCACACAAATTGTTGGGCTTTGCCACCGACCGGTGCTGCTGAAGATCCAGCAGCACGTAATTCTGAAGCGCATGAAACACCAGCGACGGCGACGAACCCTCGACTTGCTCAGCGCCCATCAAATCGCGCAATCTCAACGGTGCAGTCCACTTGCTCTCACCATTATAGACAACCACCGGATATATCACCGGCAACGGCGCCCGCACCTTCTCAACATGCACCAAATACTGATACGTCACCGCCATATATTCCATCATGCGAATCGACATGTAGGTATCCACTTTTCTTTGCTGCTCCAGCAGAATCACAACATAGCCAGTTTTCGTTTTGCCGCCAGCTTTCACTTGCACTTCCCACACCAAGTCCAGGTGACGTTGCTCTAGAGTACGCTTGACCACATTCGTCGGTCTTGACCTCAACAGTTTGGCATCGAGCGCGTCGAACCACTGCAGTTCCAGAAAATCGCCGGACAGAAGATCCAGCACCATCGACTTGTCTTGGAACAACTGTTTCATCCAGGGGTCGAAAAAAAAGTGATGGGAAGTTGAGACTTCTTGTGTTTCTTTTTGGGTCATGGACTGAACCTCATGTTGGATTGAGTTTGAATGAGAAGATTCGGTTGAACGAATTCAACACAGCATCTCAAACTAACCGAAAAAATCCAGAAAGTCAATCGTTTATTCGATCGATTGGATATCGAATTTTCTATTGACTTTGAGCGAAAAATATGCTTCCAGCGGGTAAACTTCGGCTCAAACCTGAGAGTCCTCATCCAGTTTTAGCGATCTGGAACAGCAACACCAAGGCCAATAGGGCAAACAGAATCGAGACTGTGAAAGAATGGCAACCGGACTCAAAATGAACGAATGATTGAATTGATTGATTGTGATTGTTTCTTCTGATTGAAATATCAACAAAAAGAAGAATGCTTTCACACTCTCAATCGCCTTGCGGCCGGCATCTAAAGCCTTGACGGCCGTCAAGCACGCGAGTCCGCGTTGGCGCTGCTGAAAACCAGCCGACGACGGAAAATCAGTTTCTGGCACTATCTCCGGCCTCGGTTCAAACTGCCATACGCTCCCTATGTGCTACATTCATAATTGTTGTGTCAAGCTTGACACAAGACACGTATGGATTGAACTGTGAGGGCCGGGAAAAATGTTATCGCGACGCTATCTTGATTGCCGATGCGAAGTCAAAGGTGGTGCGCACGAAAGTGAAAGTCGAGCATCTTCGTCAATATCCGCCGCTGCCCCCTTGCAGTGATAAGTGGAAACGGAAGTACCGCAAAAGAAGCGGCTTGGAGCATCCCAATTCGAGGCTGGCCGACGGTTGCATGCTACACAGTCACTATCTGCGCGGCCAAGGCAACATGGGACTGAAAATCATCATTTCGATGACCGTGATGCTGGCCGCGGCGAATGTCGCCATCAAGTCGCAACGTCCCGAACAAGTCCGATCGCTGATCAAGGCTCAGGTGGCCTGAGCTCGCCCCCTGGCGGGGCCTTGATCATCTGACCACCGCGCTCGCAATCAAGCATCGATGGTTCAGGGCGAAATCTGCCTGAAGCCGCCTGTTTCAGATTTCAAAGCCGCGTCAATGAAATCGGCAGTCGAAAATCCGCCGATGCATCCGCATTTCTTCTTGAACTCCTGCTTTCGAGCCTTGCCATTGCGTGAATTCAGACCTCAAATTCTCTCCAATGAAAAGCCCTCAATTTAAGCCGATCAAATCCAATCACTTTTGCTATACTTTTTCTTAGCAATGGTTCTCCAATTCGGAGAAGCAATATGGAACAAGGTAAAGACTTCAATTAGGTTCTAAGCCTTGGCTGCCCCCGCAACTGTATGCGGAGAGCGATTACTCAAACCAAGCCACTGGGAAACTGGGAAGGCTGAGTAAAAGCATTGACTCGCGAGCCAGGAAACCTGCCATTGCCAGCGTTGCCCAACCGCTGATCGGGGTGATCGGTGGCACGAACATCCGCTGGTGGTGACGCACACAATTGCACACAAGCAAGAAGTCACTAAGGCGTTGGGTACGATCCTTTACCACATAAGAATTAGCATCTGGTCTGCCATCAGATTTTGTTTTAGCTGGCAGTGTCAATGGTGTCTTCTGGCACGTCATGTAGTTCAATTTTCAAATTGTTTTTGTAACGTAAAGGAGTAATCCAATGTCACCAATCCATCTCAAATCTAATTTTTCCTGGGCCCTCAAGCAAGCCAAAATACATTTGCTGATTTTGCTTCTTGCAGCGACACCCGCCTCACTGTCAGCTCAGACTCAGGGCAGCGATAAGCTAGAGACCGACGATACAAACGAATCTGAAGAAGCAAATCAGCAACTGCCTGTGGTGGTCATTTCCGCGAGCCGTTCTCCGCTGCCTGCCAAACAAGTTGGCTCCAGTGTTTCGGTATTTCTTCCAGAACAGATCAGGCATCGGCAAATCAAATTTATTGATGAATTGCTGCGCGAAGTTCCAGGAGTGGCAGTCAATCAAACTTCTGGCCGAGGTTCTTTGACAGGCATTCGAATTCGTGGCTCGGAAGCAAACCATACACTTTTTCAGATCGATGGTATGGAGCTAAATGATCCAGCTCCCTATAGCGTGTTTCAACTACAGCTTCTGCCGGCAGGATTGATTGAGCGAGTTGAGGTGCTGCGGGGCCCGCAAAGCTCGCTCTATGGAGGAGAATCGATTGGTGGCGTTGTTTCGATGACAACACCCACGCCGGAAGATGGAATGGAGGGTTTTGCTGAAGTCCAGTTGGGATCGAGAGACAGCACAGAGACGAATCTTAATTTGGGCTATGGCTCTGAAGATGGCTATGCCTCTCTCTCTCACAGCGCTTTCAAAACTGATGGTTTTCCTCGGACAGATCAGAATTCAGATCCAGACGGTTATCGAAATCAATCAACAATCTTAAAAGCCGGGTCAAATCTGTCTGACAATTTCAGTGTTAGTGCAACAGGATTGTTCATTGACGCTGAAGTTGAAACGGATGGATTTTCGCCACAACAAGATTATGAAAAATCAATACAGAAATTCTCGCTGGATTATGACTCGCCCAATGAAACGGTTTCACATAAATTCAGCATAACAAATGGCAACCACAAAAGGTTCGATACATATGCCACTTCCGTCGGACGGACAACGGGCAAGTCAAACAAATATGAATATCAAGGACAAGTAAAATTCCCAGATTCCGATAGTAATCTGGTTTATGCAATTGAGCAGGAATCTGGAGTTTATGTCAATGAATCCCCTTTCGCATCCACCAATCAAAAAATCAACCCGACAACAAGTTACATACTCGAATGGCAGTCGGTAGCAGGTGACAATCTCTTTGTGTCGCTCAGCGGACGCCATGACGACAACAGCAAGAATCAGTTCAGCAACTACAACACCTATCGGGCAACGATGGCCTATGTTTTGGGTGATGGCAGCTCGAGACTGCACTCTAGCGTTGGAACTGGAATCAAAAATCCAAATCCGATCGAGTTATATGGATATGGAGAATCATTCGTCGGAAATCCTGATTTGACTCCTGAGACGAGTAAGAGCTGGGATATTGGCTACGAATTTCCAGCAGGGTCAGCCAATTCCAGTGTTGATATCACTTATTTTAATAACAAGATTGATAATTTCATCAACACAATTTGGGGAAGAACGAGTTCCGGTTCGTTTGCGCCAATCAAGGCAGAAAATTCGCCTTTAGCCAACACAATTAATGGATTGGAGCTAGCCTACAACAGTGTCGTAGCGGGGATTTACGATACTTCAATCAGCTTGACTCAATCCAATGCGAAGGACTCTGACGGTGTGGAATTAATTCGAAGACCATCCACTAAGATCAGTGTCAATGTCCGACGGCCCGTGAGCATGGGCGGTTATTCAGGTTCGATGAATGTTAACGTCCAACATACCGGAGATTTTCAAGATACCAACTTTGACGTGTTCCCATCCGTACCGGTTACTCTTCCAAGTCGAACGCTTCTCAATTTTGCAGGCTCACTCAATATGAATGAAAACGCGCAGGCAATTTTTAAAGTTGAGAATTTGTTTGACAAAGACGATTATCAAGAGGTTTATGGGTTTAATGTACCGGGTCGCTCAATCTTCGCAGGCATGAAATTCTCATATTGATGGCTGCTCAGGCAATGATTGAAAATGTGAAGAAAGACTAGTGAAATTGACACAAAAGGTTTTGATTGGCGTTATGGCATTGACGCTGGTGCAGTGTCAGTTGGCATTGGGTCAAGACTCGCCCAAACGAATTGTGTCCACACATTTGTGTACGGATCAATATCTTCTGCTACTTGCGGACCACGATCAAATCGTTTCTCTGAGCACTTATTCTACAAATTCAGATCTTTCGGTTCTTTCTGAAGAAGCAAAGCGTTTCCCTCTCAATCAAGGCAACGCTGAAGAAATTGTTCTATTTCAGCCGGATTTGATTTTAACAATTCAATTCGGGAATCCACATGTGGCAATACTTCGAAAACTGGGCTACAGAGTAGTAGAGATACCGCTTGCTTTATCGATTGACGATATTCGAACCAATATCTTGAAGATCTCGAAAGTCATCGGCTTCAAAAATCGTGGCGAAGAAATGTTAAAGAATTTTGACAACAGACTTAATGTTCACAGAGAAAAGTCATCGGAAATTCAACCTGTCGTCGCAATCTATCGAGCCAACGGTTATACAAGCGGGGACCAGACTTTAATTTCAGAGATCTTGGAATCTGCGAGCTTGCGCAACCTTGCCAGTGAAATGGGGATCAAACATACTCGGCACTTGCCTCTTGAAACTCTCGTTACGCAGAGACCAGATGGGCTGATTATCAATTCAGAAACCAAACGTCGATCGCTAGCGTACGAATTGCCAAGCCATCCTGCAATTCGAAAAATGTTCAAAGAGTTGCCTCGAATCAATCTATCAGCGAAATACTGGACCTGCGGAACGCCGTTTGTCATTGATGCACTTGACAAATTGGTGGAATTCAGAAAAGAAATCGTGCAAAAAATCAGAGAAAAAAGTTGACTCGACGGACAAACCAAATTCGTTACCGACTTCTAATGATGACTTTAACAGCATTTGCGGTCTTCGCTTTTTTTTGTTCGTTGTCGGTCGGTCCCGCTGGTATTGATGCGCTCACAGTTTTAAAGTCACTATTTTCGAATGAAACCAGTGCAACTCAAATTATTGTGCAGGAAATCCGCCTTCCGCGCGCAATTTTAGGCTTTGCGATCGGTGCCACTCTCGGTGTTTGTGGAGCAGCTCTTCAAGGCTATGTGCGTAATCCACTGGCGGAACCGGGTTTGATCGGTGTGTCGTCATCCGCGGCATTTGGAGCTGTTCTAACGATCTATTACGGCTTGTCGGCGGTCTATATGTGGGCATTGCCGATCGGTGGCATGGTTGGTGCAAGTGTTGGAGTTGCGATCATGCTGTTGATTGCAGGTCGGGAAAGCTCGACTTTAAGTTTGATTCTGGCGGGTGTGGCGATTTCCACCTTGGCCGGCGCTCTCACTTCACTCGCTCTCAATTTGGCGCCCGACCCATATTCGTCCTTGGAAATCGTGTTCTGGCTTCTCGGTTCGCTCGCAAATCGAAGTTTTGATCACATCTGGTTGGCCGGACCGTTTATCGTTGTCGGATTATTGCTGGTGTTAACCTTGGGACGAGCACTGGACTCATTGACTCTTGGTGAAGAAACAGCTTCAACACTCGGAGTAAATTTACGTTCGGTTCGCTTACGCCTTATCTTTGGCGTTACCGCATCAGTTGGCGCCGCCACTGCAGTCGCTGGAACCATAGGTTTCGTCGGTTTAGTAGTGCCGCATTTGCTTCGTCCTTTTGTTGAACACCGACCTAGTCTCCTGCTGCCCGCAAGCGCCCTCGGTGGTGCGGCATTGCTCATGCTATCGGACGTTGCAGTAAGATTGCTTTCCTTCAATGTCGAGTTGAAACTTGGCGTTTTTACTGCGTTGATTGGCACGCCGATTTTTTTGTGGGTCGTGCTGAGAATGAGAAGTCAGTATCTATGAGCGTGCTTTCTGCTACAAGCATTGAAGTGATTCGAGGGAACCAAATTATTCTATCGAATACATCTTTTTCAGTTGAAAATGGTGAATTGGTTGGTTTGATTGGACCGAACGGCGCAGGTAAAACTACATTGCTTCGCTCGTTAGTCGGCCTGATTCCCGTAACGCGAGGCACAGTTCAATACGATAGCGAGGCATTAGGACCAGCGAATCGATTTCAGTTTGCCAAGAAAATTGCTTACCTGGAACAAAGCAGTCGCAGTTATTGGCCGCTTGCAGTTGAACATCTCGTGATGCTTGGAAGAATGCCACATTTAGGGCAATGGCAAAGGCCTTCCAAATACGATTGGGAAATTGTTGATCAAGCGATGAAATCTTGCGATATAGAGCAATTTTATTCGCGTCCTGTGACAACTTTATCTGGTGGAGAGCAAGCACGAGTTATGTTGGCAAGAACTTTTGCAACTCAACCAGAAATTCTATTAGCTGACGAGCCTGTCGCTGGCCTTGATCCGGCACACCAGCTCGACGTCATGGAAAAACTTCGGGACATGGTGGCTCGACAAGCGGGTGTGGTCGTTGTCATGCATGATCTGACTTTGGCTGCACGATACTGTGATCGTCTCTTTCTTTTGTATAACGGCGAAATTGCAGCAGAAGGACCTGCTTCGACCGTCTTAAATGAGGAAATGCTTCGTCGCTGTTATGGAATTGAAGCACATTTCGGAAGAGCAAATGATGATCTGTTTGTCATTCCTACAAAAAGAACTTCCAAAAAGTGAAAATATTCCACTTCAAAACACAGCTTCTGAGCGTTTTGCTTTCGATTTCGCTTCACGCCGGTACCGGAGCTTGGTTGATCTACGGCTATCAGCCGCCGGAAGCCGTTGATTGGTTCCGTGTTCAGCCGATTCAAGTTACTTTGGTTAATGACATTCAAGAGTATGTCGGAAACACGTTGGAAGCAGCTGAATCCAATCAAATTGGCACGTCAACAAGCATTTCTTCTGATTTCGAGGTCAGCTCCAGCCAATCAGCAAGCGACATTGTTGACCCGGTTTCTTTATCAGCAGACGCTTCGCAGAAAATTGAAAGAATAGAAGGGCTGAATTCTGATCATTCAAAAGAGCTTGCCAGCTCTCAGACAGATTTATCAAACGTCAGAATTTCAGAGACTGTCCCATCTGCTGAATTCGTTCAAACTGTAGAGCCGAATGAGATACAGCAAATTGCGCCCGATTCGAAAATTGAGCAGGAGCAACCCAAAATTCTGGACAGTTCCGACCCCCTAGAATCTTCTATTCAGAACGTCGATGCAGTTCAAACTAAAGAATTCAATAATTCTGAAGTCTTCGAGGAGCCTGTCGCACCTACAGCAGAGACATTCAACCAATTGACTGAACGAAATGAGCGATCCGAAATATTAATGACCGCATCCAACGGTGAAGGCAACCCAGTGTCCACCGATTCTGCGGCAGTTGAACCTGTACGTGATGAAATTAGTGAATCGTCATCGACTTTTAATTCAGTGCCATTCGAGCCATTCGGATTGAATCGGAACTCTCAAAAAGTTAAATTTGTCGATGATCTCCAAACCATGGAGGAACCGCATCCGTCGAAAGAATTAAAGTCAGAATTTGTTCTTTCGGCCACCGAAGAAAACAGCGCGAACCCCGTTGTGGAGATGCCCGAGTTTACGAAATCCGCCATATTAGCTGAAAAACCGCCGAAACCAGTCGATACAAACCTCAAGGAGCCAACCGAATTTCAAACTGCCAGCGTGAACCGATCTCGACACACAGATTTGTTCAGTACTGATTCCATGTCAGACATTGTCGAATCTGAAATTGTTGACTTTGACCAGCAGGCAGCGCTGGCAGCCATTCCAGCACAGCAGAAGACTTCGGTGGAGTTCAGTCATGTGGATCAGACACCAAAAATCAAGATCGATGAAAAATCAAGTGATTACGCCGAAACTGACATAGAGAATTTTTTTGAGTTCGCTCAATTGCCATACCGAACTGAGTATGCAGCAGTTGATCTCGACGAAGTTAACAATGACTCCACTGTTTCCTTAATGGCCGAATCAGCACAAAACAACATCGCTCAACAGGACAACTTGCAAAATTTCACTCAACGCAAACCGTCGTTCGCAGCTAGCGAGTTCGTTGATTTCGACCAGCTAAGAACTGCCTATAACGAACCCGAAGTTATAGATTTGGAACTGCTAGCTCGTCATTCTGTCGATCAACTTTTGGCAAATCCTGAGACTCTCGAAGAAACTGAACAAGTCGGTCCGGTCAAGATAGCCAGCGTAAATGAATTCAGTCGTCAGTTTGATTTTCTGCACATGGTGGACTTTGAACAAATGAGGTTAATCTGGAACACTCCAGAAATTGAGGAAACGGATAACCTAGAAAGTGTACAGAGTTCAAATCTGTTGGATGAATTGAATTCAGAGGGAGCATCTACAGTCGTGCAAAGAGTCAACGAGACTTTCGTTGATGAGACAATCGAGGCTGTCGATGCTACTGAACCAACTGAAAAAGTGGCGAAACCGCTTGATCCGATGATTAACGAGAATAGCAATCTGCAGCTCAGCAGCGCACAGCCCATCAACCAAAGAAAATTCGCAGACTTTACGGAAGGTGTCTCTAGTGAACAAACGAAAAAAAATGAGACCCACAGCCAAGCGACTCAAAATTTGCCATCTAATGATCTCGATTTTAAGCCGTTGACCCAGCAGACTGAGAATCAGAATCTCGCACAGGATATGGAAAACGATCGTAATATGCAACAGACACAATATGAAGACCGTCGATTCGACAGTGTTGACGCAAATAGCGAACCGACTCTGACTTCACACAATCATACCGATAAATTTACTGATGAAAAGATAGATCAGATCGAGAAATTGGCGATGATAAATTCGAATTCGACCGCAATGACGACAAGTCCAAAATATGGAGTTGAAGGACTAGCGAATCCACCGCCTCAATACCCGTATTTTTCCAGAGTCAAGGGCGAAGAGGGACAAGTCCTCTTAAAAGTCTTAGTTGACGATACCGGACAAGTCATCCAAACCACCACGCTCACTTCGAGTGGTTATTCCAGACTGGATGAAGCAGCTATTAAAGCCGTCAAAAAGTGGCAGTTTATACCGGCACAAACACGCGGCAATGCAACAACCGCCAGCGTGGAAATTCCTTTTTCTTTTGTTTTAACAAACTAGAAACAGAGGAAATTACTCGCTTTAGTCTGCAACCTAGCGAGCTGCTCTTGAAATCAATTGGGATTGGTTTTTTTGCTATCGATTTCTAGGATTCCCATTGTTGTCTCGGGTTCCATCGAACACTTCCCGTGATCTTTCATACCTTGACAAACTCCGTACAGCTGCAATGAGTGATCTTGCAGTACAAAGCCAGCTAAATCTGCGATATCCTTCTGTTTTTGTTCGATTTCCGAATCTACAAATTCATAAACATTTCCACATTCAACACAAACCATGTGGTCATGATGTGATTCATCATTCAATTCGTATATTGCTTTGTCAGATACAAAGCGGTGCCGCAACACGAGACCAGATTGTTCAAACTGTGTAAGGACTCGATATACAGTTGCAATACCAACTTCTTCGCCCGATTCTTGCAATGCCCGATATATATCTTCCGCTCCTAAATGCCGTTGCGGGGATTTTTCCAGTACCTCGAGAATAAGCCTTCGTGGCAGCGTAGTACGCAATCCCGCTCGCATTAATGTGGATTGGTTCACGACTCTCCTCTCCTTTTGATGAATAGTATCGGTATTGTATTCGATTGAATGACGATAACAAAATTCACGGTGGTTAGGTAAGATTTTTTAGTTCGAGTTGAATTTCAGAATCTGGAAATTCTGTTTTTAGAGCCTCCAAAACTAGAGCAGTTTAGAGGTGATTTGTTTTTTATCCGAATCATGCGATACGATTTTTGGGAATTGGGTTTCTCTGTCTGCGTCCATCACATGAGTCTAGCGCATTGTTTGAGAAGTTGATTTTGTCGTTGCAATATTTGCGATTTCAGGCAAATCACCCGAGATTCCACAAGCAAATCGAATTAATGACCGTTTTGCGATTTGCATTTGATTCGTCAAAGTAAGTCCTGTTCCTAAAAATTCTCGAAGTGCGCTGGAAGAACTGCCAAATCCAGAGTTTAGAGCATTCATCAGTATCATGACGGGATGATTCGCTGATTTTCTCCACCTTTCATATTTGCGAAGCAGTGAACGATCACAAAGTTCCCCGTAATTTTGAGCAGTCAGAATTTCAGACAGCGCCGCAGCATCCATCAAGCCAAGATTCGCTCCCATACCCGCAAGCGGATGTATCACGTGTGCTGCATCTCCTACCAATACCACACGTCCCTTAAAGTAGGCATGTGCGCGTAGTTTTCGCAAATCAAACGAAACTTTCCGACTGACCAAACTGAAATCTCCCAACCGATAGTCAAAAACCTTTGACAACTCCGCCCCAAACACATCATCATCCAAATCTTTCAGTTCGCTGGCCCGATGCTCAGTGCAGCTCCAAACGATTGAGTACGAACCGTCACTCAATGGAAGAAATGCCAATGGACCTGACGTCAAGAACTTCTGATAGGCGATTTCTCGGGTAGGCTCTGAAGCCTCTACCTGCGCAACAATCGCTTTTTGGTGATAGCTATCCTCCGTGATGGGAATCTTTGAAAGTCGGCGAACGAATGAATTTCCACCGTCAGCGCCAACGATCAAGGAGCAGCCAATTTCTGGTCCGTTCTCCAACTGCAATCGAATTTGATCCGACTGTTCATTGATCGACCCCAACGCTGTATTGAACTTCAGTTCAATGTTTGAAATATTCTTGATTCGCTCAACCAAAGCAGAGGTTAGGACATTTAGTTCGACAATATGTCCCAGTTGAGCCTGATTGACCTCTGCCGCTGAAAACTCAATGAATCCTCCGCTCGAATTCCACACTTGAATGAGGCGAAATGGGCAAACTCTTTTTGCAACCGCCATTGGCCACACACCGATCGAATCTAAAAATGCTTGGGAGGCCAAATGAATCGAATTGACTCGGATGTCAAAATTTTGATCGTCATAATTCGGAGGTTCACCAGCATCAATCACTAAAACGCGATAGCGGGAGTTTTTCATCGCGCAAGCGAAGGCTAGACCGACTAGACCTGCACCGACAACTACGATATCAAAGTCTGGCTGGCGCATTTTTGTTACCAAACGTGAATTAGCGGGCCGACAGCAAGCGCGACTGTTTCCCGTACATACCCATTGTTCTTGCCAATACAGAACGTCTCAACAGCGGAGAGGATCCAACGATGTTTAAACAAACGTTTCTAGCGGTTGAAAATCCCTTGGATTGGGTTGTGAAAGACTCGATCAAACTGTCGGTAAACCATGAAACTGCCTTGCTTTCACGGCTGCGCCATCTCTCATAGTGTGAAAGTACGTCGTAGCTGCCAATATCCCATCCCCAGCGATGATGACTTTGCAGAACGTCTGCAAGCGCTGCAACATCTCGCAGCGCTAAATTGAAACCTTGTCCAGCAACTGGGTGCACAGTATGCGACGCATTCCCGACCACAACTACGCGTGGACGGACAAATTTTTTAAGTCGACTGAGTTCGAGCGGATAGCTTGCCCGTTGTGACAAAATTTTCCTGAATTTTCCTGCTCTCGTTCCAAATTTATTTTGCAGCTCTGTCAAGAATGTTTGTTCGTTCACTTCTTTTAAGTAGTGGATATCTCTTTGCTCGACAGTCCAGACGACAGAAAAACTGGATTCGCCGACTGGGAGCAATGCCAAGGGGCCAGAGTGCAGGAAATGTTCATAGGCCATTCCTCTATGGGGCTGATCCGACCCAACCCGACAGACCAGCACTTTTTGAGGATACCGTTTGCTTTGAACCTGAAAATTGAATTTTTCCCGAAGTCCAGAACTGCCGCCGTCCGCAATAACCAATAATTTGGTTTTTATCCTACGAGAATGAGAGTTGTCCTTTTCAAGGATATCCAGTTTGATTCGCTCGAATTCCAGACCAAAACTGCCAATCTTGGAGGAACTGAAAACCGTAACGTTCCCAGTGCTTTGAATGCGCTCAACCAACACTTTGCCGAGAGCATTCGCTGCGACATTCCAACCGAGTACTTGAACACCCGTGTCATCAAACCTCAAGTTGGCAAGCCCGCGACGATTTTCGCTCGCAACCTCAATTTGCTTGATTTCGGTGACAGAATCAGCTTCCAAATTCTGCCATAAGCCCAAGCTTCGAAATACCATTCCCGTACCATACGTCAATGCGAGGTAACGAGTATCGAAACTCGTTTGTTCAACCTGATCGAAATTTTTTCTCTCAATAACTGCGATCTTGAGACCTGCCGGTTCGAGTGCGCTGGCTAAACTTGCACCCGCTAATCCACCGCCACTAATTACAACGTCAAAATCCATGTGAACTTACGAATTTCATCAGGCAATATGAGCTAAATGACTTCAATTGGACATAATCTCTTCAATTTCTGGTATCGACTTCGGCACATCCGAGGTCATCACAACATTTCCGATTTCAGTCATCAATACGTCATCTTCAATTCGAACGCCAATCCCATGCCATCTTTCGTCTAAATCTGCCGAGGGTGAGAGATAAAGTCCGGGTTCGACTGTCATATACATGCCTTCCTGCAACTGACGAGACCCGCCTGAGTCGTGATAATTTCCTACATCATGTACGTCAAGACCCAGCCAATGCCCTATTTTGTGCATATAGTACGGCCGATAAGCAGAGGTTTCCAATGCTTCTTCTGCAGTCATATTCAAAATGTTCAAATCGATTAAACCGTCAACCAAGGTCACTTTAGCTGCTTTATCGACATCACTGTAACGGCTGCCTGGCACTGCACATTCAATGGCATTTTTTTGTGCCGCTAAAACAACTTCATAAACCAGTTCCTGTTCAGCCGTGAATTTTCCATTGACTGGAAATGTTCGGGTGATATCTGCTGCATAACAGTCGTATTCCGCCCCCGCGTCGATCAGCAGCAAATCACCATCCTGCATTTGTCTGGAATTTTCAATGTAATGCAATACACAGGCATTTTCACCTGAAGCTACGATGCTCGGATAAGCTGTGCTGCAGCCATTTTCGCGAAAACAGCATTCAAGTTTCGCTTGAATCTCATACTCCATCATGCCCGGCTTGCAAGCTGCCATCGCTTGCACATGAGCTCGAGCTGATACATTTGCCGCCTGCTGCAAATTAGTGAACTCTGATTTTTGCTTGAACACGCGAAGTTCATGGATGGTTCGACTGATATCTTCCACTGAATTTGGAGTGACAATGCCCGAGCGAATTTTTCGTCTCGCCAAATTCATCCAATTGATAACTTTCTGATCGAATTCTGGATAACGCCCAATACAGTAATGAATTTTCTCTCGATTTTCGAGTAATTTCGGGATCATGTCATCCATGTCCGATATCGGATATGAAACGTCGGCATGGTATGTTTCAATTGCGCCTTGCAGGCCTGCTCGACGGCCTTCCCAACGTTCTTGATCCGGATCGTTTTCGCGACAGAACAGAATGTATTCGCCATCTTCATGGCCCGGTGCAAATACAGCGACCGAAAATGGTTCGGGAAAGTGCGTCAGATAATAAAAATCACTATCCGGACGATAAGGATAGTGCACATCAGAATTTCGTTGGCGTACCGGAGCATTGGGAATGATCGCAATGCCATCGCCAATTTGCTGCATTACATTTTGTCGTCGAACTTCAAACATCACGAATCTACCTATGTTCGTTGAAAATAGCGGTGTCGCTTGGGAAGTTCAGAGTCTCATAGACCAACTGCACTCCAACCCGCAGGTGCTGCTCAACCGTAAAATATGCTGCCTCGTTTTCTTCTGCCGACTCTCCTTCATCCAACTCAATTTCTGCGATGTTTTGAACATCCTCGATGAATTCATAACAAACATCCGCTAATTCGCGGGGAGAGTAATCGCCGAACAATGCCATTACTTCCATAAACCCCTGACACCAAGAAGCAATAGTTTCTACTCGAAACTTGATTGGATGAGTTTCATCGGGCAATAAAATCCGGTACTCGAAGCCTTGGCTGTTCAATTCATCGCGAACATTCTGAAATATCTCCAAAGTATCCGACTTTAGCAACAGGTATTGATTATCGGATAGAAATCCACCTTGAGCCAATACCGGCAACCAATCATCACTCTCATCTTCCCCCCAGCCCAGGCAAATGAGAGCAGACAGCTTACCGTGAAAATTCGCAGCATTCACTCCGATTGAATGCTGGCGAAGAACTTGATCAACTATTTGATATTCCAACTGCATGTCAATTCAACTTTATGAAAAATTCTATACGAGAGTACTGACTCATCTGCTGCTTTTGCGGAATCGGTCCACAATTAACGCAAAGATCAGACCAGCAAATATTCCGTCTAATACAAACCAAAATGGAGAAGACAATCTACCCGCGCTCAAATGAATCGTTATCGCGCAATCACCAATTGCGTCAGTTGCAAAAAGCACAAGCAAAAGGTGCATCCAAGCACCCAACATCGGTCCTCGAAACCACCAGCTGAGCAACCGGCCAAACATCGGCTCTTTATCGAACGCTGCTGAAGCGCCTACGATGCCAGCCACAGTAGGATACCAAAACAAAATTCCCCAGCGTTTGAAATCAGAAAAGTTTTCAACGAAGTGGGGAATTGCAAAAAACAGGACGATTCCCACTAAAAATCCGACAGCCTTCGACATAGATATTCCCCGAACGATGGGGGACAGGAGTCGAAATGAATACGAAGACACGATGCTTAAGCTAGAAAATTGTTTCAGAAAAGATTAGTGCGACATCGATGCCCACTCACTTACATAAGAGGAAACCGTTCGCTTTTCAATTCCTTCGAAGAAAACTCAGGTACATTATATTTCTGCTCACTATAGTCCGTCATTGATCGCGGTGGACGCTTTTAAGAGACAAAAATTGAGAAAGAATAATTTCTGAAAGTGACGTACTGACGATGAAGCAACAGTTAAAAAGTGAGTTAAGACTCAAAATTTTGATAGCAACAATTCTCACTGCGAGTCAATGCGTTTCTATTAGCGATAGCATTGTATTCGAGTTTGAAATTCGCAACTGATTTGCAAAGGAGCTTGATGGAAAGCGATGTAAAACTGCGCTGTGAATCAGGAATTCGAAAAGTTCCTCCATAAGGCTGTCTGTGCCGAAAATTAATCGATGCTTGTAAAACGGTGAGGCTCAAGTACGATGATACCGTCCCCGGAACGCGGCAACTTGCCTGCCTCTCTTCTGCATAATAACCAGCTCGAGATGGAGCTTCCCGCGTAATCCTTCCTCAGAGCCGTCGTTAGGGACTACTCTGATTCGGCAGGCTCTTGCGTGATTTCCGGCCGGGGGCGGTCACAAGGATTGAAAACAAGCCTCATAAAATAGATGTCGATAATTTTTTGTATTGCGTCTCGTCAAAACGATGGAACTATTCGCTTTATTTTCTAGTGCGTTCTTAGCATCAACGCTTCTGCCAGGCGGGTCGGAAATAGCGCTAGTCTATCTCGACCACAAATCGCAGCATGGATTTTGGGCCTTGCTGCTTACCGCGGCCCTAGGGAACACACTCGGTGGGATGACAAGTTATGCAATCGGTCGATTCATACCCGAACGAAAACATCACAAACCGAACTTCGATCGAGCGGTAAATTACATCCGGCGATTCGGCAGTGTATTGCTTTTGTTATCTTGGTTGCCGATTATTGGTGACTTTCTGTGCGTTGCGGCTGGCTGGTTGCGAGTCAATTGGTGGATTTCAGCCCTTTTGATCGGAGTCGGCAAGACTATTCGATACGCCTTTATTCTTTTAACGTTCTAATCACCAACTCACGGAATGGAGACCTTCGGAATTTTTCAGATGCAGCCATCGAAGGGCGAATTCACCGTCAATCGACAATTGAATATTCGAGATTGTGTTCTTCGCTTTGGAACTAAGAAAATATTCGTACTACAGCTTCAGCTCAAAGAAAGAACGGAAAGGACGTAAAAAAAACTGGCATTGGACTTTGCTGGCGACAATAAAATCTTCACACAACAAAACCAGGTGTCAAGATTTACTCGCAACTTGGGTTGGGCTTGCAGATGAAACACCTGCTCAGATCAAGCTAAAAAAATCAGCCGCCGATTCCGGAACAAAAAATTATTTGAAAATGCGATTCCAGCGCCGATCGCTGGAATCGCATATTCTTACACTTTTTCTATTCGATTCTCTTGGAAATTTGAATTGAACCGAAGAGATTTCAGAGTGCTTCAGTTGTATAACAAAACGAACAATACGATATCGTTCTATTTATCAGAAGTCAGAACACCTCCGAGCTTACCTGAAAGCATGCCACACACCGCACCAAGAGCAAATGAAATTGCTATTACGATTAGCGCATTGTTGAAGCTGGCAGAAGTCAGCGCATCCATAGTGAGTGCATCCGGTTTGGTTAGTGCGAAACTTGCCACGCTCGCATATCCCAGCACAGTTGCGGGAATTGTGGACAAAGCTTCAATATGTGCCAGAAGACACAACGCCAAAACAGTGACTCCGACAACAAGGCCGGCCCAAATTGGCAGGGTCAGTGCGGCCGCCAATGGAATTGCAAGAATAATTAGAAGTGCTATCCAAGCGAGGACAGCTCCTACAACACCACAGACAATCGTATTTTTCAAGGCGGCTTGATCACCACCTACGGCAAAATAACAAGCCCATGCAATGAACACAGTCCAAATTAGAACTATTCCAGATAACGGCCCAAGACACAGTGCGGTAGCTACTCCGCCTAAAACTGCAATACTGACCGACAGGGCAACTAAACTCGACATAATATTTCCTCCACTTTCAATATTTATTTTTGACTCATCAGTCCGACAGTCAACGAAAGAGAGTGCACGCCGAGCATCGGCTGCGAATCTTATTTGCCTACAATTACCACTTATACAAGAATATACACATCAATGTCGAATCTTTAATCCTTGAGCTTCTGCCAGGCGCCGCGTTTCATCGCTCCTCCAGCAGGAACGCGACTGGCAAACCCGACCAGTGGCGTAAGGAGATTTTGCGAAAAACAGGTTCGATTCCAACGAAGGGAACATTAGTATCTTTGATGTCGGCGCGCGGTTGCTGCAATCCCATCGAAAGTTTGGCAGCGAACAGCTGGGGCAGGAACCGGCCGAGACGCTGCACTGCAGCGGTCATGTCTGACAAGCGGTCGGCGCCAACCTGCAGTGATTGAAACGAATAGCAGACAAAGCTTTGTGTGTGAGGCGATATGGGGTTGCAACAGTATATAATTCCTGAAACGAGAATAGAATAATTTTCATTGAATATGGATATTTAGTAAAATCTCAAAAGGATTCCGTACTCGCATACAATCTGTTCTGCCGTTGATATTCCCTAAGCGATTTTTCTTACAAAACAAAGTTTTAAATAAATTGTCAGCAGATACAAACGAAATCGAAGTTCTCGAACAGCACGTGATGAGTTTGGTGAAAAGCCATAAGAAGCTGCAAAAGGAAAATGCAGCTCTGCGCTCGCGGCTTTTGGAGTCTCTGAATCAACAACAAGCACTTCAAGCGAAAAACAACGAAGCAATGGAACGAATACATACAATCATTAACACTCTGCAAGTTGCTGCTCGTTTAGCACATCGATAAACATGTCCAGAGACTTTAAAACGGTAGACCTGACGATCGGCGGTCAAAATTTTCAGATCGACTGTGCTCCGGAAAACGAAAAAAAACTGATTAACGCCGCTATTCACCTAAACACCGCGATCGATCAAATTCAGAGTTCGGCTGACCGGCGTGCCATTTCACTTGAAAAAGCTGCAGTTTATGTGGCACTGAATTTAGCGTGTGAAATCCTGGACGAACAATTGGAACGCGAAAAGTCTATGGTGAATAACAAGAAAAAATTTTCTCGAATGATCAGAGAGATAGAGAACGTTTTATCTGCTTGATCATTACGTATAATTTCTGCCTGATTCTGTGAGCCGCCTGTAGTGTTCGAGGCAGTTTAAGATTTTCGAACCTGACGGATGAATAGGGAACCAAATGACTCAACTGTTGTGAGCTTGCCACGTCGCAAAGCACCTGATGTTGTTTCACCAGTGCCCACTTGAGCAAATTGGTTCAAGATCGTCCGACTGTTACGGCACGTGCGGGCGGCATTCCATCTGACATCGATTCTGATGGCGACAATACAATCGACCATTCGTAAACAAGTGCGTCACGCACGCCGATCATTGCTGCCGAGACAACAGCAGAAAGCGGCAGACAATCTGATGAAAAAGCTATCAATTCATCCTCTTTTCCTGTCCGGTCGCCGCATAGCATTCTACTTGGCAAACGACGGTGAAATTGACCCAAGCCTCGCATTGACAAAAGCGCTTGCAATGCAAAAACAATGCTATCTGCCAGTCTTATACCGAGGGGGAGAAAACCGATTGCTGTTCGGACGTGTAACTGAGACGACATCTTACAAACTCAACAAGTACGGAATTCCGGAACCAGACATTGCGAGAGAAGGCTGGCTGTTTTCGCACCAGCTGGACCTTGTATTGGCACCGCTAGTGGCTTTCGACAGTCAAGGCAACCGGATTGGAATGGGCGGTGGCTATTATGACCGCTCGCTCAAGCAGCTTACACTGAAAACGCTCTGGAACAGGCCTAAGGTTTTGGGCATTGCCCATCAATTCCAGCAGGTCGATTCAATCGATCGAAATTTTTGGGACGTGCCTCTACAAGGGGTGATTACAGATCAACAAATTTTCAATTTCAATTAAGAGAACTGGTTACATGAATTATTGGTTGATGAAAAGTGAACCGGATGTCTATTCCATAGACCATCTTGCAGCAGAACCCAATCAGACAGACTATTGGGACGGCATTCGCAACTATCAAGTGCGAAATTTCATGCGAGATGTGATGCAGGTAGGTGATCGCGCCTTCTTTTACCACTCCAACTGCAAAGTGCCTGGTATAGTCGGCACCATGAGAATTGTCAAGTCAGCCTATCCGGACCATACAGCCTTTGTGGACACCGAAAAATATTTCGATCCAAAAAGCGACCCCAATAATCCGCGCTGGCTTATGGTGGACGTGAAGTTCGAATCCAAATTCCCTCGAATCATCGCTCTATCTGAACTGAGAAAGCAAGAAGAACTCACCGACATGATAGTCTTGCGCAGGTTTAATCGACTTTCAATAACACCCGTAACAGAAAATGAATGGAATCACATTCATTCCATGGTCGAAGAGAGTTAACGCGCCAATCATGCAAGCAAAGCGCCAAGTTGATAGCGACACGCGCGATTCAGCAAAATGGCTCTCTTATTCTCTGAATCGAAAACATCGAAACTGCCAGCCCTCGCCTTCGGTTACAACACAAGCAGTGAAATCGTCTTTCGGTGACAGTTGTACGATTTCCCAAGTTATTCCATGCTGATCCGTCACGACCGCATCATTGAGACCTTCTGTGCCAAGCAGATTTGCCTCATTTAAAGGATATCGAATCCCAACTCCTCGAGCCTTTCCATACGCTTCTTTACGAGTCCACAAGGACAGAATAAAATTCTGTCGGAGCTCTTCAGAAAGCGATTCGTAGAAATTGTATTCCTCATGCGCAAGTTTCTTTCGAGCCAGCTGATCGTGTTTGACAGTCCTAGAAGCGAGCTCAATGTCAACACCCAATTCAGCTCCGTAACAAAACGCATACAGCGCCTCATTCCTGGTATCCGTGGCATTAAACTGAATCGGAATACCTAGGTCGGCATTCAAATGGGGTTTGCCCAAAGCTCCGTAATCAAAACGAATTTCTTGAGGGCTCAATCCGGTATACATGCCGAGCAGCTGCTTTAAAATGCCTCGGGCACAGATAAAACGAACGCGAGATCGTTCCGGCCGATACCGTAAAATTCTTGCCTGCTCGATGGGGTCCATGCAACTTTGATAGTAGC
The DNA here is from genome assembly GCA_965202855.1 of Arenicellales bacterium. Lineage (GTDB taxonomy): Bacteria > Pseudomonadota > Gammaproteobacteria > Arenicellales > JAJDZL01 > JAJDZL01. The sequence continues at coordinate 482,691 of CBDBBP010000001.1, read as the reverse complement.
AGAATCTCTCGCTGTCAACATCCAGGGATGCTGACCACAAGTGAACCTCACCGACCTCTAAACGCGGACAATCTGCAGCTGGCGGCCAGGGCGGGGAACAGCGGTTGTTCGAAAATTGCAGCAAAAACCAAAAATGCAGCTAACGTACGCCATTGTTTCGATGTTGATTGATTCTAGCTAGCGCTTGATCCTCAGCACCGGTATCGTAGCCGTTCTTGCGTCTGTCGACTATTCTATGCTGCAATCCTTCTTTATCAAATAAATAGGTCCCGGTGGGATCCTGCAATGCTGCGACCGGACCTTCCCCAGGTATGACATAGAGGCCAACAAATTCGATTGTATGTGAAGCCGTTGAATTCATAATTTTTTATTACTTCTTAAAAGTTTAAGTAAGAAACATTTTGTAGGCGGGATTGTCAGACTCCTCGAAATAGGTATATCCTACCACCTTAAGAAATATCGAGAATAGATCATTTTCTTCGGGTGGCACCTGTATGCCACATAATACACGTCCAAAATCAGCGCCATGGTTTCGATAGTGAAACATGCTGATGTTCCATGAACCGCCCATCTTTTCCAAAAATTCCAGCAGTGCGCCAGGACGCTCCGGCAACTGAAATCGATACACTCTCTCATTATCCAATTGCGGGGAGTGACCGCCGACCATATGTCGAACATGGACTTTGGCCATTTCATTGTCAGTCAAGTCAATAACCGGATAACCATGCTGAACGAGCTCATCAATGGACTCTTGGATCTGACTTGCATCGTCAATTTCAATTCCGGCGAATACATGAGCATCATCGTCATCTGCATATCGATAGTTGAATTCAGTAATATTCCGACTGCTGATAATTGAGCAAAACTTTTTGAAGCTCCCCGGACGTTCTGGAATCGTGACTGCAAGAATCGCCTCTCGACGCTCACCGATTTCGGCGCGTTCCGACACATGTCGGAGACGATCAAAATTCATATTCGCTCCAGAGTTAATTGCTACCAGCGTACGGTTTAGATCTGATAATGATCTGCAATATTTCTTCATGCCTGCAACTGCCAGAGCTCCAGACGGCTCCACGATGGTACGCGTGTCTTCAAAAATATCCTTTATCGCCGCACAAATTTCGTCCGTATTTACTCTCTCTATGCGGTCGACGTACTTGCGTACCAACCGAAAGGTTTCGCTGCCAACTTTTTTCACCGCGACGCCGTCTGCAAATATTCCTACTTCATTCAGCTTGATTCTTCGTCCTGCTTCTACAGATTGGAACATTGCATCCGAATCTTCTGGTTCAACACCGACAATTTTCACATCTGTATTGATCTGTTTGACGGCTGCCGCAACACCAGCAATCAGGCCTCCACCTCCAACGGGTACGAATATTGCGTCGACTTGACCTGTTAACGAACGGATGATTTCCAAACCTATGGTTCCATTGCCTGCGATCACATCCGGATCATCGTAAGGTGGAATGATGTGCAGCTGGTGCTTTTTGCAGAACTCAGCCGCTGCGTCACTCGCTTCGGCATAACTATCCCCAATCAGAATGACCTCAGCATTGCGCGACTTTACCGACTTTACTTTGATTTCAGGGCTTGTAACAGGCATAAAGATGGTTACCGGAGAATTCAGTTTCTGTCCCGCCATTGCGACACCTTGGGCATGATTTCCCGCGGAGGCTGCAACTACACCACGGTCAAGGACCTCTCGAGGCAAATTTGCCATTTTGTTGTATGCCCCTCGTAACTTGAACGAAAAAATGGGTTGTTCATCTTCTCGTTTCAACCATACGTCGTGGCTCAATCGGCTAGATAAATTTGTCGCGTAATCTAGACGGGTGTCGTGCGCCACGTCATAGACACGCGCAAGTAAAGTGCGTTGAAGGTAATCAAAACTCACAATGATAGAAATTTAAAATTTTGGCAGTCACGAAAGAAAATTCTGCGCAAAAGGCATCAGAATTTTTGCAGAAAATAAAACGCGGAAAATTATAACGAATGACAGGCTCGGTTTAGCAGAGATGATTTTTTGCATCGAGCTCTTCGCCTAACACCACCTGCTGGAAATTATAGTCGCTCGCGTTCTGGCCACTGCAGTGACAGATTGAGCCGACATAGAAAAAACGAAATTTCCAAATTTTTCTGGATTTCACTAGAATGCAAAATCGTTCAACTCAAGCTTGGACCGGAACGGCTTTTTGAATCGTTTTGCGGCTAAATTTTTGCCAGCAGATCGAAAAATTCCTCGACGTCCAAATACCCATAGGTCAGCAGGTCCGAACGCAAATTTCCTTGCGCATCGAGCAGCACAATAGCTGGTGGTCCAAAAACTCCGAAACGCTTGCGAATTTCTCGACCAAATTCATTCCTTGGATCAGTTACATCGATCTTCAGACTCGATATATTTTCGTCAAGGTGCGCGATAACCGTAGGATCGCTGAATGTTGTTCGATCCATTCTCTTGCAATCCAAGCACCAATCCGCATAAAAATCTACCAGTACGGCTCGGCTGTCTGCTTTCGCTTCACCTAATTTTTCCGTGAAATCATTCATATTCTTAACGTAGACAAATGCGCTTTTCTTCGTACTGGCAGATGCTGTGGATTGCGTTGAATCATTCCGATGGATCAGACTTGTCAACTGCGGAAGTGGATTCAATACATCGCGGTTGCCTAGAGCCGAACCGGTCAAACTGACGATGCCCCAGACAAAAAACGCGATCCCAGCGCCCTTGCACAGTTTTTGCCATCCAGCTGGCTGCACTGATAATTTCGTAGTCGTGCCCAAATACACTGCGGCCACAATAAATAACGCGGCCCACAAGAATAGAACCGGGACTTCAGGAATCGAACCGAGCAAATAGATTGCAACAGCAATTAGACCTACACCCAACAAATGCTTGATGCGCTCCATCCAAGCACCTGATTCAGGCAATAAGAACGAGAGTCCAAAACCAATCGCAATCAGCAGTGCGCCCATGCCAAGAGCCATTGAGGACATCATGACCGCACCGAGCACAGGATCGGCTTTGGCTATGACGACACCTAACACAGAGATAAATAAAGGAGTCACACAGGCGCCGATGACCAGCGCAGATACCAGACCTAGAACAAATACTGCTCCCACACTGCGGCCTTGAATTCGAGCAGCAGTGGTTTGAATCTTAGTTTCAAATTTTGATGGTAACTTCAGCTCGTAAAGACCAAACATCGCCAGCGACCCGGCAACCAGTACCGCCGCCAGCAGAGCCAATGCTACAGGCGTTTGAAAATACGCCTGCAGCTGATCTCCGGTCGCGCCTGCCACAGCCCCTATCGCGGCATAGGTTGCGACCGTGCCCAATACATAAACGATGGACAAAACTCCACCTCTCATTCGACTGTTTTCGGCGCTTCCTTGCCCGGCAATGATTGCAAACACAATGGGAATCAGCGGCAACACACATGGTGTGAACGTCAATAACAGACCGATGCCAAAAGCAGAAATAAGCAGCCCAAACAAATTCGTTTCCAGATTCATAAGCGCGCTTGCGCTGCCTGCGGTCTGTGCCCAAACCTCTGCAGAGGAGAAGGTGAACACCGCGAAGATCAGACAATGAAATAGACGGATTAGGTAGTGATTCATCTCTCGAAAAAATTCAATGCTTGCTGGAAACCAATAAAAGCATTTGTGTGGACATCCAAATACATTTGATACTGCTGTTAGACAGCAATCGTATCCTGTTGTTCAATTTGCCTGCGAAAGTTTTGACAGCACAGGCATTCTACACTCATCTTGAAAAAAATCGAACTAAGACCAACATCATGTCGTCTCATAATATGTGCAAAATGTTTTAGAAGTTGAAGGCGTTTTCGGCGCCAGTCTGTTTCATTGAATGCCTCGGATTTAGAATATATCGAGCTTGAAGGTCATTTTCCTGTAATATCACATGTAGATGCAATCCATACCGGGAAAGACTATAAACCAGCTTAGATTCCGTGATGCGCAGAAAGATGAGATTCACTGAATTCCTTCAAAGCTGCGTTCTGAAGAACAGTTATTTAAATTTTTCTCGGACGAACGGAATAAAAAAGCAAAACAATTTTGACAGCCGCCAATCGACACAGAACTCGTGAATCTGGATTTATGTAAACTTAAAGCCGCTGAAGCCGCAATTGACTACATCAATCTAGGGGATGTTGTCGGCGTAGGGACAGGCTCTACCGCAAATAAATTTATTGAGCTTCTGGGCAAAATCAAGGGCAAAATTGACGGCGCAGTCGCAAGTTCCAACGAAACGAAACGGCGACTGCGAGAACTCCGAATTCCGCTGCTGGAATTAAATCAAACTGGAACACTTCCCTTGTATGTGGACGGAGCCGATGAAGCAACAAAGCATGGATATCTGATTAAGGGGGGAGGTGGCGCACTGACTCGAGAAAAAATTGTTGCCTCAGCCAGCGAAAAATTCGTCTGTATTGCTGACCGCACCAAAATGGCAGATGTGCTTGGCAAATTTCCAGTACCGATTGAAGTCATTCCGATGGCGCAAAGTTCCGTAAGTCGAGCATTGGTCAAACGAAGCGGCTGGCCTCAGTTGAGAGCTGGCTTCACAACTGACAACGGAAATATTATCGTCGATGTGCGACATCTTGATCTGGTAGATCCTCCTGCAGAAGAATCCCACCTGAACAATATTCCTGGAATAGTCTGCAATGGGATTTTTGCGTTGCAGCCCGCAGATGTAGTGATTGTGGGGCACGAAAATCACACGGACGTTTATTGATCAATTGTCAAGCCGGCCCTAACTGACAGTTGCATGTCGACACTCAAATACGAACTCGTAAATTAAGCTCCCTTTCGCCAATGCTTTTCTTTCGTATCGAGTTTCGGGGCGCTGCAGGCGGCTTGATTTCAATTCTTGGCTGTCGGCTATAGATTTGATCTGATCATTTTCAACAAAAATTTCTTGTGCATAGGCCGCGTAGTCACTTGAATCGGTTACGAAAATGATCCTGCTGTCGTCTACGAGCCGGCTCATGCACAATTCAACAAATTCTGGCTGAATGAGTCTGCGTTTTTTGTGTTTTCTCTTGGGCCAAGGGTCTGGAAAATGAAAAAATATTTCGTTCAGCGATTTGGGGGGCAATTGATATTCCAGCACATCTCGGGCATCGAAAGTAGAAATGCGAACATTGTTGATATTCCATCGATGCAGCGCCATCAAGCATTTGCCGACACCAGGTCGATAGACTTCGATCCCCAAATAACCGGTATCTGGGTTAGCGCGCGCTAAATGCACAAGCGCTTCTCCGTCACCAAATCCAACTTCAAGCGCAAATCGATTCAATTTAGGAAACATCTGTGATAAGTCTAACGATGCATCCGTTGGCGGTACAAGATAGTGCTCCGATAAATTTTCGAGCGCACGACGCTGAGCGACGGTCATTCGACTTTCTCTTCTCGCATAGGTTTTAACTCGTTGGCGCTCTGGCTCCATCTTTCCTGTCATCGCTTGATGTCAACTGAACTGCCTATGGAGTATATTATTTGAAATCATGTACATAAGTAAATTTTTGAACACAAAGACCGACCTCTGGCAACTCAATGACAACAGTGCATGTCTGACTTCAATGTATGGCCGTTGACAGATCCCACAAGCGTAAGACTTAGATTGATTTAAAGTTTAAATTGACCTTTTTTGACTTCATATCCCTCACTCGCAGCGTATAAATCGCCCAAGCAGACACCGAAAGAACAAGATCAGTGCTTGAAGTTCAAAATTTATCGGTTTTTCGAGATGAAAGATGCTTGTTCAAGAATCTATCGTTCTCGGTGCACAAGGGACAGCTTCTCCATGTTCGCGGCAGAAATGGTGCCGGAAAGACAACTTTGATTCGAACGCTGTGTGGATTGATCCGACCCAATGAAGGCGAAATTTTATGGAATGGAAGCGCTATTAAACAAGATGCGATCGAATTTCGCCAGTCATTGGCGTACATCGGCCACGAAAACGGGATTAAAGGAGATTTAACGGTACTGGAAAATCTCGTGTTTTATCGTACATTGCATAATGTTTCGACGAATACGAACGCACTTGATGGATTAGAGCAGCTAGGAATCGCACACTTGGCCCAAATCCCCTGCCGATTTCTTTCTGCTGGACAAAAACGAAGAGTGGCTTTATCAAAATTGCATGGCTCACACGCAAAATTGTGGCTGTTGGATGAGCCTTTGACTGCGTTGGACACGTCTGGACAGCGCACTTTTGTTAGCCTGCTTTTTGAACACCTCAAAAATGAAGGGATCGGCGTAGTCACCTCGCATCAGGACGTAGATTGGGGCTCGGTGAATTTGAAAGAGATCAATCTAGAGGATTCGCAAGGATGAGTGCGTTTTACGCGCTGTTAAAACGCGACCTGATACTGGTGCACAGAAATCCGTCGGATTTTGCAACGCCAATTATATTTTTTGTCATCGCAGTCACGTTATTCTCATTTGCCGCAGCGACAGATGGGATGGTCCTGAAGACGATTGCCTCAGGTGTCATCTGGATTTCGGCGCTTCTCGCGTCGATGCTGTCGTTAGATGGAATATTTCGCTCTGACTATGAAGACGGCAGCTTGGATTTAATTCTTAACGCTCCCTCTCCTTTGTCATTGCTGGTGCTCGCAAAAGTGACTGCACATTGGATTTCCACTGGGTTGCCGCTGATTGCAGTCAGCCCAATTCTAGGTATACTAATGAACCTTGATTCTTTTAGTATTTACACTTTGGTCGCCGCGATTACTTTGAGTACGCCCACGTTCAGTCTAATTGGAGCTTTTGGGGCATCTTTGGTTGTCAATCAGCAAAAAGCTGGAATGTTGTTATCGCTTCTCACATTGCCACTTTGCATACCAGTTTTGATCTACTCGCTTTCGAGTGTGCTGGCTGCGAGCGAGGGCCTCCCGGTTGCTGGACATTTATCACTGCTGGGAGCATTTCTGATTTTTAGTCTTACCCTTGCCCCATTTGCCATCGCTGGCACACTTAGAGCCATGGCAGGAAGTTGAACATGTATCTGTGGTTTCACCGACTCAGCACTGCTAAATATTTTTACAGTTTTGCAGTGCTCATCACACCCTGGCTAGGGGTTTTGGCTGCCATCACGATTCTTGCTGGGCTCTACCTCGGTTTGGTTGTCGCACCGATAGATTATCAGCAAAAGGATGCATATCGAATTATGTACGTCCATGTTCCATCTGCGTGGATGTCCATGTTCATTTACGTCTTTATGGCTACCAGTGGAGCAATTGGGCTGATTTGGCGAATCAAGCTCGCTCATTTGACTTGCACAGCGGCTGCAACCATCGGCGCTTCATTTACGCTCATAACTTTGCTCACTGGCTCAATTTGGGGGAAACCGATGTGGGGCGCCTGGTGGGCATGGGACGCTCGTCTGACGTCAGAGCTGATTCTGCTGTTTCTATATTTGGGCTTCATAGCATTGCAGTCGGCAATTTCGGACCGAACAAAAGCTCAGCAAGCCGGTGCCATTCTGTTGATCGCAGGGGTCGTAAACATTCCCATCATTCATTATTCAGTTCTGTGGTGGCATACCCTGCATCAAAATCCTTCAGTCACAAAATTTGGATTGCCGACGATTCACATCAGCATGCTCATTCCATTATTGATAATGACCATTGGTTTCATGTTCCTATTTTTTACACTATTGATGGTGCGCATTCGGGCTTTGATTCTTGAAACCGAGATTTCCAGTCGATGGATGCGAAAACTTCAGGAGGATCAATGAATTTCGCAGAATTTATTCACATGAGCGGTTACGCGAAGTTCGTGTGGGGCGCCTATGGAGTCACCTTGCTCGTTCTCGCACTGAATCTGGTATTTGCGATTAGAAAACTAAATCGCGCCCGGAAAAAATTGTCCTTCAGTCGCCAAGATCAGACTTCCTGACCTCTAAAAGATGAATGTTTTGAGTTGACCTGACTAAAACATTCATTTTATTCTCATTTTTTTGAAATCAACTGCAATTTGGCGTTGAATTTGACTTACATATGGCTATAATAATATGAAACATATTTTGAATTATCAGGATGCATCATGCAACAGCCACTTGCCCTCAACTCACCGCTTTCCATCGCCATCGGCAACCGTTACTCCATGCAGACAGAACACGGGATCACCAGCTACTTCCTGTATTTGGATGCCATTGATCAGCACCCCGCCAACGATATCAATGAACGCAAATTGAGAATCGCAAAATTTGCCGACATGAAAGTGGCCAAACAGTCTGAAATTGCGGCCGCTTTCGGAGTTTCCCGCACCACCGTGCATCGGTCGCTGAAGCTGTACCGAGAACAAGGCAGCGGCGGCTTTTTTTTGCCGCGGCAGGGCCGCGGACGGGTGACCTTGAATGCCGACACCATTTTGCAGGCGCAAGAACTGCTGTCTGCCGGTCACAGCGGCCGGCAGACCGCGCAGCAGCTGAACATTGCTCCGAGCACTTTTTCCGAACACTGCCGGGCGGGAGTGATCACTCGCCCCGAGCAGGTTGAATCCGAGTCGATTGCTGCAACCGCCGCTGCTGCAGAACGCAGTCAACGAGACCGGCAGGACAAACAAGCTGCGATGGGGCGCGCGGCGCATGCGGTCGAAGCCCGTGTGGCAGCCAGCATCGGCGAGCTGCAAGAGGTCAAGCCGCAATTTGCCGAACCCGCTTTGGCGGTGCCCTGCGGCGGAGTTCTGGCGGCGTTGCCGACACTGCTCAAGCAAGGCCTGTTGTTCCAAGCTGCAACCCATCTGAAATTGCCGAAAGGATACTATGGGCTCAATACGGTGCTGTTGCTGGTCGCCCTTTTAACCTTGGCCCGGATGCGCAATGCCGAGTCGCTGCGTTATCTCGCCCCGGGCGAGTGGGGACGGCTGCTGGGACTTGACCGGGCACCAGAGGTCAAAACCCTGCGGCGCAAGCTCAAAGCACTCAGCAACAGTGCTCAGTCGCTTCGCAACTGGCAGGCTGAGCTGACCCAGTCATGGCTGCAGGCGGAGCCCGACCGCGGCGCTACACTGGCAGTCGACGGTCATGTGAAAGTGTATGCCGGGCGCAAAGGCAAACTTCCGAATCACTTCATTTCCCGTCAGAAACTATGCCTTCCAGCGGCCGTGAGCTACTGGATCAATGCTCTGGGCGGCATGCCGCTTCTTTGTGTGCACCAACAGCTTGACCCCAAAATGTGTCAGGCGCTTGAGCGAGACCTGGTGCCACAGCTGCAATCCATGGGCACGCTGTCAGCGATACGGCCGGATTTGACCGAACTCGCGGCAGAACCGGATCTGACCCTGGTTTTTGACCGCGAGGGCTGGAGTCCGAGCTTGTTCAAGCGGTTGGCTAAGCAGGGACTGGCGGTGATCACCTGGCACAAAGGCTCGGCCGGTGTCGATTGGGCGCAAGATGAGTTCGTGCTCACGGAGGTAGAGATCAACGGCCCGGCTTCCACCCAACTTCGCCCAGTGCGGCTCGCACAAAACAAAGTTAAGTTGAAAAATGGGCTTGAAGTGCGTCAAATCAGGCGCCTGCTTGACAACGGCCGTCAGGCCGCCATCGTCACCACCCATCCGACGCTGTCCATGGCAAAGATCGCAGGTGCGATGTTTTCGCGTTGGTCGCAGGAGAATTTCTTCAAAACCATGCGACAGGATTTCAACCTCGATGCGCTGTCAGTTCACCAGCTGGCAGCGGTTGATGAAGACCTCGAGGTGGTCAACCCAAAATGGCGCGAATCCGACAAGCGGGTCAAAAATCTGACGGCGAAGCATCACCGGGCGCTGGCCCAGTGGAACCGGTTCAGTCAGACCGGCAATGCCAAAAAAACCGCACAATACGCGGCTGTCAAACAATCACTCGAAACACAGCTCGCACAGGCAAAAGAACAGCGCAAACAAATCCAAAAACACATCCGTGTCGGAGAACTTCCCGAAGACCAGCGGCTTGATGCTCTGCCTAGTGCACCGCGTCAGCTGCTCGACACTATCCGCATGACTGCCTATCGCGCAGAAACCACCATGATGCCCGCCGTCATGCGGGCGCAAGGCAAAAAAACCAATGCCCGCAAACTGCTCAGCCGACTGTTCCAGTGTGAGGCAAATATTATTCCGCAGCCGGAAAAAGGACGGTTGCGGATACAGTTTCTGGGTATGGCCAGCAATTCCGTCGACCGCTCTCTATTGCCCTTGATTGAGGAACTCAATGCCACACTCACACAGTTTCCAGATACAAACCTGACCTTGTTCTACGAACTGGCACCCGTCGCCTGATTGCTTCTAGCCTGATCTCTGGCAGCGCGATAATGTGCCACATAAATTTAGCCAGAGGTCAGGAAGTCTGAAGATAAACCACGGAACTAATTCCGAAACAGTCTTACTGAACTGTCTTTCGAAATTTCAGAGGAAACCACATAAACTGAATTTTCGGTTTCTTAAAGCAAGTCGCAACATTTGCCAGGAACTGAAAATGCTCAACGACTTCAAATTCTCATTACCAAGCGGAACTTGGGTGGGAAGGATTTACGCTCAACAATGCCGCAAAGAGGAAATGCTCCAAATTTAAGTTTGTTCCATTATGCGAAATTCCGCAATATGACGCGGTGCAACCCAAAAAATGTGCAATCTGTGGTGCAGCAGAAATAAGCAACTTGGCAGCAGGATCAATTGATTAGCGTCTAGGAACGTGAGCGAGTGGCTCGAGTCCTCAATTTTATGAGCGGTAGCGCGACATATGGCAAGTGGCAACGAAGGGTTTTACAGGGAAGTGCAATCCCCTATCACTTGACGAAAGAACTGGGGCAAAAACACCTGAATCCACGCAAGCGTATCAAGGAGGGAGGCACTGTTTCGCGATAGCTTCGGCTTAGCGACTTGCAGAGCGGCGAATGGCAAAATTCCGTTTCTCCCTTGCCAGCTTGGACGGTTTTTCGATCAGCTGCGATTTCGTAATTGTCGACAACTTCGATTTTTCGGCGCGCAAGTTGATATCCAAACTTTTTGTGCCCCAGACGCTTGAGTTCTTCTTTTATCCGCGTCGATTCGTTAAGTAAATCCAGATCAACGCTCGGATTGTGTTTTAGAATGTTTTCAACGTTCAATTTGGACATTAATATCTCCTCATTCAGCATCATTTTATGTACGGCTTAAATCGGTTGGCAGTATGAATAACACCTAAAATTCTTCGACGCGTCATATAGTCCGACAACAGATTCAGGTATCCGCGAATGGCACCGGACTGCTCTGAGTTCTTGCCAAAATCGTCAATCTTCAGTTTCAGGTCTTTTTCTGATGTTTCCAAGGATATGCCATAGGAACTTATATACTTAATGTATGCAACGCAAAATGAAGCGTCCTGTCAAGCTACTTTTTGACGTTTCACCGAAGGACTCCGTCCTTCTCCGCGTCCGTTTAGACTCTCCCCAATCCCCAAGGCGAGTATGTTTTTTGCAGCGTTAATGTCTGCGTTGTCCAAATGACCGCAACTCACGCACCTGAATTCAGATTGCCTCTTGCGATTCTTGCTGTCTGTCGTTCCACAGCGGTCGCGGCGCTGACTGGTGTAATGCGGCGCCAACTTGTGAATCGTCGTTTTGCAAGCAAGCGCCTGTTCCAGCTTGTACCAGCCGGTCTTCAGTATTGAGCGGTTCAGCCCGCTTTTCTGCCTGACATTCCTGCCGGGTTCTGCCACCGTTCCTTTGGCAGACCTGGTCATGTTCTTTGTCTTCAAATCCTCCAGACAAACCATCGCATGTCGGTCTGCAATCTGGCGCGAAACCTGATGCGTCCAGTTGTCATTGACTTGCCTGATTTTCTGTGATGCCCGAGCGGCCAGTCGGCGCGCCTTCAGATAACGTCCGGAAGCTTCTATGCCTTTTTTGCGCACCGGTTTCTGCCGCCGGGCCAACATTCTCTGGTAGCGCTTCCTGCGTCGTTCCTTCCTCTTAATGTCCGGGGCATGGCAGATCGTTCCATCCGATAACGCAATCTGTCCAGCGTTCCGATCCATTCCGACCGATGCGTTTGCTTTCAGACTCAGACCGGCATCGACCGCATAAACGATGTACGCATGCCAATTGCCATTTTCTTCCTTGACGGTACCGGATTTTACGATGCCGTGCGGGTAGGGATTGGATCCGGTCAACCTGACATATCCGATCTTTTGGATGTGCAGCCACTGCCCGTCAAGTCTTGCCGTCTGTCCGAGCATGATTGGAAATGACGGTGGACGCGCCATTTGGCCTGTCGCGGTAGGGAAACGTGTTGCCACGCTCCCTCCGCACAGATCCGTACGTGTGCGTTAACGCATACGGCTCCTACCGTCGGTAATTAACGGCAAACCGTTGGTCTGGCCAAGGGTGTAATATCTGAACCGGTGGTCAGCAAGCCAGCACAATCCGGTCAAGGCGCGTACCGCAGAAGTGATCTCTTTGCGAACGCCGTTGCAAGCACTTCAGCCACATTGCTTTGATGCGATGAACAAACGAGTGCAGCATCGAATAACTGGCAGGTACAGCATAGTAGCCTAACCAGCCACGAATGACCTGCCCCAACCATCGGGCAACATCATAAACATTATGATGCATCCGCCGCACCAACTCAGCCTTGATACGGTTGAGTGTGCGGTTCACCCGCTTTGCTATGGGTTTGCGACCCAGCCCGAATTTGCCTTTGCGCGTTTGACGACAGTAATGCGTAAATCCAAGATAGTCAAACGTCTCGGGACGACCTTCGCCGCGAGCCGAACGGTTATGCCAGGCATAACGCCCAAACTCAATCAGGCGGGTCTTGTCAGGGTGCAGTTCCAACGCAAATCTCCTCAGCCGCTCATCCAGATCGCACATGAATTGCTGTGCATACTGCTTGTATTGGAAGCAGACAACAAAATCATCCGCATAGCGCACAATCATCACCTGCCCCCGCGCTGCTTGCGGTCTCCACTTTTTGTGAAACCACAAGTCCAGCACATAATGCAGGTAAATGTTCGCCAGAGTCGGCGAGACAATCGCCCCTTGGGGTACTCCCCGCAGGTCGTCCTGCCACTTGCCATTACACCAGCGTTCAGCCACTTGATAATCAGACGAATCACCCGTTTGTCTCCGATACGGTGTTCCAAAAACCGAACCAGCCAGTCCCGGTCAATCCGATCAAAGAATGCGCGGATGTTTGCATCTGCTATCCAGTTGGCTTAGCGCTTTTCAATTCCGTAAGCCAGAACATCCGGTGCATCGTGCGCACTGCGTCCGGGTCGGAATCCATGACTGAATCCAAGAAATTCTGCCTCGTAAATCGGCTTAAGAATCACCTCCACCACCGCCTTTTGGATAATCTTGTCTTCCAAGGCAGCAATGCCGAGCGGTCGTGTTCCGCCATCGGCTTTGGGTATATTCACCCGCCGCGATGGCATCGCCCGATATGCGCCACTATGCACACGCTGGAGCAGGTCAGCCAATCGACCGTCCAGCCCCTGTGTGCGGCACGTGCTTTGGCTTTGCAGATTCCCGTTGGTTGCAGCCCTTCCCTCGTTCGACTCCGCCGAGACTTGCGCCTCTTTGTTCGCCGCGCTCAGCGGTACTATGGCTGCATCCGATTGCTTTGCCCTACTCATCTTAAGATTCAGACTACCTCCTTTCTTTCAGCGACCTTGTCAACGACTTACAAGATCAGGCAAAGCCCTCCCAGGTCCCGACATAGAGCGTGCGCACATCCCTCGATTCCTCAGACACCACTGAGTTCGACTGCGCCTCAACAAAGCGGCGCAGCCGATTTTGTCTTCGACCAGTTCAACAGTCTCGACACTCAGGACGACCTCCTTTTTGATGCTCAATCATCGCGGCTGTGCGTACCGCTACCGACACTTCACTGACTCCCTCGCGAGTGCCAGCGCACGGCTCGCGGCGACAGCATATGGTTAGCACTTACTGTCTATCGGACTTTCACCGATTACTCTAATGCCAGTTAGCCTGGCGTACTGAACTTCGGAAGCCCTTGATTCGGATGGTTGAAGAACTTCCGATACTGGACTTCAATCGGTTTGAGCGAATAACGCACGATGTTACACGAATAGTCCTGCAGCCATGGCTCGCAATGGCGACGCAGCAAAGTGAACTGTCTTGAAATCTCGACGAAACCGAACCGGCAATGACCAGAAAGGGTATATTCGTCACGGAGTTTTCCGACAAAGTGATTCCAGGCGTAGCGGCAGGCGCCTGCAAGGCCGTACATCTGCCGGTACTTATTTCGGGAATTCGCGTGAATACGGTAGCGAATGGTGCTCAAAGGCACTGACTTCATATTGGTGTTTCGCAGCCAGTTCCCCATCCAGGCACGAGTCCATCCGAGGTGTTCAGAACACAGGTGCGATAAGGGTTGCTCTGGATGGGGCACCCAATCTAAGTGATCGTCGCCGTTGTGAATCAGGAGCTCATGGCTCGAAAATTTAAAAAATCCATACCAGCGACATCCGTTTTAAACCACCGCAATCAATTAATTGATTGCGGTGGTTTCACTCCCTAATTCTAAAGAATCAGGGAGTATTAAATGGTACAGGCTCTGGTGGCGACGCTCGGCGATTGTCGGCAGTTTCACAGCACTCGGCATCTGGCGGCTAATTTGGGACCGGTGCCCCAGCAGCAGTCGAGCGGCGGCAAAACGGTGCTGCGCGGCATCTCCAAACGCGGCCGCATTCATGGTAGCGGATCGATGTTCGAAATGATCTCCAAGACCAAGGAGTGGGAGAAAAAGCGTTCTCGCTACTCGAAAAAATGGGACAATTGCGGTATGCAGTCGACTTGCTGGCACTGAAAGGAAAATTCATGCGGAGCATCCTGCCTCACAATTGGTTGATATGATATGAAGGTTGAGATAGCGTATGGACCAGAACTTCAGTATTGGCTTTAAATCCAGAAAAACGAATGTTCCTGCCCTTATACATCTGGATTAGTCAATGTAAATAGTAGCATTTTATAATTTTGTTCTCTCGGCTTACATCATACTATTACCATTTAACTAGCGGATTCGATGGGAGCAATCAACTTGCAACATCGTCCGAGTAATATTTACATCAATAAATGAAAATGTGGAGGGACAATATGTTAACCCCTAAAACGCAAGCGAGGTTAAATGCCAACACCGGCACACGCAGCAGATTTGCCGCTCGTTTAATTTTGACTGTGTCCTTGCTGGCACTAAGTATCAGCTTGATGTTGAGTGTATCCAAAGCACATGCTGACGACACAGTTAGATGCGCATTCCCTTTTTGGTTCGGTTTTGCCCCAGTGTTTGTCGCCCAGGACATGGGATACTTTGAAGAAGAAGGGATCGAAGTTACTACCGTATTTGAAAATGATCGTGCCAATGTGCTTCCAGCGATCGATAGCGGTGATCTCGATTGCACTATGCGTACTATTGGCGAATACATGTCGCGTCCCAGAAAACAGGATACATCGGGGACAGTCATAGGCACTATCGATGTTTCTGATGGCGCTGATGGCGTTGTCGCTGCACCGGGTATCGACAGTATTACGGACCTCGTTGGAAAAACCTTCGCCGGCGAAATCAATCATCCTGGGACAGTGCTCCTACAGTACGCATTGGCTAAGGAAGGTCACGATATCAGTGAACTGAATTTGCGTCTGATCGCAACTGACGATTCCGCTTCCGTGTTTGAAGACGAAAGTGTCGCTGCGGTGGCAACATGGGAGCCTATGATGAGCTCAATCGTTAATTCGACGTCTCGAACCGGGTCAAAGCTGTTGCTGACCTCGCGTGACTTTCCAGGTCTGATCACCGACGTAATTATTGTTAGGACAGAGGACTACAAAGCCAACCCTGAAAAGTATGCCAAATTTCTCCGTGGACTTTATCGCGCAATCGATGTGTACGTGCAAGACCCTGACAAATTCATCAATCTGTCAGCACCCAAATTCAGTGTGCCCGCAGCGGAGATGAAAGAAGCGCTTGAAGGGGTTGTATACACTTCATATGAAGATGCAGTGAATTTTATGGGATCTGGTGGAAACACCGAGCTTAAGGAAATTTTTGATGCATTCAATGAAATTAACATCGGCCTGAAACTGCAGGATAGTGAGTTAACCTACAGCGACCATGTTGATCCATCCACAATTGATGGATTGTTCGACGGAAAGACGCGTTAAACTTACTTAATTCATCGAAATGGCGGGATAAATCAAACTATCCCC
The DNA here is from genome assembly GCA_965202855.1 of Arenicellales bacterium. Taxonomy (GTDB): domain Bacteria; phylum Pseudomonadota; class Gammaproteobacteria; order Arenicellales; family JAJDZL01; genus JAJDZL01. The sequence goes on along the minus strand of CBDBBP010000001.1, from coordinate 466,471 downwards.
AATGGTCCGCGCCATACCGATAATTTTCAGCAGAATTTCCGGCTAATGCGAATATCAGGCTAATTGCAATCAGAGGTAAATAACCCTATGCGGCGTTCACCCACTGAATTCCGTCGCCTATTTGAATTTCGTGCCAAAGTTACTAGCCGCACGGAACTGGTGATGGCAATTCTGGCATTCATCGGTTTTATCCTTGTTTGGCATATTGCTGCAACCTCTGGATGGATTCGTCCGGAATTTCTTCCAACTCCTCTGAGCGTCGTTGAGGCATTTTTCAGGCTATTTCCACAGCGCGATTTTGAAGTGGATATCAGCATCAGTGTCGGGCGTGTTTGGTTCGCTTTTTTTCTCTCAGTTGTTGTTGCCGTTCCACTGGGCATATTGATGAGCACCTACCGGATAGTTGGGTCAATTTGTGAACCCATTGTTGATCTCATACGCTACCTGCCGGTACCTGCACTGGTGCCATTGTTGATTATCTGGTTTGGTATTGGCGAAGTATCAAAGATCGCTGTATTGTGGATGGGAACATTTTTCCAGTTGGTGCTGTTGATTGCCGATGATGCGAAACGAGTTCCAGAAGAATACATTGAAAGTGCATTAACTCTGGGCGCGAATCCTAAACAGGTGATCGGTCACGTCCTGCTGCCTTCAATGCTGCCCAATATGATTGACAATTTCCGAATCACCCTGGGATGGTGTTGGACTTATCTTATCATCGCAGAAATTGTGGCATCCAGCTCGGGCATAGGTCATATGATTTGGTCAATGAGACGCTTTGTCAAAACGCCTGAAGTGATGGCGGGCATTATTACCATCGGCATAATCGGCTTGGTCACCGACCAGATTATTCGCTGGTTGCATCGTCGCATGTTTCGATACTTACAGAAAAACTAACGCGTACAGTGAAATTCATATCATTCAAGAATGTGTACAAAGAATTCGTCACTGAACGCGGGGCGCAGGCGATATCCGTTATTGAGAATATATCGATTGATATTGACGAAGGCGCAGTGATTGCACTTCTGGGACCTTCTGGCTGTGGGAAAACAACACTGCTACGCATCGTTGGGGGCTTGGAAACCTTGACATCGGGCAGTGTCCAGCTAGAGGGCGAGGAAGTCACCAAGCCCGATCGTCGAAAGGGCATGGTGTTTCAGAGCTATTCATCGTTTCCTTGGTTAACGGTGGAAGGAAATGTGCGCTTTGGCACACGCTACCGGAAAGATATCAGTGAATCCGAAAAATACGACGTCGTGAAGCACTGTCTCGATCTGGTGCGACTAAGCGAATATGCATCGCTATATCCGGCACGCATTTCGGGAGGGATGCGACAACGAGTTGCTATAGCAAGAACGTTGGCGGCGGGTCCCAAAGTGTTGTTGATGGATGAACCTTTCGGAGCGCTTGATGCACAAACGCGCGAATCCCTGCAGTTCCAACTGCTTGACATCAATCGGCAGGAACGGAAGACAATAATCTTCGTTACTCACGACGTTGAAGAGGCTATATTGCTGGCGGACCGAATCTTAATGTTTTCTCCCAGGCCGGCTCGGATTATCCAGGAAATTGATGTGAACAAGATTATACGGGAGGAGCCGCGTGGCCAAGAGACCAAGGAAAGCAAGCCGTTTTTTGAATTGCGCAATGAAATCTTACACATAGCGCGCAAACAAGGACAATCGGGGGAAGCATGACACATGGCTGCCAGCCCCCTATTTCGACTTTTCGGGCAAGCACGTTCAAATTACAGGGGCGATTAGGTGCATTGGATTGGGGGTCTCTGAAGGAATCGCGAAGGCAGGCGCGGATACAACGATTGTCTCTGTGGATTCCGACGTGTTTGAAGCATTCACACAGCAAAAAGCAGTATCTGACATTAAGGTTGCAGCCTATCAATGCGACATCACTGACGCAGAAGAGCTGGATTGACTTTTTCGCAACGTGAAGCGTATCGATGTGCTGATAAACAATGCCGGTTTGGAATCGATTGCACCTATTTCAGCTGTTGATGCGGAAGTGGAAGACACATTTCGCCGAATCATTGACATCAACGTGATAGGTGCCTATCTGGTCACTCGGCGAGCATTGAGATAATTTCCCGATGGCGGCAGAATTATCCTGACTTCTTCAATGTGAGGTAAAACAGCAGTCACCGAATTTAGTACCTGTTGTACGTCGAAACACGCCAATCTCGGTTTTATGCGCAGTTTGGCAAAAGAATTGGGACCGCGCAATATCAGCGTGAATGCAGTCTGCCCAGGTTGGGTACGCAAGCTGGCCAGCATGCGGTTGCTGAGCAATATGGCACAGCGACCAGGGCGCATTCCAGAAGAACTGCTTGACGAGATTCTTGCGGTTCAAGCACTGCTAGGATCAATGGGGCCCAGCGACATGGCGGCGACTTACATGTTTGTTGCTTCCGATGCCGCTCGCAATATCTCCGGCCAGGCATGGACAGTTGATCGCGGTGAACTCCTGGGCTAAGGGAATTGATCTTCAGAGCAAGTGTGTTGCCATCGCAACCCGTGTATCCAGTGGAATCGACCGCGCCAGCGGTGCAACACTTGTCCAAAGCGATGTCGATGATGTCGGAATTGACAGCCAACCGCATTTGCTATACTTTCAACTGAAATGGCAACTCTAAAAATTTCTCACCCTGATTGACGCTAGACACCAGCCATAACCATTGATATTGGGGTATTTTCAAAAATCGCTAATCCTGTTCCGTGCCAGACAGCGTAAGTTGCACAGTAGCCATCACCTTCGATATGGTGCCGACAGTCTGGATTAGCCTTACCCTGATTTGGTAGAGACGTTAGTGTTTCAGGGTTGCCATACTGCGATAGGGCCCGAAGTGGCAATGCGGCGCATTTTCGCAACCTATGACAAATTCGACATAAAGCAAACATTCTTTATCCCCGCATGGTGTATCGAGCGTTATCCGGATGTAGTCGACGAGGGAAACAAGGCAGGTCATGAAATCGCCTTTCCCGGCTATATTCACGAAGACCCTGATTCGTTAGGTCGTAAAGACGAAGCCTATTGGCTCGAGAACTCGATTGAGGTCATTAAAGAACATACCGGGCAGCGCCCTCGGGAGGCGCGTGCTCCCTTGTACAATTTTTCGCGCTGGCCGGCAGATTTATTGGTGAATGCAGGTATAAGCTATGATGCGTCGCTGATGGGTGATGACATCCCTTTGTTACCGTTCGTTTGGCACGGTGGTGTGCTGTCGAGAAACTCATAGAATATTGTTGCGCCGCAGTGATGTTTGGTTTGCCGCATGGAAGACATTGCAGCGCATGTTAGAAAACTGATAGATGAGAATCGGCATGTGCCTCGCGTGGACCATTTGCCGTACTCTGCTGAACCGATCTCAATCAACCGATGAGCAGCATTTTCAAATCGTTCACATTGGTGCCGGTGTTGCCGGTTACAATCAGGTCACCCAAACGCGCCAATGCCTCATAGGCATTGTGTTGTCGAATTGAGTCATTGATGTTGACACCAATCTCACGCGCCAATAGTGATGCGGTGTCATCTACAATGCCTCCAGCTGCGTCGGTGGGTCCGTCGGTGCCATCGGTATCCAATCCCAGCCCCACATAGTCCAAGCTGTCAGCCAGTTCCTCGGCCAATGCCAGCGCAAAAACCTGATTGGGTCCACCTTGTCCGCGAGTTTCATGCGGATTGATTGATACCGTGGTTTCTCCGCCGCCGATTATTGCGCAGGGTGCAGGCAACGGTCGCGAATACTTGTGAATTTCTTTGGCAATCGCCGCAAACGCTTTAGCCAGATTCTTGCTTTCCCCTTCAAATTGTGTGGACAATATCAGTGGATGATAGCCCAGTGCCTGAGCGTTTTCTGCAGCGGCGATGCACGCGGCATCGCCGGCAATCAGCATCACATCCTGCCGGCGAATGTGTGCAAGATCCGAATCAGTGGCGCATTCTTTCGCCGCATTGCCTTGCAGATATTCGCTGATGCTCGCGGGCATGCGGTTCCATAATCCGTACTTGTCAAGCGTATACCGTGCGTCATCGATAGTCGATGTGTTGGGCACGGTCAGATCGGTGATGAATTCCAGTGGATCACCTGTAACATCGGATACTGTCAAATTAATGACAGTTGCGCGTGGCGGCAAAGATTGAATCAACCTCCCCCCTTTTACTTTGCTGATTGCTTTGCGCACCGAATTTATTTCACGAATATCAGCGCCGCTCGTTAACAGGATGCGATTGGCTTCAGCTTTGTCTGCAAGCGATACACTGTCTACAGGATCCGCAAATAGCGCAGAACTCCCACCGGTAAAACACGCCACAACAATATCGTTTGCGCCGACTTCCGAAATCAACGACTTGCCAGCGCGAGCGGCAACTAACGAATTTTCATCGGGTATAGGATGAGCGGCAAACAGCATTCTGATGTAGTCTAGCGAACCTTGCTGACCATGTTTGCAAACGACCATGCCTTTGTAAATGCGAGGTCCGACAATTTCATCCAGCACCTGCGCAATGGGAAAGCTTGCCTTGCCAGCACCAATTACAAACAGCCGGCGCATGCGATCCAGCGTATAGCGTTGACCTTGGACAGTGAGCACGTTGTCCCGAAAGGTTATGACTTCTTTCGCTGCCCGATACGGATTAGCGCCAGCCAAGGCATACTCGGCAATTTCCAGTGCGTCGGCACGTCGTTGGTTGCCGTGATTAAGAAGTTCAGTTCGATTGGTGATCATGGACATGGATCAGCTGCCGAAAAATCACTTGCCACCAATTGCACTGGCTGCCGGCTGCAAGTCAAACTCATGGAGAAAATGGTGTTGGATGTTGTCTCTTAAATGGGGCGGCGGAAGTTGTGTCCGGCGAACGCGGCGACACTCCCCAGTTCTTCCTCAATCAACAGCAAACGGTTGTGTTTAGATGTTCGTTCGCCCCGGATTGGCATGCCGGTTTTGATCTGACCGCAATTCAACGCTACAGCCAAGTCGGAAATCAACGCGTCTTCGGTTTCACCCGAGCGTTCCGAGACTTGAACGCCGTAGCCATTGCGATAGGCAAAATCCGCCGCATCAAGCGCTTCGCTAAGCGAACCAATCTGGTTGACTTTGAACAACATTGCATTTGCAGCGCCTTTCGGGCAACCCAATTTCAAGCGTTCGACATTGGTAACAAACAAATCATCCCCGACGATTTGAGTATCGGGCATCGCTCTTGTCACTTTAACGAATCCGTTGATGTCATTCTCTTCAAGCGGATCTTCCATTGAGCCGATCGGGTATTGTTTGCCCACTTCCTGATAGAGCTCGATCAAACTATCCGGATCATAGATTTTGTCACCAAGTTGGTAAGTATTGCTCTCCTTGTTGTAAAAGTGCGTAGCGGCGCAGTCCAAGCCGTAGATGACATCTTCCTTAAAGCCCACTTTGTACCCCGCTCTTTCGCAGGCGCGCTGCATAAACTCAAACGGTTCCCAGATACCCGTCATCGGCGTTGCGAAACCACCTTCGTCACCCGTGTTGGTAGCGAGAATGCCGTATTTTTCCACCACCATCGGACGCAATGCTTCGTTGATTTCCGTGGTCATTTGAAGTGCGTGGGCATAGTTCTCTGCCCCCACTGGCATGATGATAAATTCTTGAATTTCCAAATCATTTGCAGTGAGTTTGCCACCATTTAGAATATTCATCAGTGGCACGGGCAAAAAACGGGCAACAGGATTGATATAACGGTACAACGGCACGCTGCAGCAAAACGCACCGGCGCGTGCAACAGACAGCGATACACCGAGGATGGCGTTAGCGCCAAGATCAGCTTTGTTTGATGTGCCATCAAGGGCACACATGATTTGATCAATTTTGCGCTGTTCGGTTACGTCGAATCCCAACAGCGCTTCGGCAATCGGGCCATTGACATTTGCAACAGCTTTGAGCATGCCCTGGCCTTGATAGCGTTCTTCATCGCCGTCGAGTAAAACATGGGCCTCGTATGCGCCTGTCGAACGTCCTTGCGGCACATCCGCACGACCCGCCAATTTCCCATCAACATAGGTATCAACCTGTATAGTCGGCCAACCGCGGCAATCAATAATTTCTCGGGCTTTTATGTCTGTGATTTGAGGCACTTTCAGAATTTCCTATGCAACTGTGTGAACATGGTGAAATCAGAGATCCAGGCTGATGAGACATTATGAAATTTATTGCGCACTGCGAGCTTTGCCGATGGATTCGGCAATCAAGCACAAGATTTCATACATCATAGTGACACCCACTAGAGATGTATTTCCGGTTGGGTCGAACGGAGGCGCCACTTCTACGATATCGCCACCGCGTAGGTTCAAGCCGCGAAATCCGCGCAATAATTTTTGAGCATCGATGGTGCTGATACCACCTACCTCGGGCGTACCGGTGCCAGGGGCGTAAACCGGGTCTAACCCATCGACATCAAAACTGATGTATGTTGGCTGATCGCCGACGACCTTTCGCGCTTCATCGATGACAGATTCAACACCGATTTCATCAAACTCTTCAATAAATATGACCCGCATGCCGGAGTCGATGGAAAAATCCCAGCCCTCAGTGGTATTTTGGGCACCGCGAATGCCGATTTGCACAGTGCGCTTAGGATCCAGCAATCCCTCTTCCACAGCTCTTCTGAAAGGTGCGCCATGGGTGAATTTTGAACCCTGAAACTCATCCCAGGTGTCTGTGTGGGCATCAATGTGAATCATTCCGAGAGGCTCATTTCGCGCAATGGCGCGAAAAATCGGAAAGGTAATCGAATGATCGCCGCCGGCGGATATAGGAACAACATTGTTTTCGTGCAAAGCGCGATAGAAATTCTCAATATCAGCCAGTACTTGTTCGATCAAGAATATTTTTTGAAAAGGTACATCACCAACATCTGCCACTCGGCAACATTGGTAAGGATTGATATGCGTGACATGGTGGATCGCCCGCATCAAGCTCGACATATCGCGCATCTCTCGGGGCCCGTGGCGTGCGCCTGGCCGGTTCGTTGTGCCGCCATCATACGGAACACCGACCAGTGCGATGTCCAGCTCATCGAATGCCCGCGAGTAGGGGGTCCGCATAAAAGTAGGAAGCCCCATGTACCTGGGGTCCATCATGTATGTAGCATCCGTAGTGTGTGTCATTCGCGCCTTAATCCTGAAATCTTGTACAAAACGACACGGCAACACCTCTGGTGATTTCGCAAATAGCGGAAACTGATGCAATTTCGCGGCATATCAGCACCATTGCAACTGTCTGCTCGTCAAACTTAGAGAGGCCGCACTTGCATCAGCGGCTGACTTTCTTGATCGGTGCGTGGCCGTTCAGGCGCAATGTCTCGCAGCGTGACGCTGATCACTTCCCGGTCAAGCATGACAATCTTCCATTGAATTCGCTCCTGATGATGTCTGTCAATCAAATTCGACATGCGCTTTCCACTTTGCTTCGCACGATGTTTTTCACTACGGCAACACACGCACTGCCATGTCCCTTGTTGGTTCCAATCTGGCTCAAGTTGGCCAGCCCTGAGATTTTAATTCACTTGATCGGAGAATGGCACGCAAATTTCCCGTTAATCTGGCACTGAACTGCACTGGTACCGCACCTGCACGGTTCATATTCGACCAGCAGGCATCAGCGCCGGCACCTCATACTCTAGACCGATCGCGTTCATTTTTGCCTTGCCACCGCGTCTGGCTGACCCGACAAACTCGCCCCTGACAATTCTTGATGCGCTCCGTCAATTCGCTGAGGCTGAAGCTCACGCTAAAATGGATTGAAAATCCTCTGATGTCCTGTTGTCGCATTCCCTTGAAAATGCATTTTACGAATTGAGCCTTCCAACATATAGCTGGAGGGCAAATCCCAATTGGTTTTCAACTCAAACTTTTTTGGATATATTAACAAGTAATTCACCAAAAGAAAATGCGGCATATTGGATAACAATATCGGAAACTGCCGAAGTAACTTTCTATTAGTTGTGTGGTACAGTGTGTATAAATCAATTGAATTGTTGGTAGCGAATGCAATTTCAGGTGCAGTACGGTGAAAGATTTCGATCTTAAATTGCTCAAGGTTTTTATCGCAGTGGTCGAAAACGGTGGGTTTTCAGCGGCACAAGCGGAACTGAATGTTAGCCAATCAACCATATCGGGGCACATGATTAATCTGGAGACGCGGCTCGGCATGAGATTGTGCAACCGGGGAATTAGTGGCTTCGGGCTCACGGAAGACGGCAAGGTTGTCTACGAAGTCGCCAAGGAGTTGTTTAGATCGCTAGAGTCTGCCGCAGCACGTATTCGATCTCAAAGAAGGGCTTTGTCCGGGGAACTGAAAATTGCGTTCGCCGATGCGCTTTACAGCAATCCTCAGTTTAAATTGGACAAATTTCTCAATGAGTTGAACGCAAGATGCGACGAAATTTCGATTAGTTTATACGTTGCAAATCCGCTTCAGATGGAGCAGGGAATTTTGGCTGGCACCTACCACCTCGGCATCCACACATTTCCCAGTCAAATCCCCGGCATAGCTTATGAATCCCTCTTCAGTGAGGAACAGGGATTGTATTGTGGCAAGAACCATCCCTTATTCAAGAATAATTCTGCAACGCTAGAGGATATCCAACAGCATGCATTTGTTCGTCGTACTTACTACGGCGGCACACTGTCAACGGGCAAGTTCAAACCGATTATAATTAAGGCCGAAGCCGATTGCATGGAAGCAACAGCCGTGCTGGTCAGTTCCGGTTTGTATTTGGGACACTTGCCAAGACACTGGGCCCGGACCTGGGTAGACGATGGGCTGTTTTGGGAATTTCCACATCCAGATTTTCGTTACCACTCAACGTTCCAGGCGGTGACAAAAGTGTCCTCCCGAAGTTCCAAGCTTATCTCTGTTGCACGTGAAATATTGCTCAAATTGCTTCAAAGCTAACTGCAGAGGCAGGCTGTTGGCCGAAAAATTCATCAATCTTTGGGTTTTGAATCGAGACTTGCTGGTACATCTCGAATCCAGAGGAATGCAATATCCCGAAAATGAAACTTGAGTAACAGAGAATGCCTCCGAAAATGGTAACAGTGCGGCAAGCACTCAAATCGTGCCCATTGCCAGATATTGAGACGGCAATACGCGCCGAAATTGAAGCATTGCAACTACCGGACAGAACAAAACCTGGTCAGAGTGTTGCCGTTGGCTGTTCCAGTCGGGGCATCGCTAACTACGGCCTAATTGTTGCGACGCTGGTAAAGTCACTTCAAAATTTAGGTCTGCAACCTTTTCTGTTTCCTGCTATGGGCAGTCATGGCGCTGCAACCGCTGAGGGGCAAAAACGCGTCGTCGAAAACCAAGGATTGACAGTTGAGAAACTAGGAGTGCCAATAAAGTCATCGCTGGATACGGTAAAAATTGGGCAACTAGATAATGACACTCCAGTGCTGATAGATCGATTTGCGCATGAAGCAGATCATATTGTGATCGCTAACCGGATCAAATCACATACAGAATTTACTCACGCGTTCGAAAGCGGGCTGATGAAAATGCTCGCTATCGGCATGGGGAAAGAAGAAGGCGCAACGCGGTATCACAAAGCGTTCATGATTGAAGGCTACCCCGCAATCATCGAGCGCGTTGCCACGACAATTCTCAGCACTGGGAAATTTTTGTTTGGCTTGGGGATCGTTGAAGATGGAATGCTGCAGACCGCAAAGATAGCGGCATTCGGAACCGAGGATTTGATTCAGGGAGAAATTGAACTTTTGAAACTGGCCAAGAAACTGGAACCTAAGCTCCCCTTTGAGGATATTGATGTATTGATCATTGATGAAATGGGCAAAGATATCAGTGGCTCCGGTTTCGATGCCAAGGTTGTCGGGCGCATCAATATGCCATTGGTAAGTCCAGAACCCGAAGCGCCCCGAATAAAGCGAATTGTAGTGCTCAATCTGACGGATGTTTCCAACGGCAATGCAGATGGCGTAGGCAGTGCGGATTTTATAACCAGGAAGCTATACGAAAAAATCGATATGAACTCGCTGTATGTTAATGCGCTGGCAGGTTCCGAACCTGAACACGCACGTATCCCGATGGTGATGGAATCAGCACGGGCTTCCATCGAAGCTGGAATGAATACTATCGGAAAGATTGACGAAAACGAGATTAAAGTGATGCGAATTCGCAATACTAAAGAGCTGTCTGTAGTCGAGGTATCAACAACATACACTGATCAGTTGAAGGCGCGCCCTGATATTGAAGTGATTGGAACTCCAAAACCTTTCAGCTTCGACCGGCATGGCGAACTTGATATGCTGTCAGTGACTGATCATTGACTGCATGGCGAATCTTGCGGCCAAGGAGCTAGACAGGTTGTAATGCCGAGCTCGACACTACAACCTGTCAACCCCTTCAATGTCAAGAACTGCTTTGTCGGTCAATAGTAGGGAGAGATTTTTGACTTATCATAACGATCAGCACCGGGAATGATTATTCCGCTTGATGCGGCCATGCACAGCATCCATTCAATGCTGGAGAATAACCCGGAGTTTCTCTCCTATCTCAGGAATAGATATTCGACCAACACATGCCTCAACGGATTGAGACGAAGTCTCGCTAGACTGTCAAACTTCAGACTTCCTGACCTCTGGCTAAATTGATGTGATAGATTATTGCGCTGTCAGAGATGAGTATTGAAGCTATCAGGCAGCGGGTGCCAGTTCGCAGGACCGGATCAGACCAGTATCCAGAAACTGTGTGAGTGTGGCGTTGAGTTCCTCAATCAAGGGCAAAAGAGCGCGCGCTACAGCGTTACTGGCGAGACCGAGAAACCACACTCGCAACAGTCCTGCGGCTTCAGTGCCCGATGCGCGGCGGTGCGCGAAACCCCAAAACCTGCCGCGATCTCGGACTGGCTGGCGACTTTCACGTCGGTGAATCTTGCGATTCTCAGATTGCGTTTGCCGGCGTCATTGGCAGTGCGCTCTGATCAATGACATTCAGATACAGGAAGTAGCTTGTGGCTCAACCCCGAAAATAGAAATTACACACACCGAATTATGCTGAAATGGCGGCGGTCTGTCTCTTGACTTCGGGCAAAATCCATCAATAATTCGACAATACAGCACTGGATTCGAGTCATAAATCCCTTCTAATTGTTCTTCAAGTCATTGTTTATATGACTTATTATCGATCTCCATCCAGCATTCGACACGTACTGCAGAAATGACGACTCAAAAAACCCAATGTCGTGCCCACAAATTCGTATTTTTGTTCACATTGCAACCCATTTTTACTATCACTTCAAGCATGTTCGTACGCGAGAAAAAACTCCACGACCGCACCTGAGTGCAAATCGTAAAATCCGTTCGCAATGACAACAAAGTCAGACAGGAAGTGCTGCGCCATGTCGGCACCGCCACCAGCGAAGAAAAACTGCGACAGCTGAAACAGCTAGGGCGGCTGATCATCGAAGAGATTCGACAGTCCGAATCGACGCCGTCGCATCTGTTCTCGCCGAAGCAATTTACCACGCTGATCGAGCAGAACCGCCATGCCAGAAACAGGCCGGTGCCGCCGAGCGTGCGCCTGGCTAACTGCCGCGAAGAATCCCGCATCTGCGTTGGCGTGCGCGAAGTGATGGGCGAGATGTATCGTCTTTTGGGCTGGCAGCGCTTGTTGGGCGCGCGGCGCATGAGCGCCAATCGCATCATTGAGGAACTGGTGCTGGCGCGCATCGCACAGCCGTTGAGCAAACGCGCCACCGTCGCCGAACTCGAACGTTTCGGTGATGTTTCGCTGAATCTCGACCAGGTCTACAAGAGCATGGACTATCTGACCTCTGAGGTGATTGAAAAGATCGTGGCGCGCTCGCATCAGATGGCGCAGAAGCTGTATCCAGAACCGATCACGGTGATCTTCTATGACACCACCACGCTGTATTTTGAAAGTGAAGTCATCGATGAGCTGCGCGCCAAGGGCTACAGCAAAGATGGCAAGCACAATCGGGTGCAGGTGGTGTTTGCGCTGTTGATCACACGGGAAGGGATGCCCTTGGGCTATGAACTGTTTCCGGGCAACATCTATAAAGGGCATACTCTGATCGAGTCCTTGCAGGGGTTGCAGCAGCGCCATCCGAACTGTAGGTTCACGCTGGTGGCGGATGCGGCCATGATCAGCAAGGAAAATGAGAAATTGATGCAAGAACATAAGATTCGCTACATCTTAGGGGCTCGTCTGAAATCGCAGGGCAAAAGTTTCAAGGAACAGATTCTGTGTCTGGATGATTTTCTGGCGTGGGACGATTCGCGTGCCTTCAGTGACTGGATGGATTCAGATCCAAACCAGATCACGCGCTACAAGAGCCTGCGTAAAAACGGGACGCGGGTGATTGTGACCTATTCGTCCAAGCGCGCCCGCAAAGATCTGCGGCGGCGCAAAGAAGGAGTGGACCAGCTGCGAACGCGACTGTCCAAGTCGAGTCGGCCCAAAGCGGTCAGTCAGCGCGGCTATGCCCGCTTCTTGGATTTTCCCAAAGGCCAGGTGGCGATCAATGCCGACAAAGTCGAAGCGGCGGCGCGCTGGGATGGATTGAGCGGCATCGTGGCCTGGGGTCACGACGATGCCGATGCCCGCGAACTGGTGCTGCAGTATCGTCGGCTGTGGCAGATCGAGGCTTGTTTTCGCAGCAACAAGCATGATCTGAAGATACATCCCATCTTTCATTGGGCTGAGCTTGCGCGTGCGCGCTCACATTGCAATCTGCTACATGGCATTTTGCTGCCTGCAGCATGTGCGCCATCGCTTGCGCGTGCAAGGATATGCCATGAGTGCCGATCGCATCCGGCGGGAACTGAATTCCTTGCAGATCAGCATTTTGACAGAGCAGAAGACGCAACGAAAATATGCGGTGCCGAGCCACGCGCTCACCGATGCCAAGCGGATTTATCGAAGTGTCGGCCTGCACTGGAACGACATTCCGTTTGCAGTCGATCAGAAGGTTCGGAGGGCCGCCTCTAAAAAGTTTTAGCAAACGGAATAGGAACGAAGGTGAAATGGAAATAAAAGCCCTGTTGCAAGGGACAGAATGTAGTCCGAGTAGAAGGGGTCGTTACCGAGCCCCTTCCCTCGCAGACCCGAGCGAGCACGACTGATGCACTCGGTTCCTCATGTAACAGATTCGCTCAATAGGCATGAAGCGGGCGTGAAACACGCGTAAGAGGCAACGGAAACCGCGAAAGAATCACGTTCATACGCTCCCAATTCGGCTTGCCTTTGCGGCTTCTGCGCGAGAGCGCTTTGTGCCAGCATTGACACACTCGAAAACGGAATGCCGAGAGCCTTCGGGAGTTTCCGGTAATGCCATAGTAAGCACAATGTCCGGCGATTATACGAGATAAGCGCGCATGCTGTTCCGCAAGCGGACGGTGGCGGTTCATCTTACACCATTGGTGAACAGACTTGACCGCACGAGCGAAGCGTGCCTTGGAAGTCAGTCGCTGCACATACCGTTTTCCCCTCCAGGATTCTCCCCAAACATGGGTAAATCCGAGACAATCAAAACTTGCGCGCCGACTTGTCCCTTGATCCCGTGGCGGGCGAAAGTCGATAAAGCGAGTTTTGGTCTTATGGAGCAATAACCCATACTTACCTAACCGCTTATCCAACACTTCCAACACCCGCCGGGCATCGTTTTCATACTCAAACAAAATGACAAAGTCATCGGCATACCGAATCAATCGGCAGTTTCCACAAAGCCTCGGTTTAACCTCCTGCTCAAACCACTTGTCCAGCACATAGTGCAGGAAAATGTTTGATAGGCACGGTGATAGAACACCACCTTGCGGAGTCCCGATTTTGCTTCGCGTCAATACGCCTTTATCCAGTATTCCAGCCTTCAGCCATTTGTCTATCATGCGTCTGATAACGCCATCCTTGATCCTCAGGTCGAGGAAACTACGCAGGGTATCGTGCCGAATTGAACCAAAATAATTTTCCAAATCAGCATCAATCACCCAGCGATTGCGCCCTTCCATAATGCCGGAATATATTGCATCCAGCGCATCATGACAGCCCTTGCCCGGTCGAAACCCATACGAACATGACTTAAAGTCCTGCTCATAAATCGGCTCGATAATCATCAGTATCGCCCGTTGCGCCACCTTGTCCTCAAACGTGGGAATCCCCAGCGGTCGAGATGTGCCATCGCCTTTCGGTATCCAGTGCCGGCGAACCGCAGCAGCAACATAGCGACCTGACTTGATCCGATTCAGCAAATCCGCTAAATTCGAATTCAAATCTTCTTCGTAGTCTGCCGCCGTAACTCCGTCGACACCCGCCGCACCGTCCTTGCGTGTGCGTCTGTACGCCTCACGCATCCAGTCGATGTCAATGAGATGGTGCAGTGCGGTGAATACCCGCTCCGGGTGTGCCCTCGCCTGCTCGGCTATCCATTGTTGTTTCGTAGACGTGTTTGTAAATCTCTGTGTATTTTCCATCGTTTCCCACCAATGGTTCTGTTGACATGACGCGCCGCTTCCCTCGTTCGGGTCCCGATGGACTCGGTTCCCCGCACTCATCAGTACTATCAGCGCGCTAAGACTGCCTGCATCTCATCGCTTCGGCTTATTGATTCGCCAGCCACTACCACCAAAGTCTGTTGTTTACGTGTGCCGCTTGCGCGCTCCTGATCAGTCACAGACAACCTATCAGACCGGGGTGGATTCTTGTTTCGGTCTCCCCAGTGACCGATACCTATGCTCAGTGGAAAATACAGGCTCTCCCAGGTTTCCTGGCAGTCCATCCTGCGACTTTGCGCCGTTCCAACGACCCCGGGCAGTTCCCCAACACCTCGCCATTTAGCGGTGTTCGAAATACTGCTCCCATCTAGACAACAATGAAAGCACCAGCCAATATCTATATCGAGGCTCAATAGGACGCTTCACCGCCTGCTGTGTACGCTTCACGATAGCCGTTACCGACCACCATGCAACACTCGCTTCCGACCGGCTGGCTGACCTTTGTCGGGAGGGAGTCGAACCCTCTGGACTGCGATGAATGGTTTCAACTACTTAGTTCATCATATCCTCCATTCCAGGACTTGCCCTGGCGCAATGCCTATTTGAAAATTGGACGTATTAAAATCAAAGGGTTACAGACGAATTTACCGGAAGTCAAGAGATCACCGATGACGTGTCCAACAAGTTATTAAGGATATCCGTGAACGATTCAATCTGTTTCGAATTCAAATTGAGGAGCACAAACAGTGCCAAATCATTCAGATTGAATATTATCAGTCAATGAAACCGCGTGTCATAACTCTCAAACCGATGAGCGAAACCGTATTGCGAGCGGCACTTTTGTTTTTTTCAGCACGACCAGTTCTTCTTGGAAATCCATCAATTTCACATCACCGGAGTTTACGATCCCGGACAACGTAACCAATAGCTGCGCCAGACCACCGGCTACATGCAAAAAATTCTTGAATCCTCTTTTGGGTTTGTGTTCCATTTTCGTGTGCGAAATAAGGTGAACTTAAGAATTTCATTGATCGAGCTTACCAACGGACAACGTCTTATCTCATTGCTTTAACATGAGATAAGACGTTGCCAAAAATTTTCTAGTAGCCTCAGCGTTAAAATAAATTAAAAGTATTGAACCGTTTCCTGTACTAGAATATGTAAAGGAATCGAATTGAAAATGTGTTTTGTGAGATAAAGTGCGACGAGATAACTTCGGCAATTGATCTCTTGTCAATTTTTGCTGACTATCTCTAACATTAAGAGTCGTATCTCTCGCGCATGAGAAAAACAGCGAACCGCTGCGCCCAATACTAATTTACAGCAGGCAGTTCACGCTCAATGCCACTGACTGAGAATCCTTAAATTTACGTTTTTAGTTGAAAAAAACATTGTCTCTCATTATTATTGATTATCCACTAGTCATTCAGAAATACCATTTAAACCAAATTTTTCTGAAAAACAGTCAAAATACACTCAATCAACCAAAGAGTCGGAGGAGAGCAATATGCGACGCATATTTAAAGTACTTTTTTCTTTTGTTTTGATTTTGCCGCTTGCCTTTGCTGCGCACGCAGCAAAGTATGTCGAAGGTGAGGTCGCGAACGGCGGAACCATTCAAGGGAAAGTTATTTACAACGGCGCAGTCAAAATGAGAACTGTACTGCCCACTAAAGATAAAGAGGTCTGCGGGAAAACCCGAAAAGTTCCATCTGTTATAGTTGGCGAAGGCGGAGCTGTTCAAGACAGCGTCGTATTTCTCAAAGAGGTAGCTTCAGGTAAGCCTTGGCCCGATATGGGGCGTCCGAAAATCAATAATATCAACTGCATCTTTGAACCTCATGTTCAGGTGGCAAGACGCGGTAAAGTTGACATTTTGAATTCTGACCCAGTGCTGCACAATACCCATGGATATTACGGAAAAGCAACGGCTTTTAACGTAGCATTGCCATTTAAAGACGCACAAGTCACCAAAATTCTCAAAAGAATAGGAGAAGTTCGCACTGACTGTGATGCTCACGGTTGGATGTTAGGCTGGATATATGTGGTTTCAAATCCATACTTTATGCAGACTGGCGCTGACGGCACATTCCACATTGGTGATGTTCCAGCTGGGGACTACACACTTGTCGTGTGGCAAGAATCCGTTGGTGAAAAGGAGATGCCAATCTCTGTCGAAGCGGGCGCTACTACGGAAGTCTCTATTGATTTGGGCTCATAAATCAAGTATTATCGAAATAAAACAATCACTAATATTTATTATCCGCATAGAGCAGGAGGAGGTATTATGCTGAAAAATAAGCATGCTGTTGATAGCGGAGGCAAAGGATGCGTTGATATTACTCGCCGCACCTTTCTTCACAAATCGCTGTTGACCGGGGGTGCTGTGGCAACCGGCAGCGCGGTGGGGTTTTTCCAAACCCTTACTTCGATGGAGGTCGCAAATGCTGCTATGGGCGAATCGTTTAGCTTTGCATGGGTATCGGACACACATCTGTATCCACGAGAGCTGAATCAGCGATTCATCGATAAAGCCACACGTGCTTTTTCTGAAGTCGAAGCCATGGGGTCAAAATTTGACTTTATGATTTTCGGAGGCGACTTAGCACAGCTAGGCGATCCAATCGAAATCGAATTAGGCGCTGAGCTATTGCAGGAAGTCACTCTTGAGAAACACTTCATCCCGGGAGAACACGATTGGTACTTAGATCTTGGTGAAAGCTGGAATTCACACTTCGGTGAATCACCTTGGACCTTTGACCATAAAGGCGTTCGCATAATTGGTCTGGATACAGTTGGCAGCGCGCCAGATTACTGGACTGCCAGAGGCATGACTGATGTCGAACGAATGGGGCATATGTCCGCTTTGGACGGATCACAGGCTGGACCTTGGTCTGGATTAGGTAGCAAGAACCGTCAATGGCTCTCTTCTACTCTTTCGGATTGGCCAGTTGGAGATCCTGTCATCATTTTCTCACATACACCGCTTTATGAAGTGTATGCGCCATGGAACTTCTGGATTCGGGACTGGCGTCAAGTTCATGAAATTCTTGCTCCATTTCAAAATGTGACTAATATTCATGGACATGTCCATCAACCTCTTTACAATGAAATTGGTGGAATGCGCAGTATCGGACAATTGGCTACATCTTGGCCATGGCCGTATGCTCCAGAGGGCACTCCTGAGCTTACGCGACCCATGTTGCGAGTTGATCCAGGTGATCACTTTGACGGAGTGGGTTGGGGTAACCTAGCCATGAACGAAGGCCGTATGGATTATGAGTACATGATGTGGCGTGAGCAGGTCTTTGCTAATACGAGAGCTGATTCGGGAACTGGCGATAACCAAAACCAGAAACTGTCCCCAAGAATCGCAGATCGCGGCTGGACCGGTGATTGATTGAACATAGAGAGGTAATAACTATGCTGAACACAAAATCAAAAGGGCTGCTAGCCCTCGTTTGTGCATTTGTAAGTGTGTCGTTGCTGTTTGTCTTTATGGTCAATCGAGCTTCTGCCCACAAAGTGTCACATGACGCAGAAACTTTACAAGCGTTTCAGGACGCCTTCATGGAACAGGTCATTTTGGGAGACAATCTTTTCCACGGTGGAACAATGCCGGGATTGAATCTTTCCAATACTGGAATGGCGTGTGCCATGTGCCATCCATTTTCGTCGGATGTTCATCCCCATGAGTTTCCAAAATTCCAGGAGCAAATGAGCGAATTCGCAACTTTGCGAGATATGATCAACTGGTGTATTGAGAAGCCAAA
Organism: Arenicellales bacterium; assembly: GCA_965202855.1. Classification (GTDB taxonomy): domain Bacteria; phylum Pseudomonadota; class Gammaproteobacteria; order Arenicellales; family JAJDZL01; genus JAJDZL01. Next base: position 448,180 of record CBDBBP010000001.1, on the reverse strand, counting down.
TGAGGGTGAAAAAATTGACCCGAATGGTGAAGCAATGAAAGCATTGGAGGCTTATATGTATTGGTCAAATCGCGGTTCCGTTCTGGACCCTGGTCGACACTGATATATTTGCGACCAACTTCACACAATTTGTAATTGTGTAGGATTAGACAAGTAAAATTTGGGGCGTGTGGGCTCGCTTTTGACAGGCGATGATCATGCGCCCCTATTTTTGCTCAATTCAAATTTAAGCCATGGAACGTTTGATTTTTGAATTCGGTTAGGAGTTGAAATTCCATTGAAAAAGTTATTAGCAGCAGTAGCCCTCACCGTCATCATCGGGGCAATCGCAATAACCGGAATGACCATGCAGTCAACGGGTAAAGAAAGTGAAGCGATGACAACCGGCCGTTCTTTATTTGATTATGCGGCTACAACAGGCAATATAGAACCAGTGAGTGATGGAATCCCAGTTACACCGCGTTTGCTTGAGCATGGTGAGTGGGTATTCCGCGGCTTGTGCATCGGCTGTCACGGCGTAGATGGTGACGGAAACGGTGCAGTTTGGGAACTCGGCGAACTCTACGCGAAAGAACACGTGCTTCCACGAAAACCTCGAGACTTCACAGAAGCAGTGTTTAAATTGCGATCTACGCCGAGTGGCTCGCTTCCCACTGACGAAGATTTGTTTATTTCCATTTCTCGAGGATTGGTCTTGAATCAAGACATGCCGGCGTTTAAGTTTCTGCCGGAACGAGACCGCTGGGCAGTTGTTGCTTACATAAAGGAATTTTCTGACCGATGGGAAGAAGAAGCAGAGTGGCAGGAAGATCCCATCGAAATTGCTGAACCGCCGCTCCCAACTGCTGCGATGGTGGAAGCCGGAAAAGATGTTTACAAATTGATGCAATGCGAGCAGTGTCATGGCCCTACTGGCAAAGGCGATGGACCTTCTGCGCCTGGTCTTGAGGATGATGCCGGTCTGCCGATCATTCCGCGAGATTTCACAGATGCAACTCAGTTTGTCGGGTCCAGTGAACCGAAAGGAATTTATCAGACTTTCACTACTGGTTTGGATGGAACACCGATGCCTTCGTTTGCGGATTTTCTTGATGAAACACAGCGTTGGCAGCTCGTGTGGTACGTGATTTCATTGCGTCCAGAGTTTGATTTGGATGCAACCCGTGCAATGATGGCTGCCAAAGCTGACGACAGCAGCATGGTTGCGCAAATTCAATCAACTATAGGTCAACAGTAGAAATTAAATCAAGTTGGAAAAAGGGCTTCAAATATGTCCGTTACACTGTGGGTGTCGGGAGGTATCGCGCTAGCAGCTATACTCGCCTGGAGTTCGGTGCAACTTTTTCCAGAAGACCGGAATATCCTCGGAATTGTGGCGTATGAGCAGGTTGATTATGAAATTCTTCCGCACGGTACGAATCTGGCAGATATTGAAAGAGGACGCAGCTATTACTTGCAATTGTGCGCACTGTGTCACGGGCTGAGTGGACAAGGCAATGGAGAATACAGTTATCGCATGGTACCGAAACCAGCAAACCTCATTGACTCTTCCGTTCAAAATCAAACGGATGACGAAATAAGCACGGTAATCCGTGACGGAACCAAGGGCACAGCAATGCAAGGCTGGGGCAAAGTCTTAAACCCAATTCAACGGAAACAAGTGGTTGACTATATTCGATATTTAGCTCTGTATAATTATCAGTGAGATGGAAACTTCGACTGCAACAATGAACAATAAATGGACGTTTTCCGTACCAGAATTGGTCGAAGATGTGGATTCCGGACTGATCATAAAGTTCGTAATCATGTCAGTAACATATCTGCTGATAGGTACGATTCAGGGTGTTATCCAAACCCTCCCCGAATTTGCGCTGTGGATTCGAGCAACCGGACCTGCAGGGCACATGATTGATCCATTGGCACACGCGCATATCAATTTGGTCGGTGGCGTCACCATGGCGATCATGGGATTGTTTTATTACATTTTGCCTAACATTTTAAAGAGGCCAATTTACAGTCGAACCTTGTCAAATACGTCATTCTGGTTTTCGACAATCGGCGTACTGGCATTTTTTAGCGCCTTGATATTTTTCGGCATACTCGAAGGCAACATGATTCTTAACGGAATGACATTTCAACAGGCATTGGATGCAGTCGGTCCAATTCATCATATCTCAATCATCACTGCTGCAATTGTGATGGGTTTTGGATACTGGCTGTTTATTGTCAATATTTTTCTGACCGTATTCAAGAGGAACGGAGGAAAGTAATGCATAGATTACTCAATTTTTTATACAACGGATTTATTATTGGTGTCGGTCTTGGTACGGTGTTCCAGCTCGCGTTCCTGCCTTTTCTTGGAATGCGCAGTCACGAAGAGTGGACGGGACTTTTGGTTTGGGGATTCATTATCTCAATTGGGACCGGCGTAATTTCAGCACTGTCGTTTTGGTTCATGAACTCCATGATGATCAAACAAGGAAAGTAATCACCCATCAACCAGCACTGCAGTTGGAGAATTAAAAAAATGGCTACAAATATTTTGACTCAAAACGATTACGCAGAAGGAACTGCCGCAAAGCACTTCTTCTTCTCTTCGATCGTTATGTTGAATATAGGGGTTCTGTTGGCGCTGCTGACATCCATGAGACTCGCTTGGCCAGACGTATTTCCGAACGACATCCCATGGCTGCACTTCGGACGAATTCGTCCAGTGCATGTGCACTTTGTGATTTTTGGCTGGATCTCGATGGCGTTTGCCGGTGCAATGTGCTACATGACGCCGGCACTTTGCAAAACAAAATTGTGGAGCGAAAAACTCGGAGTGTGGAACTGCTGGGCCTGGAACATTGGAATGGTTGCGGTGTTCTTCACGTTGATCAATGGCATGACCTCGGGTCGTGAATATCAAGATCTGATTTGGCCGCTTGACATTTTTGTTCTGCTGTTCGTATTCACGCCCCTTGCGATCAATATTTGGATGACGATGCTGTATCGCCAGACTCAGGGACTGTATGTCACAATGTGGTTCTTCGGGGCAGCCCTTCTATTTATTATTCTCAGCTATTTCATCGGGGCAGTACCTGATCTGTTTCCAGTCACAGGTTTAGCTGAAGCTTATATGACGTGGTGGCATGCGCACAATATATTGGGTTTGTGGATTACGCCTGTATCCGCAGCGATTGCCTACTACATCATTCCAAAAATTTCTGGGAATACGCTGTATAGCCATAAAATTGGCCATCTGCATTTCTGGTCAATCGCGGCTTTCTATTCAACACCAGGCGCTCATCACCTCATGGGCGCTCCGATTCCCGAATGGCTAAAATCTTTTGCATCGGTTTCCGGTGTGCTGATTATGATTCCCGCACTCGCATTTGTCGTAAACATGCTGATGACAATGAAAGACAAGTGGTGGATGTATGCAAAGAACATACCATTGCAATGGGCATTGACCGGCGTGCTGTTTGCCATACCGTTGAATATTCAAGGCGCTTTCCAGCAGACACGGGCACTGAATTGGTACATACATGGCACGCACTGGATCGTAGCACATGCACATCTAGCGCTGCTCGGCTTTTCGAGTTTTATCGAAATTGGTGCGATTTATTACGGATTGCCGAAACTATTTAAGCGCAAACTCTATAGTGAGAAGCTGGCTCGACTGCACTTTTGGATGATGGCAATTGGATTCCTTGGATTTTGGTCTGTTCTTACCGCGGCAGGGCTTGTGCAAGGTGCCGCCAAAGTGTATGAAATTCCCTACATTCAGTCCGTTATCGCCACACATCCGTACATGGTTGGCCGCGTTCTGTTTGGCGGATTGATAATATTCGCGCAACCGATTTTCTTATACAACATGTACATGACCGCTAAATATGGTGAGAAAATTGTCTCTAAATCACCACGCGGGCGCGTAGCGCCAGCACCAGCAGCCGGTTAAAAAGGAAAAGGAGAATACAATGCCGAAGTACGTAGCTGGAGCCGTTCTCGTCGTTCTGGTCATCTTTACTTCTGTTGCGATTACGATTATCGGCGGGTCCACTTATATGAATGAAATTCCGCGGACTCAACTCGCAATTGAGAAAGAAGCAATGCTAGGACATAGCGCCTGGACGATCCATGATCCATGGATGAGAGGAGATGACGCACCAACCCTTGCCGGGAAAGGGAAGAAAATTTTCATTCGAGAGGGTTGCTGGTGGTGTCATACATTGTTGCCGGAGCAAACACAAGATTGGGCTTACTTTGGAGAACCTCCGGTAGCAGGTGACGTGCAGGGTGAAGCGCCAAGTCTGTTCGGCTCTGACCGAAAGGCGCCTGATTTGTTACACATTGCGAGCCGCAACCGCGTCAAAGCCTGGCACTATGTACATCATCGAGATCCTCGGGCTGTTACGCCCGGCTCCATTATGCCCGCGTTTAAACATCTAACGGATGAAGAGTTGGACGCGATTATTGCGTATTTGGAAACATTGAAATAATACCAAAGGACTGGAGACAGCACTAATGGCAGATCATAACGAACTAGAAGATAAAGGTGAGGTTTTTGGCCGATTCGGTGACGAAGAATACGACGGCATCAAAGAAGGCAATGGAAAAATTCCTTGGTGGCTCGTACTCATCGTTGGAGTCACCGTGTTTCAGGCTTTTCTATGGACAATGCCGTGGCCTGGATTTGGGCAGCGATATGATTCGGTTACTACAACCTTTGTCAGTGCGACTGGCAAACAGCCATGGTGGGACTGGGGCTACTACATGGTGCTATTCCAGATCATTCTCATCCTTACGTGTATTTCCGGCATCATTTGGTACATCAACATTCAAAAGTGGAAGGAACGAAGCAACGAAAAAAACAAAAGCGAAGAGTAAATTTGAGACAGCTCTGGGATTTGGCCATTGGGCTTTACCGACCAAATTTCCGCGCTCATATTTGCGCTCATCATCATTGGTGTTTTGGTTTATATCATTATGTCTCGCTACGTTATTGGACCGTTCTCGAAACTCAAGCGCGCTGAGCGTATCGTACTAAGTTTAGGTATAGTAGGAATTGTGCTCGTTGTCGTTTATGCAGCCACGGAGCTTTTGTTTCATGTCGTTTTTTGACAAGCCGATTTAATTTAGCCGAAGACACTCCTGTGAAACGCGGCGAAAAGTTCATGTTTATATTTGCAGGAATTGTAGTGCTCGCCGCAATCGCCAAAGGTTACCAGCAATTCACTGCAGAGGATCATCCTCCGCCCAAGCATTTTTATGAATGGGATGAAACCGGATTGCAAGGACACTTGCTTTATCGCCAAAAAGGCTGCAATAGCTGTCACCGTGCCTTGGGCACAGGCGAAGTCGGAGTTGCTCCGGTATTGGACGGTGTCGGAACGCGAAGGACATCTGAGTGGTTGCTTCAATACCTAACTGACCCTGGTCAGCTTGTTGAAGGTACCGCACACTACGGCAATCTGGGACCCGACTTCAGACTGCTCGATGAAAACGAAAGGATTCAGCTGACTGCTTTTTTGAGCGGACTGCGCGCAAATCCAAATTCACCCAATTATCCAATTAAAGTCATCGTGGATGACTGACACTAAACACAGAATACTAGTTCAAACTAAATTGTGAACGCTGAAACACTAATTCCATTTATTTGGGCAGCAACCGGACTTGTAATGCTGGTTGCGATTGTTATCGTCATCTATTGGGCCTATAAAAATGACCAGTTTGACGAAAATATTAAAGACCAAATTTTTACAGAAGGCGACGACGACCGTTACAGCTGAGAACTTCCGTGACAAAATCGAAATTGTCGGGAGGTGAGTGGGTCGTCATTGTTGGAACAGGGTTGATTGTTACATTCGCTGCAGTCATAGGGAGTGTCATCTACCTGAAACCACCTCCGGTTGAATATGTTTACGAAGAAACGCTGGAGACGGCTGAGGGCGAAGCAGTCTATCGCCGAGAAGGCTGTTTGTCTTGCCATGAAATTTTCGGTAATGGCGCCTCCTATGGTCCTAGCCTAGACGGCATTGGCAGCAAGCGCTCGAAGGAATGGATGATTCGCTATCTAAAATCACCGTGGCCGGGAGTCAGTGCAAAACCGTACCGACTTCGCATGCCAAGTTATGGTCATTTACCAAACAGCGATCTAGAAAAGCTGGCTCAGTACCTGCTGGCGCTAAAATCAGCTCAATCGGGTGATTAGGTAATTGGCGGGAGTCGAGGGCTGGCGCATTTAGTTTAAGGTTGAGGGGTTTACTGTTTCCGACGGCTTTCGCGCCTTTAGTCGGTATCTCAACCACACCTACGTATCCATATCCTGCTAGTCAAACACCGGCCGCCGTGCGGATTTCCCGCATCTGGCTTTCGTTCAAGAATTGTGCTTACACAGACGGCAGGTTCTTCGTCTTCGGCAATGGGCATACCAGGCAACGCTCCATCCACAGCCTTTCTTTGAAGAATCGCACGTATTTTCCCGCCTTTACCTGATGCTTCCGACAAAACCATTGTCGCAGCGGGTTGGTCGTATGATTACAGGATTTGAGTTCGAAACGAATCTTGGGACGCAGTTTCTTGCGCGGCCACGATGCCGAGTTTATGCGAAGCGGCCTTTGCTAGGCGACCAGTTTTCGTCAGGCAAACGGTGTGGTCCATTATTCCGACCGTGGCAGTCAGTATACCAGCGAGTTGTATCAGGGATAGTGTGAACGTCATGGCATTGCGCGTTCGATGGGCCGTGTCGGCAACAGTTATGACAATGCACCGGCAGAATCGGTGATTGCAGGGAATCAAGCACGAACCGCTGGTGACGGACCAGTTAGTCAGTTAGCGTGAGATGTGCGAGTGCTCGTATGTCTATATTGATCGGTAAATTGCCGCCGTTTACATTAGAGTCTGGATTTCCCCATGCCGATTGAGTATAAACGACTATTGCTGTCGTAGACCGCATGAGAGTTTGCGAATGTAACTTCGAGGACATGTTCTAGAAGTTACATTTAAACTAAAATATGTGAGTGAAAGCAAGTACACCTCAATCTGTCAGATTAAGTTTGTGTCCGAAAACAGCGTCAACCAGCTGATGCAAACCGTGAATCGGGAGTTTGAACCGTTTTTCCAACAAAGTCTACCACTGGACGTAGCGACCATGCGGTTGGAGCATGATTAATCTCCCTTACTCTAGCAAATCTCAAGGATGGTCTTGCCGAAATACGTCACCGCAAATTAAGGAATGTTCGGTGCTGTCTTCATATTGCCTCTTGGACTGACCGGGAGGAAGTTTCAACAGTTCCTCACGAGGAGAATGTAGTGAATTCCGACCTGTCTTCACAAGCACCAGGCGAAGACTATGATTTCTTAGATGGCGATGGAATGATGCTTATATCCAAGAATCATTGTTTGCTTATGCCTAGTGGGTTACATCCGAAGTCAATGGAGCAATACGTCCGTAATCTAATTGGACATGCCAAAAGTAAAGGAGTACAAATTTCCGAATCAGAAAGCAATTTCAATTTGATTCCAAAAGGGAACAAATCAATTATTCAGGAAATAATTGATGACGGTGGCATTAAGAAAGTGGACTTGAATGTGGGTCGTTACTTAGAAACGGCGAAGGAGGATGCAGACAAATCTAAACCCCGCACGATTATTCAGAAGATTGGTCGTAGTATTTTGGAAAGCCTAGCTTTTAAGGATGCGACGCGTCGGTAAATTGAGGAAGCGGAGAACGTTCATGCAAAGCTGATTATTACATTTGACAGTCGACGTTCAGGATTGAAACACGAGGAATTTGATTCAATTGCTAAAGATTTGGCAGATCAAAGTTTGGATGATGTCGATATTGTGACGAAGTCTGGGAAAAGGATCAAGAACAGCGAACTGCAGTTGAAGAAAACGGTAAGTATTGAAGCATTTGGGAAGACAGTGCATTACAACAGCGCGTGGGAAGAGATGGAAAATTTTATTGAGGAACTCAAGATTTCGGGCACCTTGGAAGACTGACGTTGAAAAAGCAAGACATTGCCTTTGGGCGAGTTACATTTATATTGGTCGGTTTGCTGGTAGGTGGTGTGACGTTTTGGTTTGGAGAACCGTATACTGCGGGCAACATCGACGCGTTGAAAATATTGGTAACAGCGTTTTCAATATTGGCGGGAATTCTGATTGCAATTATTACTGCATTCGGCGATGCTCAAGATCTGTTAGAAGGTAGTTGGCGAATAGCTAGCGCACACCGAAGACAAAAGGTTAACAATATTGACCGGTGTGTCATATTATTCTATGTATATCTGACTGTGATTACCTTAGCTTTCATTTCTGCACTGCTCAACAAGATTAGTACAGAAGTTGCTATGACCCACTGGGTGGAAAGAATTACATTGAGCGCAGGAGTCAGTGCCTTGTTTTGGTCGTTTGGTTTGCCAATTGCGATCAGGCGAATCCAAAAGGATAGACTTGACCGAGAAGTGAATCGAAAGCGTAATACGCGTTAGGAATAAGTTTTCGTTGTCATACTTGGGATCATTAAATACTTAATCAGTCGCGGTAGGGAAGCATGCTACCATGCCCCCGCACAAATCCGTACGTGCACGCTAATGCATATGGCTCCTACCTCAGGTCATGACGGCAAACCATAATACAGCCTGCCGTATCCGCTCAGCCGCCTGTGACACGCGTTCCCGTCTCTGTGTACGGTACGTGCTTTGGCTTCGCAGATTCCCTTTGGTTGCAGCCCGTCCCTCGTTCGACTCTGCCGAGAACCGAAAAACTCCAATTGCCCGATAATTGCCACTACTGAAAATCCGACCGGATTCGCCTCCATGAGCTGATACACCGCTACTTGTTGTGACCGCGTACTCGGTGCTTCGCAAACCACTCCGCGGCCTTTATCAAGACCGCTTTTTCCACGCGCAACAGATGGTTTTCTCGCATCAATCGACAATACTCCGCTTTAATGTCTTCTACCTTCACTACATTAGTCTGAATTACGTTTCACTTCCACTTGTGAAAAGTCTGAGCCGATGGCTCGATTTCCAGGCCAACTGACTCACCGACACGCCAGCTCGCCGCTTCTCCTCAATCAACTGCTTAAACTCCGTTGTATGGTGCTTCTTTCCCATTACATCTATCTCCTATCTTTAGTTTAGTGGATGTAAGTTACAGCGTGTACAAGCTAGTTTTCCGATATGGCTTACCTTGACTTTACTTCTATCGCTTCAAAAACAGTTGCAAATCGACTTATTTTGGGCCGTTTATGGGTAAAATTGCGTTTTGCTTATCTTTTTTTGTCAAAAAACCGAAATTTGCAGCAGTATGAAACTTGAAAATGAATTATTAAATTGACTTTACCAGAATCTAGTATCAAATGTCATTTAGTGTAAGAACCAAAAATTTTGGAAAACTCCACGATGCCGAATTTCGGATCGAAAAGTTTACTGTGTTCGCGGGTCCGAATAATTCAGGCAAGAGTTTCGTTTCTAAAATGTTGTATTCAATTTTCAATGGAATGAGAGGCAATCATGCCGAAACGTATCTGCTTGAGTTATTCAAGGATGCCGATGTAAACTCAAGATTTTTTTCGGTTCACTACTTTGATGAATTGTTGGATGATGAACTTGAAAAGATTACAAAGATTATTCAAGGTCACCCATTAATAAACTTGAAAGAGATAGAAAGTGCTTCCAAAGAACTTGATTGTCAAATAAAAAAAATTCTTAAGAAATTGAGACTTTTTCAAAGCTCAAAGAAAAAATCGCGACCAAAATCAAAACTCTCAATATCTATTTCTAGAATGATTGAAATCTATACTGAAATAGAAACGAAACTCCAAGAACTAGATGCTAATGCGATAATTTCTCGCGGGATGGAGTCGGAACTTAGAAAAAATGTCATAAACAATTTTCAGGTGGAACAGCTTTCTCAACTGGCAAGTAAAGAAAATTTACCAATTGAAATTGATATCGAAAGTTTAGGTAAATTCAAATTTTTAAATGAAAGAATTAGATGGGATGAAAGCGATGCTTGGATAGATCCCTTAAGGTATTCCAACTTAATCTACTTAGAATCGCCTGTTTACTGGAAATTGAAATCTGCGTTGGAAGTTAGCCGACACGAGCTGAGTAGATTTTCGTACCTTCGTCGTCGGCAAGCATTAGGTGGTGTTCCGCAATATTTCTACGATCTTGTTAACGCAATTAAGATTGATTACGCCGAAGATATTGCTTTCCCAGAATTGCATGAAAAACTGACTGAGGAATTCATTGGGGGAAAGATGGAAGTCTCCAAAGATGGTGACATCTCTTATCGGGAAAACGGTCGTAGTTTTTCACTAGCCATCACTGCGAACGGAGTTGCTAATCTTGGATTTTTAGCTCTATTAATCGAACGCAAGGTGCTTGATCAAAATGCGTTCATTTTTATTGATGAACCGGAGGCACACTTACACCCAGCTTGGCAGGTGATAATGGCGGAAGCTCTCTTTGAGTTGTCAAAGAAAGGCGTACATGTGGCAATTGCCACAAATAGTGTTGACATTATGAAGTGGTTGGATGTGCATGTACAAAAAAATCAAGACGATAAAAATTTAATTGCACTTAACCAGTTCTCCAGCGGAGCATCTGACAATGACAATTTTGAAGACAAGATAACCGCGATTAAACAGGAATTGATCAAACCTTTCTCCGATTTGTACTTGGATGGCCTCTGAGCACGCTTGACCAGTTCTTAGAAAATATTTAAGTAGCTAACGAAAGTCTTGGAGAAAATTATCTGGCATATCGCATGGATTGCACGGGCAATAATGATCTGAGAAAACATGCTGGATTAGGTACGTGTAGTTGTTGCGACTATTTCATTTTTAATGAGGAATCAGTATTTTTGATTGAAGAAACGCAACTTACGCATACCGTGAACACACTCAGATCTTACTCTAGAAACCTAGACGGTTTGGACCGGCAGAAATTCATTAAAAAACAGATAAAAATGGAAAATCAATTAAAGCTATACGGGTCTCTTGTGTTGTGTCGTTTGGCTGCCGTATGTAGAAACGTGAGTGATGCTCTTCAAGGCAAAAGTTACGTATTCTGGTTGGTAGCTAGTGGCGAAGTTGATCCAGAAGATCATATTTATTTTGAGGATCTTAGAAATCAGCTATTTAGTGATATGCGAAGTCAATTAACAACGGAGCTTGTTGGTGATGTTAAAATACTGCCATCCAGAATGCTGGAGCGAGTTCTAATTGAATATAGGCTCAACAATTTGTAGACACAATCCGATCTTTTTACTATTTCCTAACTGTATCCGTACACACGATTAGAGCAGATAGGTCTGCTGTATTTCGGAGGGAAAGTGCCTTAACCCCTGACTGACAATCACTATCCGCTCCGCTTGAGCCACGCCTAAGTTCGCCAACTCGATCATCCGATCATGCGCATATCCATGTGCGCTGCCCGAACGATTGATCATCTCACAACTTGCCTTGGAAAATTGCTCAAAGTAATATTGACCTCAAAGAAGTCCATGGTGTTGTATTCCCAATTGATTCGTAGTATTTGAACTATTTCTACCGTGAAATACTTGGACGATATTTCTGAATTGAAGACGCGTTTAGACGTCAAAAGATCTTCGAGCCCCGTGAATTATGAGCCGTTGTGAAGACAACCGCTGCAGAGCATATCGACAAAGTGACGACGTCACCGAAATCCTATTACGTCGTAGTAGCAGTTTTGCGCGCAGCAAAGTTGCCCGGCTTCAAGTGCCTTAGTGGACGATCACGCTGCCAGCAAAAACATCAGGCCTTCTGTCAGCGAGGGAAATCTCATGGCTAAGCCTTGCGAACGGTGGGGAATCGCTTGCCCAAAGTAGTCTGCGCCATGCTTCGCAACGAAGCCCTATTTCAACTCCGACCTCGTCTTCAAGGCGCCGCCTAGAGTAAATCGATTGGATTGAACATTTTTGATGATTTCAGACTTGACTTAATCATACGAAGTCCAGTTAGCCTAGCGCTTGAGATTCTCATTTTGGCAATTGAACAATACTTTCTTTCTTTGATACTTTTCTCCAGTTAGGAACAACAAGGTTTAACTGATGCGGTTGATCTGTTCATCGGTTCCGATGCAGTCAGGTGGATGGTGCACGCGGTTGGCGGACGGTTTTCAGCAGAGTATTCCAATCGTCGAAGTAGCATAGTTGGCTGAGCACTTCTTAAGTTTTTGAAAAACTGATAGTGCGTCAATCAGGACTTTCGCGCCTGCCGCCAAGGTTTACACTGAAGGCCGATTGGCGATGCATTTCCTCGCCTGTTCGGACCGAGACGGCTGTCGCTATAACAGTTTGATCGCGGCGATGACCACGCCGGCGATAGCGATCTGCGCCAGCAGATTCCTAGCGAAATTCTTCGCCAAGGCCGCTTCAAGATAGGCCTTTAAGTTTTCTTTCGTCACAATGTCGCTCTCAAGCTCCCTAACGGCCGCGGAAATACTTCTTGCCTGACGTTCGTTAAAACCGGACGCTTTCAGGTTTTCAACAAGGGTGTAAGTATCAATCATTGTTCCAATTGTGTTGTGATTATTGTAGTAATGTCAATGGTGCAAGGCAAATTTACTCTCTGTTTTGACCTTAGTGAGGGTTGCGATTTGAGCAAATTGGATCAAATTGACTGTGAATTGTAGCCGTTTGACTGATGCAAAGATGTGAACTGACAGCGGACTGAAGTCATTTTCAATCGCAAATCCATTTCAAGACGCGTGAGCGCCTGCCACACGATGTGCAGCAAAGCGAATAGACTTGATGGATCGTGTGTGCGGGTTCAGGTGGCCGGCAACCGACGATCAAGCGGCGGTTTCTGTGCTCGCCTCGTCTTGGTGTCGCCGGTCATGTTGAGGTAGTCACGGACGATTCTCGGTTGACCGCGCAGTCGAAACAACTGCTCGGCAATCGGCTGCAGGTTGCGCTTTTGGCAGTGTTTCAGCACGCTCAGTGCGAAACGACACAGGCAAGCCATGTTCTTGTGCCCATGATCGGTTGGATCCGGCTATGATCCTCATCGAACGCATGCGGATTGTCAAGAATGTGGTGGGAGGCTTCGACCGTCCAGTGACCTCGGTTGACTTTCAGCGCCTCTTCCGCAGTGGTTTGCTGCAGACTCAAGGAAGACACACCGCAGGCGAGCTCAACCGTTTCCTGTTTTTTTCCTTTTGGATCTACGATTCTTCTTTGCATTGCAAACGCGAGTTTCACATGCGGGAATTCGACATACTCATTGAGGCGCTGAGTGACCCAGATGCTTTTTTGCTCAATACGACCGTGGTCTTTCACCGGAACTTCGACAAAGTCAGCTTTTTTTGCCGGTGCTCTCGACCTCGAGCTGATACTAGGTCTGAACCGCTGCCAGCAGGATTTTCTGATCGCCTTTGACTGTGAAATGATAGTGCGCACCCAATGTCATTGACATAGCGGAAAATATTTTTAAAATGGTGCGCGAGCGTCCAACTGTTTGATTGAACTGTCTATTCATTGCGTTGAAAAAAGTGGTTCTTCGCAACATTTCTCATTATCGACTTTGTATGATTTTGTCAAGTCTTAAATTAGTGATATAGTCCAGTTTCAATCGAAATTTCAGAGAATGGAGTGAAGTATTCGACAACCCGGCGGCACATACAGCACTGCTTGACTGGCTGTCACATCATGCCACCGTCATCTAGGTCAAAGTGCCAGCTCACTTCGACCCCGAAATTCTGTATTTTAGAACTCCGAGAGCTTAGTTAGGCAAGAGTGGAGGTTATTCGGAAGGCTCCCAGGGTTCGGCTTCCAAAGGTCCAGATTGGTAATCCTGATCCTGATTAAACAGGCCAGTTCCAATGCACGCCCACGGAACAATTGCAAGGGCAACTGCACCACCTAATCCAAAAATGCTAAGGGTGATAATTGTTAATAGAGATAATTCTTGCATAGAATTTTTATAATCCTAAATAATACTCGTAGGTTGAAGATTTTAATATAGTAGTAAGCAAATGGTCAAACTAAAATCAATAGCTTTTGTTCTGACAGTTCTTTTGTTCTTAGTCTCATGCAGCGAAAATCCAAGCGTTCAGGGAAAGTTAAAAGTCGGTGACAAAGCGCCGGCAAGCAACAATCTAACCGTAGAGAATCAGAATGAATGGTACGAAGTGTCCACTATGGACACCAAGGTGCCACTCTACAAATGGAAAATTGCTCAACTCGTTGAGCAAGGCAAACCATTCCTGGCAGTTTTCGGCACACCTCAACACTGCACAATGTGTGTAGATCAAATCACCCGTGTTGCTGTGATGGAAGAACTATACGGTGATCGATTTTCATTTTTGCACATTGATGGATATAAAGATAATCCTGTATGGGTTGAATGGGGGGTGACTGGGGAACCTTGGACCTTTATCGTTGATTCAAATGGAATCATAAATACCATTCTGCCCGGCCAAACAGAACTTGGGCTGCTTGAACAGGAAATTGAAAAAGTGATTGAACCGACTCAGAGTTGATGCTGATGATTCATCGATTTTTCGCCTTAGCCACGGCACTCATAGTATCTCTGCTATCGGGAGGTTTAGCTTGGGGGCAGATCAGTCCATATGTTTATGTAAAAATGTCCTTGGGCGTGCCTTGGTTCTTGTATTTCTTTTTTTTGCTGACTATTTTGATTCCATTTTTCTTGATGATCATCTTTGCTTGGCGACGATATCTAAAGTCAGGCGATACTGATCAAGATGAAAATATTCGATAAGATTCTTCGAATAGGCTGAATCCTTAAGCTCGATTTTCCAGTGCATTGAAAATGGGATTTTTCTTACGAGTCATTTTGCCAATTCTCTTGTTAGGAGTCTTCGCGGTCATCGCAATTTTTGTCTTGAATTCGTTTGAGTCGATTGAAATGATGGAAGCAACAAAACGAGCGGGCCCGACAATCCTGAATCCTTGAGCGACGATTCTTGCTCGGCACCCGTAATCTTCGATCAGATTAACGAGCAGCACATTTTTCGATTGCTGATCGAACACAATCAACAACAAACCGCTGTTGCTTGAAGGTTAACGCATAGAACATCGGCAAACTGATTTCCCGGGAATAAAACCACTCTGAAACAGGAAAATCTCCGAATTTAAATCCAAAACTTCGGTAGTAAGGCTGTGTGTGTACGGGAATATAGTGAACATTTACTCCGATCCCTGCATTTCGAAGTTCGCTGAAGACTGATATTCGATCTTGTACGGATCGTTCCGTATCAATCAGAATTGGATATAGATGATAGGCTGACAATCCGTGCGGACTCTGCCAGGGGCGAATCACGGGCAAGTCACTCAGCATCTCGTCATACTGCTGAGCTAGCTCTCGACGTCGGGAGATGAATGCATCAAGACGAGACATTTGGGAAACTCCCAAAGCCGCTTGCATATCCGTCATACGATAATTCAAACCAATTTCCAACTGTTCGTACATCCAAGGCTCACAGTCAGCGTTTAGCATTTCTTCCGGTACACGAGTGATTCCATTGGTTCGAATTCTCCTCATCTTAGCCGCAAGAGAGGCGTCATTGGTTGTCGCGATTCCGCCTTCGGCTGTTGTGATAATTTTGACAGGATGAAAGCTGAATACCGCGATATCGCCATATTGGCAGCTGCCAACCGGTGAGTGCAAATACGTGGCTCCCACGGCATGAGAAGCATCTTCGATGATTTTGATTCCGTATCGGGCAGCGAGAGTGGAGATCTCTTTCATATTCGAGCTTTGTCCGGCATAGTGGACCGGAACCAAAATTTTAGGGATTCGATTTTCCTTCTCTGCGGTTTGAAGTTTGCGTTCGAGTGCATTTGGGTCCATGCAGTAGGTACGCGGATCGATATCCACAAAATCAATCGAGGCTCCACATAAACGACCACAGTTTGCAGATGCGACAAAGGTGTTCGGTACCGTCCATAGCCAGTCACCGGAGCCTAATTCCAGAGCGAGGCAGGCAGCGTGAAGTACTGACGTTGCTGAATTCATCGCCACTGCGTATTGCGCCTGGGCCGCATCAGCGACAATCTCTTCAAATTTAGGAACGGTAGGACCCTGCGTCAACCAATCCGACCTCAGTACTTCCAATACTGCTGAAATGTCGTCATCGATAATATTCTGTCTGCCGTAAGGAATCATCAGAAGTAACCGATAATTTGATGGTTTTCGTCGATCCACTGCCTGAGTTCTTCGACTTGCATCCATTCCTCATTCGTATTTGACGCATACTGAAACTCTTCAGGCACAGCTCGTCCATCTTTAATTCGAGCGGGCTCACTAGACCAATTATTGATCGCCGGAATGATTTTGAAATAATCTTCGTATTCATAGGTATGAGGGGCATCTTCTACTCCAATCATCTGTTCGTGCAGTTTTTCACCTGGACGAATCCCAATAATTTTGTGAGATGCATCAGGAGCGCAGGCTCGAGCGATATCGAGAATATTCATTGAAGGAATTTTCTTGACGTAAATTTCTCCGCCTACCATGTCCTCGAACGCATGCCATACCAACTTGACTCCCTCGCCTAGCGTGATCATAAAACGCGTCATTCGAGTATCAGTAATGGGAAGAACACCTTCATCAGCGCAAGATTTAAAGAATGAAATTACTGACCCCCGAGAACCCATTACATTTCCATATCGGACAATTGAAAAACGACAACGAGTTTTACCCGAATAGGAATTGGCTGCAACAAACAATTTGTCGGATGCTAGTTTGGTCGCTCCGTACAGATTGACTGGACTGGACGCTTTATCAGTAGAGAGGGCGACGCATTTTTTCACTCCGGTATCCAAACACGCGTCAATTACATTCATGGCACCCATGATGTTTGTCTTCACGCATTCGAAAGGATTGTATTCAGCGGTCGGAATAATTTTTGTTGCGGCAGCATGAACTACGTAATCAACCCCATCGAGCGCGCGATAAAGTCGATTTCTATCTCGCACATCTCCAATAAAGAAACGAATCCGTCGATCATCTTTGAACTTCCCAGCCATTTTCCACTGTTTCATCTCGTCGCGAGAATAAACAATCAGCCGTGACGGATTGTATCGTTCCAACGTCATTGGTACAAACTGGGATCCGAATGAGCCTGTACCGCCAGTCAAAAGTATGGACGAATTTTTTTCTATCATAAGATTTTGCTTATAGCTTTGGCTTCGCTGATCACACAAAAATTGGAACTATTGTGCTGCCAATTTGTGCTCTATTTGGGTGAAATGTGACTTTGTCAGAAAAACTATCTGACGAAACAAGTAATCATAATACATAACAAATGACTCTTTCAGAAAAGTAGTATTCCGAAAATCTGCGAAACAAAAGATTTTCAATGTATTGAAAACGTTCTGGACTAATTTAGGCTGACTGGAAGTGCCCCGTTAGCGATGAGTCCAAATATGGATGTTCTCAGTGCTAGCGGTGTTGAATTTGTGGGTTGACCGACTTTTTCTGCTTTTTTAGCAGCTGAAATTCCAAATTTTAATCAAACACGGCTGAGCCCGAAATCTTCAATTCAATTGAACGTCTAAAATCACACTGATATTCTTACTCTTCAAGCTATGAATATTCCAATTACTTTTGTAAATAACTGATTTAACTGCATTCACCTTTGGAAAAAGACGCTACATTTCTGACTTTTCAGTTTTGCAAGATGAATGTTTTTTCAATACTAATGGAGTCAGTTACCTCTAAATTCCCATCACTGTATTCAGTTTTTACACCTTTTCCACCATGCGGGTCGGAATGGCATGTCACTGACTGCTGTCACGGTGTTTTAAGATGCTGTATTCGACGTTGAGCAATTCATAAATTCTTTTTGCAATCGAGATTTTTACAAACCATCGGCATTTTCAGCATTATTTAATGAATTCACAAACCAATCTCAAGCAAGGGCGCTGATATGACTTCGTTAAATTCAATCAATAAAAAAAATTGCGAATATCAGTTTTGGAAAAATCTTCTCCTTTGAATAATAACGGTTCATTCAACATCTTTGCTAGAGCGTATGTAAAACAGTCGCCGAAATTGAGGCTAGCTGGATGTCTGCCCTTCCCGAAATTGCGAAATGCATTGCGTGCGATTTTTGCTTGATTTAGGTCTACAGAACGAATGTTAATTGCGGCCTTGTCAACCAACATATCCAATTCCAAAACTCCCTTCGACCCGTAACGAGACTCAATAACCATGGCTGTTTCAACAAACGAAACCGCAGACAAATTTCGTTTGT
This sequence comes from Arenicellales bacterium, assembly GCA_965202855.1. Taxonomy (GTDB): domain Bacteria; phylum Pseudomonadota; class Gammaproteobacteria; order Arenicellales; family JAJDZL01; genus JAJDZL01. Next base: position 429,935 of record CBDBBP010000001.1, on the reverse strand, counting down.
CGACTGAGTCAATTGCCGCAATTAATGTTGTTCGTTCTGGTTCGTTCTGCAGGATTGCTACGAGAGCTGAAGTATCAATCACCATCAGCTCGGCAGGCCGTTGTCATCGTATCCTAGAATTTCGTCTGCACTTCTGTTATCCAACACTGGTAAAGAAGCACAACGCAACGCAATTTCATTCAGTTCATCCACCAAACTTATACCGGACCGTTCGCGTTGAATTCGGTCCAGCCGCTCCTCTAGTGCTACAGTGACAGCTTGGGTCTTTGTTTCTCCCGTCAATTCAGATACAGTTTTTGCTAATTTCTCAGTTTTGGGATTTCGAATATTCAATGCCATGGTTCAATGTTTTCGTGGATGTTTCGTAAATAATCAGCAATTAAGCATATTAAAAGAGTATTTAATGACGTGTAGATTTGTTACTACATTGTATCATCAATTTGAACTAGCATAGTACTAAAATCTATCATTTCCCAGTCGCGGTAGGGAAGCATGTTACCATGCTCCCCCCGCACAGATCCGTACGTGCACGCTAATGCATATGGCTCCTACCTCAGAAAACAAAGTCCGACACCAACTGCTGTTCTCGCTGCCCAAAGAGCAATGGCCGATCCTGGTCGAACGCATCGAAGACATGCTCAGCGGATAAAACAGCATGTTCGACTACGACGCCGACATCGACCGTCAGGCCCAACACATCGCAGAGCGGCAGCGACAGCGAGGCTGGCCTGAACCGGCTCAAGCCGACACCGATCAACGCCAACTGCAGACCGCGGCATCAACAGCATCGAACATGAAAGTCCGCGCACAGCCGGCGGCGAACGAATCTGCCTGCATGCGCTGGAACAGCTCGAATTCATTGACTGCCTCGGCGCCTTGAAGGTCAGCGAAAAAGATGCGGCCCTATGTGCGGCGCTGGTGACCGGGCGCATGCTGCATCCGGGCAGCGAACGCGAAACTCTGCGCTGGATGCTCGAGGACAGCGCCATCCTGGAAATACTGGGACTGCATGATCAGCAGCCGCCGTCGCTGGACAAACTCTACCGGCTCAACGACGTATTGTGGAAACACCGCGTGGCGCTGCAGCGGGCGTTGTTCGAGCGCGAGCGGGACCTGTTTTCGATTGCAGCCACGGTCGTATTCTACGATTTGACCAACGTGCACTATCACGGCCGCGCCAACGGCGAGCTGATGTGTTTCGGGCGCTCCAAACAGAAACGAAACGATTGTCCCCTGGTCAGTTTGGCGCTGGCCTTGGACGGTCACGGATTTCCGATGCACTGTGAGATTCTGCCGGGCAATGTCGTGGAATCCGAGACTTTAGCTAAGATCTTGAACAAATTGGAGAAACTGCCTCGCTTTGGGCGATCCAAGCCAACCGTGGTGATGGATGCCGGCTAGACACCACAGAGGCAACTGAAATTGACCAATGCGTTATTTCTCTACGACTTTAAAAACAAAAAACTGCGAACGCTTCTTAGGGTTTGTCGCTACAACCCACAATTCTCAGCATGCAGATTCAAGTTCCACTGCCGGGCATAACAGATTAATTTTCCAGCCCATTTGATCAGCCGCCAACGAAGCGAGGTTACGTGCATCACCATCTTGTGAGCATCAGTAAATACAAGCTTTATGCAGCACACGCACGGAAAATTAAATTGCTGCTGTGTCAAAGTTACTGCTTCGCAGTCTAACCACCGCAAATTCACTGCGAAGCTCTTTGTGCGAGTGAAGCATTGAATGTTGCAAAATTAGATTTTATCGAGGCTATGTTTACTGCAAAATGATCTATCGAGGACTTAGGGAGTATCAATTAAAACAGTCAACATCCAACTGTATTGTTTTATATTCACAATTGGTAATGTTCGATCCAAGCCTATCACACATTGAAACCATACGTCGTCAAGAGTCGAAACTTGATCTTTAGTCAAATTTTAGTATTGGATATGACATGAAAAAAACTGTTGCAATCATTCCTGCAAGAGGCGGCAGTCAACGCATTCCAAAAAAGAATGTTCGAGATTTTTGTGGGAAACCTATCATTGCTTGGTCCATTGAGACTGCAAAAAAATCGCAGTTGTTTGATCGTATTCTAGTGTCAACCGATGACACACAAATTGCGGAAGTTGCTCAACAGTTTGGAGCTGAAGCCCCGTTTACTCGCCCTGCCAGACTTGCAGACGACATAATCGGAGTTTTACCAGTTGTTCAACACGCAGTCCAACATTTGATTGATTCAGGTGACTTGTTCTCGAGTGCGTGCTTGATCTACGCGACAGCGCCATTTCTACGAGCACGTGATTTAAAACGAGGTCGCAATTTACTGTTGGATAATGAGTGCGATTACGTGCTGAGTGTAACCGAATTTCCTTACCCCATTCAGCGAGCATTAAAAACGGACGAAAATGGGCATTTGGTTATGATTCAATCAGAACACCTCTACACTCGAAGTCAAGATCTAGAACAAGCTTTCCACGATGCGGGACAATTTTGCTGGGGGACAACACAAGCTTGGCACGCAAACTCACCAATTCTTAACGAGAACACTCTTCCTGTAACTCTCCCGCAATATCTCGTACAAGATATTGACACGGAAGAAGATTGGGAGCGAGCAACGTGGATGTTCAAATCTCTGAAGGAAGCGAACGTAATTTAGAGTAAATCAATTCTCTAAGCCAGCAATAGATTTTCTGTCTACGTTAAGAAATTATGACAACTGTGGCCATCATGCAGCCTACGTTTTTGCCGTGGCTTGGTTATTTTGCCATGATGAATGAAGTTGACATATTCGTACTGCTGGATGATGTTCAATTTTCCCGCCAGTCTTTTCAACAGAGAAACCGTCTCAAGACTGCGCAAGGTCCATTGACAATAAGTATTCCGTGCAAAAGAGGCAAAAGCTTAATTCAGAACGTTGAAGTCGTCCCGCCGCCCCAAATCATCTATAAAAAATTAGTCAATACGATTGCTCAATCCTACGCAAAAGCACCGTACCTATTCGAACTCATGCCAATCTTGAGACGCGTTCTTGATCGGAATCACACCAAGCTATGTGATTTAAACTGCGAGCTGATTAAGGAGATCACAAAATCGCTAAACATCAATACGAAATTAATCATGGCTTCCGATCTGAAAATTGAAGCGGTGGATAAAACTGTTCGGCCAGAAAAAATTTGCAAAAAGTTGAATGCAGACTTATATCTTTCAGCACAAGGGTCTTACAGCTATCTGAAAAATTCGAATCCGTTTGAAACAAGCTCCATTGAATTGCGATTTTTTTCATTCGAGCACCCTGTATACCCACAACTTTACGGAAAGTTTGAATCTTATTTGTCTGTCATTGATGCAATTTTCAATGTGGGGTCAAGTGAAACTCTTAAGTTAATGTGCTCAGGCGTACGTCCGAGTTTAGACATTACTGAGATGAGCTCGAGTTCGTGCTAACAAGTGAATACCTTGAATTTCGCTCCGCGAGTTCATTGGTGAACTGTTTCTTCGATACGACAGCGGTGTTCTGGCTTAGTTGAATGCAAAACCTAGGTGTTTGCTTTCAAAGCAGCAATCAATTGCGAATACTCTGTGGATACGATAATTTCTTTATCCGTTAGAAGATGTACTAACGCGTCCAGCCAAGCTACATAATATGAAACATTCTCATCTTCTGGATGCGCATGAATTTCTTTGGACAGGTACTCAGACCATTCAGACCACGTAAAGAGTCCTCTCTCGAACAACTGCACCGTAATTGCGAAGGCAAGCGCCTCCCAAGGAGCTGCGAAAACTGGTTCTTCCTCGCCAAACTGGAATTGTGGAAACGGAGAGCTTCTGTAGGTCACGCCGCTTGCAAGTATGATTCAAACAAATCTATGTACACCGCACTCGGAATATCTGCACGATTAGGCGCCCAAAGATCTGTACATTCGAAACGGACACTGTAGAGATGTTGAGATACTTTTTGACCCGCAGCATGAGCATCTGGAAAAATAAAGCAACCGTGCACTCTTTTCACAACGCCTTGATTTCCCTGTACATATTCGGGCATACGAATATGTCCAGAATGGTTTAATTCTTTTGCGAAAACTAGATCACCTACCTTAAATTGAGGCTTAATTTGAGCGGGGAGTCTGGCACTACTGCCGCGTCGAAGCACATCCCATACTTTATCTGCTTTTAACACTTACATTTTTTGAAGTTGAATTGAATCAGTGGACAGACCTAAAGCCGAATGTCAGGTGAACTATAAAATTAAAATTTGCGTCTGCTTAAACAGTTTTTTTGCTTCGACTATTCTGGTGGCTACAATGACAGAAAAATTTTGAACTATTGTGTCTGTGTTCCTTTCAGTTTAATCGATTCCAAGCAACCACTTGAGATTCATTGTCTCAGGTGTTTGACCAACACTGAATTAGTTGGCATTGTCGAATTTGAAGTTTTTACGGATAAATCATTTTTTGATACTTCAACGAGTTTCGAGAGTTTATCACAAAGTAATAAATATAAACTCATGTCTTCAACGCGTATCTTTCGTGTTCTGAAAAAGTAATTTAGTAGTGTTCAATTAGTCGTCCGCTTCCAATTCCCAACTCCGACGGCAAGATCTCTGAATTCATTCTATCTTGAAGGAGTTTGAAGTTTGTAGTGAAAATGCCAAGTCATTTTCTATTCCACGCTTCGATACGATCTGAATGATAACCAAAGGATAATTCTGTGTTAAAGGCATACTAACAGTGGATTTACTTAACAACCCGAATTTTGTGTGGTGCGCAAACAAGTCAAATTTCCTGTCTTTATGCAACACCGGTGTGCTGGCGCAGAACGCCACGCCAGCTATGAAACAGTCAATCAAACTAAGCACGTTTTCCTTTTCACCACGGCATCGACGAAATAGTGCTGCCACTACTTTGTGATGTACGGATTCGGGGAGGGAGACGACCGAACTTGTTAGCAATTGACAAAGTGCTCTCAAATTGTGCTCGTTGCTTGCTCCAATTAACAACTCCATTTGAATCGAATCACAAACGACAATGTCGTAGGCAATCGCAAATACCACTAATATGCAGACATCCGAATTTTCAAGCCACGTAGGATTAGTTATTCTAATTTTTCGAGTTGTTCGGAACCCACAACGTAGACCTTTGATATGGGTTATCAATGTCTTAATAATTACAATGTAACTTGCATATTAATGTTCTACAATTTCAAATATTTGTAGCTTGGTGTTCAAGTGAGTTGAATACCAAAATTCCATAAAATCAGGTAGGACTGGCTCTAATTGGTATTTAGTCAGAGATTGATTGTCCAATTCATATTGCAAAATTTAGGATATTTTTGATGGAATTCTCGATTCTTTTGCCATGGTTGCTTGAAGTAGGTGAATTCGTCGTTGATTCTATTTTGTATGTTGCACGTCTATTAACAGGTCATCGTGTAGCACCTGGTTGGGTTTCTTTGGTACTAGTTCTTTTTCTTGTCATCTTGATATTTTGGCATGGAAGAGAAGTTAATAAATTTCGTCTTGCTGTTGATGAAGTTTGCAAGAACCTGCCGATAGATGGCAGAGGTATAAACAATGAACGTTTGATTGATATCGAAATTTTTTTCGATAAATTCCAGTTCGAGAGCGATTTGAAAAGTCGTTTAACGAATTCTTGGAAAGAGTTTGTAGAAACAACCGTTAAACCTGAGAACGAAACAGAGAAACTACGAAATACAGTTCGACCATCGATATTCTTCAATCGCGAAGTTTTAGGAATGGAGCATGGGATGTGGAAGCGTGTTCCCACGCTGTTTGTTTCGGTTGGTCTATTTTTAACTTTTCTTGGCCTTGTAGCTGCACTTGACCAAACAGGTCAAATTTTAAATAAAGCAAACGATAGTGTTGCAACCTCACAAGCATTACAAGAACTTCTTGTAATCGCTAGTGCCAAGTTTGTTATGTCACTAACAGGATTAGCATGTTCAATAGTTTTTACATTGCGATTTCGACAGGTGACATCGCGAGTTGATAAGGTATTACATAAATTGTGCGAAGATATCGAAAAAAGTTGCGATTTTCTCAGTACGCAATTTCTCCTTAGTCAGGTTGTTGACCATACTAAAGAGCAAACCAATCATCTCAAAGCATTTAGTACTGAGCTAGTAGCACAAATCGCGAAACCACTCACCATAGAACTACCAAAAACGATACAAAATACGTTTGAACCGCTTATAAATGAGATTCGAGAAGGAACAAACCAAGGCATTGAAAATCTCGTTGGAAGCGTTAGCGACCAGCTCGCAGAAAGTATAAATTCCGCTATCGAATCTATGAATTCCACTATCGAAAGTACGCGTAAGAGTTTCGAATCAATTGTTGATCGATTGGATGAATCAGCCGGAACTATGGGTGGTCGTCTTGATGAAGCAGTAACGTCTCTTGCTGAACAGATCATCGTTATGAAGCAAGAAATGTTTGAGTCTTCGAATTTGGTTGCTCGTACGCTTAATGATGGAGCAGATGATTTGCTTCACCAAACGAACGAAGCACTTCAATCAATAAGGGAATCGTCAGCGGGAGGCGCTCAACAAATAAGAGACTCAAGCCAAGCGATGGCTGATGCTGCAGCAGCACTGTCACAAACTATCCATTCAAGTCTGGCAGAATCTACAGAAGAATGTTCACGGAAGATTAGAGAAGCTGCTACGGTCGCAGAATCCGACATTAGTGAAATTACTGCTACTTTACGTGACGAAGTTCTTAATCCTATGAATACCCTTGCTAAATCGTTTGAGGAATTAACATCAGGCGTCAAATCTGCGACAGACATGATGGGAAGATATGTAGAATCAGTCGATGACAGCGTTACGGTAGTATTATCGACCAATGAAGGACTGAAGGACTCTACCAAAAATCTCACTACGGCAATTGAACCTGTTAAGGACGCTGTAATTAGTATTGAGTCAGCAAGCCAAAAGATGGGTGATCAAATTGATGTGGCGTCAAAGGCAATGGTGTCGGGCGTGCAGGAAACAACGAGACACACTCTAGAAACAATGCGTAGTATGAAAGAGGCTGTCATTGCGTCACAGACGACAGTGGGTGAACTTAGTGTTTCTCTTGAATCTGCGGTTACAAAATTCGTTGATATCATCGATAACTATAAAGAAATTGACGAATCTCTTGGCGATGCATTTGAGGAAATTAAAAATTCTGTCAAATCTAGTATTGATACTTTTCGAACATTTGATCGTGAACTGAACGAACATTTCGAAAAGGCTTTGAATCGGTTGGAGGGTGTAATTGCTACACTCGCACCGTTTTCACCTCCGCCTCAAAATTAGGCACACTGTGGAGAATATCATCGAACAAGTCCGTCGGCGAGAAGAAGAAAGCGAATCTGTTTTCATCTCAATGACGGATCTTACAATTTCTTTTCTGCTCATCATTCTAGTCCTATTGGCATTTTTCGCAACCGCGTTCAAACCGGAAGAGACTGTATCGCTAACTGATTATGAAATCCTCGACGAGGAACTATCGAAGGCGGTTGACGAGATAAAACATCTTAAAGAAATGCTCACTATTACGGGCTGGCGCGTCACTGACTTGGAGAACAGAAGACAGGCACTCGTTAATGCAATTTCTGAATTAAAGCAAGATTACCTAACAATTACCAGTCACCATTTCGAAGTGGATAAAGAGATAAGAGTCTTGAATACGAAGATTGACTGGCTCAGTAAACAACTCGGTTTAGCAACAACAGTAGAAGATGAATTATCAGTTCGTGTAGAACAACTTGAGAGAGAGGTCGTAGAATCAGGAATTAGTGGAGATGAGATGTGGAATCGTATTAAATCGATGATCGTTGAAGTCGATCAAATCAATCTAACTATGACAAACTTGCAACACGAGCTAGATCGACTACGAGATAAAGTTACAAATTTAAAAAAACCAGATTTGCTCGCCGAATATCTTCAAAATATTTCCACAGCCAGAACTACTCTTCTAGAAAGTTTAGCAAAACAAATTCGCCAACAAATTCCGGGAATTCTTGTAACGGTTGTAGCGGTTGACGGTGTGATACGTTTTCGAGGCGATGACTTATTTAAATCTGGGCAGTGGCGAGTCCAACCTGGAAGTACCGCTGAACGCGTTGCACGAGCGGTGGGGGATGCCTTGGCTGATACTTTGCCATGCTACACAGTAGGTAAGAGAGCGTCTTTCAATGAAAACTGCAATGGTGCTTTTGTATCAATTGAAACAATTCAAATCGAGGGACACACTGATAACGTTAAAATTGGGGAAAATCTTCGAATTAGAGAAAACATGCTAGATAATCGCGATCTTTCAGGTCGCAGAGGTGCCGCAACTTTGAGGGCAATGGTAGATGACTATAGACCGGAGCTTAAGGAATTTCTCAACCTGCACGGACAACCAATTCTTTCATTTGCTGGCTATGGTGACATGCGTCCAATTGCAGTTGGTGATGACGATACAGCTCGAGCGACAAATCGCCGAATCGACATTCGGTTTATTTTGCATACACCGCAAGTTCTTCCAGAAGTTGAAGAAATTCGAGAGCACTTGACAAAAAATCGTCCTAATTTTCCAACAATCGTACAAAATGTTGCTCCGTGACCCAATTATCGAAACTTCTTCGTAGTGAGTATTCATTCGTTGCGAATGAAAAGATCGGTGAACCTGTCCTTGTCCGACGAGCCAAGGAGAGCATATATCGTCGCTGGCCTGATGTGGAATACGAAATTCCATTCAAAGACCAGGAAAAATTAGTCGCAGATATTGAGCGTCGACGCAGAGAGAAAAATTGGCGCAAATATTACTGGGCTAACGCCACAAAAGCGGCACAAGCTTTCATTAATACAGGTTCGTGGAAGAAAAAAAATTATGAGGATTTACTGAATTTTTTTCTCGCTCGCATCAAACGGTACCCTCACGATCCAGTTAATACAACTAATTTTCTAAATGCTTACACTCGCACGCTGTATCGTAAATATTTAGAAACATACCAGCCGCTCTCAAAGCTGACGCAAGAATTAGCGAAAGCACTTAAGGAAAACTCTGACGAAGCAGATTTACACATCGAAACACTGATTCGTGATTTTCGAATTTTCGATATTGATGCAGGTCCTGAAAAAATCATGGCAAAATTTATGTGTCAAAAGAGTGAACCATTTGAAGCAGTGCGCAAGCTTGGGATTGAAGTACCACACAGTGGCAGATTTATGAACTTAGCACATGAGCACTTCGTTTCGATGTTGGCTCCACAAATCTGGGCCGGTGACGTAGATGCAGTCAATAGTTTGCTCAATTGGCTTAGACCAAATTGTGAAGAAGCATCGACACTTCATGGTGAAGGAGCAGGAAATGCAATCGACGCGCTATTGTTGCCGTGGCGGTTTCAAAATCCCAATTTAAAACTTAGATCTTTGATCCAATCAAAGCTCATCACAGCTTACGGAGACCCACGAATTGAATCTGCTGGCACTTGGTCAATGTGCAATGTAGAAGCGAAAAAGGTAATGCTGAAATGGTTAGTTGATGTCACAATAGATTTATTTTTCCAAATTGTTACACAAGCTGAGGATTCTCATATGTGGACGGATAGAAAAGATCTTTGGATTGAACTTCATAAACAGAATCGTATAACTCAGGCATGGTTTGCCTTAAGCGAAGAAGCTGCAAGAAAAGCTCTTGAAATCAAGAATGATCAAGATATTCCACTAGCTTTTGCTAACAATAGATCAAATTACTCAAATGATCGAAGAAAGTGTCTGTTGATCGTTAAAATTGATAATCATTGGGTTGTTGAAGGTTCTCATAGTTTTAAAACGCATGTATTCTCACGCGAAGATGATGAACTCGTAAAGCCGTATCAAGAAAGTTACACTTGCGAGCAATTTAGGTACATCGTTGGCCCAAAAGCACCACAACGCTTTATACATTGGCCAATAAAAATTTGGAGAAACAAAGTCTTGAAAGCTTTGGAACGATGAATCAGTTTGAACATACCTATGATGATCAGACCGTCGAATTGAAGCTGTCAACTGGAGGTAAAGCTTCGGTTGGAAATGTAAATGTGTGGGCCAAAGGAAACGTTGCACGCTGCGATGCACTAGGCGCATTGAGAATTTACGGTGACAATCACATTGGGGCCGTACGTATTGAGAGTGAACAGATTGTCGCAAAGCATGCCGCTGTCGCTGCTCTTAGTGGAAGTCAAGCTCGAGAATTTGGATTGCCAGAATCGCCGCATTTGGTTCTACTCGTTGATGCTAGCGGAGTCATCGGTACACCAAACTTCAGACTAACAACCCGGTGGCTTTATTTGGGACGGCCAATCCCAACGATTCGTTGCGGAGCTTTTTTGAAAACATCAAAAGGTATCTTTCTTATTCATGAGCCGCTATTTTCTGCAATTGAATTAGCCGATAGTTTTGACGCCTCAGCGGTTGATTTGCGAAGTCATTGGACAGTTTTAGCTGAATTCCGCAATTTATTCAATTTGGATATGAGTCATGACGATAAGTTTGAGATGAGTGAGTTCCTGAAAGGATTGCGCATAATGACAGGAGCAGCTCTGTCACTAGCACTTGACATCCACGATGATGTTGTTGATTTTGATCCCGTTCTATATGACAAGGAATCCATCTCCGATGCTGACGATTTAGGACGACCACTCACAGAAAGTGACGGATTTCTTACCGAAACGATGCTTCGGACATTTCAATGTCATCCATCAATGGGCTTTCGCGCTTTCGACAATGCTAAAAAAAGTTACTTACTTGATACGTCAACAATTTTGATTGTTGATGAGGATTTGGAGACTGCACTTCAAGTCGTACGTGAGAAGCAACAAGCCGGACCAGAAGAACGCCGAGCGTTCGCTGCTAATCCGAGAGCCGAAATATCCAAGCGGCTGGTCGACAGAAAATTACTTAGTCAACAAGATAAAACTGAAACAGCGGCTCAAACCGAAGCTGAAGATATTGAGTCACTAGAATTTAAAGTATTTATCGAGACACCTGAATATGCCGACCGTGCAATTGGCATTGGCCTATGGGAAAAACCAGACTTAGACTTGTTACCTCATACGCCAAACGTTTGGTTACCCGAGACTTTTCCATTGGAGCTAGATGGTGTTTGGCTGTGTATTGACAGTGCTGCCGTGAAAGAGCTAAGAGCATTAATTGATGATGCTATCGAAAAAGGAGTTTCTACGGTTAATTTTCAAGACAACTTTATTCCGGCATCTATTGAGGTGCGTGACAAGTTAGCCCAAATTATTACATTAGAAAAGCCACAACCGAAAATTACAAAAAAAACAAAAGAAGAAATATCAGAATTTGATGAAGATAGTAATGGTTCCGTTTCACCGACGGTAGCTATTGTTCACGATAACTTTGTAGAGGAAAATTGGTCACCTGTTAGAGGTCCTAGATCAGCACTGATTACAAATGAATTGCCACGAACCATCAAAACCAAATTGTTTAAACATCAACAAGAAGCGTTAAATTGGCAAATTCAAGCATGGAAAGTCGGTCATTTAGGCGTGTTGAATGCCGATGATCAGGGGTTAGGTAAAACGATCCAAACCATTGCTTTTCTTGCTTGGTTGCAGGAAAACATGTCTAAAGCTCCGCTAGATCATAGACTCCCTTTTCTAATTGTTGCGCCGAAGGGATTGCTCGGCAACTGGGATTCCGAGGTAAAACAACATTTGACAGGAATTAGGCTAGGTTCAAAATTTGATATCTACGGACGAAATCTCAAATCACTGCGAAAGCCAAATCTTACTGGATTTGATACGGACGATGGTAAACCTCGTCTCAACTTTGAGAATTTGTTAGAAGATATAAAATTAGGAAATGGACACAAAAATTGGTTGCTGACCACTTATGAAACTCTTACAAACTATCAGCACAGTTTTCGGCAGATTCATTTTTCAGTCGTTGTATTCGATGAAATTCAAAAGATCAAAAACATAAAAACCCTTAATGCACTTGCAGCTCGTGGAGTTAGGGCCGATTTTCGTATCGGGCTCACCGGCACGCCAATAGAAAATCATATCGGTGAATTGTGGGCAATTCTAGATGCATTAGCTCCGGGGTCGACTGACCAGCCAGGTCGACTTGGTACCCTCAGTGAATTTCTAGGTCGATACGAAGTCATTACCGAAGAGCGAATGCGAGAATTACATGGGCGTCTTTTTAAACCCGTAAAGAACGATAGCCAGTTTTTCCCGCCAGTTGCTCTGAGACGTTTGAAGGAAGACGAACTTATTGATTTACCACGCAAGGACTACCGACTCTACCCAACATCGATGTCGAAACTTCAGGCAGACGCGTACGAGTCCGCGAGAGAATATTTGTTTGACGGTACGCGAGGTTCAACGCTTAAATTGTTGCATCACTTGCGCGGTACTTCTCTTCATCCGATATCACCAGAAACTGTTCATGGAGATATAGATGCCTATTTCGAGTACGGTGCTAGGTTTAGTGCTACTCATAATATTTTGGAGCGCATTCGAAAACAGAAAGAACGCGTACTAATTTTTACCGAAGACAGGCGAATGCAGTCCTTTGTAGCTCAGTGGCTGAGATCAGAATTTGCACTTCAAAATGTGCGTATCATAAATGGAGAAACCACAATTCGGAAACGAGTGCGATTTGTAGAGGAGTTTCAGCGATGTCTACATATAGACAAAGGTTTTGACGTAATGATTTTATCTCCAAGGGCTAGTGGACTTGGTCTGACTTTAACAGCCGCTACTCATGTCATCCATCTTAGCCGTTGGTGGAATCCAGCGGTAGAGGAGCAATGTAATGATCGAATTTATCGAATTGGACAAGCGTGTAATGTTACTGTTCATGTACCTCTTGCGATACATCCAACATATAGAGAGGCATCGTTCGATTGCGTATTGAACAATCTCATGCGACGAAAAACTTCGCTCGCCCGTGCAGCACTATGGCCTCCAACTCAGAGTGATTACGACAATGGAATGCTCATAGCTGGAATTTGTGGAAGTAAATTATTTGATCCGACCACGATTGATGCTCTAGACTGGCTGAATTTTGAGAATTGGGTTATGGACCGAGCCAAACAGAGTGGTGACTGGGAGGTGTCGAAAACACCTCAGTCGGCTGACGGAGGAGCAGACGCGATATTACGACACAGGAGACATCCAAACTCTGCTGCAATAATTCAAGCTAAGCACACAACAACGAGTAAGAAGATGATTGCTGACAAAGTAATTCATGAAATACTGAAAGCAAAAGAACGTTATAAATTCGATAAAGCTCAGCTAGTCGTAATCACAAATGCTCGCGGGTTCACCGACGGTGCTATGCAACTGGCATTAGACCAAAATGTCAAGCTAGTTGACCGTGACAGGCTCGGTCTTTGGCCGGAACATATTCTTGGTTGATCCAATTAGGTTGAGGGGACTCAGCAGCACACCAGGGAAGAAAATTGATTCCTGTTTACTCTAACGTAGGTTTAACAAATAAAATCTGAAAAAGCCAATTTTCAAAATTATTCAGTCGATAATTGGTTAACCCCAAAGGAATTTCTTGCGGTAGACTCTGCACCGTGGCGAATTCTCCATTGCGAGTAAAGTCGTCCTTGTTGTTGCGCTCTCGAAGCGGGAAAAAAGAGGTTCTAAAGTACCCAAGACGAACGCCGATAAAGCTTTTCTTCGCGCGCGTTTTTGACGTAAAGCACAGAGTCGATGACAATTCAACGCCATAGTCACCGGCACGACTGTCCTCGAAAAGCAAGCTAGAATTGCTTAGTCTCTCGGGCGACTTGGAACTTCCATCGCCACATCGTTCTCTCAGAATAACAATCTGAACTTTCATCATGTGTCTTCTTCATCCTGAACAACATTGCAAGTGAATGATCAGATCCGAATGAGAACTGTTGCAAGGCTCTATTCGCTCTTCCAAATTTGGCCGAAAAACACTGGAATCACTGCGTGAAAACCATTTGTTAAATCTGTGAGAATTTGACCACTTATTCGCTTTACATCAAACACACTTAACACTTCCTTCATACCCTTTTCTTTCCAACGAATTTGATTGAAATTTCCACACTCTGGGATGAGATTAATTCAAAGCACCTGCTCGGGGATGGATCCAAGACGAGATTGCTGTTCACTACGATAATCTTTCTCGCTGATTGTATTGTTAAAATAGGGATTTACAATGCCTAAGCTCTGCTACAACAAAGAAAGGTTCAACCACAGTAAACGGATGATATTGACGTAGAGTGTCTTGTGTTTCAGGAACTCTATTTCACAGTTGTTCATATCGGAATCTAATTGAATGGAAAAAAGCGCTTCATTGCTAGCAATTGGGGATGTTCATTTGGGTACAGCTTGCTCGGGGGTGCCTGAAGAAATTTCATCGCTCGGAGTTCACCCTGAAGAACTCACACCTGCGGCCGCACTCAAACTTTCAGTCAATTTTGCGATTGAAAACCAAGTTGACGTCGTAATGTTCGCTGGTGACGTCGTTGAAAGCACCAATGCCAGGTTTGAAGCGATGCTGCCACTCGAAGAGAACATTCAACAACTCCTGCGCGCTGGAATCCAAGTTATAGCCGTTGCCGGCAACCATGATGTTGAAGCATTGCCGAGACTAGCAGGCATGATTGATGGATTTTGCCTGCTAGGTGCAGGCGGGAATTGGGAGGCGAAGATCATTACAAAAAATCAGTCTCCCGTTGCTCAGGTGATTGGGTGGTCATTCGGTGATAAACATGTCCGTCAAAGCCCCGTAGCGCAACTGCTCGAAAAACCTTTGGAAGAACCATCAATACCAGTTCCGAGAATTGGCTTGCTACATGCTGATTTGAATGCCTCTGGCGGACATTACGCACCGATCCGACAGGCAGAACTTGACGATACTGACTGCGACGCATGGCTGCTTGGACATATTCACAAACCTTCGCTCAAAACTCTCTCCACCCCTTCGGAAGTTCGCCCATTTGGATATCTTGGCTCACTTGTTGGGCTCGATCCATCGGAAACCGGCCCGCACGGACCTTGGCACCTGACAATTTCCACTGATGGCAAACTCCAATTGAGTCAGGTTCCACTCGCGCCTCTACGTTGGGAATATTTGTCCGTCTCGGTTGATGGACTCGAATATGTTGACGATTTACAAGACAAGCTGCTCGACCAGGCAAAATTATTTGTTCGCAAGCTTGGCAAGTCCTGCAACTTGCCGCGCGCACTAGGTTTGCGAGTTCGGTTGAAAGGAGAAAGTGCTCAATACAAGCAAATTCGAATTTGGATTGATTCTGACGAATGGCGAACACTTGGACGCGTAATTGACCACACGGCTGTATTTTTCAATAAGATCATCGACTCAATGGACTTGCATTTGGACCTTGAGGACATTGCGAAAGGAGATGATCCGGCCGCTCTCATAGCAAAGCGGATTCTTATTCTTCAGGGTGACAATGAACAATCCAGAACAATGTTAAAGAATGCGCGCTCGAATCTGAGCAATGTAGCTGACTTGAATATTTGGGCGCCATTACAGGATCACCGCAACGCGACAGACCCTCTATCGGACGCTAACTTACGCGACATGCTCATCCAGTCGGGGAAACTCGCGTTAAATCACATGCTATCTCGACTCAGTGAAAGTTAAACGACTCAAAATCAAACGCTTGCCCGGCATAAGCCAACCGTTTGAAATCAAGATGGTTGGAGCTGGTATTTACATCATTTTCGGGCCGAACGGAATTGGCAAATCAAGCATTTGCCGTGCAGTGAAAGCTCTGTATTGGGAAAACTACGGGCCATCGCAACGAATTTCGGTGAAAGGCGATTTTGAATTGGACGGAGAGCATTGGTTGGGGAGGCGCGAAGGGACAAGCCTACGCTGGCGGCAAGAAGGTGAGGTCAGTGCAGCACCAAACTTACCCCCATTTCATAACCAGCAATGTTTTTTCTTGCAGTTGCTGGATTTGATTGATCCTTCGCTAGATAGCACGACCGACATCGCCACAGAAATTAAGCGACAGATGTGGGGTGGTTTTGACCTAGATCAAACGGCTTCCAAGCTGTTCAGTGACGTGACCCAATATAGTTGTCGTAAAGAAAGGACAAACTTCAATCGAGCCTCAATGAACGTTGAGGAAGCGAAAATCCAGCAATTGCATCTTCAGCATCGTCTAGACAAACTGGAAAGCCTGGAAACAAAACTAAAAAGTGCGCAAACTAGCGCTCGTCGTCTCATTTCTGTTGAACGGGCTTTGGGACTAGCCGATCGCCAAGAAAAGCAAGCCGAACTGATGAGAAAAATCAAGGCTTTGCCGAATTCGCTGGCAAGGCTCATCGGAAGTGAAGTCGAGCAAGTACAAAAATTTCAGTCTAGCGTCGATAAACTCACTGAACGCATACGTTCGTTGCGAAAGAACTTGGATGCAACAAGAATACAGATCCAGAATTCTCAACTATCCGCTCCTTTGGACGCTGCAGAATTTGCCACTTGGCGAAATAAAACCGACGATCTGAGCCAAATAGAAGAAAAACTGAATGCAGCAAAGACCGAACGCAGTGCTCGGCAGAAAGAACTATCTGCAGCTTTGTCTTCAATCGGGGAAAGCAAACCCGATGAGATAGAACTAGACTTAACTGACCACGAACAGCTGTTCAATTTCTTACGGTTAAGAGGAAAACATGACAACAAGGTAAGTAGCATCAAAGAAAGACTACGCCTCCTTGAGCGTGTGGATGAACAACAGGATCATGAAATTGATTTTGATCAATACAGTGAAGCGGTCAGGCTGTTACGGTCCTGGCTGCGTGAGCCTAATCCGGATACTTTGACAGACAAAAATCGTACTCGTCGATACTGGCTCGTGTCCGCATTCATTCTGGCTGTTTTAGGGTTGCTGCTGGCTATACTCGTAGATCCAACTTTTTCCTTACTCGCCGCAGTTGGCATTGGGATTTACCTGCCAGTTGCTTTCCTTGGCAGAATCAAGCCCTCTTCAAATAGCCGAGAGACGTACGAATCGGCGTTTAAGAATATGAACGTACCAGAACCAGACTCATGGGAAACTCCATCCGTGGAGTTGCGACTGCACAGTTTAGAAAATGAAACTGCAAATCACCAAGCGGCATTGCAGCGTGCCCGCGATCGAGATGTGGAAAGGCAGACGCTAAAAAATAAACTCAATGGGATGTGCCAGGAAGAAACCGATCTTGAGAAAAAAAGGCAGGCGCTAAACAATCGCTTAGGACTTGACGTAACTTTGTTAGATGCAGAACTAGTAGATGCTGCTCGAGCGCTTAATCAATATCGCAAAGCTCGTCAAAATTTCAATCTTAGTGTCGGCGAGGTCGGACACCTGGAAATTCAGTACAGCGATCTTCTGAAGGAATTGGCCAACATTCTCACTCAATATGGTGAGCTGCCACCAACTGACGCAGCAACAGCTCGCGCACACCTTAATCAGCTCGAATTTCAAATTAAAAAAATTGTAGGTGCGCTTAACAAAGAACAGCAGTTAACCGATCAAGTTGAACAATACTTATCTGAACGAAATAAAGAACTAAGTTCGATAAAGAATATCTATCAGAAATTAGCTGTAGAAGAATCCGATCTGCAAGCCCTTCAAACTCTAGTCAATCTACTGCCCGACTATCAGAAATTAAAAAATGACGCTGTACTTCTTGAAGGCAAGATAGAACTTGA
Source organism: Arenicellales bacterium (assembly GCA_965202855.1). Lineage (GTDB taxonomy): Bacteria > Pseudomonadota > Gammaproteobacteria > Arenicellales > JAJDZL01 > JAJDZL01. The sequence goes on along the minus strand of CBDBBP010000001.1, from coordinate 412,223 downwards.
TCGTTCTGAGCTTAACAAAGTCGGCGAATCTGAACTTGCAACACTTGACATATCGTCCCTTGAACTCCTGAAAAAAGAATTATTACAGGCAGCGGACGAAGAGACTGAATTGCGAAATGAGATTACAGAAATCAAGGTTCAGGTGGATGAAGCAAAACATAGCCAAAATGTCCAGAATCTGATCACCCAACGTGAACAAGTACGTACGAAACTGCATGATCTGCGTGAGAAAGCACTTTTTGCGAAAGCAGGTCAATTTTTAATTGACGACGTTAGAACAAGATATGAACAAACCCAAATGCCCCGAGTCTATGATCGCGCTCGCAACCATTTTTCTCTGTTCACCAAACACAGCTATGAACTACATTTAAGCAAAGAAGTCAATCAACATCGATTGTTCGCAACTGACCTGCGTCGTGGCAGCAGCCTAGGGCGAGAACTTTCTGAGTTATCAGACGGAACGCGGTCTCAGTTGCTGTTAGCTGCACGAATTGCCTTCGCCGAGGAAGTAGAAAATGGAAAAATTCTGCCTTTGTTTCTCGACGAAGCATTAGATCAAAGTGACCCCGTGCGTTTTGAAGCAATAATTCGCAGTCTTGGCCGAATTGCAAAGGAGCAAAATCGTCAGATTTTCTATCTCACTTGCGACAATCTCGATGTTGATCGCATCAAAATTGCACTTAAAAAAGAGGGCTGCAAAATTGCAAAAGCGATGGATTTGGGTTGGGTTCGTCAAAGTGCAGCTAGCATAGGCGGGTCGGTCCAGATTGATGTTGATCCAAGACCTAAAGTTCCAAAACCCAATGGGATGTCAGCCGCAGAATATGGAAAAATTCTCGGTGTGCCAGTATTTCGGCCATTGCTCGGCAGCGCGGAGCAACATTTTTTCTATCTGCTGTCAGACGATTTAGCACTGTTGCATGATTTTTTAGATAATGGAATCGACAGTGCAGGTCAATGGAAAACTGTTTCAGGTACTTTGCTTGCGGATAAATTAGGTTCTCGCTCGATATCCGAGTCAGATATCGAGTCGCGGCTGGATCTATTGCGAGTATTCTGCCAACTGTGGAAGGAAGGAAGAGGGCTGCCTGTTGATCGCGACGTTATTGAGATGAGCGGAATTGTATCGGAGCGATACCTGAACGACGTCGTTGCCATCGCTGACGAATTGGCAGGTGACTCGGAAAAGCTTATCAATGAGCTCAAAGCTAAAACTGATCAGCGATTAAGAGGCTTTTGGCAGAGCAAGTGCGAGGAATTAGAGCAATATCTGTACGATAACGGCTATCTCGACGAAAGGCCTGTTTTAGATGAAAGCGAGCTTCGGCTCCGGGCATTAACGAGCCCTGCAGCCAACCAATTGCCAAAAGGAGATGCAAGCGAGTTATTGCACCGCTGGTGGAACTGGGCAGTAAATGCTGCTGAATCTGAATCGCAAAAATAAATTTGTTATTACCATTCTGCTTTGATTTTCAAGAAAAAATCAACCGATACTACCATAAAGAATGCACGGAAACTGGGTAAATTATGAGCACAGTGTAGGCAGTATGGCGCTATGTGCAATAGCAAAGGTAGACGTAGCTCTGACGGAAGCCAACTGCGACAGCACCGTAGAAAAAACTTTGAACATAACTTAATTTGACGATTATGTTGAAGGCGAAGAATTTCAGGAATCAAGAATTGGAACAGAAAGAGAGCATATTAGAAGCACGGATAATTAGAGATGATTACTCGCAAAAAGAAAACAGCAACTAAATACGATACGGCAGAATTTCTTTTCGACGAAGAGGAACGAGAAATGTATTTAGAAGCGATTGCCAAATTCAAGGATGATGATTTGATGCAGTCAGCAATTTTGGATGTAGAGCGTTCCAGACTCTTAATTAAGCATAAAGCCGCTATTTGAATAAAAAATTTATAAATGCAAAGTTCAGTCAGTTTCCGCTCTTTATGGGCGGATTTTTCTGTACATTCTCTTGAAAAAAATATAGATCAAGTCTTTGATTTCACCTTTAAACGAGGATCTATTCCTTGGGGCTACTGGAAATCAACCTTTTTTCGACTGCTCCTTTTCCAACAAGATTGCCATTTTTTCGTTAATTTCAGCCCGCGTCAATACTCCTTTTTCGATCAGCAGACTCTCCAATCCATGAATCCATTTTTCATAATAACTGGAGGCCAAATACTCATCATAGTCCATTCTTTCACGAGCAAATCGGGACATGTCTAAATTCCACTTTCCGAGAAATCCAGACGCCAAAGTAATTGCAAAAGCTCTTTTTTCCCACTCATGGTGAAAAACAGGTTCATCAATCTCGGGATTAATTCTACCCATCCCTGTCTTTCCACCCAGATCATGTGCGCCTTTCATTGGTCTCTCTCAGGTGATTTTGGCAATCCTGTACCGATCATAGAATCTCGTGTAACTAATTGCGCCAATTGGTCTTCACTAAACTCGTCTGTCCCTTCCGGTCTCATTGGAATCACCAGATAACGAACTTCCGCCGTGCTATCCCACACACGAATTTCAACATCGTTATTGATGAACACACCGAACTCTTCCAGCACGCTTCTGGGCTCCGAGACAGCTCTCGCTCTATAAGGAGCTGATTTGTACCAAACGGGAGGCAACCCGAGCACTGGCCAGGGATAACACGAACATAACGTACAAACTACCATGTTGTAAACTTCGGGTGTATTTTCGACAACAACCATGTCTTCACCCTGACGTCCCTGAAATCCTAATTCTCGAATTGCATCTGTCGAATTTTCCAGAAGACGCGCGCGAAATTTCGAATCACTCCAAGCCTTGGCGATTACTTTCGCACCATTTTGGGGACCAACTCGGTGTTCATAAGTATCAATCAGTTCGTCTAGCACTGACGGGTCAACCAATCCCTTTTCTATTAACAAAGATTCGAGGGCTTTGACCTTAATTTCAATTTCAGAAGCTGGATGCGCGTGTTTGTGTTTGCTCATTTGCCGATTGAATCTATTCCGAATATTGATTTGCCGAAAACAACAACCTGAACTACCCCAAAGGTTCTATGTCCAAATAAATATTAATCAGTGAAAATCGGTCTTCTCCGTCCGATGTCGTTAGCCAACCGAAACTGTCTGACCCCGTATAAAACCGAAAGCTGAAACCTTTTCTACTTTTGTGATAGAGAGCATATCCGATTGATTCACCGGATTCCGATTCGAGTGCCTCATACATCAACCTTAAAAATTCACCGGACCTAAAAATCTCTTGGGAAGATACAAAATAATCTCTTGTGTCGCTTGCACTCGCATCTGTGTGAGGACTCAGCTGAAAATCATTCAATTTTTTTTCGTATGGTGTCGTTTCCATTGTATCCATTTGAAATCGATCCCCATTTTCAAGGTAACTCAAACGAGCACGCTTAATTTCCACTCCTTTTCGACCCACATCAAACTCTGCTTCGGAAATATCAATAATTACAACTCCTCGATTACCCAATACTTCAATGGTGTCTTGGTGAATCACAGCAGCTGTATCCAGTCCGACGCCGATACCCTGGTCCATCCCCAATTGATGCATAGCAACCAAACTTATCGCAAAGCGTCCACTGCCAAAAAAGTTCTGATCTACGTACCAATCTTGTTTAAGCAGACCTAGTCCCTTGAACATATCGTCAGACAGCACTTTTCCTCGCTTTAGAACATCTAACGCATGCGTTTCCGTAGAGATTACTACCCGACTGGGAATGCCTCCAACGATTAAACTGCCTGACGCATAACTATCTTGAACTGCAATTGCGAGTGGGGCCCCCTGAGTTGCAAATATAACTTTTGACAGCCTCTGAGGCGCACCACCTACGAAAAAAACAGTACCTGCTGAACGAATATGCTGCAGCGTGTTCTGATCAGTTGCAAGGTAGCGATAATCTGTTGAAAACTGCTGAAACTCCTCGGCTAGCGGTAACAAATCCGCAGATTCTCCATATCGCTGAAATGCACGCAACGTAAATTTTCCATACAGTTCGGGGCGTGAATGAGCAGCTGCAATGACTACGTTATCACCCGCTTTACGTTTGGCCAATTGAACTAAATTTCGCCAAACTATCTGATTTTTTAGCGGTAAAACATCTCCGACCAACATAATGATCCCCTCTGCATTTGCGCGTTGCAGGGGTGACACACTGAGAACACAGATAAGGGCAATGCCAACTGTGGCAATGGATTTGAAGAACTTCATTTGTTTAGTGAAAGAAATAATCAGCATCGTTTTGATAATATACCGAAAGTTAAACAGCTGTGAATTACTTTAAGTGTTCGAACAAGCCTTGGTGTCAGCCACTTTTCTCAATTCGAAAAATCCAGCTAAGGTCAGAAATTCAATCAATGATCTGGAATTATTCATAGTGCAAATGCAGAAATTTTCCACTCTGAAAACCCATCAACTTTTCGACAATGGATACCGCGATTGTCTTTTGGAATTCTTTTAGAGGATATGCGACTAGACTCCATTTTGCTGTAAATTTAATTCCTTCTAGGCAGCTGTTTCACAAAATTTTCTACTTCGCAGCAAGTACGATCAATATTCTCATCACAATCTCCGAAACGAGTGATGAGATTTTCTGCACCTGCTCTGTCATAATGAGCATTATCTAAAAATTTTTTTATGCTAGCCGCATCAGTAATCTGAGGAAGCTCTGAAAAAATTGGATGAAAGTTCAAGCTAACTGCTGTTGGCGTTCCCATATAAACCGCATCCAAAAGAGCTGTCGATGGAGTTGAAATTACCGCATCACAAATGTGTATTGCGTCTGTTATAGACATACGCTTGAGTGAACCGTGATGATGATACATAAAATGTACATTCTCACATTTGTTAACAAGTTGTCTATCGTAAGCTTCGTATTCTCTCCTTCTCTTGCCCCGGTGCGGGCGTACAATGACACCGATACTCCGATGTGCATCCGCAAATTTCTCTACCATTGAATAAAATGGAGGAATCTGATCTGATGCGTGCAAGCCTGAACGTAGGGAATGGCAGATTAACAGTCTCAAATCATACTTGGCTAGCTGTCCTGAGATATCCGGTGAAAGCGGCTTGGGTTGAAAACAACGTTTTTTGACAAAACCTGAAACTTTAACTCGACCAAGTGCATTTTTTGTAAAGTGACGATGCAGGTTTTCTGGAGGATGCTCCATCAGGAAAAGCGCACTGCTATAAAAATCAATCGGTTCGTCTGGAAAAGTAATATTTATTTCATCTTGAATAACGCCATGCTGCAGAAAAATTGTTGGTAGTTCTAACTGAATAACGTGGTTGTTCCTTCTTCTATGAGCAGCTCGAATATCACGTTGAGGGTCGTTGAGCATCAGTATTGCGTCCATGCCGTGAAAGTGGCTCCAATACAAATACTTCAATACCTTGCTTGGCAATTTATGAAATCGCAGGTGAGCTTGCTTCATCAACTGGAGGACCCGTGGTTCAATCCGACAAGCACTTGAAGTCAAATAAATCTTCAAGTCGAGTACTCGGCGCTCATTCAGGCGATTCAATATGTGGAACAAGGTCTCAAATTCAGGCACACCAAAAATAAAAACGCCGAGAGTTGGACGGTTGGAAGAATTGTCTTTCTGACCCATTCTTTTAAGTAAGATATTCGATTAATTCACAAAAGTTGCGGCCGCAATTGGATGGATTGGCATTAAGATTGAACATTTGGCATTATAAGTAAGCTGAGAAATTTAAAATTGAAGTGAGCTTCTGGTGAACTAAATTCCTACACATATAATGATTGCGTACAACAATTGCCTGCAGACATCCACGCCTGTTGAGTCGTACCTTCCAAGTTTCCTTGCAATTTGCCAATCTCTCGATAATTCTCGATCCAATCTCTCCGCACGAATCTCCCTTAAACAGAAGTAATTTTGAAAAAATATTAGAAGTCTGAAGCAATCTGAGTTGAAGAATCATGGTCTATCGAATACTAGCCGTTGCCACAGACAAAATTGCGAAGAATATCGTTCATCGTCTAAAGTTGCAGCCGAACTCTCCGATTGAGCGGCTCATTCACTTTGGCGGCAAGGATGCTGACTATAAAGCATCAAGCTTACTCAAAATGGCGGTAACACGAGGCTCTGGCAAACGTGGTCACATCATGGACGATGATGAGTTTTCGGGGGAATCGTCTGCTCTTATTGCCAGTGAAAATTACTATCATCAGATGTCCCTAGCAATCGAGCATCTTCATCGAGCATCCGAAGAATTTGCCTACAACACTCACAAGCTGAATGACCTTTTTGATTATCAGCACTATTTTCACATTGTTGTTGATCGAATAGCCGCACTGATTCGCAGTGAGAAGATCAATTTGATACTATTTTTCGATATTCCTCACTTGTTTTACGACACAGCAATCTATCAAGTCGCGAGGTCTCTGGGGATCGATACTGTAATCTTAAAGCCGTCTTTGTGGTGTGATCGTTATTTTTCTTGTCAGAGAATTGAAGATTTTGGAATTCTTCCTGATTTACCTAGAACCAGCCTACAGGAATATGAACACTACGCGATCAATGAGAATACTATGCCAGAACTTTTCTATATGAAGGAGATTGACCAAAAAAAAGAAAAAGTTGGACGATTGACAATTCGTAGTGTGGCTTATTTGCTTTTGTTCTTGGCAGTCAGCTCACCGAGTAAATTGCTGAATTTACCTTATGTTTTCAAAATAATGCGCCGAATGCATCGCATCGCTGGAAGATTTCCAGATTGGCGGGACCCTTTTGCAAATTTTTTTCACCGCAACAGTTTGCAGTATTTCGAAACTTTAGCCGAATTTGAGAAAAATGAAGCTGACATGACAACGAAGTTTGTCTATTTCCCTTTGCATCTTCAACCTGAAATGACAACCTCCGCACTTGGAGGTCAGTATTCCGATCAGCTGCTTGCAATTGAACGCATCGCAGAGATTATTCCTGATGACTGGAAAATCTACGTCAAAGAAAATCCGAAGCAAACGGGACAAATGAGAAGTCCAATGTTTTTTCATAGGCTGTGGCGCATAAAAAAAGTTCATTTATTGTCCTCTCATGCAAATACTCACGAACTAACCGATCACGCTCAATTTGTTTCTACAGTTACAGGCACTGTCGGCTGGGAAGCCATATGTAAAGGGAAAACAGCACTGGTATTCGGCCGTCCTTGGTATGTGAGTCTGCCGGGCGTTGTTCTTTACCGCAATGGATTGACAATAACGAACATTTTGAACATTAAATTTAGCCGGTCCGAGCTAGAACAGCATACGGGTTGGTTGCTGCATCGAGCACATGACGGTAGTGTGCATCGTCACGTAGCCCGTCAAATTGAAGATTTTAATATCGAAGAGAATAGTCAGAAGGTCACTGAAACTATTCTGGACTTGATTTCAAATAGAATGAATTACACATTTCCCGCTTCTCAATGAGAAGTTCGGATGGCACGCAACAAGCTGCAATCTAACGATTGATCTTTTGAGTCTGTCCAACTGCGATTGCAGCTTATAGACGAATACTATTCCGACATGTCAAAAAATTACAGAATCTGTTTCGACATGCAAGGCATCGGTCAATAAATCGATGCAAAATCATACTGACAGTTACAAAAAAGGATGTTAACCGATGACATTACTTGTCGCATTACGTTACGACCTGTCGCGTCTGATCGGTACGGGGCATTTGAAGAGATTGATGTCTATCGGTATCGAGATGGATAGACGCCAAATTCCATTTCGCTTTGTTGGAACAGCTGCAGCAGCAACATTATTCAATGAGTTCAATATTCCAAAAGACCGTGCGATTCAGATCGACACAAACGAATGTGAGACTGATTGGTTGAATCAGTCTCCACAATTCACGCACGTCATCGTTGATGTCTGTCACGAGCATCGAAGCAATGCCGGTGAGTTGGTTCAAAATATCAAAAAGTCAGGTCCACATAAAGTAGCCGTGATCGACTCTCTGGCACCCGATCATTTTCAAGAAAAATTGGATGGAATTCCAGATCTCATTGTGACGCCTTACCTGAACGCGAACTTACATCGCCCGACTCCTTCAACTCCAAATTGGCTGTACGGCAGTAAATTCAGCCTATTGAATCATGACTTTCGCAGGCGACGGTTGAACTTGGAGAATTCTGTATCGAAATTGGAAAACCACCTCTTGATCTGTTGTGGCGGCAGTGATCCAGAAAACTTGACGGAACTGATTTTGAATCAGTTGATTCAACAAAACACTTTGCCGGTGCGAACTACCGTCGTTGTTGGAAATCTTTATTCTTACAACAGAAGAAAATCATTGCAAACGCTTGTCGAAAGAACTGGGTTAGACATTGATCTGGTAGATGGAAAAGACGGAATTGGGGATTTTCTTGAAAAATGTACGTTTGTTATCGCGCGGGCTGGACTGATTCGCTACGAAGCAGCCTGTCTGGGTAAAAACATGTTTCTAATTTTAGATCAGACTCGTTACGAGTCCTATTTTCGAGGATTTGAAAGTTCAGATTTGGCAAAAATGTTTTTTTTGGATCAGCCTGAAGGAAAACGCTCGTTCATTCAACTTTTAAAAAGCTTAGCGGATCGCGAAAAAGTGAAACAATATGGGAAATTCAATGAAGTTGCATTCAATGCAGTTGACGGTTTAGGAATCAGCAGATTTCTGAATCGATTTTTAAACTCTTAATTTGAGTGCGAATTCGAGAATGTTTGGATGCATCTAAACTGCTATCGAAATCGATATCGTTATTCAGACTATAAAATTCACGCTTTTTGACGAGATATATCACAAGCAGCGACACAGGCCGGCGAATAGAGAGCAAGCCTCTAGCGAATCATGTCGGACAGAACCGTTCCCTCTATACCAGCGAATTCAATCTATTCTTTTTGTCTTTATTTCTTTACCTGCAATCCCGACACGAATGGTTGCCGTCAAATGCCTCCCGCATCGGAAAATTGGAGTGCTTTATAATTTCTCTCGTTTCAAAACCTCAGATGATTTGAATGCAACAAAGGAATATTCTTCCATAATTCAATATTATCAAACATTTAAGGATTGGTTAATCTGATCATTACATTGCATGCTGAGAATGATAAAAGACATAAAAATTGAAGATCGATTCATCGGTGAGGAGCATAAAGCATTGTTGATCGCTGAAATGTCAGCGAACCATGACCGAGATCTGAATCAAGCATTGAAATTGGTTGATCTTGCCGCAGAATGTGGCTGGGACTGCGTGAAATTACAAACCTATGATGCCGATTCACTGACTGTTCCCAGCCAACACCCCAGCATGAAGATTGACCCAGTTTGGGGCACTGATCACCTGTATGAACTCTACCAAACAGCCTGCATGCCAATGGAATTTCACAAACCGCTGTTTGAACGAATTCGAGAGAGGGGGTTAATAGCTTTTACTTCAGTATACGACCCAAAAGACATTGAATTTGTCGAGAAACTAAATTGTTCGATTTATAAGATTGCCTCTTTCGAGCTGACATTTGATGATTTGCTGGCAGAAGTAGCTCAATCTGGCAAACCAATCATACTATCAACCGGTTTGGCTACATTGGATGAAGTCCAACATGCCCTTGAGACACTGGACAAACATAAAAGCGGTCCAGTAGTGCTGTTGCATTGCAGCTCCAGTTACCCCGCTCCGGTAGAATCAGCCAATCTTGCCGCGATCGCTACAATGAGAGATAAGTTTCAACGGCATATCGGATACTCCGATCATACAATCGGTTCTGTGATTTCCATTTCTGCTTGTGCTCTAGGTGCGGTCGCGATCGAAAAACACTATACAACTGACTGTTCTAGAAAAGGACCTGACCATCGATTTTCCGCTACCGAAGAAGTCATGAAAACGATTTCCGATGCAGCTGTAAAAGTTCATCTGGCTCGAGGAGACGGCTTAAAAAAACCGCATCCGGATGAACTCCAAAATTCGATTGGACGACGGTCAGCGTTCGCCTTGTTCAACCTGTCTGAGGGTCACGTTTTGTCTGAGAATGATTTCCGATTTGTCCGACCTGGCGTTGGAGTGCCCGCGAATCAGAAAAATGCACTTTTAGGGAAATCATTGATTCGGGATGTCGCAGCACTGAATCCAATCACTTACGACGACATCGAATAGACCAGTCGACATATATCACTGCCAGCAAGTAGCAAAGTTGTTGTACTCCCAATTAATCCGCAGACACCGGTTTTAACCCGCTGCTAGAAGTCATTCGCCTCGGTTCGACTGCAAGTGACGGTGTAAATGCTTGGATTTTAGTAAAATGAACCATCAAATTCACAATTGTGAGTCAATCAAATCCAAATAGTGCATGAAAATCTTGAACAGCATAAGCGCCTCTTGTTCTGCTCAGTATTCAATCTGTGTCGTTAGTTTGCCCATAACGAGACAGACCTTGTATTCTTACAGAAATCCTAAGGAATGGCATCATGGTAAAAAACAGTGACAGGCAACGAACTCAAAGCACGCGCTTGAAGACTACTTCTGATCCAAGTTACGGTCGCGAGAGTCGAAAAGACCTTCGTGTCTCGCCGACTTCCAAACGTATCATTGAGGAAATTACCGTAAAGCGTCGGAATGTCATGAGAGAACTGGCAAATCGCTGATCGGCACCGAGTTACTTGGAAAGATGCCATTTATGGACACAAACAGGCCATTCAATTTGGCGGTGCCCTAGGAATTATCAACGAGAACTCAATCAGACCAGCTCTTTGATCGGCCGTATACAGCGGCTGCTATCAGTTCATCCATCAAAAAGCAGCAGGCCTGCTACATGGAATTATTTCAAATCATGGATTTACAGATGGGAACAAACGAACTGCACTGTATCTAGTGGAATTGTTGATTCGAAGGAGTGGGTATCAGTTCATTGAAACTAGTGATGAAGAGTTCATTGACATTGTTACGAGTGTCGCACAAGCAAATGTGCATTATGACAGTCTCAAAGAATGGTTCTGTACTCGCGTGATTCGTCTTGACGATTGAATATAAGAAAGCGCGGAGTAAATCAGTTGCTGGACGTTACAAGCATCTGTTTGCAAACTGGTGTCTTTCCTAATGTCGCGACAGGTCAATCAACGCTGGCAGATTGACTGAGCAATTATCTTAAATTGTCGGCCCTGGACAAATCGTTTTGCCCTATTGGAAGCGTTTGAAATGGCAGCCAGACGACGCAACTTTCCTGCCGCTACCCCAAGTTGAAACTGAACCGTGCGGCTTGACGCTCTAAACCTTTCCAACACGCATCCAACCCCGCCATCGCTATTAATTTTCGAGAATTGACAGTGTTGTCAGACTAACTCCAATGTTCCCGAATCCGGCCGCTTGGACGACGAATTCTGCGCGAGTGTCGGCAAACGCAAACTTTCGTTGCACTGTCCAATTTTGGTTGACCATAAAAATCAATGTCTTTGATACCGGTAGGAAACATGATTTATTAGAGTCAGCTTTGGGAGCAGCTTTAGAACAACTGTAACTCACGTCTGTTAGAAGAATTTCGAGTGCCTAGAAGTAAAGAATTTGATGCACGTTGGACGAAGAAGCGTTGAATGCCGTAACATCGCAATAAACCACACCGCTTGGGGAAGCTGATCAGTTAGCTCCTGATACGCAAGTTTTATCAAGTAGGGTTTGTCAATTTTCATTGCTCGATGCTTAATACTTCCGACGCCTGCAACGACATCGCAACAGTCTGCCATTTCAACGAAAATTTACTTCCAAGTTTATAAATTCCGTATAAATGAAGATTCAATATTACAAAATACTGATTTCTATCAAAATACCGCCCCATGATCGTAACTAGAAATCTGGAACCAAAACTAAGGCAAGCAGCGGGGCGATGGCCGATCCTGACGATAACTGGACCCCGGCAAAGCGGGAAGACTACGCTGGTTAAAACAGTGTTTGAAAATCATGCTTATGTTAATTTGGAAACACCCCATATCAGATCGCTTGCGAGAGACGACCCGCGCGGATTCCTAGACCAGTTTCGTGCTGGGGTCATCATTGATGAAGTGCAATATGTTCCAGAATTGCTATCTTACATCCAAACTATTGCAGACGAAAACCCCGCAAGCGGTCGCTGGGTTCTGACTGGCTCACAAAATTTCGCCTTGCCGGAGCAGATCAGCCAGTCTTTGGCCGGGAGAACTTCACTGCACCAATTGCACCCCTTGTCTTGGGATGAGGTTAGACAATTTTCACAGCATTCCGAAGTTCTCGAGCAGGCACTCTATACTGGCGGCTACCCAAGAATCTTCGCCGAAAATCACAATCCAACAGAGTGGCTTAGCGAATATGTCCAAACCTATTTGCACCGAGATGTACGTACAATCAGCAACATCAGAAATCTTGAAACCTTTCATCAATTTCTTCAACTCTGTGCGGGACGGAGCGGCAGCTTGATTAAATATTCAACTCTAGCGACGGATTGTGGGATTTCCCGGCCGACTGCCAGGGAATGGATCAGTGTATTGGAGGCCAGTTTCATCCTGGTTCGCATATCCCCATTTTTTGGTAACCCGCGCAAACGATTGACCAAGATGCCGAAGCTCTACTTTCTTGATACCGCACTGATGTGTTATCTGCTTGGTATTCGCAGACCTGAGCACATCCGTTTACATACCCTGCGTGGACAGATTTTTGAGACGTGGGTGGTTTCAGAAATCATGAAAAGTCGATTCAACCTAGGCATGCATGATGGAGTGCATTTCTATCGAGACCACAATGGCATCGAAGTTGATCTCGTAATACCTGAAGTGGAGAAAATCTTGCTTATTGAAGCCAAGTCCACCTCCACGCCTTCAAGTTCGTTGTTGCGTCGTATCAGACGCGTGAAAAAGCATCTGCAACACTTGCCACAATCGATCAATGCATTTGTCGTATATGGCGGAGACAGAATTCAACAACACAAAGACGGCACTTTCATTTCTTGGCAAAATTTGAATTTACTGTGGCAACCCTCGCGTTCAGGCAAAGCAGATGACAAGACAGGCATAATTTCCGTATCCGCTGAATCGCAGCCCTTGTCAGGAGTCGATATTCTAGTGTTGTTTCCAAACAAGACCTGGGTAGCTGCCTCGACAGACGAATATGGCGTGGCGCGATTAAGTCTGTATTCTATCGATAAGCAGATGAAGGTTTATGCGGCGTCAGCAGGATTTGCTGCATATCTTGAAATCGATTGGGTACCTCGAGAGCGTAAATTGCACATAGAATTACACCCGCTCGCGTATGGTGGTTCGCTTATTTTTCGAAACAGGACAGGAGAAATCCCGGGTGTGTCCGGCAGGTTGAATCCAATACTCGACAATCGACAACGCACTTGCATTTACGCTGACAATATCGCTATCAACGACGGCAGGCAGCAGCCGGTCAATTTTGAATTTGGAGAGAAATTGCACCTGATGGATGCGTTGGGACACGAGCGATTTATTCGGATTATTGATACGACCGGACAATCTGTATTGTTGGAATACGAATTAGTTATGTGACAGGTATTAACCCGCCTTGATTAAGCATACTGATCAAACACAATCATCACAGTGAATTCGGAGCGTTCCAGGTAACTATAGAGTCCCCCACCGACCGATGTCGCCGCTATCACCAAAGGAACAAGTTAAACCGTTCCAAGTGAATTGGTTTCATTCGTCGGCGTGAATTACTTGCCAGATGATTGGGGTTAGACTGGTCCAGTTGCCACAAGTGCTTAGATATATTGAAAAGGAATTCAGATTAATCGAAATAGAATCAACACGTTGCAATTTGTTCCGTGAGAGTCGAGGGGAGGCGCGTTCGATTTTAGGAAAAGGATTAACCGTCACCGACGGCTATCACCATTTGTCGATGTCTCAGTCTTTTCCTTGACTACGTTTCCTCTCCCCCGCCTGGCACTGAGCCATACTTGACATGGGCATATTTGCTGCACCCAATTTGGGCCTGCAAATTGGTATGCGACAAATCAGTTCGGAAACCGTGGAATGGTTGCTTAATGCAGGCAAAGTCAAAACGCAGTCTCGGATCGATTTGGTGCGCTAGTTGTGAGAACACGAAAGTTGGCACAACGAGTGTAGTCAGCTCTGTGGGAATTCGGTGCGGCAGGTGTTGTCGCGGCAAGACACCGATTATTTGCAGTATGATGAAATACGAATTTGTACCCAAGAAGTCAAGATCGGCGGTGCCAGCATGCCCCTCGTTTCGTGAAGACCTAAACTGAAGTTGCGCCCCGATCATCCGTCGCAATGGAACCAGCAGGATGTTTGTGCCTGAGAGCACCAGTACAGGGGATGATTGGCATTGTGGCAGCCCGAAAATTTTTGAACGACAATTGTCAGGATGAATTAGTATCGAGTCACCGGATGATTTTGTCGGCGTGGACTGGGGTTGCAGTCTCAATCAATTGGAACTCCGAGAAGAGGCAATTGTCTCACAGCAGTTCAATTTCAATGAATGTGAAGTCTGTCAAGTTATTGTTGACAACATTGTGCTCAACGCCAGCCTGCCTAAAATAAGGCACTCCCGCTGTTAGTTCTACAATGGATTCGACTCCGCCATCGTCAATGATCAATAGCTCTCCGCTTGTAATTGGCACTACGACGTAGTCAGTTTCATGGATGTGATGTCCGGTTTCTGCATTTGGACGAAATTTCCACTCTGTCACTCTGACGCGCTCATTACTGATTCTTACAGTTGGAATTCCTTGGGGTCTTGAAGAAGTAGTTTTCGGTGTCATTTTCGATTTATAAATATGTTTGAGATCAGATAACTCGATATCAGCGGCAATTGCTGAACTTCATCAACATATCAACGCGATAAGAATCCGTAGTTTATAGTATTTGGCTCATCAATGGCATACAGTATCAATTTCTACCAATTGCTTCATACGAGATGAGTCAGATCATTCAGGATTTAACCCTTGCGCTCGAGTGCCTGCGAAATCAGAAACATGTGCTTCTAGGGAGAAAATTGATTCTGTCGCAACACTGACAATCACCTGCGACGGCATCGAATAGAAGTGTCGATTTTCATCAAGCGATCAAATAAAACGAGTTTCTGGGCGGAAACAATCAGCTCAGTTCACAGATCAGTCAATCTGGCATAAAGATTCGGAAGAATGTCTGGCAGGGAATGGAATTCGGAATAGACTGCATAATTTCCATCCCCAAATAAATGTTTCAGATAACGCGGTCCCTGCTGATCGATGGTTAACCCAAAGCATTTGATGCCTTTCATTCTCAGCTCAAGCAACGCTTTTCGAGTATCTTCCAGGGCGTACTTGCCTTCGTAGCGGTCGGTGGGATCGTTTGGTTTTCCATCGCTCAGTATCAGCAGCAACTTTTGGCGGGAGCTGCGACTCTGAAGCTTTATGCCCAAATGTCGAATTACGGGTCCAATTCGAGTATAGTTTCGGGGTTTGATTCGCAAGAGATTTTGTTGCACGGATCGATCATAAGGATCATCAAACGTTTTAATCCGGTCACATCGAATCCGCAGGCGGCTGTCACTAGAAAAACTATACATTGCAAATTCGTCACCTGCTGCATCTAATACTTCAGCCAAAACAGCCAGCGACTGCTTCGCAATATCAATCACTCTTCGATGATTCGCCCAAGCCTCAGTAGAGCGTGATGCGTCCATGAGCACAATAACCGATAGGTCTCGATAATCTCGCACCATTTCACGGTAATATTTTGAACTTTGCCGGCCGTACCCTTTGCGATCACCCACACTTGTTACGTAAACATCAATATCCAGCTCCTGCGCATCCTCCAACTGCCGCTTCCATTTGGTTTCCTGCCTAAGGAGCATGAAGCGTCTTTGTACCCGACGAACAATTTCGGTGAACTGTGCATCGAGTTCTGAACTATAGCCTCCTTTCAGTTTGTATTCAGTTAGACGGCACCAGTTCTTCAGATACGATTGCGTCAAGTAATTCCATTCTGGATATGTAAATTGATCTTGAGTGGCAGCAAGACCTTTTTTCACATCCGGTACAAAATCAGGATCAAATTTTGCTTGAGGCTCTATTTTCTCAGGCGCAAATGATTGAGGTTTTTTGCTGCTGCGCCACCACGGAAAGCGAAGCCTTTCGATTTTGGGAGTGCGGAATGACCAGAGCGGCACATGCAAAAAAGGAACGGTAACATTCTGCCACTCGGTTGCAGGAGTCACCTTTTCACCGCTTTTTGCTTGCAGCATCATTCGTGACAGTGATTGATCGATGTCAATGGTTTGATCTCCAAGGGCATATCGAAAAGCCGCCTCCAACTGCAATGAACGGTTTCTTTTTTTTGATTCAGGGTCAGAAAAGGCAATTCGACGCTGAGCAATTTCATTCTCGCACAGTCGTTGGTATCGCTCAGAGAGCCGAGGAAATGACTGAAGGACGCTTGCCGAAGTCTTCACTCCATGCAGCAAATGCTTGACACCAGGGCACAATGATACATATCCGGAATTTGGTTCTTCAACAGCCAAAAATGCTGCCAGCCAATAATAGAGTTCTCGATTAAGTTCGCGTGTGCGATATCGATTGATGCGCTTTGGCAAATAGAGCATTCCAGGTTCTGACCACGCCTGGAGGTCAAGCCCTGCGTGCGTAGACAGCTTTAACGTCGCATCATATTGCGACGCTCTCGCCAGCCCTCGGTCCAATTCTCCACCCAAAGCATGATAGTAAAGTTCCAGACTTCGCCACAGTTCCTTGCCGACAACGGCTGACTGAGGATGTCGCAGTCGACCTGCGAGTCCAAACAGCAATCCATACCAGATTACGGCGATGCCTTGAAATAGAAATGGATTCTTCAAAAGTAAGTTTTCACGATCTCGAGCAAACCTTCCCGAATGATCAAATCATCTGTTAATGGGTCGATCAATGCAGCTTCACAGGCATATAGCGGATCCATCCCATCATGAATCAGATGGGATGCGTGCACAAGTAACCGCGTAGATGCTGTTTCCTCTATGTCGTGGCCTTCGACTTCACGAAGTCGTCGACCTAACTCAACCAGCTTTGCTGCAGTCATTTTGTCAATTCCCGATTCGGACATCAAGATTTGAACTTCCTGATTGAACTCGGGAAAACCAAATGTCAATGACACAAATCTTTGCCGCGTGCTCTGCTTTAGGTTTTTAAACAAATTTTGATAACCGGGGTTGAATGAGACAACAAGCATAAACTCTGGTGTTGCTTTCAGGGTTTCACCAGTCCTATCCAGGTACATTGTCCTGCGGTCATCGCAAAGAGAGTGAAGCACCACCGTCGTGTCTTTTCGCGCTTCGACAATTTCGTCCAAATAGCAAATCCCACCCTCTCGAACAGCTCTCGTCAACGGGCCATCCTGCCAAACTGTCTGATCGTCCTTAATCAAATAACGACCTAGCAAATCTGAAACAGACATCTCATCGTGACAGGCTACTGTATAGAGCGGCCGCTCGAGTCTAGCTGCCATGTGACGGACAAATCTTGTTTTTCCACAACCAGTCGGACCTTTCAGCAAAACAGCGAGGCCTCTCCGATATGCGGACTGAAATATTTCAACTTCGTTCCCTTGCTGAAAATAAACCGGTATTTGCGAATTATTCATACTCAAAGAGTAATATTTTTAACGTTGATATACTTCAAATTATCCAAAGTTATTTATTCTCAATTATCGACTCTTCCTGCAATGATACGTCTGTTACTTCGACTGTTTGTTCAGAGAATTAGAGAATATCGTTCCAATCGCACGATTCGTAGACAACAAAGTGCGAAGGATATGCAGACGTCCGGCAAAAGGTTTCGCCTTCGATTTTGGGTTGCAACCGGAGTTATTGCGGTTATTGCGGCATCATTCGCAATTGGCTACCGAATTCAGAACGAGTCTATTCTGCTCGATTCCAACGCTGAACTCGCTCGGCTCACTGTTACTGTTGACACGATCAATAATCCACCTTACGTCATTTTTCTTGAAAGCTTGCAACCTCTATCAAATGTTGTTCCTGAAAATACAAACGTTAGTCGAATTTTAATTGAAAATAATCAATTTATTCCAACCTTGCAGATATTGCCGGCAGGAAGCACTCTGGAAATTGAGAATCAAGATTCATTTCTTCACAATGCCCATGTTACTGATGGAGAGAATACTGTTTTTAACGTTGCCACGCCATTGAAAAGCGTGACAGTAAGCAAAATTTTAAAGGCTACAGGAATGCTGAGCGTACGCTGTGATCTTCATCCTTCGATGCATAGCTGGATCTTTGTTCCACCAAATCCACATTTTGCTGTTTTAGAGAAACCGGAGACTCTGACTTGGCGAAACATTCAACCTGGAAGGTATGATTTGCGTGTTTGGAACGTAGGTGTCATTTCCCAATCAACTCCAATCAATTTGCCACCCGGATCTAAAAAATCGGTAGACATCAGTTTGTAGTTTTGAAAAATAGGAACATACTTTTCAGAATATTAATGCGACTGAAAAGTGATTCAATTTTGAACCGCAATCAACACAAAGCGAGATATGGCAAATTGCACGCTCGAGGACTCTGACTCGTTCTGGAGAACAGCTCGATTAACTCGCCGCGAAACAATAAATCGCGATTCGACGTGTTGTACTAGAATTTCGAGATTTCACCCCAAAGTAGACTCCAATTGTTGCGAAACACAATCTAACGGGCGATGATTTCGTTACGAAATTGAACAAAAAGGTGTCGACATGCGACATGGGCTGGACATCGCTAAATTTGCAGCAATACGCTCAGTTGATCGATTAATTTTGATTGCGAATGACACCGATTTAGTACCTGCGAGGAAATTAGACCGGATTTCTGGCATTCAAGTTGTGTCTGTTAATTTCCCAAACAGTTCAATTCCAATATTGACTTGGCACTCGGACTTTCAAAGAGATGTGAAGGGGCTGGAAAGAGATCTTTTCGGTATATGAAATGCATTGAAGTCGTTGATGAAATTGAATGCATGAAAAATTTTTCACCTGATAAAAAAGTGGCTTTCAGCCGTTTCAGAGCACTTTTCGAGAATTGTCACGAAATTCTGCTCCAATTGCCATCATGTCTGTTCCATACTCTGCCACAACCGAGTACATTTACTTGTTTTCATTAAATATTTATTCCATGAACAAGACCTTTTGCTGTATCGAGAGAGACCCGAATAACAACTCCAAGGAGGTTTGTTCACGGCAAAATTCAATAATCACCGATTATTCGAAACCCGTCCGACTTTTAGCAAAAGCTCGCTGAAATGAGCGACCTGCGACACCTGCACGAGTGCTGCAGAATGTGGAGGACCAGGTCTTGCCAGCGCTACAGATTAAGCACCGTGGACATGATCGAAACGACTGGCTGATCGCGTCCATGCCTACTTCTGTTAATTGTCAATTAAAAATTACCCTGTACCACCAGCACTCAGACTTGCCACTAGCTATGCTATGGAATTATGCTTCGTTCCACAAGTTCTTTCGATTTGTAACAGTAACTGAACAGACTGCGGGCAATTCGATGCGCTTTCCGCTTTCAAATTGAATCGGAACAGCTACGTGGCACTACATCTTAAAGGTGAGCGTCGTTTGTTTGGCTGGCCACGGAGATGGCCTAGCGCCCCTACAGATGAATATTACCTAATTGAAGAGTATTTGTGGTTATCGGACAATGCTCAGAATGCAGTTGTAGAAAATCAAACTGATGATAACGTTGGTAACACTTCACATATTTTGATCTCTAAATCGGAGGTAGAAATGATAGAATTTTTAGATGTTAAAAACAGTTATTCAGAATCGGAGTAAGACATGAAATGGAAATTTTGGTCATCAGGCTCCTCCCCTGATAATCGAAGTGATTTAAGAGAGGGCTTTTCGCCAAAACCCGCAAATTTGAAAAGACCGTCGCCTCCGCCTGCTCCACCACCGAAAAAATATTTTTCACCACCTCCTCCTAAAGAGCAGTAGCTTTCTTTGTTTTCTGTGAAGATTTCTAAACAGGAATTCAAGTAAATTGTGGTAGTCCGAAAAATCCAATTTTTTTGAATATTTTTGTGAGCATTGAGTCAGGAATCTTGACTTTGTCGCTTGTCAACATCGGTATTTTGGTCAAATTTGGTCCGCTCCAAAGGAAGTTTTTAGGTTTGATCCTGCCTCCGAACAAAATTCCCCACTCAAAATAGAATCCTCCCTCCCGCTAGTTGCTCTGCGAAGGTCAAAGGCGGTTCCCAGACAGTCTTTGTCCGATGCACGGTCGCGAGCGTTCTCTTTTCACGTGTGGTCTTGGAGTGAGCTCAAATATTGTGCCCGTGGTAAAGAAAAAAAGAAAATGAACTGCCGTGGTTTGAGACCAACGGAGCGCCGGTGTAACAGAAACAAAGAGTATGTGAGGGTATGGCAGTGTAAGATCAAACTGCGGTCACCGACTAGGCCTTGCTATGAGAGCCGAGTGCACTCGCAGGGCACTCAACAGCCTTCAGCTCACATCTTGGTGGAGCAGCGGTCGCAGAACAAATTTTGCGGAGCCGAGCCGGACCCTAAGCGGCTATTCGGCCTCCACCGCCATGATCGACGACAGCACCGCAAGACGCTCGGCATAAGGCATCTGTCGATAGCACCGAGACCAGGTCTCGGCCTTGCGTTTGATGCGCTGGCGGTCGGTGAAGTTGCGCCCCGCAGAACGGCACCAGTGAACCCGATCCGGCTCGAAGTTGAACCACACTTTCTCGGTCACTACCCCGGCCTGGTTCATCACCTGCACCGAGATCGAGCGCCAGCCGTCGAGCAGCTCGTCATACAGCGCGCTAGGACAACCCGAAAGCATGACCTGACAGGGAAGTTGCTTCAATATTGCGAGCAGCTGCACATGGTCTTTTTCCTCGTAGTCGTAGCGGTAACGATATCGTCCCGGCGCCTTGCGCGTCGATCGCAGGTACGGCGGATCCGCGTAAATCAATTCGCTGCCGTCGAATTCAAACTCCAAATGATAATCATGGCAGCAGCCGTGCGCGAGTTCCACCTCAAAATCGCAGCGAAACTGCTCAATGGCTGCTGCATCCACATCAATGCCAATGTTGCGCTGCGCCGGCGGCTTGCGCTTCATAATGGCGCCGCCCCCGAGATGAGATTCAATGTAAACGCTATGCGCCGGCATCAGCGCAATGATGGCCTGACACAGCCCGGCAGTGGCTTTGGATCCCAAATGTGAGTTGCCCATTTATGATTGTGTGAGTGTGGTGGTGAACAATGCGCATACCATCGCTCCTCGATGCTTTAATGTCAAGGGCTCTCGGTACAATGACTTCACCCAACGAAACACTACCGGGTCGCAATGCCTGCACCCATTAGTTTTGTCAGCGGATGGGCTCAGCCTGTTAACACTGAATCAGATGGGGCGAGTAGTTACGTCTACAAATGGAGTTTTGGAGTGGGTCAAATTTTAATTGCAATAAACACTAAAGAAACGGCTGTATTGTGGCACACTGTCTTGGAACGCTTTAACTCCCGTCTCAAACGCAATCTGTTGCTCAAACGAAGGTTCCGGGTTCTTCTTCATCCGCATTTTGGCTTGCAGGCAACGTTTAAACCTGCCGGCAAGTCCAAAAACTTCTTCGATAGATGTGATTTTGCTTTTTTCCCAACCCGAATTCAATATATCCTTCAATACTGTTTCACAGCGCAAAACTCTCAGAAACTGCCCGATATTTAATTTTTGAGGCACTATCGCATCATTCGAAAAACGGAAGAAAATTTTGCGAAATTAGCTGATGAAATTTGTCGCCACCATAGCCCCGCTGATCAATAAAGCAACGGCTACAGTACGTTGCATTACATAAGCAGAAATCTTGTGTGCGATCCCGGCACCGATCAAGATTCCTGCAGATACTCCAACCGCAATCGGCACCGCCAGCAACCATTCTATCGACCCATGAATGAGATGACCTAATGTTGCAAAAGGTGTAAGAATTAGAATCGCCATGCTTAATCCAACCGCAATCATTACAGGAAAATTAAGCAGTAATAATGATGGAATGAGAAGCAATGGGCCGCCAGTACCGCTTACTGAAGACCCGTAACCTACAAGAAGCCCCAATAATAAGAGAACATAATTTGGAATCCTTTCAAAACCACTTTCCTCTGGATGACTAGGTGAAGTAATTAGTGCACGAATTCCAGAAAAAATAACAAGGACGAAAACTATGACTTCTAAGGTCAGTGAAGACAATGCCAGCACAGTGATGGACCCCAAATATGCACCGGGTGCTGCTCCGATAATAAGGTAAACTGCCTTGTCCCAGCGAATTGAGCCTCGACTTGCATAGGAGTACACTGCGAATATCATGTTGACCGCAAAGCCAGCCATGCAAGCTGGAATCACAGTATGGATGTCGAAGCCGATAACATAAACCAAGAAAGGAATGATGAGGATTCCTCCAACTCCACAGACTCCAATCAGCACTCCGACAAAAAAACAAAATGCCGCAATAACGCCAATCAAAAAGGCGGTCAGCGTAATCACGTTTTGATTTTTAAGGGGTGCGAGCTTTCAGAATTCGATTATTGATTGAATCTGAAATTTCTTAAATCGAGAATGAAGAACCGCAGCCACACGTGGTGGACGCATTGGGATTGCTGACAAAAAACCTAGCTCCGATCAGATCGTCGATGTAATCAACTTGAGCTCCCATCAAGTACTGGATACTGAGTGAATCAACAAGAAGAGTAATGCCATTCTGTTCAATGAGAACATCGTCATCCTGCTGTTCTTTTTCCAACTGAAAGCCGTATTGAAAACCTGAGCATCCTCCGCCTTCAACGTAAACCCTCAATCCAAGATCAGAGTCAGACATCAACTGACCGACGCGTTTGGCTGCATTAGCAGAAATGGTTATGTATGAAAAATCTTCCATAAAGGATTTTAAATTCTGACTGATTTAGCAAATTCGATACCAGTTATTTTATATAGAATCACTGATTACAAAAACAATATTAACTTAATTCAATTTTTTTTTCGTTGTATATCGACTTTGCAACGATCAATGTACGCCTGGATGAATCGGACTTCAACCAAATAGACCAGTGACTTTGTCGACTGCGTCCACTATCAAAAAACAGGAAATTATATACATAAGTGGCAGAAAGTTATTGTAATAACAGCACCCTAATCCGAAATTAGAAATACCAACATAGAAAATAGCCTTGTACCATTAAAGTCTTAAGCCAAAATTCAGGATCACCCAATGGGTGATCACTGAAACAACCCAAAATAATACAAGGCTTATGAACATTTACCCTACCAAACAGCTGACAGCAATCGCAACTTGACCTCTCGCGCCGGTTTGGTGGTGCTTGCGGACTGATTCAAACGCTTAGGATTGAATGAATTGATGGATCGTTTCATGCCCGCTCCGCTCAGCAATCGCGGCTGCCCGCCAAGCATTCTGTTCAGCACCTTCATGCTCATGAAACATGATTGTGTGAAGTGCTTGGAGGATGTGCGTCATCTGCGCCACGAGTCGGGGCTGATGAAACTGTTGGGTTTCAAGAACATGCCGGATGGGAAAACTCTGGGCAACTGGCTGCGCCGTATCGGTGACAGCACAGTCGATGCAGGCTCTAGTCGAGATCAACAAGCGCCTGCTATCAACGGGTTTGCATCACTGCAGGCGGGTCACGCTGGACATTGATGCGACCGTGATCGAATGCAACAAGCAAGAGGCCCAATTCAACTACAAAGGTTCACGAGAGTATACGCCGATGGTGGGTCACATCGCTGAAATTGAGCAGGTGGCGAAGGTTGACTTTCGGAAAGGGAATGCACCGCCGAATAAAGGTAATCTAGAGTTCATCCAAAAAAGTGAGGCCGCGTCGCCGGCAGGGGTTTCGGTCGGTCATCTGCGAGCCGATGCAGCCACTTGCCAGGCTGGGGTGATCAATTATTGTGAAGCCAACGACATTCGCTATGTGATCCGCGCCAAGATGGACTCTTCACTGAAAGAATCGTTGTCGGCCATCCAGTCGTCAGACTGGGACCGTTGATCCAACGCGATGGTGCCGAGTCGGAACCCGAGCAGGTGGCCGCCACCTTGCATGTGATGGGCGACACTCCACAAGCCTTTTATCTAGTCGTGCAGCGGCAGCTGATCGAAAAAGAGGAGCCGGATCCACAGCCGGAGCTGTTGCCCAATCTGTTTGTAGATCAAGATGATGAAAGTGCCCAAAAAGGGAAGTATGAGTACCGAGCGTTGACCACCAATTTGGATTTGAAAATGAACTGGGATGAATATAAGGTGGTGCATTTTTGCAAGCGGCGCGGCGACGCCTCGGAGAACCATATCAAGGAATTGCGCAGTGATTTCGGCAATGCCAAGCTGCCTTGTGGCGATTTTGCTGCCAATGTGGCGTATTTCAAGCTGTGTGCCTTACTTTACAATCTGCTGGCGCTGCTGCGAAGATTGCTGCCGGCTGCTTGGGAAGGCCGACCGGCGATCACGCTCCGCTGGCGTCTGTATGCGCTGGGCGCGCACATCGTCTATCATGGGCGGCAATGGACTTTGAAACTCAATCGAGCGCATCGGCAGCTGATTGACGAAGCGCTTTGGTCCATCCGCAACTGCCGACTGTCGTGAAATCGCCGCTTTGTGCGGCACGTTTTTCTCCCATTGAAATCGATTCCGACACTGCGGAAGATGTTCGTGCGTCCCGTCAAAGGAACTTTATGTCCTCAACGTCAATGCACCGGCTCAACCACTGCAAAATGAGGATCACTGTGCATTGTTCTCGCTGTACAGCGCACTGAATATTCCGAAAATCGGTCAAATTCTCGAACCTGCTGGCTGAAAATTTTTAAATTTCGGATTTGGATATTTTTGAAACTAGAAAATAATATAATTAGTTTAATTATTCTGATTCAATGCGTTGGAGATTGTCAGAAAGCAGAAGTAGATGATTTAAAGCTAGTGCCATTTGCTCCACTAATATAGCGTGTTGAAGCGCATAGTGCGGTCGATATGTCTGCAACAGTTTTGAGTCACAGTTATTACCGTAGATTAGATTGTACAGGTGGTATAGGGAAAAAGCAGGAACTTCAAAAAGGAAAATTTGTTGACGCGGCAAAATTTCGGCCGCAGATACTATTACCTACACAGGACACTCTCCTGTGCTCTTTTGGTATTGAATTCCAAATCGCTCTGCTCTGTTGACTATTGTCATCTTACCTTGGGGGGAAGGGGACACTCGGAAGGGTGATTTGAAATCTCGATAATTGGCTTGGTCAGGTTGTCAAATGGACTTGTGAGGACTGAGCATCAGTGCCAAGATCGGCAACTTAATAGACAGGTCGATAGGACCTAATTGCCATCCGGTTAAACGATCATGCCAGGGGGTGTTATCAGAAAGAGTCGCGCCCTCCCGTTTTTTCATTCTCCTTGCTGTTGTACTGCCGATTGTCTGCGGGCTAAACCTGTTCGCTTCCAAACCGGCTGCCGCTGTCGTGTTGGTGAGCAACTTCGGGCAGACCAATATTGGTACAGGTGATTTTGCAACCAACACCCACGCTCAACGGTTCACAACAGGAACCAACAGCATGGGCTACAAACTGCAAAGTATCGAATTAGTAGTAGCGGGCAGCAATAACCCCAGTACTTTCAAGACAGATGTTCGGAATACTCGCGCGGAACTGTGGTCATCAGTCGAAGGCGGAGATCGGGCGAACCACCCAAAGCAAAAAATCATCGATCTGACGGTCGATAGTACACGAAGGACCTCACCCCTTGTTTTCTATGCTCCCGAGAGCACCGTGCTGAATGCCTCCACTTCGTATCACTTAGTCTTTTACTCCACGGTGAATGTCTCCGATCTGCATGTCCGAAACACTAACTCCAACAAACTAGATTCCTGTGAAGCCACAGGCTGGAGCATCGCAAGCTCCAGCCATTATCTTCCTGGTCGCTCTCCCCAATCAGATCAACGTTGGACTAGCTTCAACAATGAGAGGAAAATGCGCATCAATGGCACCGTGACGGGCAAGGAAAGCGTGCCGACAGTGAGTCTCGCACTGGCACCGAGTTCGATTTCGGAAAAAGGTGGCGTGAGCACAGTGACCGCGACACTGTCGGATTCCGCAATTGCAGAGGTGACAGTATTGGTGTCAGCGTCGGCTGTGAGTCCGGCGACGAGAGGTGATTTCTCACTTTCGACGAGCAGGCAACTGACCATTGCAGGCGGTGCGACAACGAGCACCGGTACGGTGACCATCACCGGTGTTGACAACAACGTGGAATCCCCGAAAAAAACAGTGACAGTGTCCGGGGCGGCGAGCTGCGGTGGAGTGTCGAATCCTGCCGACGAGACACTGACGATCCTTGACGATGAATCTGCGCCGACGGTAAGCTTGGCACTTACGCCCAGCACGGTCTCGGAGAACAGCGGAGTGAGCACGGTGACTGCAACTCTGTCGGGGACCACAAGTGCGGAAGTTACGGTGACAGTATCAGCGGCGGCTGTGAGCCCAGCAACGAACGATGATTTCACACTTTCGATGAACAAGGTGCTGAGGATTGCAGCAGGTTCGACCGTCAGTACCGGGGAGGTAACCATCACCGGCGTCAACAACAACGTGGAATCGCCGAATAAATCGGTGACAGTGTCCGGGACAGCGAGCGGCGGTGCAGCCTTAAACCCAGCCGATCAGACACTGACCATCACCGACGACGACAGCAAGGGCATTGTGCTGACGCCGGCGCAAGTGACGGTGACCGAGGCTGGCGGCACTGGGCGCACTGCCGACTACAAGGTCAAGCTGGCGACGCAGCCGACCGCGACCGTGACGGTTGCAGTGGCCTCCGACGCCACCTCGGCGGCGACGGTGAACAAGACCGAGCTGAGATTCACGACCACAAACTGGAACATGGAGCAGACGGTGACGGTGACCGGGGTGGATGACAGCATTGACAACAACCCCGACCGCACCGCGACGATCAGCCATAGCGCCAGCGGCGGCGACTATGCGTCGGTGAGCAAGGACCTGACGGTGACGGTGACCGACAACGAGGGCACAGCGTCGCTGTCGGTGGCCGACGCCAGCGTGACCGAGGGCGACTCGGGCGATGCGGACCTGCAATTTACCGTCACGTTGTCGACGGCGGCGGATCATGAGGTGACGGTGGACTGGGCTACCAGCAAGGAGACGGCCAACACCGCGACGCCGGGCACCGACTACACCGCGGGCAGCGGCTCGCTTGCTTTTGCCGCGGGCGACACCTCAAAAACGGTAACGGTGAAAGTGACGGGCGAGCAGCTTGACGAGAGCGATGAGACGCTCACGCTGACGCTGAGCAGCGCCAGCGGCGCGGCAATCGGAGACGCCACCGCGACCGGCACCATCAACGACGATGACACCAAAGGCATTGTGCTGACGCCGGCGCAAGTGACGGTGACCGAGGCCAGCGGCACTGGTCGCACTGCCGACTACAAGGTCAAGCTGGCGACGAAGCCGACCGCGACTGTGACGGTGGCGGTGTCCTCCGGCGACACTGATGCGGCGACGGTGAACAAGACCGAGCTGAGTTTCTCAACCACAAACTGGAACACGGGGAAGACGGTGACGGTGACCGGGGTAGATGACAGCATCGACAACAACCCTGATCGCACCGCGACGATCAGTCACAGCGCCAGCGGCGGCGACTATGCGTCGGTGAGCAAGGACCTGACGGTGACTGTGACCGACAACGAGGGCACAGCGTCGCTGTCAGTGGCCGACGCCAGCGTGACCGAGGGCGACTCGGGTGAAGCGGACCTGCAATTTACCGTCACGCTGTCGACGGCGGCGGGGCATTCGGTGACAGTCAGCTGGGCCACCAGCAAGGAGACAGCTGACACCGCGACGCCTGGGAGCGACTACACCGCGAGCAACGGCACGCTGAGCTTTGCCGCGGGCGACACTTCAAAGACGGTAACGGTGAAAGTGACGGGCGACCAGCTCGACGAGAGCGATGAGACGCTCACGCTGACGCTGAGCAGCGCCAGCGGCGCGGACATCGGCGATGCGACCGCGACCGGCACCATCAACGACGATGACACCAAAGGCATTGTGCTGTCGCCGGCGCAAGTGACGGTGACCGAGGCCAGCGGCACTGGTCGCACTGCCAGCTACAAGGTCAAGCTGGCGACGCAGCCAAGCACGGCGGTGACGGTGGCGGTGTCCTCCGGCGACACTGATGCGGCGACGGTGAACAAGACCGAGCTGAGTTTCTCGACCACAAACTGGAACATGGAGCAGACGGTAACGGTGACCGGGGTGGATGACAGCATCGACAACAACCCCGACCGCACCGCGACGATCAGCCATAGCGCCAGCGGCGGCGACTATGCGTCTGTGAGCAATGACCTGACGGTGACGGTGACCGACAACGAGGGCACAGCGTCGCTGTCAGTGGCCAACGCCAGCGTAACCGAGGGCGACTCGGGCGATGCGGACCTGCAATTTACCGTCATGCTGTCGCCGGCGGCGGGGCATTCGGTGACAGTCAGCTGGGCCACCAGCAAGGAGACAGCTGACACCGCGACGCCTGGAAGCGACTACACCGCGGACAGCGGCACGCTGAGCTTTGCTGCGGGCGACACTTCAAAGACGGTAACGGTAAAAGTGACGGGCGACCAGCTCGACGAAAGCGATGAGACGCTCACGCTGACGCTGAGCAGCGCCAGCGGCGCGGACATCGGCGATGCGACCGCGACCGGCACCATCACCGACGATGACACCAAGGGCATTGTGCTGTCGCCGGCGCAAGTGACGGTGACCGAGGCCAGCGGCACTGGTCGCACTGCCAGCTACAAGGTCAAGCTGGCGACGCAGCCAAGCACGGCGGTGACGGTGGCGGTGTCCTCCGGCGACACTGATGCGGCGACGACGAACAAGACCGAGCTGAGTTTCTCGACCACAAACTGGAACATGGAGCAGACGGTAACGGTGACCGGGGTGGATGACAGCATCGACAACAACCCCGACCGCACCGCGACGATCAGCCATAGCGCCAGCGGCGGCGACTATGCGTCTGTGAACAAGGACCTGACGGTGACGGTGACCGACAACGAGGGCACAGCGTCGCTGTCAGTGGCCGACGCCAGCGTGACCGAGGGCGACTCGGGTGAAGCGGACCTGCAATTTACCGTCACGCTGTCGACGGCGGCGGGGCATTCGGTGACAGTCAGCTGGGCCACCAGCAAGGAGACAGCTGACACCGCGACGCCTGGGAGCGACTACACCGCGGACAGCGGCACGCTGAGCTTTGCTGCGGGCGACACTTCAAAGACGGTAACGGTGAAAGTGACGGGCGACCAGATCGACGAAAGCGATGAGACGCTGACGCTGACGCTGAGCAGCGCCAGCGGCGCGGACATCGGCGATGCGACCGCGACCGGCACCATCACCGACGATGACACCAAAGGCATTGTGCTGACGACGGCGCAATTAACGGTGACCGAAGCCAGCGGCACTGGTGGCACTGCCGACTACAAGGTCAAGCTGGCGACGCAGCCGACCGCGACCGTAACGATGGCGGTAGCCTCCGATGCCACCTCCGCGGCGACGGTGAACAAGACCGAGCTGAGTTTCTCGACCACAAACTGGAACACGTGGCAGACGGTGACGGTGTCCGGGGTGGATGACAGCATCGACAACAACCCCGACCGCACCGCGACGATCAGCCACAGGGCCAGCGGCGGCGACTATGCGTCGGTGAGCAAGGACCTGACGGTGACGGTGACCGACAACGATGGCACAGCGTCGCTGTCAGTGGCCGACGCCAGCGTGACCGAGGGCGACTCAGGTGAAGCGGACCTGCAATTTACTGTCACGCTGTCGCCGGCGGCGGGTCATTCGGTGACAGTCAGCTGGGCCACCAGCAAGGAGACAGCTGACACCGCGACGCCTGGGAGCGACTACACCGCGAGCAACGGCACGCTGAGCTTTGCTGCGGGCGACACTTCAAAGACGGTAACGGTAAAAGTGACGGGCGACCAGCTCGACGAAAGCGATGAGACGCTCACGCTGACGCTGAGCAGCGCCAGCGGCGCGGACATCGGCGATGCGACCGCGACCGGCACCATCACCGACGATGACACCAAGGGCATCGTTCTGACGCCGGCGCAAGTGACGGTGACCGAGGCCAGCGGCACTGGGCACACTGCCGACTACAAGGTCAAGCTGGCGACGCAGCCGACCGCGACCGTGACGGTGACTGTGGCCTCCGACGCCACCTCGGCGGCGACGGTGAACAAGACCTCTCTGAGTTTCACGACCACCAACTGGTATACAGAGCAGACGGTGACGGTGACCGGGATGGATGACAGCATCGACAACGACCCCGAACGCACCGCGACGGTCAGCCACAGGGCCAGCGGCGGCGACTATGCGTCTGTGAGCAAGGACCTGACGGTGACGGTGACGGACGACGATAGCGCGATATCAAGCAGCACCATCGCGCTGCATGCGACGCCGGACAATGTGGCAGAATCGGCCGGAGCGACTCAGGTGACGGTGACGGCGACGCTGCCAGGCAGCACGACCCGCAATACGGCCACTGAAGTGACGGTCAAGGTGGGCGAGAAAGGCACGGCGACCGAGGGCGCCGACTATGCGGCGGTGGCCGACTTCGCGCTGACGATTGCGGCAGGTGAGCACAGCGGCGCTGCAAATTTCAGCATCGACCCGATCCAGGATGCGACCGACGAGGGCAGCGGCGAGACGGTTGGCATTACGGGTACTACCGCGGTCTCGGGATTTGCCGTTGACGACACCTCCCTGACCATCACCGACGATGATACCAGAGGCCTGGTGCTGACGCCGGCCTCAGTGACGGTGACCGAAACCATCGGTGCCGGCAACACCGCCAACTACACGGTCAGGCTGGCGACGCAGCCGACTGCGGCAGTGACAGTAGCAGTGTATTCCGGCGACACCTCGGCGGCGACCGTGAATAAGACCTCGCTGAGTTTCTCGACCATAAACTGGAACCAGCCGCAGACGGTGACGGTGACCGGGGTGGATGACGACATCGACAACATGCCCGACCGCACCGAGACGATCAGCCACAGCGCCAGCGGCGGCGACTACGGGTCGGTGCGCAAGGACCTGACGGTGACGGTTATCGATGACGAAGTCTCTGCTTCTGTCTCAATTTACGATACAACTGTTATCGAGGGTGACACGGGCACCGCGGACCTGATATTCAGGGTGACGCTGTCACAGGCGATGGATAAGGCAATTAAGGTGGAGTGGACAACAGAGGACGGCACTGCAACTGCCGGCGCCGACTACAACCAAGGCCGCGGAACGCTGGATTTTGCCGCAGGTGATACAGTCGAGATAGTATCCGTACAGGTTAGGGGTGACCAGGTGGCGGAGAGCGACGAAACACTGAAGCTGAAGCTGAGAGGTTCGGCGGACCGCGTGAACATCGCTGATGGTGAGGCGATCGGCACCATTATCGACGATGACGAACCGGCTCAATCTAAATGGATCGATTTTACGCCTTGGATTGCGCGCTTTGGACGAACGGTTACCGATCAGAGCCTCGATATGATAAGTGCGCGTCTGAAGAGAACAGCTGCTCCGGGCGGACAGGTGACCATAGCAGGACAAAGAATCGGGCAATGGTCTGGCAGCGACGGCGCGCCGCACACCTACGATTTCCGCGGTTCGGATTCTGAGTCTCTGCACGAACGCGCTCACTTGTCCAGCAGACATTCAACAGCAGCAGCGAGAACTGACCCCATTCCAAATGCAGGTTTTGACTTGCATCATGATCGCCCGGCAATTCGCTACCAAAGATTGTCCGAGCGCGTCTTGCTCACTGGCAGTTCGATATCGCTGGCTGCTGAGGCCGACAGTTTCGGAGGCCTGTCTGCCGGCCTGTGGGGTCTGGGAGCAATCGGCGAATTTGACGGGCGCAGCGGCAAAATCGCTGTAGACGGCAGAGTGAGCTCCGGCTTCGCCGGTATTGATTTCACCACATCGGAAAAAGTGATGGGGTTCGCTGTGGGATACTCGCGCGGCAAGGGCGCATATCGCAATGCGGGCTGCGAAGACCTGCGCTGTGACGGCGACATTTCAGCTTCACTTTCGGGTGTTTACCCCTACGCGGGTCTGCGACTGAGCGAGCGGCTGTCAGTCTGGGCTGGCGCGGGCCACGCCGAGGGAAATTTCGAGTTCCGGTACGTCAGGGATGGCAGTGTGCTGAAAACAGACCTCCAATACAAAATGGCTGCGGCCGGCTTGCGCGGTGAAATCCTCGCTTCTGACGCTGACGGTACTTCTGCCGCATGGAAAGCGGATGCGCGCTTCACGCGTATTTCCTCAGACGCGGCTTTTTCCGAATTGGGCGGTCTCAAAGCGACGGATGCAAAGGTCTGGCTGGCGCGCATGGGCATAGAGGCTGCGCAATCCCATTGGATTGGAGAAAGCGGGGT
Organism: Arenicellales bacterium; assembly: GCA_965202855.1. Lineage (GTDB taxonomy): Bacteria > Pseudomonadota > Gammaproteobacteria > Arenicellales > JAJDZL01 > JAJDZL01. The sequence continues at coordinate 379,766 of CBDBBP010000001.1, read as the reverse complement.
GGTGGTTACCCCCAGTGCTCAGATATCTTTGCGTCTTGACGGCGGTGATGCGGACACGGGCCTTGGCGCTGAGACTCAGATAGGGCTGAATATTGCCGATCGGAACAGAGGCCTTTCGCTGAATGCCGAAGTGGGCGGCTTGGCTGTTCACAAGGCAAAAGGTTTCCGAGAGTGGAATGCGCGTGCCGCATTGGCTTGGGATCCGCGTCCATCGTCTGCGCAAGGAATATCTATGTCGCTGGAACATGCCTGGGGCAGCTCGGCTTTCACAGGAAGTGTGGAAGACTCGCTGATCTGGCGAAGCCACACGGCTAATATTGCTGACCGCGGCAATAACGGCGGCCGAGGCTCTGTTGACTCAGATCGAATTCAGTTTGCGATGGGCTACGGGGTACCGGTATTCGGAAGCCGATATATCGGCACGCCCAATCTCGGAATCGAAATGTCAGACGACGGCTCCCGCTATCGCCGAATTGGCTGGCGTCTGACTGACGCCAAGCCGGATGAATCCAATTTCCTGCTGACCTTCGATATCACAAGCCAGGGAAGGATCGCCGATCACGACCTGGAATACGGGTTCTTGCTGCAGGTCGGATTCTGATATTAACCGAGGTGTCTGTTGTTGCGGAAACAGATACAAATATGGGCAATTTCTGGCAATTTGCACATCTGTTCGGCCAGCAAACGGGATGTCTGCCAGAACTTTGATGTTCTCGTAAGCATCCAAGCTTGCATTTCGGTATTGGAATCTGAATCAAGGCCAACCGGCGGAGCAGATGAATTGTCGTACGAAGTTCAAAGTCTTGGCGGCACTCAAATTGATGAGCATAAAGGAGAAGCAATATACAAAAATCTTACTGAATCGTTCTATGACAATATGGCAAAAAGTCACGTAATAGTCGGAGACATTTTGATATGCAAGGATGGATCAAGGACAGGAAAGTGCGCGTATTTCGCCGATTTCAAGGAGAAACATAGTGTTAAAAAACATCTATTTGTTGTTCGTGCTGACCAATCAAGGTGCAACCAAAAGTATATGTTCTACTTAATGATGAGTTCATTGTTCCAAAACCAGGTTAAAGTATTCGCTTAAAACAAAAAAGGACAGCCGGTTTTAAATCAGGGGCACTTCAAGAGAATAAAATTTCCGAGATTACCGGCAGGAACTCAGGAAAAGATTATTTCTGAAATTGAGAAGAAGTGGAACACGTTAAATCAAGAAAATGAAAGATCTGAATTTATTGACCGAATTTTTAGTAACAATAATTTGCGTTCAACGCAGAGGCAGATCATACAAATGAAACAGAAACAGCACACCAAGAGAGAATACCAAACCGATTTTCGCATCAAGGCTACGCCGCATCAGGTGGCAAGGTCATTCTTCAGGAACGATGCGTCCAGACAGTCGGGGAAGCAACAGGTTGAGGACGAGAAGCCCAAGTAATCGCAAGTGTTTGAAATGATTGGATTGATTTAGGTTTTTGCCACTTTTGTATATAAGTCACAAAAATTAAGGTTCTTTACAGCTGGCTGGGGAACCAGGATTCGAACCTGGATTGACGGGGTCAGAGCCCGTTGTCCTGCCGTTAGACGATTCCCCAGTGCGGAAACTCTGACCGAAGTATCTTGCAGACGACCCAGCAAAAAGTTTTACCGTTTGGAATACTGAGGTCTTTTTCTAGCTTTGTGCAAGCCAACTTTCTTTCTTTCTACTTCTCGTGCGTCGCGAGTTAAGAAACCACCTTTGCGCAGAGCTGATCGATTGGACTCATCGTAGTTCACCAAAGCGCGTGCGATGCCAAGCTGAATTGCACCTGCCTGACCGCTTTGTCCTCCACCTGAAACAGTAACTCGCACGTCAATGGAGTCTAACATTCCGAGCTGAACGAGGGGTTGACGGACGATCATGCGCGCAGTTTCTCGACCAAAGTAGTCTTCAATTGACCGATTGTTTGCGATAATTTCTCCGTTGCCACGCTTCAGATATACCCGAGCCGTGGCTGATTTTCTGCGACCTGTACCGTAGTACACTTGATTAGCTTCTGCCATATTGCTTCTTTATAAATTTAGTGGTTTGGGTGACTGGGCTTGATGCGGTTGATCAGGTCCTGCATAGACTTTCAATTTAGACATCATTGCACGACCCAACGGTCCTTTCGGCATCATTCCTCGTACTGCTTTTTCAATTATGCGTGTCGGTTGAGTTTTACGCATTTTCGCGACAGGAACGGTTTTCAAGCCACCAGGTCGACCGGAATGCCGGTGGTATACTTTCGAGTTTTCTTTGTTGCCAGTCAGAATTACTTTTTCTGCATTGACCACTACAATATAGTCACCCGTATCAACATGCGGTGTATAAATCGGTTTATGTTTGCCGCGCAGTATTTTTGCAATTTCGGATGCTAGCCGACCTAACACTTTATCAGATGCATCGACGAGAAACCACTCGCGCTGCACGTCACTAGCTTTGGCTGAAATTGTCTTCATGATTTGTCCTCAAAAATCAAACGTAGGCCTAAAATATTCGCTTCGAGCCCAGACTCGTTAATTCGTCCCGTACTTGCTCTGTTTCCATTCAAACCTTGAAATGCTTCCAATGAATTGCTGATTTACATTGAAATCATTTGTACTTTTGCAATGGTTTGAACGGCTTCAACAAGCACTCAAAAGAGTCGCAATTATATGATAAATCCGAAACGGAGATAACAATAAAATTGTCTCCAAATTCCACATCGAGAAATGTCTTCTCATTTTTAAAATTTTTCGCAATTTTTATCCATCCTCAATCCTATCTCTAGTATGGGTCTCAATCGAGTAACGCTCATTCAATTGTGCGGCTCTTTCACGCAGTACATTTCGGCGAATTTTTCCGGTGCTGGTTAAAGGGAAAGAATCAACGAACTCAATTTTTCTTGGATGTTTGTAAAGAGCTAAGTTTTCCTTGACGAACTGTTGCAGCATCAGCTTGGTGGCCTTGCTTTTCTCAACGCCTTCCATAAGCCGAATATAGGCCAAGACAATCGCTCCTCGCTCCTCGTCCGGTTGACCAACTACGGCTGCTTCGGCAACATCCGGGTGCGACATCAGCGTGTTTTCAATTTCGTTCGGTCCGATGCGATAGCCTGCGCTCTTAATTAAATCGTCGTTACGTCCGTGATACCAAAAGTATCCGTTTTCATCTTTGACTGCGAGATCACCTGATCGAATCCAGTTTCCAATTCTCAAATTTTCTGGAACGCCGGGTTGCCCGAAGAAACCTAGAAACAAAGTTGGCTCATGCGGGATCCAAGACGCTACTTCACCAAGAGATCCATCAGGCAGCTCCTGTCCTTTTTCGTCAATTATGGCAACTGTTCTTCCTGGATAAGCACGCCCCATCGAACCAGGAATCGTTGGATACAGAGCTTCACAGCAGCCTACCATGTCAGTAAATTCTGATAAGCCGTAAAATTCATTGCAGACAATGCCAAAGTCGTCTTTTGCCCAGCGCATGACGTCTGCCGGCAAACTTTCACCACTCGCTGCAATAACTCGCAAGGCTAAGTTCCATCTTTTTCTGGGGTATTTAAATTCAGCCAGTCGTTTTATCGCGGTCGGAGTCATAAAAGTATGCGTAACTTGATGACGTTCCATAAATTCATAGGCCCATTCAGCTTGAAATCGATGCTGTGATGACACGACGGTTTGTCCATGTTGCCAAGCAGGTAGCATAAGGTCCTGCAATCCTCCACCCCAAGCCCAGTCTGATGGACTCCAAAAAATTGCTCCGGGATAATCAATCTCTAAGTTGTATATAAGATTTATTGACGGGCGATAGCCATGTATGATGCGATGAGCATGGAGCATGCCTTTTGGCATCCCGGTAGAGCCCGAAGTATAGAGCAGAAGCGCTGGGTCTTCGGTTGCAGTTGATACGGGTTCAAAGTAATCCGGTTGATCTGCGATGCACTCTTCAAAGTTTACTTCCTCGCCTATTGCTTCGCCGCAAACAATTCTGTGCCGCAAAGTAACTTTAGGATCAAACATGCCGCGCAGTTGCGCCCAATATTCAGCGTGAGTAATGATTATCCTGGCTCCGGAGTCAGCAACGATGTGTTGAATCGTGCTGTGTCGATACAAATGAGACAAAGTCATTGCTATCGCCCCAATTTTGTAGACTGCCATGTGAGCAATTCCAGTCTGTGGACTTTGTCCGGTATGAATTGCGACAGGTTCGTTTCGTTGTATGCCAATCATTGTCAGATAGTGCGCCAATTTACAGGCCTGCCGTTCGATTTCTGCGAAGGTGAATTTTTCTATCGATCCATCTAGGTTTTCATGAATCAAGGCAATATGATTTGCCTTCTCGCCATAAGCGAAAGCTCCCAATGTGTCCGCCGCGATATTGGCATTCAATGGCATGCCCACACGAAAACGCTCTTTGGATGTATCAACGTATAAATTCGTGTGTCCGACAATCGCCAGAAAAGGGGAATTTTCAATCGATGACATAATTTTGTAGCGTTAATCCTTGCGTGAAAATGGGAAAAATTATACAAGCAGCGTAAAAGTAAGAACAAAGACACAGATAAGATTTTAACCGTGAAAAACGGGACAATGATTGGGGATTGTAGACTCGTCAAGGCCTCGGAAGATCTTCGAGAATCGCAAACTGTGAACGTTTTTTAAAAGCAGCCGCTGCGATCTCAGATTGCAATCGGAGCGATGGATATGGTGCGGTAAGTTTTTGCTTTCGGATACCACCAGATAAACACGCTCGCTGGTTGCGGGCGACGGAATCCAGCTGTCAGAACGACTGGGATCCGGTTCGGCATCGTATACGAAGCTTGCGCCAGATTCTTAACCCTTTTTGGAAAAGGCAGCACTATGGAAAGCGCAACAGGCGATCCGATCAATTGAGGAATAATTTATGAGCAATCACGCCTATGATACGCTCGGAACTTCAATAAAGCTCGCAGCTGCCGGCATGGAGCACAGACAGGCCGAAGCAGTGGCGATCGCGATCGCCTAACACCAGGACAAACTCGCAACCAAGTCTGGCATCGAAAAATTGGAGTCTAGCATCAGCTCTTTGAGAACTGACGTCAAATCGGACATAGACTCGTTCAGATCCGAAGTCAGGTCGGAAATGAAGACGCAGTTCACATGGCTGATGACAATGCAGTTGGCCTCATGAAAGTGGGGGGGGGGGGGGGGGACGTCAACCGCATGTATTGCCTGCTGTTCGAACCGGTCTGCTTTGAATGCGATGTGAGGAGCCGATGAAGCAGTAAATCAATCAATAGGGCAGAATGAGAGGATCGAATTGAAGGGCCTCAACGAAGCCGCAGCACTTCAAATATGGCCTCGAGGCCGACATGTTGTTGGAGACTGCTGAGATCAAGCGTCCACAATTGCCGCAGGATTCACTGTTAGATTTGCCGCACTGATTTCGCTTGCGTAAGTTTGCAATAGAAGCATTGGAGGTCACATTGAGTGAGCAATAGAGCTGAGGATTACAGCAGCGGCAACAAGATGGCAGCACATTCCTGAGCTTCGCTGACTGCAGATCAGCAGTTTGAGGTTGCGCCAGGCATCCGGCAGAGGAATTATCGATAGAATCCCCATAGCGAATCAGCAGAGATTTGGTGTCATAATTGATCTTTTCCGCCCATGGAATTACTGTAATTCAATCAACAGTCAATTTTTCCATGAGTGAGTACTTTTATTCTTTTTATTTCAATGAATTATGTTTGATAATACGCCACAATCCAATTCAGAAACTTGAGCTGGAAAAATACGAGCCTACCATTTCATTTTTATGGCGTGACAGTTGAGTTGGCGAGCGAACTGCAAGTCAACCCAAGCTTCTTAGGTTGCGATCCTTTCTCAGCGATTTTCTGATAGATTGGCTGTTCGCTCGGATCGCATATTGTTATCTGCAACGGCAACTAACAAAAGCTTCTTCTGTATTGCGACCGTGCTCACCAAATCGACTCATTGTATATTCGAGTTTATTGCCAGTGAGTCGGTGGGCGCAAAAACGAAACTGAATTACAAGCGAGTTTTCAGTATAATGATTGCATTGCAATCAACATATATGCAGAATTCACTAACAAATCGGAACACATAACCATGGCAAGCCTCACCATCCGTAATCTTGACGATAATGTGAAGACGCTTCTGCGGGTGCGCGCTGCTGAACATGGCCGCTCCATGGAAGAAGAAGCGAGACTGATTCTGCGCGAAGCTGTTAGCCGCAAGTTAAGTTCCCGGAGCTTTGCTGAAGCTGTACGGTCGCATTTTGGACCAGACAATGGTGTGGATTTGGAGTTGCCATTGAGAGGGCCGGGGCGCGAACCTCCATCCTTCGATTGACTATCCCGAAATGTCTGTATTGGTTGACACCAATGTGGTGTCAGAGCTAATTCGTAAATCTCCCCATCCCTCTGTTAAGGCTTGGGCGGATGGTCTAAACGTGGAGGAAATGTTCTTATCATCAATCAGCGAGGCCGAGTTACGTTTTGGCGCCGCTATTCTGCCACTTGGTCGGCGTCGCGAAATGTTGATTTTGGAGATAGAAAATATGCTTCGCGATGTATTTGAAAATCGCGTGCTGCCATTCGATAGTGAGGCAGCGCGACAATATGCGATCATCGCGGCTAATCGCCATTTTGCTGGATATTCTGTAGCACTTGCCGACTGCCAGATCGCAGCGATTGCCCGCTCTCAAGGCATGACGGTTGCAACTCGTAATGTTCGTGACTTTGAAAAGAGCGATGTTAAGGTTGTGAATCCTTGGAAAGCGGTATAAGAATTATTTTGGCATCGAATTTAGGAACTGGATGAAGCCCTTGATGACAAACAGGAGGAGATGAAGATTCACTACCGTCAACGAAGTTGAGGAATGAACAACAATCTCACCTTGGTTCGAATCAATTCTTTCCGGGCCAGCAAGAAAAAGGTGTGGAAATAGCTGCCAATTTATGGATTCAGTTAGAGAAAATAGATTGACTTGAGTGTTATAAGTTTGAAATCATACAATTGTAAAGATTTCTGAAAATTAGTCCACATATCTGTTTCGCAACTGCACCTACATCAAAGGAACACAAATTTCAATTGTTGAAAACGTGTTCTTGGAAAGTCCAATGGTATTGTTGGAAATTATTTGCCCTTTTGGCAAGTGCCGGCACCAAAACCGATTCGGTCGCAAGAAACAACTGATACTCGAGCTGAAGAAACAAACAAAAACTTTAGCAATTCAGTTTTGTCGATATTGAAGATTATTGTGATTTACGACAAACATTCGAGGTGCTGATGCATGGTTGCTCGAACTTCAACTTTTGCAAATACCGAAAATCTCTCTGACAATACGGAAATCAGAAAAAAATTAGAAGCACACCCGGACGTTAGCTCTCTGACAACCGTTTGATATGTTCCGCCGTTTTTCGGCAAATTTCGGTCACCGTATGTTTCCCTGAATTTAGAGACGTTTTCTCGCCTCTGAATTAGGTCTCGTAGCATTTCCGGTTTGGCCGTCTTTGCAGACAACACAGATTCACTCAATTTTCTTAAGCAAATATGGAAGCAACAGTCCACTACTCATAGGATTTTTGGCGGATTGCTTCACAATCAAAAAATTTTGTGACTTTCTTGCAAGATTTGGCTTTGGCAACACTGTCATAGTACACAACTTGAGTCGGCTCATCACCGGGTCTCCTGGACATGTAGGAACGGTAAATGCCAAACTTGAAATAAACCCTATTTCCTTTGTTTTTGGTCTTGCCTGACCAAACATAACTTGGGTCGACATTTCCGTTGACATAAACACGGAAAAATCCATCCGTTTTGTGAGACCAACGTGCATGTACCAGAATATCTGACCAACGGTCTCTCATGTCTTCGTCAGTCAGTATTTGGCGCTGGTGTAGAGTGTATCCCACTGTTTGGTTATCGACATGGTATCCTCCAGCTGCATTTTGAAACATGAAGACAGGATGATCGCCACGTTGATGAAACTGTGCAAGCGCATTTTTGACCGGGAAGATAATCTCGTAATCTCTTGGAATATAAATAGGGGGATTATATATTTAACTACACAAGATAAGAATGATTCTTATTTGCAAGTAGGCTATAAAAATTAGGGCTTATATACTTAACTCAAGTTTCTGGGTTGAAAATTGGCTGGAAAACAAGACCTAAGTAATTGTTTTAATGTATAAAGTAAGCCTCGAATGGTATATAATGTTGTTATTGATAAATCATCAACAAACCAAACGAGGCTATAGCATGAATCATTGTACCAGTAAATCTGAACTGCCACAAAATATTGAACCGACGGTGCAGGATCGACAGTTGCGCATCGACAATCTTTTCGCCCAGATGTGGGCGGCATTGGGTTTGAACGGACACTTGGGTCGAGCCGGCATGACCAAGCGCAGCGGTCTGAGCGCACGCGAAACAGTGTTTCTGCTGCTGATGTGGCGTTGGCTGCGAGGCTCTTCGATCGCCATGTTCTGTCGTCACTCCATGCAGGAATTTTTTCAAGCGCGCAAAGATGCGGTGTATGAGTTTTTCAAGCGTGAAGACCTCAACTGGCGCGGTCTGAACTACCGCGTGGCTCGGGCGGTCTATCAGCGCTGCGGTTTCAAGCATTCGTCGCAGCGTGCCTTTGTGATCGATGACACCATTGTCAGTCGTCGCGGCAAGAAGATGGAAGGGGTATCAGCACACTATGATCACTGCTTGGGGAAAACCGTGATCGGACAGCAGGTGGTGACCTTGGGACTGGTGGGAGACGACGGTTTTTTACCGCTGGATTCGGAACTGTTCATCAGTTCCAAGAAAGTGCAGAAATTGAATCACAAGCACCGAGATGGGCGCAGCGTGGTGGCTCGGCGGTATCGCTGTGCCAAGCACCAAAGCAAGCCACAAATGGTCATTGGCATGTTGAAAAAAGCGATGCGCATGGGCTTTGAGGCACCGTATTTAGTGGCCGATTCGTGGTATGGAACCAAGCGCATCATCCAAGCTGCGCTGGAGTTGAAGTTAACGGCGGTGCTGCGCATGAAAAGAGGAAATTTAAAGTATTGCGTGCTCCAGGCAGATGGCAACGAGGTGTTGCTGGACGCCAAGCAGCTGTATGCTAAGGCGGTACGCAAAAAGTGGCGCAAAGTCGCAGATCTGCCGTGGCGAGTGGTCTCTTGTACGCTACAGCTGAATCTTGAAGAGGATGAGAGCAAGCCAGAACGGTGGCAGCCGGTGAAGCTGCTGTTCGTGCGCGGCTTGGATGACAACGATAAAAACCCCAGCAGCAAGAACTGGGCTCTGTTTTTGTCCACTGATCTTCAGTTGAGCGCCGAACAAATGCTGCAGACCTATAGTCTGCGTTGGAGCGTGGAAGTTTATTTCAAAGAAGCCAAGCAGCACTTGGGGTTTTTGTCCGAACAGACTCGCAGTTTCGCCTCGTTCATCGCCTCCATCCATCTGTGTGCGATCCGTCATCTGCTGCTCAGCTATGCGGCTTTAAGCGAGCACGGACATAATGTCCCTGAAGTGCGCGAACAGATCAAAGAACAACTCGATACGATCTGTTTCGCCCGCCGCCTGTGGAACTACTTCCGTAGCTTGGTGTACCGTTCTATCCGCGCCAGCAAAACCCTGACCGAGCGCAGCCTTGACTTCGTCATGCAAGCCATTGACCGAGAAGTCGAACAATTCTTGGAGAGATCACTTCAATTGGATGTCCTAAGCCTCCAAATGGAGGATGATCCAACTGTTTTGTCGGCATAATTTAGATGATTTTGAATCCAGAAACTTGAGTACTTAACTACACGGATATCATTGAACACCGAATTCACTTATCGCACCTGTACCATTTAATACTCCCTGATTCATTAGAATTAGGGAGTGAAACCACCATACGCTTTCGGATTCAAGTAATTTTCAAACAATGCGCAGACATACCTCTTTTGCGGGCTTGTACCGCTGTGTCTGAAATGACTTTGCTGTGTTGTGATGGAGTGGAGACAATCGTTTGCGAGTTTCTTCGCGCAACATCGTCCATGATTCGCGGAATCTGACCGAATTCCAGTGTCGGAAGTTCTTCAAAATTCCCAACGACAGGCTTCCGACGTTCAAAACCAGATGATGAAAAACACCTTTTCCCCAATTCTGATTGGATCGACGGCGAGAGACTCTCTCAAGCCAGTACAACCTGTCAAATAGGAGCCCGTGAGCAGTGCGTATCAGCCATATCTTGAGACAAGGTCCCTTCTAACATTCTCCCCGTGTCCTTCAAATGGCTCCCACGTGATCTCAACATGCAAATTGGGATATTTATTTATGCAGGCTCACGCGGTGAGCCACACCACTTGGATAATGGTCATGTAAGTGAAACAAAAGGACTTCATTGCTCAGTTGCACAGATGACAGCAGGCGCCAAACCGACCTATCGTACTATTCGCTACCGTATTCACGCGAATTCCCGAAATAAGTACCGGCAGATGTACGGCCTTGCAGGCGCCTGCCGCTACGCCTGGAATCACTTTGTCGGAAAACTCCGTGACGAATATAACCTTTCTGGCCATTGCCGGTTCGGTTTCGTCGAGATTTCAAGACAGTTCACTTTGCTGCGTCGCCATTGCGAGCCATGGCTGCAGGACTATTCGTGTAACATCGTGCGTTATTCGCTCAAACCGATTGAAGTCCAGTATCGGAAGTTCTTCAAACATCCGGATGAAGGGCTTCCGAGATTCAAGGCCAAATGGCGCGATCCACCCTCATTTCCGATCGTGCTCGGACAGACGGCAAGGCTTGACGGGCAGTGGCTGCACATTCAAAAGATCGGATATGTCCGGTTGACCGGATCCAATCCCTACCCGGACGGCATCGTAAAAACCGGTACCGTCAAGGAAGAAAATGGCAAGTGGTACGCGTACATCGTTTATGCGGTCGATGCCAGTCTGAGTCTGAAATCAAACGAAGCGGTCGGAATGGATCGGAACGTTGGACAGATTGCGTTATCGGATGGAACGATCTACCATGCCCCGGACATTAAGAGGAAGGAACGACGCAGGAAGCGCTACCAGAGAATGATGGCCCGGCGGCAGAAACCGATGCGCAAAAAAGGCATAAAAGCTTCTGGACGTTATCTGAAAGCACGCCGACTGGCCGCTCGGGCATCACAGAAAATCAGGCAAGTCAATGACAACTGGACGCATCAGGTTTCGCGCCAGATTGCAGACCGATATTCGATGGTTTATCTGGAGGATTTGAAGACAAAGAACATGACCAGGTCTGCCAAAGGAACGGTTGAAGAACCCGGCAGGAAGGTCAGGCAGAAAAGCGGGCTGAACCGCTCAATACTGAAGACCGGCTGGTACAAACTGGAACAGGCGCTTGCTTGCAAAACGACGATTCACAAGGTGGCGCCGCATTACACCAGTCAGCGCTGCAACCGCTGTGGAACGACAGACCGCAAGAATCGCAAGACGCAATCTGAATTCAGGTGCGTGAGTTGCGGTCATTTGGACAATGCAGACATTAACGCTGCAAAAAATATACTCGCCTTGGGGATTGGGGAGAGTCTAAACGGACGCGGAGAAGGACGGAGTCCTTCGGTGAAACGTCAAAAAGAACTTGACAGGGCACTTCATTTTGCGTTGTGTAGTTAAGTATATAAGTCCCATAAATAGACCAGTGATACCAATGTTCCCCTTTTCTCCAGTCTGATTTTGACGCTAGTTCGTGTCTTTCTCGATCTTTCTCACAGTCGCTCCAGCCAGATGTCCAGCTGCAGTCACCCGCGCGAATTTCAAATCTCATGGATGATTGCCCGTCTCGAACCGGATGGCCCTGCTGACTTTTGACGACTTTGGACCCGTAGGATTTGAAGTTTTTCGGAAACGATTTCTTAAATGACCATCCCGTAATGACATCACCCGCAAAAGATTCCTGTGTGGCTGCAATCAGAGACAGTGCCAGTCCCGCGCAAATTAATCTGAATACGAAATGCGAATTTGTCACATTTTTTGAAAATAGACTACTGTGAACAGCATGCGATTTTTTCACTTCCTGCAGTTTTCACCTAGCGTTTGAAATTTTGTTTTATCGGACTTGTCACAAGTGTAGTGGTTCACACAGCAATTCCAGACAGCATATTGCAGAGGAATGTCGTTTCGACCTTGCATATTTAGTTCCGCGCAGAAACCCATCTGTACGCGCCAAATTAAAGTCAAACCTATGTCAACTAATTACTCAGCATCAAAATCCTACAGCCACAACCTATTCCACCTTTAACGCTACCAATTCACTATGAGTCCAATTTACCGAAAAACATACATCCTTTCAAACACAATAATTGCGATACAGGGACAATACTGGGGTTTATGTTAATTTCAAATGAATAGTGCCCCATCCCAAGACTTCCGTTTATTGACCCAAATCGCAAGTTGAGCAAATACGTAGTGTAAAATGAAATCGAAAACGATGAAAAACTTGATAATCCTTCAAAGTCAACATTGCTTCGTCCGATAAGTTTCCAACAGACAGTGGCAATTGAATCAATGCGAGCTGTCACAACATTCAATCATTCACTGTCCATTGCTCGCATCGACCTTTCAGGATGTGGCTTTCAAGAGTTCAGGTAAAGAGAGCAGTCTGAGTCCAGTGCATTTGAGCGTTCGAAAGCGCATTATCGAAGTTCATCAGATAAAATGAAATTATGAAGAGAGTTGAAACGGAGGCTTGATGATGCCGGCAGATTACATGCAATTCGTAACACCGGTCTTGTTGGTTGGAATTTTCATGTGGATGTGGCGGGAGCATCGCGACCTTCGTAGCTACATAGATTCTCGATTCGATGAGAACAACGAACGGTTTGATGGCCTGCAATCTAATATGGATTCTTGATTCGATAAGGTACACGAACGGTTTGATAGTTTACAGTCTGATATGAATGCTGAATTTCGTGCGTCCAATAAGAGTTTGAACGAACTGACGATGCGGGTCGGCAGATTGGAAGGAGCGGCCATGCATGCCTTCGGCAGCACGCTTTTCGGCGAAGAGCTGGAAGACTCCGAGGTCAGTCGACGCCAGTTTGAGGTTCGCTATGACGCTCCGGAGAAGAATGATGAGGAGTCCGCTTGAACCTAGCGAGCTGCCTTCCTATGGCGATGCGCAAAAACTGCTGACCCTTTCGATGTAGCAGAAAACGGACGTGTGGCCGATTCCACGGTTTGTTGCGGCCCATTACACAGCTTCGGTCCGAACTTAACACCTAGTAGATTCGATATTCGACTGATTTGTGGACGAACAGTTGGTATGTTTCGACCATAGTGCCAGCTCCGGCCCAACTTTCCCACAGTTTTTTGTAATCGGTCGACTGAAAACATCCCTTGATGTCTTGAAATTGACAGTTCCTCGTACACCCGGCGAAGAACAAATGAACGATCATTGAACTTTTCCGCACCCAGCAGCTGAAAGAGTATCTGTCACTACTTTCCCTGAGGGTTTTGGATGGCAGCGATCACCTTGAGAATTACCGAAGTTTCGACGGATTTTTCACGGACTGATTCATGCAAGGAACAGGATTGACACGGAGAGGATGAATTTTTACATAGAAGAATACGCGAGGATCGTCAATTTTGATATCTCCGGCGAGATCAAAAATAGGGAATTATTTACTCCAGATCCAAATCTTGAAGTTATTTCACTCACTCAATTTCGTCAAGGCGTTCCATGCATTGGAAAATATACTGCTGCGCTCTACGATATTTGTGCAATTCTCTCCATGCGTCATCACGCTGATGATTGATTTCTTCAACCAGAGTAATGTTCATACAATCAGCAAAGATAAATTTCTAATCTTTTTTCATTCTGAGAAGATTAGGGTTTCAGGTACGATCACAATCAGCTCAAGTACGCTAAACTACAAAGTTGCATGCTAAACAAGATGGCTTGTTATAGCCTAGTTTTGCTCCATTTACATAATTGCTTTGTATGTTATATATTTTTACAGGGATTTTAATTTGTTGCAACAATTCTATGGAAAATTCGAGATTCTTCATTATTCATTCTAATTTGTGCCCTGTTCAACACAATACATCGGCTGAAAACAGCTTCGTGAATTAATTTGTTTGGAATCAATTTTGACTCAAAGTACGTAGCTCCAATTGAGACTAATTCAGCAACTTCTGATGCATGCATCATTCAAGGCATCTAAAGGTTAACCCTGGAATCATTCGTGATTAGGGCGGCGATCTACCCTAGAGTTTGCACTCGATATACTCAATACGATATAAAATCAACGAGTTATTGTTCACTGTAAAAAACCGAAACAAAGCATAAGCAATTTTTTTTCAACAGCGAATTCAATTGAAATTCACAATTCGAAATGTTCAATCGGCTTAATCCCAAGTCATTTTTTCAAGACGTCAGACTGTACAACCGACTGTTGAGCTATGTCCTCGTCTACAAATGGTATTTCTTTTTAGGACTTGCTTTCGTCGCATTATTTTCTTTAACCATCCCTGCGATCGCGATGCTGATGAAGCCCCTGCTTGATGGGAGTTTTGTCGAGAGAGATCCAGTCTATATCTTCTGGACGCCTTTAATCTTGATTCTTCTGTTCGCCATTCGAGGAGTTGCGGGTTACCTCAATGGAGTGTGCATGAACTGGGTGATGGGCTACGTAGTGTACGACATACAGACTGAAATGATTCAACGCTCCCTGCATCTGCCAAAATCCTTTTTTGACAAACACCCTGCTGCTCAAGTGATGGCGAGAATTACCGCAGATGTGAACGAGCTGACCGACGCTGCAAGTCATGTATTGATTACGGTAATACGAGAATCATTGACAATCATTGGATTGCTGATCTGGATTTTCATACTTGATTGGGTCTTAAGTCTTACTCTCATCGTCGCAGCTCCGCTAATCGCAACCTTGGTTAGATTTGTTGCCAGAAGGCTGCGAATACTTCATCGTAAATCAATGCAGCTCGGAGCAAAATTCCTCCAACACTTGCAAGAAGTCACAACCTACAATCAGCTCGTCAAACTAAATCAAACTGAAGATTACGAAAGTCAACGACTTTCTGATTATGCCAACCAAATTCGACGACTGAAATTAAAACAGGCGATTGCAAACGAAATTACGATTCCGGTCGCAGAACTGATCACAACGATTGCCATTGCCGGGGTGGTTTATCTAAGTCTGATTCGAGATTGGAGTGATCCAATCACTGTCGGTGGATTTGTCTCATATATGGCGGCTTTAGCATTGATTTCCAGTGCGATCAAACGACTCTTGAGAATCAATGAAACCCTGCAAATCGGCTTGGTTGCATCAGAAAGAGTGTTTTATCTCATTGACCAGCAACCAGAACGAGAAAGAGGAGACAAAACTTTTAATTCCCGACATTTTCGAGGAGAAATTGAGTTCAAAAATGTGACTTTCAATTACGCTGGCTCAGAAATCAGCTCACTTGACAATCTCTCACTCAAAATCAACTCCCAACAAACGATCGCTTTAGTCGGCTCTTCGGGCAGTGGAAAAAGCACTCTGGCATCCCTAATTCCCCGGTTGTACGAAATCGAAAGCGGACAACTTCTGATTGATCGCGTGGATGTATGCGAATTTCGAATTTCGGAAATTCGCAATTTAATAGCTTTTGTGAGTCAAGATATTTTTCTATTGGACGACACCATAGAAGCAAATATCGCGTATGGAAACTTGAACGGTGCGACATTAGAGCAAATTAAGTTGGCTGCTAAATTCGCGAATGCGCTTGATTTTATCGAAGAGTTGCCGGATGGTTTTAATACGATTGTGGGCGAGAGAGGAATTCGATTGTCTGGCGGACAGAAACAAAGAATTGCGATTGCCAGAGCATTGATCAAGGATGCACCCATTCTAATCTTGGATGAAGCAACCTCGAATTTGGATACAAGCTCAGAGTATCACGTACGACAGGCACTGCAAGCTTTGGGAAAAGGCAGAACTGTCATTATCGTTGCTCATCGCTTATCGTCAATTGAGCATGTCAGACGAATTGTCGTGTTACACCAAGGACAAGTCGTCGAGGATGGATCTCATAAAGAGCTAATGGCGCTGCGGGGACACTACCACAAACTCTACACAATATTTCAAGAATCCGAGAAAACGAGTTCCTGATTAATATTAACAAGATTAAACTCCTCTGGACCTGTTTCAGCATTTAGTCACAATTCAGTTCTATATAAGATGATCCAATCGGAGAATTGGATTACAAAGAGCACTCCACAATCATGCAACTAATCCCAACGAACTTCATCGACTTTACACTACGTATTCAACCCAGCAAATATGCTTGGAAGAACTCTAACGTCAGCGCTAGTTGAATGGCTTTGTGTACCCGCATTGCAACCACGATCAAGCTAACATTCTGTCCTGTTTTTTCCTGCATTAATGCAGCAAATGTCATCTTCGAGCTTGGGGCACTGGCTGCACGATCTTTGAACACCCCTAATTACTCCCGCCCAAATGAGTCTGTGAAAGCATTACCAAAATTCCGAGCAGTCGGGTTGGATATTGGTCCGCAATCGGTTTTGGATTCCATCTTTCGAGCCCGTAAATCTGCTGGTTTTTTATCTTCAAGCTCTTCAAGATTCGAGTTTTGGTACAATTAACTGTATTAAATCAATGACAAGAATCTTCATGCGGATGACAGGATGAGACTATATTCAAATGTGTCACAAGTTGTCGCTGTTCGACGCGGAGCGCGGGGCGAAGGTGATCGAGCAGAAGCCAGAATTTGCGGCAGAGCGCCGCTAGAGTTGATCCACAGGTTCGATAGGGTATTCAGCCAGCGGAGGGCAACATAAGAGTTCTCGTTTCATTGGCAATCGCACTTACCGCAATGATGGCGTGGACACACGCTACGGCGGTGGACGTTCACATCCTCGGCTTTCGCTTCAACTGCGCGACGCCAGACGGCGAAGTGCGCAAGCCCAAGTTCGGCGATGTCGGCGGGATATTTTTCACCAACCTGCCCAAAGAGCGAAAAGCATGCCTCGATACTATCAATCGCATGATCTACTCGTGCACCGCCAATACGACGTTCATCTCTTACGAATTGAACCGAAAGTACGCCAGCTGTCTGCCAGTCTTCGAAAGACAGTCTCAAGAATGCGCCGCGCATTTTGAGAGCGAACGTGCCAAATGCAATGTAGGCAGTGATAACGTCAATCGGGAGGCGCATGCATCCGACACTCGACCAGTCGAAGACGATACGCAGAATACCGGCGAAAATGGTTCGTCGGCGGGCGATGTCTGGAAGCCGTGGGGGAACGAAGCAGCCAGCGATGCTTGGAAGCCGTGGGGGGACGAAGCAACCAGCGATACCAGCGACGATGAGCACTGGGTAGACATAGCAAACTCGAACGAAGGGATCAAACCGGATGACAGCGTCAATGGCGAGTGCAAGGACGTCTGGGCCGACTGTCCGGTCGATTCAAACAGAACCAAAGAGCGACAAGAAGGAGCGCGGCAAATAGAACTCGGAGTCAATTCTGCTGATCCGAAAGCTAACACTGCGATCAACTCAGACGACGAAAAGTGGGGATATGAAGAATATGGCGCGAACGGTAAGAACAACGATGCGGCGGACAGTTCACGCCGTGGTTATGAGAAAGCTTTGGCGGGAATACTGAACGAAGATGGTTCGTCCACGGCCCACCTTGACTCAGCACCCGACGAAGATTACCTTGCTGTTCTCGAAAAAATGGATGCCGGTACCAATGAGAAAGCAGCGACTGACGCGGCCGCGCAGCAAGAACACCAAGAAACCGAAGGGGACGACAGCTGCGGTTCAGCTCCGGCCAGCATGAATTACATTCAGCACTGGGTGGAGGTGGAGGACCAACTCATGGACATATTCATTGGTGTTGAGATAGACGAAACAGATCGTGCTCTCCAAATAGCTTTTTATCATCGTTCACAATTGGGGTGTTTGAGAAAAATCTTGCCGTACGAGACAGACGCCTGCAAAACTCAGATTCAATCGTTAATCGCTGAATCCGAGGAAGCTTACCGTTTCTATATCGATACCGCACCTATTTTAGGCCTTCGATACAACTATGTCGACGAATTCGATCGAGATCCCGGCAGCTCCGAATTTGTACGAAAACATGGGATACAAATTTCGGGAACGAACCTCGATAGCTGCGGCGATTAGGAAATTGACAGAATTATGGGGGATAGGGATGAGGATAGGGATGAGGACACGGATTATTGGTACCTTGTTACATGATGCTTTTCTTCTCGTTGGCCAAATGAGACTGGAGTGTTCGAGCATGCGCAGTGGTATCGTTGGGATGGCAGCCGTGCTCGCGGCTCTGCTGCTTACTACGTCAGCGTGGGCGGACTATGCTGCGGGTCAGGAGGCATGGGAAGCAGGTCGAATCACCGAGGCGCTGTCAGAGTGGGAGGCTGCAGCCGCCGAGGGTGACGTTCGTGCAATGATGACACTTGGCCGGGTGTACCAGCGCGGGGTCGGCGCGCCGCAGGACTACATCTTGGCTCACTTCTGGTTCAACCTCGCAGCAAGCCAGGATGATTTCCGCGCGGCGGCGGAACGCGATTCGCTGGCGGAACTCATGACCGTAGAGGAACAAGCCGAGGCGCGCAAGCTGTTGCGCGAGTGGCGCAGCAAAAAGCAATCGAGGGCAGAGGTTGAGACGCCAGATCCAGCACTGAGCACAGCGGCACCCGACACAGAGCCGCCCCCGCCGCGCGCGATCAAAGAAGCGCAGTCGCTGCTTGCACAGTTGGGCTACTCCCCCGGGCCAGCAGACGGAGTTTGGGGAAGGCATACGTCAGAAGCCTATCAGGCTTTTCTGGGTGACTCCGACCTGCCCGTGACCGAGAATTTGACACCGAAAAACCTTCGCATCCTGCGCGAGATTGCAGCACGCCAAGGCGAGGCGGTACAGCCTGAACAGACCGTGTCAACCCAAAGACCGGCTGAAGCTCTGCACCGTGCGGCGAAGGCGGGCGATCTCAACGAGCTGAATGCTTCCTTGGAGGCCGGAGCAGACATCAACCGGCGTGACAAGCAGGGTTGGACAGCACTAATGCATGCGGTAAACAAGGGTAATGTGTTGGTCGTTGAAATATTGTTAGAGGCAGGAGCAAACGTGGATGTCCGAGCGCCGGATGGAGCAACAGCTTTGTTCATGTCAGCGGTTCTTGGAGATCCACAAATTGTCGCACAGTTAATGAAAGCAGGCGCGGATATTTCCATCCAAGGACCGAGAGGCAAGACCGCAGTGGATGTTGCGCGTTTGACTTTTGGGGAACTCGACACTACTCGCGAGAACGGCGCGGACATAGCAGTTGTCGGGCTGCTACGGGGACAAACTTGGGAAGAAACCCAGTTGTGGCGGAGCGTAGTAAAAGATTTCGTTGCGTTGCTTGGACGTGAACCATCTGCGGACGCGGTGGACGAGAACGGTTGGACGGACTTGCATTGGGCAGCTGTATTAAACAAGCCGAACTTGGCCAAAATTCTGATAGATGAAGGAATCGATATTACAGTTCGAATGAAAGCGGATAACAAAAATGTCAGCAACAAGTTAATAGCAGACTTGAATCGAGTCACTGATTCTGACCTGCCTTTTGAAATTTTTAAGAGAAGGGGTCAGGTGCCTTTGTACTTTGCGGCAAATTCGAATTCAGTCGAGGTGGCGAAACTGCTCATCGATCAGGGTGCCGATGTCAGCGTAAGGGACAATAAAGGTAGGACACCGATACACTCTGCAGCAGTGCAGAATTCAGTCGAGGTGGCGAAACTGCTCATCGATCAGGGCGCCGATGTCAGCATAAGGGACTATAGAGGTAGGACACCGATACACTCTGCAGCAGTGCAGAATTCAGTCGAGGTGGCGAAACTGCTCATCGATCAGGGCGCCGACTTCAGCGTAACGGACAAAGATGGCAGGACGCCGATGCACTCTGCGGCATGGCAGAATTCAGTGGAAGTGGCGAAACTGCTCATCGATCATGGTGCCAATGTCAACGCAAGGGACAAAAAAGGTAGAACGCCGATGCACCGTGCAGCATGGCAGAATTCAGTGGAAGTGGCGAAACTGCTCATCGTTCAGGGCGCCGATGTCAGCCCAAGGCAAAAAGTTGGTTATACACCGATGCACCGTGCGGCATGGCAGAATTCAGTGGAAGTGGCAAAACTGCTCATCGATCATGGTGCTGATGTCAGCGTAAAAAACAAATATGGTTCGACGCCGATGCACTCTGCGGCAATTGGGAATTCAATGGAGGTGGCGAAACTGCTCATCGATTTTGGTGCCGATGTCGACTTAAGGGACAAAGATGGCAGGACGCCGATGCACTCTGCGGCATGGCAGAATTCAGTGGAAGTAGCAAAACTGCTCATCGATCTTGGTGCCGATGTCAGCGTAAGGAACAAAGATGGAAATACACCGCTACAAATGGCAAAATTGTACAACCGTAAGGAAATGGTAAACTTATTAAGCCAATTCACGAAGAGAAATGAAAATGGCTCCCAAAATTCCCAGAGTGATCGAATCAGGCATGAAAAATGATGGGAATGTAATGAAAGCTTGGATATTTTCACCGTCATTTGACCACGGGTCGGAAATCACGAGATTCGTAGGCAAAACAATTTCAAATTTGCGACCCAAATCTCCAAAATTTGTTCAATAAGAAGATGATAAGTTCATAGTCTGCTATGCGTTTATGCGTACAGAGCACGGATACTCCGAAGTACTGGAAGCTGCGGTTCAGCACCGGTTATCAGGAATAACCTTCTGCAAGTAGAGGAGGTGTTCAGCCAACTGAATAACATTGCAGCCACTGGTTTGACAAATGCTACAGATAATGCTCTCTTTTACGCTTTTTCTGAATGTTCAAGATTGGGGTGTATGAGAAAAATCTTGCCGTACGATACAGACGCCTGCAAAACGAAGATTCAATCGATTATCTCTGAAGTCGAGTAAAACTACCGTTCACAGATCGAGACGGCGAAAGAATCAGCAACTGACTCCAGCTATATCGATGAATTCGATCAAGATCCCGGCAGTTCCCAATTTGTGCGAAAATTTGGGATACGCATTTCTGGAAAGAGCATCGATAGCTGCGAGGACTATGAAATTGATAGAATCATGGGGAATAGGGATGAAAACACGAATAATTGGTACGTTGTTACATGATACTTTTGTTCTCGTTGGTCAGATGAGACTGGAGTGTTCGAGCATGTGCAGTGGTATCGTTGGGACGGCGGCCGTGCTCGCGGTTCTGCTGACTCCGCCAGCGTGGGCGGACTACGCCGCGGGGCAGGAGGCCTGGGAAACGGGTCATATCGCCGAGGCGCTGTCAGAGTGGGAGGCTGCAGCCGCCGAGGGTGACGTTCGGGCGATGATGACACTTGGCCGGGCTTACCAACGTGGTGCCGGTGTGCCGCAGGACTACATCTTGGCTCACTTCTGGTTCAACGTCGCAGCAAGCCAGGATGACTCCCGAGCGGTAGCGGAGCGCGATTCGCTGGCTGAACTCATGACCGTGGAGGAACAAGCCGAGGCGCGCAAATTGCTGCGCAAGTGGCGCAGCAAAAAGCAATCGACGGCAGAGGTTGTGGCACCGGAGCCAGCGTCAAGCGCAGCGGCACCAGGCATAGAGCCGCCCCCGCCACGCGCGATCAAAGAAGCGCAGTCGCTGCTCGCTCAGTTGGGCTACTCGCCCGGCTCGGCAGACGGAATTTGGGGAAAGCAGACGTCAGAGGCCTATCGGGCTTTTCTGGGTGACGCCGACCTGCCCGTGACCGAGAATTTGACACCGAAAAACCTTCGCATCCTGCGCGAGATTGCAGCACGCCAAGGCAAGGAGGAACAGCCTGAAGAGTCCGTGTCGGTCCAAACACCGACTGACGCTCTGCACCGGGCGGCGAAGGCAGGCGATCTCGATGGGCTGAATGCTTCTTTGGAGGCCGGGATAAACATCAACCGGCGTGACAAGCAGGGTCGAACAGCGCTAATGCATGCGGTAAACAAGGGTAATGTGTTGGTTGTTGAAGTATTGCTAGAGGCCGGAGCAGATGTGGATGTCCGGGCGCCGGATGGAGCAACGGCTTTGTTCATGTCAGCGGTTCTTGGAGATCCGCAAATTGTCGCGCAGTTAATGAAAGCAGGCGCAGATATCTCCATTCGAGGTCCGAAGGGCAAGACTGCTGTGGATGTTGCTCGATTGACTCTTGGGGAACTCGACTCCACTCGCGCGAACGGCGTGGATATAGCAGTTGTCGGTTTGCTACGTGGACAAACGTGGGGAGAAATCCTGTCACAGCAGAGCGCAGCAAAAGATTTCGTTGCGTTGTTTGGACGTGAACCATCTGCGGACACGGTGGACGAGAACGGTTGGACGGATTTGCATTGGGCAGTTGCATTAAACAAGCCGAACTTGGCCAAAATGCTGATAGAAGAAGGAATCGATATTACAGTTCGAATGAAAGCTGATAACAAAAATGTCAGCAACAAGTTAATAGCAGACTTGAATCGAGTCACTGATTCTGATTCGCCTTTTGAAAATTTTAAGAGAAGGGGTCAGGTGCCTTTGTACTTTGCGGCATATATGAATTCAGTGGAGATGGCAAAGCTGCTCATCGAGCATGGTGCCAATGTCAACGTAAGGGACAAAAAAGGTAGGAGGCCGATACACTCTGCCGCAGGGCAGAATTCACTGGAAGTGGCAAAGCTGCTCACTGAGCATCGTGCCGATGTCAGCGCAAGGGACAATGATCGTATCACGCCGATGCACCATGCAGCAGGGCAGAATTCAGTGGAGATGGCGAAACTGCTCATCGAGCATGGTGCCAATGTCAGCGTAAATGACAAAGACGGCAGGACGCCGATACACTCTGCCGCAGGGCAGAATTCACTGGAAGTGGCGAAGCTTATCATCGAGCATGGTGCCAATGTCAGCGCAAGGGACGAAAATGGTTATACAGCGATGCACTTTGCGGCAGTACAGAATTCAGTGGAGATAGCGAAACTGCTCATCGAGCATGGTGCCAATATCAGCGTAAGGGACAAACAAGGTAGGAAGCCGATGCACTATGCGGCACAGCAGAATTCAGTGGAAGTGGCGAAGCTGCTCATCAAGCATGGTGCCAATGTCAGCGCAAGGGACAAACGTGGTTGGGCACCAATGCACCGTGCGGCATGGGAGAATTCAGTGGAAGTGGCGAAGCTGCTCATCGAGCATGGCGCCGAGGTCAGCGCAAGGGACCAACAAGGTGGGACGCCGATGCACCGTGCGGCACGGCAGAATTCAGTGGAAGTGGCGAAGCTGCTCATCAAGCATGGTGCCGAGGTCAGTGTAAGGGACAAAGATGGCAGGACGCCGATGCACCGTGCGGCAGGGCAGAATTCAGTGGAAGTGGCGAAGCTGCTCATCGAGCATGGTGCCGAGGTCAGCGCAAGGGACCAACAAGGTGGGACGCCGATGCACTATGCGGCAGTGCAGAATTCAGTAAAGACGGCGAAGCTGCTCATCGAGCATGGTGCCGAGGTCAGCGCAAGGGACAAAAAAGGTAGAACGCCGCTACAAGTGGCTAAACGTTTCGGCGACAAAAAGGAAGTGGTGACTCTATTACGCCAATTCACGAAGAGAAATGAAAATGGCTCCCAAACTTCCCAGAGTGATCGAATCAGGCATGAAAAATGATGGGAATGTAATGAAAGCTTGGATATTTTCACCGTCATTTGACCACGGGTCGGAAATCACGAGATTCGTAGGCAAACAAATTCAAAATTGCCATCAGAACCACCAGAATTCGTCCAATAAGAAGACGATAAATTCATAGTCTGCTATGAGCTTAGGGTGCGGATAGTCCGAAATACTGGAAGCTGCCCAAGTACAACTGAGTAGGAGTATGACATGATCTGCTACCCATCTGACCATCATTCAACTCGCTCTTGACCTCCCACAAATTCCAATAGAGATTCAAAAAAACAGCACAGGACTCGAGTCACGTAATTCCTCGATAGTATTCTTTAATTGAGATGCCTTCAAGTTTGTTTCAGTCTGTCGTACAGTCAATAAAAGTAACTTAAACATGTATTTATATCCTTGTGAGCAGGGGACATACATGTGGCATAAACCGACTGTCTTTGTGGACTGATGCTCCACTTTCTCCCCCACAAGAACCTTGTTTGGAAGAGTTGAAACAACATCGTTGGCCAAACAGCTTTGAGTGTCCCCGCTAAGGACACGATCAAGCCTATATTCTGATCCGCAACTACCTTAATCTATGCACCTAGGTGCCGACATCAATCCTCCGCGACCACCAGCCCCGTATTCGAGCACACGAAACCACCCTTGCCCAAATGATTGGCATCCGTTGGATCAGTGCTCAACAGATGTTGCACAAACTGCGACAGACCATAGGAGAGCGTGATCTACCTTATCGGCTGAGTCGCTTAGTCGAAATCGATGATGCGTTCATGGGCTGCAAACACCGCGTCACGTACGGACGCGGGGCTGAAAGTAAAACGGCGATCCTGGCCGCAGTCGAACACAGCTATTGGCAGACCGTTTACTTGCGTCTGCGCCATTTGTTAAATCCTTGCAAATAGCGTAGTGTTCGATCTGAAACTTGCTTCTTCTTCCAGTTTCCAGCCACAAATCGAGCAGACTCAGCCAAAGTTGGGTAGATGTGAATGGTGCCAAGCACCTTGTTCAGCCCCAACCCGTTCTGCATCGCCAGAATAAATTCTGTAATCAAATCTCCTGCGTGTTCGCCAGCGATGGTAACCCCTAAAATCTTATCCTTTCCTGGAGGAGTCAAAACTTTGATTTCACCGCGTGTCTCATTGTCGGCGATCGCTCTCGATAGATCTTTGAAGTTATACAAAGTGACTTCATAATCAATGCCTTTTTCCTTCGCTTCCAATTCATTAAGCCCTACTCTCGCTACCTCTGGTTCGGTGAATGTAGCCCACGGAATCACGGAATAGTCGACTCGACGTCGATAAAAGGGACGAAGCAAGGCGTTAGTGGCAGCAGATGTTGCCTGGTGTGCCCCAAAGTGGGTGAACTGATACGGTCCAGCCACATCACCAACCGCATAGATGTTCGGAAAATTGGTTTCAAGGAATTCATTGATGGCGATCGTTCCTCTCTTGGTCAGCTCAATGCCCAAGTTTTCGATGCCGTATCCTTCAATTCGAGCTTTGCGTCCCACTGCAACCAGCAACTGATCGAACTCAATCGGAACTTTCTCACCGTTGAAATCACACACTAAAACATTTGAGCCATTTTCAACGATCACTTCGTTAGCAACATGGTCCAGTCGAACATCAACCCCATCTTCGATGAATTGTTCCAACACCATCTGTGAATATTCTGGATCTTCCCTTGGCATGATTCTATCGCCGCGTTGCACTTGAATCACATTTGAGCCCAATCTTCGAAAGGCTTGAGACAGTTCACAACCTATCGGACCACCACCAAGAACCAGCAATCGCTCCGGTAGCTCGCGAATTTCCCAAATTGTGTCAGATGTATAGTATTCAACGTTTTCAATACCTGGAATGGGTGGAACAAAGGGTTCTGCTCCGGCTGCGATGACGATGCTGCGTGTTGTTAATTTCTCGCCATCAACGTTGACACAGTAGGGAGATTCGATGGTTGCATGCCCGCTATAGCAATCAACTCCCAGTCCGGTATAACGTTCTACGGAATCATGATGTTCAATCACACCGATAATTTGATGAATTCGATCCATGACTTCCTTAAAGTCAAACTCCGCGCTTGCGGTATGCACACCAAATTCACGACTGCGTTTCACGTGCGACATGAATTTGGCGGTTCGAATGATGGCTTTGGACGGAACACAACCGGTATTGAGGCAGTCTCCTCCCATTTTCCCTTTCTCAATCAGTGCGACTTTCGCTTTTACCGCCGCTGCAATATAAGCTGCAACCAAACCTGCCGACCCGGCGCCGATCACAACTGTATTGAAATCAAACTTCTTTGGTTTTTTATGTTTGCCCATCGCTTTTCTAGCTTTCATGGCATCAATGACCTTCTTTGAAATTAACGGAAATATTCCAAGCAATACAAACGAAAATATCAGTGCTGGTGATAAAATTGATCCAAGAGAGTCAATCTTCGCAAGCTGCGTACCGGCATTTACGTAGACGATCGTTCCGGGCAGCATGCCGATCTGGCTGACAATAAAATAAGTTCGCAGTCGCATCGGTGTCAATCCCATAACGAGATTGATCACAAAAAATGGAAACAGCGGCACCATTCTTAATGTAAACAGATAAACTGCGCCATCTTTTTCAATTCCCTCATTAATTGTTCGCAGACGGTCTCCATATCGACTTTGAATCGCGTCGCGCAGGATGTGCCGCGAAACCAAGAATGCGCAGGAAGCACCAATTACAGAAGCAAAGGAAACTAAAACGGTGCCCCAGAGCAAGCCGAAAATAGCACCGCCAATCAGAGTTGTAATCGCAGCTCCGGGGAGCGATAGGCCGGTGATCAGAATATAGACGATAAAAAATATCGCAGCGGCGCGTACCGGGAAACTATCCCGATAGGCCATAATTCGCTCTTGCTGAAGCTTAAAGTACTCAAGGTCAAGATATTGTCCGAGGTCAAATATAAAATAAACCAATATGAGAGCAGCAACAACAGCTAAAATTAGTATTTTCTTCACACCTCTTACCTCTATTCACTTTGATAGTATTGCGAGCTAATTTTGAATACTTTTGTAATCAAATGATTAACAGCTTCTTTTTCAAGACCAAATTATGCCTGATTAGTTTCAGATACCTGCTGAAAATTTTGAAATGAACTTGATATTAATTCGACACGGACAGACAGATTACAACTTGGATCGAAAATGGCAAGGTCGTATTGACGTCCCTTTGAACGCATTGGGCCGCAAACAGGCTCAACAAGCCAAGGACACTCTGGCGTTCGAGGAAATCCAGCTTGATATTATTTTTTCCTCACCCCTTGAACGTGCGACTGAAACCGCTTCGATAATTGCGGAACGAACGACGAAATGGTTGATTGACGCAAGATTGATTGAAATTGATGTAGGAGAATTTGATGGTCAACCCGAAGAGAAAATTGCCAAGGAATTTGGGTTGGAACAATATCAAAAATGGCGAGACAAAAACTTCGTCGAGCCAGCTCCATCGGGAGAGTCTTTGGAACAAGCAAGCCAGAGAGTGAGAAGCTTTTTGGCTTATCTGAACAACTTTCAACAAAGTCAGAAAATTGGAATCGTTGCTCATCAAGGGATTTTGATGGCAATGAAAGCAGTCATATCCGGCAACACAAGCCAATCCGCCTTAAGAGCTTACAAGCAAAGGAACGACGAAATTGACATCTGGAATCTCAAATTGGGGGAACAAGTGCGGACGATTCGATTCTGAAAAATCATGCATTGACTTTCTTGTCAGCCGGCAAATTTAATTCAGTCACAAAATTCGTTGTAATCCGCTAACAAGCCAATCGTTCCAATTGTGGGTGTACGTTGGATGAAAGGACTTTGATTCGCTGGAATTCAAAGGGAATCGAAACGTGGCCAGTTTGCTGAAAAGTTCTGGAGGCAAGTGCGATCTTGGTTGATTGATGGAACGCAACTGCGCATGCGATACTTCGAAATTCAAGCAAAAATTGAGGATTTCCAAACTAGCAGAGCACCGATGGAGACGCCATCTGTAATACTGGATGAACTGTGGTACAGTAGTATGACAAACTGACGGACTGGGGCAGCGATGACAGCACGCGAGAGCTAGTGATGACAGGTCATGCTGTTCTGTTAAGTGCGGTAAATACGCTGTCTTCGATGGACCTGTCGGACACATGGAACGATGCCTCAACCGCAACGATAAGACTCTGATTGAAAATCCATTGAAAATCTTTAAGTGCTTATATTTTGAGTTTATTGTTGTTCTAAATCGAAAGCAGGATAATAAAGTTGTGTTTTTATATGATTGGTGATGCGCTACATGTCAAATACCAACTGGCAGAAGCTGCGATTTTTGGGCTTCATCGAACTTTCATTGATGATCAGGAAAGAAAGGAGGTTGCAGGAAAATCACAGAGGATGCAGCCAGTACAATGTCCTCAGAGGCCAATCGAATATTGGAACCTGCATGTGTCTGGGAGATGGAGTTCGCGATGACACAGATGATCGATCAAAGCATTCGCCGCGAGATTAATGGCAACTTTTTATGTTGAATTTCAGGGAAAAGCACAACTAGAAGCAATAACAATTACTTACATTACAAACCTAAATAGAATCAAGATCGAATACTAAAATTAGAACTGCAGCTCAAAATTCCTATTCAAAGAATTAAAGTAACAAGAAAAGTATAATTGATCTTAAAAAACGTCCACACTTCATGATCTAGTCAATTGTTTCTCTTTGTTCTAAAGTAAATCAGTGTATTCAAAACCTTACGTACTAACCACAATCGCTGTTCTTGCATTTGCTGCGCTAACAGGTTGGATTTTCTATTTCTACAACATTGGAGCCCCAGACCCAGTGGAAACTGCAACAGGCCCAAATCTGATGCAGGAAGATTTTGACGAATCAGACGGCACCGAAAAAAGGTTGGAACAGGAAAAATTTGAAGAATTGGTCGGTGCCCACAAAAGTTTAGAACAGGAAAATGTTGCTCTTCGATCTTTAAACGAGAATCTGAAAAGAAACATTGAAACTGACGCCAAAAAAAATCGTGAAACAATTGAACAGCTAACGGCAGAACTAAATGTCGTAAATCAAAAGCTCTCAGAGAATATTCTTCAAGCCGAACAGGTTTTACAAGCCTCGCCGGAAGCGGGCACTGAGCAGACACAAACGGATGACACCTCTGCAGCTGCTTTGCTAGCAGCTCAATTGGAAGAAGAGTTACAAAATTCCAAAGCATATGTCGAGCAATTGTTGACCGAACACCAAGAACTGAAACAAATCCTTGAATCAGCGGCACAGATTGAAGTAGTTGAAGGGGTCACCAGCCTTATTTCCAGCATATTTGACGATTCACTGTCAGGTGATGAGCTAAAAGAGCAAATTGACGCTCAAAGAAAGCAGTTGGCGGAGGAAGAACTAACTCCCGAAGTGATTGAATCACTGATGGCATCAATCGAAGAACTCGTTGAACGCAATGAACAATCCAAGCAGTTAGCACTGAAATTAGAAGAAGATGTCAGTGCTGCCAATGATGTGATCAAGGAAATGATTCCTCCGTTGCAGCAAATGGCACAGGAACCCGCGGAAGCAGAATCAATCGAGGCAGCTGCAAGCTCTTCAGAAACTATGGACCTAGAAGCCAGTTCCGAGCAGACAACTACACCTGTCGTTTATCAAATCGCTTTATTGACGGAGGAGTTGACAAATGCCAAGGATTACATCAATCAGTTGTTAGCGGAACAACAGGAATTCGAGTCACTAATCGCGTCAAACAATCAAGACGTAACTGGAAATCAAGAATTGAAACAAGAGCCTGAACCGGTTTCGCAAATGAATGCCGAACGCGAGCTGCGTGTTGTTGAGGAGGTGAACGACATGATTCTCATTATGTTGGACGACTCATTAACGAGCGCTGAATTCAAGGAGCGAATTGATGCCAAGATAGAGAAGCTGAAGAACGCAGAGCTAATGCCAGAAGTAATCGAACCACTGCTTGAATCGATGGAAAAACTTGTCCACAGAAGCGAAGAGTCTTTAGGGACAACCGAAAAATTAGCATCTGCTGAACGACGAAACAATTATTTGTTCACTCGATTGAAATATGCAAGTGATCATCTGCGGCGCTTGCGCACAAAAATTCGACAGATTGAATTCGCATCAAATCTAAGCGAACAAGAAATGGCGGCAGCTGTTCATCGAAGCCAGGAGCTCGGTATAGTTGAGAAGGTGAACGACATGATTCTCAATATGTTGGACGACTCATTAACGAGCGCTGAATTCAATGAGCTGATTGATGCCAAGATAGAGGAGCTGAAGAACGCGGGGCTAATGCCAGAAGCAATCGAACCACTGCTTGAATCGATGGAAAAATTTGTCGACCGAAGTGAGGAATTTTTGGGAACAACTGAAAAATTAGCATCCGCAGAACGACGCAACAACTACCTGTTCACCCGATTGCAATATGCAAGCGATCATCTGCGACGCTTGCGCACAAAAATTCGAAATTTCGACCAGAGTCAAGAAGAATTTTTAGGAACAAACGAAAAATTGGCAACGGCAGAACAACGAAACAATTACCTGTTCACTCGATTGCAATATGCAAGTGATCATCTGCGACGCTTACGTGTAAAAATTCGGAATTTTGAATTAGCATCAAGCCTAAGCGAACAGGAAATTGCTGCCGCTGTTGAACGAAGCAAGAATCTTGAGCGATTGTTAGCCGATGCAGAAGAAAGATACGAGCTGATTCAAACTACTTCCGCTTCCCAAGCTGAAGAACTGATGGAAGCTATCGCACAACTGCGACAAATTTCACAATCTAAAGATATTGCAATTCGCACGCTGCAGTCTGAGTTGGAAGCGATCACTCTGAAAACAGATATATTATTTGATTCCGCTTCAATCGAGCTGAAACCAGAAGGAATTGAGGCACTTCTAAAAATTGCAAGTATTATCAACAATTTTTCGGCTGGGCGAGTGGTAAGCATTGAAGGTCATACAGACAACAAAGCACTTAGAGCCAGTTTAGCCCAATTGATTCCGAGCAACTGGGAATTGTCGACACACCGAGCTGCTTCAGCCGCGAGATTTCTAATTGCCAATGGTATCCCTGCAGAGGATGTTCGCATTGTCGGGCATGGTGAGCAAAAGCCTATCGCATCCAACGATTCCGAGCAAGGTAGAGCAGCTAACCGTCGTATTGAGATTCTCCTTGTGCCTCGGCTTAAACCGCAGCTTTTGGATGTGGAAGCCAATTGATGGTCTGGACTGCAGAAGATTCGAGCCAGTATCCGTACGATCCCAGACAAGCCCTTGAGCATTTCCAGAAAGTCGATCAAGTTCTATTTGATCTAACACAGGAAGTTGGTGAGTATGCACTCGAATTAAGGTGGGGTTTGACGCCGTTTGAGGCACTGCTTCAATCAATCGTCTATCAGCAGCTTTCGGGGCATGCAGCAGCAAGTATTCTCGACCGGTTGCTGGCAATTTACGGACATTCGTTCCCTACACCCGAGCAAGTTGTAAACACCCCTGAGGAGCAAATACGCGCTTGTGGACTGTCATGGTCAAAAGTTCGTTCGGTTCGAGATTTGGCCAACAAGTCGATTCTGGAGCACTTGCCCGCCGGAAATGACATTGCTTCCATGAATGACGATGAACTCATCAAAGCCTTTACAGTCGTGCGCGGCATTGGACCTTGGACAGTGCAAATGTTGATGATCTTTAATCTCGGTCGACCGGATGTTCTACCGGTTTCAGACTTGGGTATTCGCCGCGGATTCAAAGTCGCTTATGGACGCGATGAACTGCCTAATGCAAATGAATTAGCTCAAGCAGGTGATTGCTGGAAACCCTATAGAAGTGTAGCCAGCTGGTATCTTTGGCGAGCAGCCGATCCACAATTTCGAACTGACGAATCAGACTAGGTCACCGGTTGCAAGTTCACAATGTTCGAGTCAAAATTCAGAAGTCGATAAGAAAAGATCAATAAAGAGGCGCTAAATCACCGTTCTCTTTCTCACGTCCGTGTCCGAATTTAGCTCTTCATCTCATCAATAATCGCGCTTGCAAATTCACTGGTTGAAATAACTTCCGCACCGTCCATGAGCCGCGCAAAATCGTAAGTGACTCGCCCCTTTCGAATCACATCCGGATACGCATTTTCGATTAATTCCGCGGCTTCAACCCACTGAATGTACTTGAGC
Organism: Arenicellales bacterium; assembly: GCA_965202855.1. Taxonomy (GTDB): domain Bacteria; phylum Pseudomonadota; class Gammaproteobacteria; order Arenicellales; family JAJDZL01; genus JAJDZL01. The sequence continues at coordinate 347,845 of CBDBBP010000001.1, read as the reverse complement.
AGCATCACTCCAGACAACAACAAGGATGATGGGTTGACTTTATCCAGGTTCGAGTATTTAGGGGCAGTTCCGTGTGTCGCCTCAAATACAGCGACATGATCCGCTATGTTCGCACCTGGCGCAATCCCAATTCCTCCAACTTCCGCTGCCACCGCGTCAGACAAATAATCACCATTCAAGTTTGTTGTCGCAATAACATCAAACTCTGACGGTCGCAGCTGAAGCAGCTGGAACATGATGTCCGCGATGCGGTCCTTGATCACAATCTTGCCTTCAGGTGGATACCCATCGAATTTATCCCAGACTTCATCTTCAGTTATGGTTGCATCTGGAAATTCCTCTCGAGCCAGTTCATATCCCCATGCGCGAAACGCACCTTCGGTGTATTTCATGATGTTTCCCTTGTGAACAAGTGTTACGCTTTTGCGTTGATTTTCGATCGCATATTGGATTGCCTTTCGAACCAAACGTTTTGTACGCGCCGCACTGACTGGCTTAACGCCAAGTCCAGCGCCCAGTTCAAAGTCAACATCCAATTCTTCTCGTAAAAATTTGGCTAATTTTTCATTTTCTGGCGAGCCGCTCGGAAATTCGATACCGGAATAGACGTCTTCTGTATTCTCACGAAATATTACGACATCAACCTCTTCGGGTCTTCGCATGGGTGAAGGTACGCCTTCAAAATATCGGACGGGGCGAATACAGGCGTATAAATCGAGCGCCTGACGCAAAGATACGTTCAATGAACGAAATCCACCTCCGACTGGAGTCGAAAGTGGTCCTTTTATAGCCACTGTAAGGTCTTGAATAACCTCAAGTGTTTCATCTGGGAAATAATTTCCATCATAAAGCGCTCCCGCTTTCTCGCCCATGTAGAGCTCACACCAGTGAATCTTGCGTTCTCCGCGATAGGCAAGTTCGACTGCTGCTTCCCACACTCGCATGGAAGCGCGAGTAATATCAGGACCAATTCCATCGCCCTCCACGTAACCTATAATTGGATTTTTCGGAACACACAGTGATCCGTCCTCAATGGTAATCTTCTTCCCAGTTTCTGGTAATCTAATATGCTGCAACATTTAAACTCGTAGTTGATGTGAAAAAACTGAATCTATGTTATCACTAATTAACCAAATTTGATTGACGTCTCTCGCTGAGCAAATGAATAAGGGAATTGTAGCTGCAGGTCATCCAATTACAGGTGAAGCTGCTTCGGAAGTCCTTAAAGCCGGTGGAAACGCATTCGATGCAGCGATTTCCGCGATGTTCTGTGCATGTTTGGCCGAACCTGCGCTTGCATCCTTGGGCGGAGGTGGATTTTTTATGGCCTTGCCGAAAGACTCTCGGCCATATTTGCTCGACTTCTTTGTTCACTCGCCTTCAAAACCAAAAGATCTGAATGACATTGACTATCGTACCTTTATCTGTGACTTTGGGAGCACGCAACAGGAATTTGTTGTCGGCACTGGAACAAGTGCTGTGCCAGGATGTGTAAAAGGAATTTTTGATATCGCAGATCAATTTGCGTCCATGCCGATGACAGAGTTGATTCAACCTGCGGTAGATGTCCTAAAAGAGGGAATCGTCGTCAACGATATGCAATCTCTCATTCTCGAAGTTCTCGCACCGATCTATGTCAATCCGACCATGTCAAAACTCTTTGAAAGCCAGATTGAGCCCGGAACCATCATCAAGTCGGGAGAAGTCATTCGTTACCCCGACTACATCGATTTGCTGGAAACATTGGCCATCGAAGGCGAGGATTTGTTTTACCGCGGTGAAATTGCAAAAGCGATTCACGAATTATCCAATTCTGGAGGCCTGATCACTTATGACGATATGGTCAATTACACTGCAAAAATTCGAAAACCTTTGCAGGTGGAATTCAAACAAAACACCGTTTTTTTGAATCCTCCGCCTTCCAGTGGGGGTATTTTGATCGCACTCGGTTTGACATACTTAAACTCCATAAATTTGAATCAAGCGAAACAAGGTTCAGCGGGTCACATAAAGGCAGTTTTTGATGCTTTGGTTGGTTTGGATCAACTAGATGGCGAAATATTCCACGGCAGCAATCTCGATTTGCAAGAATTGTCGAGAATGTATTTCCAAACTCTGCAAAAGCATAAGCAGTCACCGAGCGGAACTACCCATATTTCAATCATTGACAACGAACGAAATGCCGTCTCCGTTTCGGTAAGCAACGGGGAGGGCTGTGGCTCGATGATTCCAGGAACTTCGGTGATGATGAACAACATGATGGGAGAACATGACGTCAATCCTCACGGTTTGGCGAATTGGCGTCGCAATACTCGCCTCAGTTCACACATGTCACCGAGCGTTGCGGTGGACCGGGATAACAATCTAATCTCACTGGGCAGCGCTGGTTCCAATCGCATACCTACCGCGACACTACAGGTTTTAATGAACTTGATACAGTATCGAACATCGGCTGAAGAGGCCGTTCTTAACCCAAGAATTCACGTTCATCAAGGAGAAATTTACTTGGAAAACCTACCTGAGTTCTCGCAATTTGGAGATTTCTTTCGGGAATACGACAACACTACTTTATTTCCTGATCGAAACTTTTATTTCGGTGGTGTGCAAGCAGCAAGACGGTCAGGAAGAAACATTGAAGGCTGTGGTGATGTCCGAAGAGGCGGCGTAGCTGTTTTCGTTGAGTGAAATATTATCTTCGCTCACTCATTCCTGAACCTGATCGTCGTCGGGTTCTTTTATCTATTATTGGAGTTGTTTCAGTTTATGGGCTGACTATTGGATTCATTTATCCACTGATCAGTTTAAAAATGGAACTGCGTGGATTTTCATCGACTTGGATCGGAGTGATGGGTGCCCTGCCTTTCATCGCCTCAATAATTTTTTCTCCGGTTACACCACTCGCTATGCGCTACTTCAATCCATCAAAATTGGTGTTCGTATCAATCGCCGCCGATATCTCCCTGATCTTGCTAATGGCATTTTTTGAAAATATTTATGTCTGGTTTGTCTGTCGTTTTTTGATGGGAGTTGCAGGTACAGTTCTATTCATCGTAAGCGAAACTTGGATCAATGAAATAGCAGAAGATCGTGTACGAGGACGAGTGCTGAGTTTGTACACGTTTACGATAAGCGCAACGCTGGGCATATCTCCAATGTTTATATTTATCTTGGGCGCAGAGGGCTCGTTACCGTTTTTTGTCGCAGTTTCGTTGATGATTTTTAGTGTCTATCCGCTCCGATGGACGAAAAACTCAAGTCCTGATTTTGCGGACAGTCGGGTTTCCCACGTCACCAAATTCATCTTTTTGGCGCCGACAGCGGTTGCAGCTTCCGCCTTGATGGCATTTGAAGAAGCTTCAGTTCTTACAATGCTTCCAGTTTATGCGCTTCGAAACGGTTTGACAGAGCAAACATCAGCGTTGTTTCTGACAGTGCTCGCTTTCGGCTCAATGGCTGTACAGCCAATAATCGGCTCGCTCGCTGATCGATTCAATCGATACAATCTGTTGATTTTTAGTGCGGTAATTGTGATGTTAGGCGCAATATCGCTGCCTCTCATCATTCAAACGAAAGTTTCCGTTTGGATTGTGATGTTTATATGGGGTGGAGCCATATCTGCAATTTACACACTTGCGCTGATCATCATTGGTCATCGATTTCGAGGTGCTCAACTCGCGGCTGGCAATGCTGCATTTGGATTAATGTGGGGTCTAGCTGGAGCTTTAGCTCCACTTTCAGGCGGCATCGCTATGACCATCTCGGATCCGCACGGCTTTGTATTCGTACTGGCAACAGCATCGATCGCATTTATCGTGCTGGCAATCGTGCGTCGCCTGATTCAACAGGCTTGACAGGTTTCAGCCTGCAAAATTTGAGCTAGAGCTTGCCCGGAAGTTTGGCCAGTTCCTGAAGTAATTCGTCCATCGAATCAAAAGGTGGTGAACAGCTCGTTTGACTGCAAAGGTAAGCGACTGTATGATCCCGACCTGGCCGGTGCCCTAACTCTCCTGGCAAATTTTCAGCGCTTGCTGGAATTGGATAGATCATCAATTGCAAAGGTTTGACTTCAGTGCAGTCCCTCGCCCACTCATTCAATTCATCACCTTCTCCACGAATGATCAACATTGGTCTTGGGTGCAGCCTTTGTTCCATGCCACAAATGAGAGAGCCGTATGCGGACGGAATATTTGGAGCGGACGAAATGAGCAAATCCGCTGTTCTGCCTGCTGCCAACTCGTATCGCAGGTCACCGATCAAGTACGCCGTCTTGTAGAGAACCTGAATTGCCACACCGTTTCCAGATGGGGTGGCCTCATCATGTAATGGTATGGATCGATACAGCAATTTCTCATGATCGTCAGAAGTGAAGAAAAAACCGCCGTCTTCCATTTCAAAGTGATCCAGCAAAACTTCAATTAGACTGCAAAGAAATTTCATGTCAGCATCATTCCAGCGGCAATTCAACAGTTCCAATACCCCATCTGCCAAAAATACGTAATCGTCGAGATAAGCGTTCAAATGGGCTCTATCGCCCTTCGCGGTAGCTAACAGTCTTCCATCTTCCCACAAATTCTTTTGAATATATTTCAATGATCTTTCTGCAGAATCAATGAATTCTGGTCGATTCAGCAACCGACCAGCCCTTGCCATTCCTTTGATCGTCAAACCATTCCATGAAGTCAGAATTTTCTCATCAAGGTGCGGTTTTTCTCTTTGTTCCCGTATCAAAAACAGCTTCCGGTTGGCTTTTTCCAAATCACGTTCGACCTGAGATAAGGGAAGGCATGTTCGTTTGGCGACCGCTTCCAGTGAATTTACGATTTTAAAGTGCCAGTGGCCTTCGAAATTGGGAGTGCCGCGAAGACCATATCGAATTTCCAAGATCCGAAATTCGTCTGGAGTTAACGATTTGAGCAGCTCTTCCCGCGACCAGACGTAAAATTTCCCTTCCTCGCCTTCAGAATCTGCATCCAAGGAGGAATAGTAGCCTCCAGCTGGCGATTGCATCTCGCGCATCAGCCAATTCGCTGTCTGTATTGCATAATCATGAAAATGACCTTGTCCCGGGAATAAGCCAGCATCCACATAAATTGGCAGCAGCAATGCATTGTCGTATAGCATTTTTTCAAAATGTGGAATTTCCCATCTTTCATCCACTGAATACCGATAAAACCCGCCGCCAATTTGATCTCGCAGACCACCTTCAGCCATCGCATCCAGAGTGTGTGCTGCCATCGCTAAGCTTTGTTGCTGCAAGGTCTCATCTTCGAATTCTCGCTGTGTAAATGCCAACATAAATTCAAATTGTGTCGAGTGTGGGAATTTCGGAGCTCCACCGAAACCAGCGTAAACAGGGTCATACTGCTGAAACAATGTCCGAACCCCCAGTTCCATAAGAAGGCCTTCGTCTGACAACTCTTCGTTTGACTGCACCGTATTGACCATCTCGAACGCTTCTTTCATAATTCGATTGTGTCGTTTCAAGTCACCTTTTAGCTGTTGGTAATGACCGCTGATTCTCTTTAGCAGCATGCTGAAGGACATCGCTCCGCGTACGGGCTTATCGGGGAAATATGTCCCAGCGTAAATCGGGATATGCTCGTCCGGCGTTATAAAAACAGTAAGAGGCCAACCTCCCGCTCTTTTGGTTAGCAACTGATGGGCAGTCTGATAAATCTTGTCCAAATCGGGGCGTTCTTCTCGGTCGACTTTGATGCACACATAATTTTCATTCATCAACTCTGCGGTTGACTCGCTTTCGAACGACTCCCGTTCCATGACGTGACACCAATGACAGGCCGAATAACCGATAGACAGCAAAATGACCCTGTCTTCCCGCCTCGCTCGTTCCAACGCTTCAGTTCCCCATGGGTACCAGTCCACTGGATTGTATGCATGCTGCAATAAGTAGGGACTTGTTTCTTCAATTAATCGATTGGGTTTTCTTTTCCCTTCACTCACGACTGTCCTCTCACCACTCAAAACTTTTTCATTGGATATTTTCTGGTGTCAAATTGATTTTGAACTTGACTTGCCCTTGTATACTACACGGATTAATGGGTGTATATTCCTAATATACTCCGTTCATTAGAAATTAACTTGCCAACGATTTCAAAGTGATAACTTATCCGAACATTGACCCAATTGCATTCGAACTTGGACCAATAGAAATTCGCTGGTATGGCCTTGCATATGCCGTCGGTATTCTGGCTGCGTGGTACTTGGGTCAACTTCGCGCTGCCAAGGGAAATGCACCGATTTCAAAACCTCAAGTCACAGATCTGGTGCTTTACGTCGCCATTGCTGCAATTTTGGGTGGACGTATTGGATATTTATTGTTCTACCATGTTTCACACTTTTTGTACGACCCACTCTCTTTATTCAGGATTTGGGAAGGCGGAATGTCATTTCATGGTGGTGTATTAGGTGCGATTCTTGGTGTTTGGATCTATGGGCGCCTCAAACATGTCGAATTTCTAAAACTCACCGATTTTTTAAGTCCGCTCTGTACAATTGGTCTTTTTTTTGGAAGAGTGGCTAATTTTATCAATCAGGAGCTTTGGGGTCGAGAAACCAGTTTGCCCATCGGGATGATTTTTCCCAATGACCCTTTTCGGCTCGTACGCCATCCATCCCAGCTATATGAAGCTGCTCTCGAAGGCGCTCTTCTATTCGTAATTTTGTGGTTCTATTCAGCCAAACCGAGGGCTGCAGGACTGGTTTCTGGTTTGTTCCTCGGTTGCTATGGATTATTTCGGTTCTTGGTCGAGTTTGTGCGAGAACCCGATGTGGGTATTGGATTTGTAATCTCCGGTTGGATCACGATGGGGCAATTGTTGTCATTTCCCCTTATAATCGTCGGACTTTGGCTGATCTATCGCGCAAATAAATTGAAATGAATCAAGTGACTGACCCACAAAAAGACAGTCTAGCCCGAACTTTAGAAGCTCTGGGAATCGAATACAGCATCCAAGAGTGCGACCCAGAACTCGCGGATACGCAAGTGTTTGTTCAGCATTACGAATTTGCAATTGAAGATTGTGCGAACACAATCATCGTAAAATCAAAAACCGGCGAAAGAAAATATGCTGCCTGCGTTGTACTTGCCCATTGCCGATTGGATGTAAACCGCACCGTTCGAAAAAAATTGCAAGCAAGACGAGTTTCCTTTGCAGGTGCCGAAGAAACCGAAACAATCACGGGAATGACGGTCGGCGGTGTAACACCAATTGGCCTGCCCAAAGATTTACCACTATGGATTGACAGCGCTGTGACGGAACGTGAAAAGATTGTTCTAGGTGGCGGAAGCCGCTCTTGGAAAATTATAGTGTCACCGAAAATCTTTACTTTGACGCCCAACACTGAAATTGTTCCGGGTCTCGCAAATCCAGTTTGAGTTTTCTCAAGCGATCAAAACGATATAGACAGCAGCTTCCAAAAGAATGGAAGCCAGGCCAATAGCAGCACAATTAAGCTCGCAATGTCGTACCGAATAATTCGGATGTAGCGTTTTCGTTGCGAAAGCCCTTTGCTGGTCATTTGAATAGCACACATCGTTATATCCAAAGGAATTACAAATACCAGCATGGGCACTATGGTTGGAGCAATGAGTGTGGGCAACATCAACCAGCCGGATTTATGCGTTTCCACTATCGCCAGAGGCGCGCTGAGAATCAACGCAATCATGAGGATCAACAGCATGACTCGGAGGGGGCCAATCTCACGCAGGAATTGTTTGACAATTTTCATTTGATTCAGTCTGATTTCTTGCCAGAACGTCGCCTGAGTGAATCCCGATAATTGACAATGCGCTCAATCAGACCTTCCTCTTCCACGGATTCTTTCAAATCTGCCATATCTATTGCGCGGGTATCCGGTATAACGACTTGAAACATTCGTCTGACATGTGAATGGGGAAGAGCTGCTCCTGCCGCCTTCGCCGACTCAATATGTCGAGCCCAATCTTCCTTCTCAGACACATATGTTAAAAAGCCCATTTTTAGTGCTTCTTCGCTGTTAAAAACACGAGTATTGGTCAGTACGCTGAGTGCGTTATCAATACCGACACGTTGAGCAAGTCTTCTTGTACCGAGTAAGATTCCGAAGTTGAGGCCCGGCATGCAGAAAACGCTGTTGGGTTCAGCAATTCGGATGTGACAGGAGCAAACCATATCCGCACCCGCCCCAAACGCTTTTGCGTGAACCAATGAAACAGTCGTAAAAGGCGCATGATGGAGGGCTTGGAGCATCCTTTCAACCCGCAAAATTCGATTCGCGATTTCAGCTTCTGTTTTTGTTTCCAGGTCACTTAGATCAAATCCTGAACAAAAAGATTTTCCTTCACCTCGAAGCACAAAAGTACGAGTGCCGTCTTGGCTTGACTCCTCAATCGCTTCGTGCAGCAAATCAACCAATTTCGGACTCAATGAATTGGCGCGATGAGGTCGATTCAGTCGTACAGTTTTTAGGGTTCCGTTCTTTTCAACTAACAATTCTTGCATATTGTTGACTTCATTGAATTCACTATAATTTGCAGCATACCATATACGAATCGCCAGCCCAAAAGTATAAGTGACTTTCTATTTTCGGCTTCCCCGTTGAATCATCCAGTAAATCCGGTCCTCGTCGAAGTCATACGCGGTGACATGGTGGAAAGTTATCACCGCGGCGCTGCTGTAGTTGTGGATCGAATTGGTGAAATAATCGCTGCTTATGGTGATATCAATCGCCTGATTTATCCAAGGTCCGCGATTAAACCACTGCAGGCGATGCTGTTTGCACAGTCTGGAGCGATGGAGCGATTTAATCTGGACAATATGCATCTTGCACTCGCTTGCGCGTCTCATTCTGGACAAGATATACACGTCGACCTCGTTAGACGCTGGCTGCTTCAAATCGGATTGGATGAAACAGTACTCGAGTGTGGCGCGCATGTTGCACGTCATAGCAATACACGAAATTCTATGATTCAAAGAGCTCAAAAACCAAGCGCGCTCCACAATAACTGCTCCGGGAAACATGCGGGAATGATTACAGTTGCGATTCACAACGACCTGCCAGTTGAAAATTACACTGCCCGCTCGCATCCGGTACAGCAACAGGTTCTAAAAACGCTCAGTGATTTAACGAACGAACCTGTTGAAGATCGGCCTGCTGGATTGGACGGCTGTGGCATTCCCGTGGTTGGAATATCTCTCAAGGGCATCGCTTTGGGATTTGCAAAACTTGCAAATGGGCAGTTTGACTCTAAAATTCGAAGTGAGGCAGCAGAAAAAATTCAGTCCGCGATGATGGAGTTTCCGTCTCTGGTAGCTGGCGATGGCCGTTTCTGCACTGTGGTTCCAAAAATTACGAACCGCAAAGTACTCGTAAAAGTAGGAGCCGAGGGGGTCTACGCTGGCATGACAGCGGACTCCGATCGTTTAGGTTTCGCTCTCAAAATTGACGACGGTTCGGGGCGAGCTGCACAAGTCGCAATGGGTTGGTTGATTGCAAATCATGCAAATTTAAACGCCGAAGAAATCAATGAGCTCAAACCTTGGATTGAGCCCAAGATTAGAACGGTTGCCAAGAAACCTGCTGGAGTTGTCCGACCATATGTCCAAATTAATTGAAAAACTCGATATACCCAGCAACGGGCGTTCTTCAGATGGGTGGGCTGATCTCCCGATGAGTAATTTTGAAGGCGGGTGAAATAAAGTTATACACGCCGCCACCCTGTTAACAAATTTTTCGAGAAATCAATAACTGCTAGATTTTGACTGCCTTATTGAATACGAGCATTGCCAACATTCGTCGCCAGCTGCGCTTGGGAGAAGATAGTAAATGGGAATTTAAGCAGCTTGAATTTGCAGGAAATCGCCCGAAAAGCCCAAAGCGCGAAGAATGGGCCGATGAGATCGCTGCATTTGCAAATTTGAACGGCGGGGTTTTACTCTTCGGTGTAACGGATGCGGGCAGGGTGCAGGGTATGTCCCGCAGGCAAATGGATGAGCTGGAGCGTCTTCTCGTCGAAATATGCACGCACATCATCAGTCCGGCCGTCCGCCCGTTCATTTACCGCCGAGAGCTGGATCACAACAAGCCGTTTCTGCTCGTTGAAGTACCTTCGGGTGACAGCCTGTATTACAGTCCGGGGGGATATTTTATAAACGTTGGCAGCACAAAGAGACTGTTGACGACTGACGAGCGGTTACGCCTGTCACAGAGGCGAGCGCAAGCGCGTTACTTGCGGTTCGATAAACAGCTCGTTCCAGAAACAGGATTTCAGACTTTAGCGAAAGACCTGTGGAAACCGTTGTTAAGTGTCGAAGGGGCCGCTACACCAAAGACCGCGCTAAGACAGCTCGGACTGCTTGCTCTGGATGAATTCGAGCAAGTACGAGCGACGGTTGCGGGCATCTTATTGTGTACGCACAACCCGGAACAGTGGTTGCCTCAAGCTGTGATCAGGGGAACTTGTTACAGCCAAAGCGATCAATCATCGGACCAGCTGGATGCACAGGAAATCACCGGTCCGCTTGACAGTCAAATTGACAAAGCAGCCGCGTTTGTCAAACGCAACATGAAAGTTGCCGCTCGCAAGACACCTGCGCGCGTGGATATGCCCCAGTACAGCAATAAAGCGGTTTTTGAGGCGATTGTGAATGCTGTGGTACACCGAGATTACTCAATTCAAACTAGTGCCATTCGCTTGTCTATGTTCAAAGACCGTCTTGAAATTCGATCTCCCGGTGAGCTGCCCAACCAAATGACTGTCGATGCTATGCCTGTATCCCAAGCGACCCGTAACGAAACACTCGCGTCGAATTTAGGGTATATGAAAGCGGGCAAAGTTGCTGGGTCTGAAGATCGGCTTTACTTTATGGAACGACGAGGCGATGGAGTTCGCATCATTCAGCGCACGACCCGTGAACTTTGCGGGGAAAACCCAACTTACAGCGTAATTGACGGATGGGAAGTCGCCTTGATCATTCCCGCTGCTTCGCTTCAGAACAACCCGGATTCTGTGACTATCAAAGTTTTGGCAGAAGGTCAGCCTTGCTCCGACGTTAAATTGTTAATCCTCTACCCAAACAAAACTTGGAAGGAGACTGCTACCGAACACGATGGCTTGGGCCGAGTCGAGTTGTACACAACAGAGCTGCCGATGAAAGTGTTCGTCGCCGCACCCGGATACAAAGCGCATCGCGTGCAAGAGTGGATTCCGAAAGATGGGTCACTAACAGTGAATCTTAAGGAATTGCCTAGCGGTGGTGCAATCATTATCCCAAGAGGAACGGGTTATATTCCGGGTCTTAAGGGGCGTCTGAATCCCATACGAGATACCCTAGATCGTACATACCTCTACACAGCAAACATCGCCATTAATGAAGGCCAACAACAGCCAGTCAGTTTTTTCTACGGAGAGGAGTTACGCTTGACGGATAACGCGGGGCGCGAATGCATGATCCGAATTATCGACATCACCGGACAATCGGCTTTACTGGAGTACCGGTATTTGTAGAATTAACTGAGCGGACTAAATTGACATTGTCGCCGTCTTTTGCTGCCATATACTTGATAAGTCAATATAAAGGATACAATTACGCCTTGCGACTGTTCAAACGGCTCGGGTGTGAGCTAGCGAACTGCCCGTTCGATGATGCGTACATCGACGATTTGAAGTCCGACAAATATGGGTGCGGTGCCGAAGGCAATACACCATCGCTGTTCACCGTCTATCGCGTCACCAGTCCAATCCGGCTTATGCAAACGTAGAGGCAATATTAAAATTTTCTATTACAACTAGCAGATTTGTCAAACGACGACCTAAGAACAGAATGAAATAATCTTGGAGAACTGAATCATGTACGAATACAAAGAATTCAACGACCCGATCCAACGGCCTCGTTACACTGGCATTCCCAGCTTTATGCGAGCGCCCCAGGCAGAGCGTTGGTCTGATGTCGATATAGGTCTCATTGGAGTTCCTTTCGATGGCGGCGTCACAAATCGAACAGGTGCCAGACATGGTCCAAGGGAGATTCGCAACCAGTCAAGTTTGATGCGACGCAAAAATCAATCTTCTGGCATCTGCCCGTATGACTGCTGTCGCATTGCCGACCTCGGTGATGCTTGGATACAAAAACCATTTCATCTTGAAGAAAGCCTGGATGAGATTGAGGATTTCTACAGAGCTGTACATGAAAATAATATTGTCCCAGTTTCAGCTGGAGGCGATCACTCCATCACTTTGCCGATCTTTCGCGCCATAGCCAAACATCGACCCGTAGGAATGGTGCATTTTGATGCGCACTGTGACACGGGAGATGATTATCTCGGTTCCAAATTTCATCATGGCGCTCCTTTTCGAAGAGCAGTAGAAGAAGGTCTGCTAGATCCAAAACGAACTATTCAAATCGGTATTCGTGGTTCCTTAAACGATCTTGATGTCTGGAAATTCAGTCACGATGCTGGAATGCGAGTTGTGTATATGGAGGAATTTGAAGATCGGGGCTGGAAGTCAATCATGGAAGAAGCATGGGATATCGTTGGTGATGGACCGACTTATATCAGTTTTGATGTAGACGGCCTTGATCCAGTGTATGCACCTGGTACTGGCACTCCTGAAGTAGGAGGCTTTTCGACACTTGAAGCATTATTCATGATTCGGTCTTTGCAAGGGCTAAAACTGGTGGGTGGTGATGTCGTTGAAGTTGCGCCACCTTTTGACCCGAGCGGCAATACGGCACTCGTTGGAGCAACGATTATGTTCGAAATTTTATGTGTGGTCGCAGATTCAGTTGGAAGAGCGAAAAGTTAGCGATGAGAAAGGCTAATCAAGTCGAGAAAGTTGGTTTTCATTATCGACACTTTTCAGATTTTGGGATGACATCAAATTCTCAAAAATCACATAAGAGCGAAAGATCTCAAATTTTTATTTTCTCCCTTGACATATTGCAGGAACTGGAGTCTTATTTGTACCAATTTTGCCTGCGTTTACGGCACTTCAAAAATCTTGAAAAAAATCTTTAAAGCTATTGACTAAGCGCTTCGCGGCTGCCTGGTCTACATCCAAGTGAGTTACTAGCCGAATGGGAGTCCCGCCACTGATCACGATGCCGCGAGCTGACAAAAAACGAACTAATTCATTGACTTTGTCCTCTTCTATGTAAACAAAAACCATATTGGTCTGTGATGGATGAAAAACGACTTGAACCCCTTCGATTTTTAGCAATTGCCCTGCAATCCATTTTGCGTTTTCGTGATCATCCGCCAATCGTTCTACATGATGGTTGACTGCATAGAGTGCAGCTGCTGCAACGACGCCTGCCTGTCGCATTCCACCACCGACTAGTTTTCGCCAGCGTTGCGCATTGCGCACGGTTTCTCGATCACCACAGACAACAGACCCAAGTGGAGCTCCTAATCCCTTGGAAAAACAACACGATACGGTGTCAAAATTCTTCGTGATGGCGGAAACGTCTACATCATGAAATATCGCAGCGTTGAACACCCGTGCGCCATCTAAGTGACAGGCAAGACCGGAAGATCTCACAAAACTCAATGCCTCATCCAAGTACTTCATGGGTAATGCACGACCTGATTGAGTATTTTCAAGGCAAAACAATCGCGTATTGGCAAAATGATCATCATCGGGTTTAATCATCCGACGAGCGAGATCCAGATCGATGGTTCCGTCTTCGCAAAAATCAAGTGGCTGTGGCTGAATGCTGCCGAGCACCGCACCCCCACCACCTTCATATTTGTAGGTATGGGCGACCTGCCCGACGATATATTCATCACCGCGCTCACAGTGAGCAAGCAATGAGAGCAAGTTGGCTTGTGTGCCACTGGTTACAAACAATCCAGATTCCATGCCAAAACGTTCTGCCATCACGGCTTGCAAGCGATTGACAGTCGGGTCTTCACCGTAGACGTCATCTCCGACTTGCGCATCATACATGGCTTGTCGCATAGCTTTCGTCGGTTGGGTTACGGTGTCACTGCGAAAATCATCCGTCATATTTTTCTCTTACTTGATTCGAACAAGGTGGAATGAAGACCGAAAACTGCAGCTCACACAGTCGTCAGCTGTTCACATATTTTACTCTTACAGCACGATAATGAATGTTCTGATCTCGGAATTTCCACAGGTCCGGCAGAGAAATTTGAAGTTTCGACATCTTGATTCCAACACTTTCTGATAAATCTTTTCTTTGGCGTGATTGTTTATAAAGCCATTAAAACTGATGCTTTTGGCACACAGTTCATATTTGCCGAAGAAACTCCGACAATTAGTGCTATAAATTTCAAGTAGGTAACCGATGTTCACTCTGAAAAAGACTTGGTGATGGAACAGCAAAACAGGCGGCTGAAGCTGAATGATTTTACTCCGCAAAGAGACTGACTTCCAAAATCAAGGCTTGGGTTAAGCGATTAAAAAACTGAATAATATTTAGTAGGCATATAGAGAGGATCCCATTGATGACAGCACGACCTGACTTTACGATTGGAATTGAAGAAGAATATCTCGTAGTCGATATCGGAACCTTGAACCTGGTATCCCAAATGCCGCCTGGCATGATGAATGAATGCTACGAAGCACTGGGTGAGCAAGTTAAAAAAGAACTGCTGCAGTGCCAAATCGAAATCGGCACAAATGTGTGTCACTCATTGCAGGAAGCGCGCGATGAACTGGTACGTCTACGTGGTACTGTGGCTGAGATTGCGCGCAAATATGATTGTCTCATCATGGCTTGCTCAACACATCCGATTTCGTTTGGTTACACTCTCATCACGGAAGATCAACGATACATAGATCTTGTTCACCAATTACAGCGGGTAGTGGCAAGCATGTATATCAGCGGCATGCATGTTCATGTGGGAATTCCCGACGATGAACTTCGAATCGATTACATGAACCAAACCACCTACTTGCTTCCGCACTTTCTATCATTGAGCACATCTTCGCCGTTTTGGCGAGGCGAGAAAACAGGCTACAAATCACATCGAGTTTCAGTATTTGACCAGCTGCCCAGAACTGGGCTTCCGCCGCACTTCCAAAGTTTTAACGATTACATGAAACACGTTGATGTTCTCGTTGACTTGGAGATTATCGAAGATCCAACCAAAATCTGGTGGGATCTTCGTCCGAGTTGGAAATTCCCAACTCTTGAAATGCGTCTTACAGATTTATGCACCAATTTAGATGACGCCATTGCTATCGCATCCGCCTATCGATGCTGGATGCGAATGCTCAGCAGACTACGGAAGAACAATCAGCGTTGGCGAGAGTATTCGTCATTCTTAGTGCAAGAAAATCGGTGGCGAGCTCAACGCTATGGTACGGACAAAGGACTGATCGATTTTGGCAGAGGAGAAATTGTTGATACAGCTGAGTTGATGGATGAGCTGATTGAGCTTGTATATGAAGATGCGGAATATTTCGGATGTGTCGATGAATTAACCCATATTCAGAATATTTTGGAACAAGGCACCAGCGCACATCAGCAATTGGAAATCTACGATAAAACGATCGCTGAAGGTCATTCAAACGAACTTGCGCTTTTCAACGTGGTTAGACACGTTGTCAAAGAAACTTTGAGAGGCGTTGATATCGACCCTTAAAACAATGGCACGCGATCAGCAGCGGAAGTGAGTCGTTCCATCTCGAATCGCTTGATCCATTAACTGAACCTCCCATGTGAGATATTTTTCCATGCGTTCTTCCTGACCAATCTCTCTGTCATAGGGACGTTCCCAATGATCATCTACGTTCGACAGTTGATTCTCCATTCCTCCGACCATCGAAAACCCATCTGCACGCCAAGCTGCATTGCCGCCTTCGAGCACTCGAATTAAATATTTCGACCCTGAATCTATAAGATCCTGTGCTGCTAGATGCGCCAATACACCATCTTCTGAAGTCAGGACCAAAAGACCAATCGGCTGACACAGCACTAAAGCTGATTCGAGTCTCTGGCGAATGCACCAATGCGCGCCTTCTATATGACCGTCTTCAAAATTAGCGCTAAGTGACAAATCCACCAATAACATTGGCTCCCCGGATTGCATAACCGCATGCAATTCCCCGCATTTTATGGTTTCGCGTCGTTTAAGTCCGACAACTTCTGATCCGCGTTCCCCTGTTTCCAAGTCCATACCCACCAGAGACGCATTCAAGACGTAAACATTCCTGTGTCCCATCTGCAGTAACCACGATGCCGTCATAATGGCTCGTACTTGCTTGTCGTCAATCAGAACAATGCGAGAGTTCTGAACTGCAATGTGTTCGTCTGTAGTCTGTACTAACTGTCCCCCTGCGACATGACGCGAACCAGGCATATGCCCTGCAAGATATTCTTCTTTGGTGCGAACATCAAATTGGTAGAGTGTCTTTTGGCTGTCACTTTGCCATCGCCTGAGAGTTTCAATATCGATCAATGAAACACCAAAACGAGTTGCGACACGATTCGCAGCCGCCACTGATTTTTTAAGGTTGCGCTCAGATGGCGCTGGCGCAACACGTGATTTGTCATGATCCAATTTCAAACCTGCCAAATGCCACCCCATAGTGCCGTCCTTCAGCAACATGACAGGATTGGGTATCTGCGCATTGATCAGTGACATTGCACCAACAATACTTCGAGTTCTGCCCGCACAATTGACAACCACATTCGTTTCGGGATGATCAACAATTTCAAATACCCGGTATACGAGTTCCGCTCCAGGGACATTGATCGCTGTAGGGACGCTCATTTTCTTATATTCATCCATCGGTCGGCTGTCCAACACTACAAGATTGTCCGAACTGCACAAGAGTTGATCTAAATCTTTCGCCAAAATTTCTGGAGGTTTCCGATTTTGAAGCAAATATTCCCCGAAGGTTTTACTTGGCACATTCAAGCCAGAAAATAATTCAAATCCTGCCTCCTTCCAGCCTGCGGTACCTGCAATGAGCACTCGAACATCGAAATATCCGAGCGCCCCCAAACGAGCCTGCGCTCGTCTAGCAGCTGTTTCCTTGTTTGCCGGACCGCCGTCATATACAACAATGGGCGTTGACCGTCTTGGAACTAAATTGCTGATACGAAGTTCCAGCCAGCTAAGAGGAACATTGGACGCCCAAAGCAAATGACAATCGAAATAATTGCCTTCCTCCCGAACATCCAAAATAGCAAGTTCTTCTCCGTCAAGAATGAGATGTTTCAGCTCAACTGCAGTAACTTGCTTTCTCATTGCAATATATGTCGAGCATCAATGATGTTGTCGCAGCGCGCGAATATCTTCCATTCTCCAGATTTACGGTCGAAATACTGCCGCTCCGTGAGATATTCAAGCCCCAGTCCGTACATATGAAAATTGATTACGCAACCTTCGTCTGTAATGTGAATGGAATGCAAATCATCGGGAAGCAATGTCACACCGGTTCCAGCTTGAACGACATGTGATCCCACGACTTCAACTCCTTCTTCTGTTTCTCGATAGAATCGATTCAGCTCGTTGCCGTTGATTCCCGCGATCACAGCCCACGTATCGTGATTGTGTGGCGGAGTGCTGGTTGGCGCTCTTGCCGATTGCACATACAGCGCAAATCTATGGTCATTCGGATCTTCAGAAATGCGATAGACATACGAGGATTCTGCTATATCAAAGTCAGGGGCTGGGAATTCGTCTTCACTGAACCATTCGACGTGAGTGGCCAGCTTTTGCAACTGTCCAAGTATTTCGTTCAGTCCAGATTTTGTAACACCGTACTCATTTTCAATTTTGCGAATATTGTCGACAGTCGAACAAATAGCCTCCTTTCGCTCTCGATTCCAAGACATGACTTTATCTCCTAAGCGGATTTAATTTTTTGTTGAAACGCGTTGCAAGTGTCAAAAAACCGATTTGTAAGTTTAGTCATTGGCACTCGCGCGGCAGAAATATAGGTAATCAGCTCACGGCATTCTAAGACCAGCTCACAAGCCTCAATAATGAAGGGTTTGGTATTAAGAGAGTCATCGTGCTTGATTTCTTCCACCAGTTGCGAGACACGATCGGACCGTGTCACAAATTTAGGCCAAACCTTAAAATACAACGGATCTCTTTTCATGGTTTCACAGTTTCTCTTTGCATACCGGGAGAACTTGAACATCGCTGAAATAACAGGATCAAATTCCCTGAAAGGCTTCAAGGTCTCTTTTAGAACCACATTGATTCGATCCATATCTCGCATGGTCAAACTGATCTTTACGTAGCGACTTATATAGAAGTCGTATCCAGACATGGTAAACGCTTTGAGCGGTTCACCCCATAACTCGTTTATTCCTTCGTTGCCGCTAATATGTCGAACCGACTTTCCGAGTTCCATTGCTTCTTCCAAACACTCACTGCATTCCTGAAGCAATTCATTTCCAGGGTCGATGTGTACTCCAATATCTTCCAGATCTGCAATCGTAGTAAAAATATCCGTAGCACGGTTAAACAAAGCTCCAGCCAACATTGCAGCTGCAACTCTTTTTTCTTCGGCTACGGTCGTATTTTCGTAGTGGTATCGAGCAAGTTCGAGGTTTCCCCCGGGTGTGTTGATTCCTCGTTCGGTGTGATGAAACGTTCGACGTGTCAGTCCTGCAATCAGATTTTTCTTCGCTTCCCAAGATTCTGCCGGCGGCTTATAGTAACGAATCCAGTACCCATCAATAAATATGCACTTTACTCCGTCAATTTTGGAGATTGTGCCTCTTTTGAATTTCTGGCTATCCGCTTTTCTTGAAGTCACCAGTTTGAAACTCCTCCCCCAACAATGTGAAACAAAGGGACTAATTTAGAACGCAGCTTTACTATATTCGTCAGTCGACTAATTTGCAATTCTATTTAAACAAACTTAAAATTAGCTTAACATTCACCAGTCTCGGATAGTTGTGCCAAAAACTGATATTACGTTAGTCGAAGAGGTCCTTTTACTCTTACTCCATGAAGACAAGGGAACCTTGCGACCAGTTCCCAACTTTACACTGCATATAGCGCTTGCAGGTGCAGTGCTAATGGAACTGGCAATCAACAATCGAGTCGACTGTGGACTCGATTCTTTTACCGTCATAGATAACAACCCAATTGGTGACCCCATATTGGATCGTTATCTGCAGCAAGTGTCTGCTACCGATGCCCAAAAGGAAGTCAAGTATTGGCTCAACGATATTGCGGATGATGGTGAGGAACTAGTCAAATTGGGGTTCAACCGACTGGTTGAACGCAAGATTCTTGGGGAAACTGAGAAACGACTGCTTTGGGTGTTCAAAAACAAAATTTATCCTACTCTTGACGGGTCGGTAGAACACAACGCCAAATTGCGGTTGATGAATGTTCTTTATAGCGACGAATTGCCGGACCCAAGAGAAGTCGTCATGTTCAATCTGTTGGATTCATGCGATATGTTTCGAGTTCTGCTGCCTCCCGCGGAAGTGACTCGATTACAAACTAGAATTCGGAATATCGCTCAACTTGATCTTATAGGAATTGAAACAAGTAAACTGATTCGAGAAATTCAGATTGCGCTGGTTGCCACCCACGCTCCTCTCTTTTAATCCTCGCGAATTTCAAAAATTTGGTTTCCTAAAGCTGTTTTCAAAATTAGTGAAACAGATAACTTCCTAGATACAAAACAGCATAGCGAATGCTATTTTTCTGAACTATTCGGAAGACTTTTGTGATCGATGCTTAGGTAACTCGAGTTGTTGAGGTTTACTTGTCGAAAATTGGCTTGCCAAATCGATGCATTCATCGTCATTTCTCATGCTCAAGTCATCCAACTGCAACCTAGGCACGAATCACTCATTGAGCCTATGATTAATTCATTCTATGATCTATCACTACCTCACACTTGAAAAAGTGTTTTGGTTGTCCTCATTGACATCAATCTGCATAATCGCTTTGTAGGAGTTGATTGCTTGTATCGAGATCATCAGTTTTTTCGTTGCTTTCCATAAAATTGCAGTGCCCGGCACCGCTTGTCTTTTGCTCGGTTTGAATCCAGCCAGCTTGCCCAGACCGACCACAAAATCTAAAATGGTCATCTGCGGTGGCGGCCGAATCGGACTGCGACGGTCTATTTGATGGAGCAGCACCTGTCGCACTTCCAGTTCATCGGCGTCCACAATTTCTGCTGCCAGCCGTTGCGGTTCGTATTTTGCCTGTCGCTGAAGGTCAAACACCCGCCACGCTGTGATCGTATCAAACGCCAGGCACTTAAGCAGGTCCTCGACATCATCGAATTTGCGCTTTTCCACCCGAAAACCACTTTTCAGAACCCGAAAATACTCCTTGATCCCCCAACGCGACTCGTACCACTGGCAAATGCGAATCGCATTGGCTGCATCGGCCTCACCTTCGGAGCACAGCAATAACCAATTCAGCGGCTCTTTCACACGCGCCGGTGGGCGTTCTTCGAGCACCGACACCACAATGACCGGCAAAGTGTCGGTACGTTTGCCCGGCGCTTTCAGCTGAACCTTTGCAATGCGCAGCGCCACGCTCGCGGTACGCACCCTCTGCTCCCGCTTGCCACTTTGCGCCGCAATCTTCACTTTGCGTGTCGTCACCTTTGGCAGGGCTTCAACATGCGTGCGCAAATCCAAAGTGCCAGCAGCATCATCGATCACCTTGCGAAGCCGAGAGCCATTGCGACGAACCAGCAACCCAACCTGATCGCGCATCAATCGCAGCTCCGCGATGAAGACTGCTTCAGAGCATTTCATCGATTCGAGGTGATTAACACAGAATCATGCTGTTCAACGCATTGAGCTGTGCAATGACGAGATAGCAGAACCAACAAAGTCTTCTTCATTGTCATGAAATAGTGTATTCCTTTCTGTTTTCATCTGAAAGGAGGCACTATTGTGTTGAACACGAAACATGCCTCGCCAAGTGCGGAAGCAAACTCTCAAACACTAATGTCTCTACCATATCGGGGTAAGACTAATGACGAAACTGGTGTGTGCCGAAGGTCGGTGCAACCACACCGGCGCGCTTGATCGCGCGCCGAACGATGCTGCATATCCCGTCAGAGCTGAGAAATCCAGCAATTGGGGCCCGAGTGCGCAGGAAAACGCACCGGTTTGCACACGCCGGACGCCCGTGACGCAGGTAATCGGCAATTGCCTCGCCAACCTCTCGGGACAGCGGGAAAGTCCTGCACTTCGCACCCTTCGTTCGCATTCGAAATGTGCCATTGATCCAGTCAATGTGATCCAGCTCAAGCAGTCGGATCTCGTTCGCTCGCAACCCCAGCCGTGCCAGCAGCAGCACGATGGCGTAGTCGCGTTTGCCGGTAGCACTGTTGCGATTGATGCTGTCCAGCAACTTGTCAACTTGATCGGCGGCAATCCCTTTCGGTATGTTCAGCATTGACCAGCTGGCGACTGCGGGAACGGCAGCGACCAATTCCGGACCGGTCTCGCCTAGGTGACAGGTGTATCGGAGAAAGGACCTCAGTGCCGCGGACACCATCTTCGCACCCTTCGGATGCAAACCCGATGCCATGTGCTGAACAAACTCCACAATGTCGCCGGCACGAAGGCGTGAAAACGTCACCGTTCCCAAGGCGAATCGGCGCCGTAAAAAACTCCGAACAATGGGCAGATATCTCGCTGTCGTCATCGGTGCCAGACCACGCACCTGTCGCAAGTAGTGTTCATAGGATTGCACACAAAGTCCGACATCTGTCATTGGGGCTTCAGGTTTCTCCCCAAACGAAAGCTCGCCCTTTCGCTGCAGAAAATCCGTAAATTGACGTAGCGTGTGCCGGTCGCCTGCATGTGGCCGCAATCGCTGCCACCGATACTGCAGGTATTGATCCCATCGATCCGGATTGATGCCGGCGGGGGCGATTGTTTCCTGCTCAAGCCATTGGCTGAAATGGGAAACCAGCAGAACCTTTCTGAGAATCGTGCGCCAAGCGTAGCCCATCGCACTCAGCCAGTCTGCGAACGGATCAAGCCAAGCCGCCAAGGGACCTTCCAGCCATTGTGGGCGAACAATCAGATTGTTGGTGGAATGTTTCATTTTGAACTCCTTTCCTCATTTGAATGATGTTGATTGGAGCTCGATTATGTCGTGTTACTGATCCTTATTTATTTGAAAAACAGAACTAATCTATATTTGCACGAGATAAAAATGTACCCGAGATAATGCCGATTATGTCGTGCACGACATAATCGGCATTGAGCGGCAATGGAATTGCTTCGCGATGGCTGCGCTGCACGATCATTGCCCTGTGGTTCGGGCATGAATCGGTTGAAACCACGCAACGATATCTGCACGCAGACCTGCAGATTAAGAAAGAGGTGATGGATCGAACCCGTCCGCATGATGTGCCGAAGGGGGTTTATCAGCCTGCAGATGGACTGCAGGCATTCCTTGAAGTGACGTAACTATGCCGACAAACTGCACAGTGCGCTCCAATGAAATCAATCCTTTGGAGCGCATTGTCGGCATAGCATAATTGTCGGCATAGTCTAGATTGTTGCTGAACGGCACGTCGCTACGCTTGGCAAAGCACAGGATTTCATTTTTGTAGTTGACGAAAGCCTCGTGAACTTTTTCTCCCTCGCTTTTGGGTATGCGATCTCTTTTGCCTTTACACGGCGGGCGCGGGGGCAGTTCAGTTTTACCTATATCGAGGATCTTGGTGTATTTCGAGCTGACCTTTTCGAAACGCGCCGCGCTCAGCCTTTTGGTGTCAGCATCGCCAACCTCTTTACAGGTGTCTAGCAGCAGCCGATGCAAAGGTCAGACAAAGCTTGAAAAAGAATCGCCGTACCATCATAATTGAATCACTTATGAAATCCGCATGAAGCCGTTAGAGTGCGGGGCGCTCCAGCAGGAGCGGCGGCATGCTAGTGAGCCTCCAAGGCGGCGATGAACTGGCGCTACGGCACTTCCCTGAGGTGGAGGCGTCGGCGGAGGCGGTCGCAGGACCACCTATAAATGACGCTTCGGCGTCATTCAAAAGCCGCGGACATAACTGCGGTTTCACATCAACCTTCCCGGGCAATTAAACCCGAGAAGGGTGAAGTACCTCCGGAGATAATCTGACTAAAGGAGGTCAATTAGATGAATAACATCGAAGTAATCGGCACCGCACAAGTGCTGAAAGATGCAGGGGTCGAACCAGTTCAAGCAGAAGCGATTGCGAATGTAGTCGTCTCTCAGCGTGAAGATCTTGCAACGAAAGCGGACATCGAAGCACTGCGAATCAGCACGAAAGCGGACATCGAAGCACTGCGAATCAGCACGAAAGCGGATATCAGTTCGCTTAGAACCGAGCTTAAATCGGACATCGAAGCACTGCGAATCAGTACGATATCGGATATCAATTCGCTTAGAACCGAGCTTAAATCGGATGTAGCTGAGCTTAAATCGGATATAGCTGAGATTAAATTGGATATCGACTCCCACCGGATTTTGTTAGAAAGCAAGTTCAACAACCTTCGCTGGACGATGGTTGTTGTTGGTGGTATTCTTGTCGCTTTACTCAAAATCCTGCCCTAAGCGGCAAAAAAAGCTCCCTGCCTTAAGTGGAGGGATCCGCAGCGGACCCGCTAGGATTCGCTGATTCGCCGCAGTTCGCGACGAAACAAAAAACCGCCGGATGGCGGTCTTCGCGGCGAAAGTCGCACAAACTCATATTTCCATGAAACAACCATGGATGTATGATCCCACAATTTTGTTGTGGGCTATTAAATCCACACTGAGAGAAGAGGGTGTGGTGGACTGGGACTTAACTCGAACCGAAGTCTTTTAAGACTTTGGCAGGGGACATGAGCTGCAGCACACTTTACAACAGGTAACCCCTCGTAAAGTGGGTTTATGTCTTACCTAGGGATCGCAACCCTGGGGAACAGAGCCGGTCGGGCGTCATGAATATGCGAATCATGCGAACGCCGAAGTCAACCCTAAGACACAAATAAGGGGCGCCATTCAGGTCCCGACAATGAATGGTGCAGTCAAAGCTGAGAGTTTGAGAGTGCAAGAAAGAGCAGCAGGGATTCCGCAAGTGCGAGGCACCGGGTTTCCACAATAAGCCGCTGTGCCCCAAGAAAGGCCATGTGGAGGGGACGCGACTTGCTTTCCATGAACTTGCGCAAGCAGCAGAGCACAACGCCTGCTTGGACTGCCGTTACCCTTTCAGGGGTAGCGGCAGTTTGGATTTCAACGCCATTCAAACAATCACGTGTACAAAAATGAAATACCTTTTGAATTCTGCTGTCATTACAACAGAAGGTACATTCAAGTACCATTTGATTTCAACGCAAGAAGCACAGAACTGGATCAACGAAGGTCGTATTGTCTCGACCATCGGCTATCGCGAGACTGCGATAGCGTTGGCCAAAGTGTTAAATTGCAAGGCACCTGCAGTAAATAGAGTAATTGTCAAGATGCAACCTGGTGACGAAGCACTGGTGTTTCGGCTGACCCTGCCCCCTGGTGAACATCGGTCGGCAGTTACCAAGAAAGGACGCCAGAGCGTCCGAAAGATAATGGACAACTGTGAGATTGGAATTCTTGCGCGGGTTCGGTGAAATTGCTGTCAGTCTTCCCAAAAAGATATGAACATCAGCGCAAGTAAGTCGTTACAATCTCCGGTCGGAAATGGCCCAGTTCCTGACTGATGATTAACAGCCGGTCTTTTCTTGAAAATCCGATTCGCGTAAGTTCGACCATCCGTTCTTGTGCATAGCCGTGTCTCAGCCCATGCAGCCCCAGACCAATCCAATAATTCCTTGCTTTTCCTGCTGAACAGCCTGGATAAGTACGACCCGCCTGCTAACTTGTATTCTGTCCAATAGACAGTCCCTCGGTCTTTGACGCGATGAATTCGGCTCAAGCGACGCTGCTCCAGCTCGTTTGCCAAAGCGGTAGGAATCAGAACCTCACGCCTTAGACCTCCTTTGCCTCGAACCGTATATCGCAATCCTGTACGACCCGAAAATCGCGCTTCTGACCATAGTCTCCGAGTGCTCGCCGGCACATGCTCCGCACGGCGCAATGTCAGCAGTTCTCGCGCTCGCACTCCAGTTGCATGAGCGATTCGAACCGCAAGCGAACTGCTGGCGGGCAGACTGCGAGCAATCATTTCGACTTGCTCTGGAAAATATGCTCGGCTTTCCTCTGAGAGTCGTCTTCCTTGTTTGCATGTAGACTGTATTCGCGGCAACTGGACTTTTTGTCCGTAGTTCTGCCGTAGCAGAAAATGTGCAGCCTGACGGTCTAAATCGAGAGTCTTTTGCCCTACGAGCGGCTGGCAATGTTCCAGGTAACGAGCAACAGTCATTGCGTTGACACCGCGCAAATCACCCAACTTTTCCTTCTGGATCCAGTTACAGAATGTTGTTAGAGCTGACCGATAGCACTCGGCGGTGCCCGTTGAATAAATTCGTCCATCATCTTCTCGCATACTTTTGGGAATTTTGAGAGCCAACGCTCTTTTAACGATGTAAATCGCTTGTTTTCACGAATTGAAACGATTAAAGCGAGCAATAGTCTTATTCATGTCGTTCTATAGTGCGATTGGACGTAGCGAAACACCGTCGATCGATCGACGGACGGACCTTTGCTCCGCAACATTTTCTGAATGGACTGATAGGAGTATCCGGCTCCCCTGGAGTCGAATACGAGATCCTCGTATTCATCGAGTGGATGTGTGCGAAACACGCGGCGTCGAAAGGATTTGGGCATGATATTCCCTCGCTTCGAATTCAAGATTTTCGAAAATTTGAATGAGTCTGCGAATGTAAAAGTTGCAGGTACACTGTACCCGGCGATACGCATTACACGTACCGAATCGCCCATTTAGCTGATGAAAATAAAACATCGTCAGGCTGGACTGCTCCACCTGCCTCGCAATCAGTGCATAAGCGAAGTAACGATCAATAACCCGCTCGCTAGACGGTATCGGATGCTGAGACGCATCTTATTTGAATCCTGAGAATGCAGGACTGGCTAATGCAGATAACCTTGTAGATTGAAGAGATAATAAACGTTAATTCATTGTTTTTGAAAAGAATAAATTGACAAGAACATCAATTTGATGCACGTCGAGAAAAGAGTGACGCAGGCAAGAAACCACAGCAACCTGTGATTTTCTAAATTGCGCTGATGCGCAATTCATGGGCTAATCCAGACGGATTTACAATCCCGAACCGTCCACCTCAGGGACGGAACGTAGTGGCAGTTCATTTCCACGCTCGGCGTGAATCACTGCCATGCCGCCTCCCTATTGAGAGTTCCGTACTCACACGGCTTTGCACGGATTTGGCTAGTTAGAAAAAATACTTTACATCCAACTGGCAATCCAATCAAGCCCGATTTTGTTGCAGGTGTTTTCCACACCTATATGTGAAAACACTGCAATATCAAGCGCTTCCGCGCTGTGTGCGCACACCACACAGCGGCGGAAGCGCATTTTGGCGCATTTCCCGCCCAAAAACGCCCGTAATCGGGCGTCTCAGAGCCTATCAAAATGCATTTCTGCAATTCGATTGCCTCTGCCGAACTGCCTGTCATAGCCTTTTCAAGAACTAAGACAGGCGAAATTTGTCATCGCTATAGGCAAGCGATGACGCTGCAGACAGTGCAGCACCACCGAAAGAGTGTTCTCTGAAACTCTCTTTTCTGCTGCACTTTCTGCAAAGAGAGCAACAATCTTTGAATTCGGTTAAAAGATTGTTGCTCGAAGTTACCATGCACGCATGCATACACATGCTCCGCATTGCATGTGCACTTCGAATCAATACGAAACAAAATTTGCTTGTTTCGGCATGATTCGATCAAAACCGAAGGCACAGTAAAACAAGCAACGAGCCTCAATTCGAATTTTGAGTGCTTTTTACGTGCTGTGCGTTCGGTCGCAATCAACATAGCTTCCTTGAAGGAAATATGTTGATTGCGTATTCAGACTTCGTTTTACGAAGTCTGAATACACTTGATGTAATTTGAAACTGGCATCAAGCGCAATGCGCAGAAATCGAACACAGCCGTAGATCGCTAAGTCTGTATTCGATTTCTGCGCATGATTTTTTCGAGGCATCACTATTCATCCGTGCAAAGAGAGGACTAGCGAAACAGTGGGTACACTGTTTCGCTAGTCTATTTGCTTTGAATTCGGAATTCCTATAATCGAATTCAAAGAAAGACAACGGCGTGCAGAATGCGATGTGAAATCGAGAAGCACCCCGTTGTCCGCTTTTTCTTCAGGTGCTTGCTGCAAGAAAGAAGTTGATGGCAACGTTGCCATCAATCCAAATGCATAATAATGTCATCCTGAAAATCAATTGCTACGCATATCCATTCTGAGAGGAGATTAGTCTAAAATTATGTTCTCGCCGCGATGACGAGAACAACGTTAAAATCATAGACGCTAGAACTCGACGCATTTGCAATTATAAGTAGTGCGGGGGTATTGCCTTTATTCATGACTAACAAGAACAACGTAATAGAAATTGTGTGGCCGTCCGACATGTCGGTAAAAGAACGCAATGAAATGCGCAATTTTCAAATTTTATTCGAATGTGCTGCAAGAGACTTCGAACGTGATCAAACCGTAATTTATCCATCCGAGGCCGATAGGCTACGTAACTTCTATACAGAACAAAAAAGATGGGTAAATGTTTGGTCGCAACCGGGTCGCTGTATGTACGAAGGCTGTACCGAGAATAGTATTCCACGCTCGCATTCCATACCCATGAGCGCATCGCTCCAACTTATCGCGGAGGACGGACATGTTGTGACGCCGCGATTAGGGGAAAACGGCCTTGATATGAAGCGTATCGGAATTCGTGACGCATCCACGTTTCCGGGGTTTTGCGAGCGCCATGAAGCCATTTTCGCTGAATTCGAAACTAAGAAGAAAATGTCGTCGGAACGGCATTATCTCCTTCAGACGTACCGCACACTATGCCGCGAGATATTCCGAACACGTCGTTATAAGAAGAGGTTTGAATCAAGGTTGAACGCGTATCGGGAGCTTAGGCGTGAATTTTTTATCAATCGGATCTGGAAGGCGCCCCATTCAAAGCCTATCGATAAGTTTGACATTACGTTTGAGAGCGATGAGATTGAGAGGCTCGGAGCCGAAACGATCGATTCCTTGTCGGAAAGCTTGCCCATTCTGAGGGACCTGTATCGGGATTTGTTCGACGACATTCAGAACTACACAAACGAATCAGCGCTCATCGTCGGAGTCTTCGACAAACACCTCCCTGTCTGTCTTTCCGGCTTGGGGGTATTGAACTACATGCAAGGCGACACACGAAAGCGTGCCTTGTGCATTCTGGCGATCATACCTGAAGAGCAGAAGACCCATATCATTCTTGGGAGCTCAAAGGAACACATGAAAGTGTTGGAATCTTACTTCAACGACGAATCCTCACCATCGGTATTGGCGAAGATGGAAAGTTGGCTGTGTCATGGGAGTGATCATTGGTTCATGACTCCGTCCGCTTGGTATGCAATCCCGGAGTCTCGAAAGAAAGTTATCCTTGAGCAAATTCTCGATCCAAACCCTTCGATTGCCCATCCGGTTGAATTCTCGATTCTCGACAGTGCCAGAACGCTGATTGTTGATTTCATCGAGCAGGAACTGTCCAGAGGCAATTTTCCAACTAGTCAACTTCCAGAAATAACCAAATTGTTGGCCTCTGAAAAATTGAAGTTGTACGACTTCACCTCTAATTGAGAAAACGTTTGGTCCAAGTGACTAGGGGATTTTAGACGGGA
The DNA here is from genome assembly GCA_965202855.1 of Arenicellales bacterium. Taxonomy (GTDB): domain Bacteria; phylum Pseudomonadota; class Gammaproteobacteria; order Arenicellales; family JAJDZL01; genus JAJDZL01. The sequence goes on along the minus strand of CBDBBP010000001.1, from coordinate 319,102 downwards.
GTGGGATGATTCTGGAAAGGGCTCACCGCGGCAGACTATCTAACGACTCTGAATTTCAGCCACACCGAATTTCTTAAATCAAGTATGAACGCTGTAATCCCATGTTCACGCAACCAAGTTGGAATTCATTTGACAGATAAACGAAAATCGAAGTCGGTGCGCTCTGCCCTTTTATCAGAAAAGGGAGCTTGACATTTGAATTGATTGTCTGTACAGTATGGTGTCATGTACAGGCAGCACCAGATCCATCGCACTCTGACCTCCAGTGAAGGTGTTTCAAGCCTTCAGCGACTGTTGGCCGAGGAGCAGTTTTCGACGCGTGCAGCGGTCGCACGGCGAGTGTGTCAGAAGTTTGGATTTTATGATGCCCGCGGGCACGAGCAGTTGGCCAGTTGCCTGCAGGCGCTGAATCATTTGGAACAGCGCCAGCAGCTTGCATTGCCGCGATCAAAGCGAACTGGGAACTTGGCTGGGGTGCGCCGATTGGGCGAGCCGGTGGCTGCGGCTGAGGCCGTGCCGGCACGGGTGGATCAGGTGCAGGGCTTGGAGTTGCAGTTGGTCACGAGCGATCAGCAGCGTTGGCTGTGGAACGAGTTGATGGCTGAGGAGCATCCGCTGGGTGCGGTCATCCATGCGGGTGCGCAGTTGCGTTATCTGGTGCATTCGGCGAATGGTTATTTGGGTGCGCTGGGCTTTTCGGCGGCAGCCTTGAGATTGGCTTGCCGTGATGACTGGATCGGCTGGGATGACGAGCAGCGCGGCCGTGATCTGCATCGGATGGTGTGTCTGAGTCGTTTTCTGATTCGGCCCTCGGTCGAGTGCCAGAATCTGGCTTCGAAGGTCTTGGGGCAGTGTCTGCGACGGTTGCCGGCGGATTTCAAACAGCGCTATGGATATCGGCCGTATGTGGTGGAAACTTTTGTCGGTGAAGATTACAATGGGGTCTCGTTCGAGGCTTCGAATTGGCATTATCTGGGTCAGACTGCGGGTCGCGGACGGTTTGCCGAGGCCGGTGCCAAGGTCTCGAAGAAAGCAGTGTATGTGTATGAATTAAAACGCGATTGGCGGGCTTTGCTGGGGGTGTGGAAGTATGGCATCAAGCCCCGGGCCGGCGGCGAAGGTTTGGAGATTGAACAATGGGCGGAACAGGAATTTGGCGGCGCACCTTTGGGCGACGTGCGTTTGAGTCGGCGTTTGGTTAAAAGCGTGAAGATTCAGTCCAAGCAGCCGACGGCTTCGTTTCTGACCGCGGCCGGTGGTGACCGAGCGGCGGCGTTGGGGCATTATCGTCTGATCGAGCAGCCGGCGGATTCAGAAGTGAGCGCGGACAACATGCTGTCGGTGCATCGGCGTCGCACGCTCGAGCGCATGCAGTCGCAGCCCGAGGTGTTGTGTGTGCAGGATGGCACCGACTTGAATTTTGCCAATCGCGGGGGTTGCAAAGGCTTGGGCACGATCGGTCGCACTCGTGGTTCTGGCGGCACTTTGGGCATGCATCTGCATTCGGTGCTGGTGCTCGATGCGCAAGGCGTGCCGTTGGGCGTGCCGCATCTGGAGTACACTTCTAATGAGGACAAGCCCAAGACCGGGCGTTGGCTTCGGGGTTTGCGGCACTGTGTCGAATTATCGCAGCAATTACAACAGGTTCGGGTGGTGTCGGTGATGGATCGAGAGGCCGATTTTTTCGAATTGTTTGCGCAGCCGGAGGTCGGCCGCGAGGTGGAATTGCTGGTGCGGGCTCAGCACAACCGAAGTCTGAGCAAGGGCGAGTTGAAATTATTTGACCAGCTGAATGCGATGCAACCTCAGGCGCACTTGAGCCTGCGGGTGGAGCGGCAGTCGGCACGGCGTGGCAGTCGCAGTCAAAAAGCGCGTGCGGCGCAGTCGGCAAGACAGGCCCGGGCCGAGCTGCGCTGGTGTGAAGTGCAGCTGCCAGCGCCGCAAAGGAAAAAGTTTCGGGGCAGCCAGCCGCTGCGAATGCATGCGGTGCAGGTCAAAGAGATCCAGGCCCCTGAGGGGGTGGAGCCGCTGCATTGGTTGTTGCTGACGACGTTGCCGGTCCAATCGCGTGCGCAGGCCGAACAGGTGATCCAGCGCTATCGGTTGCGCTGGCGCATCGAGGACTGGCATCGGGTGTTGAAATCCGGCTGCAAAGTGGAGTTGCTGGCGCATCGCACCGAAGGCCGTCAGCAGCGAGCGATCACCATCAATGCCGTGATCGCCTGGCGTTTGACCGTGATGACGCTGCTGGGCCGGGACACGCCGGAACTGCCCATGGAAGTGATGTTCTCGGAACTTGAAATTGCCTGTTTGCAGGATTTTGCTGCGCACTACAAGTTGCCGCCGCCCACAGATTTGGGCAGTGCCATTGTGACCATGGCCAGCATCGCCGGCTATCAGAACCGCAAGCATGATCCGCCGCCCGGCAACCAGAAGCTCTGGGAAGGATACCTGCGCCTGACCATCATGACACAGATGGCTGAAGTGCTGCTCGGCCGAGCAGACCAAGGGCAGATGTACAAGACTTTGTATCTTGATTGAAGTCCAGCTGCAATCGTCACTGACGATTGACTCGCGCCCCAGTTGTCCGCCAATCTGGAGAAGTCATATCCGTCAAACCAGTGGAATACGGTTCGCAGAAGCACTGCTGAGGGCATGGATGAGAATCCAATGCTCAGATCTTTATGTCAAGAATGAACTTATGACTAAAGGGCAGGGTGCGCTAAGTCACAACGTACTGCTGGCCTGTTTCGTGATTCTCATATTCATTGATCCCACATTATTAAAAAACCAAATTAAGGGATCAATACATTGGCCGAACCGATTACAGCAATTGATTACAAATCAACTGCTCTGGCCTACTGAGCTATACGGGCAAATCCATTTAATTCTGTGAAAGTCACACTGACTTGAATCAGCAAGATCGCGTTGATCTTATCCCAGCATCCAAATCAGGCGGAACTCAGTTTGATATCACAAACTGGCTCACTATGGCTGGTTTTTTGTGTAGCAGCACGCGAAAACATGAAATCGGCAGTTACGCAAGGGGCATGATCGTAACACAATGACAAGAAAAAATCACGACCTAAACCTCCTAGATCACAGCCAATCATGACGGGTAATTTATCAAAATTCTCACTTGAAACAACTTCCGTCCGAGCGGCTTCCCACTCGCTCAGCTGCGTGATTTTCTGCGCAAATTTACACTGATTTGTAACTACCCCCCCTTAAATGAGGAAAGGCGAGATGTTGGAACTGTTGATGGATATGATTTTAATTCGATTGGTCCAACATTGCCATCGCATTGCCGTTCAAGGCGATTTGCATGGTAGCGAGCTATAGCCTTTCAGTGACATCGGCTGCAGGTAGCTTGAGATTCGGCAGTAGGCGTGTACGAGATTGGCGTTTCAATAGGTGCCTGAGATTTTTTGCCGCACCTTGGCCATGGGGATGTCGCATTCGTCCAAGCTATGCTGATATCGGCATAGCCTGAGCGAATGATATTGGCGGACCTGTATATGGTAGAGGGACTGATGGAAGGAAGCTCAGATAAAATCAATGAAGGCTTGAAAATCGCAATAGACTCGGGAGATACCATGTTGTAGGAGTTAATGGAAGAGGACGACTCGACACTTCAGAAACCGGAACATGTAAGATTTCAGGATTGGCTTCTCATGACCATCCTCGTGTTAGCATGCGACGATAAAAAAGCGATGATTAATTTGGAAACTTTATTCCTTGAACATTGTGGTATACCAGACGAACAAATTTGTATGTCAGAATCTGATGCATTCAGAATATTTTTGCCATTAAATATATTAAATGGAAATCCAGACCGAGCCAATCTGGAGGGGTTTATTGTTGAGCTTAAGAAAATTCGTGACTTCAATTTGGGGAAACTAGATCATTGGCAAGATCCGTTTCTACATGCTCGAAGGCTCGCAACTAAGCGACTTGCCTGCAAGGACTCATTGGATTCGTTTGAAACGGTATCATCGGACACAAATTGCTCTTGTTTAGCAAGATGGCTGGAGTTAAAGGGTTGGAAATCTGTAGAAAATAATTGAACTGCTTCTGCTCCTACATAAGTCATATAGATTTTGGGGTAATAATCAACGATTACTTGAATCATGCGTTATGGCAATTGCAATACCCAGAATCGACTGTTGACTTGATACAAAATTTCGTATAGAAATTCGTTAAGATACTAATTTGAAGGTAGGTCGAGAAGATTTGAAATGCCCGGCTCGAATCGCAGCTGCAGCTGAGACTTTGCAGGCCTTCGGCGTGGGTTTGACCGCCATTCCGGGAGTGGGTCTGCAAACGGTGCTGGCGTGCTGGCGGAGGTGAGAACGGTTATTTCGGCGATGTTATTGGCGGCCCATTTCTGTTCCTGGCTGGCCCCGACTCGCACGCATGCGCCCAATAGGGTGCCAGTTCGTATCTCATTTCCCGAGTCAAATTCTGATACGCTCTGTATCGGTCGCAGACCAGAACCGGCCTCGACTCTTCTCCACTTCGGTCGGCGAACAAAAGATACGGCACTACAGCACATTGACGCCGATCAATATGAACACTGACGCAATCCTCACTCACGAATTTCCATAACCAACCGCGGCAATGCTCACCTTGCACAATGCCGGTTAGCTGCATCGGCCAACTGGCTTCGTCGCCATGCACACCGACCTCTCGCCATGACTCCGAACCATGGCTTGGCAAAGCTCAGCGAACAACCTCAAAATTGCCACATTGCGATTGACCAGCGTAGTCTTGCTCAGCACCAACCTATAGGACTCGCTCCATTTGCTAAATGAATTCTTCGTGAAATTAACGAACGTAAATGGCGTGAGGCAGCCACGTCGCCAAAATTGGGAAAAACCACAGCACTACCAACATCAACAATTGAATGCAGACGAACGGAATTACACCTCGGTAAATGTCTACCGTTCGAATTGAAGGCGGAGCAACCCCTCGCAAATAAAACAGCGAAAAGCCAAAAGGAGGCGTCAAGAACGATGTTTGCAAATTGACTGCCATCATTACCCCTAGCCAGATAGGACTCATGGGGACCCCAGGTGCCACTTCCATCTGCAGCAAAATAGGCCCGACAATTGGCACAACGATAAAAATGATCTCCAAAAAGTCAAGAATAAATCCCAAGAGAAACATAACGAGCATGATCAAAAGCAATACCGTAAGTGTTCCGCCTGGAAGATTATGAAGCACATTTTCAACGACCTCATCCCCGCTTAGGCCGCGAAATACAAGTGCAAACATAGAAGCGCCGATCAGGATCACAAAAACCATTGCCGATACCAGCAACGTTTGCTGCATGATTTGCGAAAGAATTGATTCTCCGTTGTCAGCACGGGTGCCATATACCCGCAAAAATCGCCGTAAAAATTCCGATGACAAGTCCGATTGCGCTAACCAGTGCAACAAAAACCGCGGCCCATTCCGCCGTCGTGAGTTGATCTCTTTGCATTCGCAGATCAAATAAGGATGTTACGACGAGCATCACGACCAAACACAGAACGCCAATCACGATCAAACGACCTCGTTTTGGCGCAACTCTGTAACCGGCCATCATCAGTGCGCCGACACCTCCCATCGCGGCAGATTCTGTCGGTGATGCCAATCCAGCCAAAATAGAGCCTAGAACCGCGACGATCAGCGCCAATGGCGCGAATAATGTGGAGATCATCGTCCAAAAGAAAGACAGACCAGTCGCGTTTTTGTCAACTTCATCCTTGGGTATCGCAGGACTGGCTTCAGGTCGAAAGATGGCGACGATAATCTGATAGAGGATGTACATTCCGACCAACACCAACCCCGGAATCAAGGCTCCGGCAAACAAGTCATTGACCGACACCGAATCGGGTGAGAAATTTCCCATCGAAAATTGTGCCTGCTGGAACGCGGTCGATAATTGATCGCCAAGCAAGACCAGCACAATTGAGGGCGGGATCACTTGGCCCAATGTTCCTGAGGCGCAAATTGATCCGCAAGCTAAGCGGGGACTATAGCCTCGACGTATCATGGTTGGCAGCGAAAGCAAGCCCATGGTTACCACCGTCGCTCCCACAATGCCCGTTGACGCGGCAAGCAAGGCGCCCACCAGACAGACCGAGTAACCAAGTCCACCTCGAATGCTGCCAAACAGCTTGCCCATATTGTCGAGCAGTTCTTCCGCGATTTTTGAACGCTCCAGAGTAACACCCATAAACACAAAAAGAGGCACTGCGACCAGAACTTCATTGCGCATGATGGAAAATATTCTCTGTGGCAAAGCTGTGAGGTAGGAAACGTCAAAAACACCAAATCCAGCGGCGATGAAAGCAAACATCAAGGAGCTTCCAGCCAGACTAAATGCGACAGGAAACCCAGCCAGCAATAAGACTACAACTGAAACAAACAGCGCTGCGCATAAAAACTCAGGTGAAGCTAAGAATTCCACGGTCAGCTAGTCTCCGGTGCAGATTGACTTTTTTCTGGGCTTGCCAGCTGCAGTATGCTCTTGAATGCAAGTGAAATGCCCTCAAGAATCAACATGACGGAAAACACAAGAATCACTGTCTTGAACAAGTAAATGTAAGGTAACCCCACGGTCTCTGTTGACCCTTCTCTCACCGCCCATGAATTAAGGACTAAAGACCAAGCGAAATCAAAATTAGCGATGCAAAATGGCAGTAAGAAAACTAGAGAGCCGATTAAGTTGACCCACGCTTTAGTCCTGATAGAAGCTTCCCGATAAAAAACATCAAGACGGACATGGCCTTCTTTAGCCAAAGTGTATCCTGCTCCCAGCATAAACAGCAGTCCATGCATGTACCAAATGGATTCCTGCATTTGAATTGATCCATAGGCAAACACGTAGCGCATGATGACAACTACAAACTGCATCAATGTCATAAAAAGAACTAACCAGGAACTGAACCGACCCAGCACGATATTGCTGAAAGTGAGCCAAACTGAAATGATTGCCAGAGTGCGTCGCCAGCCTTGGTAATTTACGGCTTCCGAACGTGTCGCTCGTAAATCGCGAAGGATTTCTTTCGGCTCACAGCCGAATAACAGAAGCACAGGAATACAAAAGAAGCAAACAACTGTCAGGACAACAAGTCCAAATACAGTCAAGCTAAATAACATTGGCAATCGCTCTAACGCATGCCATAGGCCAATAAAATCCAAGTTCACGACTTCACTTCGGCATTGTCATAATGGATAGAATTGAATGGGCCCAGATTGTGAAAATCTATATTCGCGCGACTTCAACTGCAGACGCAGATGGGATCAGTAAAAATAAATCCGCTTCCGAAAAGGAAGCGGATTTTTCATGGATTGTCAGTGGTTTGATCAGCTATAAAAATCAACCAGTTCCCGTTTGTTCATGTAGGACTGATCAGAGAGCTTGGACCAACCGATCACATCCTTGCGGAAAGCCATGAAGCTATCGTAAATTTCTTTGGTTTGCGCATCAGTATTTCCAACGGTTGAAAGCACGTCCCGTGCTGCTTCTCCCATTCCTCGGAACAGATCGTCTGAGAACTCAACCAACTCTACACCATGTTGATCCAACAAGGTTGTGAGAGCAGTTGCATTGTTCGCATTGAATTCTGCCAAATCGAAGTTGTTTTCGGCGGTTGCAGCACTTTCGATGATTGCCTGTTCGGAAGCACTCAGACCATCCCAAACACCTTTGTTGATGCCAAAACTCAGCACCGTACCGGTTTCATGGAATCCCGGATAATGATAAAACTTAACCAGTTTGTAGAATCCGAAAGCCAGGTCGTTCCAAGGTCCGACCCACTCGGTTGCATCAATGGTCCCTGCTTCAAGCGCTGGCATAATTTCTGATCCGGCCAGTGTGACGGAAGAACCGCCAAGTGCGTCAATCACTCGACCACCCAATCCAGGCATGCGCATCTTCAGACCTTTGAAGTCCTCTAGAGACGTGACAGGCGCTTTGAACCAACCACCCATTTGCGAACCTGAATTACCACATGCGAAATGCTTCACACCGAAGTCCGCACCTAATTTATCCCAAAGTTGCTGCCCACCGCCATGGTGGATCCAAGCATCGATTTCTGCTGGAATCAAACCAAACGGAACAGACGCAAAAAACGAATAACCCAGTGCCTTGCCTTGATAGTAATACTCAGCTGAGTGATACATATCTGCGGTCCCTTCCTGCACTGCATCATGACACTTTAACGGATGAACCAGCTCGCCACCGGCAAATACCTTCACATTCATTTTCCCATCCGACATCGCTCCAACTCGAGCGGCGAATCGAGCAGCTGCTGTACCCAAGCCAGGGAAATTTTTTGGCCATGACATGACCAGCTTAAACTCCTTCATCCCTTGCGAAATAGCAGGTGCAGCAATAGTGCTTGCAGCTGCGGCGGTGCCGGCAACAGCACCAGCTTTCAAAAAGTCTCGGCGTTTCATATTGAACACTCCTTTGTCAATTAATTTATTAATCAGCTATCAGCGAAATAATACTGAATTCAGTTCAATTATTCCATAATTGCAGTGCACATAATAGGGGTAAATTACTCATGCGGGTTAAAGCAGTGGAGTAAGTCTCGTCAAATCGGTCAAGTTGGTGGACTTAACCGGCTTGAATCATTGCTTTGACAACCTCACACCAGCCATGAGCGATATTGGTTCGGTTATAACCGCCACCGCCCGTCGCCAGAATTTTTCCTTCGCAATACTCGTCTGCCAACAAGCAAAGTCGTTTGGCCGCGTACCCGTGGGCTTTAGGCGTAAATTCCATGTGGGTCAGCGGGTCGCCGATGATGCTGTCCACACCCGCTTGAAACAGTATGAATTCAGGGTCGAACTGGCGAATGAACTCCTCTAGGCGTCCCCAGGAACTGAAAAATATTTCATCGTCACTTCCTGGCATCACGGGTAGGTTTATTTTCGTACCAGTAGCGCTTTCTGTGCCCGTTTCATAGGCAAAACCAGTACCAGGATATAAAAATCTTCCGTCTTCGTGAATATCGCCGATGATGATGTCCGGATCGCTCTGGTAGGAATAAAAGACGCCATCGCCGTGATGAGCATCGATATCAACATAAGCGATACGCTGAATTTGATACTGCTCGCGCAAAGTCTGAATCAGAATCCCTAAATCGCTGACCGTGCAAAAACCCGCAGCAGATTGTCGATTGGCGTGGTGAAGGCCTGCAATCGGAATGAAGATTCTCTTGTGTTCACCGCGCATAATGCGATGCAACGCATCAAGTCCGCTGCCAACAACATAGGCAGAGGCTTCATAGACACCTTTAAAGGCGGGTGTGTCTCCGTAATCCAAATAGCCAGAACCGTCAACTGACTTCCGTTTGAGAGTATTTACATAACTCTCATCGTGAAAAAGAGTTAAATCGCTCTCATTGCAGATTTGAGGGTCCAGGGTTTGGACCTGCCGATCTAGACCTAGGTGAACTGCGTGATTCCAAAAAGCGTCATGCCGGTCAGAGCCGAACGGATGCTCGTTTGGAAACCCGTAACGCGTCAGGTCACTGCCAACATATACACCAACCATTTCCGACATGAGCTAATGAATTACCAACTTGATATCCGAATTCCGGACCAGCCGAAAAATCCGTCATCCTTAGTACCATATCTATACTCAACAACATAACTCGGAGCGCCTTCATTGGTTATTTCAATATATTGCAATTGTCCGGCAATGCGGTATTCACGAACTGTTCTATTGCTAATTTGATACTCTTTAACGTCAGTCGATATGCCATCAGCTTGAGTTTCCTCTGCAGCCTGAGTTGTTCCTTCTGCAACGTTTTGTTGGGATTCAGCAGGCTTGTCAAAAGGTGAACGTTTTGGAATTTCAATTGATTCAAGCAAGCGCTCAGCTTGAGCTGCAGAGGCAAAGAAAATGAGAATTGCCAGACTCAGGGAAGCAGCGAATCGACTGAAGAAATGTACTTCCAATAATAAATTCATGGGAGTCCCTCGTTTCATAGGAGGCTAATTTAAATCAACGGAACACTATCTCTTGAGCTGATTTGATCAAGATTCCCTTGAATTTCAATGTGCCAACATTGTTGTCAGTTACGCACCTGCCTCCATTAAATTTTGCACTAAGCAAACAAAATTATAGTTCGCAAATTATGGCACTTCGAATTAAATGAGAGCTTTACACTGTAAAAAAATCTTGAAAAATTGAATTGAATTCAGGGCGAAAGAAAGCGAAATCACATCTGCCCAATAAGATTTTGGATTTGCCGGCTCGCTTGAGTGTTGATTGCGAACAAAAAGGTGAGCGAACATGACCTTGAAGCCTGCGTTCGTGCAATCTATAACGTATTGGCGCCAAAGGCGCCGGTTTTGGCAAAACGCGCACAGCCGCAGTCCGGCGGCTGGCTGCCTCGCTCGTCAGTTGCTGTAGATTCAGGCCGCGGACAGCCTGAGCTGTCGCCCATGTTGGTTATCATGGCAAACACTACCATTCGGAAACATGACCGTCAGCTAGGGCACGTAAAGCCGGTCGACTTGAGTGCGTGAGAATCCTCGAACCTGATCTAGAAATTCGGGGTTGCCGTCAGTTCATTGATTGGCGGCTGCTGTTGCCTTGACAACCGTCCACTGTTCGCGATATTCGAAAATCTTCCGACGCTTCAATGCGGCTTCATTGCAGAATTTTCAACTTGGCATTTCATGGCAAAACGAGTTCAAAAGTCGAAATAAACGGAATCGGGTGGGCGTCTGCATTCAAGTTTGGCATACCGCAGTCCAATGGAACACGAACGCTACCTGCCAAGGGAGGCGGCTTGAGATGGAGCGAACTTGACTTTGGGGATTTCCCTGATGTTGAAACTAAAATTAGACGTGTAAGTCAAAGCAAGTACACTTCATAGACTGCGGCTTTTGGAAGTGGGGAGATTCGTTTAGGGTCGCTCTCCTCAAACACCAAATGCACAAGATACTTGTGCATGAGACATTCCGCGTAATATGTCAGCATGTACAGGAACACAGAAAAAACAATTTACTGCTCATTCGAACTGGTGAAAATTCGTTCTAAATGATGACTTTCGCAACGTAAATTATCTTAGTTTATCGCTTTATGCCGAGGACAAGAAGCAAACCCTTGTCTACTTCATCGAGAATCTCATTAGGAGCATGACCAATCCGTTTCGTGAGAAATCGCTTGTCGAGAGTTATCATTTGCGATACGTTGATCACTGAAGGTCTTGGCAAACCTATGCCCTGCTTCGGGAGGTAGACGTTTCCCCGGGCTGCAGCCAAGTCTAAATTTGATGTTATGGCCAATGCGAGGACGGTTTGAATTCGACTTCCATTAAAATGATCAGATTGAACAATGAGAATGGGATGCGGCAACCTGATTCATACCCCCTCGGAACCCGCAACTCCGCCCCCCGAAACTGGCCACGCCTTACCAACTGCTTTCGGCGGATAGTGAGTGAAATTGGAGTGTTTCAAGTCCTTTGTCGAGAACCGAAACGGATTCTTCACTATACACAGCGTCGAGCTTTTCTGTCACTCTCTCTTCTGAGTACCGCGCAACAAACTCCCCAACGGCCTTTGTGTAGAGTTCGCTCCTGGAAATTCCCATTTCTTTCGCAGCACGCTCAGCAGCATCAAAAATTTCATCCCGAATTGAAATGGCTGTTTTCATGGGTTTAGTATAAAAAGGGTTATACCTTCAATACAACACGCGCTCAGATGAAAAGACATTACGCTGCAAAAAAAAACTGGAAGGATTTTATTGGGTTCAACACAGAAATGAAAAGATCACATCTGTCCAAAAAGATTTTGGAGTTGCCGCCAGGTTGTGAGAATCAATTCACTCTTGCTTCTTAATCACTGGTAAGTCTCAAAAAAATATTTTGCAGGTTCCCCGGTTCTTCTACGAATTTTTGAATACGCCAGTTGTGTTGGTCCGCAAGATTCCAAATTCGTTCAATTAGAGATTTCCCGCCCTTGGAGAAAAGTCGAAAGCTGTCATCGTTTTCGTCATACCGTAAACTAGCAATTTCTGAAATTTGCAGCAATTCATCCTTTACATCTCTCGAACTGGCGTTGCCTACTTTTAGGTGAAGACAATTGTGCTCTTCTGACATCTCAACTAGTGACTCGAGTGCAGTATCAACAACGAGACGCCCCTTATCAATGATTATGACTCGGTCACAGAGAGATTCAACATCTTCAAGAATATGTGTTGACATGATGATGGCTTTGGATTCGGCGAGCCGATTGATCAAATTCCGAACCTGTTCTCTCTGCCTGGGGTCCAGGCCTTCCGTTGGCTCATCCAAGACAAGATAGTCAGGATCATGCAATAATGCTTGCGCCAAACCAACACGACGTAAATACCCTTTCGATAAAGTAGAAATTCGTTGGGTAAAGACACTTTGAATTTCAAGCACAGAAATAATTTCACTTAGCTTTTTTGCAATCTCTTTGCGCCTTATTCCTCGTACTCGAGCGACGAAAGCCAGATATGAATGAACCGGCATGTCTCCATAAATTGCGATCCCTTCGGGTAAATAGCCGAGTTTCGACTTTGCAGTCTGGGGATTTTCTTGAACGTGCACGCCTCCAATCTCAACAGATCCAGAATCCGGTTCCAAAAAGCCTGCAATCATTTTCATCGTTGTTGTCTTACCGGCACCATTTAAACCCAAAAATCCCAGCACCTCGCCTCGTTCGACCGAGAAAGTTACGTTGTCGACAGCCGTCGTTTTCCCAAATTTCTTTGTTAAGTCATTGACTTGAATCATCGTTGGATTAAATTTGGTGTTGTTGGACTAAAAACACTGATAGTTTATTGCGAATCAGCATGTTGCGGCAAACACCTCTGCTTGGCGTGCAGTCGAGCTGATCCTCCACAATGAAAATTTCAATCACACTGGCATTCGTCAGATTTTTTCGCGAAGCTCGGATTTGAACTGAATGTGCTGGAATGAATCAGGGTAATTTTAGTTCACTGTCGACTTTCTTCAATTTGTGTTTTTGCACTAAAGTCTGAATCTGAGCTTTTACCAAGGCGTGAAATTCTTGACTGGTTCTTTTGAATCCAAACAATCTAGCGACCTGTACGGGACAGTCATCCACGCCAATCGCAATATTTTGCTCAACGCTTTTTAAAACGGCCGCCTGAACTTCGGTCGGCGGCAGCATTTTAAGCTGCCGCACCCTGCCCTTTAGTCATAAGTTCATTCTTGACATAAAGATCTGAGCATTGGATTCTCATCCATGCCCTCAGCAGTGCTTCTGCGAACCGTATTCCACTGGTTTGACGGATATGACTTCTCCAGATTGGCGGACAACTGGGGCGCGAGTCAATCGTCAGTGACGATTGCAGCTGGACTTCAATCAAGATACAAAGTCTTGTACATCTGCCCTTGGTCTGCTCGGCCGAGCAGCACTTCAGCCATCTGTGTCATGATGGTCAGGCGCAGGTATCCTTCCCAGAGCTTCTGGTTGCCGGGCGGCGGATCATGCTTGCGGTTCTGATAGCCGGCGATGCTGGCCATGGTCACAATGGCACTGCCCAAATCTGTGGGCGGCGGCAACTTGTAGTGCGCAGCAAAATCCTGCAAACAGGCAATTTCAAGTTCCGAGAACATCACTTCCATGGGCAGTTCCGGCGTGTCCCGGCCCAGCAGCGTCATCACGGTCAAACGCCAGGCGATCACGGCATTGATGGTGATCGCTCGCTGCTGACGGCCTTCGGTGCGATGCGCCAGCAACTCCACTTTGCAGCCGGATTTCAACACCCGATGCCAGTCCTCGATGCGCCAGCGCAACCGATAGCGCTGGATCACCTGTTCGGCCTGCGCACGCGATTGGACCGGCAACGTCGTCAGCAACAACCAATGCAGCGGCTCCACCCCCTCAGGGGCCTGGATCTCTTTGACCTGCACCGCATGCATTCGCAGCGGCTTGCAGCCTCGAAACTTTTTCCTTTGCGGCGCTGGCAGCTGCACTTCACACCAGCGCAGCTCGGCCTGGGCCTCTCGCGCCGACTGCGCCGCACGCGCTTTTTGACTGCGGCTGGCGCGCCGTGCCGACTGCCGCTCCACCCGCAACTTCAAGTGCGCCTGAGGTTGCATCGCATTCAGCTGGTCAAATAATTTCAACTCGCCCTTGCTCAGACTTCGGTTGTGCTGAGCCCGCACCAGCAATTCCACCTCGCGGCCGACCTCCGGCTGCGCAAACAATTCGAAAAAATCGGCCTCTCGATCCATCACCGACACCACCCGAACCTGTTGTAATTGCTGCGATAATTCGACACAGTGCCGCAAACCCCGAAGCCAACGCCCGGTCTTGGGCTTGTCCTCATTAGAAGTGTACTCCAGATGCGGCACGCCCAACGGCACGCCTTGCGCATCGAGCACCAGCACCGAATGCAGATGCATGCCCAAAGTGCCGCCAGAACCACGAGTGCGACCGATCGTGCCCAAGCCTTTGCAACCCCCGCGATTGGCAAAATTCAAGTCGGTGCCATCCTGCACACACAACACCTCGGGCTGCGACTGCATGCGCTCGAGCGTGCGACGCCGATGCACCGACAGCATGTTGTCCGCGCTCACTTCTGAATCCGCCGGCTGCTCGATCAGACGATAATGCCCCAACGCCGCCGCTCGGTCACCACCGGCCGCGGTCAGAAACGAAGCCGTCGGCTGCTTGGACTGAATCTTCACGCTTTTAACCAAACGCCGACTCAAACGCACGTCGCCCAAAGGTGCGCCGCCAAATTCCTGTTCCGCCCATTGTTCAATCTCCAAACCTTCGCCGCCGGCCCGGGGCTTGATGCCATACTTCCACACCCCCAGCAAAGCCCGCCAATCGCGTTTTAATTCATACACATACACTGCTTTCTTCGAGACCTTGGCACCGGCCTCGGCAAACCGTCCGCGACCCGCAGTCTGACCCAGATAATGCCAATTCGAAGCCTCGAACGAGACCCCATTGTAATCTTCACCGACAAAAGTTTCCACCACATACGGCCGATATCCATAGCGCTGTTTGAAATCCGCCGGCAACCGTCGCAGACACTGCCCCAAGACCTTCGAAGCCAGATTCTGGCACTCGACCGAGGGCCGAATCAGAAAACGACTCAGACACACCATCCGATGCAGATCACGGCCGCGCTGCTCGTCATCCCAGCCGATCCAGTCATCACGGCAAGCCAATCTCAAGGCTGCCGCCGAAAAGCCCAGCGCACCCAAATAACCATTCGCCGAATGCACCAGATAACGCAACTGCGCACCCGCATGGATGACCGCACCCAGCGGATGCTCCTCAGCCATCAACTCGTTCCACAGCCAACGCTGCTGATCGCTCGTGACCAACTGCAACTCCAAGCCCTGCACCTGATCCACCCGTGCCGGCACGGCCTCAGCCGCAGCCACCGGCTCGCCCAATCGGCGCACCCCAGCCAAGTTCCAAACTCGCTTGCTCCGCGGCAATGCAAGCTGCTGGCGCTGTTCCAAATGATTCAGCGCCTGCAGGCAACTGGCCAACTGCTCGTGCCCGCGGGCATCATAAAATCCAAACTTCTGACACACTCGCCGTGCGACCGCTGCACGCGTCGAAAACTGCTCCTCAGCCAACAGTCGCTGAAGGCTTGAAACACCTTCACTGGAGGTCAGAGTGCGATGGATCTGGTGCTGCCTGTACATGACACCATACTGTACAGACAATCAATTCAAATGTCAAGCTCCCTTTTCTGATAAAAGGGCAGGCCGCACCTGCGCGCTCGAATTGCTGCGATCTCGTATTGGCAAAATGTCAGGCGAATTCATTCGATCGAAAAACTCCATCGAAGACGAATCGCTATATCGAATCATGCTCTCCTCCATGGCACGCTTAGCCGCTGCCGCTACTGCCATTTGGATCGCTTTGCCTGTCGATTTGTAACCCCAGAGCAGACTTAAACGTCGAGCGATCACTTGTATATGCACGGGGCCTTCCACCTCAACCACTCGAGCCACCCAATCCGCCAGTTTATTAAGTTCCGCATCGCGAAGTTCCACGTGCTGTCTGATGTCGTCGGGAATTGTAAACGAAGCTTTCTGATAAGGTATGGCGCTCGGTTCAGGAGCAACCTCCACTCGATCTATTCTTACTGCCGTCGAAGGTGATGAGGGGGTGTGTTCTCGATTTTGTTCCACATGCGCCCGTTCGATCGTTTCGGTGTGTTGCGAATCAGGTTCCACAGGTATTTGTTCTACGCGCGCCCGTTCAATGGCCTCCAGCAGTTTTTTCATTTCCTCGTCGCGGTTGTACAGCCAGTCGGTACTCCAAATTCGGTGAATCTTCCACCCCTTCTGCTCCAGAACCGCCTGTCTTAAGCGATCCCGCTCTCTAGCCCAGCTGGATGAATGATAACGGGCTCCATCACACTCCACTGCCAGTAAAAATCGACTTTCATCATCCGGATCGTAAATCGCCAAATCGATTCGAAAACCTGCGGAACCGACCTGCCCTGCAACTCTGAATCCGTATTTTTGGAGCGCATTCGCAACCGCAGTCTCAAAGGGGCTGTCTGGCCCGCCTCCGGTAATTCTTGGAATATCAAGGTCGCCGATCTCTGCAAACTTCAGAAATCTTCTGAGAACTCTCGGACCAGCGTGTCGAGCAGCGTCGACTCGGATATCTGAATAGCGAATTGAGGAGAACACCAGACACCTGTTTTTGGCTCTGGTAAACAACACATTCAAGCGCCGTTCACCGCCTGAATTCGAAACGGGGCCGAAACTTTGCGAGAAATATCCGTTCTCATCTTTTCCGTAACCGATAGAAATAAAAATCACATCGCGTTCGTCTCCTTGAACGTTTTCAAGATTTTTGACGAAAAATGCGTTGGTTTTCGATTCGTTGCAGAATGCTTCAAGTTCTGGATATTCAGTACGCATAAACTCCAGCTTATTCAAAATCGTCTGGCTCTGAATTTTGGAGAGCGCAACTACGCCCAATGTCTCGCTGGAACGATTTCGCGCGTGTTCCAATACTGCATCGGCAACGGCCTGCGCTTCGATTGCGTTGTTGGCTCGGCGCCCGCGATCATAAACCCCGTCTTCGATAAACCTGAATGACAGACCAACGCTGATTCCTGAATTGATCGCGCTCGGCGGAAAAATCAGGCTGTCGTTGTAAAACTCGTGATTTGAAACAGCGATCAGGGAAGGGTGTTTGGAGCGATAGTGCCAACGCAGCATGCCTCTCGACATCGCTCTTGCTTCACAGAGCGAAAGAATGCTCTCCATTTCCGCGGCCTGTGCCGCTTGTATGTCGGCGAATTCTTCTAAATTCAGTTCGTCGCTCCCAACCTGACGTTCAAAAAAGGAAGTGGGCGGCATCTGTTTCTCGTCGCCCACAACTACAATCTGTCTGCTGCGCAAAATTGAGCCCATTGCGTCAGCGGGGCGAACTTGGCTCGCTTCGTCAATCAAAAGCAGATCAAAGGTGATCTTTCCTAGTTTCAGAAACTGTGCGACCGAAAAAGGACTCATCATAAAAACCGGCTTGATTCTGAGAACGGCTTCACCGGCTTTATCCAACAGTGTTCGGAGCTGTATGTGTCGTGTTTTTTTGTTCACCTCACCGCGGATGAGTCCAATTTGACCGGAAGAACCTTCCGGCAGCGACTCAAAATGCTGGAGCGCTACTTCCTGTGAAACTAATGTCCGCAACTGCTGGTCCAGTTGCTTGAATTGTTCGATTTTCGAACTGCGTTCGGACCCTTCAATCTGCTTCAACTGCGGTTCCGTCTGACACATCCGCTTCCACAAAGAAAACGCCCTTATGTAAGCAAAAGACTTCTCAGCCAATTCTGCTTCCAACTCCCGAGCGCCAAGCCGATTTCTGAGTTCCTGCAGCCCCAGTTCTTCCGCCATGCTTCCAGCCTCTTTCAACCGGTGCCAGGAATCGAACAAGCCCATGTTCGCCAACCATGAATGCAGTCGCTCAGTTATTGCTTGAATTTCAATCGCATTCACGGATTCGGCCCCGAAAGCGGCTTCCAAGTCCAGCTCCGTTTCCTGCATGACGCGCTTCCAAGAAGTCATCCACTTGTCATACGCCTTCCGCAGTTCAGCCGCAATGCTGGCAAGATCTTGATTTTCCGGGATCGAGAGAACTTGCTCTCTGACTTTTTCAGCTGACCCCAATCGCCTTGAGTGTTGGATAATCCATTCAACGGCAGGAAGAATCTCATGCACTTCGGTTTCTTGCCCTTTCCAATACTTCATCAGGGAATTTCGACCGAAGGCTGTCCTTTCTTTGATCCGTACTTGAATCCGTTCGATTTCAATAAGTCGATCAATTAATGCGAGCTGATCTTTATTTTGACTCGGCAATGCCGTCAGACAAACCGATTGCAGCGTCGCAATCGCTTCTTTATAAGGGCCGGAAAAGAAACGAAACAGCGATTTCCCACGATTTTGAATTTCAGTGCGAACTTGAATCCAAGGGACGTTAAAAGCGTTCTCACTGACTTCTTTCAGCAACTCTGCCTTAGCAGTCTGCAATTCCTGAATGTCTTTGCACAATTGCAATACTTTACTGGGATCTCCCAATAATTCTGCTGAATTTGCCAATTCGGGCGTCAGCGTCGGCAGCGCGGACAATGTGTACAGCTGCTGAACCAATTCAAGTGCGTCTTGGATGGTTTCTGCGTCACAAAATTTCACGGCCGATACCGCATGGGTTGAATCACCAATCGAATTGAGGTCCTCCAGGCATATTTCTATGTCGATTTTGAGATCGTTCCGCTCAAACTGGGTCAGTCTTTTGCGGGTTCCTCGCCAGGCGTTTTCAAATTCGCTGCCATACTGGGCAGTCAACTGCGCGAGCGACGCTACTACATCCTGTCGCTGTCTGTATTCATCAGCACTCCAGCAGTCCGCGCCCGAGATCGTAAAGCGAGGTCTTGATAATCCACTCTCCGCCAACTCAGCCAGCAGCCCAACAACCAAGTAAGGGGTTTGTTCCGTGTTTTCGAAGGGCTGGTGAAGAATTGACGACAGGCGATTGAGATCATCACGCAGCTGCCTGATCTGGCTGCGGTCCAAATCATCGACAATCGGCCTGCCCAACTCGAGAGTTTCTTTGAGCTGCGCGAAGACATGCTTGCGATTTACCTTCTTGGAATGAAGTTCCAGGCAGAGCGGGCCAAGACCGCACTGCCTCAACCGTTCATAGACGACCTCTAGGGCGGCTCTTTTTTCGGCCACGAACAGCACGCTCTTATTGTCCTTCAACGCGGAGGCGATAATATTGGCGATGGTTTGCGATTTTCCGGTTCCAGGAGGTCCTTGGACGACTAGGTTCCTGCCTTGACGAGCAGCGGCAATGACTTGAGTCTGTGATGAATCGGCGTCAAGAATATGAACAAGATCCTCAAGATCAGGAAAACGCCTGTCTAAATTCTCTTCGGAATTGATTACGGCACCATGGTTCTGACCGCCGCCGACAAGCAAATTCGAAAATAACTCACTGCCAGCGCATGTCTCTTCGTCAATATTTTCCGGAGCAAGATCGTTCCACATTAAAAACTTTGCGAATGAATAGAAGCTGAGTTCCATCGTATTGCGTCGAACGCGCCATCGCGATTGCACAGCAATTACTTTTTCAACTTGTTCGAAGTATTCTGATGGCCGCCACTGATCACTGTCTGGAAGATCAGGCAAGGCTAATGCAAAATCGTTTTCTAGCATTGCGCGCAACGAAATATTTGGTTCCAAGTCCTGATCTCGAAGCGCAAGCTTGAATCTGCCTCGCGCATCGCTTCGTTCCAAATTTGCGGGCAACAGAACCAATGGTGCGAATCGTGCGATATCCGACGGCTCATTCTCGTACCACTCCAAAAACCCAAGCGCCAGGTAAAGCACACTGATGCCTTGTTCCTGCTCCATAAGTTCGGCCTGTCGAAACAGATTCAGAAGACGCTTTTGCAAGGCGTCGGCTGTCAGCCGAGTTTGCAGCAGCAGGTCGACGTGATGTGCAGCGAGCGGCTCTTCAGCCTCTAAAGTACGGGCCGCAGCAGCCTCCGCTCTAACTTGATCGATGTCGAACGGATTGTAGATCGGCTCATCATCTCCATTTGCGCCAATGTCAGTTCGGCCATGCCGATAGGCCTCAAACGTCATTTTTCTTCCCCGCTGATACAGGATTTTGAAAACCTCATCCGATCTCTCATCTTCAATGTCGAGAGCTTTCATCCTGTTCTTCCCCACCGGTGCGTTGACCAAGGTGGAACGTTTGCCGATGTCCACAAGCTGTTCGCGAAGCATATTGACAGCTTGGTTGAGTCTTGTATTCGGATTGCCACTCATAAGTTAGTCACCGTTTGGATTTTGCGATTGCTAATTGGTTATATAGGACAGCATCAGAAAAAGAGCGATGACAGCAAAGAACAAATTTGACTGAATGCGTCCGAGTTTCCAAATCTCGGTCTTGGACTTCGTGTAGAAATGAGATTGGATAACACATCCAGTTTTTCCCCTTAAGCATCAAAAAATATAATAGAACAAATATTTGGATTCGAAATCATCGAATTAGATCTGCCAAAATGGCTGTGCCATCATCAATTTTAAAGTTGAGCACCCATTTTGCACGCCGCTGTTTATAGTCAATATAACCAAATAAACTAAAATCTTACATAGTTGCGAAGGCGTTGTCCGTCAATCCACGTGTTTTCGAATTGATCTCAGAGCACAGACTCATCTATGAATGAAAACCGAGAACAGCCAGTTTTAATGATCGTTTCGGCGGCTTCTGGGACGGGCAAGTCCAGCCTGACGCGAGCGCTCGTGGCAGCCGACCCTAGGACTGTATTGTCGATTTCCCATACGACGAGAGAAATACGCGGGAAGGAAAAAAACGGAATAGATTACTTCTTTGTTAGCGAAACAGAGTTTGAGGACATGATCGCACGAGGCGAGTTTGTCGAACATGCCAAGCTCTATGGCAGTTACTACGGCACTTCGCGCTCAATGATTGAAAATCTTCTGAACTCTGGCAATAATGTGGTTTTAGAAATCGATTGGCAAGGAGCAGATCAGGTTGTGATGCATTATCCAAGCGCAATTCGCGTATTTCTTTTGCCGCCCTCAATAGAAGAACTGAAAAGCCGATTGATGCTTAGAGGTCGAGATTCAGAATCATCGATCAATCAGCGCTTGTCATCGGCGATTGAAGACATGAAAAACTGTCTGAGCTACGATTATTTGATTTTGAATGATGATTTTGATGCAGCTCTCTCCGACCTAAAAAGTTTACTGCCCGGCAATATCGCTCGTGCGCGCACAATTGGTGATGATTTGCTTCAGCGCTTGGGTGTCGTGGGTGAATAAAATTAGTGATAGTAAAGCCAGTCTTACGCTCGTTATGGCTTGCACTCACTGATGCTGTGATGACACAGATTTTCCGCAAATACACACTATCACAGACGCAAACCCTAGAATTTGACCGAGAGTATGATGAGAATTTCTCGCTCTGAGATATGTTGTTTCCCAAGCAATGCGGTGGTTCTGCTCTTTCTCAGCCATCTCTAAGATAGCTATTGCACTCCCCGGGTGTACAGATTCATACTGCTGAAAAGCAGTGGGTAGCGGTAGCGGACCTTCATAGGAAGCCGCTTGAATCTGAACGCTTTTTAGCTGTTTACTATCTTCTGAATCGTTCGACTCTGAGAGATCAGAGTCAGCAGTCTTGCTGGTGTCAATTGGTTTTTGCTTCTTGGACACTATTCTTAAATGCATCAATAGAGCTATACATATCTGCACCATAACGCTTTTGATCGTCTGCAAACGAATCTCGAGGATATCGTAGAAATTCGTCGTCTTCCAAAGGTTCGGGTCCTAATGTAGTAAATCCGCTGATAAATCCACTCCAGAAATCATCTTCAGTCACCCTGAAATGTTTTCTCGGACTCGAAATTTCAACAAATTTAATCTCTTTAGGTTCAAAAAAGAATTTTGTAGGTATAGCCGTTAATAAATTTGAGCAGCGTCGTTTGATTGTCATTTCGATTTCCTTTATTTGATTGGAATATTTACTTATTCCAGATTTCTACTCGAAGTAAACCAAATATGAAACAAATTTTGACTTCGCAGGTTATGGTCTGCGCTAGAAGGTTCAAGATCAAAAAAATTATTTTTAACTTGGTCGGTTTTCCAAAAACCTAACGCAAATCTCCAAAAAACTATATTGCATTATGCCTCACTTCACAGTGAAATAACAGCAATTAAGAAAGTAAGAGATTTCCGTTCAATTTTAGTCGTTGAGACGCTAAAAAAGAATACAAAATCCCATCCGTTCAAGAAGATTCTGGAGTGAACGGTAGATCTGACCGGGCACGCGTTCAAACGGTACTGAGTTGGGGCTCAAAGACATCGGTTTTGGCAAAATGCGTAGAACCGCCGTTGTGCTGAGAGCCGCCATCCCCTTTGGATGCAGTGGATTCAGGCCGCTTTCGGCCAGAGCAGACTTCTCAGCTGCTGCAGGCTTTGCTGTTGAAATGCAAACACCGCCATCGAAAACATCACAGTCAGACCTAAGGTTACCCGCAGGTGTCGGGCCGTCAAACCGCGAAGATACGGGTGCTGCTGCAAAATGTTACCTTGGCACGGGCATTTATGCGGTCCAAAGCGGTGCGTTGACCAAGAAGGAACGTTTGCCGATGTCAACGAGTTGTTCTCGAAGCGTATTGACAGCTTGGCTGAGTCTAGCAACTGATTTACCATGCATAATTTAGTTACCGTATGGCTTCCGCAATTGTTGATTGGTTATATGCGACAACATCAGCAGCATAAGAAAATGAACGATGGCAACAAAGAATAAAATTGACTGCCTGTGTCCGAATTTCACATCTCCAACTTGGTTTTCACAATGAAATGAGATTCGAGTTATACATTCAAAACTGTTGATGAAACCGAGCGTTTCAATTCATTTCAAGTAAAATTCAGCGTCCAATTTCTTCTGTAATCATCAATCAAAGATTATCATTTCAAATGATTTATGCACCGTCAAGGTGCGGTTGAACTGATCGACTTAGCCGACGAAATAATAGTTCACTATGGCGTCAGTCATTAAATTTAAAGCCATGCTTGACCCTGTCATGTCTTGTGTGCCTCTATTTATGAGAAATATTTCCCGACAGATTTAAATATCATCATTGCGAAGGCATTCTCCGTCAATCCACGTGTTTTCGAATTGATCTCAGGGCACAGACTCATCGATGAACGAAAACCGAGAACAGCCTGTTTTAATGATCGTTTCGGCGGCTTCTGGAACGGGCAAGTCCAGCCTGACGCGAGCTCTCGTGGCAGCCGACCCTAGGACTGTATTGTCGATTTCCCATACGACGAGAGAAATACGCGGGAAGGAAAAAACGGAATAGATTACTTCTTTGTCAGCGTAACAGAGCTTGAAGACATGATTGCGCGAGGCGAGTTTGTCGAACATGCCAAGCTCTATGGCAGTTACTACGGCACTTCGCGCTCAATGATTGAAAATCTTCTCAACTCTGGCAATAATGTGGTTTTAGAAATCGATTGGCAAGGAGCAGATCAGGTTGTGATGGATTATCCAAGTGCAATTCGCGTATTTCTTTTGTCGCCTTCGATAGAAGAATTGAAAAGCCGATTGTTGCTTAGAGGTCGAGATTCAGAATCATCGATCAATCAGCGGTTGTCATCGGCCATCGAAGACATGAAAAATTGTCTGAGCTACGACTATTTGATTTTGAATGATGATTTTGATGCAGCTCTCTGCGACCTAAAAAGTTTACTGCCCGGCAATATCGCTCGTGCGCGCACAATTGGTGACAATTTGCTTCAGCGCTTGGGTGTCGTGGGTGAATAATTTGTAGCCCTAAGGAATTATCCGCACCATAGTTTCGCTTAATTCACACTTAGCGATAGAATCGCGCTCTCACTACGCAGATAGTGGCTCTTGTTCAATAAACCAATCGACTTGGAGCGAGTTAACTGCACCCTCTATGGAAATACCTGTATTATTACTCTGATGCAAACACTTTCATCTTTGGCAAGGCAGCACTTGCACTGGGATTTTGCACCTAAATTCATGGTTCTGTTTTGATCTGATTTTTTAAAGAGTAATTGTCAATGCGAAGTCCTGCATATGGGGTTCACCCTGCCAGCCGTTCGTCTTTATACCAATAACCACCATGACTTCACAAAAAAAGCGACTCTTTCTCGTTGATGGCACAGCGTTTGCTTACCGTGCGCACTATGCTCGTCTTACATTAACAAACTCGAGAGGGGAGCCTACCGACGCGGTCTTTGGATTTGAAAAAATGATCAACCGGATTATCCGAAAGCAAGCCCCGGATTATCTTGCTGTCATTTTCGATGCAAAAGGGAAGACATTTCGAGATGACATATATCCTGAATACAAAGCCAACCGCAAACCGATGCCAGATGATCTGCGAATTCAGTATCCGGTGATTCAGCAATTGGTGGAATTGATGGGCATTAAATCAATTTCCATCACCGGTGTCGAAGCGGACGATGTGCTCGCGACTTTGGCTGTAGCCGCCGAAGGCTATGGTTGGGATGCCGTCATCGTATCCACCGACAAAGATCTGGCTCAAGTGGTCAATGATTCCATCATCATGCGCGATGAACACAATGAGCTGGATTTAGGCCCTGAACAGATACTCGAAAAATTTGGTGTGTCACCTCGGCAGATCGTCGATTTTCTGGCCTTGGTCGGCGATTCTGCCGACAACATTCCTGGTGTGCGTTTGGTCGGAAAAATAACAGCAGCCAAGTGGTTGGCCAAATATGGATCTCTAGATGCAATTCTGCAAAATTCGCATGAAATTAAAGGCAAAGCTGGAGAAAATTTGCGCAACGCAGTGGAACAAATCGAGTTGTCAACAAAGCTCGTAACACTCAGACGCGACGTAGATGTTGGTCTTGAGTTGGAAGACCTTGCCATTTCCGATCCGAATAAAAAAGAACTGTACAAGCTGTATTCTCGTTTGGGATTCCGTACCTTGCTCCGTGCATTGGACGCTGACGATGAATCTCGCCGAGTAAAAGAACCCAGATATCACACCGTAAACGACAAAAGCTCTTTCGCTCGCCTAATTGAACGCCTGAATCAAGCGGAACAGTTCGCGTTAGATACAGAAACCACCGGTTTTGATATGAAACGCGATGCGCTCGTGGGGATATCGATCAGCATTGAAGCCAAAGAAGGATTCTACATTCCGCTTGCTCACAATTACTTAAACGTTCCAGAACAATTGGACCAAGAACAAGTGCTAAGTCAGCTCAAACCGATTTTGGAAAATCCCGATATCGGAAAAATCGTGCAGAACTTAAAGTTCGACGCCAACGTATTTGCAAAATATGGGATTGAAATCAAAGGAAAAATTTTTGACACAATGCTTGAATCATATGTATTGGACAGCACTTCCGTTCCAACACATAGCCTCGATAACCTGGCGCTGAAATATCTGCAGCATTCGACCAAGAAATTTGAAGACGTTGCGGGCAAAGGGAAAAATCAGCTTACTTTTGACTACGTCGATGTAGACGCAGCCACTAAATATGCAGCTGAAGATACTGACATAACGCTTCAACTGCATGAACTGATGTGGCCGAGAATTGCTGCCACAGGTTCGCTGCAACAGGTTTTCGAAGAGATCGAAATGCCTTTGGTTCCGGTTCTAGATCGAATGGAACACCATGGCGTGCTGCTAGACCGGGATAATTTAAGGACACAAAGCTCAGAACTGCAGAAGCGGATGCAAGACATCGAGACCGAAATTTATCGGGAATCCGGATCAATGTTCAATTTAGCGTCACCCAAACAAATTCAAGCCGTTTTGTACCAACAGATGGGGCTTCCATCCACTCAAAAAACGTCGACAGGCGCGCCGTCCACGTCAGAATCGGCTCTGAGAGATCTTGCTAAAACTTATGACGTGCCAAGACTGATTTTGGAACATCGCCACCTCGCAAAACTAAAGTCTACTTACACTGATAAATTAACTGAACTGATTGATCCAGATACGAAAAGAGTTCATACGTCATTTCATCAGACAGTTGCTGCTACTGGCAGACTGTCTTCTTCCAATCCTAACTTGCAAAACATTCCGATACGCACTCCCGAAGGGCAACAAATCCGAACAGCTTTCATCGCGGAGCCGAATCATGTGCTGATATCGATCGATTACTCGCAAATTGAACTTCGATTAATGGCCCACGTTTCGGAGGACGACCGGCTCGTCGACGCATTTTTCAGCGGCGAGGATGTGCATCGGTTTACCGCTTCGGAAGTCTTCGATACGTCTTTAGAAAAAGTAACTTCGAACCAGCGCCGACATGCGAAGGCGATTAACTTTGGCTTGATGTACGGCATGTCGGCTTATGGTCTCTCACGTCAACTCGACATTGAAGTGGGACAGGCAAAACACTACATGGATCAGTATTTTGCACGCTATCCGGGAGTCAAGATTTTTATGGATCAAACGAAAAAGTGGGCTAAAGAAAAACGCTACGTGGAAACCATACGCGGCCGTCGACTGTATTTCAGCAATATCAACTCTAAAAATTACGCAATGCGCCAGCGCGCTGAAAGAGCGGCCATCAATGCTCCGCTTCAAGGTTCAGCGGCAGACATAATTAAATTAGCGATGATCGAAGTTGACCGATGGCTGTCCGAATCAAAATTTAAAGCAAGGATGATCTTGCAGGTACATGATGAACTGGTTTTCGAAGTGCCCGCCAACGAAGAACAAGAGCTAATCGGCCATGTCAAATCCTTGATGGAAAATGTGATCAAACTTAAGGTTCCGCTAGTGGCCAATGCGGGAGTAGGAACGAATTGGGCCAGTGCGCACTGATTCAATACGGGTCGCTCAAAATTTTGCAAATCCACTGCTTCGCTTGATCTAATCCGATGCCTGTTCGGCTTGAATATGCTTGAAACGTAACATGATCAAGATCTTCCAACTGCCGCTTTACCTTACGCAAGGCGACGCTTCTTTTTGATTTTGAAATTTTGTCAGCTTTAGTCAGCAAAATATGAATGGTGACTGCGGATTGACTGCACCAGTAGATGAATTGTTGATCAAGTTCCTTCAGTGGATGCCGTATGTCCATCGTCAGGATTAATCCAACGAGACTTTTTCTGGTAAAAAAATACTGCTCCATTACACGTGACCAATGCAATCTTACTTTTTCCGGGACTTTTGCGTATCCATACCCAGGGAGATCGACCAACCGCGTTTCAGCGTCCAGCTCAAAAAAGACGATTTGCTGTGTTCGCCCTGGCGTTTTGCTTGTTCTTGCAAGACCTTTACGCCCAGTAATTGAATTTAGCGCACTAGACTTGCCACTATTGGAACGTCCCGCAAATGCAACTTCAAGCCCTTCATCGTTGACCCACTGCGAAACTTTGTGGGCGGCAATGACGAATTTTGCTTGATTCAGATTAATCGTCACCAGATAAAACCTCCAAATTTCGGAAAATATAGCTAGATATTAGGTTGTATCGAGAGATTGGCTCTGACTTGCGAGTATGTACTTTCGTAAGAGATTTATGTTGTTTACACATGTTCAATTCCAGCATTAGACGGACGCGTAAAAAATGCAGCATATGGCCGATAACAACAATACGAAAGAGTCATTATGAGTTTTGCTCGTCTTAGGCCTAGGTGAAAAATTGCGAGAGAATAACATCATGATGGAAAACTTCGATAAGGCAGGGTGTTCATGACGGTGCTCACACGGCAGCTCAAGAATAATCACAATCAGTTCAAATTGGCTGATGCGCGCAGTTGCTGCTGGCAAGGCGCATGCTATAGCCTAGGTGCAGCCCCACTTGCTCCAATCATCCCCAATAGCATAATCTGGCGCATAGAACTTCTATGTCCACACTCAATCTCTCAAATTCTAGCTTGCAAAAATATATGAAATCCGTTGCAATCTGCAGAAGATTGGGCAAAGTCATCACAGTAGTATAATTCAGGGCGCGGCTCAAAGTGTTTGGTTCTCAACCGGTAATCTAGCTCACTGCCTGATCAGCCGCCAGCCATGCACCAATTTAGGGAATATCACACCACCCGGTGAAACGAAAGAAGGACAAGCTGCTGAAAAAAATCAGTGTACATGGACCGCTGAAGTTAGGAACTAGGGGATGTTAATTCTTGAACGAAGCGGAAATCAAATCGATTATCGAAAATCGTTCCAAACGTATCGACTGCGACATAGATTGGGAAAATGATGAATTTCATTCACACGCAATGTGCTTTCGCCTCGATTTAATTTGTCAATCCAAGTACCCACTGTTCGTTATCGGACAGTAAATTCCGTACGCGAAGACGCTTAGCTTTGGCATCATTTTAAAAAAGTGCGGGACGGATTTACGCCCTTGACCTTTGAAAGGCACATCACAACCCTAACTGTGAGCAAGTCGGCAGAATTCACGAACATAAATGGACTGAACGGCAACGTGACAAATTCGCTAAAGACCCGACCGATGTCAAATAAACTAATTCAATTCCAGTCGTGGTTTGGAAATATTTTTACAGGAAAGCAGGCATTACACATACAGGAATCATGAAAAATCCACTAGTTCAAGAGGAATTGGATTTATGAACAATGATCGTATTTTTGAATCACTTCAGCGTGGCTTTGGCGATCAGTTCATCTGTACGGAATTCAATGGCTACCGGCGTGTTCAAACACCCTATCTATATCCTGATGGCGAACATATTGACTTGCATTGCAAGTCAAAACAGGGTGCTATCACTGTAACGGATTTTGCTGAAACCACGGGCTGGCTGAGCAGGCATTCAGCAGCTGAAAGTCGGTCCGACAATCAAGTTCTAATGATTGAGGATGCTTGTGTCACTCATGGAGTAGAGTTTCAACGAGGGATGATTCAAGCACACTGCACCTCGGTTAATGAACTAGCGTCCGTATTTACGCGGGTAGCTCAGGCAGCATTGCGCGTGTCCGACCTTTGGTTTACCTTCCGTACATTTGATACAAAATCAAAAGAATCAGTCGCAGATGAAGTCGCCGATTGTTTGGACGTATGGCGGCTTGAATATAAACGGGAAATTAGGCTTTCAGGCAAATCTGAACGTGCTTGGACTATAGATTTCGAGATGAAAACTTACAACGCAAATAATCTAGTGCTCATTTTGTCATCACCATCCCGTTCAGGCAAAAGCAGAGTCACAGAGCATGTCGCCGCGGCCTGGTTTGACTTAAATAACTGTGAGAGTTTGAATAATCGCCACAATAAGTTTCGATTCATATCTCTATTTCACGACGAAAACAACGATTGGAAGGACCACGACTACAAATTACTCGAATCCTTGTCCACCATTTCGAAGTGGTCGGAGCGAGAGGTATTTAGATCGACGCTCGGCGAAGCAGCTTAAAAAAGATGTCGCATGTTTGTGGTCCATCCTGACATTCTCCGATGAACCTATCAAGTTTTCTAATTTTTCGAAGATTCGAAACTACAGCTCGTTACAAAGAAATTCTCGTTCGTAGAATTTGATTTTTCCATATCGCAAAGCCTTTTGGATTCAGAGATTCTGCGGATGATATGCGTTGAGACTACAGTCGAGTAGAAAAAACAAGCAATCATCGTTATTCTGCAATCGATCTTGTTGAACTCACAGAGTAGCAAGTTCAAGCGAGAATTCTATTGAATTGACTGTTGCTCAGTGGAGAACGATTCGCTGCCGCAGCAACTTGGCGACGCACACTCAACGGACACAGACGGTGAGAAATTTGGAGATTTCTCGGATTTTGCAAGGCACTTTTTTCAGAAGCCCTATTCTATGTAGCAGCACAAATAGGGGAAAACGCTGATGTTTGGCAATCATGTACTTGAACAGTGCTGATTCTCTTGTAATTCGGTTCTTTCTCGAATTCAGAGTCATTTGTAAAATAAAGAGAAATCTTATTTCGTGATATATTTAGCGTTGCATTATCAGCAACCAAAATAATTTATTTTCTAGAGGTTATTCTGCTATTTGTTAGTTCTATGCGATTGAAAGTCTTAACTCTGATCTCATTTTTCGGTCTAAGTCTCATGCTTACATTGCCAGTATTCGCAGCCGGTGATCCGGCAGCAGGCCAGGCAAAAACAGCAGTCTGTGCTGCATGTCATGGGGTAGACGGAAACAGTATCAACCCGGAATTCCCAAAAATTGCTGGACAAACTCCCGGCTATATCGCGGATCAACTCGCAGCATTTCAATCGGGAAAACGACCAAGCACCCTAATGACCGGAATGATGCAAAACTTGACCGAACAGGATATGCAGGATATTGATGCATACTACGCCCAGTTCGAACAGACTAGTGCCAGTATTGGTGAAAGCGATTTAGCCGCTGCGAAACGAGGAAAAGAAATTTATCGAGCCGGTCTCAGTCAATTTTCAGTTCCTGCCTGCATGGCTTGTCACGGTCCGGCAGGCAATGGCATTCCTGCGAGATACCCGAAAGTTTCGGGACAATACAAAAAGTATCTCGTTCAAGCTCTGCTTGAATTCAAAATCGGGGATCGCGTTAGCGAAGAAATGAACACAATAGCGTTCAGGCTATCTCCCGAGCAGATTGAAGATTTGGCTATCTACATGCAGGGTTTAAACTGAGCCTCTACAATTTTGCAGGTATTCAATCATCCCTTCTAAACTCGCGCAGACGGGAGATTGAAGCCACAGACAGTCGACTGGTTTCCCCAATTCGATCAGCGTATCTGCATCTGCTGCCGCTTGTGTATTGAATAGCTTCGAGAAAGTGTAATCTCGTTGCGAAACTGGAAGATCATTTTCCTGTTGTGTGCCTATCACTACAAATCGACCTGCCTCCCAGCCACCTTTATGAAATTGACCGGTAGAGTGCAGATATTGAGGACCGTAACTATGTACCACGGTTCGGTCGATAAGATCACTGATGAGATCAACGAGTTTCTGCACCAGCCGTTCAAGCTCGGCACTGGGACTGCAGTAAACAAGCAAAGCCAGATAATCTGTTCTTGCCATTGACACATGAATCTCTTTGATCAGGGATTCAAATGATTTTCGTGATTTGATGACGTTTGTTTCAATTGAATCAATGCTTCGACTGGATTTGTCTGTTTTGGTTGAGAGCTTCTCTATCAGCAACTGCTTGCTGCGTTCTACGTCCGGCTGATTGAACGGATCGACTCCAATTAATAAGGCTGCCATTACAACAGCCAATCCCCAATTTAGGAAAAATTCGGCAAGTTGACTCAAGTCAGCGACATGAAACGATAAAGTAACACCGCGATCTTCAAAACTACGACGAATTTCCATGCGGATTTCATCGCCTGATTCGGCGCCTGTTTTCGATACCCTGATTACAGGAAGCAAACCCAAACTTGATTTTCCTAAACTTTCTGCAACCAGTTGCTCAACCCAATTTAGGACCGGTGACAACTCAGTCGATGCCCACATCCATAAATTGTGCTGCCGAGTCTTTGACGCAGCCGCCAATATTGCTGCGAGTCGGATGATCTTTTGAGTGAGGTTCGATTCACCATCCTTTAATTTCTTGACCACCGCCGACACTGTTTCGAGAATTTGACGATTGTCGATGCCAATCACCTGTGTCGGTATCAGCGTAAGATTGCTGAATGCAGCAAAACGTCCTGCAACGCAGGGATCGCTTGGACATGCGGCAATCTTATTGGCAATCGCCCATTCTCGCAGGGCGCTATCGGTTGGATCCGTAACAACAAGAAAGGCTTGAGGCGCGTGAACGCGCTCAAACAGACTCCTTGCTAAATCCAGAGTTTCGACGGTTGTGCCAGATTTGCTGCAAATTACGAAAAATTGATTATTGTCACTTAAGTTAGAAACAACATCTAAAACAGCGTCTGGAGCAGTCGTGTCCAGCACACGCAAGCTAGAACCTAAACTGAGTTTTGGCAAACAAGCATAAGCCCTCGCCGACACGTTCGCACCACCCATGCCCACCAAGACAACTGAATTGGATTGCACATATGAAGGAACAATGTCAGTGATGTCATAAGCAGAGCGTAAACCTGAATCGATCCAATCCATTGCGTGAGCTGCAGACGCATCTCCCGACACCATTGCAGACAGCAGACTTGAATCCTTGCTCAACAATCTAAAGAGGATGTTCTCCTCCGTTAGAGTCTGTTCAAGCGTTGCCAGTTCAGCAAAGGGCTCGCCAGAAAATACGCAGCGGTTCCAGGACATGCCAATTTTTTGGAGGGATTAAGCTGTCCCCACAATGATTCAAACAGGCAATCGACTCTTTTGATTCAGTCTAATCGACCAAAACATATCGAGTGCCGCAATAGGGGCAGATTTCGCTGCCGGTATCCTGAATGGGCAGATAAACGCGAGGGTGTGAATCCCACAGCCTCATTCTTTCCATGGGACAATGCAGAGGCAAATCAGCGCGCGTTACTTCGATGTAAGATTCAGTATTCGGTGTATCACCGGGTTTTGGTTGATATGGTTCTGTTGCCATAACTTAAGATCAAACGTAGGTCAGCCAATCTTGATGCGCATCGCTTCTTCCTGCAACCACGTCGAAATACATTGATTGTAAGTCTTTAGTTACCGGACCTGGTTTGCCGTTGCCGATTAAACGACCGTCCAGTTCACGAATGGGTGTGACCTCGGCTGCAGTACCGGTAAAAAATGCCTCATCTGAAATGTAGATTTCGTCTCGCGTGATTCGACGTTCTTCCACCGTGTAGCCCATTTCTTTCAACAGCACCAATACCGTATCGCGAGTAATTCCCTCAAGTGCAGAAGCGAGGTCGGGAGTAATGACTTTATTGTTTCGGACAATGAACACATTCTCTCCAGAGCCTTCCATTACGTAGCCATCGGTGTCTAACAACAATGCTTCATCCACCCCGTTTTCAAGTGCTTCTGTCAAAGCCAGTATTGAGTTGATGTAATGTCCGCAAGCTTTTGCGCGGCACATCGAAACATTTACATGCAGTCGAGCATAAGATGATGTCTTCACGCGAATTCCGTTGACCAGTCCATCGTCCCCCAGATAAGCGCCCCAATCCCAGGCAGCAATCATGATATGGGTGGACAGATTATCAGCACGCAATCCCATTCCTTCGGAACCATAGAAAACAATAGGACGAATGTACGCACTTTCAAGATTATTCATCCGCACCACTTCACGCTGTGCTTCATTTACTGTATCTCGATCAAAATTGAGCTTCATCCGCAGAATATGGGCAGAATTGAAAAGACGATTGGTATGTTCTTTAAGCCGAAAAATTGCCGTTCCATCGGCTGTTTTGTATGCACGAAGCCCTTCAAATACTCCTACTCCATAGTGCAAGGTGTGGGTGAGTACATGAACATTCGCTTCTCGCCAAGGCACGAATTTACCATCGTTCCAAATATAGCCGTCTCGGTCACTAAATGCTTTTGTCATGAATCTGTGTTTTCAACTCTGTTGTTTGTAAGTGTGGTCTCCAAAAGGCTCCCGAGCAAAAATATTTCGTACCATTGGTTCGAAAAAATCCAAGGATTTAGTGTCGTATTGCGGGTCAAACGAAACTTGATCCCACTTCGCACAAAAATCCAAACAGGCTTGATAGTACTCATGTTCTTTATATCGATCTCGGGCATGCCGGTCTCCGCCATAATGGTGCAAAAAGTAATATCCCTGAAAAACGCCATGATACTTCAAAATCCAATAATTCTTGGGAGACACAAAAGGTTTTAGAATTGCACCCGCAAGTTCACCGTGATTTTCAGGTGACAATGCATCACCAATATCATGCAGCAATGCGACAACAATCGTTTCCTCATCTGCACCATCGCGCCAAGCGCGTGTCGCGGTTTGCAGAGAATGGCCTAGACGACTGACTCTATAGCCACTAAAACTTTGCTCGAGACTAAGTAAATGCTCCAAAACACGATCAGCGGTGGCACTGTAAAATTCTCTCTCTAAAACCTCGAGCAATTTATACTCTTCTTCGGTTCCGTCTGCCATCCGCGTAAAGTTAATTATTGCTCCTGTCGCTTCCATCGCTCACTCCAAGCTCAATCTGTCATTTGTTCGGATCATTCAATCGGGGGTACAGCCCACATTATCGTTGTACTTTAATTTTATCCGTCTCCCACAGCACTTGCTTGGTGCCATACTTCAAAAAATCTACTTTAAGTACCGGAATTTTCCCTTCATTCCGCGTTCCGATAACACATCCTTCTCCAAACACCCAATGATTGACAGTACTGCCTAGTAAATCATCCACATCAACTTCATTCGTCGATTCTGAATCAAATCTTTGACCAAAATAAACCATGTCCACGTATTCGCTCGGTATTTCATTCAGAAAGCGGGATGGACGAAACGCTTTCGTTTGTCCGCGCACCATTCTAATGTTTGAGCAAGTAAGAAAAAGCTGCTGCTCAGCACGGGTCATGCCGACGTAAAACAATCTACGCTCTTCAGCTACTTTATCAGCATTTTCTTTATTTTTGTAGTCTGTAACTGAAAAATAGTGAGGCAGTAAATTCTCATCGACACCGACCAGGAATACTACTGGAAACTCGAGGCCCTTTGCCAGATGCAGTGTCATAATTTGAACAGCATCTTGTGAAATTTCGTCATGTTTATCATCGGAATCCAGGGTAACGGTATCCAAGAATGGTCGAATCGACTCAATGCTGTCTTCGTAATTCGAACGTTGAATAAAGTTCTCCGCTGCATTCTCAAGCTCTTCCAAATTTTCGATTCTCGTGATATCTGTCTCCCATTTTCTTGATTCGTAGAATCGCTTGATCCCTGAAATATGTATGGTGTTAGCAAGTATCTCCCTGAACGGCGCGCCCTCACATTCTTCTCGGATTCGATCGATCAAGTCCAAAAATCTACGTAATGCTGCCTTAAAACGTGCATTGGCTGAAAAGTCCTTCACGATTTTACAAGACGCCTGCCAATACGAAAGGTTTCGAGAAGAACCGTATCGAGCGATTCGTTCTAGAGATGCATCGCCGATTCCACGACGTGGGAAATTTACAACTCTTGAAAATGCTTCATTGTTGTCCGGTTCAACCAAAAGACGAAGATAAGCTAAAATGTCTTTGATTTCCTTGCGTTGGTAAAATCGCAAACCACCGTAAATCCGAAACGGGATCTGTTTGAAAGCGAATACTTCTTCAAACTGTCTAGACTGAGCATTGGTGCGATACAGTACGGCGAAATTCGAAAACGGAAATGTTTGAGAGACATTGCTCAGGATTCTATCAGCAACGAATAATGCTTCTTGCTCGCTGTCATAAGCAGTAAACTGCTTTACGGACACACCCCCTTTCCGCTCGGTCCATAACTCTTTGGCATATCGTTGTTCGTTATTCTGAATGACGGCATTGGCTGCGTTCAATATTGTTTGTGTTGATCGATAATTTTGTTCCAGACGCACAATTTTAGTGCCAGGGAATTCTGTTGCAAATCGAATCATGTTCTCCGCAATCGCACCACGCCAACCGTAGATCGACTGATCTTCATCACCAACCGCTGTAATTTGGTTGCGATCACCGCAGAACAGTTTCAACCACTCTATCTGCAAATGATTGGTATCCTGAAACTCGTCCACTAAGACATGCTGGTATCGATCCTGCAATTCTTCACGAACAATTTGATTTCTCTTCATCAATTCGACTGTTCGCAGCAATAGTTCTGCAAAATCAAGCAAACTATTTGAATCACAATAGCGCTCATAGACTTGGTAAACACTGGCGTAAATCTCGTCACGATAGGTTCTTGGATTCAGGTCTGTTGCCCGTAACTGTTTGTCCTTTGATCGATTTATGAAGGTTTGAAATTGCTGCGGCTTAATTTCGCCTACGGCAAGGCGTGACTCTTTATTGAGACGGGTTATCAGAGATTTTTGGTCATCACTGTCGAGAATGGTGAAATTTCGCTCCAAGCCCGCAGCATCATAGTAAATCCGAAGAAATGAAACGGACAACCCATGAAATGTTCCAATTCGATAGGGAGCTTCATACATACCCAGCAAATCTTCAACTCGGGTCTTCATTTCTCGCGCTGCTTTGTTGGTGAACGTCACCGCCATGATTTGGTGTTTCGATACACCAAACTCTTTGATCAACCACGCAATGCGGCGTACAAGAACGGATGTCTTTCCACTGCCTGCGCCTGCGGTAACCAGCAACGGGCCTGGCTCTGCCGTGACAGCCTCCCGCTGTCGATCATTTAGTCGATCAAGAATGTCGCTCACGTCAGTCAATATTTTGAGATTTCTCATTTTGTATTTGTTTGATATTTAAAGATCAAAAATGAGTTGAAGCAAGGTAATAGAGCAATCGATTAATTTCATAATCACGTCACTTTGACTCGATAAGGATCGCATGAAGCCATCGAACTCAGACAGTGCATGCCATCCCGCTATGGACGAGAAAGCTTTGTGGACTGAATTGATTTTTCAATCAAATTTACTGTGCTAACCAACAAATAATGAACCAAATTGAAAACTGATTTAAACGAATGAAAGGGCAAACAGATTCAATATTCACAACCTACAGCGATTTATAGACTTTTGAACGAAAATAAAGTTGTCACTCAATAAGTCGGGGTGCCTTTTCAGCCGCTGAAAAAGGCAACTCATCATTAATTGATGGCATTTCCAAGCACTGAAAAATAGTAGTATACAATGCTATTGAATGTACATGCGTGTTAACAAAATTTTAATCAAATTTCGCTGTTTCGGAAATTTTTTGTCAGGCAGATTTAATTTTTGAGAAGCAGTTAATTTCGTTCATATGCTTGAACAGAATGTATAGAAGACTTATCTAAATTCGCGGTACAATTTAGGTTAACGGGTAAATTTAAATGATTGTTTCAGCAAAGTTCAAAATTGGGCAAGTCGTCCGCCATCGATACTATTCATTCAGAGGTGTCGTTTTCGACGTTGACCCGGAATTCAATAACACAGAAGAATGGTATGACTCTATTCCAAAAGAGATTCGCCCACGAAAAGATCAGCCGTTTTACCATCTTCTAGCAGAGAACGAAGAAACAAGTTATGTAGCCTACGTCTCAGAACAGAATTTATTGCCCGACCCCGAAGGCGGCCCGGTAGAGCACCCAGCCGTTGCTGAAATATTTGGTGATCTCAATCAATCCGATGGCGAATACGCGATTCTCACACATCGTATTCATTAAACCAAATCTATGTCCTGATCAATCATCTGGATTTTTTGGATTGCGTTTTTTGAAATAAAGTTGTACGGCTCACTACCAGAGAAACGCACTAAGCATGGATTTTGAAAAAGCAAAGTTCAACTTGGTTGAGCAGCAAATACGCACTTGGAACGTGCTCAACCCAGTACTTTTGGAAACTCTAAGTTCCGTCCCTCGAGAAAAATTTGTACCAGAAAAATACCGTGGAATGGCATTCGCCGACATGAACATTCCAATCGGTGACGGACAAGTTATGATTCAACCAAATGTTGAAGCACGAATGCTCCAGGCTTTGGACCCACTTCAGCATGAAGTGGTTTTGGAAATTGGGTCTGGCACAGGCTACACAGCAGCATTGCTGGCACATCACGCACAGCGTGTTGAAACTGTCGAAATTCGACCTGAATTTGTTTCATTAGCTCGGAACAACTTATCTGAAGTGGGGATCGTAAACGTCAGTGTTCACCAAGGTGATGCGGCACGAGGATGGGGAACTGACGTTGAGTACGACTGCATTTTGTTTTCTGGTTCAGTCAGCGAAATTCCCGTTCAATATAAGAACTCACTAGTCGTCGGAGGCCGGTTGGCAGCAATCGTTGGCAAGGACCCAATTATGAACGCAGTTCTCGTGAAAAAAATCGGAGCGACAACATGGGAAATGACCTATCTGTTCGAGACCTTGCTGCCGCCGTTGGACAATTTTCAAAGCCGTCCGGAATTCGTCTTTTAATCAATGCTCATGGAGACAAGATCATCGATTCCAATTCATCAGTTGGAGATTGAAAACAAAATGAGAATTAAATTGATTCTGAAGACAATTGGTCCTTTTTTTATTTTTGGTTTATTCGCGGCTCAAGTTTATGCTGCGGATCTGGTGGAAACCTATCAGCTCGCAATGAAGAATGATGCAACTCTGACGGCAGCGAGATATTCAGCCGACGCACAAAGTCTCAATTATGATATCGAGCGTTCTTTGCTGTTCCCCTCAATCACGATCAGACCAAACTACTCTGAAGAACGTTCTTTACAGAGCACTACTCGAGCCGGGCTTGTTGCAGAACTAGTCGTGGATCAGCCTGTTTGGAGTCCAGCGTTACAAGATCGAATTCAATTAAAACAAGAGGAATCTGAATTCTATCAGTTGCAATTGAATCAGGTAGAGAACAACTTAATTAGTCGAGTCGTGATCGCTTACTTCAATGTGCTTGCAGCCGAAGACAACGCTGAAACCGCTCTAAAGGAAGTCGCTGCCATCGAAGAATTCCTCTCCCAGGCGATTAGTCGATTGGAAGTGGGCTTGGGCACCCTAGCTGATGTACGCAATGCACAAGCACGATTTAGCATGGCTAGTGCGGCACTCGTTCAAGCGGAGAGCGCCATTGAATCAGCATGGCTTTCTTTAACGGAGTTGATAGGTGAACGACCAGAAACTCTAGCGCATCTCATCGATGATGCGCAAATTACTCATCCCGATCCCGAAAATCTCGACTGGTGGGTGGATTCTGCGTTAAATCAAAATTTGGATTTAATGCTGCAGCAAAGAGCAACTGAACTTGCTCGTATTGGAATTGAGCTTTCAGTCGCTGCGACATCGCCTAATCTGACCTTCAGCGTTACTTTCAAAGACGCGATCTCAGGTGATCGTCAGCTGCAGAACCGAACATCTGCGTTTTTGAACTTTACCAAGAAATTTTCGACAGGCGGTGAACAGAGGTATCGTAAAAATCAAGCCCGACTGCAGCATCAAGCAGAAGAGCAGAAATTGAACGCCTTGACTCAGCAAGTGAAAACTCAGGTGTCAAACGCTTATTTGAACGCAATAAGTTCTGTCAATCTCGTTCACGCGCTTGAATCCGCCCTTGAAGCGAGTCAGAGCGCACTTGAGGCAACACAGGAAGGATACCAGGTCGGAACTCTCGCTTCTCTTGATGTTCTCAACGCTCAAAGCGACCTCTTTCAGGTTCGTCGAGACTTACAGAAAGCGAAGTACGACTATTTGAAGAATTCAATCCAACTAGAGAAAGTTGCCGGAATTCTTGATTCTACTGATATCGATCGAATTAATCGATCCCTGCAATAAACCACCCACAGCGCGCAAGGCGAGTCGCTAAAGACACTGTGAATCAATCTCTATTTTCTGGTTGGCCCGGTTGAAAATTGAATCTGATGTAATGTGTCAGCACTCAATAATTATGAGGAATTGTTACTGTTAATAAACCTTTTAGAAAATTCTAATTTAAACATCATATTTGTGGCACAATCACCCCGAACCAATGAAAGAGGCGGCAGTCTTTCCCCCAGAACTGCCATTGAACGCTGATCGGTTTTCAGATTCACTATATTTGAGAGCAGGGAGACGGAACCGAAGTCGCAATTTTTTTGTGGAAAGATTGTTCTTATTTTGTTCCTAAACTGATCGAAACGGCGGACGCGAGACCCGAATTGCACTCATCATTACTGACGTTCACACGCGGCACAATACGCCATGTTGGTTTAAGTGTGGGTTCTGGGTCCTTTCGTTTGTCCCGTCTCCAATGACCACCCCACAGGTGGAGAAATAAACATAATACGAGATGATTTTCATGTTGTAAGTCCCCGCGTCAGCGGACTCGATGTGCATAAGATGCAGATTACAGCCGCTGTGTGACTGTGCGGAGATAAGTGTGCTACGTCTCCCTGTGACGCGCAGTTTCAGTGCGTTTAGTCGCATTTTGTAACAGCTCAAGAACTGGCTGATAAAACATCAAGCGCCGGTCGTGGCGATGGAAGGTACGGGAGTTTGCTAGCAACGACTGTTTGACGTGCAGCGTGAAGATGCTCTTGAAGCAAATCTCCAAGTATCTTCGCTAGTGCATGAATCTAAGTGTGAGTTTAGCTCTGGCTGTCGCAGCGCTCGACGCCGGGTTCCCGAACGGATGCGCATTCTGATGAGACTGTGAAAGTATTGCATAATTACTCAAAATGAACGAGTTATTGAATCTATAACTTATTGATTTAATTGATAATTATTGTTTTTTCTGTTTGGAATTTCTACGAAAATAAGAATACTTTCACAATCTCTGATGCGACTGGCGGCCTGACTTGAGTTCAATTTCGGACTCGAAGGCTGATTGAAGCAGAATACGGCGTACTTGGGATCTGCCACCGCGATCAGCATTTTGCACCTGAATTCGCAAAGTCGAACCGAGAAATTGACTGAAAAAGGTGTTGAATATTTCAATTCAGCGGGTCCTATGTTTATCCCAATTCCCCCTCACGGTCTCCGTTAAAATGACTCCAATGGGAATCTCTCGCATTAAAATTTTTTTCACTCAATTATCTTTGCTATACTGGATTAGGTAAATTAATTCGTTAAATTGCCATAATAATATTTCCTTCCGAAATGGTGACAGAAGATACAAGAAATGATGTTTGGCAGGAATACTTAGATGTCGCCAGACTGGTTCGATATTACGAGGCGCTTGCTAAACGCTACAATCAAATTCACTTAATTCTTCGATTCCTTCTGCTTCTTCCGTTTATAAGTAGTTTGGCGTTGTTATTCGATTTTCTACCTCATCCACTTCAGGTGTTTCTTGGTGCATTGATTGGAATTGTTGTTGCTGCGGATTTAGTTTACCGTCCCACAAGAAAAGCCGCTGCTGCACACATAATCAGTATCGAATGTAGCAAGCTGGAGATCGAATGGATGCAATTGTGGAATAATGCAAACGTCAGCGATTCTAACGATGAAGATATTCAAAAACGCAATGACTTGTTGTCTCAAAAGCTGATCGAAATAACTGGACGTGCGGGTGAAGTAGGAATTCATGAGAATCGAAAATTGAATATGAAGTGCGCAGATGATGCATACAGAATAATGAGTCAAAAATATGCCACATCGGCCTAATTACGATAGCGGTAAACCCGCTCGTCCTCCGAGTAAAACAGATCCTCCTAAGCCACCACCACGTCGAAAAAACAAATCTGATCCACCGTCCTCTCCGCAAAAGAAGTAACGGTTGACACACTAGATTTTAGAGATTTATCTTCTTGACTAGACCATTGAAATTGGGAGTCATTACAGCAAGACAAATAAAAATTTTTGCTGGGTTAAGTCTACGCAGAAGAATAATCTACCGGAACTGTTTGACCTGATTCCGTATGAAGATTCGTCTAGGAAGTGGTTGGAGTCCATAGTTTGGAAAGATGGCGTGGCCTTGTGCCATCGTTGTCATGGAACCAATGCTATTGATGTTAAAATTTTAAAACCATTGCCCCATCGGCATCGAGAGTGTAAGCAATACTTTCATAGTTACTAAATCTCCAAAAGTTCCATGGTTCGCGCCAATGAGCCTCGATTTTGCTTGAGTAATTTCTCTCCTCGGCGAACTGTTGCGGTACGCAGACTGGAATCATGAAGCAACTGTGATAGCGCAGCTTTGCAATTATCCCAAGTTTGAACCTGCTGTCCCGCCTTGGCCGTCGATACGAGTCTGGAAATCTCGGTGAAGTTCGACATTTCAGGACCATATAAAACTGGAATCCCCGCTAATATCGGTTCCAGAATATTGTGTCCTCCAATGGGCACAAAACTCCCACCAACTACCGCAACATCGCAAGCAGCGTAAAACTGTATCAGTTCTCCCATGGTGTCTACTAGAATGACATCCGCGGATTCTGCAGATTCAGATTCCCATTGGCTGCGACGGACCACCGAATAACCAGTAGCTTCGATCATCTCAAACACTGAATCGAATCTGTCAGGGTGTCGAGGAACGATGACACTCACAAGTCGTGGAAACTCTTGTTTCAGCTTGCGATAAACCGAAAGAAATTGCTGCTCCTCTTTTTCATGCGAACTGCCCAAAATGATTGTCTCTCGACTGCTTCCT
The DNA here is from genome assembly GCA_965202855.1 of Arenicellales bacterium. Lineage (GTDB taxonomy): Bacteria > Pseudomonadota > Gammaproteobacteria > Arenicellales > JAJDZL01 > JAJDZL01. The sequence goes on along the minus strand of CBDBBP010000001.1, from coordinate 276,985 downwards.
CCCCAGCTAGCACGTAGTTTCGCGCCAACCGAAAACAAGTGTTTCGGTGGCTCAACATCAAATTTTAAATTGCCCGTACGGTGAACTCGCGCACGTTCTGCACCAATCTCGATTATTCGCTTTGAGTCCACTTCGGTTTGGGTGCCGAAAGCTGCAACATCCTTCAAAACGTACTCGCAAAGAGGCTGTAACTTTCTCGCCCTGCGAAATGTTTGATTCGAAATACGAAGACTGGCAAAATACACCGGCACCTTTTTTAACTTCGCCTGATGAATCAAGTTCGGCCATAACTCAGTCTCCACAATCACTAGCGACTTTGGAGCCAGTTTTGAAAAAAACCTCCTTACAATCCAGCCAGCGTCAAGTGGGGCATAGAAATGCTGCACCCGAGATTGAAGCGACTTTTTGATTTGTTCTGAACCGGTAGGCGTGACGCACGTCATGACGATGCGATGACTGGATGACTCCAAAATTCGATTTACGAGGGGAATAGCCGCGTTGACTTCACCTACCGATGCCGCATGAAACCAAATTGAATTGGGTTCAATTGAGCGTGGCAGCTTACCGAATCGTTCGGCGAGCCTGTGCCGATAGGTTTTATCAAAAAGTCCTTTGAAAAAGTAACGGATGAGAACCAAAGGGATAAGGCAGTAGATCGTAATTTGGTAAAGTATGAATAACAGCCTTCCCATTACAAATCATTGCTCTCCAAGCCAGTCGCGCGGTTGAAGAAATTCGGTCAATCTATTTTCCTCGCTTCCTGGTTTGGGCTTCCAGTCATATCGCCAACTGACATTTGGCGGCAGCGACATCAAGATTGACTCGATCCTTCCCTTAGACTGCAATCCAAACAAAGTGCCTCGGTCATAAACCAGATTAAATTCGACATAGCGACCTCGTCGAATCAATTGAAATTCCCGCTCTCTCGCACCGTAGGATAAAAGCAATCTTCGTTCGACGATTGGCATGTAAGCCTTGATGAAGTGCTTTCCAACACTTTGGAGAAATCGAAAACTCAAATCGAATCCACCGGCTGTGTAATCGTCAAAGAAAAGTCCGCCGATTCCTCTATTTTCACTGCGGTGTTTCAAATAAAAATATTGATCACACCACTTTTTCAACTTCGGGTAGAGCTGGTCTCCGAATCCTTCGCACGCTGCTGCAGCCATTTGATGCCAGTGCACTGCATCTTCTTCAAATCCATAATAAGGGGTCAGGTCAAAACCACCTCCGAACCACCAATATTTTTTGTCGACTTGAATAAATCTTAAATTCATATGTGTCGTGGGAACATATGGATTATGAGGATGGATGACCACCGAAACACCTGTCGCTCGAAAGGGTCGATCATTCAAATATGCGAGCCTTTCCGTTCCGGCAGCAGGCAATCGATTTCCCTCAATTGAGGAAAAATTCACTCCCGCTTTTTCGAAAACACGGCCATTTTCAAGAATCCGGCTTATTCCGCCTCCATCACCACCGGAAAATTTCCACTGATCTTCAGAGAATGATTCTTCTTGATCTACTTTTTCGAGACATTGACAAATTTCATTTTGAAGTTCACGCAAGTAACGATCAACCTGAACACCGTGTTCTTTAATTTCATGAAGTTCATTTTCAGCTACCATGTCACGTCGACTAACCTGCCCGAATTAGCCGTCCTGACAGGGCATCGGTAATTTGAGTCGGCTTTTTCTGCTGACCGACTGCGCCGCGGACAACCCAGTCAAGTTCTGACCGAAAGATTCTAGCTGCGTGAGTGTAAGTGCGAATCGGCACCTGACCGTGTCGATTCGCACTCGTTGAAACGATTGCGCCACCGAACAGCTGACAAAGACGCGCAGCAATTGGGTGATCAGTGACTCGGACCGCGACTGACTGATTCAGACTATACAGCTGTATCCGTTTGCTGTGTCGCACGGGAAAAATCCAAGTATATGGTCCGGGCCAACTGGCTTGGGGTTTTTCTAGAATGGAAAAATCTGGAATGTCCAAAAAAGGCAATAGTGCGCCGATTTGATGGGCGATCAAGATTAAGCCCATACCTTTTGGCCGTTTCTTGATGCGTAATACTCGACGCAGTGCAGTTGGATCGTTGGGATCACAGCCAATGCCGAAACACCCTTCAGTTGGGTAGGCTATGACTCCGCCGAGCGCCATCATTCTAGCGCCAGCCATCACGCTCGAATCGTTCACCATGCAAAAACTTTTAATGAAGATGAGAAAATAATCATTGAAATGTCAGTCTTCAGCAAATGACAACTGTAAAAAGGCGAATTGGCGAACTCCCTCCTTTTTCACTCTAGCTTGCGTTATCCTGCTGCAGTTTCTGATCTTTTGCCAATACAGTTGCCCGACTCGCATCATTTTGAGCTTCCAATTGTGCGCAGATTTCCGCATCACCCAAAGCTAGGATCCGAGCTGCGAGAAACGCTGAATTTTTTGCGCCATGACTGCCGATCGCTACCGTTGCAACGGGTATGCCGCCAGGCATTTGAACCGTTGCCAGCAATGCATCCATTCCTCCCAATGTTCCGGCATCCAAGGGTACGCCAATCACTGGTTTGAGTGTGTGCGCAGCTACCGTTCCGGCTAAATGCGCAGCGAGCCCCGCTGCCGCGATATAGACCTCACAGCCGCGACTTTCTGCGTCCTTCATATAGGCGCGAACTTCATTCGGCGTACGATGGGCTGAAAGGATTCTCATCTCCCATTTCACACCGAGCTGATCAAGTGTATCGGGGGTTCTCTGCATTACTTTTAGGTCAGAATCCGATCCAATTAAGACTGCGACGAATTTCTGTGACATTCTGTTCTCCTTTTGATACTTTCCTTAATTCGTTAATTCCTCTGCAAAGCTTTTTGGCCTATATCCCTGCGGTAGTACATATTTTCCATTGAAATTTTGGAAATTGCCTGATATGCGGTGGTCTGTGCGACGCTGATATTTTTGCCTAAGGCGGTTACACAAAGCACACGACCTCCGCTGACAAACGCCTGATTCTTTTCCCCGGATGCAGTACCGGCGTGAAACACCTTGATGTTTTCCCGATCTACTGACTTCAATCCATGTATCGGCGCGCCGGTTTTGTACGAGCTCGGATAGCCCTTCGATGCCACGACAACACCCAACGCTGCACGCGGATCCCATCGTGCAGTGACCTGATCCAATTGATGCGCCAGCGCCGCTAAGGTCACGTCCACTAGATCAGACTTCATTCGAAATAGAATTGGCTGCGTTTCTGGATCACCAAATCGACAATTGAACTCTAAAACCTTAGGATTGCCAGCCTGATCAATCATCAGACCTGCGTATAAAAATCCAGTGTAGTGAATTCCCTCATGCAGCAAGCCTCTTACCGTAGGACGAATGACCTGGTCCAAAATTCGTTCTTCGACGATTGAGTCAACAAAAGGGGTCGGAGAATATGCGCCCATACCACCGGTGTTGGGACCTTTATCGCCATCAAATATGGTTTTGTGATCTTGAGAGCCAGCCATCGGAAGAAATTGTTCTCCATCAACGACACAAATATAGCTGGCTTCCACACCTTTTAAAAACTCCTCAATTACAACACACTTTCCAGCTTCGCCAAATTTTTCGAGGGCAATCATATCTTTTACAGTTTGCTCAGCTGAGGCGAGATCTTCCGCGATAATGACGCCTTTGCCGGCGGCCAAACCATCGGCTTTGATGACGATTGGGAACTTGCGGTTTTGTAGGTATTGAATCGCTAAATTGACATCCGAAAAACTCTGAAAATCAGCAGTAGGAATACCGTGTCGAACCAGAAACTGTTTGGCAAAATCTTTAGAGCCTTCCAACTGAGCCGCTCGTTCAGTTGGGCCGAAGCAAAGCAGACCTCGTTCCATAAATCGATCCGCTATCCCCATCATTAGAGGCACTTCAGGCCCTACTACAGTAAGATCGATGTTTTTACTCAGTACCAAGTCCAGCAAACCATCAATATCATCAGCTGCAACGTTTACATTGGCTGTTTTCGGTTCTTGCGCTGTTCCAAAATTTCCAGGAGCCACGAACACCTGATCCACCCGCTTGGACTGTTGTATCTTCCATGCAAGTGCGTGTTCTCGACCGCCGGAACCGATTATCAAAACTTTCATTTCACGCAATCTCTCAATGACGAAAATGGCGCATATCTGTAAACAGCATCGTCATTCCATGTTCATTGGCGGCGTCGATCACTTCGTCGTCTCGAATAGAGCCACCAGGCTGAATGACGGCAGTAACTCCTGATTTTGCCGCTGTATCAATACCGTCTCGAAAAGGAAAAAATGCATCAGAAGCCATTACCGAGCCTTTGACTTGAAGACCTGACTCTTTTGCTTTAGCCACTCCAATCATAGCCGAATCGACTCTGCTCATCTGACCGGCGCCAATTCCAATCGTAGAACTGTTCTTTGCATACACAATGGCATTAGATTTTACGTGTTTCGCAACTTTCCAGGAGAACATTAAATCTGCCATCTCGTCACGATCAGGTTTTCGGTCAGTGACAACTCGGGGACCGTCGTTGTTTAAAAGTTGCCGATCAGCATCCTGTACAAGCAGTCCACCACCTGCCTTGCTGAATACTTTAGATAGACTGGAACCATAATTTAGATCACACTCCAACACTCGAACATTTTGTTTGGTCCTTAAGACCGCTAATGCCTCCTCGGTTATCTCTGGTGCGAGCAGCACTTCCAAGAACTGATTGTCCAAAATGAATTTGGCGACATCTGAATCCAGGGGCTGATTAATTGCGATCACTCCACCGAAAGCAGAAGTGGGATCTGTCGCAAAAGCTGATTTGTAAGCCTGCAGCAAATTGTCAGCGGAGGCTGCTCCACAAGGCGTTGCGTGCTTGATGATGACGCATGAAGGCCTGTCAAATTCCTTGACGCAATCATAAGCTGCCTGAGCATCACCAACGTTGTTGTATGACAAAGATTTGCCTTGGTGTCGTTTTGCTTCGGCCAACCACCCTTTTGATCCTTGACTGGGCACATAGAACGCCGCCGACTGGTGCGGATTTTCACCGTAGCGCATCTGCATGTACTTTTGAAAAGATAAATTCAAATTCTCAGGCAAAACATTGTCCGGTGCATTCACTTGTTCAAAATAACTTGCAATCAACCCGTCATACTGGGATGTTCTCGAAAATGTTTCAGCAGCAAGTTTAGTCCGAGTCTCATATCGGATTCCTCCGAATTTACGCATTTCATCCGAAACGATTGAATAATCGTCCGGACTTGTAACCACGCATACCCAAGTGTAATTTTTTGCGGCGGCTCGAATCATCGCCGGACCACCGATATCAATATTCTCGATGATCAGCTGAGGTGTGGCGTCGGCAGCCGAAACTACTTTCTCAAATGGATATAAGTTGACAACAACCAGGTCGATCGGGCAGATTTCGTACTGTCCCATCTCCTCCTGATCAACATCTCGCCGCCCAAGAATTCCGCCGTGAATTCTTGGATGAAGAGTTTTTAATCGTCCGTCCATCATTTCCGGCAAACCTGTGTAGTCAGAAACTTGAACAACCGAAACACCGGCAGCCGATAAAAGCTTTGCAGTACCGCCTGTAGAAAGAATTTCAACACCGTAAGAAGATAGCAGTGTCGCCAGCTCGACTACTCCACTTTTGTCAGAAACGCTGATCAGTGCTCGCTTCGGTTGAATAATTGGATTCGGGATAGGAGATTGGCTCACAAAGACTTACCGAGTGTTGCTAATATCGGGTGAAACGAAACTTTAGCGGTTTATTCTTAAAGATCGCTGCGTAACTCTTGCAATTTTTGCGATTTCCGAATGATTTCGATTTTCCTCTGCACCATGCCGAATAATGGAAGAAGACCACTTCGCATAGTACGGTGCACTAATGTGGAATCACCATACGCGAGAATCGAACTGGCAGAATTTCGTCTTCGATGTTTGTTGCCACACCTTTTTGCAGCAAAACCAGATTTTGATCGCGATCAGGTCCTTTTGGCATGACCAATAATCCGCCTGGATTGAGCTGTTCAACCAACATCGGCGGAATTTCGTCGGCTGAAGCGGCAACAATAATTTTGTCAAATGGCGCGAATTCACTCCAGCCGTAAGCTCCGTTGGCGATTCGAACGTGTACGTTGTCATATTCAAGAGAAGTTAAAATCTGAATAGCTTCTGTTGCGAGTTCGCCAATAATATCAATAGTATAGACTTCTGCAGCGAGTCGACTCAAAACAGCTGCCTGATAACCCAGACCCGTTCCAATTTCAAGCACTCGATCGGTCGCTTCGATTTCCAATAAATCGCACATCAATGCGACGATGAATGGCTGTGATATTGTCTTGTCGTGCCCAATCGGCAAAGGACGATCACCGTAGGCATAAGCCTGTATCGGTTCGGGCACGAACAGATGCCGCGGCACTTCCAGCATCGCATTGTACACGGCGTTGCTGATCACAGGACGACCCGTTATATCGGCCGAAGCGGCTGCGTGCGCCGCAATGATGATCAGCATCTCTTTGCGTAATTCTGTAAAGTCTTGTTCCGATGGTATAGCCATATTAACTTAATTGACAAGAGGTGGTTATTAGCGTGCGAATTGCTTCATTCTCGTATCAGATGATTGCCGACACTCCTTGTTTCTGGAAATTATTTTTCTCAAAATTACTTCTGAACATATCCCGAAGAGAACGAGTCACACGATCATATTTTGCCTTATCACGCCAAATGCCTCTTGGGTCAAGAATCGAAGAATCAACTCCGCGGCATGAGGTTGGAAACCTCAAATTCAGAATCGGATGAGTTTTGTACGATATGTCTTCATTCTCAAGATCAAAATCACCACGAATCGCTGCATTGAGCAAGGCTCGAGTGTCCCGAATCGAAATCCGAGGCGCCCTGGTAGCCGGACCACCAAGCCATCCGGTATTGAGCAGTACGCAGCGAGCCCTGTGAGTACGAATTTTCTCCTTCAAAAGCTTCGCGTACACCATGGGCTTATGGGCCATAAACGGTTCACCAAAACATGAACTGAATGTTGCCTCAGGATCACTGACACCAATTTCAGTTCCAGCAACCCGCGCGGTAAATCCCTGAACAAAATGGTAGATGGCTTCATCTTCATCCAAGACAGAAATCGGTGGAAGAACTCCAAAAGCGTCCGCAGTCAGCATAACAATTGTAGTCGGATGTGAACCTTGTGCGCCTTCTGCAACATCTGGGTTTAGCGAAAGTTCATAAGAAATTCTTGTGTTTTCCGTTATTGAGTCGTCAAACAAATCTAAATCTTGTGAATCGGTCTCTGAATAATCTCTGTCGGGCAATGGAGGAACGTTTTCAATCAAGATTCCCTTCTTCGAAAGCGCGCCGGCAATAATGGGCTCCAGTTCCTTGTCCAAATTAATGAGCTTAGCATAGCAGCCATTTTCAATGTTGGATATTCCCGTATTCGACCAGCCGATCTCATCATCTCCGATCAGTTTTCGATTCGGATCAGCCGACAGCGTTGTTTTGCCAGTGCCAGACAAACCGAACAGAACTGCCGATTCTCCATCCGCACTCATATTTGCTGAAGAATGCATCGAGAGAATACCTTGATTGGGCAACAGATAATTCATCGCGGTAAAAATCGACTTCTTCACCAGACCGCAGTAATCTGCACGACCAGCGACCAGACAAATTCGATTTCGAAAATCGATAATCGCAGCTCGTTCTGAACGACATCCATCACGCTCTGGGTCGCAGACAAATGTCTGAACATTCAGCATCGTCCAAGCGTCTGCACTGTCCCATTTCTGATCGTCGGGAAGCGGACTGATAAACATATTCTGAGCAAACAAAGCATGCGTGGCATATTGAGATATGATTCGGTATGGAATGGAGTACTCACAACCATGACCGACTTGCACATCCTGTATAAAAAGTCGTCCGGGATTCTCGTTCAAATGCCTGACAACTCGTTTCAGAAGCTGTTGGTATTTGATCGGGTCGTATTGTTGAAGACTGTCTTTCCACCAAATTTTGGATTCTAAATCTGACCAAGCGACAGCATAGGTGTCGTTGACCGGACGCCCAGTACAATCTGGGTCGGTCAGAAAAATCAACGGACCTTGGTCTTTCGCTTGAGTCTCATACGCTTTTTGGTCGTTATAACCACCGTTTTTCGATATGCGCCCGCGGTCATAGCGTATTGCAGCTTTGAATAGTTGTGGTTTTGGCAGGTTATAGAAAATGTCCGATCCGGTTATGCCGAAATCATAGAAAATATTTTGTGAAATATCGTTCATTTTTCCTTAGATTTTGGTGATGAGGAGTTGGACTACAGCTAAGCTTGAGACTGAATACCGTATCTTATTCAATTACCGAAAACGAGCAGCATCTTGACTCGCATAAGCTGCAACGCTGCGGTCAGCCGAACAAACTGCATGTAACGCATCCACCAAATTCGAAATTTGTTCATAAGGAATTGTACATGTCATTTCGCTATTCGAAAAACCCGTTCGCACTCGGCTCAGCATGCAGCCAACACTAATCGCCGCTTCATTTTGTTCCAACGAGATCGGCACAATATGACATTGTGGTTTTCCTTCAAAGCGTATTGACGGAAGTGCTGAATGCAGCTGCATCGCTTGCTTTGCATTCAGGCGAAGCAGCACAATATCGGGTTCGAGAGCAGTCTCAGCCAATGGTCCGTAAACAATAGCCGAATACTTTTTCTGAACAGTCGGAATGTGTGGGAAAATTTCCGGGTCGACCCACTTGGCCTCACAAACAGCTGCAACATCCGCTTTCGTTGCAGCTTCGTCCAAGCTGATCAGGCCATGAGTTAAGCTTCCAACACTGCAATTTGCATGGTCTGCCGGGATTGTGACGAATGTTTCCGTACTGGCTTCAGTCCAAAACACACAACCCGCGGCTACGGCGCCCGTACGTCCATCCGCAGTCGGTTCTGGGTAAGTTCCGCCATAATTTGAAATCCCTTCAGGAACATCATCACAAAATGTAATCGCGATCGGTGAATGAGACAGTCCTAACATCTCACGAATTTGATTGGCTTGTGTCCGGTAATCGCTCATAGAAATACTCCTCATTGCTTGCAAAATTTGATTTAGTGCACCGACGGATCAACGACTCTTGCTGTCATAATGATTGTTCTTGTAGTGGAGATAAGATCAGCCGATGTGAAACTTCAATATAGTATATGTTGATTTGCGCCTATTGGATTGTCTGAGCACATTGGATAAAGCAGCATTTTCGAAGGCAAGTGAGTTTGAATCCAGTGTCCATTTACCCTTGTTCAGAGCTTGAGGTCGATTCCTCTTCCATAGATAGAGGAATTTGCGGCTGCTCGAACTCAATTGCAAGTTCGCGAGCGACCCCCAACAATGCTCTCTCTTTGCGTTGATGCAGCAAATACCGAAGTTCAGACAGAGATTGTTCATGTGTTCTATAGTTTATCGTGTAACAAAATGCCAATTCAGCTACAGCCCCAATATCGTCCTTTACATGCTCACATCTGATCATCAGCGCTGCCCGAATCAAATCAGAATCCGCTTTATCTAACTTACTCTTTTTCAAAATCTCATACTTCAATCTGTCATCCATTGCGATCACAAAAATATAATCTCCCAATTGCGCCTGGCACGCTAATGCCACTTTGCGTAACGATCCAATTGTGGCCCCAACCAATGAATGGTGTGACCAGCTGAGGGTGAGAGGACCTAAATCTGTTCTGACTTGAATGCTCTTGCCGCGCCTGCAGCCCAAATGAGCAGCAAATGCATTTGGAAACGGACGCCCACTGCCGCGCAGGAGATCCTTGTCCACCGGCACTCGCCAGACCCACCTCCCACTTCTAGTGCTAAAGCAGTCGACTTCGTTGTTCATATCAAACTTGTCTGGCAAAAATTTTTGTTTTTCTCGAAGCTTGACAATGCCAGCAACGTCAGTTTCATATCGATTTGAATTCAGGTAGGCGACGACTGACTGTCGCTTCACTCCAAATTTCGAGGAAATCTCTTTCACAATTTCGTGAAATTGTGCCTGCCCTGAATTTGCTCTCAGCATCTCATTAATTTTGTCCACGATGCTCGTATATGGCTCATATCCGCGTGTGTTCGCCAACACAAAATCATTTTGTTTGTTGATTCTCCAAAATCTTGGATCGTCCATCAAGCGATTTGTGATGCTTTTTTTGCTTTTGGACCCAATCATAGCAAGCAACTCTTCAATGGAATAAACCCGATTGTCAAAATTCATGATTGCGCATGCTTTATCCATTAGGGAGCCGCTGAATAGTATCATCCCGTCTTTAACCGGAAAAAATTTTCCAAATTTTTCAAGAACCTGTGCCTTATGCTGCAGCCGAACACGATTGCGAACCAACGTATTGTTCAAGGCTTGATTGGAGATAAATCCATCGCTTCGTTTGTATTGATTCAGCTGCTTTTCGATTGCTGAAAATATTTTCGAATCAATCACGAGCCAATTTTTCAACTGTTTGTAAGGCCCTGCAAACCAAAGCAGCAATTCTTGCGCAAAAAGATATTTGCTTTCTTCAAGATGAGCACAGTCTTTCAATAGAATTTCGAAGCTGTTTTGCAGTGTCGGCCCTTTTAAAGGAACTGCGCTGCCCAAGCGGTTGCGCAGCTGCGTTGCTCTTAGGTTCAAAGGGGAATGAGGGGGTTCAATGATGTCTCGGGCCAGCATAAGTGATTTGGATTGAATTTGTCGAACCCTTTCAATCGACAAACCAAGTCGCTTGCCAATTTGGCTGAGTGTTTCTTTTTTCTTGGCTGGAAATCCACGCGCCATGAGGATTTCAAACCAGCGATCGTCCAATTCATCGACAAACTTGGAAATCATGCCAGGTGCGGTATATTGCTCGAGTTCGATCGACGCGACTAAAGCAGTGCTGAATTTTCTCAGACTGTTCCACTGTCGTTGCAGTTCGTGGGGCCAGGCAGACGATGCAGGAGGCAATACGCGTCCCAATGTCTCAAATCGCTGTTTTCCATAGCCCCAGGCCGCTAAAGACTGAATGGTGTGCTCTATCTCTGCAAACGCAATTGAATAGGAAGGAACAGCAACCGGAATGTCTGCATTTGGCTGCACTGTCATCAGTATCTCTTCGAGCTGTATTTTGCTGGCTTGCTCAAGCAAGCACGCTATTTCGATGGCTTGGCGCATGCCACAGCCTGGAATTTTCATCAGCTCCGAAAAACGCAAGATATCGACCCCCAACAAATCGGAGTGCTCTCGCAAAATTTTGCAAGTAATTGGGGACAGCGGCAATTTTTGCAATCGTTCAATTATGCTTGGATTGGATCGCAATGCCACCCGAATCACGGTGCTTTTGTGTTTTCTGATGAGCTTTACAATCTGAGTCAAAAGCTTGCGATCTAGTTTGTCTCTGCTGTCCCAAACCTCACCGTTGAGATATGCAAGATAGACAGGAAAACCCAGTTCAACACTGAGTGTCGGCACTTCAATATTCCCAATGTTTCGAATAAACTCTTTTGGAACCAGTGGAGTAGGGGATTTTCCCCACACTTTAATTCGATTTTCGTACTGGCTCATTCTTTCGTTTCAGTGGAATGGCTTTATCGAACTCATTCAAACGATAATTCAGCGGTGAGAGGAAGAATGCTCGTACTTCATGCTAACACTTTAATGATCATGATCAATGCATTTACCAGCATAAAGAGGTTATTTTCGAAGATATTAACAACTTTTATCGATTTCAGCTGCCTTCTGAAATGGGGGATTATTCTGTCAATTTCCAAAAATTTTCATACTGTCGGCTATGTGCAGAAAACACCAGACAAGAGATCTTTCATCGAGTTGCTGAATTTTTGAGACGGAAAATGAGTGATGAGACTCAAAAATCCTGATCTTGGATGGGTGTATGCGCCAAGCAAAGCCAAACTCAAATGAATGGAAATATTCGCAAGGGGCAGCGACTGTGAATGTTTCGAATTGACATGGCCGACAGTTTCTGAAACTGCAAAATTTCCAAATTTTGGAGCAGGCGCCAAAAAATCAACGAGGTCACCACCAAAATTCCTGCGTCCGGTGGAATTCAGACACTCAGATAGATTCAGCAGTTCACAAAGTCCATTTGCAGAACTACGAAATCTGTAGTTTTCGTTTCTGCATTTAGGCATTTGTCAGTTACAGAGATGAAAGGTTGCTAATTGCTGCCAATAACAATATCTCGTTGAAGTACAGAAAGCTTAATAAAGTAATAAATCAGCATTCACTATCGTCGCTAAACTGTCAACCCATTACGCTAAAACACAATTTTAGGCAATGACCTCTCCTTTTCTCAGCTACTGAATATCTGTATGGATGTTGGCTCAATGTCTGTAATTGATTGAATTCTGAGATCCAGCACAGCTGTAATTCCTCAAAATTCAAGATTTCCGCATCTTCATTCAGCTCATCTGGCAATTTACATCGGCACTGATGGAATCAGATTAGATCTTTTCACCCCGTACGTACATCCCTTCTGTTTGAACGACATGATCCAATAGCGAAATTAAAGCGTAGACAGCTTTGATGTTATCAACCTTGGTCCCTGTGAGCTCAGCGATTTCTATGACCGCGCCAATCAGCCCCTCCAGTTCCAGAGCCTTCCCAACTTCAATATCCTGAAGCATGGAGGTTTTGTGTTTTCCAACCTGTTCTGCTCCATCGATCCGACGTTCATTGGATAATCGTATCCCAATCCCCAATCGAAATGCCACTTCGCGGCACTCCGTCATCATTCTGTCAATTAATTTTCTCGATAATTGGTGTTGGCATATATCCACCAACGTAGCGTGAGTCAATGCGCTGACTGGATTGAAGCTGAGATTCCCTAGAACTTTCAACCAAGTCTCGCCTCGAATGCTGTCAAGAATGAAAGATTTGAAGCCGGACCGTTTCATCAAATCTACCAACATGCGTGTACGCTCTTTTTCAACGCCATCCAGCTCGCCAATCGGCATTCGTATTCCTTCGATATGTCGAATGACACCAGGTTCGGAAATCTCGGCTGCGGGATAGGATATGCAGCCGACGATATTGCTGGGATCGATTGTTTTGGAAATTATGCCGCCGGGGTCGACTGACTCAACTACACGATTGTTGAATTCACCCCCGTGCAACTGAAAGTACCACCACAAAATTCCGTTTTGAATTGTCAGCAATATTGAATCGTCACCCAGCAATGAATTGATGTCGTCTACAATTGGAGCAATCTGATGCGCTTTTACACCCAGAATGACTAAGTCCTGTTCGCCTACAGAACGAATATCACTCGTGGCTTTTACTCCTTCGGCAAACTCCACAGTGCCATCATTCATGATCAACTTGAGGCCATTGTTTGCCTGAATGGCTTCCAAATGAGGACCACGGGCAATTAAGGTGACGTCTTCTCCCGCGTTGTGGAATTTCACTCCCAACATACCACCCATAGATCCAGCACCAACCACACAAATTTTCATACTTTTCTCCGATCGTTAATATTATTTCATAATGCTTCTAAGGCAGGCGTACAGCAAACAGTGATTAAATTTACTGGGCAATTGTTTGCAGACTGCATGATTCCGAATAATCTCAGCAATTACAGTCCTAGCTATTAATTTTTGATGCTTATACGTACAATTTGAACAGTTTTGCTCTCGGTATAATAATACAGAATCCCTCATACTTCCGACTATCAATTTGTTATTGCAAAACAACAGGACTTAGAGCCACTTGAATCTCAATGTGTTTCGGTTGATGACTGGCTCCAACTCGCTAAAGAAGCGTAGAATGAGCCTTCAGGATTATTAAAGGCTAGTCAAGTTAATCATTCCCTGATTTTTCACGTTCATGTAGAAGTCTTGAATCAACCAAATCGGCATATTTCCTAGAGATTTCATAGCCAACCCAATTTCGATTGGCACGCGTTGCTGCGACTGCGGTGGTTCCACTTCCCATAAACGGGTCAAGCACAACATCGTTCTTAAAGGTGTAGAGCTGAATCGCTCTCATTGGCAAATCAATTGGAAATGGCGCCGGATGCTGCACGCGTTTCGCAGATTCAGCAGCAAAATTCCAGACACTTTTCGTCCATTCAAGAAATTGATCTCTTTCGATAGTTGATTGCTGATTAACATGCTTCTTGCGTGCGAAACTCCCTTTGTTAAATACCATGATGTACTCATGCACGTCTCTCAAAACGGGATTTGACGCAGATTTCCAACTGCCCCAAGCGCACGAACTGCCTGCACTTGCAGACTTATTCCAAATAATCTCTCCCCGCATAGAAAATCCTAGCTCCAGCAGATCAGTAGTGATCCAAGCATTTAGCGGAAGGTAAGGTTTGCGTCCGATATTGGCGACATTAACGCAGATTCTGCCCCCGTCTACCAGTACGCGATAGGTTTCGCTCCAAACTCTCCTGAGCAAGCTGCGGTATTCATCCAGCGTTAAATCATTGTCGTATTCTTTGCCGACATTGTAGGGCGGTGAGGTTACCATCAGGTGAACACAGTTTGACGGCAGCTCATCCATGTTTTCGCTGGAATGCACATGAACCCGATTCAAACAGTCGCGTGGGACTTCGTTTTCAACTGACAAGTCGGAATCAGCTCGAGGATTGCTGTAGATCTTTCGAGAATAGAAATTACTCGAATCGTGTCCAACTCGGCTTTCTGTTCCGAATGATCTCATTTTGGTGCCAGGCATAATGCTTGTCTCTATCTGCCGTTGTCTGCGATACGCTCCACTGCAATTTTTAAATCATTTTTTAAGAGCAACCATAAGACCGTCACGTAGCGTCAACAATACATTCAACACCCGTGGGTCCTTGGAAACACGTTCGTTAAACGCATGCAGAGCACATGCGTCTTCTGTTTGCGGATTAAGCACCTCACTGCTCCAAAGCACATTGTCTGCGACGATCACGCCACCAGATCGGAGCAAAGGCATGACTGCTTCGTAATAGTTCGAGTAATTCTCTTTATCAGCATCAATGTACACCATGTCAAGCGGACCATCTATTGATGGAATATTTTCCAAAGCGTGGCCAATGATAATTTTGATTTTCTTGCCGTGCGCACTGCGATCAAAAAAATCCTGTGCAATCTTTCCTCTGTCAGCATCAATGTCCATCGTGATCAGCTGACCATCTTCGGGCAGCTCTTCGGCCAATGTAAGCGCGGAATAACCGGTAAACGTTCCAATTTCCAGTATTCTGCTTGCGTTAAGGACTCTGGCCAGCAATTTTAGAACCGAACCTTGAAAAGCTCCGGAGATCATTCTCGACATATCCGAATTCTCAGTTGTCCAGAGATCAATTGCGTTGACCTCAGATGAAGGCTGCTGAGAATGATTGGTTGCATATTCTTCTATTTCGGGGTCTACAAAATTCATGAGTTTAACAATCGCGATTGGTGATCAGTTGCGTTTTAGTTTAATGAAATATCGAAGATGTGGGTTAAAAATAGCCGCTGAAAGTTCTGGAGCATTCAATAAGCAAATCTACTCGCAGGAAAAACTATTGAATAAATTGTTATTAGTATATATTTTGTGCCTATGTGTGGAATAGTCGGCCTTTACCTTAAGAATCCAAATTTAGAGCGCCGCCTCGGTGAATTCGTAGCAGATATGCTCGAAGAAATGGGAGATCGAGGCCCCGATAGCGCTGGTGTTGCGATGTACAGAAATCCAGTCGCCGACGGAGGTTCAAAAGTATCGCTATTCAGTGCCGATCCGAACGAAAATTGGCAAAAGCGCGTCGCTCAAATTTCCGCACACTTCGATTCAGAGTTTACTCTCATCGTACACGCAAGTCACGCCATCATAGCCGGTGCAGCAAGCGTTGATGAAGTTGGACAATGGATTCGAACACATTGGCCAGATCTTCGAGTCATGAGCATCGGAACATCGATCGAGATCTACAAAGAAAAAGGACACCCAAACGAAGTCGTCAAACGCTTCCGCTTCCGAGAGTTTTCTGGCACTCACGCCGTCGCACATACTCGAATGGCAACTGAAAGCGCCGTAACTACCGAACATTCACATCCATTCTCAACAGGACTTGACCTTTGTCTTGTACATAATGGCTCTTTGTCCAATCACAATCGACTCCGACAATTTTTGAGAAGACAAGGCGGTGAATTCCAAACCGATAATGACAGTGAAGTTGCAGCGGGATTTTTAACCTGGCGACTTTCCAAAGGTGAAACTGTGGTCAAAGCCTTGGAGTCTGCAATACAGCATTTGGATGGATTCTACACATTCGCAATTGGCACCAGCAACGGATTCTCTGTGCTACGCGACCCGATTGCCTGCAAACCGGCGGTTCTTGCTGAAAATGACGACTGGGTGGCCATGTCATCGGAATATCGCGCAATCGCGAGGCTGCCTGGCGCGAAGCATTCCAGAATTTGGGAACCATCTCCTGCACAAATTTATAGTTGGGAACGTCAGTAATTTTTCTCCGTCTTTGCCAGTGGAATTCGATCTAGCAATTCATTCACTTCGAGAAATCAATCAGGCATTGCATGATGTCTGCGATGAGGATCATACAAAAACGATAACGATCCACCACCCAAAAGGCGCACACTCCGTTGCTGCGGGATTAACCGCGGCAACGAACGTAAACATTCTTGGACATGTCGGATATTATTGCGCAGGCATGAATCAGAACGCACACATCCACATCCACGGCAATGCGGGCCCGGGGTTGGTTGAAAACATGATGTCCGGCTGTGTTATTGTTGAAGGCAATGCTTCTCAATATGCGGGCGCTTCTGGCCACGGCGGACTGCTCGTCATCAAAGGAAATACAAGTTCGCGCTGCGGCATCTCAATGAAAGGCATTGACATTGTCGTTGGCGGCTCTATCGGCCATTTCAGCGCATTTATGGCTCAGTCCGGACGTCTTGTTGTTTGTGGTGACGCCGCTCATGATTTGGGGGACTCCATTTATGAAGCCCAAATTTTCGTCCGGGGTTCGGTAGCCAGCCTGGGTTCTGATTGCGTCGAGAAAGAAATGCTGCAACACCATAAAAAAGATTTGGAACTGCTGCTCCAACGCGCCGGATTTGCGTATCCTGCAACCGAGTTTCGTCGCTACGGATCAGCGAGAGAACTTTATAACTTCAAGATCGATAACGCTGATGCCCTCTGACCAAAATAAAAGAACTTTTGATCCACGATTTCTGCGTCCGTCTGCGACCTTTCCAGATCACGTTCTGGCAGAAATTCATCGTGCAGCTGATCAAGGCGTATACGAGATTCGTGGCTTTGGAGCAAAAAGGGCGATTCCGACATTCGATGATCTGGTCTTTCTCGGCGCGTCAATGTCTCGGTATCCCTTGGAAGGATATCGTGAAAAATGTTCAACTGATGTTGTTATTGGTGATCGATTTGCAGAAAATCCTATTCATTTGGATATTCCGATCACTATCGCAGGCATGAGCTTTGGCGCTTTGGGCGCCAATGCGAAAGAATCAATTGGCCGAGCTGCTTCCGAAATGGGCACCAGCACAACTACGGGTGACGGCGGAATGACCGATGAAGAGCGTAATTCATCAAAAACGCTGATCTATCAAGTGCTTCCGTCACGCTACGGATTGAATCCTGTTGACGTTCGTCGGGCAGATGCATTGGAAGTTGTGGTAGGCCAAGGCGCAAAACCAGGTGGGGGCGGTATGTTGCTCGGTCAGAAAATCACGGATCGTGTTGCTGAGATGCGAAATCTACCGGCTGGCATTGATCAACGAAGCGCCTGTAGACACCCTGACTGGACGGGGCCCGACGACCTCGAGATTAAAATTCACGAACTTCGTGAAATCACCGATTTCAAAATACCGATTCTGATCAAGATCGGCGCAACACGCGTTGAATTCGACGTGGCGCTTGCCGTGAAGGCCGGGGCAGACGCGATCGTTCTAGATGGAATGCAAGGTGGCACAGCGGCAACCCAGGATGTCTTTATTGAGCATGTTGGAATTCCAACTCTGCCGGCGGTTCGTATTGCAGTCGATGCGCTCTTGGAAATGGACATGCATCGCAAGGTTCAACTGATTGTATCAGGCGGAATCCGATCCGGTGCTGATGCTGCCAAGGCGCTTGCGCTCGGCGCAGACGCCGTTTCGATCGGAAGCGCTGCGATGGTCGCTTTAGGCTGCAATCGACCTGTCCATATTAAGGATTATCGCAAAATCGGGACCGAACCGGGTTTTTGTCACCATTGCCATACCGGTCGCTGTCCAGTGGGAATTACGACACAATTGCCCGAATTGGAGGCAAGACTGAAACCCGAACAAGGTGCGAGGTGGCTCAGAAACTACCTTGCCACGATGGTATTGGAGTTGCAGACGCTGGCGAGAGCCTGTGGCAAAAGCCATGTGCTGAATCTGGAGCCGGAAGATCTGGTTGCACTTACCGTTGAAGCGGCTGCAATGGCGCGAGTGCCACTTGCCGGCACAAGCTGGATCCCAGGTCAATAGTTTTTTTTCAATATGAAAAACGCATGTACTGTGAGCGTGACTTGTACAATCTAGTTGAAATATCATTCTTTAGACGCTAAACCAAATCACTCACAAAATTTTTAAAACCATTTCGAAACGAATTCCAATTATCAGGAAGGAGGAAAATTATGGCACTTAATCTAGCGCAGTTTGCGAAAGAAGAAGGAATTCGATACTTTTTGATTAGTTTTGTAGACCTATTCGGTGGGCTGAGAGCCAAACTAGTACCGGCTGGAGCGATAGCAGACATGCAAGAAGAGGGGGCTGGATTCGCCGGTTTCGCAACTTGGCTGGACATGTCGCCCGCCGACCCCGATATGCTGGCGGTGCCTGACCCGAATAGCTTGATCGTTCTGCCGTGGCAGAAAGACATTGGTTGGCTTGCAGCTGATCTTTGGATGGACGGTGTGTTGGTAGAACAGTGTCCGCGGGTCATTCTCAAGCGACAACTCGAGAAATTGGCTCAGCAAAATCGTGTTCTCAAAACTGGGGTCGAGTGCGAATACATGCTGCTTAACGCTGATGGCACCAAAATTTTTGACGACCGAGATTCCCAGGAAAAACCTTGCTATGACCAAACCGCATTGATGCGAAACTTTGACGTGGTCAGCGAGATTTGCGATTCAATGATTGAACTCGGCTGGGGTCCTTATCAAAATGATCATGAGGACGCCAACGGTCAATTTGAAATGAATTGGAACTACAGCGATGCTCTAACGACTGCTGATCGACACGTGTTTTTCAAATTCATGGTCAAGACCATTGCTGAAAAGGCCGGTCAACGTGCTACATTTATGCCAAAACCGTTTTCCGATTTAACTGGGAATGGATGCCATAGCCATGTTTCGGTCTGGAATAGCGATGAGTCCGAAAATCTGTTTCTCGATGAATCGAATGAAATGGGACTGTCCGAGTTGGCCTACAACTTTCTTGGAGGTGTCATTCATAGCGCCGAAGCGCTGTGCTCCATTTTCAATCCAACCGTCAACAGCTACAAACGAATCAATGCACCTCGTACACGGTCTGGCGCATCCTGGTCACCGAATTCTGTGACTTATACTGGCAATAACCGAACACACATGATTCGAATTCCGGATGCAGGACGATTTGAGCTTCGATTGATGGATGGCGCTGCCAACCCATATCTGCTGCAGGCAGGCATTGCTGCTGCCGGACTGGATGGCGTCAACAACAAACGTGATCCAGGAAAGCGTTTGGACATTGATATGTATGCTAACCCCGAGCTGGCGGGAGAGGACGTGAAAAAACTTCCGTTAAACTTGCTGGATGCGATTCGACTGACTGAATCGAATGAAATGCTGCGCAGTGCGCTCGGTGCAGACATTATCGATAGCTATTGCAAAATGAAGATTGAGGATTGGAACCAACACTGTGCTCAAGTTTCAGAATTCGAGCGCAACAGTACACTGGATTGCTAGCGATTCAAGGAATCCTGTGATTCTGCTGGCAATTGTGCTGCCAGCGAAAATGCTAGGCAGTACCGTTTGGGAAGATAGTCGTTCCGAGAAGAACTTCTTTGCGCGCGCCAGTTACGGACGGAATATTTCCAGGTTTTTGATTTAAGCGTCTTTCCGCCAACCACGCCATCGTACATGCTTCGACGTGCTGAGGATCGACACCCAATTCATCAGTGACGAGAATTGGTCGCTGTGAAATCTGTGCCAATCGCTGTCGAATAGCCTGGTTTCGAGAACCTCCACCGCACAAAAAGATTTTCTGCACGGGTGGAATCCAGCTTTGGATGCCATGCCAAATCGAATCCGCGGTGAATGCTGCGATCGTACTTTGTACCGTGCCAGCGGGTAAGTTTGAGTCCAGAGAGTCAATTTTTTGTTGTAGCCACTTCCTGGAAAATTTTCGAGAATCCAGACTTTTCGGCGGGGGCTGCCGCAAGTAGGGATCATCCATTAGCCGTTTCAGTAAATTTTCATCTGCGGTTGAAGAAAGCGCCCATGTGCCATCTTTGTCATGAGTCTGCCCCAGATGCAATGAAGTCCACAGATCCGACAATGCATTTCCAGGCCCTGTATCAAAGCCAGTTACATCTTGGTCACCGTCCGCCGGTAAAAATGTAACGTTTGCAATCCCACCGATGTTTACTACGGCTCTTGATTCTTTGCTGCTGCCGAAAGCATAGCGATGAAAAGCGGGTGCCAGAGGCGCGCCTTGTCCACCGACCTGCATATCTGCAGCACGAAAATCAGTTACAACCGGAATCCCTGTCCTAGAGGCGAGGATGCCCGCATTCCCAGCTTGCCAAGTACTTGGCGGACTCGCTTCTGGTTTATGGATTATGGTTTGCCCATGGCATCCAATGGCACTGATTTGATCGTATGCATGACCTTGTATCAATTTGCGAACGGAGTCTGCATATAGATTCCCTAGTTTCGAATCAACTTCGCGCGCGAGTTCGGAATTTTTTTCGGGCTTCTGAAGCAAACATCCAAGCTGCTTTCTGAATGTGGGAGAGTACGGTTCAAACGTTGAGTGATGCAGTGAGACAGCAGACGGCGCATCAAAAGAAACTAGAACTGAATCGATGCCATCCAAGCTGGTGCCCGACATCATACCAACATACATATGACTTCTTACGGCCGTTAAAAATTTGAAGGATTTGATCTGCTCAGTTATTCAGATCTGGTTGCGGGTGAGAGCAGGGCGAGAACCGGGTCCCGCGCTTTTGAGAGTTTTTCAGAATAATGAACTATGTGTGAGGTAAACTTTGCACGCAAAGACTCGGGGATGGGCTCACCTTGCGGCAGGGGATAATTCAACGGATCTTTGTGAACACCGTCGACACGAAATTCGTAATGAAGATGTGGCCCCGTTGACAGCCCTGTTGAACCAACGTATCCAATGACCTGACCTTGCGACACGCGGCTTCCGGGCGTCGTTTTCACAGCGAATTTCGACATATGCGCATATAAAGTTTGGTACTTGCTGCCGTGGCGCAGGATGATGACTTTGCCATATCCATTCTCATGGCTGCGTTTAGCGACGTAGCCATCCGCAGTAGCACGTATCGGCGTGCCTGTCCTAGCGCCGTAATCAACACCTCGGTGCGGTCGATTCATTTTGAGAGTTGGATGAAATCGGTTATTGCTAAATACGGATGTCACTCGCGCATATTTAATCGGAGAACGCAGGAAATATCCTTGAAGATTGATTCCATACTGATCATAGTACGGAACAGACGGATGCGCTTCATCAAATCTGAACACCTGAATCAGGTTGTCTTCCTGATGTAAAGATGCTGCTAAAATGTTTGGCCTTCCGATTGATGTTTCTTGAATATACCGCTGCTCGTAAATGACGCAGTATTCATCTCCCTTTTGCAATTGACGGCTAAAGTCAATTCGAGATTCAAATATAGTCGCAAATGAATCGACCACATCGACTGGAAGTTTCACGGCTTTCGCGGCTTCATAAAGATTGAACCGGATTGAAGTACAAACCGAAAACTCTCTAGTCTCAGTGTCTATGTTCCGAAATCCATACACATAGTCATCTTCAGCGCGAACAACGATTCGAGTCTTTGCAGCTTGCAGATCAGGCAGTTCCAGAGAAACAAATCTCCCGTCGGCAGATTTTGCAATTCTTAACTCCTGACCACGCTTTAATCGAGACTTCAATAGATTGCTGCTCGGTGCGCTCGCAACTTTAATGGCTTCGGACTGCGGCAAGTTAAGCCGTCTAAAAATTGCACTTAAAGAATCGCCTTTACGCACTTTGACATCATGCCAAACTAGCTTTTCATCCGTCCGGTATGCATTCAACGCAAGTTCAGTTTCGCTGTCTTCCTTGAGTTCGATAAGACGAGTCTCATTTAAAAAGTTTTCAAGGCTAGAGACACTTTGAGTCGTTGTTTTGTCGAGAATTTCAAAGTCATTGCCGTCTGCCAGCAGAATAAGTCTTCTTTCTGCCTTCTTTCCTGGCGAACGAATCAATTCGATTCCAAGCAGCTTTTCGTTTTGATCGCGTGCAAATCGAATATGATCTCCGATCTGAAGCACTTTGAACATTTCAGCGCCAGGCATTCTTGATACTGCAAGCGCATCCGCCCCATATAAATCATTTCGAATAAAAATCAGGCTCAGATTATCACCGCGTTCGACGATATTGTCGAACCAAATTATCTCGAGTGTCTCCCTGTGAAATTCTCTCTTGGTTTCTACAGTGCTGGAGACTGTACCGGTTGAGGGTGGCTTGACGATGGAGTAAGGCATTTCAGCATCTACACTCGCCAATCTTTCGGGAGATGGCTGAACATCTAAAGAAGAATCACTTTGCTCTAAAACCGGCGGTTCAGATTTTCCAACGTCCAAATCTGTTTCAAACTCTTCCACGTCATGCGTTACTAACTCCTGCAAGTCGTGCAACCGCGGAATTAATTTGCCGGAAGCGAAAAATATAGAGCTGGACAGAATTACGAAAGCAAATGCAATAACTACAAATTTAGTCCCCCTACGCCATCGACTTCGACGTTGAGGCACTGGGCTTTGTACGGTCCACCAATCTTTGTACTTAGACTTGCTCAATACGAAATCCGTAATTCGACGCGCGCGATTAAATTGCAAAATTAAGGGAATGCAGTCAAACCCGAAAAACACCACGTTTTTTTAATTATACAAGTTTTAAGAAAATATACGGAGAATATACGAGGCGGGCTTTCCGTTGGAGAGAATCCGAGGTCTAAATTCACGCAATGGCAAGGCTCGAAAGTAGGAATTCAAAAAGGAATTCGGTTGTGGGGGCGACGGCTGAAACAGACGGTTTCCGACAGATTTCGCCCGCGCTCTGCCGTCAGCGCTTGGTCGCGAGCGCGTTGTTCGGATGATCGAGGATGTCTCGGAACGGCCTGCGGCCGCTGTTTTGCAGATGCATTTCCCAGAACATATCGGTTTCAATGACCGCCATAGGCATGCTCCTTTAAGGTGTTTGAATTGGCATTGAATAATGCGAGAAAAGGGATGGTCAAAGCGATTTATTTACAATCAAAACAGTTACATGCGATGAATTTGACGAAATTTCGACGGCGACTGGCGCAGAATTTCGGGAAAATCCTCGAAAGACACGCAAAAACGGCAAATAAAAAAGGTGTTCTTTGGGTAAAGAACACTTTTGATTTTCATATTCATCAACTAGTTCAATATGTTACAAAGAGCAAAAAAGTCTCTCCCGAGCAGCAAATCAATACAAAAACTTTTGGTCATATGTCAAATAATTGACAGGATTGGCTAGCCGGTTTTCGATTGGCTTATAGCCATAGTTATCGATACACGCAGCATTCTAGATTGAATTGAAGTCCCAATGAATTATCATTGATGTTGCCATAAGTGATCCTCCAATCGCATTGCTTTTCGCCAATGATTTAAACAGAATTCAGTGTCACGCATGGCATTATTATTAAGTTAAGTCAATTTTTCAAGATAGCTGTCGGGTAAATTTCCAATCTCAATTTGGCACCATTTGGGAGGCAGATAATCGTAAATTCTCGCTGGCATTTATCCATGAGTTCGGATTGGCATTTCGCAAATTGCATGAAAAACAAGGAGTATTGAGTTTATCTCGCAATTTCAATGATTGTGTGGCGAATATAAGGAATCCCAACCATAGGGATTTGTTTCATAAAATAGAACTTTCGAAAGTTCCACACATCACCAAATTTGAATTCTTGACAAACTGAAGAGGATTACATTGTCATCATCGGAAAAAGACTCACTTGAAATCATCCGACGTGGTACAGACGAAATTTTGCTGGAAAAAGAGCTGGTTGGGCGACTTCGTTTGGGGCGTCCACTTCAAATCAAGGCCGGTTTCGATCCAACTGCGCCTGACCTGCATCTCGGACATGTCGTACTTCTGGAAAAAATGCGCCAATTTCAACAGCTCGGTCATTGCGTCACATTTTTAATCGGGGACTTTACCGGAAGAATTGGAGATCCTTCCGGCAGGAATGTGACTAGACCGCCAATGACAGAGGAAGAAATTCAATCCAACGCTGTTACCTATCAAGAACAAGTTTTTAAAATTTTGGATTCGAAAAAAACTTTGATTCGATTCAACTCGGAATGGTTTATGAATCAAAATTCAGCCATGATGATTGAGCTGGCGTCTCGTTATACCGTGGCTCGCATGTTCGAACGGGATGATTTCAAAAAACGTTTTTCCAATCAACAATCTATAGCCATTCACGAGTTCTTGTATCCTCTTGTGCAAGGGTATGACTCTGTGGCGCTTCGCGCTGATGTCGAACTCGGAGGCACAGATCAGAAGTTTAATTTGCTAGTTGGTCGAGAACTCCAGAAACAATATGGCCAGCTCCCGCAAATTGTAATAACAGTGCCGCTGTTGGAAGGCCTTGACGGAGTTCAGAAGATGTCAAAATCGTTGGGAAACTACATTGGCATCAACGAACCACCCGATGAAATATTCGGTAAGGTGATGTCAATTTCAGATGAACTAATGTGGCGCTACTATCAGTTAGTGAGCAGTCGTACACCGAGTGAAATTAACGGGTTGAAAAGAGCAACTGAAACCGGGATGAACCCTCGTGACGTCAAATTCTCACTCGCCAAAGAGATGGTGGAGCGATTTCACTCAAAATCAGAAGCCCAGCGTGCTTACAAAAAATTCATCAATCGTTTTCAGAAAGGCAAAGTCCCAGACGATATTGTCAGTCAGGCCTTGTATATTTCAGAATCGAGCATCGCACTCGCGAATTTGTTAAAAAATGCAGGATTGGTCCAAAGCACTTCTGAAGCACATCGAATGGTTAAGCAAGGCGCTGTTCGAATCGACAATGTTCGAATTGAAGACTCACGAAAGATGATTTCGGTAGGCGCACATCATGTTTTTCGAGTCGGAAAAAGAAAAATTGCGAAAATAAAGATCCAGGCCGCTTAGCAGCATCCCTCTGGAAAGATCTCACTGCCGACAACCACTGATCCAGTTTCGATAGAGCAGTTCGGCAGTCTCAGATAATGAGGTTTGAAAATCTTGCGCCTGCTTTCGGAGTTCATCAGCGCCATTTTCACCGAATATTTTACGCAATGCCGCTTCATACTCCGGTACGGCGTTCCACTCATCGATTGTCTGTGGTCCAGTTTCCACGTGGAACTGAATTCCCAACGCGTTTTGCCCAATACTGAACGCTTGCACCGAACAAAGTGGAGATGACATTAATACATCGGCATCCTCTGGCAGAGATTTTACTTCTGCACCATGCCACTGCAGAGTTTTGAACT
Organism: Arenicellales bacterium; assembly: GCA_965202855.1. Lineage (GTDB taxonomy): Bacteria > Pseudomonadota > Gammaproteobacteria > Arenicellales > JAJDZL01 > JAJDZL01. Next base: position 251,207 of record CBDBBP010000001.1, on the reverse strand, counting down.
TGTTCGGCAGATTCTGCGTGATGGGATTTGACTGACCATCGGCAGTTAACTCTACATCCAGCATCCCGACTTCGGGAGTTGCTGCAAGTCCGACTGAACCGCCAGTGGCGTCTGCCAATAGCTGATGCCCCAGGCAAACACCAAGAAAAGGCATATTGCGGACTCTGACAGCTTCCTGAATGGCGTCCTTTTCCGCTCGCAGCCATGGAAACTGGTCTTCCTGCCAGACATCCATGGGACCACCCATTGAAATCATCGCATCGAATTTTGCGAGATTGGGAATTGGCTCACCTTCATCAAGTTCAACTGCTTCCCATTCAATTCCATCTTCTTGCATGAATTTCCGAAAAATACCTGGATGCTCACAAGCAATATGCTGAAATACAATAATTCGATAAGGTGCGGACATAATGAATGACCTGAATAGCTGGTGAATATGAATCGTCTAGAATTTAATTCATTTTAGAGCTACTTTGAATTCTGTTCAATTTATCCGGTGCCAACGGGATTCAAACACCATAATACGTTCATTCTTTAGCAAAAATAATTGGAGTCAGGTGTGACAGTATTTAATTTTCATTCTGAACCACTGAAGGACGAGTGGTTAGATGCCTACGGTCATTTAAACGAAGCGTACTATTTGGTTCCTTTTACCAACACAACTTGGATAATGCAAGATCATTTTGGTATTGGAGTGGAATATTTTGAGCAAACGGGATGTGCACTGTATACGGTAGAGACTCATCTACGTTATCTTAGAGAGGTGCGCAAACCATCAGTAATGGATATTGAAACCATGATTTTAGGGTTCGATGCAAAGAAAATCTGGTTTTCGCACTCCATGGTTGTCGATGGGATTACGTGTGCTACGGCTGAATTCATGATTCTTCACTACAGCACGCGAGAAAAGCGCACCAGTGCCATGCCCGGTCCCGTTCAAGACAAGCTGCAGGAAGCGCAAATTTCACCTCTGCCAGACTGGGTTGGAAGAAGCATTTCTTTGAGAAAATAGAAATAAATTGTTTGCGCCTGCCAGCAGAATGCCCCAGTATAGGGCTCGTTTCCAATACACATCGGATCCGTCAGGCTAATATCGCCAAATTGAAAATCTTCTATCTCTTTGTCTCGCACTAGAATTTACAATTGGAGGGGTTTCTTGCGCTTGCACAGAGTTTAAGTGTGCTTTTCCACTCTTGAATCTGCCAACCTGTTATTGCAGGCAGCAAATCATCATTTTTATAGTAGCGCGTTTGATCAAAGCGATCTTGGAGGATTGTTACTTTGCCTAATTTCGAATGATCAAATTCATCTAGAAGTCTTATATTATTTGAATTGACACTTTTACTTATCTATTGAAATTTTCAAAATACTCGGAGGATGCAACGATGGGTATACCACGTTTGTTTTTGAAACTGATCGTCGGCAGTTTTGCACTGATTTTTTCCAATTTCGCGTTTGCTGAAGATTGTGAGGAAATAGTGCTTGGCTCCGCTATTTCCTTAACTGGCAAATACGCCACTAATGGTGTGCACGCGATGAATGGTTACGATTTCGCCATTCAGAAAATCAAGGAAAACGGTGGGGTTGAAGTTGGCGGCAAATGTTACAACTTTAGCGTCATTTACTACGATGACGAATCGAAAGGTGATCGAGGAGCAACTTTGGCTGAACGTCTTATCAATCAGGATAAAGTCCAGTACATGCTTGGTCCGTATTCATCCGGTCTAACAAAAGCGATTGCGCCAGTTACTGAAAAATATCAGATTCCAATGGTGGAAGCGGAAGGTGCAAGTCGTTCACTATTTAACAAAGGGTACAAATATCTTTTTGCTGTACTTTCCACGTCAGAGCAGTATCTGGCATCGGCAATTACTCTTGCTGCCGAAAAAGCGGAAGAAAGTGGAAAAGCAGCTTCCGATGTCACTGTCGCAGTAGCGGTTGAAAACGATCCTTTCTCATTGGATATACGCGCCGGTGTGATCGAAGATGCCGAAAGATATGGAATGAAGATTGTAGTGGACGAGCAACTTCCACGCGATCTTTCTGATATGAGCTCGATTCTGACCAAGGTTAAATTGATCAAACCTGACGTGCTTGTTGTAAGCGGGCACTCGAAGGGCGCCGCTACCGCAGTTCGTCAAATTGAAGAGCAAAATGTCAAGGTTCCGATGATTGCAATCACCCATTGTGAGGCAGCTGACGTAACCGGCAACTTTGGTGAAGCGGCGAACGACATTCTGTGTTCAACTCAATGGGCAGAAACTTTAAGCTATAGCGACGAAATATTTGGAACCGCAGCGAACTATGAGCAAGAGTTCAAAGCTGCATATCCCGAATACACTGAAAGAAAGGTTCCGTACCAGACTGCACAGGCATCTGCCGCAGTTTATGTATTCAAAGATGCGTTTGAACGAGCTGGAACGCTTGATAAAGAAGCCGTTCGTGACGCTATTGCGGAAACTGACCTTTCAACATTTTATGGTGAAATTCGTTTTTCTGAGGCTGGCAACAATATTGCAAAACCGATGGTATTACGACAAATTCAAGACGGAGAATACAATGTCGTTGCACCATCTGCATTTGCATCTCACAAATTGAACTGGCCGCGAATGTAATCAGTTTAAATGTGTCGACAAGCCGGGCGTTCTACCTGTCCGGCTTGTGCATTGCACGGCTGCAAGAAAATGATGAAGTCACTGATGCCTCGAATGAGGATGCATGGATCAAATTCTATCTAATCTCTCCTTACTGCTCCAATTCCCGATTGTAAATCTGAAGATCATAATCGACGGGGTAATGATTGGCGCTCTGTTTGTGCTCGCCGCGTATGGATTAGCACTAGTGTGGGGTGTTATGAATGTAAAGAATCTCGCGCAAGGAGATTTTGTCATCGCAGGCGGATATATAGCTTGGTGGTTAGCAGGTCAGGGACTTTCCCCTTTTTTAGGTGTTCCGATTGCTTTTGTCGTACTTTGGTGCATCGGTTGGGTTATCTATAAATTGGTAATTCGCAGAGTAATAGAACGCGATCTTTTCACTTCGCTCCTAGCCACATTTGGAATCGCCATCATCATTGCTCAAGTTCTGAATTTATTGTTTGGATCCGATACTCAAAGTATCGCGTTGGATTATGACACGATTTACTTTGCAGACGGATTTATTGATGTTCCCATTGCAAAGCTACTGGGGGTATTGATGGCAGCAGTACTTGCGACAAGCGTAATAATATTTATGAAGTACAGTCGAATGGGCCAAGCCATTCGAGCGACTGCGCAGGATGCACGCGCGGCAAGAGTGCTGGGCATTGATACAGAAAAGGTATATGCGTTCACTTTCTCTCTAAATTCAGCGATTTGTGGGGCTGCAGGTGCAATCGTCGTCATGGTCTGGGTCATTCAGCCATTTTATGGGATTACCCATTCAATTCGGGCGTTCGTAATTGTGACGGCCGCAGGACTCGGTAATTTGCCCGGTGTGATCGCCGCGGGTCTTGGCATCGGCGCACTAGAGCAGTATGGATCACATATTTTCGGAATTGGCTACCAGCAGGCTATCGCAGTTCTGCTGTTGCTGATTGTTTTGTTAGTACGATTATTGCAGCAGCGACGAGTTCGCCAGAGTCTGAAATAAGGAATCGAGCTATGTTGTCCAAAAAATTTTGGTTCTATGGATTTCTGATTTTGTTTACGCTGGTCGCACCCTTTGTTTTCCCTGACTTCAAAACTCAGCTAGCTACGTTGTGGCTGATGATCATCGTGGCCATCACTTGGGACATGACAGGCGGACAGATGGGATACAACTCCCTGGGCAATATTTTCTTTTACGGAACGGGCATGTATGCTGCTGCAGTAATTACCATTGCCATGGCTTTTGACGTCGGAGAATACACCAACGCGTTTAGCGACAAAATCTACAAGTTTTCAGATACGCAGTATTTCTTAGGCGCATTCATTGGAATTCTCAGCGCTGGACTGTTCTGTGCGATTTGTGCGGTCATCATCGGTTACATCACTTTCGGTTTGCGAGGGCCTTATTTTGCAATTGGAACTTTGGGCGTAGCCATTGCAGCTGGCGAGCTCGTTTCGAACTGGGATTGGGTTGGAGGCGGCCAAGGTATTTCACTTCCAGTATTTCCCTATGATTTGGAGTTAGGGAAAATCTTTTTCTACTATTTGTTTGCAGCAACCGGCGTAGGCGCATTCATTTTTGCGAAATGGCTGTACAGCACGCGTTTTGGAGGTGCAATCAATGCCATTCGGGATGACGAAGAAAAAGCTGAGGCAATGGGAGTTCATACAATGCGTTACAAATTAACGTCCTGGTCTTTGTCTGCCTTCTTCGTCGGAATTGCTGGAGGTATTTCTGCTTTTCAGTTAATTCATTTCGAGCCTTTGGAAACTGCATATCAAACGATCAATCTGGGTATCTTTATGGTGGTTTGCGTGCTGCTCGGCGGTAAAGGCACTCTGTGGGGACCAGTGATTGGCGCCATCATTTTCCATGTTTTTAAAGAAGTGACGTGGAACTATTTTCTTGGTTGGCAATGGGTTGCGCTTGGGTTTTTGATTGTTGTGACTGTCGTTTATTTCAAAGACGGTATTATGGGTTGGTTGATCCAAGTTCGACCGGAGTGGTTTGGGATCAAAGTCGTATCAAAAAACCAGCCAACAGCATTATGAATTCGATCATTGCAGTCAAGGAGGTAACGAAGTCCTTTGGTGGCGTAATTGCCAATCGTTCAATTTCCGTTAATGTGGAGCAAGGCGGGATTACTGGATTGATTGGACCGAATGGGTCAGGAAAAACGACTTTGTTTAACTCAATCGTGGGGTATCACCCCATCGACTCGGGTTCAATTCAATTCAAAGGGCGAGAAATTTCAAAAAAGTCTGTGCAGGAAATCGCCAGAATGGGCTTGATTCGAACCTTTCAGCAGACTCGAATCTATTCCAAAATGAACTGTGTTCAGAATATGCTGATTTCTTTACCTCATCGCAGAATGAAATTCCTGGAATCATTTGCACGCAACAGTGCGCAAGATTACAGCAAAGCCGACGCGTTACTTGATTTTGTGGGGCTTTATGAGAAACGTTTTCTAACCGCTGGATCACTTTCATTCGGCCAACAGAAACTGCTGGAATTTGCAATGGCGTTAATGAATGAACCTAAGGTGCTATTGTTGGACGAACCTACAGCAGGTATTAATCCTACGCTTATCAATGGTCTCATTGACCGACTAAAGCGAGCGCGCAGTGAATTTGGGATCACTTTATTTGTGATCGAGCACAATATGAGGGTGATCATGAATCTGGCGGATACCATCTACTGTCTGGCTCATGGCGAGCTGCTTGCCGAAGGCTCGCCTGACGAGATTCAGAGCAATCGACGTGTAATTGATGCCTATCTTGGTGGTCACTAGTTCCGCGGTCAAGAAAGTTTGAAAATGAACCAATCCACCCCAAAAGACGTAATCAAAGGTTACGGTAGCGGCGAGGTTGACACGGTCATCTCCGTCGACGAAGTTGCACGTCAAGCAGCTCAAATTTCTGAACATATTACGATCGAAGAACTGGATAATCTTGCGGATAATCAAGCATTCATGTCGATAGAAAACCTATGTGCAGGCTATGGAAAAATGGAAATTCTCCACGACTTCAATCTTCGTGTGGGGCGCAGGCAATCACTATGTTTGATTGGTCCAAATGGCGCAGGCAAATCGACAATTTTGCATTCAATATTTGGATTTACAAATATTTTTTCCGGTTCAATACACATCGGATATGGGGCTGAAAGAACAGATGTTACGAGCCTGACTCCGAACCAAAAACTATCAGAAGCAGGTATTGCTTACATATTGCAGGACAAGTCAATTTTTCCGGGAATGACAGTCGAAGAAAACCTGTGGATGGGTGGATTCCTAAAAAATCGACCGCAAGAAGCCAAGCGGGCGGCTGAAGCGATTTTTGACCGTTACCCAAGATTGGCAGCGCGACGAAAACATCAGGCTAAAGTGTTGTCAGGCGGAGAGCGCCGGCTGCTTGAAATATCCCGTGCACTCGTTATGGAACCGCAACTTCTTCTCGTTGACGAGCCTTCAATTGGGCTTGAGCCGAAATTCATTGACATGGTTTTTGAAATTCTGCATGATTTACAGCACATTGACGGCAAAACGATCATCATGGTTGAACAAAATGCCAAAAAAGGCCTTGAGTTCGCGGATATTGGCTACGTACTCGTTTCCGGCGAACTAGCGATTGCGAATTCGGGAAATGAACTTCTTGAAAATCCGAAAGTTGGAGAATTGTTCTTGGGAGGTTAGTCCGCACTCTCTTCAGCAACTGGCTCAACTTGAGAATCAATCTGCTTGATCCATTGCATAAAGCGCAATTACCCGCATTGCAACTCAAAAAAAAATCAACTGAATGAAAACAGAATTCGAATGCAAACCAAATGATTCCGTTTTCTCTCGATGAGTGAGCGGTTACGCCGTTTTGATTTCCTCACGATCTAATTCCAAGATCATTGCTTCTCTCATTTTGAACTTTTGGGCTTTTCCAGAAACAGTCATTGGAAGACTATCTCGAATTCGAACGTGACGCGGCACTTTGTAGTGAGCGATTTGGTCTTTGCAAAACTCCATCACGCTTTCTGCTGTAATCGTTGCTCCTGCTTTTGGAACCACCCAAGCACAGACTTCTTCTCCATACTTTTCATCAGGAATTCCGAAAACCTGTACATCTTGAACTTTGTCGAAACGATAAAGGTAGTCTTCGACTTCCTTCGGATAGATGTTTTCACCACCTCGGATGATCATGTCTTTGACTCGTCCGACGATATTGCAGAAACCATCTTCGTCAAATACAGCTAAATCTCCCGAGTGCATCCACCCATCTTGATCAATGGATTGTCGCGTTTTTTCTTCATCACCCCAATAACCTTTCATTACCAAGTAGCCACGCGCACACAATTCACCGATTTGACCGATGGGAACAATCTCCCCGTTTCCGTCCACGATTTGGCATTCAGCATGTGGATGAACTCGACCGACGGTTGAAACCCGTTTTTCAATGGGGTCGTCGACGTTGCACTGAAATGACACCGGGCTGGTCTCAGTCATGCCGTATGCAATCGTGACTTCGTCCATGTGCATATCTTTCACAACCCGGTTCATCGTTTCAATCGGACAGGGGGCACCTGCCATGATTCCAGTTCTCAGCGATGAAAGATCATAGTCGCAAAAATCTTCCTGACTTAGAATCGCATTGAACATGGTCGGCACGCCATAAAGAGCGGTGCATCTCTCTGCTGCAATGGTTGCAATAGTTTCATTTGGATCAAATCCTTCACCTGGGAACACCATTTTTGCACCTTTCGTCATACAGCCCAAGGTTCCCATCACCATGCCAAAACAGTGATATAGAGGGACAGGAATACACAGCTTGTCTTGATGAGTGAATTCCATCGTCAGAACCGTGAAACGCGCGTTGTTGACAATGTTATGATGCGATAATGTTGCGCCTTTGGGCAATCCAGTTGTTCCACTTGTAAACTGGATATTGATCGCATCGTCTGGTTTTAGCTTTGCGCTAATTGAATTCAACAGCGATAGGTAGTCAGGAGGTGCGGTTTTAGCAATATCTTCAAATACAACCATTCCGGGAGGCGAACTGTCCTGTTCCCCGTCCGTCATGCAACTCACAAATTTTAAGTCCGGTAGGTTTTCCAAGTTCAAGCTGGCATCTGTGGCCATCTTTTCAGTTGGAACGAGCTGCTGAAAGATGTTGACATAATCGCTGGTTTTGAAACGCTTTGCCATCACTAACGCAGCGCAACCCGAAGACTTCAGAACATGTTCCAATTCACCAGCACGATAGGCAGGATTGATTGTGACTAAAATAAGACCAAGACGAGCCGTAGCAAACTGCGTCAATACCCATTCGGGCCGATTTGGTGACCAGATTCCGACACGATCACCTGTACGCAGGCCAAGCGCATGAAATCCAGCCGCAAGCTCATCCACTCGATTCGCAAACTCACGCCAAGTCCATCGAATGCCCTGATCGTGAAATACTACTGCTTCTTGATCTGGAAATTGACTCACCGTATCTGCCATCAACTGCGGAATAGTGCAGTCAAGCAATGCAAAGTGTTGGCTGCCGCGATAATGCGACAATCCTTCTTTAACAAATCCTCCTCTTAGTTCACCCATAGGTCTCGTGCTCCTAACGTTAAAATTTACTGGAATTTTGACTGTCAATTCTGTTGATTTTACTCGGGAACATGGCAAACTACACGAATCAACAATCCGTTTTCAATCAACCACGTCAACACGGATAGTTTCAAAGAATGGATGATCTAAAGGTAGGAATGAAACATTCTGAAGCCGTAGTTCGTGGTCCCACACTTCAATCGTGAACGTCTAACAGTCTGCGCGTTGATGACCGACTTGAAAGTTCTATATCCCTCTTGCTCTTTGCAATTGTGTTGCAGCATGTCGGAAGAATTAAAATCGACTTGATTGCACAAGAGCATTATCAATGCAATCTAGAATCCAGTGCATCTCTTCCTGAGTAACAACCAACGGTGGTACGATCCAAATTCCGAATTTATCGCTTGGTGTGTAAATGTTGTATTGATCAAGAAGATACTCTGATATGGATGCGACTAGATTCTTTTGATATTTTTCTGTCGCACGACGAACGGGTGTGTTCGCATTTTCTCCTGCAATGTGTACAGTCCAAAATAGTCCTATTCCCTGAATATGTGAGACGATCGCGTGCTTTTCGACAATTTTTTGCAGCCTATCTTCGATCAGAGCCCCCATAGACTGTGCGTGTTCCAGCAGTCGATCTTCGAACAGCACGTCAATTGAAGCCAAAGCAGCTGCCGCTGCCAGCGCATGGCCGGAATAACTTTGTCCATGTCCAAAATGGTGTTCGTCGAATGATTGGGCAATTTTTTCAGAAAAGATTACCGCTGCAATCGGACAATAAGCTCCGAGAGCTTTTCCCATGATCAGTACATCGGGTTCGATCCCGTAGTGATCACAAGCGAACATTTTGCCGGTTCGTCCCATGCCTGTCATGGTTTCATCCACAATGAAAAGGAGATCCCACTTTGCACACAAATCTTGCAACTTTTCCAAATAGCCAGCGGGTGGAAGCATGATTCCGTTACTTCCTACAATCGGTTCAATGAGCACTCCGACGACTGCGTTGCTACCTCCTTCCTGCTCAATCATATAGTCAAGATATGCAATATTTTTATCAACGCTCTGCGTATCGAATGGCGAGTGAGGGCCACCGGCATCAGGAGCAAAAATGAATCCAGGTGCTGTCAAAGGTTCAGTAAACCATCTTCTGGGATCACCGCTTGCTGAAGTTGCCGCATTTGTCGCACCATGCCAAGACCGATAGCGGCTAATAATCTTGTAGGGATAGGGGTACTGTTGGGGCGCATCTGGAACGTAATTTTGGTTCAGAACTACTTGATTGTATTTATATAGTCTAGCCCCATGAATTGCAGCTTCTACCGCTGCAGCGCCACTTTGACAAAAATAAACTTTTTTGTTTGGATTACCTGGCGAAATTTCCGCTAGTTTCTGAGCGAGTTTTGCAGTTGCCGGTGTTGCAAAGTCATCTGTAACGTAGACCACACTCTCCAATTGTTGTTGCATTGCTTTCAACACTGTTGGATGTCGAAATCCAATATTGATACATTCATGAGCGCTGCGAAGGTCAAAGATTTTTCGTCCGTCGGTGGTGTAAACCCAGCAACCTCTTGTTTTTCTGACCTCAATGGGTTCGTAATTTAGTTGCCGTGTCCAACACTGCAACATGTATCGGGCTTGTAACTTTGCGTAATCGATTTCGCTCAAGGCTGGGGAGGTATTGTCGTTTTAGTTGAATCCAGCTGTAATGTATGTCCTTGGATTATATTGAATCGAGCAGCCGATCCAATTTTGGACAATTTGCTATCCGATTTGCCTGCAAACGAATTGGTCAATACGGCCAGTGACCGACACTTTCTGAATCTTGTGGATGCAATAACCGCAAATTGGAGTTGCCAACCGAATTGAACTTCTTAGGTTGGGCTGACAACCAATAAGGTCAACTTGGGTGAGGAAAACCATTTTTCAGCTTGGCAGGCCAAGGTTGCTAGCTGATTCCAGTACAAGATGATTCGGCGGTGTCTAATTGACACCGCCGAATCATAGTAGGTAGGATGCAATCCTTAGTTTAGCTTCGGTTTACTTGCCTTTTTTCGCATGACCGATACTTTTTCCTATCGGTGTGCCCTGTTCTTCGAAGTATTCGCGGGTGACTTTGAATACCATCGGAGCCAGTAGCAATAGCCCAATTAGATTGGGCACCGCCATCAATCCATTGAGCGTGTCAGACAAGTTCCAGACAAAGTCAACTTTCACGTTTGCAAAACTTAGAGCCGCTAATACCCACAGAATTCTGTAGATCATTACGCTCTTTTCAGAAAACATGTACTGCCAACATCGTTCTCCATAATAAGACCACCCGAGAATTGTTGTGAATGCAAACACAACCAAGGCAATTGTCACGATGTATTGACCTCCACCAACACTTTCTTGGAATGCAGTTGAAGTTAACACAGCACCGGTCAAACCTAGTCCATCCGCACCAACCATCATCCAGGCACCAGAAGTAATAATGACCAATGCAGTCATTGTGCAAACGATCAAAGTGTCGATAAATGTTCCTAACATTGCAATAATGCCTTGTCGAACTGGATTGTTGGTTTTTGCAGCCGCATGCGCGATGGCTGCAGAACCAAGACCGGATTCGTTCGAAAACACGCCTCGTGCGACACCGAAACGAATTGCTGCTGCAACCGCTGCCCCAGCAAAACCACCTGCGGCTGCAATCGGGTTGAATGCGTGTTTGAAGATCAATGCGAACGCTGCAGGAACATCAGCGATATTAATAATGATGATGAGCAGAGCTGCACCAACATACAGAACGATCATTGTCGGAACCAATTTACCGGCAACTTCACCGATTCGTTGAATTCCGCCAAGAATCACGAAACCAACGAGAACTGCAACAACAACGCCGGTAATATAGGTTGGAACGCTGAAGCTGTTCTGAAGTGCTGCCGCCATAGAGTTAACTTGCACTGCATTACCGATACCGAAAGCCGCAACCGCACCAAAGATCGCAAATGCTAATCCTAACCATTTCCCAAGTTCTGGCGCAAAGGAACCGACACCATTGCGTAAGTAATACATTGGACCGCCAACGTACTTCCCATCAGCGTCAACTTCACGATGGGTTACTGCGCAAACTGCTTCAGCATATTTTGTCGCCATGCCAAAAAGTGCGATCAGCCACATATAGAAAATAGCACCAGGACCACCTAATGCAATTGCTGTCGCTACACCGGCTATGTTACCCGTTCCAACAGTCGCTGAGAGTGCGGTCATAAGAGCGTTGAAAGGTTTAACTTCGCCGTCTCCGCCAGGGTCACCTTTATCGAACAGGATCTTGAATCCGTAGACAACCTTGCGCCAAGGCATGAATACCAGCCCTAGTGTCAAGAGAACTCCAGTAACTCCAAGAATTCCGAGCATGGGTGGTCCCCAAGCGAATGAATTGATGGAGCTAATGATTGAATTTAATTGATCCATAGCTTTCCTCCTTTATTTGTAGTTTTTATGATGAAGTACAGCTTAAATTTATACTCCCCAAATTCAGGTATAACTCCTATACCTTCATTTCTACTGTATAGCACAATTCAATCTAGTCTTCATAAGAGAATTAGATAGAAAAGTACCCAAATACTTAAATAATAATTATCAACTTAAGTGTAAGCATTTACTTATGCCGTGAAAGAGGCGTTTTTTCAGGCCTGCGCTGATCGCAATCTGCGTCTTGGGATGGGTCAATTTTGTATTGCAATCTACACGCGAAATCGCCTTGCGCGTCCAGCCCGCTTCACGCCGCGCCGCCACCCGCGCGATCCAGCGCATCTCCTCGGCGCTGAAATCTCGGCCGCAATAGCGATGAACCGCGTCTTTCTTCATGGCCCCTGCGGGCGTGCCCCGCCACCTTGGCGCAGTCGGCTCAGATGTTCCTCATCCATCCGCCACGGCAGCCAGCGCTCGACATCGGCCGGCGCCTTGCCGCCGTTGTCGGCACAGGCGCCCAGATATTCAGACAGCCAGGCATGAAGGTTCAGATCATGCAGGCGCAGCGTCTCGATGACACTCCGCATGCAAGCGCTCAGGCCGCACCCCAGTCATACCTTTGGAACCCCTCGACAGCTGCCGCAAAATCACCATGAGTCGAAGCGTACGTTCGGATGTACTATGCCGACAATGCGCTGCAAGGGATTGATTTCATTGGAACGCACTGTGCAGTTTGTCGGCATAGTTACGGGCGCTCGACACAGTCCGATTGGCTGTTTTCGCGCCAATTGTCAGGTATTGGCAGCAAGATAAACCTCCTGCTTTCTTTCATCAGCTTTCAACGCATTGAGCTGTGCAATGACGAGATAGCAGAACCAACAAAGTCTTTTTCATCGTCATGAAATAGTGTATGCCTTTCTGTTTTCATCTAAAAGGAGGCACTATTGTGTTTAACACCAAACATGCTTCGCCAAGTGCGGAAGCAAACTCTCAAACACTAATGTCTCTACCATATCGGGGTAAAACTAAGGTAACCCAGTTCCCGCGCCAGCTTACTTATACGCGCTGTAACGGTCGCAGACCAGAACCGGCCGCTGTTTATCCTCACTTCGGTCCGCAAACAGATGAGATGCCGCCTCGGCGCTTCGATGCCGGTCAATATGAACGCTGACGCAGTCCTCACTCACGCAGATCCATAACCACCCGCGGTAACTCTCACCTTTTGGTATGCCGGCCAACTGGTCTCGTCCCCATGCAGCACCGACTTCTCGCCCTGACGCCGAACGATGGCTTGGTAGAGCGCCTCGAACAGCCGCTGAAAGGCGGCATTGCGATTGACCAGCGTGGACTTGCTCAGCGCCACCCCATGGGACTCGCTCCAGCGGCAGAATCCACCTACCGTCTGATGCATCGAGAATCGCTGAAACAGGTAATGCGCCCAAAATCCAACCCCATAACGGGTGCGCGGAAACAGTCGAGGCACCGGCGGCGCCACCAGTTCCCGACCGCCGCCACACTGACACGTCGAACGTTTGCGCTGCCGACGAAGCAGCCGACGGTAAGCCCTGACTTCAATTTCGATCAACTCCGACTCTTCATAGCCGTTGCCGACATAGGCTTTGCCACACACCGAGCATTCAGCTTCAACATCGTGCCGTTCTTCCACCGTCTCAAGATGACGGTAATCATGTCGTTTGCGACTGGCCTTTTTCGCCGCCTTGCGACGAGGCGGCCTGCCTTGGTCAGCCGCTTGTGACGAAGCCTTTTTCGGCTCGCTCTTTTGCTTCTCGCTGCTGCGACCGAACAGCATCCGCTGCAGACGCGCAATCACAGAATCCTTCTCTTCGACTTTCAACTTCCACCGCCGCAGGCTAGCCTTCTGTTCACGAATGACTTTTTGCAGCTGCTTGATCTTTCGGCCCTGACGAGACACGATATCGTTCACGCCGCCGACCCCGCTCAACCCGCCCAAAATCCGCTCGAGCTTCTCCACCTTGCGCTGCAGTTTCAGTTGCGCGCCATTCAGCCGGCACACCTCGGCATAGTCCGTCAGCAGCGCTTCATGCCGCGCTTTCAGGTCCGCATGCCTACGCTTCTAGTAGCCGGCAGACTAGCGCAGGGCAAGCCATTCGCGGCGCTCCACACTGATCCTTTCAGGTGGTCCCGATCCTTCTGCCTGGCACTCCAATGGCACCAGCTCCGAACACGATTGTGCAACGCTGATTTCCATAATGTTCTACATAACATGATCGAAAACAGGTGTCCAGCTCTGCGATTGATACGAGGACGAAGAATCGCTTCAATCACTTCCGGGAAAAGTGAGAATGGGCCGTGATCCAAAACCGCAGGAACGGTTGGTCGACCAGATCCCGAAGGCATCGGCAGCATTCGTAGACAAGCAAAACTGCCGCTGAAACCAGTACAATCTGATGCACCATCACGGCATAAGTGAATCTTTACATTCCCATTACCCGCTATACCATCTTCGGTCTTCGAAACGTGCCTAGAGAAATCATTGAAGCAGCCGTAACTTCCGGCTGTACTGAAAATCAGATTTTGTGGAAAGTTCGAATGCCGATTGCCTTTCCGGAAATCGTTCTTGGTCTCAATCAAACCTTGATGTTTGGTTTGTTTATGGTCATGATCGCTGGCTTTATCGGAACTGTCGACCTTTCCCAGGAAATTTTCCGTGCATTAACTTTCAATGACGGCAGCAAAGGACTTGTCATCGGTCTATGTGTGGCGTTTATCGGTTTAACGGCTGATCAACTTCTAGTAGAATGGGCGAATCAACGAAAGAAATTGTACGGCCTTGCCTAAGTATTTCATAGGTATCCCGTGTTCATGGACAAGTCGCACCAAACCATCCCGATTCTTCGGAACTAGCGGAACATATATAATCTTGCAAGTTTCCAATTGCCGTTGAATCGCCGAAATCCCATCGTTGGAAAGCGCGATTGCATGAACTTGGAATTAGGCGTTCTAAAATCCTTAGACAGCACAGAACTTCGCGACACACATAACTGACAGATGCACTACATCAGCACGCGCGGGCAAGCCCCAAGACTTGACTTCGAACAGGCTGCAACTTCCGGCCTGGCATCCGATGGCGGCCTTTATGTGCCGGAAATTTGGCCTGCTCTCAGCCATAAAGAAATCGCTTCATTGAAAGGCTTGTCTTACAGTGATCTAGCCGTTCATATAATTTCTCGATTTACAGGCGACTCGGTAGATGCATCAGAATTGCGGAAATTAGTCGATTCCGCGTATTCCAACTTTGATCATCATGAAATCGCTCCGCTCCATCAACTTGGCTCCGGGCTGTACATACTCGAGTTGTTTCACGGTCCAACCTTGTCGTTTAAAGATTACGCCCTGCAGTTTTTGGGCAAATTCATGGACTGGAGTTTAAATTCTCGCATGCAACAATTGACTATTGTTGGCGCAACTTCCGGTGATACAGGTTCCGCTGCAATTTCCGCAGTCACAGGCTGCCCCAACATCAATCTATATATGCTGCATCCATTTGGTCGCGTGTCAGATATGCAACGACGACAAATGACCACCAACCAGGACATGAACATCTTCAATTATGCAGTTGACGGCACCTTTGACGACTGCCAAGCCATTGTAAAAAACATTTTTAATGATGCGGAAGTATTAAGACACTATTCGCTTGGCGCTGTGAATTCAATAAATTGGGGGCGCATTACAGCACAGATTGTGTATTACTTTCACGCAGCATTGCAGCTCGGCGCACCACAGCAGAAGGTTTCATTTGCAGTCCCTACGGGAAATTTTGGAAACGTGTTCGCCGGATATTCTGCCTTCAGAATGGGATTGCCCATTGAACAGATCGTGGTCTGTTCCAACGAAAACGACATTCTGACTCGATTTTTTGATCACGGAAAGATGTGGAAGCAAGGGGTCAAACAAACTGTGACGCCAAGTATGGATATTGAAGTTTCAAGTAATTTTGAGAGATTCTTGTTTGAGGTGTTAGGCCGTGACAGCAATGAAGTCACCAGACTCATGCGACTGCTAACACTTGAAGGTGAATTTACGGTAGATTCTGAAACATTAGAACGCGCTCGAAAAATATTTGCAGCATATCGCGTGGATGATGAAGAAACCTGTCGGGCCATCTTTGATCATTATGCTGAAACCAAGGAAATCGTAGATCCGCACACTGCCGTCGCATTGGCTGCTGCAAAAAAAATCGGTACAGGTGCAGAGCATCCCATGGTCGTCCTTTCTACAGCACACCCTGCAAAGTTTTCGGAAACCATTGAGCGATCAATCGGCAGAGATGTCGATTTGCCTTTGCAGCTCAGCAAGCTATTGGCAAAACCTGAACGCTATCGGCGAATATCGAACAACGCCGACGAACTCAAAAAACTAATGTTATCGGTTTGATCAAAACTCTGTTCACAGCAATGAAGACTAGATTCAATCTCACATTGCTATTGCTATGTTGCGTGATTTTCGGAAGTGCCAAAGCAGTGGCAACAACTGCGTTCGATCCCAATATCGGCGCCAATTTGGATGGCAGTTTTACACAGGGAGGACTGCTGATTGGCACCACCGTTGAGGGAGCCAAAGTAAGCATTGACGGCAGACCGATACGAGTATCGAAAGACGGTAAATTTCTAGTCGGGTTTGGCCGAGATGCAAAACGAAACTGGATACTCTCGATTGAGCACCCCGATCAAAAAATATTTGACAGCAGCATCGAAATTACTGAGCGGCAATACAACACTCAACGGATTGACGGCCTTCCACCGAGCACAGTCACTCCTTCGGCTGAAGTTCTAGCACGCATTAGAGAAGAAACAGCTCAAGTAAAGGAGGCTCGAACGACTGATCACGCAAGAACAGATTTTCTGCAGACGTTTGACTGGCCGATACATGGTGTTATCACGGGAGTCTATGGCAGTCAGCGGATTTTAAACGGTGAGCCACGGCGACCGCACTTTGGAGTTGATATCAGCGCTCCAGAAGGAACGATAGTCCGAGCTCCAGCTTCTGGCATTGTTACCCTCAACCATCCAGACATGTTTTTCTCCGGCGGCACTTTGATCATCGACCACGGGCACGGGCTGTCCTCTACATTCATTCACTTGAATAAAATTCTGGTTGCAAAGGGTGATTATGTCCACAAGAATCAGGAAATCGCGACCGTTGGATCCACTGGGCGCAGCACAGGTCCACATCTGGATTGGCGCATCAACTTGTTTGCACAACGTCTTGACCCACAACTGATCGTCGGTGAAATGCCGAACGTGAATTAATTTGCTATCAGTCGAAATCGAATAATCCATGAATTCGGCACAGCGCGCAGTGATATTGGGAATTATCGCCATGGCGATAGTGATTACCGCTTCCAATATTTTGGTTCAGTATCCGATTAATGATTGGCTGACTTGGGGACATTTCACTTTTCCCATTACTTTTTTGGTAGCTGATGTTGTAAACCGAAAGTTCAATGCCATGCGAGCAAGATCGGTTGCCTATGCGGGCTTCTTGTTTGCCGTAGTGCTTTCATTTTGGCTCGCGACACCCAGAATTGCACTCGCGTCCGGTGTTGCGTTTATCATCGGACAACTAACTGACATATCAATCTTTGACCGACTGAGAGCAAGAAACTGGTGGCACGCACCTTTGATCTCATCATGTGTCGCGTCAACGCTGGATACCGCATTTTTTTACGGTATTGCCTTTATCGGAACCGGTCTTCCGTGGATTACATGGGCTATTGGTGATTACGCGGTGAAGCTGTTCACAGCGGTTTGTTTGCTGCCTTTATTCTTCCTTATTACCAATCGAAAGTGGTCCAAATCTAAGTCTGAGGCGGGGTAAGCCACACCCCTTTCAACTCGCCATTCCACGGCAAATCTTAGCGCGGTAGCCACTAGGTATCTGAGCAAGCGCCAATTCCCCTTGCCTTTCGCTTTTAAGACTTGCAAATACAGCGCCGCCACTGCCTGTGACGCGGGATTCACCAAATTGAGAGAGCCAATTCAACGCAGTCTGAACCTCTGAATACATTTTGCAAACCACTGGCGCCAGATCATTGACTGCATCACTGTACGAGAAATCATCTTTTGATACTTTATTTCGATAGGATTGAAAATTGCAGGCATCATATACAAGTTTCGTGGAGACT
Source organism: Arenicellales bacterium (assembly GCA_965202855.1). GTDB lineage: Bacteria > Pseudomonadota > Gammaproteobacteria > Arenicellales > JAJDZL01 > JAJDZL01. The sequence goes on along the minus strand of CBDBBP010000001.1, from coordinate 233,382 downwards.
GAGACGGGCGGAACAACCACAAGGTACAGTTGTTCCGGTATAGAGATGACCGATAATCGATCGCCTCTCCCTTCTCCCCAAGCGTTTTCACCGCGGACAAAAACGGGAACATCTGCACCAAGTTCCGCACCGATGTTCATGAGCTCACGCGTGCTTAGATTCAGTCTCCACAATTCATTGAGCGCAACGAGAGTGACTGCTGCATCTGAACTTCCGCCGCCGAGGCCGCTGCCGACTGGAATTGATTTGGCAAGGTGAATGTCAGCACCTTCTGCACCCGGACACCTGCGTCTTAATGCAGTCGCAGCTCGAATCGTAAGATCTTCAGTCTCGCGAATCCCTTGAATTTCAGAGATTCGACGGATTCGGCCACTTGAAGTCACCGAGAACTTGAGTTCATCATACCAGTCGATCAGATGGAAAACTGTCTGTAGTTCGTGATAGCCATCGTCATAGCGACCAACGATATGCAAGAACAAATTGAGTTTCGCCCTAGCATGCCAAGTCTTCATGAACAATAGTGAAAGGATGGCTTGAGTTCGATGCTAATTTACTCCCCAACTGGAAATAACAAGCCTGATTTCGGTATCACCATCTGGGCTGCTACGATCTGGGTCGAGCAATGAAAGCGACGGGTTCTCAGTGAAGATTCGTACACGGGTGGGCAATACGTAATCATCGAATTCTTTGTATCTTGATAAGAGCACGGTCCAGTCGGACTGTTTGATGGAGCTGATGTGACCGTTCTCATTCCACTTGTTTTCCGAATCGATTTCAGGGTATGGCAAACCAACAATCCAACTCATCATTTCGGCAACAGGCAGAACCCATCCTGTATTTTCCGCCAATACTTCGCGAATCGATCTGCCTACGAATTTGCCACCTTCGGAATTTTCCAGCACGGCACCACTCGGAGACTGCTGAATACGAATGCGTTTAGAGCCAAACCCTCCAAAAATTTCCATGGTATGCGCTTCGCCAAGACGCTGCCAGTAAAAGCGGGCTATCTCTGCTTTCGAACCTTCGCGAATGCTGATTCGGCTTCGAATTTCCCAATGGTCTAAACCCGCAACATGCGTACTGTGTTGCTCGTAAGACTCGTAGACTATGGGACGATCAAATTGATGCTCCGCACATCCGCCAATTAGAAAAGCAACCGCAAGAACAGTCAGACGGATCATTAATTCGTAAATTTCTCGATCGTATCGATCAAAATCTTGTCATCGGGATTAAATTTGACGGCTTGATTCCAAATTTTTCTGGCTTCTCGTTTGTTACCGATTACCCAGTACACCTCACCCAAATGCGCTGCCGTAACTGGGTCATAACGACGTTCAATCGAGTTCTTCAAAAATTTAAGCGCCAGCTCGTAATCCCCTAGCTTGTAATGTACCCAGCCCATGCTGTCCAGAATGTAGGGATCATTGGGACGCAGCTCAAGCGCTTGCTGAATCAACTCAAAAGCCTCATCGAAGCGGTCAGTTTGGTCAGCCAATGTATAACCAAGTGCATTCAGCGCCATCGGATTATCGGGCTGCTTTGCCAGTAATGTATCGATATCGCGCTCAACCAAGTCGATTTGTTTGAGCTCAGCCGCAATGAAGCTTCGCGTTAGAAGCAATCTTGAATTGCCTGGGAAAGCCTTCAAAGCTTCATTCATTAAATTCAATGCTTTGTCTAGTTGGCCATCGTCTTGATACAAATCTGAAAGCATCAAATAAATTCGAATCTTTTGGTGGTCATTTTGTGGCTGCTGAGAACGCAGGAGTTTCGTAGCAGTTTCCAGATCACCCCGTGCAGAGATAAGAACGGCAGACAAGGCAATTTTTTCAAAAGCGTATCGGTTCGATATGATCTTATGAATCCACTCCGCTGCTTCATCAAGCAGTTTGAGATCAATGTTCACACGCGCCAAATTGACCACAGCTCTCTGGTCATCCGGCACCAATTCGTGATAAGCAAGAAACTTTTCTTTTGCAAGTTCGAGTCGATTTGCTGCTTCGTGCAACAATCCGAGCTGAAACAGAGCTTCGGCGCCTGGCAATTGCTCATATTCTTGAACAGCCTCGCGGTAATGATTGTTTTGTGTGAGATAAATTGCGTAAATCTCTCGGAGTCCATGCGACTGCGGATATTTCCTTAAGAATTCTACGGCAAAGTCTATACCTTCTTCAGCACGGTCCGTTTCCAAATACAGCCTAAATTTTGCCGCTGCCGCACCTTCGAAAGCGGGTTCATTCTCAAGAATATTTTCAATCAATAAATCGATTTCCGCGCTATCAATCTGCACACTGATAGCCAGATTGATCAACTGCACCTGCACATCCAAATTGTCGGGAACACCAGCAGCGAAATTCGAAAAAACTTCAAATGCGCGGTTTGGTTCCAACGAGCCGCTCAAGACTCTTGCAATTCGATTTGCGGCCTTTATGCCTTGGTCATTGGACAATTGCATCACCTTAGCAAAACTAAGCGCAGCATCTTCGAATTGCTTGTTTTCAATCTGAACCAGCAACCGACTTAACCAAGCAGGTGCGAAATCTGGAGCTAGATCAACCCAGAGTTTTGTAGCCTTTTTGGAAAGATCGGTTCTTTGAAGGTTAATAGCACGCAGCGTAGCCAGCTCAGCGAGCCGCGCATCCTGCGTATCGACTGCGATTTGGTAAAGTGTATCAATTGTCTGATCAGCAGTGCCTCGATGTTGAGAAAATTCAATTTGAAGCAAATCGGACAGAAGTTCTGCTGTTAACTCGACGTTGGGAAATTGCGTTTCTTCGGCAGTTGCGGCATGCTCACTTGTCAGCTCATTCGGCTGACTCGTCTCCATAGTCGGAGCGCAAGAAGTCAGCAGGAAAACGAATGCACTGATTAGAGCGCTCAATATTGCTGCTTTTAAAATTTTTGCACGCATTGTGATCTGCGACACAATCCAACCGTTTTGGAGAGCAGATTTAAACAAATTCAGATTAGGTTTCAATTTTGTGGAAGAGATTATTTTTTCGCTAGATTTTGTGATTCTTGACGTAATTAGAACGGATTTAATGAATGAAGTTTCAAGCAAAGCGACGCGTTCAAGTCACGTCAAAACCATCTTGATTTTTCGACAGTTTGACAAAAATATATTCGCTTTCCAAGAAACTGCCGCACACCGGCAAACACAACTTTACCATTATAATGTCATACATTCTGAAAATTGCCAGCTTCCCCCATAGAGAATTTCGCGCTGTCGCACTTTTGACTGACTTAATTGTGAGATGAAACCTCATTGATGATACTGTTTGTCACAGTTGCAGGCATAAATGCATTAATTGAATCAACTTCGATGCAATCAAAAGCAATACTCAAACTGTGGTAGAGGAACGTTACGCGAGATCTCCAGATGCGGCGGCGTAGTTGCAAATCCAACTAAGTGAAAAGAAAAAATAAAAATCAAAGTTCAGAGACAATGAACAGTGCCTTTTCAGGCTTTGGAGAGGTTTAGGGAGAATTCTCGCAGCAGTCTGATGTTGCGCCTGAGAAAAAGTGATTTCATCCCAAATCGGGGAAAGATGATTTTTACGCCTCTGTTTAATTTTTCAATCCCATAATCTGCAACTAATGCAATATTTGCTCAGGGCTGATCACCTTCTCACTCAGCCATCATGATCGAACACATCTTCAGCTGAATCGATACAGCAAGTCATTACTCTGATGAAAAAATCTTTAAGAAACAAATTGGACTCACTCTTGGCTCGCCGAGATGCGATCAATGAACAATTGTCCGATGCAGCCGTTGTTCAGAATCGAGATCAGTTTCGAGAACTTTCCATCGAACTGGCCGAGATCCAAAAAATCGCAGACAATTATGCAAATTTTCTAGAATTGGAGCGAGAAATTGAAGAAGTAGAAGTCTTATTGGATGACTCTGACGCGGAAATGCAAAGCATGGCTCTTGCTGAAATTTCAGATCTGTCCCAGAGCAAGCAGGAGGCTCAGGATACGATTCAGCAGCTCCTGTTACCCAAAGACCCCAACGACAAACGAAACATCTTTCTGGAAATTCGAGCAGGCACAGGGGGCGACGAAGCAGCCATATTTGCCGGCGACCTGTGTCGAATGTACAAACTCTATGTGCAGAATCGAGGCTGGAAATCCGAAACCATCACCGAGAGCGAAGGAGAGCATGGCGGATACAAAGAAGTCGTGCTGCGAGTCATTGGCATAGGCGCCTACTCTCGGCTGAAATTTGAATCAGGGACTCATCGCGTTCAGCGTGTTCCAAAAACCGAAGCGCAAGGTCGAATTCATACCTCAGCCTGTACTGTGGCAATTCTTCCGGAAGCCGATAAAATTGACGAAGTTCCGATTAATTCTCAAGATTTAAGGGTGGACACCTTCAGAGCGTCTGGAGCAGGCGGTCAGCATGTCAATCGAACCGACTCCGCCATCCGCATTACCCACTTGCCAAGTGGAATCGTCGTTGAGTGTCAAGATGAACGTTCACAACACCAAAATCGGGCTCGTGCATTGGCCATTTTGCGTGCTCGACTGCTTCAGGCCGAAATCCAAAAACAACAAGAAGAGCGCTCTGAAGCACGCAGGCTGATGGTGGGCTCAGGTGATCGTTCCGAGCGGATTCGGACCTATAATTTTCCGCAGGGAAGAGTGACCGATCATCGTATTAATCTAACCATCTATCGACTGGATGAGTTTGTATCAGGGACTTTAGACCAGATCATTGATCCGCTCATCACCGAATATCAAGCTGGACTGATGGCCGATATCGACAGTTTTGAACGGTGAGCACTCTTCGGCTTACGGTTGGCCAAGCTCGACTCGCGGCTCGCAAACTACTTCATCAATCATCTGCCGTTGCTCATATCGAAGCCGACATTCTTCTTTCGCAAGTGCTGTCTGTCGATCGCGATCTGCTCGAGATTCTAGCAGAAAGCCCTCTAAATTTAGATCAGCAAACTCATTTTAATCTTCTGGTATCGAGACGGATCGCAGAAGAGCCTCTTGCCTACATCACGAAACGAAAAGAATTCTGGTCGTTGGTGTTTGAAATTGACGAGACAACTTTGGTGCCGAGACCGGAGACTGAGCATGTCGTTGAAAGAGCATTGTATCGATGCAATGGCATTGAAAATCCACGTGTCGTCGATTTAGGAACAGGTTGTGGTGCGGTTGCATTGGCGCTCGCTTCCGAATTGAAAGGGGCCAGCATAATTGCGACAGATATATCGAGCTCGGCTCTGATGATCGCCAAGAAAAATCAACAACGCTTTGGGATTAAAAACGTTCGATTTCTTCAAGGTGATTGGATGGATCCGCTGCAGCATCAACAATTCGATTTAATCGTTGCGAACCCACCCTATATTCGACTGGACGATCCTTGCCTGCGGGATAAAGCGATGAGCTATGAACCGCGATTGGCGCTCGTTGGCGGAGTCGATGGATTGGATGCCATCCGTGCGATCGTCACTTCATCCAAGCGGCACCTCAAAACCGGAGGATGGCTCATTTTAGAGCACGGATTCGATCAGGCAAAAAATGTTGAAACACTGATGCAGCAAGTTGAGTTCAGTCAAATCAAGGCCTTTCAAGACTTGGCCGGATTAGACCGTGTTACCGAAGCTTGTGCTCTTTGAAATTGTTGCCAAAGAGTGACAACTATCTGGAATCCGAAAGATTCACTGCACCGTCGGAATGGCCTGGCACTTAGCCGGGTGACTTGAATTCAGCAACCACTGGTGTGTGATCCGAGGGACGTTCCCACCTCCGAGGGTCTACATCGATAAAACAACTGGTACAGAGATCGCGCAAAGAATCACTCACTAAAATATGATCGATTCGCAAGCCTCGATTGCGACGAAAACTAGCAGCCCGATAATCCCACCAGGAATAACTCTTTGCAGGCTGCTCAAAGTTTCGAAAAATATCAAACAATCCCAGCCGAATCAACTTCTGGAAATTTGCCCTCTCCGGCTTGCTGCACAAAATTTTGTCTCTCCATTCTTCCGGGTCATGCACGTCTTCATCCGCTGGTGCAATATTGAAATCTCCCGTTACGACTAATTTTTCGTGCTGCGAAGACTCCTGTTCAACGAAACGGAGCAAGTGCTCAAACCATGTCAGTTTGTATGCATACTTATCAGAGCCCACTGAAGAACCATTGGGGACATAGACATTGATTACGCGGATTCCGTTCGTAGTAATCGACAATACTCTTTTTTGCGGGTCGTCATAACCAGGCAGCCCAAAAACAACATCATCAATTTCCCCGCGAACCAAGATGGCGACGCCATTGTAGGTTTTCTGCCCCGAAAAGCTGCAATTGAACCCTGCCTCCTCCAACTTAGAGACTGGAAACTTTTCATCTACCGATTTGGTTTCTTGCAGACAGATTACATCTGGCTGGTGCTCAGCACTCCAATTTAGGACATGCTGCAATCTAACTCTTAAAGAATTGACATTCCACGTCACTATTTTCAAATCTGTTCTCCGAATTTTGTTTTATGAAATCCACCTGAATGCCCGAGAGAATTGCGTTTTTGACAAAGTGTCCAATTCAAACGTAAAACAGAGCGGGTAAACATTATTTCTCTCCGCCGTGCGTCGTAAAAACACCGTGATGCAGACTTAAATTAACATTGTTGCTAGAATTTTGATCTTCTCCAAAGCTTGGATAAGCACTGGAAAGTGCAGTTGACAATTCGATTATTTCTTTTGTTTTCAATTAGTTGAATTTCAAAAGACAGCCGCGATATTGATACGTAAACCGTTAAAAAATGAACTAGAAACACTGAGAGAATACATTATGACAGCTACAGATAATAATACCTGCTTTCAATGGGATGCTGTCTAAAATTACTTGAATTAAAATATCTGAAAATGACGATGAACAACATCGAATTCAATTCGTTTTCAAATTTCGAATCACATTACTAAATCGAAAATGTTTGGCCTTGTTCAGAATTGATGACAACGTCCCCAGCTTCATGCTCGGCTAAAATATGCGCTTTCAATTTCTCCGGGCAGATCACTTTGCACCTCCTGGATCTACGTCCAAATTTTAGGTTTACTCAATCAAAAAAGGGCTCTACTTTGTCGAGCTGGCACCAGTTTCTTTCTTCTAAGGCAAAAGCGGCTTCGGACACCAACACTGTTAAGGAAATAATGCCGAGTTTGGCTATAGACTGTAAAGTTTCGGTATCTCTGCACTGCGTGTAGTGGGTGTTATCCTGGCGGTCGCTGGTACTTGGCGATTGTTGGTTGATCGATTTTGTGTTGGATTTGTCGCTGGCAGTAGTCGAGTTGCCACATCAGGTGCGGGACTTCAAAGGCTTTAGTTGGCGTATTAGAAGCGATTTTAGAGAATCGGCAATGAGTTGGAACGATGCATGCTGGTCAATAACAATCTCTACGCGATAGAGAATTGAGTGATTTTGAAACGAACTTGTCTCCAAAACACTTTTTCAATCGAAAATTTAGCAATTCCACAAAAAAGACACTTCATGCAACGCCCGTAGAGTGTGCGTCAAAAAGATTAATGAATGGAAACGAAATCCTCCTTAGAGTGCGATTCGCTGCGTTTGAGAGTTTTTCAGAGTATCGTCCTCACTGATGACTTCAAGAACCATGGGAAGTTATCTGAAACTTCAGCAAATGATGCTACAAAATGTAAAATAAAAACATGCTTGAGACTCACGATCTGATCCTAAACTTGCAGGAAGTTGGCTTTAACGAACAATAATCCAAGGTGATCGTTGACGTGCTTGAACAAACCAATGCTGATTTGGTAACCAAGGATTATTTGCGCGCGGAAATGTCGAGACTGTATGCGAAAGTTATGCTATCGCAAGTCGCGATAGCAGGACTGTTATTCGCAGCACTCAAATTGTTTTGAAGCAGCGTTCCATTATTGGTTCAATATTCTTCCAATAGGTTTCATCCTCGTTACAATACCTTCCCGCGATCCCCAATTTTCGGCTGATGAGGTTGGCACTCGCTTGCCAAAAGCACTTCATTTTCACAATTCAAAGCATCATGCAATCGGGTATTTTCAACTTTTTTTCAGGCATCCGTAAAACTTCATCGGACAACATCTGATCCGGTACGGTTCGCCTCGCAGATCCGAATGTCAACTAAATTTACATAATTTATCGAGCCGAGTGGCTGATTGGTTTGATTGATGGCGAATCTTTGTGCCTTAACGGCTTCAGTCTCTTCTGATCGTGAGGTTCGACCAGAACACAAAGTAGCTCCTGTGGCTGGGTTTGTGTCAGTTTTTGAGCCCGGCTTCCAATATTCGTCGTGAATTGGCAATCCCTGTCCTTTAAAAATAGCTCTTTCACAGACCACCAAGGACCCGGCTTCAAACCTAGCCGGAAATGCTGCAGCGATGTGAATCATCGAATCAATTTATTTCGATTTAAGTTATATACTCCCATTCAAGTTATTCTGCAGTACAAAACATGGTGTCAATCGATCATATTTGCACGAATTTAATTATGAATCTGTGAGTTGTTTCAATCACCGCCAATGGCAAAGCCAACACAACAGCACTTGTAGAACGAAGCTGCAAATCCCGCCAAGGTTGCCTTTAAATCTATTGAGCTGAATCTTGTTCAGACGCATATAAATTTACCAATGACCTCGATATAATAAGGCTTTGTTTTGTCTTGCGAATTCGAGATCGAAGATCACGTCTGTTCGCGGAATGTTAAGAAAACATCAAAATCAGAACACCTTAACGATTATGTTTCGGTGGCTATGTGGCTCAGTCGGTTAGAGCGCGGCACTCATAATGCTGAGGTCGGTGGTTCGAGTCCACCCATAGCCACCAATTCCAACCCAAATTTCCAATTCACTTCGCACCTGCGTTCATTTGACTCCGGAATTCCTTGAAATCGTTCCGCTCAATGGAAACCGCTACAAACAAACCTACTACCAGCCCCCAAAATGGTGCGCCAATTTTCCAAATTGTGATGTCGGAAACGGTGATTAATAAAGTTACGAGAGAACTCATTTGAAATTTGCCACTAAATGCGCTAACAAATGATTTTTGCAGTACCGGCAACAGTGCCAAACCTGCCAATACAGCCACAAACGCTGCAGGAAGTTTCAAAATCAACCAAGTAACAGCAAATGCAAAAATGCCGAAAAACACGCTAAACGCACCAAAAAGTATTCCTGCGGTGTACTGGCGTCGGCGTTCACCTCCGCTTACAAGCACCGCATTTGCTGGACCCGTCACACATGCGGATACTGAACCAAAAACTGCGTTCGTTAGTGAGCCGACTCCACATGCGGTCGTCAAGGAATTGACGGGGGGATTGTGCCCGGCATTCATTAATACGGCAAAACCTTGTCCATTTTGAGCAACCAATACCGTAATGGCGAGCGGAATGACCAATTCAAATAGAGATTGCTGAGAAAATTCTGGGAAATGCAACACAGGCCATGCAAACCAGCGGACCACTTCTTCTTCCATCTGGAAACTGCCCGTCAGCAGCACGACGATCACACCTGCGATGAGTGTCATGACCACAGGTGGCACATGATCACGCAAGCCTGGAATCAGCAGAACGACCACGTAAGCGATGGTCATTGCAGCTGCCAACAGCGCGTCCTGCTCGAAAGCCAGCACCACGTCCAAACCGAATTGCAGAAAGATGCCAGCAACCATCGCCAGCACAATTGGCATGGGAGTAAATTCCAAGGCTTTGCGAACGCCTCCCGACAAACCGATCACGCCAACTAAAATTCCTGTAACCCAGTAAGCGCCGATGACTTCAGCGAAACTCAAGTGATCTAAGGCAGAACCGAGTAAAACCGTGCCAGGTATAGTCCAAGCAAAACTGAGGGGCTGCCGGAATGCGACAGAATACCAAAGAGTGAGAATTCCACCGGTTATACAGCCAGCGAAAATCCAAGAAGCGATTTCAACTTCAGTTAATCCACCAGCAACACCGACAGAAATGATGATGGCAACTGGCCCAGTAAAAGAAAATAGTACAGCAACCACTGCATTAGCGATATAAATTCCGCCTATGTCCTTGCAAAACTCGCTTAGTTTGACAATTGGCTTGGGAATTGATTCCAAAATCATGATGACCGTTACCGAACACAAGAAGAATGAGTATTTATTCTATCCACATTGAGTTGGATTATCTTGCTCATAAGGAGAACAAATTATCGTGAGGTTTTCAAATCTAGTTCATCGTGTAGGCGGAAAAGGTGCTGATGCATGGGAAATTCACTATGCTGCACAGAATCGTCAACGACATGGTGAAAGCATCATCATTCTGTCGATCGGACAGGAAATGCTGGAAACTACACCACAGTTGATCATAGACTCCGCCTATGACAGCCTGAATCGTGGAAGACATCACTACAGTGACATTAGCGGTGAGCCTCAACTAAGAAAAGCGCTGGCCAAGTTCGCTTCAGACCAAATGGGCATTTCAGTATCGGTCTCGAACTGTGCGGTTTTTTCTGGAGCACAAAACGCACTGTTCGCGGCTTCGCTCTGCACCCTCGGAAAAGGTGACGAAGCGATTATCATTGAGCCGTACTACGCAACATATCCGGCGACTTTTTCCGTTGGAGGGGCTAAAGTAATAACAGTTCCAACTAGCCCCGAAGACGATTTTATGCTCCGGGCCGATGACGTACTTGAACTGATAACCGACAGGACGCGAAGCGTCGTCATCAATTGTCCCCACAATCCTGCAGGAGTAATATATAGCAACAAATGTATCAATGATCTCGTGGAGGTTTGTAAAAAACAAGACATCTGGCTGATCAGTGATGAAGTGTACTCGTCGCTTGTCGCATCGAACGGATTTAGAAGCCCTGCTTCAATTCCAGGAGCGTTTGAACGTTGTATAACAGTCTCCAGTGTATCTAAGTCTCATCGGATGACAGGTTGGCGAGTAGGCTGGATCATTGCTGATGAGGCATTAATCAAGCATTTGTTTAATTTGTCAATTTGTATGAGTTACGGATTGCCCATGTTTATTCAGGATGCTGCGGAGACGGCACTTGAACATGCGAAGAACATTTCGCAGATAATTCGTAATGAGATCGATCGAAAAAGAAGCATGGTGGTAGCAAAGATCAACCGCATCAAAGGGATACAGGTTCGAGGTTCAAAGTTCGGAATGTTCGTGACCTTTGACATTCGAAAGCTCGGCATCAGTGCCACTGATTTTGCATGGAGACTGCTTGATGAGTATCAGGTTGCGTTATTGCCTTGCATTGCATTCGGACAAAGTGGCAAAGGAATATTGCGAATGAATATTGGCGAGTCTGAGTCGAATCTTAAAATAGCTTGCAATTCAATCAATGACCTGGCTTGCACTCTCGTTGCTCGTACAACAGATTGAATATGACATTCAGTCAGAATTCTATGAATTGATGGATTGCTTACAATATTTAACGTAGTTCAATGACTTTAAAATCAGCACCCTTTAGCAAAGAATTAGAAAATTTTCGTTCGCAGGTGCGGGAATTTATTCAGACTTCTTTGCCTGAAGACATACGCCAGATGGTGGCGGATGAACAAATGGATCTGCCACGTGAGTCTCAACAGCGTTGGCATAGAATTCTTCGAGACCAAGGTGGGTGGTGCTGTCCTTCATGGCCAAAGGAATATGGCGGCCCGGACTGGAAATATGCACAACAGTACATATTTGAGCAGGAACTGTCTTTGAATGAGGCGCCTCGTCTCATGCTTTACGGCGTCAGCATGCTGGGCCCCACTCTATTTGAGTACGGAAACGCTTGGCAGAAAGATCGATTCTTACCGGACATTTTTAACGGTGACACGTTTTGGTGCCAGGGTTTTTCTGAGCCGAATTCTGGTTCCGACCTAGCATCTCTAGGCTGCAAAGCCCAACTCGACGGCAACCACTATGTCGTAAATGGCTCAAAAATTTGGACGAGTGAAGCTCATATCGCGGACTGGATTTTTGGTTTGTTCAGAACCAGCTCAGCAGGTCGAAAACAACTCGGAATTACTTTTTTGCTGATCGATTTGTCCATGCCCGGCATAACGGTCGAACCTCTCTTATTATTTGAAGGCACCCACGAAGTCAACCAAGTGTTTTTTGACAATGTTCGTGTGCCAAAGGAACATCGGGTCGGCAGCGAGGGGGAAGGATGGACAATTGGAAAATATCTTCTCGGACTGGAAAGATTCGGAACCGCTGAAGTTTCTCGCACAAAAGCGAGCTTGGAACGTTTGCGGCAAATTGCTTACGCAGAAATTCCCGGCGGAACTCGACTGATTGATGATGTGACTTTTGCGAATCGATTTTTTCAACTGGAAACCTCATTGCATGCTCTGGAAATGACCGAGCGTAGATTCTTATTGGGAGATGACGGAGGCGAAACGCTCGGTGCAGAGGCCTCAATTCTTAAAGTACGAGGAACAGAAATCCAAAGCGATGTTTTTCGATTAACGGCGGAAGCTGGCGCTAATTTTGCGCCTTTGGACCTGCCGCGGAATTTTGAAGCAGCTCAAGTCAATTTACCCTATACAACCGGCAGTGAAGCGAGGAATTATTTCAATTACAGGAAAACGCCAATTTATTCAGGTTCCAATGAAATCCAGCGCAACATCGTGGCGAAAGCAAAGTTGGGGCTCTAGCTGATGTTGGACTCTGAACTGCGAGAGCAGTTAATGCTGCTCGAAGATGTTGTAAGAAAGTTTTTAGACAACAGCTATCAATTTGATCAGCGACGCCGTATCGTAGGCAAGGATCCTGGTTTTTCTCAGGAACAGTGGCGACACATGGCCGAACTTGGCTGGATGAAGCTTCCGATCGGAATCAGTTATGATGGACTCGGATGCAGCGCTCAATTTGTGGCAGCCATAATGAAAGAGTTTGGCAAGTCACTCTATTTGAATCCATATTTCATTAGTGTCGGGGTTGCATCGCGAATTCTCGAGTGGGCAGCTGCAGAACCCATAAAAGCCTACCTGCTGGAAGGAATCGGAGATGGCTCGGAAATTGTATCCTGCGCATTTTATGAAGCCCAATCACGGTACGATCTTGACAACGTACTGACAACAGCCATTCAAAAGAGCGGCGGTTACGAGATCAGCGGTAAGAAAATAGCCATTTTGTATGGAATTGTTGCAACACAGCTCCTCGTATTGGCTAGAACATCGGGAAACTCTACGGATTCCGACGGGTTATCTCTTTTCTTAGTGCCAGCTTCCAAGCAGGGTGTTCAATTAACACACTACAGCACCCACGACGGAGGCCGTACTTCACTTCTGACTTTAAACCAAGTCCAACTCTCATCAGAACACTTAATTGGCCACGTTGATGAGGCATTGCCTTGCGTTCAGCGAGCCATGAATTACGGTACTGCTCTGATATGTGCTGAAATGACGGGCATTCTGGAAACTATTCTTGAGCTTACATTGACCCACATCAAAACCCGTACGCAGTTCGGAAAAACCATCGGTTCATTTCAAGCGATTCAACATCGAGCAGTGGATATGTACATGCGCTGTGAACTCGCAAAGTCGATGAGCTTAGAAGCTGTTCGAGCTGTTGAGGAGCTCGAGCTGCCACAGCAGAATTTGGTTGTTTCAGCTGCAAAATTTGAAGTTGGCAATGCTGCAGTTTTAAATGCCGAGGAAGGCATCCAGTTGCATGGAGCAATGGGGATGATGGATGAAATGCCAATCGGTCATTGCTTGAAGCGAATATTTTCCTTGAACTTAATGTTTGGCAACCCCAATTATCACTTAAATCGTTATCGCAAACTAAAACTTGAGAAATGAGTCAAATAAATGAACGATTAGGTCAGGCATTTTTCTTGATGCAGACAAAACGACTGAAAACTAAAACCTATGAAATACGAAAACATACTTGAGACAATTGGTCGCACACCGGTTGTACGCTTGAATAAATCGAGTGCACCGGCTAACGTTCCGGTCTGGGTAAAACTCGAATACTTTAATCCTGCAGGCTCTATTAAGGATCGACCTGCCTTGAACATGATTGTCGATGCGGAGCAGCGAGGGATCATAAAACCAGGCGACACATTCGTAGAGCCCACATCGGGCAACACAGGAATCGGCTTGGCCATGGTCGCTGCAAGCAAAGGTTATCGAGCTGTCTTCACCATGGCTGAAGACATGAGTGAGGAGCGCAAATTGATTTTGAAGGCCTTTGGCGCTGAAATCGTTTTAACTCCGGCGCAATACGGAACGGTTGGCGCAATCGAGCGTGCCCGAGAACTGGAGAAAACCGAAGGCTACTTCTTTGTCGGCCAGCACTACAATCCAGCGAACCCAGAATCACACCGCGAAACTGCCAACGAAATTTGGGAGGACTTCGGGACCGATTTGGACATCTTGGTTTGTACAACAGGCACTGGCGGAACCATCTCAGGCTTAAGACAATATCTCGAAGATCGAAATCCCCAGTTAAAGTTCATCGTAACTGAGCCTGCTGATTCACCGATTCTTTCCAAAGGAATAGCGTGCAAGCACAAAATTATGGGAACAGCGCCTGGATTTATTCCCGACGTGCTTGATACAGACTCATACGATGAAATCATCTCCATCACAACAGAAGAAGCCTACTCTACGACACGTTACCTGGCTGAAAAGGAAGGATTATTTGTGGGAATTTCGTCAGGTGCCGCAACTTGTGGAATGCTAAAAGTTGCTCAGAGAAAAGAAGCGCAGGACAAGACCATTCTTGCGATTTTACCGGACACAGGTGAGCGATACCTCAGTATTGACCTGTGGTGACCAACCATTCAAATCAGCCACGAAAGTGCACGATCAAACTAAGTCTCAACAGCTAAATTTTTAGGAAAATTGCCCGAACGAAGCAATAGAGTATTTACTGGATATTTCTGACAGCCTTTGCAAATCGAAGTCGTGGTCCAGAATTTCGCTTCAATTAAGGCGAACTTTGCAAGGTGCGGAATTTATTGCGTGACATAGGAAATTGTGGCATCTTCATATCTAAATTGTGAACTCTCGAAGAACTTGAATGTGTTTTAAAATTCGAAAACCAACAATTACTTGATACGAATTTGATCATGTTGAATGATCCTGTCATTTCACTTTTGATAAAATCAATAAAATCAAAGATTAATAAGGATTGAGTGGAGAAGAATATTATTTACATCTTGAACTGATATCACAATATAATTTTCATCCTTTAAATTTTTCGATTTCTTTCACTTTTTTGCAATACATACAGATAGGAACCCATAAAAAATCGCTTGATTTGAAACCCGTAAATCAATGACAAAGAAGCTATACATCAAGACTTTTGGCTGCCAGATGAACGAATATGATTCCTCTAGGCTTACTGAGTCGTTGGTCGCCTCTCATGGCTATAAGACAACATCAACACCGGAAAACGCGAATCTGTTATTGCTCAATACCTGCTCTGTTCGGGAGAAAGCGCAGGAGAAAGTATTTTCCCAGTTGGGCCGTTGGCGAAAATGGAAAGCGGACAACCCGGAGCTGATGATTGGTGTGGGTGGCTGTGTTGCGAGTCAGGAAGGCGAATCAATCTTAACGCGGGCTCCCTATGTCGATTTTGTGTTTGGTCCCCAGACCTATCACAGAGTCAGTGATATGGTTCAGCAGACCATCAATTCGCGGCGACCTAGCGTCGACATTTCTTTCCCGGAAATCGAGAAATTTGATTGTCTGCCCCCACGTAGAGTCGATGGTCCCCGTGCATTTGTTTCAATTATGGAAGGCTGCAGCAAATATTGCAGCTTCTGTGTTGTTCCCTACACGCGTGGAGAAGAGTACAGCCGTTCCTTTGACAGTGTAATCACGGAAATCTACGAATTGGCGGAACAGGGGGTGCGCGAGATCACGTTATTGGGCCAAAATGTGAATGCATACCGCACTTTGGACCACATGGGACGAGTCGTTGATTTCGCAACACTTTTAAAGTACGTCAAGGAAATCGACGGAATCGGGCGAATCCGCTATACAACTTCCCATCCGCTCGAATTTACCGATGTTCTAGCCAAGGCTCATCAAGAAATTCCAAGTCTGGTGCGACACGTTCATCTTCCTGTGCAAAGCGGTTCCAATAAGATTTTAGCTCGTATGAAGCGCCGTTATACGCGGGAACAGTATCTGGAAATCATTGCCAATCTTCGTGATTACTGTCCTGACATCTCAATTTCATCTGACTTTATCATTGGGTTTCCGGGAGAAACAGAGTCCGATTTTCAAGATACTTTGGATTTGATTGATGAAGTCGGCTTTGACCATTCCTTTAGTTTCCTGTACAGTCCTAGACCCGGCACACCGGCTGCTGAATACAATGACATTACACCGCTCGCAGAAAAAAAGCGCCGATTGAGCGAATTGCAAAACCGAATCAACGCCCACGCTGCGCGAATTAGCACGTCGATGCTCAATAGTGTTCAAAATGTGTTGGTTGAAGGAACATCAAAACGCCGTTCAAACGAGATTTGCGGGCGTACCGAAAACAATCGAGTCGTTAATTTTCAAGGCAACAAAAAATACATCGGGCAATTCGTCAGTGTTCGCATTACAATGAATATGACAAATTCACTACGAGGAATTATCGTAAACTCCAACTCGCAGGAGCTGCAAATTACCTGAATTGTCTAATCGCGTTAATAAAGTGCAAACTGCCAAAGTTTTTGCACTGACTCCAGCTGACAGCAAGCGACTCGCGAACTTATGCGGTCAGTTTGACTCCAACATCAAATCGATTGAAGGGCATTATGGAGTTAGAGTTTCCAACCGTGGCAACATTTTTCAAATTGATGGCGACCCTACCAGTGCGCGCGAGGTCGAGTTTTTGCTACGCGAGCTTTACGCGGAAACAGAAACCAACGGATTGCTAAAATCCAATGACGTACAAGGGGCGATCTCACGTCTCGAAGAAGAAGTGATTTCTCACGATGCTTACACACTGAAAATTCGCAAACGCGTTATCCGGCCTTGGTCGAAAACTCAGGAACTCTACCTGCGAAAAATTGCTCAGAATCCGATCTGTATTAGTGTCGGCCCTGCGGGAACTGGTAAAACCTATCTGGCAGTCGCCAGCGCAGCATATGCTTTGGCCAATGATTCTGTCAATCGAATTGTATTGGTTCGCCCGGTAGTGGAAGCAGGTGAGCGTATTGGGTTTCTTCCCGGTGATATTGAAAAGAAAGTCAATCCTTACTTGAGGCCCCTTTATGATGCTTTGTACGAGCTGCTGGGGTTTGAGCGAGTTCTTAAACTACTGGAACGAGGCACGATTGAGCTGGCGCCGTTAGCGTTTATGCGAGGACGAACCTTAAACGATTCATTCATCATTCTTGATGAAGCCCAGAATACAACAATAGAACAGATGAAAATGTTCATGACCCGCATAGGCTATAACTCAAGAGCGGTTGTTTCAGGTGATATTACACAGATCGACCTGCCGCGTACGACTCAGTCAGGATTAAAACACGGGCTGAAGATATTGGACGGAATCAACGGTATCGAAATAGTAAGATTTCGTAACCGAGATATCGTTCGGCACCCTCTTGTGCAGTCGATTGTCGAGGCTTACGAAAAAAATCAATCCTAGTATTGCGCTGAATATGCATAGCAACGCAAACCTACAGACTGCCCATGACTCGAAGGACAAACCGAGCGAGTCAGACATCGATGATTGGATAACAATAACCTTGCGTCATGCAGAACAAGATTCTGCAGAAGTTGCGGTCCAATTTGTTGACGCAGCTGACATGACGCATCTAAATCACAAGTTCCGCAAAATAAACAAACCCACTGACGTTCTTTCTTTTCCGGCAAATCTGCCCACCCATATCGATTTCGACATTCTTGGTGATGTTGTCGTCTGTTCTGACATCGTCAATCAAATGGCAGCTGAAATTGGGGCGGAACCCAGAGCACACTGGGCAAGAATTATCGTCCATGGAGTCCTTCATCTTTGTGGCTTTGACCATGAAGAACCAGATGAGGCAGAGCAAATGGAACTTCTCGAGTATCAAATTTTGGAAAAATTGAATCTCCAACACCCAGAATTAAGTGCAGAAATTTCAAAATGAACGAGCTTAACAGGACCCCTTTTTCATTCATCGATCGCGTTCGGCGCAACATCAGTCGAGCTATTTGGGCGTGGCCTGCTTCGGGAGAAGAATTAATTGAATTGATTCGTACCGCAAACAAAAAGGAATTTATCGAAAACGAGGTGCAAGATATCGTAGAGCGAGTGTTGCAAGTGTCGAGTCTGCAAGTAAGAGACGTCATGGTCCCGAGGGTGTTGATGACAACGATTGACTTGGATTCGACATTCGAGCAGATTCTCGAAACTGTCACGTCATCGGGACACTCGCGTTTTCCCGTCATGAAGGAATCACTGCATGACGTCGAAGCTGAAGGGGTGCTCTTGGCGAAAGACATTCTTGCTCATGTTCGTGAAAATGGTGATCAGGAGTTTAATCTCTATGATTCTCTCCGCGAAGTGATGTATGTGCCAGAAAGCATGCGCTTGAATACACTCTTGAAGCGATTTCAAGAGAAACACAACCATATGGCGATCGTGGTGAATGAATACAACGCCATTGCAGGCCTTGTGACCATTGAGGATGTATTGGAGCAGATCGTTGGCGAAATTGAAGATGAATCGGATCTTGAAGAGTCTGAAAAGATCATTCAGATCGAAGACGATCTTTATACAGTGAACGCCTACACTGATATTGACGAGTTTAACGAGAGACTGAACGTAAATTTTAATGAAGACGTCGATACTGTCGGCGGGCTGGTTCTAAAAGCAGCAGGATACGTTCCAAATGTCGGCGAAATCTTCAACTTGGACGGTCTGAGCTTAGAAGTTGCAAATGCTGACGAAAGAAAGATAATCCTGCTTCGCGTTAAGCGAAATTGTTCTGCAGAATCAACTCCTACATAGAGTTGAACCCTTCATCAGAACCCACTAAGTTCGAGCGATTTAAACCAGTAGCGGCTATTGTCGCAGGTGCAGTCGCAAATTTCGGATTCCTGACACCTGGAATCTTTGCAGCCACCCTTGTCTCTCTGGTGGCACTGTTCTATTTGTGGAACGCGGCCACACCAAAACATTGCGCTTTTCTCGGTTTCATGTTTGGACTCGGGCTGTACTCTGTTGGCATCAGCTGGATTTACATCAGCATTCACGATTTTGGACAAGCAACGCCATTGCTAGCCGGCTTGCTCGTAGCGATTCTGGTGTGTTTTCTAGCTTTGTTTACGGCTTTCGTCGGTTACCTTCAGGCCAAAATACGAACTCCCTTGCTATGGAGATATCTGCTTCTGATTCCTGCACTTTGGGTACTCATCGAATGGTGCCGAAGCTGGATCTTCACTGGATTTCCTTGGTTATATGTCGGCTATAGCCAAGTCGATGTATGGCTTGCGGGCTGGGCGCCTTTGTTGGGGGTTTTAGGAGTCAGTTTCGCCACCTGCGTCATTGCCGGCGCAGTTGCATTCACAATCTTAGGGGGATTCCGAGTGGGTGTTTTGGCATTCGCGCTCCTGTTTCTCGGGGTCGGTTCCGTCAGCTACTACGTCAACTGGTCTACTCCTGACGAAAAACCAATTTCTGCCGCATTGATTCAAGGCAATATTTCCATATTTGAAAAATGGAACCGAAATCTAGCGACAGAACACCTGCGTTTTTATATCGAGCAAAGTCGACTGAGCGAAACCAATGATCTAGTCGTCTGGCCAGAATCGACTTTGCCTTATCTGGACACCCGACTGGAGAAGTTGAAGTTATGGGAACTGTTGAAAATTCATCCTTCGGACTTCTTGGTTGGAGTTCTTGAAATACAGCAACAAGACAAGGAAGAAATTATTTTCAATAGTGCGTATGCGATTTCAAGTGAAATCCAAAAATATCGCAAGCATCGCCTCGTCCCTTTTGGCGAATTTACTCCGTTTCGAGAATTTCTAGGCTGGATATTACAGTTTGTCCAGATTCCTGCCAGCGATCTGAGTTCTTATAAGGAACCACAAAAACCGCTTTTGCTGGCGGGTCAATTGGCGGGAGTAACCATTTGTTATGAAGATGTTTTCCCAACGGAAATTTTGAAAATGCTACCGGAAGCTACCTTTCTGATCAACATCAGCGAAGATGGCTGGTTTGGGGAAAACCTGGCTCCTTATCAACGACTTCAGATATCAAGAATGCGCGCGATCGAAACTGCGCGTCCCGTACTGCGTGTAGCCAATAGAGGAATTTCCGCGTCCATTGATGCCAAAGGCAACATCATTGATCAATTGAATCAAGGCAAAGTGCTTGAAACTACAATTGTTCCAGCGACCGGAGCAACACCGTTTGTACGTGCGGGCAATGTACCGATTCTCTTGCTTTGCTTTGGGATCACCATGATGATCGGTTTTAAACATCATCGGCGAGGAATACGCACTTAAACCAGCACCAAAGCAGCGAACCCAAGAATAGCCAGAAAACCGACAACATCGGTAATTGTGGTCAGAGCGACCCCTCCTGCCAACGCGGGATCAATCGACAACTTGTTCAGTAGAATTGGCAATCCGACACCAGATGCTACCGAGACGATGATGTTCACCAGCATCGCGACCGCAACGATCAACGCTAGGCCCAGGTTCTGATACCAAATAATTGAAATCAGCGCGACAACGACTGCCCATACCAATCCGTTCAACCCGCCAACCAACAATTCCTTTTTGAGAACGTCCATTGCATTTGCGACAGAAATTGTGCCTATCCCCATGCCACGAATCACATTCGTCAAGGTCTGCGTGCCCGCATTTCCACCCATACTCGCAATTATTGGCATTAAAACCGCAAGCGCTACCAATTTCTCAATGGTATCTTCAAACTGCCCGATAACGATGGAGGCAATCACTGCTGTGATTAAATTCACACCCAGCCAAAGAGCTCTTCGCCTCGCCGTATACAGCACGGGCGCGAACAAATCTTCTTCTTCGTCCAAACCGGCATGTGCCAGGAACGTTCGCTCCGCAGAGTCTTGAATGACATCTACGACATCATCAATCGTGATTCTCCCCAGCAAGCGCCCACTGTCATCAACCACTGGTGCAGATCCCAAGTCATACCGTTGAAAAGCTGCCGCAACCTCCTCAACAGATATTTCTGGATTGAACGTTACCGTATTTTCATTCATGTGATCGGAAACGCGGTCATCTAAACTTGAGGTGACTAAATTTCGGAGCTGGATCGCGCCGCGCAAAATTCCCTTTCGATTGACTACATACAATTTATCGGTATGTTCAGGCAGTTCTCCTCGCATGCGTAAATACCGCATCACGGTTCCAACAGGTACACGCTCACGCACCGTCACGGTATCTACATCCATCAACCGACCTGCGGTGTCTTCCTCGTAAGAAAGCAAGATATCGAGTTCTTTGCGCCGTTCTTCATCAACGGCTATCATTAACTCGGCCACAAGGTCCGGCGACAGATCCGGCACCATTTCCACGATATCGTCGATATCGAGAGACTGAATCGAACGCACGAAGATTCGCGGGTCAGTCGTTCGAATTAAATTTTCGCGGACACCGTCAGACACCTCAGCGAGAACATCACCCACATCCGATTGAGCAACTTCATTCCAGATGCGAAGTCTATCTTCAGGTGGAAGACTTTCAAGTACAACCGCTAAATCTGCATTGTGCAGCTGATGAATGAATTCTCTAAGTTCAGTCGCCGTACCACGATCTAAGATATCAAGTACAACTTCTCGATAGTCGTTGGTGTCAAATGGCATATTAAGTCAATCTTGAAAAGTTTTTAGCGGTCTGAACGAACCACCAGCTAGAAAAAAGGGAATCAATAGTTTAACACACTCCCATTAAGAGGGATTGCGACTAGAAAAAGGCAGTTTCCCGCTATACCGCCATTTCGGATTCAGCTAGATACGAGTCTACTTCGTTCATATCTAGTAACAACTGGAATTGTTCTGCAGATCCCTGGCACTCAATTATTCGTTGAACGTAAGAGTGAATTTGGTTGACTGCAGTTTTCCGAATAACGTGTTTGATTTCTGGTATTGCCTGTGGGTCCATACTGAAAATCTTCAATCCGATGCCCAAAAGCAAGCGAGTGTATAAGGCATCACTGGCCAACTCGCCGCATAACGAAACGGGCTTGTTGAATCTAGCGCCCGATTCGATCGTGTGTTTAATCAAACGTAATACGGCTGGATTGAGAGGATCGTACAGATAGTTGACTTCATCATCCACCCGATCAATCGCGAGCGTGTACTGAATCAAATCATTTGTACCAATCGATAGAAAGTCGAGGTTCTGTGCAAATTGATCCGCGGCGATTGCAGCTGAAGGAACTTCAATCATTCCCCCAATGGGTATCGAAGGATCATACTGATAACCTTCTCGGTCCAGCTCATTTTTAGCCTTGCCGATTATTCCTAGAACCTGCCCAATTTCGTCCAAGGTTGACAACATGGGAATCATGATTTGAACCTTCCCTAGCGTAGACACTCGCAATATCGCACGTAACTGGGTAAGAAACAAATCTGGATATTGCAAACAAAAACGAACAGCTCGAATTCCAAGCGCTGGATTCATTGCCACATTGCGTTGCGCCCGTCCGCCGTCAACTTGCTTGTCAGCGCCGAGGTCCATGGTTCGGATGGTTACATTACCTAAAACCTGAACAACTTTGCCGTAAGCTTGGACCTGCACTTCTTCACTGGGGAAATTTTCCTGATTCATGAACAAATACTCCGTCCGATAGAGTCCGACGCCCTTTGCGCCAACTTTGACAGCTGACTCGATGTCAGCCGGCAACTCAACATTGGCCAGCAAAGAAACTTCATGACCATCCAAAGTGCGGGGTCTTAAATCTCGAAGTCCAAGCAGCTGTAGTTGATGTCGATCATGCTCAAGCCGACGGTATTCGAGTTCTTTGCGAACCACTTCATCGGGTTCAACAATGACAATGCTTCTAGCGCTATCGACTGCTATTTCTACACCGTGAGAGATTTGCTTAATCGCACCGTGCAGACCAACAATTGCTGGAATTTGCAAACTACGAGCCAAAATCGCCACATGAGAAATCGGGCTTCCCAAGTTGGTCACGAACGCACTCATTTTCTTGTTCATCAACTCGACGGCATCCGCTGGCGTAAGATCATGTGCCACCAATATCTGACCGTCAAGATTTTCTTCAAATGTTTCGACAGATCCAAAATTCCTGCTTGGCATAGAAATCTGAATTTGCTGGATTACCTGATCGACATCATTTTTCTTGCTGCGAAGATAATCATCTTCCATTTGTTCGAATATTTCGACAATTTGGTTCCGATAGAACATCAAAGCGGTTTCAGCATCTACGAGTTGATTCCGCATGATTTCAACAGTCATCTCGCGCAACATCGGATCTTCGATCATCAACAGGTGTGCATCCAGGAAAGCAACGATTTCTTGAGGCGCGTTTTTCGGAACTTCATCTCGAGCCTTTTTTAGACTGTTGGATGCGTTTTGAAGGGCGAAGTCTAAAACGGCAATTTCCGAAGCGAGATTCTCGGGCTCGATATTTCGAGCATGGACTATGACTTGAGAGCGGTCAATTACGTATGCTTTGCCAATGGCGATTTCAGTACCGACACCGGCCCCATATAACGTAATCATTATTCAGGCTCTCCAAAACGCAATTCAAATTTTTCCCAAATCGCGTGATAGGCGAGATCTTCGTCGACACCTTCTGCTTGCAGCGTAAGACGGGTTCCCTGAGTCGCGGCAAGTATCATCAAACCCATAATTCCTTTGGCATCGGCAGTTTGGCTGCCCCTGCTAATCGTAATTTTGCTCTCAAATCCAGACGCGGTTCGCACAATTTGCGCAGCCACTCTGGCATGAAGTCCGAGTTTATTTCGTACTACGATTTCACCAGATCGCATGAATCACAAAAACTCACTGTGTCGTTTCTGTACCTTTAGTTCACGATCAATGAAACGACTCACCAGTTTTTCAACAACATAGACTGATCTGTGACGTCCGCCTGTACATCCGATTGCTACGGTAATGTAAACACGCCCGGCCACCTGAAAGTCTGCCAGCCATTCGCTGATAAATGAATCAATTCGATGAATCATTCGCTTTACTTCCGGTTTTTGCTCAAAATAGTCTGCAATAGGTTTTTCCATACCGTTGAAGTTTTTCAAACTTGGCACCCAGTATGGATTTGGCAAACACCGAACATCAAACACGAAATCAGCATCTAGCGGTGCCCCTCGTTTGTATGCAAAAGATTTAAACAATACGATAGGTTCACCTACAGCCAACATAGCCGCATCTTCTTGAATCAGGTTTCTCAGTTCATGCGGGGACATATTGGTAGTGTCAAAGTGCTTTATCGCTCGCTCTGATACAGGATTCATTAATTTTTTTTCCAATTGAATGCTTTCTAGCAATGAAACGGTTTCGTTCATTAAAGGGTGTTTGCGCCGTGTTTCACTGAAACGTTTCACGAGAACAGACTCCTCAGCCTCCAAATAAATAATTTCGAAACCGATTCCGCGTTTTTTGAGATATTTCACATTGTTGGTGAGCTTACCGAGAAATTTTTCATTTCTGGAGTCAATGCTTACTGCTGCACGGGTAAGCGGCTCTTCATTCGATTCAATCACTTCATCCGCGAATTCCTTTAACAGAATTACAGGTAGATTATCAACACAATAGAAACCGATATCCTCGAGCGCACGCAATGCAATACTTTTTCCGGAGCCAGATAATCCACTGATAATCTTGAGAAATTTAAGAGTCCCATTTTTAGGGGTCGTTTTGACAGACATCCACTATGCAGCTCTAGTCAGACTTTTGTGTCAATCCAGAGCTGTCCCGCTTTCATATTCAACAATTTGATCGAAAATTTGTTTTGCTGTTTTCGCATTCAGCATTCGATGACGGAGATCACCTTGTTCAAAACCGCCGGCGAGCCTTGCCAATATATTGATATGGACTTCTGCACAATTTGTCGGCACCAATAAGCCACAAGCCAAAATCACCGGCTTGTTATCGATCGCATCCAACTTTAAGGGCGTCGCCATACGCACGATAGCACCCACGGCTTCTGTCAATTCACTGAGACGACCATGGGGCAGCGCAACACCGTTGCCGACACATGTACTACCAATTCTCTCGCGTTTTAACAAGGTGTGAAATACAGTATTTTTGCTCAAGTCATAGCGCATATTCTCGGCAAACAATATAGACAAAACTTCAAGCATCCGTTTTTGACTCGCAACATGAACATCAACCTGTATGCGCTCTTCTGCGAAAACATCGCTGAGCAAAATGTTTCGATTAATTCGCCCTGCGACCGATAGTTGGTCTGGCGTTTCTCTCATCTTAAGTTCCGAATAGTTTTTTGTCGGTCAATATGCCTTCCGTGGTCAGTGAGCCTTTCTTTGTACTTGAGAACCTGTCGATCAAGTTTGCTGGTCATATCATCAATTGCCGCGAACATATTTGTCGAAGTTGATTTGGCATGAATTGACAATCGTCTTCCGTGAATTGTAGCTTCTGATAGAAAAGAAAATTTTTCTTTGTGCAAAATCACGTCAATCTTCGCAGGTTGTCGAAAGTGGTTTTCTACTTTTTTGAGTCTTTTGTTCACATACTTTCGAATTGAATCGGTCACGTTGACATGGTGGCCTGTTATTGAAATTTGCATCAGTTCACCTCATTTTTCCATCTTGGACATTGCTCGTGCTTTACGCTGGCGCTGAGTCGGAATTCGCAATTCAGAGCGGTACTTGGCAACCGTCCGACGGGCAATATCCATTCCCATGCTGCATAAGTTCTCGGTAATCTGGCGGTCACTAAGGGGAAATCGTTGATTTTCCTCCTCCACAATCTGCAGTAACTTGTACTTAATCGACGTCGTAGATTCATCACGACCGATTCGGTTCCTAATTCGGTAAGAAAATAGATTTTTCACTTCAAATGTGCCGTCTGGAGTCATTATATATTTACCTGAACACGCACGACTGACCGTTGATTCGTGCAAGTCGATTGCGTCTGCAATTTCACGCATCGTCAGAGGCTGCAAACACTTTTCGCCAAACTCAAAAAATTCCTGCTGACGTCGAACAATTTCCCGCGCAACTCGCAGTATGGTTTGGTGTCTTTGACTTAGATCATGAAGAAATGCATTGGCTTGATTGAGATTCTGTTTCAGGAATTTAACACTGTCAGGGTCACGTTCCTGGTTCAGCATGGAAGAGAATGTCGCTGAAATTTTCAGTTTCGGCAAGACTTCTTCATTCAGCTCAACCTTCCATTGCATTCCAACCTTGCGTACGATCAAGTCTGGAATAATGATTTCTGCGGATGTTCCGTAGTCGTTTCCAGGCAGCGGATTGAGAGATACAATCAAATCCACGGCATCTTGAACTTCCGACAAATTACAACGAAGACGACCTGCGATTTGATCAAATTCCATCCTTGAGAGTTCGTCAAGGAAATGCGCAACAATCTTTTGCGCAGTGATCTGCGAAGCAGTTGATTCGTTCAGGCGGAGCTGAAGCAGCAAACATTCCTGAAGATCACGGGCCCCAACTCCCGGAGGATCAAATCCTTGAATCAGTCTCAAAACTCGTTTTACGTCAAGTTCGGAAACGGGTTGGTCTCTCGACAGGAAAACTGCGATATCCTCAACGAGTTCAACGAAATAGCCACGATCGTCTATAGCGTCAATCACTGCATTCGCAATGAAGTACTCAGACTGCGGCAATCCAGATGTGTACAGTTGCTCTGTTAGGTGTTCCTTTAGGGTTCGAGATTGCCTGACGAATGCGGCGTATTCCAGGTATCGGTCCGAATCAAATTCTGATGAGTCTCCGAAAGATGATGAAGAACTGTGTTGATAAGGGTCACTCAGCAACTGTTGTTGCTGGGGCTCAATTTCCTCAAGCATCGGGTTGGTGTCTAAAACCTCCCGAATCTCCTCTGCCAGTTTAGGAACTGGCATTTGAAGAAGTCGGATTGCGGTCAAAAAACGCGCGTTGAACTCTTGCTTCTGCCTCTGTCGTAATTCAACACGCTGCTTCATCAAAATTCGGCCTTAACCGGTATCTGCACATTCGTCTGCCACATCGAACAGCACTAGTGATGATTTCTGTATATTCAATTGAATTGACATTAAATTTGAGTCCAAAACGAAGTCTCAGTTTTGCTAATGCGTTGATCAATACTATAAAGATTCAAGTGACTACTCCCCATCCGCTCGACCTGAACGGGCGAGCAAGCAGCGGCAAAAGCCTAACCTTTTTTCTCATTATAGTCTTGCAAACAAGTGAGATTTGCTGGATAACTAGTTGAAATTATGAACGAAAAGCAACTAGGAGCATCCTTCGCGTGAATACACACTGCAGCAAAGAAAAACTGGTTTGTCAAACCCCGAAATACGCCAAGCCGAGTCGCATCGAAGCTGATTTTCCGGCGGACACATCACATCTTACGGCGGCTTTCTGCCCAGTGCCGAAATCGCCAACAGAATCGGCATGTTCGAACGCATCGCTTCGTGCTTTGATGATCATCGAGATCCGACGCGAGCCGTGCATCAGGTGGACAGCCTGACTGGACAGCGCATCCTTGGACTCGTGCACGGTTAGGAAGATTTCAACGGTCACAAACAGCTGCGCAAGGACCAATTGCTCGGCGCCATGCTCGGCTGCGTGGATTCCTTGCGCGCCGACTGTGAAGCCTTGGCCGGCAAAAGCACCCTCAGTCGACTGGAACTCGCCACCGACGATTTGAGTACCAAAAGGTCACAAGATCCAAGTCGACTTTGATCGTCTTGATCAGTTGCTGGTGAAGCTGTTCGTCGAATTTCGCGCTAGCGTACCTGATCAGATCGTGTTGGATGTGGACGCCACCGATTTCGAGTTGCACGGCAATCAGCAGCAGGCATGGGCGTGGTTCTGAGTCCATGGCGAAGTTGGTCAGAAGACGCAGGTCTTCGAGCACTTCCTTGCGCAGATGATGGGCTTCATCGAAGATCAGCACCGGCAGTTGAGACTGTGAAAGTATTGCCATCATTCTGGGCAGATTGACTTAAACATCAAATTTGGGCGGCAATCGGTGTTGAATTCAATCACGACAATCTGAAAACAAGTTGAATTCGCGCCACTTCAAAGTGGTTTAAAGCTACATTAAGCCCTATCAAATTAATCACCTAAAGGTTCAATTCGATGACTGAACGACGTTATCAGCAAGTGCTTGACCGCGAGCTGTCGCTGCTGTTGCCCACGAGTCTGGAAGAATATGTGTCGGCCGACAATCCAGTGCGTGCGATCGACCTGTGGGTCCGCAGCTTGGGTCTGCAGCAGCTGGGTTTCAAGCGGGTGGTGCCCGCGTTTGGTAGAGGGTTTTCAGCAGAGTATTCCAATCGTCGAAGTAGCACAGTCGGCTGATTGCTCTTAAGTTTTCGAAAAACTGATAGCGCGCCACCCAGTACTTTCGCGCCTGTTGCCAAGGCGCACACAGAAAGTCACTGATGGTATGAAAGGCGAAGGCCAGAAGATTGAGTTGAAATAAGGTGTTGGTGAGCCCGCGCTTGCCATGCCCGAAATTATGCGAGAGGTTGTTATTGCCTTTTCGCTTTAGGGTATTAAAACTCTCATTTTCAATGTGCCAACGACTTCTTGCGGCTTGCACGATTGTCCCCACAGTGTCTGGATTGACCGGCAAAGAGGTGATGAAGTCATTGTGGTAAACGACTCGGCCGCGACGGCTGACTTTGACCGACAGCCAGTTGACTTTGAGCGCATCTTTGCTGTCACGGATCGGAACTTCACAAAGCCACTTGAAATGGAAGGTTTCAAATTGGTTGCGCTTGTTTTTGCGCCGGCGTTTGAGCTGTGGCAATTCAATGCCGTGCAGGTATTGCTGGATGAGTTTGTGCGAGCCGGGCTTGCAGTTGAAGATGAAGTCACTATTGGGCTGTTCGAGAATTTGCTGGCTGATGGGCTGGTGGGCGTAGAGGTCGTCGCCGAGATAGACCGGCTTAAAGCGCTGATCGAAGGCGCCGGCATGCTGTCGCAGCAGGCGTTTGACGGCTTTGGTTTCGTAGTCCTGTTTTTTGTCGCCGTCCTGAGGGGTGACAAACTCCACTGCCAGCGGCAGGATCTGCTTGTGCTTGGGCGCCACCAGCACCGCCACCGCGGCGTTGTGATGATATTCGGTGCCGGTGGTTTTATGATTTCTCGTAGAGCATTGATTACAATGGATTTTATAAGAGCTGTGAAACTGTTTGCCATCGATTGCGATGAGCGTTCTGTCATCGAATATCTGGAAATTTCGGTGAACCTTGGGATGTTGCAGAAGCAGCCTGGGGGCGATTTCAAAGGCGGCGTTGAGCGCGGCCGGTTCCACTCCATCGAGTTGGGCGCGGATGTGATTGTCACTGGGGATGCGCTGCATGCGGTAGAGCGAGCAGCAGTTGTTGCGCGCCAGTCGGGCGTTCATGTTTCGCTGGTAGTGCAAAAATGAAGGCGACCGCATATGGAAGATTGAGAACGCGGCCATGGCGATGTCGGCGTATGGGTATTGGATGTTTTTGCCGCTGCGCGGGTCCGGCAGAGACTCAAACACCAGCTGCAGTTGTCGGATGAGGTGTCCGTTCAGAGAATGCATTTACCCGCCTGCAATTGGATTGAACATGGTTACCGATTTTCGACTTGATTGAATCCTACGAAGTCCACTGCTGCTGCCAACCGGCAATCGGTCGGATTGAGCAGCCCAACCGCCCCCAATACCGAAGCTCGGCACCATCCAAGGTGAATCTCGACCGGAGCTGCCGACGCTTAACGCGTCTGCCTTCTCGGGATGCCGGATTTTGTGCTGCTGCGCGGTTCATGTCCACTTAATTTGCCAAATCGACAGCCGTAAGTCCAGTGTCGCGCCCATTTTTTTGT
Source organism: Arenicellales bacterium (assembly GCA_965202855.1). GTDB lineage: Bacteria > Pseudomonadota > Gammaproteobacteria > Arenicellales > JAJDZL01 > JAJDZL01. Next base: position 203,433 of record CBDBBP010000001.1, on the reverse strand, counting down.
CAGCGTGGATCGCGCCATAGCATCCGACGTGTCTGTTATTCTGTGGCGAATCAGATAAAGCCATCGCCCTGGGAGGTGGAAAAGGCAGGTATAGGCTCAATTGGTGGATGCAATGCAGGGATATCAGACAGTTCACTACAAAACCGAACCGACCTTGTAAAATGAGACTGTTTCATAGACTGACTACGACCAATTTGCCTATTCCTCGCTAGAGAACTTGAAAAATTCTTAAAATGAGAATTGCTGGGTTTTCGACGCAATTGTTCGCCTGTTTCGCCGCGCCGCAACCGGGTGTAGAAATCAGACACAGCCAGGGTCGGCCTGACGAGCTTCAGCAGACCGATTTTGCTTCGCTTGCCATTTACGTCCAAAGCCTCCGTCCGTTTTATCCGCCATAAGCAACCCGCAACGGGCCCAGATCAACTTCTTGTATCTTCGCTGCTCATCCGCCTGGTCTGAACGAGCGGATTAGCAGTTACAGATTCAATTACATTCGAAAGTTTTCGCCCAGATAGTGCTCTCGAACCTGATAATTGTTCGCAATTTCGGCAGCCGACCCCTGGGCAATCACTTCACCTCGGTTCATAATGTAACATCGAGAGCAGATCCGCAGTGTTTCGCGCACACTGTGATCAGTAATTAATATTCCTACTTTCCTGTCCTGCAGCTGCGTAATCAAATCCATTAATTCTTCAACTGCGAGTGGGTCGACACCCGCAAATGGTTCGTCCAAGAGTAAAAAATATGGATCAAGAGCAAATGCCCTGGCGATCTCAACTCGACGACGTTCTCCACCCGACAAAACAGTGGATTTTTGCTTGCGCAGATGAATGATCTTGAATTCTTCCAGTAAGAATTCCAACTGATAAATCTGCGCTCCCCGCGTCAGATCGTTTCTAGTTTCCAGCAATGCCATGATATTTTGTTCAACTGTCATGCGGCGAAAAATTGACGCTTCCTGGGGAAGATAGCCAATTCCCTTTTTTGCACGAGCGTAAATGGGAAGGCGTGTGATGTTTTCATCATCAAGCCAAACGGACCCTAAGTCTGGAAATTCGAGCCCAACCACCATATTGAAACAGGTAGTCTTGCCTGCTCCGTTCGGTCCCAGCAAGCCGATGACTTCACCTCGATTTACACTCAGAGTAACCGATTTAACAACTTCTCTGGACTTGAATTTCTTGCAGACTTTGACAACATCCAAATGGCTATACATATAGATCTACGGACTGTGCATATCACTTGCGATCAAAACAAATCGTCAGCCACGAGCGTAGTACGGTTCTGCTGACCGTTTCCACTTGGATTTTGGGTAGCATGGAGCTCTCCAGTTTCAATCTTGTAAAGAACTTGATCAGCTACCATTGAAAACCCTCCCTGAGTCAGGTTGACACTTCCTAATAATTGAAACGTTTTTTCGTTGAAATCAAGAACTGCTTCTTCAGCAGAGATTGTGGCTGGCTCTTCCTCGATTGCTGTGAATTGAATGAGTAAAGGATTTCCGGTGATAAAAGCCATTTTATCTACTTCAGAAATTTCCAACTTGTCGGCTGAAACGTTATATTTTTCTTGCGAAAGGGTTACATTCCCTTGATAGACGCTGAACAATTCTTTTGAATTGAAGTAAGTATCATCCGCTGAAATTCTGATCACATCATTGGATTGCGACCAAGAGAACGAGCAGTACATTGCTAATGCGATGAATATAACTGGTTTAAAATATTGTTTCAATTTACTGTTACTCCCTGTAGAGGTAATGCTGTTGGTTTGGCTGGATTAAAAAAACATTATTGTATGTCCGGAAGATGGAAGTCCTCGGCATGAGATAAATTAAATCTCATTTTTTGGGTATTCGAGATCACCGGAATTAAATCTACACCGTTGATGACTGAGACATTGACATTTCCTTCCATTACAATAAATTTAGCATCTTCATAATAAGTCCCGGTATCGGATCGAGCTGTTCGCAAATAACCTTCTCGATTAAAATGGGCAGCGAATGGCTTCTCAATTTGACCCAGTCCGTCGTTTGGATTTTGGTTTAACCTTGACGACTCAATCGTATAATTTAATTCCTCTTTGGGCGCAATACCACTTATTTTTATATTTGTCATAACGCGATTGGCTTCTTTCGTGGATTGTACGATGGTTTCGCTGGCATGGTATCCAAAATACTCAACCGTTAGCGATAAAAAGCAGGCAGCTACAAACAATACTAAATTAACAAACCATATCATTTTATGTATTTACAACAAAATCGTACAATAATTTTGATGGTCCATTTTAAATCTCGTTCATTTAATGCTAATTTAATCCATTTCTCTCGTGAGTGCACCTAATTTTCCTTCCATCGTCTCCATTGAAGAACTTGATTTCAGTTTTGGTGAAAACACAATCTTTTCCAACCTCAGCGTAGATATACCACGGTATGGTGTCAGTGTCATTATGGGACCAAGCGGGTCTGGCAAATCAACACTACTGAATATTATTTGTGGGCGATTAAAGCCCACTCGCGGGTCTGTCACTGTACTTGGCCGTCTCGTAAAAAATCTGAAAGTGACCGAACTGTTTGCCATGCGGCGCCATATGGGAATGATGTTTCAATCTAGTGCGCTATTAACAGATCTTACGGTTTACGAAAATGTCGCATTTCCAATTCGTGAAAATACCGATCTGCCCGAAGCACTCGTGCATAAGCTCGTGCTCATGAAATTGGAGCAAGTCGGACTGCGCGGCGCCATGAATTTAATGCCGTCGGAACTTTCCGGCGGCATGCAACGCAGAGTAGCTCTTTCCAGAGCGGTCGCACTGGACCCAGATCTACTTCTTTTTGACGAGCCGTTTGTCGGACTTGATCCGATTTCGCTAGGTGTAATCACAAAACTTGTACGTGAGTTGACGGACGCACTCAACACGACATCTATCTTGGTTACGCATGATGTCGAAGAAGGACTGAGCATTGCAGATTCTGTGTTTTTATTAGCTGATGATCGTTTACTTGCTTCTGGGTCACCCGATGAACTGCTAAAGAGCTCTCAGCCGGAAGTTCGACAATTTTTGCACGGCTTACCCGATGGTCCAGTGCAGTTTCACTATCCTGCCAAAAATTACATAAGTGACATGCTAGGAACCGATTGATGTGATCGAGCTAATTCGAAAGGCGGGGGCAGCAACACTAGGAACAGTGGAACGGCTGGGGTACGCTTCAATTTTTTTCATGCAATGTGTTTTCCAATTTCCAAAAACACTAAGGCGTCCGGTGCTGATCGTACACCAATTTTATTCCGTCGGAGTGCTCACAGTTCTGATCACTGTCGTTGCCGGGGCCTTTGTTGGGATGGTGCTCGGTTTTCAAGGATATTATACACTTGTCGATTTTGGCGCCGAAAGTGAGCTCGGTCTGCTGGTTGCGCTCAGTCTTACCCGAGAATTAGGTCCGGTACTGTCTGCTTTGCTCTATGCCGGCAGAGCCGGGTCAGCTCTAACTGCTGAAATTGGATTGATGAAAACAACAGAGCAGCTTGCCGCGCTGGAAATGATGGCGGTAGACCCGATTCAAAGAGTCATCGCTCCTCGACTTTTGGCTGGAATTTTGGTCGTGCCACTTTTGTGTGCGATGTTTACTCTGGTTGGGATCTTGGGCGGTTTTTTCGCCGGAGTCGTCCAACTGGGAGTTGATTCCGGCGTGTATTGGTCGTCAATTGCGACCGGTGTTGATTTTTACGATGATTTGGTCAATGGGCTGATTAAAAGTGTCGTGTTCGGCATTATTGTCACATGGACCGCTGTATTTGAAGGCTACGATTCCTATCCATCTGCAGAAGGCATTGGCAGTGCAACCACGCGCACCGTAGTTACGGCTTCTCTTTTGATTTTGGGCTCGGACTACGTGCTGACTGCTCTCATGTTTCGTCTATAAAAATCAATTGATAATGCGTCAATAAAAATAAAATTTGACGATAACAACCGAATGGTCGTGCCGCCGCTATTGATCAACGAGTGTCAACTCGTTCAAGTCGCATAACAGTAAACCCATACGTCGTCACCCAACTCTAATATGACGATGTATCGCGCTGTTCAACTTAAATTCTCCTTTCTATTCCTTTTCCGGTGAGGGCTCAGAAGCACAGCGAAACAACTGAATCGAAGACGTCAATTCAAAACCATACACTTGTCCTGCCAGGCAGTTTCTAAATAAGGAAAGAAGAATGTTTTTCACCACTAAATTAGCGACTATGTTAACGCCTCCGTGCTCTCTGATACAGGTAATCCAAAAACAGCCTGGCCATGAATGGCAATTCTGACAGCAAGTCAGCTGCAGCCTGTTTCATCAATTCTGGGTGATTGGGCCAGATTCGTGCTCGTTTCGTTATCTAAATGCCGTCATCCACCCGGTCCAGAATTTTCTTAGTCCCGGTTTGAAGCCGTCGCCCGATTATCGCCAGCTACTCATCTTCCAAACCTGCGATTTAGCATAGCGCCTAGCCGAACAGACTTCAATCGGGCAGGAATTGATGCAACGACATCAACGGCACTTTGTTCCATCGCAGGTTCGTCGCACACGCATCTTTCGAAGAGCAGTGAGTTTGGCAGTCCGGTTAGCCAGTAATTCTGCCACCTTACCGTTAATGTCTGCTTGAATTGCCAAATCGATGGACTAATATTCGGCCTAGTTGGATCATTTTCTTGCCGTTGTTGATTTCTTCACATCACGTGTCCGAAAATAGGTGGCGGATTCAAATAAAAGCAAGAAAATGATCTGTCCTCAAAGTCCAATTGATTCTTAAAAGCTAGTCAAATGTATATTCCCAAAAAAAATCTCCCTAGAAGCGCATCAGCTCTGATTCATCCTCGACGTTTCCAAATTATGCTCGAACAATAGGAAATCAAAAGTCATGTCGCCAGCCCGCCAGCAATCGCAGTTCCGGTTCAGAGTTAGCGACATGCCCTGGATCAAGCATCCATGTTGTATCAAACACCAATCTGCTGCCATTGGCAAGTGTATTGCGCCAGCGAGCTGAAATGTCAATCTGACGTCCGGACGGAGTCAAACTGGGGTTCAAGGCAGATCTCAGCAGTTCGCCTTCGTGAGTGCGTCCAATTGGTACGGACAGCGTAGCGCGTCCTTTCTCCAAACGCAGCGGCTGGGAAATCTCAAACTCGATGGTGGGACCACTTGCAAGCTTTCGTTTGCCAAGTACGCTAAACGCACTTGCGGCCAAGGTCGACACATCCGTAATCATTCCTTCCTGAAATTTAGGATTCACGGTGCCGAGCTCCGCATCCGCTGTAATTTGCCATTTGCCAGTGTTGAATCCGGTCCCAACGTTAAAAAATAAAGAATTTGCCGACAGGCTTCCAAATGCTCCGGCGGCTTCGCTGCCGAGCACAGTTTTTTGCTCGGAGATCAAGCCGGTTTTCAACAGAATTGGAACGTTTTTTGGATTCCACGACAACATCAGGCCTGATACCGCATTCGTCGGAGCAAATTCGGACGTTGTGAATGCGCTCGCGGTCACCCCCTTTCGTCCATTGTAACTGAGTGTCACCGCGTCCTCAGCCAATCTGAAAAAACCGTCCTTGACGTTCGTTGATTCTCCCAAGAGTCCAAACTGCCAACGACCGCGGTCAAAGGGCTGTTCAATTTCTCGGCCCATTCTGTCGGCTGCCAAAATCGAGCCCTGGCTGCCTGTTCCTGCAGCCGTTGGCTCGTTTGCCAACAGTTCTCGCAGTTCAGATGACAAAGAGAATGTTTTCACGGCTGATACCGTCAAGTCGCCCAACCGATACCAAAATGGCGCTCCCAGACTGTCAAATGCAGCGACTTCCTGGCCTTCCAAGGAAAGCTGGAGTCCATCTCCAAGAGCGCTGCCCAATTTCAGATTCGTCTCAAGAATTCCACTGCCCGAACCCGTTATACTTTTTTGGCGAGGCACTGTTGCCACGCCAACTGGGAATGTTGCCGCGCCCAGATCCATCAATCCATGACCGTAAATTTCTGAATCTTGATAGGGGCCACTTTTATCGGCAGTCTTAAAGAGACGGGTAAGCAGCTCTGTATTCGGCAATTGGCCTCGGAACATCTGCTTCATGACTGCCAGTCCTCCCGTTACAAAGGGTGCTGCAAAAGATGTGCCTCTAGATTGGAATTTAATCCCTTCGTAATCACCGCTATAGATCACACCGTCAGAAAAAGGGTCAGGATTACCGGTTAGAGATGGCCCGAAATATGCAGTCACTACATCATCTGAAGGTGCTGCAATACACCATTCAGCGGCTATTCCACATGCATCGGAAAAATCGGCAATATATCCCTCCTTGTTGATGCCAACGACAGCCACCGAATGCCCGCGCAACTCTGGAATGCGAACAGGCAAACCGGCAAACACTCCGACCGAACTGGCATCGATGCGACCATTCACGCAATTGTCGGTTCCTTCCGTACAGAGACGTCCGTGTGAGTTACCTGCAGCAAAAACCAAAATTGCTTTATCTCGCCTATTCGACTGCGCTAACTCGGCAATAGTTTGTGGGATATTTCTTCTAATGTCACTTTCGCAGTAATTTTCAATAATTCCTTCCCACCCGAAACTCAAATTGAGGACATCAATTCCTTGGGATAGAGCTCTTCGATAGCGGTTTGCATAAGTTGAGTCATTTTGTCGCAAGTTTTCCATGCGAATTGGAGAGTATGGACGAAAAGGGTCAGCAGAACCTAGGGGAATCGCAAACATTTTTAGGCGGGCACCATAAGCGACTCCGCGAAAACCAATATATGGCAACGTGTCTGGCTGAGCGATGACGACGCTTGCAGTCGCCGTTCCGTGAGAAGTGCCCAAAAAAGGAATTTCGTCTCTCGCACCAGGGAGAAATTCTTCGGTAATATTCCAGGAAGGGAACAATGAATGAGTTTGATGAATTCCCGAATCAATGAAACCGACAGTCACGCCATAACCGGGACCGCGCGTGTCGGAGCCCGTAGACAAATAAAGATTCGCATATGCCTTGTCCGCATTGATTGCGGCCAATCCCCACTGATTGCGAAAATCTGATGAGTCTCTGTAAACGCTCGCCAACGGTTCAGCCAAAATTCGATACCTACTTGGCGAGTAACATCCGCTTCTGGTCCTTATGCATTTGTTCCGCGACGCTGTCGGAGTAATTTCATTGATGTTTTTCACGCTTGAATCTGAATTGAGTTTACTGTCTTTGCCTCCATAACTAGGTAATGAATACAACAGCATTAGTGAGGTAAGAACGACTATAAATCTGACCATTTGTCTTCTCCATAATGTGCCTGTTTAAGTTGAAATAATTGCTGGTCGAGACGAGCGTAGGCGCGTTTAGCTTCAGGTTGAGAGGTTTACTGTTTCCGACGACTTTCGCCTTTCGTCGGTGTCTCAATTTCAACCGTACCGACGAGAACATGCCTTCGCTCCTCGGAAGGCGTTTCGTCCTCGGCACTAGGCGTCCCAGACCACATGTAGATTCTAATTGAAATTTGACCCGCCCCTTGCAGGTTATATATATCCTCGATATATCTCTAAATATTTCGTCTAGTTGCGGTAGAGAAGCATGTTGCCATGCTCCCCCGCACAGACCCGAACATGCACGTTAATACATACGGTTCCTACCGCAGGTTATTGACGGCAAACCGTTGAACAGGCCATGGGTGGAAAAATCTTCTAGTGGGCCGGCCAGAAGATGCGCGTGATGTGATCAAGGCGAATTCCGCCAAAACGATCTCTTTGCGAACGTTTGCCTAGAACCTTCAACCAACTCATTTTGAGATGGTGAACAAAGGAGATCAGAGATAACGGAATGGTGGGTACGGCATAGTAGCCTAACCTGCCCTAAATATCGGGCAACCACATAAATATCATGATGCACTCGCCGTAATAACTCAGCTTTAATGCGCTTAAGTGTACGTTTAACTCACTTGGCGATGGGGTTCCTACCAAGCCCGAATCGTCCTTCGCGCGTTTTACGACAATAATGCGTAAAACTAAGTAAATAAAAAGTCTGGGGACGATTCGCCCCGCGAACCGACCGGTTTTACCATGCAAAACATCCAAACTCAATCAAGCGAGTCTTGTTAGGATGCAGTTTCAGTGCAAAGATCCTCAGATGTTCATCCAATACTATGTAAAATCTCGACAGTCTGAAAGACGGGATTTTCGTTGATCAATCAACATGGCTATACGTACCTCTGCCGACAATTCACTGACACCCTCACGAGAGCCAGCGCACGGCTCGTGGCGATGGCGATTGGTTAAGGTCCGCTTTGACTCGCCGTGAATCCACCATCTTGCATTATCATAAGCTCAAAAATCAGCCATCATGAATCACCAAATGTCACAAATCGATCGCTAGCACAGACTTTGATTCAATCACACAGCTCTCTAATAACTGACACGCATCCCCCAGTTTTGCCTCTCTTACGTTGCAGAGCACTTTTTGAGGATTTTCACAAAATTCAACGCCAGTGGCCCACCAAGTTGCTCCAAACTTTACTAAGGACGAGGTCATGTATTTTTTTTAATAATAATCTCGATAAATGAACCTTGTTCCTGTATCGTTTAGGACACTAATAAACAGCTCCTAGGAGGTTCGAGACTCTAAAAAAATTGGGGCGTTACAAATCAAAATTCGGGTAATCATGATCGGATTAGTGAACTTGCAACAAACGCTATGCCAATTTGATCAAGAACTGCTGGAAAATGCACTGGAATGGGGATGTTTCAACCCACTATCCCGCCAAAACCCGCGTAAATTCAGTTTATTATTTCTGCCGTGAAATAGGAGATTTGCAGTCGCGCTGAATCTTCGCGGTGTCAGAGCGACATTGCGATTGTGGCAAGCCTCTATCGGCGGCGGTGGCGAATCAACGAAACGACAACGTCCCAATCTCATGGTCATGGCTCGAGGCTCCGCTCCCACCGGCCGACTGGCGTGTTACCGGTGTATGGTGCAGGTACCGTTTGAATCCATGCGCAGGATGCCGAACTTTTTCAGTTCACTCAGCCAGCGCGGTGCATTGCGTCGCACCAGTAGTTCTTCATAATCGGCTTTAGGGTCGCGATACGGTTTTTGAAACGGTGAAAAGAAAACTTTCCACCAATAAGTAATGCGAGCACTGGTCCGTCTCCGTGCTTTCCACGATACTTGATCTGAACACAGATCCAACATCTATTGCAGCTCCGAGATGAAGACCGCTTGCAGCCCATTTCATCGGTTCGGGGTGATTAACACAGAATCATGTAGGTTCAACCCATTTTCGAATTCAAGGCGCAAGACGACATCTGAGCTTCGACGCCAACGATGCTGAACACGCGCTTGACCTTGTAACTGAGCGTCATCAGCGAGAATTCACCGCGGCATTCTGCAAGACCGCGCATCAGCTCTGATTCATCCTCCATGTTTTCAAATTATGCTCGAACAATAGGAAATCAAAAGTCATGTCGCCAGCCCGCCAGCAATCGCAGTTCCGGTTCAGAGTTAGCGACATGCCCTGGATCAAGCATCCATGTTGTATCAAACACCAATCTGCTGCCATTGGCAAGTGTATTGCGCCAGCGAGCTGAAATGTCAATCTGACGTCCGGACGGAGTCAAACTGGGGTTCAAGGCAGATCTCAGCAGTTCGCCTTCGTGAGTGCGTCCAATTGGTACGGACAGCGTAGCGCGTCCTTTCTCCAAACGCAGCGGCTGGGAAATCTCAAACTCGATGGTGGGACCACTTGCAAGCTTTCGTTTGCCAAGTATGCTAAACGCACTTGCGGTCAAAGCCGACACATCCGTAATCATTCCTTCCTGAAATTTTGGATTCACGGTGCCGAGCTCCGCATCCGCTGTAATTTGCCATTTGCCAGTGTTGAATCCGGTCCCAACGTTAAAAAAGAAAGAATTTGCCGACAGGCTTCCAAATGCTCCGGCGGCTTCGCTGCCGAGCACAGTTTTTTGCTCGGAGATCAAGCCGGTTTTCAACAGAATTGGAACGTTTTTTGGATTCCACGACAACATCAGGCCTGACACCGCATTCATCGGAGCAAATTCGGACGTTGTGAATGCGCTCGCGGTCACCCCCTTTCGTCCATTGTAACTGAGTGTCACCGCGTCCTCAGCCAATCTGAAAAAACCGTCCTTGACGTTCGTTGATTCTCCCAAGAGTCCAAACTGCCAACGACCGCGGTCAAAGGGCTGTTCAATTTCTCGGCCCATTCTGTCGGCTGCCAAAATCGGGCCCCGGTTGCCTATTCCTGCAGCCGTTGGCTCGTTTGCCAACAGTTCTCGCAGTTCAGATGACAAAGAGAATGTTTTCACGGCTGATACCGTCAAGTCGCCCAACCGATACCAAAATGGCGCTCCCAGACTGTCAAATGCAGCGACTTCCTGGCCTTCCAAGGAAAGCTGGAGTCCATCTCCAAGAGCGCTGCCCAATTTCAGATTCGTCTCAAGAATTCCACTGCCCGGACCCGTTATACTATTTCGGCGAGGCACTGTTGCCAAGCCAACTGGGAATGTCGCCGCACCCAGATCCATCAATCCGTGACCGTAAATTTCTGAATCTTGATAGGGGCCACTTTTATCGGCAGTCTTAAAGAGACGGGTAAGCAGCTCTGTATTCGGCAATTGGCTTCGGAACATCTGTTTCATGACTGCCAGTCCTCCCGTTACGAAGGGTGCTGCATAAGATGTGCCTCTAGATTTGAAATAAACCCCTTCGTTATCATCGGTATAGATCAAACCTTTAGAATAAGGGTCAAGAATAAAGATTGAGGAGGGACCGTGATATGCAGTCACTACATGATCTGCAGGTGCTGCAATACACCATTCAGCGGCTATTCCACATGCATTGGAATAATCGGTAATATATCCCTCCTTGTTGATGCCAACGACAGCCACCGAATGCCCGCGCAACTCTGGGATGAGAACTGGCAAACCGGAAAACACTCCGACCGAACTGGCATCGATGCCACCACTCACGCAATTGTCGGTTCCTGCCGTACAGAGACGTCCGTGTGAGTTACCTGCAGCAAAAACCAATAATTTTTTATCTCGCCTATTCGACTGCGCTAACTCGGCAATAGTTCGTGGGAGATTTCTTCTAATGTCACTTTCACTGTAATTTTCAATAATTCCTGGCCAGCCGAAACTCATATTGAGGATATCAATTCCCCTAGAGAAAACTCTTCGATAGCGAGCTGCATAGAGTGAGTCATATCGTCGCAAGTTTTCCATGCGAATTGGAGTATATGGACGATCAGGGTCGGCAGAACCTAGAGGGATAGCAAACATCTTTAGGCGGGCACCATAAGCGACTCCGTGAAAACCAATATATGGCAACGATTCTGGCTGAGCGATGACGACGCTTGCGGTCCCCGTTCCGTGAGAACTGCCAAATATATGATCTCCGTCTCTCGCACCAGGGAGAAATTCTTCGGTAATATTCCAAGACTTGAACAATGAGTGAGTCCGATCAATTCCCGTATCAATGAAACCGACAGTCACTCCATAACCGGGACCTCGCGTGACGGAGCCCGTAGACAAATAAAGATTCGCATATGCCTTGTCCGCATTGATTGCAGCCAATCCCCACTGATTGCGAAAATCTGATGACTCTCTATAAACGCTCGCCAACGGTTCAGCCAAAATTCGATACTCATTTGGCGTATAACATCTGCTTCTGGTCCTTATGCATTTGCTCCGCAACACTGTCGGAGTATTTTCATTGATGCTTTTCACGCTTGAATCTGAATTGAATTCGCTGTCTTTGCCTCCATAACTGGGTATTGAATACAACAGCACCAGTGAGGTGATAACGACTATAAATCTGACCATTTGTCTTCTCCACAATGTGTCTGTTTAAGTTGAATTAATTGCTGGTCGAGACGAGGGTTGGCAAATTTAGTTTCAGGTTGAGAGGTTTACAGTTTCCGACGGCTTTCGGCTTTCGTTGGTGTCTCAATTTCAACCGTACCTACGTTTCCATACCCCTGTTCGTCAAGCCGGACGTGCGGATTTCCCGCATACGCCTTACCGACGAGAACATGCCTTCGCTCACGGCGGGCGTTTCGTCCTCGGCACTAGGCGTCCCAGACCACATGTAGATTCTAATTGAAAATTGCCCCCCCCCGTACAGATTTATATATCCTCGATATATCTCTAAACATTTCGTCCAGAAATTCTTATCTGGATATATATTCATTTTCAACTCCTGTTCGGGTGCAGCGTCAGCAGAGGTTGAGTGAAGGCGGCCGCGTACGGTCGCCTGCGGTGAGTGTAGTTAGGGCGGCGGTCTCACGACATGCGTGGGCAGTTGTCACCAGTTGGTAAAGTAGAAGTAGTCGTCGAGCACCATCAGTGTGCTGAACAAACGCTGGCGTCTGGAGATGCGTATGCGGACTTGGCATCTTCTGTCAAGTCAAAAAGAGCTTCTCCATTGAGTTTTCCGGCGACATCAAATTGTTTGAGGCAACAGTGTCAATGTCAGGTAGTTTCGGCTCGTACAGAGTGTTGTTCTCCAACATCGTATAAACCACCTTGAGCAAGCGATCACCGACACAACTCATGTCCGTAAGTTTTGCCGCGATCTTTCAAACTGCAAAATTTGTGTTTGCAGATCACATCGTGCATGCAAGCCACCTGCACCCAATGAAACAGTGCGTTTTGCATCAGGCTGTTCACCGTTCGGCACTGGCGAACGACCGTCTTTTTGCCCGAGCGCTGGGTTATCTGGGCGAGCCCGCTGAGACTTCTCAGCACTCTATAAGTTCGATTTTCAAGAGCTGTTGCAGCTTCGAACAACAGCACTGTGAAGAGGTTTTGCCGACACCCGGGATCGAACGTAAAATATCCGTGTCGCGGACCGACTCTGAGTTGGTTTCAAGTGCCGAGTCTTCGGTAGCGCCTGATGCTCGGCTATGCCAGTTCGAGTGAAGCGGGCGGCAGTCTGTGCGAAATCCGAGAACAGTTCAAAGATCAACTCAATCAGTTCAGCCTAACACACCGGCTGTGGCATTATTTTCTCGCGTTGATGGGAAGCGTAATCCGTCAGATGAACATTCTGTCTGAAAACCGTGTCAACCTGCTGCTCCACACCGAGAACCGGGAGTTTGAACAGTTTTTCGCACAAAGTCTACAACTGGACGTGGCAACCATGCGCTTGGCGCATGACTCAGCTCCCTTGCCTTAGTATTAGTAATTTAATGCGACTTTGAATTCTGAAACTTGAGAACATAAGTTGAGTTCTGACTCAATTTGTGTGTACTAGGCAGCGCACGGCGAGTTTTATCGAGAATGCCTGATATCCCCCGGAGCGTTGGACTGTCGCGTCAATTCCAATCGCCGAGCGGTTCAGAACTTGCTTTCCATCTGAAATCCTGCAAGCGATGCCGTGCTGCCGAACCCGTCCCGCACCGCGGCGACCCCAACCGAGTAATACGAATTTGATCTGCCTTTGATGCCGACGCGCACAACGGCTTTGTCGAACGACAGCAGTTCACGACCGTCTATCGCCACATCTCGATAGGCAATCCGGCCGCTTTCATCTACGCTCGCTGCGGTTCGAATGCTCCCTGTAAACGGTGCGATCAGACGTTCGACCCCAAGTTGCGTCTCAAGTGTCACAGAACTGCTGGGTAAAAACGAGATTGCGATGCCCATAGAGCCCAGCAGCGCATCGTCGAATCGCAACAACGGCCCGCCTTGCAGCGCCAGCCGCGTCACACGGTTTGTCAAGTCAACACGAACCGCCTTGTTCGCCGCAATGTTGCGTCTCCACCCAAACTCGACACTGTCACCCTTTAACTCAAGGGCTCCAGAGCCGTGCCAACCCATCGGCCTCTTCAGTCCAGATGCGAAGGAAATTCCGAACGCCTGCGCTCTTGTCATTTTCCCGCTGCGTTTCGGAACGAAAGAAGTAGTCACAACTGTTTTTGGATGCCAGCTTGAAACTCCGAATCCCGGTGTGCCCGGTTTTGCTGCGCCAGACGCTAGGCTTGCATGCCAGATCCCGAATCCGTTGTCAAACCTCAGAGCGACGCCCGCCGCATCCTTCGACATTCGATAGTTATTGCTCGGAAGCGGAGCTCCGCCCAGACGCGCTAGACCCCGCATTACACCCGCGCCTCGGCCAAAACCGACAAACGAACGACCTTCCCGCAGACCAAATCCCTCGAAATTGCCGTCGGACGCCGTAATCGATGTGCGTCCGTCAAGCTTTTCATGGCGTTGTTGCCATTGAGTCAGCGAGAGATCGGCCATCGACAGATAAGAGCCTCGAGGCTCGGCGAAGCTATCCAGCCCGACTTTGAAAGGCGCACGCTGGTAACCATCGAAAACTAGGGTGAATTGACCGTTGAGATTTTGTTCGATCGCCTGGCGCGGCAAGGTCAGCTGTGTCCCTGTAGTCGATGATACCGGTCCCGTGGCAAAAGTGCCCAACGCGAAATTGGTGCCGTCCACCGGACTTGATGCAGCATCCAAGTTGAGCCGCCCCTGCCCAAATCTCAATCTGTTGCTGTATTGACCTGTCTTGTCCGCAGTCCTGAAAATACGGTCGCGGATTTGCTGATAGCTAAGATTCGGAAACATGCTCTTCAGCGCAGCCAAACTGCCCGTAACATAAGGTGCAGCGATCGAGGTTCCACCTGCGATTCTCCACTGTCCGTTGCGCTCTGTCGTCAAGAGGACCATTGGCGCAGCAATGCACCAATCAGCAGCGACCCCGCATTTGTACGAACCGTCGCTAAAATGGCCGTCCGGCTCAAAACCGACCACAGTAAGCCATCCTTTCTCAAGATGGGGGAAATAACGGGGCAGCATGTTTTCCATGGCTGGATGGAAAGCGCGGCCGTTTCCGGCGGCCCAGACCACCACACCGCCTGCTTCGACATATTTCTCAAATGCCGGCAAACTCAGGGGCATCATATCCTCGCGGTAAAAATTTTGGTTGAATTTTGGAATTCCGGGCCAGGGGAATGTTCTGCCCCAACTCATATTCGTGGCGCCAACTCCGAGATTTCTCATCCAATCGATGCCTCGCGCTGTTTGCTTGTCGAATTCCGGTCCCCACAGATGATCTTTTTCACTCAGACCTGCCGGACAAACGATACTTCCCCAGCAATCATTACCCCACGGATATGTGGTTCCAATATTGTTTCCGTAAGACGCAATTTTGGCTTGGTAGGCGATGCCAATCACGCCTTGACCGTTCTTTTTTGCCGCGACGACCCCGTTGACTGAGGTGCCATGACCAACCGTGTCTTGCAGTGGACCGCCATCTCCTCGATTGAGTTCGGGACGATTGTCTTCGTCGCAATTTCCCATGGCGCAGACATGAGCGAACTGGCCGCCCAGATCCGGATGACTCTCATTTGCGCCGGAATCGAAAATACCGACTATCTGTCCTGCTCCAGTCCCACCTCGCCTGTGCATGGCTAATACTCTGTCAATTTCTTCTCTGCGGATTCTATATTCTGGTGACTGTGTGTCCTGTGATGCGGGAAAAGCGACTACTTCTTCAGTCGCTGGAACTTGTTCAGTCTCTGAAACTCTGCCGCCTAGATCTGTAGGTAGTGAATCACGCGGCGGTGGATCACTTGGGGCGATCGCTATTGAACCTCCGCCGCCTCCGCAACCGGACAAGACAACGATTAAAGTGGCAAGACTCAGAACCCACACAATTTTACGCAACGTCTGCCTCGACCTGAGATTACATTCAAACTTTCTTTCTGCTACCGAATTTCCCACATCGGTCGCTCGCAGTATTGATGAAATTCGGAATCGTCGGGCAATTTCGTAAGAGGTAAGTATAGTCATGATAACTCCAAAACAATCAGTGTCTGCCAGAAAACTCTTAAAGCATTGTTTTTATTCGAATAATTGATTATTGTCTCGAACGAAGATCAAACATCTTTTGTCAATTTCTGACTTGTATATTCATTATATACCGATGAAGACTCGGTCTACATCATCAACAAGGCAAATTTATTCTCTGTTTTGACCTTGGTGAGGGTTGCGTCTTGAGCAGATTTGGATCAATTTGACTGTGAATTGTACCCGCTTGACCGATGAAATGATGTGACCTGACAACAGACTTCGCATCTTTTGTCAAGTCAAAAAGAGCTTCTCCATAGTGTTGGCCAGTGACCTCGAACTGTTTCAGGCAACAGTGTCAATTTCAGGTAATTTCGGCTCGTACAAAGTGCTGCCCTCCAACATCGTACAAAGCACCTTGAGCAAGCGATCACCGACGCAGCGAAAAGCCTGTCCATGAGTTTTGCCGCGAGCTTTCAAACTGTAACATTTGTGTTTGCAGATCGCATCGTCCATGCAAGCCACCTGCGCCAGCTGGCAGATCGGCTTGGTGTTGCCGGTCAGTTTGAGGTAAGCAAGGACGATTCTCGGTTGACCGCGCAGTCGAAACAACTGCTCGGTAATCGGCTGCAGGTTACGTTTTTGGCAGTGTTTCAGCACGCTCATTGCGAAACGACAAACACAGGCCATGTTCTCGGGACCATGCGCGGTTCGGATCAGGCTTCGATCCTCATCGAACGCATGCGGGTGGTCAAATTATAGTGGGCAGCTTCGATCGCCCAGTGACCTCGGTTGACCTTCAGCACCTCTTTCGCGGTGGTTTGCTGCAGACTCAGTTCCGCATTATTCAAAAAACAAATTCCATAATGTATTGATTTCATGTATTTTTCGAATACAGCAAATTCGTACATGTAACTACATTTTGCGCCTTTTTCTTATTCTCGATGGCTCACCAGTGTCTTTGATGCAGCCCAATTTTCAGGTTCACCGCATGCGCCAGCTGCGCCTGTTCCGCCGACGGTCGCACATCCTGACGATTGGTGATCGTGCGATGCTGCTTGTTCTTCATCGTGGTCGTCACCCGCATCCAGTTGTGAAGACGCCGGCGAATGCTCTGCCAGCTCCATTGAATGCCTTGCTGCTTGAACTGAAATCGCAAGGTCTGCATGACGTGATAAGCCAAAACTGTGATGAACAGGTGCGCTTGGATTCGCCGGTTCAGACGATGCCACACCGGACGCAGCCCAGCTCCGACTTCATGCTTCGAAAAGTCGCTTCGATCTCGGTCAGACTCCAATAGGTTTTTACGATCCTGTCATCGCTCCAGTCGGTGTGGGAAGTGCGCAGCACGTAGCGCCGGCTTGATCATCAGCCTTTTGATGCTGTGAACTGTAGGCCCAGGCCGTGGCATAGACGCCCTGCTCGTCTTCACTGACCTCGAGTGTGTAGTGCTTCGCCACTGGCGAATATTTCTGCTTGAGCCGGCCAATTCTCTGATGTACTTTATCGACTCGTTTGGTGCAGTATTTTCTGAACAGCCCTGATGCAGTTTCTGCAGCTGCTGTTCAAACTGCTGTCGGTTTCGAGTCACAATCGAGCGGTCGCCGGCCTGCTTGTGCTCGCTTTTGATGTAAAGCAATGCCTCTTTGGCCTCGTCATCGCTGCCGTCGAGCGATAGCCGCCATACATGCACCTCGGATCTCACGGGTGGTGGTCTGCAGGTCGGGATCGCCTTCAGGTGCCGGCGATCTGCCAATGACATTCACTTGGGGGAAACTTTTTTCAGGCGGTCCGTGGATGTCGTCAACTGTTTGATTGAATGTTGGATTCACAGTGGTGAAAAAAAGTTGCGAAGCGCCCCTGTCGCGGTAGGGGAGCATGGCCATGGTTAACATGCTTCCCTACCGCGACTGATCGGATGGGTGAGTGGTTATATTCTGACTCAATTTGTGTGTAAAAGGTCGCACGCCCGCGAGTTTTATCGATAATGCCTGATATCCCCCGGAGCGTTGGACTGTCGCGTCAATTCCAATCGCCGAGCGGTTCAGAACTTGCTTTCCATCTGAAATCCTGCAAGCGATGCCGTGCTGCCGAACCCGTCCCGCACCGCGGCGACCCCAACCGAGTAATACGAATTTGATCTGCCTTTGATGCCGACGCGCACAACGGCTTTGTCGAACGACAGCAGTTCACGACCGTCTATCGCCACATCTCGATAGGCAATCCGGCCGCTTTCATCTACGCTCGCTGCGGTTCGAATGCTCCCTGTAAACGGTGCGATCAGACGTTCAACCCCAAGTTGCGTCTCAAGTGTCACAGAACTGCTGGGTAAGAACGAGATTGCGATGCCCATAGAGCCCAGCAGCGCATTGTCGAATCGCAACAACGGCCCGCCTTGCAGCGCCAGCCGCGTCACACGGTTTGTCAAGTCAACACGAACCGCCTTGTTCGCCGCAATGTTGCGTCTCCACCCAAACTCGACACTGTCACCCTTTAACTCAAGGGCTCCAGAGCCGTGCCAACCCATCGGCCTCTTCAGTCCCGATGCGAAGGAAATTCCGAACGCCTGCGCTCTTGTCATTTTCCCACTGCGTTTCGGAACGAAAGAAGTAGTCACAACTGTTTTTGGATGCCAGCTTGAAACTCCGAATCCCGGTGTGCCCGGTTTTGCTGCGCCAGACGCTAGGCTTGCATGCCAGATCCCAAATCCGTTGTCAAACCTCAGAGCGACGCCCGCCGCATCCTTCGACATTCGATAGTTATTGCTCGGAAGCGGAGCTCCGCCCAGACGCGCTAGACCCCGCATTACACCCGCACCTCGGCCAAAACCGACAAACGAACGACCTTCCCGCAGACCAAATCCCTCGAAATTGCCGTCGGACGCCGTAATCGATGTGCGTCTGTCAAGCTTTTCATGGCGTTGTTGCCACTGAGTCAGCGAGAGATCGGCCATTGACAGATAAGAGCCTCGAGGCTCGGCGAAGCTATCCAGCCCGACTTTGAAAGGCGCACGCTGGTAACCATCGAAAACTAGGGTGAATTGACCGTTGAGATTTTGTTCGATCGCCTGGCGCGGCAAGGTCAGCTGTGTCCCTGTAGTCGATGATACCGGTCCCGTGGCAAAAGTGCCCAACGCGAAATTGGTGCCGTCCACCGGACTTGATGCAGCATCCAAGTTGAGCCGCCCCTGCCCAAATCTCAATCTGTTGCTGTATTGACCTGTCTTGTCCGCAGTCCTGAAAATACGGTCGCGGATTTGCTGATAGCTAAGATTCGGAAACATGCTCTTCAGCGCAGCCAAACTGCCCGTAACATAAGGTGCAGCGACCGAGGTTCCACCTACGGTGTCCCACTTTCCGTTGCGCTTTGCCGTAAAGAGGAGAACTGGCGCAGCAATGCACCAATCGGCAGCGACCCCGCATTTGAACGAAAGGTCGCCAGTACTGCCGTCC
This sequence comes from Arenicellales bacterium, assembly GCA_965202855.1. Taxonomy (GTDB): domain Bacteria; phylum Pseudomonadota; class Gammaproteobacteria; order Arenicellales; family JAJDZL01; genus JAJDZL01. The sequence continues at coordinate 184,163 of CBDBBP010000001.1, read as the reverse complement.
CGGTCAAGACCGACCACAGTAAGCCATCCTTTCTCAAGATGGGGGAAATAACGGGGCAGCATGTTTTCCATGGATGGATTGAGAGAACGGCCATTTCCGGCGCCCCAGACCACCACGCCGCCTGCTTCGACATATTTCTCAAATGCCGGCAAACTCAGGGGCATCATATCCTCGCGGAAATAATTTTGCGTGAACACTGGAATTGAGGCCCAGGGAAACGATCTGCCCCAACTCATATTCGTGGCGCCAACTCCGAGATTTCTCATCCAATCGATGCCTCGCGCTATTTGCTTGTCGAATTCCGGTCCCCACAGGTGATCTTTTTCTCTCAAACCTGCCGGACAATCGGCTCCTCCCCAGCAACGAGTACCCCACGGATATCTAGTGCTAGCCGTGTTTCCATAAGACGCAATTTTGGCTTGGTAGGCGATGCCAATCACCCCTTGGCCGTTCTTTTTTGCCGCGACGACCCCGTTGACTGCAGTGCCATGACCATCCGTGTCTTGCAGTGGACTGCCATCTCTTCGATTGAGTTCGGGACGATTGTCTTCTACGCAATTTCCCATGGCGCAGACATGAGCGAACTGGCCGCCTAGATCCGGATGACTCTCATTTGTGCCGGAATCGAAAATACCGACTATCTGTCCTGCTCCAGTCCCACCTCGCCTGTGCATGGCTAATACTCTGTCAATTTCTTCTCTGCGGACTCTATATTCTGGTGACTGTGTGTCCTGTGATGCGGGAAAAGCGACTACTTCTTCAGTCTCTGGAACTATGCCGCCCGGCTCTGGAGGCGGTGGTTCATGCGGCGGAGGAAGACCCGGGGGTGGATCACCCGGGGGCGGGGCAACTGAACCTCCGCCACCTCCGCAACCGGACAAGACAACGATTAAAGTGGCAAGACTCAGAACCCACACAATTTTACGCAACGTCTGCCTCGACCTGAGATTACATTCAAACTTTCTTTCTGCTACCGAATTTCCCACATCAGTCGCTCGCAGTATTGATGAAATTCGGAATCGTCGGGCAATTTCGTAAGAGGTAAGTATAGTCATGATAACTCCAAAACAATCAGTGTCTGCCAGAAAACTCTTAAAGCACTGTTTTTATTCGAACAATTGAATATTGTCTCGAACGAAGACTAAACATCTTTTGCCAAATTCTGGCTTGTATATTCATTATATACCGATGAAGACTCAGTCTACATCACCAACAAGGCAAATTTTTTCTCTGTTTTGGCCTTGGTGAGGATTGCGTTTTGAGCAGATTTGGATCAATTTGACTGTGAATTGTACCCGCCTGACCGATGGAATGATGTGACCTGACAACAGACTTCCCATCTTTTGTCAAGTCAAAAAGAGCTTTTCCATAGTGTTGGACAGTGACCTCGAATTGTTTCAGGCAACAGTGTCCATTTCAGGTAATTTCGGCTCGTACAAAGTGCTGCCCTCCAACATCGTACAAAGCACCTTGAGCAAGCGATCACCGACGCAGCGCAACGCCTGTCCTTGGGTTTTGCCGCGAGCTCTGAGGCTGTGATATTTCTGTTTGCAGACCGCATCATGCTGGCAGGCGAGACCTGCACCGCCAATTCATCCAGTCACCACGCGAACCGGAACAGCGCCAGTTATGGCACTATGCGCCATGCCTGGCGCACCAAAAAAAAGCCCTGCCGAAGCAGGGCTTACAAAATATCAAACAAAGGAATGTTACATCATGCCGCCCATGTCCGGTGGAGCAGCCGGCATTGCTGGCTTTTCTTCTGGGATCTCGGCAACCATGGCTTCGGTCGTAATCATCAATCCTGCAATTGATGACGCATTCTGCAGCGCTGCACGAGCAACTTTCGTTGGATCAAGGATACCCATCTCAATCATGTCGCCGTATTCGCCAGTGGCAGCGTTGTAACCGACATTGCCGTCACTTTCAGCAACTTTATTCAGGATGACTGAGCTGTCTTCACCTGCGTTTGCAACGATTTGCCGCAGCGGTTCTTCCAGGGCTTTCTGAACAATGCGAATTCCCACGTTCTGATCAGCATTCGCACCACTGATTTCGCCTACCGAATTGATTGCTCGAACCATGGCCACTCCGCCACCTGGAACGACACCTTCCTCAACCGCTGCTCGAGTCGCATGAAGAGCATCTTCCACGCGGGCTTTCTTCTCTCGCATTTCTACTTCTGTGGCAGCGCCAACTTTGATCACTGCGACCCCACCGGCCAATTTAGCAACTCGTTCTTGCATTTTTTCCCGGTCATAGTCAGAAGTGGCTTCTTCGATTTGTGCTCGAATTTGATTGACTCGGGCAGTAATGTCGTGCTTGGAACCAGCGCCGTCGATCACGGTTGTGTTTTCTTTGGTGACTTGAATTTTTTTGGCTGAACCAAGATCATCCAGTTGCGCGTTTTCCAAACTCATGCCAACTTCTTCAGAAATAACATGACCAGCAGTCAAAATGGCAATATCCTGCAGCATGGCTTTGCGTCGATCACCAAATCCAGGTGCTTTGACACCGCAAACTTTCACAATTCCGCGAATATTATTCACGACGAGTGTGGCGAGTGCTTCGCCCTCAATATCTTCTGCGATTACCAGCAGCGGACGTCCGGCTTTAGCAACCGCCTCTAGCAATGGCAGCAGATCACGGATGTTAGAAATTTTCTTGTCGTGCACTAAGATGAACGGATTTTCCAATTCCACAGACATGCTATCTTGATTGTTGATGAAATAAGGTGACAAATAACCACGATCAAATTGCATGCCTTCAACAATTTCAAGCTCATTGTCGAGAGTTGAACCTTCTTCGACTGTGATCACGCCTTCTTTACCGACAGACTTCATCGATTCGGCAATGATATTGCCGACATCTTCGTCTGCATTAGCGGATACAGTCCCAACTTGCGCAATTTCAATCTCATCAGCACAGGGCTTTGAAATGCCTTGCAAATGATCAACTGCAGTGACTACTGCTTGATCGATTCCGCGCTTTAAATCCATCGGATTCATGCCTGCGGCAACGGCTTTGAGGCCTTCACGCAGCATGGCCTGTGCCAGCACGGTTGCAGTTGTGGTCCCGTCACCCGCCACATCGGATGTTTTGGAAGCAACTTCTTTCAGCATTTGTGCCCCCATGTTCTCGAACTTGTCTTTCAGTTCGACTTCTTTGGCAACCGAAACGCCGTCTTTAGTGACTGTCGGAGCACCGAAGGACTTCTCCAACACGACATTGCGGCCTTTTGGTCCCAAAGTTACTTTTACTGCATCTGCGAGCACATTGACGCCGCTCAGCTTTTTGGCGCGTGCTCGTTCTCCGAATTTAACTTCTTTCGCAGCCATCGATTATTTCTCCATTTTTTCTTGATTGCTGTTAAATTTAACTATTCAATTACTGCCATGATGTCGTCTTCACGCATCATGAGCACTTCTTCACCATCCTGTCTGAATTCGGTGCCAGCATATTTGCCAAATAGCACCTTGTCGCCGACCTTAACATCAAGGGGGCGGACAGATCCATCATCCAGAATCTTGCCATTACCTACTGCAAGAATCTCTCCTTGCATCGGTTTTTCAGCCGCTGTATCGGGAATCACAATTCCACCGGGGCTTCTACGTTCGTCTTCAACTCTACGAACGACTACTCGATCATGAAGTGGGCGAATATTCACTCATACCTCCAGTAAACAGTTTTAGAACTAATGATTACAAATTCAAGCACGCAGATTACACTGCGACTTCAACTCCTAATAATGAAAATATCGCACCTGCTGCCACTTCAGAACAATGTCGTTGAGACAGTGGGTTACGATTTTTCGAATCAAACAATCGCGTCTGCAAGATTGCAGCCACAATTATTAGCACTCGTCTATAGCGAGTGCTAATAATTATAGAGACGATTTTTTTAATTTCAATAAAAAATTTGAAAATTTTCTGAATTATTTGCAATAATTTGTATTTCATCAATCTGACTTCACCAAAAGCTCGACACAACCGATTTGAGATAAAAATGCCCGCCGATAACTCCAAGTTTGTTTCCGTAAAAATATGGGACTTGCCGATTCGCATATTCCATTGGCTTCTTGTCATTTTGATCATCATCATGTTTGCCAGCGCAAAAACGGAAAATTTCGACATCCATATCATAGCTGGGAAAGTTTTGGTTGGGCTTCTGGTTGCAAGAATTTGCTGGGGATTTTTGGGAAGTTCCAATACGCGGTTCTCTTCGCTGCTATTTCGACCTCAACAAATATTTTCATACCTCGCGAAGTTACCGAAAAGAAAGCCGAGTTACCAGACTGGACACAGCCCAATTGGTTCATTGGCAGTGATATTGATCCTCGTCGCGTTGCTTGTGCAAGCGACAACAGGCTTGTTCGCAGCCGATGTAGATGGATTGGTGGAAGGGCCTTTTGCCTATTATGTGACCTACGAACTGAGCCGAAGGGCGAGTGAAATTCACGTCCAGCATGAACAGTGGGTGTTAATCTTGATCATCGTCCACCTGCTCGCAAACGCGTTTTATTATTTTTACAAAAATGACAACCTGATCAAACCAATGATTAGTGGTGACAAAGCAATTCCGCAACAATTGAAAATAACAAGACCAGAGCTCGCGACGACTCGCAGAGGAGCTCTGGTGGCTCTTGTCGTTGCGATTTTAGCTGTCTGGGTTTTTAGCGTATACGGCTGACAGATTCAGTTCTTTTTCTCACGGAACTGTTTGTGGCACCCGCGACAACCTTCTTCCCCTAATTTTTTGACGGCGGTACCGATATTGTCAAGTTCGCCACTTTTGAAGGCGGCTTCTACATCGGTTGCCAGCGGCGCAAGATTTTTCGATGCTTTTATAAAATCTTCCCACTCCGTCCAGATATTGTCTTTGGCTTCACTATGCTCACTATCTGACATTCCAGTATTTATCGGAAAAAGATCTGGAATTTTGTCCACATTCGCAGCCATTTTGGCGGCCATTGCAGCAAGTTCCAGAGGGTCGCCTTTACCGCGTTTTACGAAATTGGAGAATGCCTTCATGCTTTCTCCCAATCCCTCCATGTATATGTGACGACTTTTGTATACGCCCGTAAGCTCTTCCATCGTTCCGTGAGAGTGACTGTACGTAGCAAAAAGAGAAAAAATCAACGTACTGATAGATATTCCAACAAAAATCAATTTTTTCACCGGTAAGACACCTCTAAAACATGATAGGAAAATTCAATATATCCGAAAAATTCGCTTTAGATAATATTTTTACAAGACCTGTGCTTCACAGGATTCACAAAAGTGAAAAATCGCGAATGAAATAAGCAATTCGAGACCAACTGTCTATTCGCATCGTCTTCGGGTTGAGACTGCAGATTCATAAAGATCGACTTTTTCGGTGAGAGATTTCCAAGTGGGTGGGACCGCAAAGCAATTAATGCTGCAATTAAGCAATTGTCTGCCGGACGCGAGAGCATTCAGAAATCATGGCCTTGCTCCCTTCGTATCCTGAGCTTGAGCCAGAGCTCCATTCCTCGGCCGGCATTATCCGACATCTTCGGTACTGCGAACCCTTCCACCACCCAAACAACCCGACCTGTTCCTGACGGGCTGTCAGGCGGTGCTTGACACACCTGTACCATTCATTGCTTCCTTCTTCCATACGCCGTCACCACTGCCCCGGCGAGAGTGGACAGTGCTCTTGTCGCTCGCTTTCTGGTCCCAATTCCAGTCTTCCCCTTACTTCAGGCGGGTCGAATCTCGCGATTGCCGGTTTGCGGGTCTGCTCGGCATTCACTCACGGTCCGTGCCCGCATGTTCGCGAAGTCGCTCCACCGCGACCTTCTTACACCAAAGCGCTTCAGTCCATGCCATTGCTTCCATAAACCGCCCTGATTGCCGCCAACCGGAGCCAGAGTTGTTGTGCAGGATTACGCAGCCAAAAGCGAATGACTCATTTCTACGGCGAGCTATCCTATTGTTTATATTGATTAGTTATACTCTATTTTGGTTTTCGGACAGACACTGGATATCGACATAAATCCCAGACCATAGACAGTAGCCATGCCAAAGAAATCGGCGCGTGATACCCTGCATCGTTCCCTTTCACCAGGTGACACTTCTGAATCGAAACAGAAAAAGTCTCGAAAAACAGGACGGGCAAATTTACCTGGCGAATTGCAGGGATGCAACACCGGAAGAATTCTCAAAAGCGATTCTAACCTACCGATGCTGAATTTTTAATTTTTGACGGATTTTCGAACGATTTTACAAGCGTCAACCCGAGTTTATAATCCCCATAAATTGCGTTAATGTGATCGGATGCACGTGAAATTCATCTAATCAACTCGATTGTTTGTGCGTTCTATCGTTCATTGAAGCGAACTGCCAAACGGATTTCTGAAGATGATTTAACTCGGCTGTTGCATGATGCGTTCTCCCTTTAACGATAAACCAAAGGATTTGCGTGTCGTCGTCCGTCACACAGTAAACTCACAGAAAATTGTTACCAGAAGGCTAACTGCGTATATGCATGGATGAAAACTCTGACAATGCACTGGCTTTCCAAGCCGCCGCGGGCGACTCAGAAGCATTTGCTGAATTGCTAGATCGCCACTATGATCGCATTTACCGAATCAGCGCCCGCGTGCTGTTCGGCGAAAGCGAGTTGGCGGCGGACATTACGCAAGAGGTATGTTTGAAATTGGCGGACAAACTTGCAACATTTCGAGGCGACAGCCAATTCACAACGTGGCTTTATCGGATCGTCGTAAATGCTGCCTATGATGCGTTACGCGATAAATCTGTTCGCCAACGCATTGAACAGAACTACGCAGAAACTGTAGCGCTTTCTTACACGGACCACAGTTCCGAATCAGACGACTCGGTCTGGCTATATAAGGCTCTGAGTCAGTTGTCTGATAAATTGCGCAGCACCGTGTTTCTTGTGCTCGAAGAGGAATTGACCCACGCAGAAGCCGGGAAGGTGCTGCAAATTCCAGAAAAGACCGTGTCTTGGCGGATGTACGAGGTGCGGAAACAACTGCGAGCGATGGCCGCCAGCGAGAAAGCCAAGCGATGAACCAAGATCTTGCAAGGCTGAAATCCGCGCTTCGAGCCAATGCGCCCCAAGCGCCACCAGCGGTTCGCGACCAGGCAATTTCCACGGCAAAGGAACATTACAGGCTTCACAGACAAGTCGACAACACTTCAGACGATGAGCTTGCGATGCTGAAGTCAGCATTTCGCAACTCAGTGCCACAGGCGCCACCAGCGGTTCGCGAACGGGCAATATCCACTGCCGAAGGAGAATTCAACCGTCGAATCAAAGGAAAAGGCATCGAAAACCGTCATACGGATAAAGCGTTGAAATTCAGCGCAATCAATCCCTACATACGGAGACTTATCATGTACTTTTCACGTCCTTCTCTAGCGCTCGTCGGCAGTACCGCTGCCCTGGTAATTGGAATTGTTTCCTATCAGATTGTTGTGACGACACATTCACCCCTTCAAGATCGGCTCCCTGTTAATGAACTCGCTGACTTTCAGGCATCTGTGGAAGAGGCCGCAACCCGCTCTGCACAACTCCCGAAATCAACTCAGTCTGAAAATCGGCAGCGTGAGTCTCTTGAGGCTAATTCATTGAATGCGCCCGAACAAATGATGTCCTACGATAGAAAACCTGCAAGTAGAACGGGTGAGTTATTTCTGCAGATGGAGCCACTCATGAATTTCGACAGCTACCAAAGCCGAGTTCGGTTTACGGAATTCAATTCCAATCCGGTAAAGCTCGTTGTCGAAGAACCGGTTTCGACTTTCTCAATTGATGTGGACACCACTTCCTACGCATTCCTGCGCGCTATGTTGAACCAAGGCATTGTGCCGCCCAAGGATGCGATTCGTACCGAAGAACTTGTCAACTACTTTCCTTACGACTACGCACAACCTAGCACGCCGGACCAGCCGTTCACCACGCATGTCTCTTTGATGCCAGCACCTTGGAACGATGCCTCCCGAATAATGCACATCGGCATCAAGGCGTTTGAACCCGACCGAAGCAACGCACCGCCTGCGAATCTAGTCTTTCTAATCGACACATCGGGATCAATGGACCAACCGAACAAGCTTCCGTTGCTGATTCGTTCATTCAAACTGCTGCTGTCCAATCTGGAATCGGACGATACGGTCGCGATAGTAGCCTACGCAGGGTCCGCCGGTGTGGTTTTAGAACCGACGCCGGTTTCGCAGCGAAGCAAAATTCTGAATAGTCTTGAAAATCTTCACGCGGGCGGCTCAACAGCCGGCGGTGAAGGAATTCGTCTGGCTTACAGTCTCGCTGAGCAAAACATTGCGGCAGACGGTGTCAACCGGGTAATCCTTGCAACCGACGGAGATTTTAATGTCGGCATGACCGATGTGGATGAGCTTGAGGAATTTATATCGCGCAAACGTTCAAGTGGAGTATTTCTTTCAGTTCTGGGGTTCGGGGCGGACAACTACAACGATGATCTGATGCAGCATCTCGCCCAGAGCGGCAATGGCAATGCCGCATACATTGATTCGATATCAGAGGCGCGCAAAGTGTTCGTGGAACAAGTCACTTCGACGCTTGTAACGATTGCGAAAGACGTGAAGATTCAAGTGGAATTCAATCCGGCGCGGGTCAGCGAATACCGGCTGATCGGCTATGAGACTCGCATGCTTGATCGGGAAGATTTTCGCAATGACAAGGTCGATGCAGGCGAAGTTGGCGCAGGACACACAGTCACAGCCATCTACGAATTGACGCCAGCAAACACGGACGCAGGCTTCATTCCTCCGAGCCGCTATCAGAACACGGAATCCAATCCAAGCGGCGGCTTTGACGACGAATTCGCATTTTTGAAAATCCGTTACAAGCATTCTGACGCAGATTCAAGCAATTTGATTTCGCGGCCGGTGACCGTCGACGACTACTACGAAAAAGAGAGCTCGGCACCGCGCGACGTGCGTTTTGCCGCAGCAGTGGCAGCCTTCGGCGAACTTCTGCGCGGCGGACGCTACACAGGTGAGTTCGGATATGAAGAGGTCATAGGATTGGCGAAAGATGCGCTTGGCGATGATCGTTTTGGCTATCGCAATGAATTTGTCCGGCTGGTGCGCATGGCGCAGGTGGCAGAAACCGTGGATCTGCCGGCTGAGCACCAAATCCCAGAGATCGAATAGCGGTTGTTCCTGAATTTGCAGGTTTCGATATTGTTGCGAATGCGGTCTGCATACAGTGACCGCGCCCGCCTCGATTGGTCTCCAGCAACCCTTTGTATTCCGATATTCCCGTGCACTGTCCAAGTCCACGACGATCAGAAGGCAAATATTTTGGGAATTATGAGCGAATTTCGAGATCAACAACTCGTTGAATCGACGCGCAATTCAGCACCATCAACAACGGTTTTGGGAAATTGCAATGCCAATCGGTCGGCAAACGACGCTGGCACCCTGAAAAAGTGCGAGAAGCCAGGTTTGGGCAATGGTGTCCGGGGCAAGATGAGGAACCGTGAATCGTTGGCGACTAGCCTTGCTTGGTTCAGAAGCTTATGCTGTATCCGCTGGCCATCAAATTCCGTCGAGTACGTTGGCAGACGCCCTCGGGCAAGCGCATCATCGCGCTCCTGCCCGAGGATCTGCAAGGTAATTTCGGCGCCGACCTGCGCCGTTTGGCAGTGGCGCTGTATCATCAGGGGAAAAGCACGGAGCCCGCATCCAATCTTCGCTTGAGGACTGGGATGTGACAATCTCCAGAAGCAGCGTGAAGCGCATGCTCACTGCAGACATGAAATCTTTGGTTGACGAAGCCGAGGCGGCCCTGGCTGCAGGCATAGCTGGCGGCTGTACCGTCATCGGCAATGATCGGCTCATCTGGATTGCCCGCCGCGAATCTAAATCTCACCTTGACTGCGTGCAGATTTCAAGCGGCAAACGCCGCCAATATGTCATCAGCGAGGCGGCCCTCGACTACATGCGCGGGCGCAAATTGCCCAAAACCACCGTCAGCTTGCTCCAGAATCATCTGCAGCGGTGTTTCCACTGAGAGCCCAGTTTCCATCCCATCTTGAGTGAACTGGACATCAGCCAACACAAAGTGAATCCGTCACCGCTGCTCACTAATCACCGAGAGTGGACTCTGGGGTGCGCTGGTCAACGCCGGAATACTCCCCAAAACGGTCATCTTAAGTGACATTGCCGGCCAGTTCAACCCGGGTGAGCACGACCTTTTGCTGAGTGCATGCCGAACGACATCTGCAAAAACCGCCCTGCCTCAGCGCTGCGCCGCGGGTCTCGCATCGCTGAAAACCCACCACAAATAGAACATCAGATTCTGACACTATCTCGGGCATCGGTTCAAAGTGCCAAACGCACCCAAGGTGCCACACTAGCCAGCCAATTCGAAACTCCGGCCACCGCTGCTTAACGACCACCAACCCGGCAGCTCCAATACGTAATTGCAATCTGTACAACAACGCTAAAGTACATAATTTCATGCTGACGAGATAGCATGGCACACCTCTTGTTAAATTTTCTGCATTCCGAACTCCAAAACTCGAAGGCTAGGTCAAATCGGCGCTGACAATTGACTTGCGACCCAGTTGCCAGCAAATCTGGAGAAGCCACATCCGCTAAACCGTCATCATACGGTTCGCAGAAGCGCTGTTGAGTTCATCAATGAGAATCAAATGCTCAGGGCTTTGCGTCAAGGATGAACATATGGCTAAAGAGCTGGATGCGGTTGCTTCCCGGAAGAGGTATCAGTGAACTGGCCAGCTCCACCAGACCGAGATGTTGCATCAGATCGGCCACGACGAGCAAATCGCAGCGGGAGGTGAAATGTTGTTTGGTTTCAGCGATTTTTGTACGGTAAATTCTTCATCTGCCTTGCATCTTTGAATTGGTTGTGCCGACTTCACCCGCTGGGTGAAAACGAATTTGATTTAAGACCATGACATATAAGGCTTTTTTGTGGATTCAAAGAATCTAATTTCCAATTAGGGTGTAACATTTTACGCACTTCTGTATTGTACAATTTGACTTTCGCAATAAGTAGTTTCATGTTGGGCATTCCCCATAATGAATAGTAAAGAAAGCAGATTAGCCGGTTTGTGCACGCGGTGCCGGAAGTTCGGGTTTTGCACGCTATTCGTTTCTTAGGAAGTCTTTCAACATACTCAATCCATACTACGCAATTGAACAACCATGACACTGACATGAGGAGAGGGGGTCAATGACATTTCGCAAAGGTGTATGTGCTGTGTTGGCGGTGTTAGCCGTTTATGCGGCAATCTACTGGTATCACGTGATTACTGTAGGATTGCCGTTCGATGCTAAATTGTCTTATTTCGTCGGTTCCTGTGCGGCGATTTGCATGGTAATGGGGATAATGCTCTCGGCGCGTCCACGCGCAGTGGAGGGGTCCTTCGGCGGGCTCGACAAAATGTATAAATTGCACAAGTATCTTGGTGTAGCCGCTTTGTTGTTGTTCATTGCACACTTTGCGACCGTCCCGGGAGGGGGACCGGATGAAGACGAGACGGCAACTCCTGCCGTTTCCATTGAAAATGCGGCAACTCCCTCTGCATCCGCTGAAAACGGAACAACTTCCACTGTTTCCAGTGAAAGTGGTGCGACATCGACGGCAACGCTAGAGGCGCCAGCCCCAACTGAAGAATCTGGAGAGGAAGGAGGCTTGCCCATCGATATCCTCGGATTAGTTGCGATGATCGGTTTTACGTTGTTAATAATCGTCACGCTAAACCGGAAATTTCCATATCATCGTTGGATTACAACCCACCGATTCATGGGGTTGTTTTTCATCGTCGTCAGTGCTCATATTTTTCTCGCACTCTATGAAGACTCGGCTATCGCGCTATTCTCAGCTCCTGGCGTGGTTCTTGCGCTGTTGCTGCTCGCGGGACTAGTGGCGTTTGGGTACAAACAGATTGTCTATCCAAAAAAGGAGAAACACCGCTTCGAGTTGGTGGCAGTCAACCGGCTAGAGCGCGCCACCGAAGTAGTATTGAAGCCAAAATCCAGGATGTTTTCTTTCGAACCGGGACAATTCGCTTTCATTACTATCGACGCCGACGGCTTCAAGGAAGCGCATCCTTTCACCATCTCGTCGGGCTCAACAGAAGATGGGCTCCGATTCACGATGAAGACGTTGGGCGACTACACTCGCCGGGTACGCAACGATCTGACAGCAGGTGCGGACGTCGAAATCGAGGGACCGTACGGGCGGTTCAATCCTATGCGAGGTGGAGAGAAACAAGTGTGGGTTGCCGGGGGAATCGGGATCACGCCGTTCCTGTCGGTAATGCGCACGATAAAACCCGGGCATGGAAAGACCATCCGATTCTATTACTGCGTGCGGACAGAGAGAGAAGCGCTATTCTTCGACGAGTTGGAGACACGCGCCGCCGAAATAGGCGGCGTTTCGATCTCGCGTTTCGATTCGGATGTCGGCGCGCTGCTTGACGCGGATGCGATCAAGAACGATGTAGGCGAAGCAATTGGGGACTGGAATTTTTATTTCTGTGGTCCCAAACCAATGACAGTTGCCATTTCCAAAGGATTGATCGAGCAAGGTGTGTCCGCGCGTCGCATTCACAAGGAGGAATTTGAATTTCGGTAACCGTACACTGAATTTCAACATGCGCGCGGAGAGTTTTTTCGGTATTGCCTGATATCACCCGGGTCGTTAGGCTTTCGCGTCAATGCCATTCCCCGAGCGATTCATATTTTGCTCTATTTGAAATTTTGCGAGGGGTTCCGTGCGGCCAAATCCGTCTCGCACCGCCGCAGCCAATGCTGCGGAGTTTTGCAGTAATTGAAATTTCATCAAATAACATGACAGAAAGCAATCAAATTGGTTTTCTTTAACGGTACAGGCTGTATGCCACCTATGGCAGCAAGTTGAATCTGCCGCATCCGTTGCGCCGCTGCGGTTATTGAATGCCGCTCTAAAATGCGCACTATCCGCAGGGTCTGGTCAGCTGTCAGTATCAGCTGCAAAGCCGCGTCTCGCCATTTAGGGTTGTAATTCATAAATTGTCATGCAGAAATTCGATCTAGATTGTCAGAGAGTCAGCTGTAGCAGGAGCGGAAGATTGCATCCTGCGGCATTCTAAAATATCACCGAGTGCAAGACATGCCTTTCGACGGCGAGATCATTCAGTTTCATGCATTTATGATTGAGCATGACAAACAGTTTGAATTAAAATTTGTTAACTGCATAGTCAAAGAAAGTTGAATAATGGAATTAAATTCAAATCCACAAAGTCGTCCTAGTGTTTGTCCATTAGATTGCCCAGACACATGCAGTCTGCAGGCAATTGTGAGTGATGATCGGCTTGTTAGTGTGCGCGGTTCCAGCGCAAATCCCTACACGGCTGGCAAAATTTGCAGTAAAGTCGCTCGGTCTTATCCCGAAATGATACATGGCGGGAGGAGATTAAAAACTCCATTAAAACGCGCAGGCAAGCGAGGCGACGGACACTTCCTTGCCATCACATGGGATGAAGCTCTTAACCTGATATATGAGGGATTTTCAAAAGCAATCAATCAGTACGGTTCACAGTCGGTTATGCCATTGAATTATGCTGGTCCGCACGGTGAGCTTGCGTGTGGTTCCATGGATCGACGATTTTTTCACAAACTAGGAGCGACTCTCTTGGACCGCGGCCCTTTGTGCGGTGCGGTGCGCGGAACAGCCTATTCGAGTCTTTTTGGAACAGTGCCCGGGATGCCCCCGCAGCAGGCGATACATTCGGACCTGATTGTCATCTGGGGTAACAATGCCACTGTGTCTAATCTGCATTTTGCACGGGTTGCAAAAACCGCCCGAGAAAAGGGCGCAATGATTGTAACTATTGATCCGAAGCGAACAAGAATTGCTGAGCAGAGCCACCTGCATCTGCAGATTCAGCCTGGTACTGATGTGATTCTTGCGATGGCTGTGGCAGCAGAATTGGAACGTCGAAACAAACTTGACGTTTCGTTCATCAATCAATGGACTCATGGATTCGATCGGTATATCAAGCAAGCGCGCAAGTACACGCTGCAGGATGTCAAATCAACGTGTGGATTGAGATCGGAGCAGTTTTACCGCTTTGTCGACTTGTATGGGCAAGCGGAAAATGTCGCAGTGTCGGTCGGCAACGGCATTGAACGCGGACATAGCGGCGGGTCGGGTCTGCGGGCAGCCATGGCTTTACAGGCTCTTACCGGCAACCATGGGCGTGTTGGCGCTGGGGTGATTGCGAAACCAGGTCTGGCGGCACCCAAGACGACAAATCGTCTTCAACGACCTGATCTGATTCCAAACGGCACTCGCACCATCAACATCGTCGATGTTGCCGAAGTTCTATTGGATGACTTGCTGGAGCCACGGATCATGGCAATCATGATTTACAACCATAATCCCGTCGCGACGCATCCTGATCAAGCAAATCTAGTCAAGGCCTTGGAACGGGATGATCTGTTCATCGTAGGTTCCGACATAGTTATGACGGACAGCATGCTCTACGCAGATGTAATCTTGCCAGCTGCGAGTCATTTCGAATACGCTGATCTTTATGGCGCATATGGTCAGAACTTCATCCAACGGTGCACGCCCGTGATCCCTCGCGTTGGTGAATCCCTGCCGAATACTGAGATTTTTCGCCGATTAGCTGCTAGATTCGAATTCAACGATCCAATATTCCGAGACAGCGACGAAGACTTGATGAATGACGCTATGGACGGAAACAGTCTCCGAATGCAGGGATTTCTACCGAGTGAAATTCCACTTGATCAAGCGATTGAATTGAAATCCGACCAAGGGGAAGCGATCATTCTGTGCAAGAATATGAATCCCGCTACACCGTCCGGCAAGATTGAACTTTACTCAGAAGACTTGCAAGTTCGATTCGGGTTTGGTGTTCCCCGATTTCGCCCAGTCAATAAAACGCGGCCTTTTACTCTGATTTCACCTTCGTCGACCAAACGAACAAACTCGACTTTTGGTGGATGTTCGGATTCTCAGCACTATGAGATCGTAGAAATGAACCCAGCTGATGCAAATGCACGTGGACTGAGCACCGGAGATATGGTTACAGTCTGGAATAAACGCGGACGCGTAACGTTAAAAATTGTAGTGACTAATGCAACTCTTCCAGGAGTGCTGTATTCTCCAAAAGGAACTTGGCGCGAGACCAGTGATACTGGAATGACTGTCAATTCGCTGATTCCGGCAGACATTCGATCTGATCTCGAACACGGCGCTTGTTACAACGAGACTTTTGTTGATGTTGCCCTTAAGCAGCAGTTTCTATCTCAATGCGAGAAAATACCGCAACAGCGATAAATCTTCTTTCTTTTAAAGATCTGAAAGCATCCATAAAAACCATTTATGGATGCTTTCCACGATAATCCAACATGCTTCTAATTTTGAGATTGGCTCAAAATTTCCAGCGCATATTTGACAACTCAAGTTCTTTAGGTTTCATGCCAACCCCGAGAAACCGCGGTGAGGAGACATTGTGACTCCGATCATCTGAGATTGTAGTTGTCTAAATTTTTCAGTCTATACAGCAGTCAGAATTAGTCCTTCTTCTCACGGAACTGTTTGTGGCAGCCGCGGCAGCCTTCTCCGCCCAATTTCTTGACTGCGGCACCGATATTTCCGGGATCACCACTTTCAAATGCAGCTTCAAGACCGGCTGCAAAGGGTGCTAGATCGTTCGCTGCCTGCACAAAATCATCCCATTCTGTCCAGATATTAGCTTTGGCTTCACTTTCCTCATTTTCAGCCATTCCAGTATTCATAGGAAAAAGATCCGGAATCTTCTCAGCGTTCGCAGCCATTTCACCTGCCATTGCTCCGAGTTCCATAGGTTCGCCTTCACCACGCTTTAGGAAGTTGGAGAAAGCTTTCATGTTGCCTCCCATTCCTTTCATGAATTCACTGCGATTTTCATACACGGCAGCGAGTTCTTCCGCCGACATTTCTTGAGAATGACTGTACGTGGCAAAGAAAGATAAGGTTAACGCGCTTACAGTTAGCCCGACAAGAAATATTTTTTTCATCTTAAGGTCTCCTCTTACAACACGACGATTACTATTCAATTATTCTACATGTTCCAATCTAGGATCTGTTTCTTTTTAAACTTAATGAGGAACATTTTTTGATTCGAAGTGACCAAAGATTCTGTACACAACAATCTCTAGAGCTGGCTTGATGGCAAATACAATACTAACTAAGATTATGTCACTTTATTGGAATGTCGACTTTTCGCATGATTAATCCGCTTTTGAGGTATTCTTCCGGCCTCGAAAAACTTTCTGAACAGCATCAAAAAAGGAAGCTGTCTCCGATTGTTGGCGTAGACTTTACCTCCAATGATTTTCTTGCGTTTACTTGCGCACCTCAAATTCGTGACGCCGTCATTTCTGCGCTGAATGATGATTTACCACTCGGGTCGGGTGGTTCTCGCTTATTGAGAGGCAATCACAATGTCCATGAGACACTAGAAAATATTGCAGCTGAATTCTTTGGATGTGAAAAATCTCTTTATTTTGCCAGTGGTTACATTGCTAATTTCGCCGTGCTGACTACATTGCCAAAACGCCATGACCTGATCGTTTTTGATGCTTTGTCTCATGCTAGCATTCGAGAAGGATTGTTCGCATCTCCCGTAAAATGCACCAAAGCCCGACACAATGATGTAGACGAAATTGAAGGGATACTATCAAAGTGGCGAAACCGAGCAGATGCCACCGCAATGGCGTGGGTTGTTGTCGAAAGCCTCTATAGCATGGATGGTGATCGCGCACCGCTCGATGAACTGTTTGCTGTTGCGGATCGCTACGGAGCGATGCTGGTAGTGGACGAAGCTCACGCAACAGGTGTATTTGGCGAACGAGCTCGCGGCCTGACTGAATCCTATGCAGGTCGTCCTAACCTCATTGCGGTCCACACTTGTGGCAAAGCGCTCGGTGTAAGTGGCGGCTTGGTGTGCGCTCCAAGTGCTATCATAGATTTCATGATTAATCGCTCCCGCCCTTTCATTTATTCGACGGCGCCCCCACCTATGAACGCAGTTGCCGTCATTGCCGCCTTAAATTTACTGGCAAAAGAACCGATGAGGCAACATGATCTCTACTTGAGAATTCAAACTGCTCATGAAGAATTTGAGAACCAATTTTCTTTGCCAGGGAGCGGCAGCCAGATTATTCCATTTGTGATCGGAGAGTCAGAATCAACTCTCCTGATCGCCGACAGAATGCAAAAAGCCGGCTATGATTTGCGTGCGATTCGCCCTCCAACAGTAGCGCTAGGAACCTCTCGATTGCGAATCTCCATTACACTTCATGTGTCTGAACAGGAAATATCAGAGATGATCAATACACTGAAAATCACTCTCACAGAACTCGGAATTGACCCGTTACATCAATAGAATATGAAAATTAATCGAGGATATGTCATCACTGGAACCGACACCGATGTCGGGAAGTCCATCGTTTCCGCCATGCTGGTCGGCGCGCTTAAAGCCAAGTATTTCAAGCCAATCCAAGCGGGATTAGGGGAAGAAGAAACCGATACGCAGCTGGTGCGACGGCTATGTGGATTGCCATCTACTCATGTTTTTGAGGAATACTATCGGCTCAATAGCTTCGCATCACCACATTTGGCAGCAGAAATCGACGGTCTCACACTAGATATCAAACATCTTTGCGATTTACCCAAAACTCGATATCCGTTGATTGTGGAAGGCGCAGGCGGACTGTTGGTTCCGATTAACCGATCGGTATTGCTGATTGATCTTTTCCGTGCCTGGAATCTTCCCGTTATTGTTTGCGCCAGAACATCACTGGGCACCATTAATCATACACTGCTTACGATCGCGGCTCTGCGAAGGCGTTCAATTCCAATCCATGGAATCATATTTGTCGGCGACCATCACGAAGAAAACGAAAAGATCATTCCAGAACTTACGAAAGTACGAAGTCTCGGGCGCTTGCCCATGCTGAAAGAACTCAGTTCGCAAAGCCTGAAACAAGCATTTGATCAAAATTTTCAAATCGAACACTTTCTCAAAGAGAGAGCGTGAATCGTAAATACTCGCCGGTCTGGCATCCATTTACGCAGCACGCGCTGTTTCCAAAGTTTCTAAAAATCACAAGAGCAAGTGGTGCGTATTTATATACGGAAGACAGCGACCGAATCATTGACGCGATTGCTTCCTGGTGGGTAATTACTCACGGCCATTGCCATCCCCGCATTCAGCGTGCAGCTCAACAGCAAATTGAACTTTTAGATCAGATCATTTTCGCCGGCTACACTCATGACCCAGCGGAGCGCGTTGCTCAATTGCTAGTCGATCTCACACCCAATGGCCTAGATTATGTGTTTTTCTCAGATAGCGGTTCGACAGCGGTTGAGGTAGGATTGAAAATGGCGCTTGGACATTGGCATCATCTTAACATCAAAAAAGATCGAGTCGTGGTTTTAGAGCACAGTTATCACGGCGATACAATTGGCGCCATGTCAGTGGGCGAGAGAGGAGTTTTTAACAAGCCATATAATCCGCTGCTTTTTTCCGTTGAGTCCATCCCCTTTCCAAAACGAGGCAGTGAACAGATCACGTTGGATGCACTCGAATCGAAATGCAAAGAAAGTCAAGACATTGCCGCACTGATCGTTGAGCCTTTGGTGCTGGGTGCAGGTGGCATGTTGATGTATGGAGCAGCTACGCTAAAGGCGATGAAGCAGATTTGTGAATACTATGATGTCTTATTTATCGCCGATGAAGTTATGACAGCTTGGGGACGAACTGGCACCATGTTCGCCTGTGAGCAGGCCGATGTTGTACCCGACATCGTATGTTATTCCAAAGGAATCACCGGCGGATTTATTCCGCTCGCAGTCACGATGTGTCACGAACGAATTTTTGACTCACACTATTCAAAAGACAAATCCAAAACCTTTTTTCACTCCAGCTCCTATACCGCCAATCCGATCGCTTGTGCCGTGGCTGCAGAAAATCTCGAAATGTGGCTGGAAGAAGATGTGCTGAGTCAAGTTCAGCGAGTCGCGCATGTGCAAGAACAAAAACTCTATGAGATGTCGCAGTCAGATAGCCTAGTAAATTTAAGGCGCACAGGAACAATCACCGCTATGGATGTTCTTGTAAAAGACAGCGGATATCTTTCTGAAATTGGGACTCAGCTATATTTGGCATTTCAGCAAAGCGGAGTCTTGCTTCGACCACTGGGGAACACTATATATGTGCTTCCTCCTTATTGCATGACCCAAGAAGACTTCGACACTGTTTACGACGTGATTATGGACTCAGTATTAAAATTTACTGGATGATATAACCGTTCAAGCGACTTTTGGATAGGTCAGATTCGATGAATTTTCAATTGCGCGAAGTGTTCGAATGTATAGTTCTCGCTCATACCGCCACAGCTTGTGGATGTTCTCCACAGTGTAATGGCCGTCTGCCTCTAAACGCCGGGCCATGCTGTATAGATGGCCTTGTTCTTCAGCTAGCAATCTAGCCAAAGAGACTTCCAACTTACTATGGTCCAGACAGCGTTGCAAAATTTCATAAGCCCATATCGCCCGAAATTCGACGATTAAGGACATAAACAAATAAATCGTCCGATAGTTGGCTTTCGAACCAAACATCTGTACCATGCGCACTTCTAGTCTTCCAAAATATGCTCTTGCAGATGCCGGCGCCAAAAGATCTTGCGCGGAGTAATCAAGAGAGTTTCCGCATACTCGTTCGGCGTGTCGTTTGAACAAAACCGCATGGCCTGTCTCCTCGTTCAGATGTTTCAGTGTTTGAAAATCAATTGACAAACCCTGTTGCGTTGCCATGATCTTGAAACTGCCTATATGCTCCATGTAGGACAAGGTATTTAAGAATCGCCAAACATTGTCGCGGTTCCCGCAGAGCTGCTGAAATACAGTCTCGGTCCACAGCGACAGATCGCGGTTTTTACTCTCGTATTCCTGAATCAGCGCTCGAATTGAAACCGTCATCATACTGCTTCCTGCAGCAGCTCCCGGGGATGAGAGGGCTGTGGCGTCATTTCTTCCAATCCTAATTTTTGGAACAAGATTTCATCCGCGTCCAATTCTACGTTGTCCGTTGTCAAGAGACGATCTCCAACGAAGATGGAGTTCGCACCAGCGAGAAAACACAGGGCTTGCATTTCTTCGGACATTGAACGTCTGCCCGCAGAGAGTCTCAGCATCGATTTAGGCAACATAATTCTTGCCACGGCAATCGTGCGTACGAATTCTAGCGGTTCAACCGTATTGGCGTTTTCAAGAGGCGTGCCTGGAATCCGTACCAGCATATTTATCGGGACACTTTCCGGGGGTTCTTTCATGTTCGCAAGCACCCGCAGCATACTGCCTCGGTCCTGTTGATTTTCGCCCATGCCGAGGATGCCACCACAGCAAACCTTGATGCCAACCTGTCGCACATGTTCGATGGTATCCAAACGATCTTGAAATTTTCGAGTTGTAATAATCTCCTGATAATACTCAGGTGAAGTATCAATGTTGTGGTTGTAGTAATCCAGACCGGCGTTCTTGAGCTGCATGGCCTGCTGGAAATTCAACATTCCCAAAGTCATGCAGGTCTCCAACCCAAGAGTCTTGACTTCCTGAATCATGGAACACAGTTTACTCATGTGACTGGTCTGCGGATTGCGCCACGCCGCACCCATGCAATATCGACTCGCACCATCTGCTTTAGCTCTTTTTGCATCCTCCACAACATTGGCAACATCCATCAATTTACTCAACTTGATGTCCGTGTTGTACCGAATTGATTGACTGCAGTATTTGCAGTCTTCGGGGCAACCACCGACTTTGATGTTCACAAGTTTGCTTTTTTGAATCTGATTCGGGCTGAAATTCTCTCTATGGATGGTCTGCGCCTGATAAAGCAGATCGCTAAAGGGTAAGTTGAACAATGCCTCGACCTGTATTTCTGTCCATACGGAATCATCGCTTTGCTGTTTCATCGTGGTGTCCTTTGGGCGTCATTTCGTTCAATGGATTTGTAATTTTACTATAGCACTGCCAAATTTCCATGAAACAGAAAATTCCCGGCAGTTGCGCAAGGAAAGAGCGATCCTGGAAAAAGCCGCGGATTTGTGCTCGAAACGAATCTTGGGACGCAGTTTCTCTCACAGCCATGACACCGAGTTGATGCGAAGCGCGCTGCGCCAGGCGACCAGTTTTCGTCAGGCAAGTGGTATGGCCCATCATTCTGACCGCGGCAGCCAGTGCACCAGCGAGTTGTATCGGGTGTGGCGCAAACATCATGGCATTGCGCGTTCGATGGACCGTGTCGGCAACAGCTATGACAATGCGCCGGCAGAATCGGTGATTGCAACGATCAAGCGCGAGCTGCCAGTGACGGACCAGTTAGTCCGTTGGCGTGAGGCACGAGATGCTCTGCATGACTATATTGATCGGTTTTACAACTGCGCACGTTTGCACTTGAGTCTGGATCATCTCAGTTCGATTGAGCATGAAGGACGGTTGTTGTCGGAGGCCGCACGAGATTTAGCGAATGTCACTTCGAGCGCGAAGTGACATTTAAACTAAAAGGTATGGGTGAAAACGAGTGCACTTCAAAAAGAGACTCATAGCAGCACACTCCAGTCCTAAAAATCCATAGCGGCGACATCCGTTTTATTCCACCGCAATCAATTGATTGATTGCGGTGGTTCACTCCCTAATTCTAATGAATCAGGGAGTATTAAATGGTACAGGTATGCCTATATCGTTTATGCGGTCAAAGCAGGTGCGAGTCTGGGGACCACCGAGTCAGTTGGAATTGACCGAAACGCTGGACAGATTGCGTTATCGGATGGAACGATCACCCCGGACGTTGAGAGGAAGGAACGACGCAGAAAGGCTGCCAGAGAATGATCGCCCGGCGGCAGAAACCGGTGCGCAAAAAAGACATAGATAGCTTCTGGACGTTATTTGAAAGCGCGCCGACTGGCTGCTCGGGCATCACAAAAAATCAAGCAAATCAATGGCAACTGGACGCACCAGGTTTCGCGAAAGATTGCAGACCGACTTGCGATGGTTTATCTGGAGAATTAGACGACAAAGAACATGACCAGATCTGCCAAAAGAACGCTGGAAGAACCCGGCAGGAACGTCAAGCAGAAAAGCGGGCTGAACCGCTCAATGCTGAAAACCGGCTGGTACAAACTGGAACAGGCGCTTGCTTGCAAAACGACGATTCACAAGGTGGCGCCGAATTACACTAGTCAGCGCTGCAACCGCTGTGGAACGACAGACCGCAAGAATCGCAAGACGCAATCTGAATTCAGGTGCGTGAGTTGCGGTCATTTGGACAACGCAGACATTAACGCTGCAAAAAACATACTCGCCTTGGGGATTGGGGAGAGTCGAAACGGACGCGGAGAAGGACGGAGTCCTTCGGTAAAACGTCAAAAAGAACTTGACGGGACGCTTCTTCGTTGCGTAGTTAAGCATATAAGTCCCTTAAATATCATCCGACCAGCACAACCTAACCCAGCTTGGAATATTATTGAGCTAAAGTTTCGTAGAGATAGTGCGGGGATAATTGCAGGCTGGGGTCTTAAAGTCTTTCTTTGATAAACGAAAAGCCCTGAGCAATCCCAGAGCCAGTCGCCGACCGGGAACATCCCCCAATCCAATTTTTATATTATTGATCATTAGTGATAATTCGTCAAAATAATTGTAATCTGAATCGTAATTTCGGAAATTTTTCTTAGCTGATTCATTGTCTTAACTCGAATAATTCGAACAAACCACTTCCTAGCCGAGTCATTGTCTGAGAATTTCCTCGTTAACTCTACCAAAGTTATTCCTTTTCGATAGTAATTTCCAAGCGCACTCTTCGCCATTTTTTTAATATTGAATTGTGACTCTGCCGTAAAAATTCTTCGATCAGAAGGTCTAGTAAAATTATGACTTTCGTATATATTCAAAATTTTTGTTCACTGTTTTTGAATTTAATCAGATAATGCCTTTTTTCAACCACCGCATTAGCACTGCCAGATGTCGAAAAAATTCGATGCTCGACGTCTAGAAGATGATCGCCTGCTCCGTGGCCAGGGCAATTTTGTAGATGATCAACGATCTCGAGAGCACGCTATTGGCTTTGTCGTAAGATCCTCATACCCTCATGCCGAGATTCTTGGAGTCGATGTAGAGATCGCGCGAAGCTGTCCAGGGGTACAGCTGATTCTTACTGCAAAAGAACTTCAACGGGACAATGTTGGAGGCCTGCCCTGCGTTTCCAATTTTGAACGTAAAAATGCGCAACCGATGTTCAAGCCCAAATATCCAATTTTGGCGACAGACAGAGTTCGTTATGTTGGTCAACCCATTGCATTCATCGTAGCAGATACGTTAAATCAAGCGCTTGAAGCCGCCGAAACCGTCGATATCGACTACCATGAATTACCATCGGTCAGTCACGTTGAAAAGTCTTTGGCTGCAGATGTGGTCATTTGGGAGGAAACTCAGGACAATCTCGGTTTTGACTGGACAGCAGGCGATGACTCCGCTGTTCAATCAACAATGAGCCAGGCAGCTCATGTCATCTCTATCGATGTTCATCATCCGAGGATGGTCGTGGCTCCTATCGAGCCGAGAGCTGCGATTGCGCAATTCGACAAAGACCGCCAGCAGTACACGCTGCATGTTCAAACTCAGGGAGTCCACTCTGTGCGACGCGTGCTGGCACAAGATGTGTTGAGAATTCCTCTCGATCAGCTCACCGTAATAACACAGGATGTAGGCGGAAGTTTTGGTATGAAAATTTTTACCTATCCCGAATATGCGCTCGCATTGATTGCTGCAAAAAAACTTCTGCGAACCGTCAGTTGGACCGCAACTCGGTCAGAATCGTTTGTTAGTGACTCTCACGGGCGCGCTCGAATTGACCGAGCTCAATTGGCTGTTGACAGAGAAGGAAACTTTTTGGCCCTAGCGGTCAATGCCATGGTGGATTTAGGTGCTTATCTGTCTTATGTTGGCCCCTCCGTACCCTCAATTTACGCTTATACGGTGGTCGGGCATACCTACAAAATTCCACACATATCTTATCGCTGCAAAGGTGTGTTCACGAATGCGACGCCAACTGATGCCTATCGCGGCGCCGGCAAACCAGAAACAGTTTGCACCCTAGAGCAACTGATTGATAAATGTGCATTTGAGTTAGGATTCGACCGTACCGAGATTAGAAGAAAAAATTTGGTGAAACCTGCGGACTTACCGTATCACATGCCCAATGGTCACGTGATAGACAGCGGTAATTTCGATAAATTGCTCGATCTTGCGCTCGAACAGTCCAATTGGCATACTTACTTTAAACGTAAAAAATCGTCTCTGCACAAGGGATTGCTGCGCGGAATAGGACTTGGCATGTACATGCATTCGACAGGGGGATCGCCAACAGAGGTATGCGAGGTGCGCCTTGGGCAGTCTGGAGCTGTTTCTGTGTTTACAGGCAGCCAATCGAGTGGACAAGGACACGAGACCACATTGGCTCATTTGGTTGCCCAGGCCCTCGAAATTGACGTTTCTCGAATTATTGTGACGCAAGGCGACACTCGTTCGATTCACACAGGTGGCGGAACCGGTGGCTCTTCTTTGGTCGCAATTAGCGGAGCTACGGCAATTAGAGCCGCCGATAGAATGCTTGAGAATGCCAAACAGCAAGCGGCGAACGTTATGGAAGTGTCGCCCTCAGATCTGGATTACTCAAAGGGCTCATTCATAGTGCCAGGCACTGACCGTCGCCTCAGCCTGGTTCAACTGGCAAACAGCCTCAAACCCATGCATGAAAATGTTGGAAACTGTGTTGGACGGGCGGAGTTTGAAGGGTCTAAAACTACGCATCCAGCCGGCGCATACGTAGTCGAGCTGCAATGCGATCCAGAAACAGGGGTGATCGAGCTCGTTCAAATGGTTGGAGTTGATGATATTGGTCGAATTTTGCAGCCAATGCTGGCCGATGGTCAGTTGCATGGAGGCTGGGCGCAGGCTGTGGGCACCTCTTTAATGGAAGCCGTGCAGTTTGATGAGGATGATGCGGGACACCTTCTAAGCGGTTCGTTCATGGATTATCAGCTGCCGCGAGCGGCAGACCTGCCGTTTCTTCAACTGTTCAAGTTTGAAACACTTTGCCAAACCAATCCTCTTGGTGTGAAAGGAGTCGGTGAAGTGGCAAATCTAGGAGCGTCTGGTGCGATACAAAATGCAATTTCAGACATGTTGAGCGATACAGATTTCATCACTTTGGACGGCCCAGCAACTTCTCATCGAATTTGGAAATCGTTGATCGATTAGAGCTAGGCAAACCTTATCTTGCATATCTACTCGTTGTCTAACCTGGCAACGCGGCCAAGATAGCCTCCATGATGCCTCACACCATATTGTTGTCGAGTGATGCCCTTTTGTTCCATCAAAGCCAACGTGATCGCATCCGAGATTGCGCTCATGACCGCGATGCTCGCTGACGGGGTGAGCAGAAGTGGACAGGGTTCTTGTATTTGTCCCATCTCAAGAATGATGTCGCAATAACGTCTCAAATCAGATTCAGGATGAGAGGTGATGCCGATGATCTGGCCAAGGCCTAAATGTCCGCCAAATTCAAGCATTTCGATCACTTCCCGAGTTTTTCCGCTGGTGGAGAAAGCAACGATGCAATCTTCGTCCGCGACCACTCCCAAATCGCCATGAGCTGCTTCGCCCGGATGTATGTAAACTGCAGAAGTGCCGGTAGAGCACAAGGTCTTTGCGAATTTTTCTGCAATCAGCCCTGCTTTGCCCATGCCTGTCGTCAGTACTTTACCCCGGTGGGAAATCAAGACGCGAACCGCTTTTTCGAAGGCTTGGGTGATTTCAACTGACTGAATCGCCTTTGCCTCTGCATTCATTACGTATTGAATACGTTCAAGTATCTCCATCGCGCAACCGTTTCTGGGATTGAATTATTTCAGAGTGGCATTATATTGTTTGAGGCTGGAATAAGATTGACCTCAAACTCATGATCTTAAAGACAAGGCAAATTCTTGAGCTATTTCATAAGATGGCAGCCCAAGCTACTTTGAGTATAATTGTCTCCCTGCGATAATAATCGCATGATTGTATGTCAATTCTCCCTTTTGACGAGCTCAAGAAGTAGCTCTTGTAGACCAGATTGAGTTCATTCTGGAACAGATGTTGGTAAATCTGTGGCAATTTTGTGATAAAGTCAATAATTAGAAAAATAATTGCTGCAGCTTTTTTCCATTAAAATCTAAACTATCGAATTAACGAACGAGTAACCCGAATGTCAAATAACATCATACACACAAGTGATAGCACCTTTCAGTCAGAGGTGATCAATTCAGAAATACCAGTAATGGTTGATTTTTGGGCAGAGTGGTGCGGTCCATGCAAGATGATTGCTCCGGTTTTGGAACAAGTTGCCGATGAATTTGCTGGACAGCTTACAGTAGCGAAACTAAATGTAGACGATAATCCACAAACTCCCCCCAGATACGGAATTCGAGGCATCCCAACTCTAATGATTTTTAAAAACGGAGTCGTAGAAGCGACCAAGGTTGGCGCTGTTTCAAAAACTCAATTGACGAATTTTATAGAGGGTATAATTAACTCGCGAGTGTAAATGATGAAATAATTATTCAACTTCGTGTTGATTTCCCCCAAACAACACTTTCTTTTCTTAATTCACCAAATCAACTAGTATTCGCAATTCAATTTCACGTTGCTCATGACAGATTGAGCGACGATTTATTATTGTTGAGGAAAAATTATGAGTATCAGCTTAACTGAGCTCAAGCACAAAAAACCAACCGAATTGGCTGCAATGGCGCGACGCGCACATATTAATGGTGTAAGTCGAATGCGACGACAGGATCAAATTTTCGCAATCCTTAAAGCGCAGGCCAAAAGAGGTGGCACTATCACGGGCGAAGGCGTAATGGAAGCACTTCAAGACGGATTTGGATTCTTACGTTCCGCCTCTAGTTCTTATTTGGCGGGGCCTGATGACATTTATGTCTCTCCAAGCCAAATTCGAAAATTTAATCTACGCACAGGTGATACTGTTTCGGGGTTGGTGCGGCCTCCGAAAGATTCGGAGAGATATTTTGCTTTACTGAAAGTCGAAAAAATCAATCATGAGTCATTAGACCGACTCAAAGAAAAAGTCCTATTTGAGAACTTGACCCCGCTGCATCCGGATCAACGCATGCGCCTTGAACGTGGGAATGGAAGCTCAGAGGATCTAACCGCAAGAATTATTGATTTGGTTGCACCCATCGGAAAAGGACAGCGAGGACTGATTGTTTCCCCGCCAAAAACAGGTAAAACCGTCATGCTGCAGCAAATTGCGCATTCCATCACCGCCAACAATCCTGAGTGCATTTTGATTGTGCTGCTAATTGACGAACGTCCGGAAGAAGTGACGGAGATGCAACGGTCTGTGCGCGGAGAAGTTGTATCGTCCACCTTTGATGAGCCTGCAACTCGTCACATTCAGGCTGCTGAAATCGTGATTGAAAAAGCCAGGAGATTGGTGGAACATAAACATGATGTCGTTATTCTCCTGGATTCCATCACTCGACTCGCCAGAGCCTACAACACCGTTGCTCCCGCTTCAGGAAAAGTGCTGACAGGCGGTGTCGATTCCAACGCCCTACAGCGACCAAAACGGTTTTTCGGCGCTGCCCGAAACATTGAGGAAGGTGGCAGCATAACCATTTTGGCGACCGCGCTGATAGAGACCGGCTCGAAAATGGATGAGGTGATTTATGAGGAATTCAAAGGTACCGGTAACTTGGAGATACACCTGGATCGAAGAATTGCCGAAAAACGCGTTTATCCGTCCATCATAATCAATCGCTCAGGGACCAGAAGAGAGGAACTGTTGACTGATCCCTCTGAACTCAAAATGATCTGGGCGCTGCGAAAATTTTTACACTCATCCGATGATCTCGAAGCGATTGAACTGCTTTCTGAACGGTTGCGATCCACTAGAACCAACGCAGAATTTTTTGCTTCTATGCGAAGAAGAATTGCCTAGAATTTAACAGAATTGCGCTGCTTTGAATTGCCATCCCCGATGAGTGTCTAAAGTGCGTTTACTAAATTATCGTTGCAGAATTTGGATTTATGCAGTATTATTCGCACTTCATTTTTAATTTGACAAACCCATAAATCTGTTGCATTTTCGCATTGAAATCCATGAAAAAAGGCATTCATCCAAAGTATCACACGATTACTGTCACTTGTGTTTGTGGGAATAGTTTCCAAACTCGATCAACACTCCGCGGCAACCTGAATATTGAAATTTGTTCTGTGTGTCATCCGTTTTACACCGGCAAACAAAAGATTATTGATACTGCAGGACGCGTTGGTCGATTCAAGGAAAAGTACGGACTGTAATCACAAAACAGCTGCTCATTTCCGTACTCGACCTCTCTTTTTTCTGTTCCCTTAGCGTCTCCATATTGCCTGTCCGCTGGAGGGCTCCAGTTTGACATTCGATGACATTGTGACAGTTTCTCACCATGTCGAATGGGCTTCTCAACAGTTACAGCAATCGAACGTGTTTTTCGGTCACGGCTGCGACAACGCCCGAGATGAAGCAATCTGGGCCACCTTGCATGTCACCAACCTGATGGACTGCGAGTTAGAAGAAGTCTTAGACCATAAACTGTCCAGTCATTCCAGTTTATTGCTCCGCGAACTAATTCGTACCAGAATCGAATCACGACAGCCGCTCGCTTACTTGCTTCAACAGGCCTGGTTCGCTGGCCGCCCTTTTTATGTTGATCAACGTACAATCGTGCCAAGAGCACACATCGGCGATCTGATTCAAGATGGGCTTGAACCCTGGGTCGAGCCCGAGAGCATCCAACTGTCATTGGATTTGTGTACAGGAGGTGGATGTATCGCAGTCGCGCTTGCGTTTGAGTACACCGAGGCAATGATACACGCCTCAGATATAGATTCGAAAGCGCTCGAAGTCGCGCGAATTAATGTTGATCGATATGAATTGAGCAATCGAGTAAAGATCATTCAAAGTGATCTGTTTTGCAATCTTTCCGAATTTCAATATGACTTGATCGTTTGCAACCCACCATATGTGAATGAATCTGAAATCAACTTGCTTCCGCAAGAGTATCTGCACGAACCGCGGCATGCTTTGGTCAGCGAAGATAGTGGAATTGGAATCGTGAAAAAAATTCTTACACAATCACGACAACATCTCACGGACCACGGAGTTCTGCTCGTTGAGCTGGGAAACTCGGTCTCCACGCTCGAACAAGCATTCCCCAAAATTCCGTTTCTTTGGCTGACTTCTCGCAGTGGGGAATCAGTTGTATTGATGATAACTGCGACAGAGTTGCAGGAATACGCGCCAATTTTAGCGGGATAAGTGGATCAAAACCTCAAATTTCCAACATATCAAAATCTTCCTTCATTGCAGAACAATCGGGACACATCCAGGTTTCTGGCACATCCTCCCATAAAGTTCCAGCAGGAATGCCTTCCTCTGG
Source organism: Arenicellales bacterium (assembly GCA_965202855.1). Lineage (GTDB taxonomy): Bacteria > Pseudomonadota > Gammaproteobacteria > Arenicellales > JAJDZL01 > JAJDZL01. Next base: position 154,563 of record CBDBBP010000001.1, on the reverse strand, counting down.
CAAACCATATTCTTCCTCGTAAATAAAACCACAAATGGCACACATATAAACTTTGTAGTTCATAGCATAGAAATGAAGTAGAAGGGTTGTTATCGATCAAATCAATGAACAGACAGAATCTCGAATTCTAAGACGTGGAGAAAGTTACTTTTCGTCCTTGCGTGGCTGAAGCCCGTAACTCTTTAAAAATTGCTGCTGCATTTCATTCACCAATTTCATATTGCGCATTGCCATATCACCCATTTCGTTCATTAGGTTGGATTTCATCATTTCTGTCATCTGGCGCTGATAGGCTTGCTGTTGGTCCACAACCATTTGCATTGCTTTTTCCATATAGTCGGTAAAGACATTCTGGAAAGCGCCGCCGGAAAACCGAATCATTTGAATCAGCAGCTCCTTGGTTAACATGGGTTGTCCGCCCAATTCCTGATCTGAAACAATCTGCAGTAAGATCTGCCGCGTGATATCCTCACCGCTTTCTGCATCTAGAACTACGATATCTTCTTGTTTTAGAACGATTTCACGAACTTCTGACAATGTAATGTAGCAGCTGTTGGCTGTATCATACAGCCGCCGATTCGAGTACTTTTTGATGGTTCTTAGAGTTGGCATGTCAAAGCATATGCTGGCCACCATTGATGTCAATGGTCGAACCAGTAACAAACGATGCGTCTTCATTAACCAAAAACATGACACCGCGTGCAATGTCTTCCGCTCGGCCCAATCTTCCAACTGGAATTGCTGCGATTATTCTTTCCAGCACTTTTGGCGGCACCGCGCGCACCATATCCGTGTCGACATAACCCGGCGCAATTGCATTGACGGTAATATTGTATCTCGCACTCTCTTTGGCCAAGGCTTTGGTAAACCCAAAAATCCCAGACTTTGAAGCCGAATAATTGACTTGCCCGAACTGACCTGCCTGTCCATTTATGGATGCAATATTTACTATTCTGCCAAAACCTCGGTCACGCATGCCCGGGAACACGCATCGACTCATATTGAAACAAGAGGATAAATTCGTTTGTAAAACTGTATCCCACTGCTCAAAATCCATTTTATGCAGCAAACGGTCCCGAGTCACGCCAGCGTTGTTCACCAAGACATCAATTTCACCTAAATCGTTGGTTATCTGCTCGACACCTGCTCTGCATTGTTCAAAGTCACCTACATCAAACGCATACACTGGAATCCCAGTTCGCTCTTTAAATTGATTGGCGCGATCATGGTTGCCAAAGTAATTGGCGGCAACTTTGTAACCCGCGTCAGACAGTGCTACGGAAATCCCTTCTCCGATCCCTCGGGTTCCCCCGGTTACTACAACAACTCGATTTGACATTTTGAACTCTCCCATCCAGTTCATTGGTTAAAATTATTTTATACCCTAGAATAAACTGCAAATTTTTGGTTTCACCAAAATTAGCATCCAGAATTATATGGGGCATGAACCAGACTCTTTCAACATTTGCGAACCAGGCGAACTTCTAATGATGTTTCAACCTTGGGCCATGACAGACCCAGCGAACTTGCTTAATCCCTGGGTACAGCCATTTGCCCCTAAACAAGCTGCCCCTCCGTCACCCCATCAACAGATACTCAATCTCTTTCAAGCGTTTCAATCTCTCCAAGAATCCTATTTGAAGCAAGGATCAGATTTCATTAATCAACAACAAATCGGAGACTTGACTCGCTCTTTTGCGCTGAATCCAGTTTTTACAGCGGTCCCTTCCATCAATAATTTAATGCCGAATAATCCAGTTTCAAATTTTTTTAGCGGCTGGCAGACCCAACCTTCTTGGAGCGCGCAAACAACACAATTGCCTGCACTTGGCATCACTCGAGAGTTTCAAGAAGACCAGAATAAACTGATAAAACTTCACGAACAGCTTGTCTTGGCATTTGGCGAATATATGCAGTTGTTCCGCCCTTTCAGTCAAAATGTGAGCGAGAAATTTTCTAAAATCCTTTCAGGTTCCGGCAACGTTCAAAACTTTGACGAACTGTGTCGAAAATGGATCAATATATGCGAATTCGAGTTTCAAAAAGTTGCCACTGCACCTGAATACTCCCACACCTTTGGAAAGCTGATCAACTCATCGGTCCAACTTCAAAACCATGTCAATCGAATGCAAGAAAAGTTCAGCCAGCTGCAAGGCCAGCCCTCCCGATCAGAATTGGATGAATTGCATCAGAAAAATTCCGAAGCCAATGCAGAAATGAAAAAAATGCAACAGGAAATTGAGCAATTGAAACAAGTTGTCGAACAATTGCAAAAGCCTAGATCTAAAGGAAGAAAAAAATCATGAACACCCAGCAGGAGCTGCTGCAAAATTCAATTGAATTTCAAACTCGAATCCAGAAAGGGTTCAAGGTCATGAGTGAGCTCGGTGAAATTCGCGTGGGCCTGTCTAAGAAAACGCCCATCTACAACGAAAATAAATTGGTCCTGTATCGTTATCTGCCTTTACCGGAAATAGAACCGATTGGCACCCCGTTGATCATCGTCTACGCCTTAGTGAATCGACCGTACATTGTGGATTTGTATCCGCAACGCTCTCTGGTTCAAGGGTTGCTGAATCAAGGGCTTGATGTGTATTTGATTGACTGGGGTTATCCGACTTCCGGCGACCGCTACTTGGACCTCACCGATTACGTGGATGGGTACATCAATCGATGCGTTGATGCAGTGCTGAATGAGACCGGTTGCTCGAAGGTAAATTTGTTGGGAATTTGTCAGGGCGGCTCGATGAGTCTGTGTTATTCCGCACTCTATCCTGAAAAAGTAAAAAACTTGATTACCATGGTGACCCCTGTTGATTTTCATACTCCCGACAATTTGCTCTCAAACTGGTTCCGGGAAATCGATATAGATTTGCTTGTAGATACGATGGGCAATGTATCGGGGGTTCTATTGAACAGTATTTTTCTTTCACTCAAGCCATTTCAGCTGGGGATCGAAAAATATCTCGACTTTGCAAAAATCGTTGATCATCCAGAAAAAGTTGAGAATTTTATGCGGATGGAAAAGTGGATTTTTGACAGTCCCGACCAAGCCGGTGAAATGTTTCGAACTTTTCTAAAAGCGTTTTTTCACGAAAATCGGTTTGTAAGAGGCGATCTAAAAATCCAAGATCGTGTTGTACGGCTTCGGGATTTACGACAACCTTTATTGAATATCATGGCGAAGCATGATCACTTGGTTCCGCCTGCAGCATCCAAGCCATTGAAGTATCTGGCTGGTTCCAATGACTACACAGAGTTAGTGTATGACACAGGACACATCGGAATCTATGTAAGCAGCAAGGCTGGGGGCGATATTCCAATTCAAATATCAGACTGGCTCAGAAGTCGAGAGACTGCCAATTGATTGTTTTAGCTCTGTCATTTTAGCTTAAAGGTAGTGTGATGGCATCTTAGCTGCCAACTTCGGCCCTTGAATTTCGTAAATTGTTGATAATATTGAATATGACCTGAGTTTTAGGCTCTGATTTGCCATCGAAATATCGGGTTCAGGTCTAGAAATGAAATCCATGAATTACGAACTCAGGTAGAAGTCAATTTGGGTCAGAACCACTATATGTTCTATTGAGTCTTATGCCAGTACATCTAATTCTAGTCATCTTGACTTTGCTGCAGGCATGAATCCAGTAAATTTCAAGCGAAAACAAATCGATAAAGTAACTTTTAATAGGTACAAATTCAGTCACTTTTTGGTTGATGTTGCATCAATTTTGTGCTGAAACGAGTCACTCTGATCATACTCACTAGACGTGTTACTGAGATACAGCCTTTATCGGGAAGATGGCTAGTGATGTAACTGAACAATACTTTGTATAAGCTTAAGAACTACTTGAAATTGCCACGACGACTTGTAACAATTATTTGTAGCCAGCAAACTCTATGAAGAAGCTCTTTTTAATTCAAAAAGGATACGAGGTCAGTCGCATTTTCTAGGATTTGATTGACCTCTTTGATACATTTGACTTCACGCCACAAGAAAATCTCAGAAGATTGATCTCGCTCGGATTTTAGTTGAACTGGACCGATAAATGACTCTCGCACCCAAACAAGAATAGTGGCTGTAGCGGATTCGATTTCGCGGGCCAGTTGCGCGATCGGAACACGTTCTGAGACTAACTTCAGAATCCGTTGCTTTAAAAGCTGTGAATCCATTTTCTTCCCATAATGATAAAATTTTCCTATGTGATTTATTTTGGATACAGACCAAATTGTCAGTGACTGTCAGATAGCATTAGGATTGTAGCGATGGAAAAACCAAATCTTTTCAAGTATGCCACTAAGGAGCTTTCCCAGGACGCGATGATATGTTGGCTCATCGAATGCGCAGCATATGATGCCGACGAACACCTTTGCCAACTCGGCAAGTTATTCGTGCATACGTTGTTGGGTCATAGACGAAATGGAGCACCGATTGAGTTGAACGATGTGAATAGCACTCTAATTTATAAGCAGGAAAAAGGAATTGATGTGTTGGCACAAATTAACGACAAACACGTTCTTTTAATCGAAGACAAGATCGATTCTTCTCCCCATAACAATCAGCTTCACAAGTATCGAGAACGCGTATTGTCGGGGGAAACTGATTTAGGACCAGTCGCCGAATGTAATCTATGCCTCATCTACTTCAAGACTGGAAATCACTCGATTGATGATGAAAGAAATATCGAGGAAACAAGTGAATACAAAGTGTTCAACCGCTGGGATTTCTTAAAGGTTCTCAATAGCTATAGAGGCGATCATCCAATTGTGAAGGACTATCGCGAACACCTTCAAGCTCACGAAGATCATACGAATTCATTTCGAAAGTGGCGAAAGGACGATGAAGAAAACCGCTGGTGGGAAGCTTGGAAAGGTCTCTACCGAGAATTGGAACAGCAATTTCTCAATCAAAATGCTGAGCCAAAGTTTCGGGGATGGGATTACGTTCCTAACAAGGCTGGTGGGTTCATAGGATTCTGGTGGTGCCCAAAAGAAATAAACCAAGATGAACCCGTGTACTTGCAGCTGGAACAAAGCCTACTGACTTTCAAGGTTAATGCGACGAAATGTTCGAAAGAGGAAAAGCAAAATCTAAAGTGGAAATGGCATGAACAGATTACAAAACAACACGAAAAAGTGATCAAACCAAAAGTAATGCGTATTGGAAATTACATGACGGTTGCGGTACATAAAGATGGATGGCTTCGGTTTGACAAAAATGGCATTTTAGACCTAGAGACTACAGTCGGGTGTTTGCGAGAAGCTGAAAGAATTCTGATAGCAGCTACAAAAGAGACATAGTTGATCAACGTATTACAGATATTAAAAGTACGACGGCAACAAGTTGATCGATAAAGCGATTCGGAACATTAAACAGACAACCTAGAAGAACCGTGTAATCTAATATCGAAACACCAATTGGTTATTCAGATAAGGTGGTTTCCGTTGCAGAGGAAATTGACCTAATGATTACCCTTCTAACAGATTTGCTCAAGAGTCGAGCAACGGCCGATTGATTGTTTGGCTGTGCATTAGCATAGAGGTAGTGTGATGGCATCTTAACTGCCAGGACATTCCCACGCTACCTAGATCAAAGTAAAAACCACAACAGCTTGGTAAATTTGCAGTAGGGACTATTTCCGCTCGAATTTAGTACAGATACGGTCATGAGCGATCATGATCGAAAACCCAACCCACCCATTCGAGCAGAGCAGGTCAAGGTTCGTCTTGCCCGGACCAGTGAACATGCCAAGTGGGACCCGCTGATGCGCCAGCAACATGATCTGGAATTCAATCCCTTTGCCGGTCACAGTCTGCGCTATTTCGTTGAGTATGAGGGTCGCTGGGTGTGTCTTTCTGGGTGGCAGACCGGCGCATTCAAGTCAGCTGCGCGCGAGTGCTGGATTAGCTGGCAGCCGGAACAGCAGTGGCGGCGATAGCATTTGTTTGCGAACAACACGCGTTTAGCGATTCTGGACCGGCGCGGCAAGTGGATTAAATCGTTCCATAACATGTGGAACGATTTAGCATAATGAGTATAAATCCCAATATATTCATGTATATAATCGTTCCAAGCCTACTATAGATACGTTCCATGGCTCTTGACGATCAAGCCATTCTCGACTACATCGAAAACCATCCAAACGCCGGGCGTGAATCCATCCGGCGCCATATTGCTCCAGATGCGAGCAAACAGACGATTTGGCGCGCGCTCAAACGGCTCGTGGAGAAAGGCCGTCTCGAAATTACCGGAAGAGGCAGGACCACCGGATACATTCTAGCAGGCCCGTCTGTAGTTCGCTCCCATCTGACAGTGCCTTACAATCAGCGTACTCCCGCTTTTTATAACAGGGAATTCATTGATCGCTACATTCCCAACAAAAATTTCTATCTACCAGAAGCCGACCGGCGGCGCCTTTACCAGGCCGGTCAGCCAGTTCCGAAGCCGGCTACAGGAACGTACGCCATACGGATTTTAGAGCGTTTGCTTGTGGACCTGTCATGGGCTTCATCGAGGATGGAGGGGAATACTTACGACATTGTTGAGACGGAACGCCTGATTCGCTTCGGACAGGAAGCACCTGACAGAGACCGAAAGGAAGCTGTCATGATTCTCAATCACAAGGAAGCCATACAGTACGTTGTTGAAAATCTCGCGGAAATTACAATCACTCACCGAGATATATTCAACATACACACCCTGCTCGCTGATGGATTACTCTTTGATCCGGCCATGTTAGGCAGACTGAGGCAACTGCCGGTTGGCATAGCCCACTCGAGTTATCGACCCCTCGACATCCCTTACGCGATCGAAGAAGAATTCGAGGTGCTCATCCGTAAAGCGACTGCTATCGTCGACCCGTTCGAGCAGTCTTTCTTTCTTCTTGTTCACATTCCGTACCTGCAGGCATTCGAGGACGTCAACAAGCGAACTTCGCGTATCGCTTCCAACATTCCTCTTTTGAAAGCCGACTTGGCACCCATGTCGTTTCTAGCAGTGGATGATACCGACTATGTCAACGGCCTATTGGGTATCTACGAGCTAAATAACGTGTCACTTCTTAGGGAAACCTACATTGAAGGATATATCGCTTCAGCGGAAAACTATAGAGTAATTCGTGCTGAGGTGGAATCGCCCGATAAGGCAGCGCTCATCTACCGCGATTTTGTTCGCAGTGCGGTGCGTCATTGCGTACTGAATACAAAAGAGTTTCTCCAGGAACAAGTCGAGAGCATGGCCGTGGAAGCTGGAATACCAGAGGAAGATCGCGAACAGGTCGTTCTCTATGTCCAAAACCAACTTCGCGGGCTGCACGAGGGCAACCTAATCCGCTACCGTTTACAAGTAAAGGACTTGGACGGATTCGCAAACAAGCAATCTTGTACCTGAGACTATTCAAAATAGCTGCAGAAACGATTCAGAAAGTAATTGCGTTTCTTTAATCTGGACACGTTGTTGAATCTGTTGTAATCGAATTTCGGGCGGGAATTTGTGAGAGTTACCTGATTCATTCTCATGCAGAAATGATTTTCGTGCAAACGAATTTTGCCGGTCTTGCTCAGTCGAACGCCCCGTCATATTGAGTTGAGATAAAGATTACTGGAGTTTTAACCCAAAACTACAACCTGCTTCGGATCACCCATGGCACCTCATATTTTGCCAGACATCCGACGGGTCATGCTCTAGTGTTGACCGACAGTCTTGGACAACCGAGATGTCAAGAAGTCGCGTTGGTCGGCACTTTTCAAATCAATTCGTTGCGAATCAAACCGTGGGATGATTTGTCATCATTCGACGATATAGAACACATGCTCGTTATTGACTCGGTGCCCGGCAATTATTTCCCGCGCTTCATCTGATCGCATTGAGCACTCCCCAATTCGGCCAGCTCCAGGCTGAGGGGCAAGTCAGTCATGTCCAAAATCCGCGCTAAGCGTCTCTGACACGGCTCTTGAAAAGAAACGCAGCCATTTCAAGTGGAAAGCCTGCCGCCCTCTGCCATCTGTGCATTCAAAATCACCGGCACAAATTAAATCCAGTCAATTGAGTCCAAAACTAGTGCAAATTAAGGAGTCAACTAAGTTGATGAAAAATACGGGCTAGAGATGAGCCAATGTCGCACAGCGTGCAAGAACCTGAACAATAGGAATTCTCAATGAGTAAGAGAGAAATCGGTTTGCTATTGAATTTTAGCGTTTTGGTACTGACCGGTTGTGGAGGCGCGTCGACACCTGCGCGCATGGATTGCGCGCCAACAGTCGAAGGATGCCTGCAACCGGCGGAATATCGGGAACGAATCAAGACGCTTCAAGAAAGTTATTCAGAACGTGCGGAATTCAACAACCAATGGGGATTAGCGAAAATCAACGCTGATGCCGCCTGGGCCAAATTAGAACTCAAATATGGACCGAACACAGCGCCGGGCTCTGGCATTACACTCGGCGCGATTGATACCGGCATAGACCAGAATCATCCAGTTTTTGAAGGCAAAAGAATTGATGAACAATTTCTGGAGGGCACTCCTGACGAAGATAGAAGGGGAAGGTCGCACGGCACGGCGGTTGCAAGCGTGATGGTCGCGCGACCGTCTTCTGATAGTTCACAATTTGCTCTAGGTGTGGCGTGGGGCGCAGATATTGCAATGTTTGCCCTGCGTGTCGGCACAGCCCCCGTAATCTACACTCCGATTAGGCCGGATAAAATTCAAGATGGCAGATGGACTAGCATCATCAACAGGGTCATAGGATGGTCTGACGGCGGACGATCTTTAGATTTTGTTAACGCAAGCGTGGGCCACCAAGGCATTATCGACATGTACAGCAAGTCGGACCTTGATTTGTATTTTAAAGACACCGTAAATGCGATAGCGCAGCGCGGCTCAAGCAGCAAAACTGTTTTTGTATTTGCAGCTGGCAACTCACACAGGTATCCCTGTCGCGAGGATGATTTCAATTCCGAATTTTGCGATGGGAGCGTCAATGCGAAGTCAGTTTCATTAGTTGCCGGACTCCCAGCAAGATATCCTGAATTGAGAGGGAACCTCGTCGCTGTCGTTGCCATTGATGAACGCGGGATTATCGCGCCTGACTCCAACCGATGCGGGATTGCGGCAGATTGGTGTATTGCCGCCCCTGGCTACGGTGTCAATGTTGCGTTTTTCAAGCCGCAACAAGGGCAAATCATCCCCGGGTCAACCTTAGTCAGCGGCACATCATTCGCAGTCCCTATGGTGACTGGCGGGCTGGCAGTCATGAAACACTTTTTTCGCGGCCAGCTCTCGAATACCGCCTTGGTTGAGCGCCTTTATGCCACTGCAAATAAGTCCGAACTGTACGAGGACAAATCCATCTACGGCCAAGGCCTGATGGATCTTGATGCCGCTGTCTCACCGGTTGGCGTCACCTACGTTGCCTTAGGGAATCGCGTGAATAACAGCAAGAAAGTGTCGATGGATGACACTTCTCTGGTTCTGGGGACGGCTTTCGGGGATGGATTGTCTCAAGCGCTCGCCGGTAGGCAAATTGCGGTATTTGATCAGTTGGGCGCGCCATTCTGGTATTCGCTCGACGAATTTGCACGCGCCCGTTCCAGTCCGTCCATTCAGTCGCGGTTGGCGAAATTCATGAGTTCGACAAATAACGACCGTGAATTCGGAATATTCCAACAGAACGTTCCGCTGGCAATTCGAACCGACTGAGCCTGGGTCTGATGGACACATCGGCTCTTGTCAACGATGGCGGCCATCTCTCCTTGCTGGGACGGGCAGTTTCGCTCAACAGCACGATCTCGGACAAATCTGCCTTCCGCCTATACTCGACTGAAGGCAACGGGGACCAGGCGAAAGTGGCCGGCATGGAGTTCGTGTCACACACCCCAGGCAAACTCATCGCTTTCCGAAGCGGCATGGTGGCAGAGCGCAAATCGGTGCTCAGAAGCTCTGCTGGCGGAGCTTTCGGGCGAATGTCAGGCAACTCGGTGTTTGTCGGACTCGAAAGCAATTTGCAAGTCGGTTCGTGGCACCTCAGCGCCGGCGCCGAAGTCGGCACCGTACTTGCCGTCATTGACAGGAGCGTGCTTTCGGTGAACTCTCCGCTGATCACCAGCGCGTTTGCTTTGCGAGCCGGGAAAAAGCTCAATGAGCGCAACACTGTGGATTTTGCATTGTCGCAACCGGTGCGCATCGAATCCGGCCGCGCCGCATATATGATACCGGTCGGCCGCACAGTTGAAGGAGAGGTGCTCAAGTCATCCAATTCTGCCGATCTTGAGCCATCGGGAAGACAAATTGACCTGACCGCGCGCTGGCACCGCTCTTTGCCATCGGGGAACGGAGATTTTCGTATTGCGACCAGCTTGTCATTTCATCCGGGACACAGCCGGGCTGCCGAACCGAAAATCAGCGTATTGACAGGATGGCGTCTAGGCTTTTGACAGCCAAGAGCAGCGACAACGGCAAATGTCAGTCACCTAGAAAGGCAGCACTTTCGGACAAGTAATCTCCTGAAACCGAACGCGCGCCTGTAAAGTCAAACATCTCGCAGACCGAAGATGTAGATTTCAATTGAAAATTGACCCTGTACCATTAGCTAAGTGATTTTCAACCAATTTCTGGCTCAATTCTACTGCTGCCCCGAAGCGGAGCGCAGGGGCAGCAGTAGAATTTAAAATCAACAGCAGGACATTATTCATAGATGACCGAATCGCTGGTTGATTGTGAAGCCGCCAACTATGGTTGCTGGTCTCGATGATCTCACAGTGATGCGTCAGACGATCCAGCACTGCGGTGGTCATCTTTTCGTCCTGAAAAGACCCGATTCCACTCGCCGAAGCTCAGATTGGTGGTGACCGCCACCGACACTCGTTCATACAGCTTGGCGATCAGATGAAACAGCAGCTATCCGCCGCTTTGGACAAACGGAAGATAACCCAACTCGTCAAGCACCACGAACCGGCCGCGGCCGAGCTGATCGGCCAGACGACCGCTTTTGTCGTCGCGTCGAACTCTGAATTCATTGATTGCACCACCCTGAGAGCGATGGTTCTTATCAAGCAGTTTTGTTGATGAACTAAGGATTGCAACCGTCTCGAGTAATCCGCAGGACAGTTCATGCACCAAACCAAGCCCGCAACTCAGTTCAATGCAACATTGCTGAGTATTGAGAATCCGGGTAAATTCTGAGCCAGTCATAACGGTCGCCTGACTGTACCGTGATTTCCTTGACTATCCCGCCGCGCACGATGGAAATGTTCACGTCAACCCCCGCGGGACCAGTCGCCCAGACCTCTCGAAGGAAACTGGCCATACTTGAAACAGGGTTGCCGTTGACCGCAACAATGATGTCATTGGTTCTGATTCCTGCCGCTTCAGCTGGACCATCCGATGCAACCCGAAATACAAACAGGTGTCCGCGATCCAATGTCGTATAGACTCCCAGCCACGGCCTCGGCTCGCCGGAGGCTCGTCCAATTTGCAACAGATCATCAAAAATGGGTTTCAGCAAATTGATTGGCACAAACATGTTGCCTGGAACAGGCCGGGATCCCTCGACAGTAACTGCATCAGGCACTATCAAAGAACCTACCCCAACCAGTTTGCCGTTTGAACTGATCAATGCCGCACCGCCGAATCCGTTAAATGGCGGGGTTGTAAATATAGCCTGGTCCAACAGGTACTCCCAGTATCCCGCAAATTCTCGTACGTCAACAACTTGTATGACCTGCATGGGGTTGGGTCCAATATGCGAAATGAACAATGCGGCATCACCGGGGGACAGAACATCAGAGTCCCCAAGGGAGATACTCTTGATACCCAGCGAACGCGTCGCCCTCACCAAGCCGAAACCAGTGTCGTAATCGTAAGCAACAAATTCCGCAGGAACATAATCGCCCTCACTGTCGGTAACTTGAACGTCCGAAGCTTCCAAAATGAGGTATCCGATAGTCAAAACCAGCCCGTTATCGCCAATAACGATACCGTTTCCCTGCCGTTCGGTTCCCAAAGAATTTGCGGTTCGTGCTGATTCTGGCACAATCGCGCGAAGTCCGATCACTGCATTTAGCGATGCCTCAAAGAGTTCGTCTGAATCTTGAGAGGCAAACGCGGGTGTGATCAGGTGCAGGGAAAAAACACCGATCAATAAATTTCGTAGAAATTGAATAATTTTTATTGCGGAGGGTTTACTATTCATCTTGACCTCCTTGCCAGAACTGAAGCACCAAAATGGGCACTTAATATTGTTGACTGCTTATGTCAGGATTGTAAGCTCAAAGCCATGACATCTGAAGAATTTATTTTGAGACCATAAAAAACATCGAGTCCAAAATCGCGAAATACAGCCACAACTTCCGAGACAAATGCATCGACTGCCACACGATAAAACAGGGCTAATTATCATATCTGCAACTTCGCTTCAGCTTATCCCTAGTTCCGCACTATTCAAAAATCAATTCCTCCAAGGCATTGATATCATGCTTTTTTCGAAAACAGAAAATTCGTACATGTAACAACATTTCGCGCATTTTTCTTTTTCTCGTTGGCTCACCAGCGTATTCGATGCAGCCCGATTTTCATGTTCATCGCATGGGCCAGCTGCGGACCGCGCTAAAAATGTCGCAGCAATGTGAATCTTTGAATTAATCCGTTCCGATTTATCTTGATCAATCCTGTTCGAATTATTCTGAAATACTGCAATCGCCCTTCCTACAGACTCGCTAAAAGGCAGAGCGACTGTCGATTAATCATTCAGCTGTGTGATTTCAGCTTAAAGCGCAAGGGATGGTAACCCAGCTTATTTAATCGATCGCCTGCGCTTAACATCGCATCCAAGTGCTGGTATGGACCGATTCGAACTCGAAAGAAATCCCCGCGGCCTTCAATCGAAACTTTTTGGATGAATGCCTCTATTCCTTGTAACGCAAGGCTGGCTTTCGTTCGGTCTGCTTCCCGAAAGTTTTTGTAGGAACCAACCTGCAGTACATAAAGTGCGCCCTCGTCGGTGAGAACCTGCTCTGGCTGTTTTATTGCGGTCAGCTCTTCGGGTTCTGCATCCGGTACTGTCGGCAGAGGCGTGCTTTCTGAACTCACAGAATTGTCAAACTGGAGCAGTGGCTGAATTTTTTCTTCATCCAGTAACATTTCGTGGTAATCAAAAGAAATTTGAGGTGCGGATAGCAGAGATTCATTCTGGGAATCTGTGCTCAAATCAGAGTTGTTTTTGTTCTTCTCGACTGCCGCAGTGAGGATTCCTTCGATACCCGAACCGATGTCATTTGGCTTGTCTGATACTACACCCTGATAGAGCAAGGTTACAGAAGTACCGACAATGATCCCCAGTACAAACAATCCGAATCCAGAAGAATTTCTTGATCTTTTTTTACGTTTGGTGCGCTTTTTCTTTGCCATTGCCTACATTGATTCCGGTGCGTCAACTCCCAGTATTTCTAAGCCATTCGCCAATACTTGTCCAGTCGCTTGGATCAAATCCAGCCGCACATCTCTAAGTCCAGAGTCAGCATCGAGTATTCTCATTTTGTTGTAGAACGCATGGAAATCGTTGGCTACATCTCGTAGATAATATGCGATTTGATGAGGTTCCAGCTTGTTTGCAGCACTTTGAATAACATCTGGATATCGACTGAGTCGCTTGATTAAGTTTTGTTCCGATCGGTTAGTAAGCAGGTGATACGGTCGTTCACTCGAACGTGTGATGCCTCGTTTCAGCATCTGCCTAAAAACACTGCGGATTCTTGCATGTGCATACTGCACATAATAGACAGGATTTTCGTTGTTTTTCGCTTTTGCCAGCTCTAGATCAAATTCAAAATGCTGTTCCGATTTTCTAAGTACGTAGAAAAATCTCGCAGCATCCTTCCCTGTCTCTTCAATCAACTGATTTAGAGTGACAAATTCACCGGCACGAGTGGACATTTGAACTCTTTTGCCGGCTCTAAACAGAGATGCAAACTGCACTACCACGATTTTCAGCAGCTCGGGATTTTGACCTGCCGCACTCACAGCAGCTTTCATTCTGGCAATGTAGCCGTGATGGTCTGCACCCCAAATGTTGATAAGACAATTATATCCTCGTTTGTACTTGTCCAAGTGGTAAGCGATATCCGACGCGAAATACGTAATCTCGCCATTTGATCGCACTAGCACTCGATCCTTTTCATCTCCGAATTGACTGGAGCGAAACCAAGTGGCTCCTTCCGATTCATACAAAAAGCCTCCGTCTCTCAGCACATCAATGGTTTGCTGTAAATCACCTCGATGTTGTACCGTGCTTTCAAAAAACCATTGGTCATAGCTGACGTCAAACTCATGCAAATCATGCCGTATAACCTGAACCATTTGTTCCAACACAAATCGACGCACTTCGTCAAAGCGGTCTGCACCGATGAGTGTGCGGATTTGAACAATCGCCTGATCCAAAATCTGATCAACAGCAGCATCCTTTTCATATTGACTTGTGTAGGGGCGGCGCAGTTGAGTGTCAAATTTATCCTTTAACTGCTTTGCGCAATCGAAAATGTATTGACCTTGGTAGGCACCTTTGGGCAAATCGACCTCATCTCCACAAAGCTGCAAATACCGAATCCAAACGCTTGCGCTTAGAATGTCCATTTGCCGTCCCATATCATTGACATAGTATTCCGTATCAACGGCTTTGCCTGCTGCTCTGAGCAACCGTGCCAATGAGTCACCAAAGGCCGCTCCGCGACCGTGTCCGACATGCAAAGGACCGGTGGGATTGGCTGATACAAACTCTACCAAGACCTTTTCCATAGCATTTTCGACTGTGCAGCCATAGCGTCTTCCCCGGGCAAGTATCTCACCGATTTCTTTTGTTATCGCCCGCTTGGAAAGAAAAATATTGATGAATCCAGGTCCGGCAATTTCTGTTTTTTCGATCAAATCATTGGATGGAATATTTCGCTGAATCAGCAGTGCGACCTGGCGTGGGTTTTTCTTTAGCGAACGGGCGAGATTCAGCGCAAGAGCTGTCGCAAAATCGCCCTGGTCAGGGTGCCGAGAGTGTTTGATTCTGAGATCTGCAGGCCGCTGTTTCGACGACAGTGTGCCTTCACTGACCAATTTATCAAGGGCGCTTTGTAATAATTGTTGAATTCTGTGTTTCACGTGCCGCCATGTACTTAGATAAAGCTGATGGGATCTACATCCAATCTCCAGCGCAGGTTTCCCTTTTTGGGAATGTGCTCAATTTGAATCATCCACTCATTCAAAAATTGACGAAGCATACTGGGGATATTACTGCCGCACAACAGTTGCGCGCGATGTCTGTTGGAAATTTTCTGTATGGGAGACTGTACTATATCAAAGAGTTGAACAGCTTCAAAGCGATTCGATTTCAATAATCGAACTCCACAGGCGTGAGCTTGAGCTAAAAACTCAATTTCCTTTCCCTCTTTTTGTGAATTTGCGCGTAGCAAAGAGTAGTGGGAAAACGGGGGTTGTTCTGCTTCCATTCTATTTTCCAATTCCATTTCAGCGAACGCCATGTAATCGTGCTGCCGGATGCTCGAGAAAACCTCACCCTCTGGATAAAACGTTTGAATGAAAACTTCTCCTGGCTTTTCGGCGCGGCCTGCGCGACCGGCGACCTGAAGGACTTGTTGAACCATGGATTCCAGCGCACGAAAATCTATGCTGTAAAACCCTTGATCAACATTCAGTACGCCGACTAAAGTCACATTCGGAAAATGATGCCCTTTAGAGAGCATTTGAGTGCCAATCAAAATGTCGGCCTTGCCATCATGAATCTTGTCCAACTTTCGTTCGAATTCTTGGTAGGAGCGAGTCGTATCTCGATCAATACGCAGAATTCGAGCGCCAGGAATGTGATTTCGAAGCGCTTGTTCAATTCTCTGAGTGCCAACACTCAGCAGCTGAATGCGCTCTGATGTACATTGGGGACATGATCGAATCATCGAAACTCGCTGCAGGCAATGATGGCAGTGCAGCCGTTGGTCAGCAGCATGAAAAATTAAGTTGGCATCACAATTTTCGCATTTTGCAACCCATTTGCAATCTATGCAGAGCACGACGGGCGCATAGCCTCTGCGATTGATAAAAATCAAACTTTGTTCATTTCGATTGATGCGTTCTTTCACTTCCCGCAAAAGAGAGATTGCAATGCCGTCAATTGTCATAGCGTTATTTAAGTCAATTAACTTGACCGCTGGCATTTTAGCGTTGGTTACGCGCTTTGGAAGATTGAGTTTTTGGACACGATTATTTTGAACGGCGAAAACCATTTCCAATGACGGAGTTGCAGTGCCGAAAATCAATGGGATTTTGTTCGCTGCGGCCCGATGAATCGCTACTGAGCGAGCATGATATGAAGCACGCTCCTGCTGCTTGAACGAGTTATCGTGCTCTTCATCCATGACAATCATTGCCAGTCTTCTGAAAGGCAGAAAAACAGCAGACCTCGTGCCAATCACGACTTTTGCTTCACCCGTTTTTGCATCCCACCACGTACGATGAAGTTGGTTTGGTGTCAGCCCTGAGTGATACGAGGAGACAGGTACGCCTAGTGATGATTCCAGATGCTGTTTCAACTGCGGAGTCAATCCGATTTCTGGAACGAGCATCAGTACTTGCCCATCTGTTTTCAGTATTTCGACCATTACATGCAAATAAACTTCAGTTTTGCCGCTGCCCGTAACTCCATGAATCAAAAAGCTCTGATACCGGCGCAAATGACTAAGAATTTGATCTCGGGCATTCTGTTGATCATTTGTGAGAGTATGAAATGACCTGGAAGAAACTAAATTGCGTTGCTTGGCAAACGTGCCAGATGTAATCCATTCCTTGGCTTCCAGACTTTTTAAAGCACCACGCCAACTGCGGCCAATTTCAGATTGAATGACTTCTTTGGGTACAGGTTGTCCTTTTGTTTTCAAAAGGTTCATGATGGCTTTTTGCACAGGTGCTCTTGCCATGGAGCTTAAATCTGCTTTTTTGCCTTTTTCGGTGACCTGGTAGGCTGTGACATCACCGAAATTCGGTTGCTGCTGTCGTTTGCCGCGCAGTTTTTGAGGCAAGGCTGACCATAGAATTTCACCAAATGGCTGATGATAATAATTTGACACCCAACGCAATGTCTTTAACAAGTCATCGGTGAAGACCGGTTCTTTGTCAACAACTGATATGATCGAAACCAGCTTCTCCAAGGCGACCGCAGGTGTTTCAACGTGTTGCACCACAATCCCGACGATTGTTCTTGGACCAAACGGCACGACAACGCGACTGCCTACTGGAACGATCATCGAATCGCTACACTTGTAGTCAAAAGTTCCGTACACCCGAATGGGCACAGCAACTCGCAGAAAATTTTGATTCATGGTTGTAAAGACAGCGGTTTGCTCAAAATTCTACGCACTTTTCCCGAGCGATGGAACACAAACCGTTTTGCCATCAACCAAAGTATCGACACGAACGTCAACTCCATAAACTGCACCCAGTGTCTGTGAAGTCAGTGCCTCAACAGGTGAACCGCAGGTCTGTATTTGTCCGTTATGCAGCAAAGCGACTTGCGTGCCAACTGCAAACGCATGATCAGGATCGTGAGTCGAAAGGATTACTGTTAATCCACTGTGCGCCAATCCGGCAATTTCTTCGAGCACGCGCACTTGATTGCCAAAGTCAAGACTCGCTGTAGGTTCATCCATGACGAGAACTGGAGTTTCCTGCGCCAAGGCTCGAGCGATCAGCACGAGTTGACGTTGTCCGCCGGAAAGCTGCGTGTAATCAGCTTTTGCCAGATCTTCGATGTTAAGACGAGACAATGCCGTCCGTGCCGCCTTTCGGTCCGATTCACCGGGCTGAGCAAAAACGCCCAACTGCGCAGTTCGTCCCATTAGTACGACTTCAAGCACCTCGAACGCGAATGGAGCGTTGTGGGCTTGCGGCACGTAAGCAACTCGACGCGCGATTTGGCTGCGGTTTAATTCGTCAAGCGAACGTTCTTCCAGCAGTACACGCCCCCCTTGCGCCGGGATTAATCCGAGCATGGTTTTGAATAATGTCGTCTTGCCGGACCCGTTGGGGCCAAGCAGGCATAAAACAGACCCGGAGTCGACCGTCAGCGAAATGTTCGTTCCGACGCGGATACCGGAGTAACCGATCGAAAGATTCTCAACTCGAATCACCGCGCTGCTCCAATTAGTTCCACGCGCGACGCCCGCGAGCAAGCAGCCATAAAAAGAAAGGTGCGCCGACAACAGCTGTCAATATGCCAAGAGGAACTTCAACAGCAGAGATCGTGCGCGCTAAAGTATCAACCAAAATCAAATATCCTGCACCCAGCAAAGCAGCAACAGGCAACAGTCTGCCAAAGCTCGGTCCAACTATCATTCGCGCCATATGCGGTATTACGAGTCCAACCCAACCGACAACACCCGCCAACGCAACTACGCTTGCTGTGACGAGTGTGGCACACAAAATCACAACCAATCGCAGACGACCTGCCTCAATGCCCAAAGAACGGGCTTCCTCGTCACCTAGTGACAGCACGTTGATTCGCCAACGCATCAGAATTAGCGGCACGAGTCCAAGCAATACAACTGGCGCAGCGGGCAAAATATCCTCAATTTTTACACCAGAAAGACTTCCCAACAGCCAAAATGTGATTGCAGGGAGCTGATCATAGGGATCAGCCAATACTTTAAGCAAGGAAGTCGCGGCTCCTGTCAGAGCGCCAACCACCACACCTGCCAAAACCAAAATTAGTGTTCGATCTCCAGTGCGAACTGCTGCAGAAACAAATCCGACGAGCGCAACCGCAAGCAAACCACCTATGAAGCCCATCATCTGAATTGCTGCAACTGGCAGTGATAAAAATATCCCCAGCACAGCACCCAAGCCTGCGCCTGCCGAAACCCCAAGAATATCAGGTGAAACCAAAGGATTGCGAAACAGTGTTTGATAACATGCTCCGGCAGCCGAAAGCGCTGCTCCCACCAAAAGCGCTGCAATAACCCTCGGCAGGCGAATCGAAATCAGAACTATATGAACTGGGTCCGTAGGATCACTCTGTTCAAAAAATGTTTGACGTAAAAGTGTAATTGCATCCAGTGGACTAAGTGGATAAGGACCAATCAAAAGAGCGGTAAAAGATGTGGCTGCTACGATGCCAAGCAACCACACTGCCGTACCAGCTTTGATCCAACTGTTCAAGCGCGATGCTGTTAGTTTATTCGTCCAGCTGTCCATTGCAACAACCGATCCAGTTCGTCATCATTCAAGTCGACGTGATACCAGAGCCGATGAAATTCAAGCGCCTCCGCTCGCAGATCACGCTTCCATCGAAAAGGGTAAAATAGTCCAGCGAGCCATTTCAATCCCATAATCCGATTGATTGATGGAGGCGCATCGATCCAACTGAACGGCGCGATTGGAGAAAGGTAAACTCTGCCTGTTCTTACTGCTGTAATGCCAGCCCAAAACGGGTCCTGCCAGACTCGCTGATAAAACAGATGTTCTCGAGTGATGATTGTGTCAGGGTCAGCCAGCAGAACTTGTTCGGGCAGAGCTTGAACAAGGCCATACTGACCTGGAGAATAGGCGACATTTCTGCCACCGGCCCGTTCGATGATTTCCGTATTGATAGAACCCCTTAGACCAGTTTCCAAGCCATCTGGAGTACGGGCCAGATAGACTCTTGGTCTTTGCTCAGGAGGAACTTCAACTAAAATGGCATCTATATCTGCGAATACTTCCTCTACTTCACTTGCTAAAATCTCACCACGTTCTGGAACCCCTAAAACTTCACCGATCAGGCGAAGAGATTGCGCAGTCTCACTAAAGCGTCCATTCACGAGGACATAAGGAATGCCGGTTTGATCCTGTACCCGGTTGGCAAGGTCAATGTAAGTATCGCGCACAGATCCAAAATCAATGATCAAATCTGGTTTTAGTGCCAGCATGCGTTCTACGTTCGCTTCTCCACCGCGACCGGTCAGACGTCCTGTTTCAGGTAAATCACGATAAGGTTCTGCTATGTATTTTTTTTCTTCTTTATGCAGTGCCCGCGACCAACCGAGCAATACTTCGGGTCTTAACGCATAAACGACGATAGAGGCAGGTGGTCCAGCAGCAAAAACGCGTGTAATCTTTTCCGGAATTTCAACGACGCGCTCAGCAGAGTCAACAATGGAACGCGCCCAAGATCCAGGACTTAGCCCAATTGTGATTACGAGACTGATTAAAATGAGAGGCAGTTTCATGCCAAAAAATTGAATTTGTCTACGAGGAATAAATAACACTTTGAAGTAAAAGAATTTGTTTCGATTCATTTATGATTTGTAAAGTTTTTGTCGTACCTGAACTATCACCAAATGCTAGTTCTTATAACCGTTATTTTGAACCAATTGATTCTTTACGCATTATCGAGTTGTGAAGATGACTGAATTCGAACAGTTAAAACCTGTTTGGTCGCATATCTCAAGCGTGCTGAACGAGGCTATAACATCCATCCTTCCACTTTCTGGCAATGAATTCAGTGAGAAGTTTCAAGCCCAAACAGAAAGAGGCAAGTACTTTGTAAAAATCAGTTCTGACTTTGAAAGTTTACAGTCGGAGCATCACGGGCTTAAAGAGATTGATCATACTAATACTATTCGCGTTCCGAAACCTATCCATGTGGGCAAGGCAGCGAATCACGCAATTCTAGTAACAGAATACCTGGAGATGGACAATTCTAAGCGATCCTATTCCAGATTGGCGTCAGATCTTATTAAACTACACCGAATCAAGGGATTCCAGTTCGGTTGGTATGAGGATAATTTTATCGGTGGAAACAGGCAGATTAATACGCCGCTCGATAGCTGGCCGGATTTTTTTGATGTCTGTCGACTGCGATACCAGAGGGATTTAGCATTTGCCAATGGTTATAGAGGGAACATTTATGCACTCTGTGGGAATGTTCTTGAAGCGATTCCATTTATACTCGACGAACATGCTCCTGAGCCCTCGCTGGTACACGGAGATTTATGGTCAGGCAATTGTGGATTTTGTGACGGTGTTCCGGTAATTTTCGACCCTGCAATCTACCATGGAGATCGGGAAACCGATTTAGCGATGATGAGATTGTTTGGAGGGTTCCCAGAACGATTCTATCGTGAGTATACTGCCGCATGGGAGCTGCCCGAAGGCTGGGAACTGCGTCAGAAAGTTTATTCTTTGTACCACATTCTGAATCACCTGAATTTATTTGGCCCTACTTACTTTGACTCCGCTGAGCTGCTTATGCGGAAAATACTGGAATCCCTGACCTAGTTGAAGAGTCGAACCCAAGTTTCAGGGTTCAAAATGGCATTCAATTTCCAAGATATTGAAACTGGATCAGATTGTCCTCGAGGGTGCTCAAAGCGGCTACCGTCGATTTGAGGTCCGAGGGTAATTTTTGACTTCTGCTACCTTGGTTCATTACATAGCCTCTTTGAGTCTGTTGACTGTTGAGAATGAAAGCAAAATCAACATTATGCGCCAAGTCAAGACAATTTATTGTTTAGTATCAAAAATTTAGAGAATCATTTTCTGTGTTCTTCAACTCCGATACTTGAGATTTCCAATTTTTGTCAATCTGTTTGCAAGAACGAGTTTTGGTAACAGAAAGACGGCTGTTTAATCACAAACCTCCAAGGCATATGACAATCCAAGTGTGAGAAATTCTGCGACATTAAAGAGAATAAAGTGTGACAATATCAGAGTCAGTTCATCGTTACTTGAATCTTGCTGATGTCAACTGGCACTAGAATTCAAGAACTTTTTTGAAAGTCTCAAGTACCGACTATTCATATCCCTGATTGTTTTTTGGAGGAAAGTGTATAAATTATTTATGGCTGTATTCCATTGTTGAAATTGCTAGACATTTTTTTGGATCAATTTCAGATGACTTTCAGCAATTGCCAGTCAGCGAAACATAATTTTGCAAACCTCTCTCAAATCAGAACAATTTGATGGATTCGAATTCATATCGTTCAGACAAATTACGCCAATGCTAACAACCGCAAACCCAAACCTCGAAAACTATTTGCCAAAGGCAGTGGCATCCCTTGTCGACTCAAAAAAAGATATTCCCCGAATTGCCAAGAATAAAATTCTACTGATGCAGATCGATTCAGCAGTTTGTCAGATACCAACACACCACGATCTATTTCGAGCTGATTCTCGCAATCTGTCATTTATTCCTGATAAATCCATTCATCTGGTAGTGACTTCACCTCCGTATTGGACCCTTAAGAAATACCGAGACCACGAAGACCAGTTAGGGGATATTGATGATTATGACCAGTTTTTGAAAGAGCTGGATTTAGTGTGGGAAAATTGTTATCGAGTGTTGGTTCCAGGTGGAAGAATTGTCTGTGTTGTTGGCGATGTATGTCTATCTAGAAGACAGAATAAGGGTCGACATACTGTTGTTCCGCTTCATGCATCAATTCAGGAGCATTGCAGAAAAATAGGTTTCGACAATCTAACTCCAATAATTTGGCACAAAATTGCTAACGCCAAGTATGAAACAATGGGAAATAGTTCTGGATTCCTTGGTAAACCGTATGAACCAAATGGAGTAATTAAGAACGATATTGAGTACATCCTGATGGAGCGCAAACCTGGTGGATACAGAAAACCATCAGTTGCAAAACGTGTGCTGTCCGTTATCTCTGATGAAAATCACAAACAATGGTTCCGGTCTATTTGGACTGGAATAAGTGGTGTGTCTACGAGAAACCATCCCGCACCCTACCCAGAAATACTCGCAGAACGTTTGATTAGAATGTTCAGTTTTGTGGGAGACACTGTACTAGACCCATTTTGGGGAACGGGAACAACAACGGTTGCTGCTGCAAAATGGGGAAGAAATAGCGTAGGCATTGAACTGGACCCGAATTATTTTGATGCGGCTTTTAATCGAATTAACAAGGCTACACATTCCTTATTCTCTGATGCTGAGGTCAAGGTGACGATCAATAACAAATAGCATGTACTCTTCAGATCAAGTTGCACAAGCTGTTTTGAGTTACAAGAATTTAACCAGTTGACTAATCTCAAGCGCGAATAATGTTCCGGCAATCACCGCGTTTCGCGAGCAGTGGCGCAAAGATGGAATTACGGCGCTGATTTCATTGCTGCAAGAGTGATCAAACTAATCAACTTTAGTGCACCCAAAGATTCAATTGACTCGAAAACGCAATTAGTTTCGTTTTTCGAGTGTCATGGGTAACCCACCTTTTGGCTGAAGTACGATCAGCCCAATTGGATGAGGTTTAAAACCTTCCTTAGCCCGCAGACGCCACTGTTGAGCAATCGTGGCTAATAGTAAATGCGCTTCTTGAAGGGCAAACGAGGCTCCAATGCAAATTCTCGGTCCACCACCAAATGGCAGATAGGCAAACCGATGACGCGAGACGCTGTTTTCCGGACTGAATCGCTCTGGCTTGAAAAGTTCTGCTTCTTCCCATAGATCTGGATGACGGTGCGTAAACCAAATGTTGACAACAATGACAGCTTTTTTCGGAATGTGTACACCCTGAACTTCATCATCCGAAATTGCTTCGCGACCAATTGAAGGTACGACGGTAAACAGACGCATTGTCTCCTGAATTACCTGAAGGGTGTACGGTAAATTTTCCAAATCAGAATAGGTGGGGGTTCTTCCTCCAAGTACCGAGTCTAATTCCTGATGTAGTTTAGCCTCCACAGCAGGATATTTGTGCAATGCGTAAAACACCCAAGTTAGCGCTGTTGCCGTCGTTTCGTAGCCAGCTGCGTAATAGGAACGAACTTCAGCTTCCAGCTGGCTGTCACTCATTTTTTGGCCAGTTTCCGGGTCCACCGACGATAGCAGCATTCCCAACAGGTCAGGTTTGGATTCACCGCTTTTCGTTCTTTCTGCAATAATGCTGCGCGCCGCTCGATTTAATAGCCTTTTCGCGGAAACTACGCGTAGACGAGAAATTCTAGGAACCCATTTCGGCACTCCGAGGAAGTCAATGAACTGCAGCCTGAACTGGGTCATGGACCGAACTGCATCTGCAATGGCAGACGCGTCCCGATCATCACTTTGTTTGGAAAACATTGCGCGAGTAATAATCTTCAGCGTCACCATGGCCATTTCAGACTGCACATCTATTTTTCTTTCATCTGAGGGAATTTGATCCCAGCGGTCAAGCAGGTACTGTGCTTCTTCTATCATCAACGGTGCGAATCCTTTGATTGTTTTCAGGCTAAAAGCAGGAGCAGTTAATTTTCGCTGTTGACGCCAGCATTCACCTTCACTTGTAAAAACAGTCTCTTTGCCCAACGGCGGTTCCAGTAAAAGACGGGTCATTAAAGTCTTACGATAGTTTTGAGCATTTTTTAGTAAGATGTGCTGAATAACCTCTGGATCTGTCGTCATTGCGGCAACACCCAAGCCATGTCGAGTGAATTCAAGTTTTTCACCTTTTACCCGCTCAAAGTAGCCAACGGGATCATTTAAACAAAGTCGGCGGGTTTCTAATAATGTCAGTTTCTTTTTACTCATTGATTCCTTTGAAATTTGGCAGATCAAATTCTTTGAACTACCCATCTATTTCTAAAAGAGCAGTCACAGAACTTCTTTTTTTTCAAAAAAGTGACATCGTTCCAGCGATCCCTCTTTCTGAATTGAGCATCTGCGATTCTGTATGTTGATTTTCTTACATCTAATTTCGGTTTCGTTAGATTCTATTTTTCTTGAAAGCAATTCTTTGCCATTTTTCCATGTATCACCTGATAACCTAAAACTGTTCTGATATCTAAGTTGTCTCTGATTCATTTTAAAGACTTAAGTGGGTCAGGTTTTTCAGATTCATCAATTGCAGCAATTTGACAATTGGCCATGACGGACAACCAAGTTTTAGACATTCAATGGCTGTTGTCATTCTCTTGCTGTATCACCTGTTATTTGCCATTTCGCGACAGCAGTACAGAATGAATTTATACAATGCGCCGATCCGTACATTAAATCATCGGACAATCTTTTCTTTTTACAAAGACAAACCAATCCTCTGGCTCTTCCTCATCAGTTCAACCAGCAGCTTTCATCCCTAAACCGAAGTTCCAGAGCGCGTCGCACGTTACTTCATTGATAAAAAAGGACAATGTCAGGATATGGAGTGTTACCCTACTGCGTAGGCCTTCACCAATTCAAAAGCGCGCTTTTTGAATTGGCGAGGGTTGCGGCATCGCATTCCGAGCTCGTCCATCAGGGTGGCGGAACTGTGCAATGTGAGTCCATCTTCGGTCTGAAGATGGATTATTTGCGTTGTAACAAAACCGAAGGTTTCGGTGATTCCACCGGATTGTGCATTGGGTCCGGCTCTTCTTCCTGATAAAGGAATGACTTCAAGTCTTGATTAGATGCTATTGCACATAGTCACCCAGCTCAAGTTTTAAACCACGTCGATATAAGGCCGAAAATCTCCTTCATGGCGAATTTCAAAGTAACGCTCCAAAGCCAAATGCACTACCCGGAAAGCCAGCGCCCGCCAGGGAATTTCTTTCTCTGAAAAAAGCGCAACTTCCAAACTCTCCGCACCAGCATCAAATTCGCGCTGCTCCAAATGCCCGCGAAATATTATATAAACCTGACTCACCTGTGGAATGCTATAGACACAAAACAAGTCATCAATCTGCACGTCTGCCATCGCTTCTTCCAAGGTTTCTCGAGCTGCTGCTGAGTCCACAGTTTCGCCCAGTTCCATGAAGCCGGCTGGGATCGTCCACAATCCTTTACGCGGGTTGATCGCTCGACGGCACAACAGCACTTTATCTTGCCAGGTTACGATGCATCCAGCGACAATTTTCGGATTCTGGTAGTGAATAAGTCCACATTCGGAGCAGACGTAACGATAGAGACTGTCTCCATCAGGGATTTGTTTCGACACAGGCGCACTGCAGTAACTGCAAAAATTCATCTTACTTGCCTTTTATTTGTTTTTTGCGCATCACCGTTTTTTAAAATAGACAACCGCTATTCATTGCATTCTACTCTGTCCGATGACCACGATACTAATTACGATTCCCTTTTTTGCTGTCATTGCCTGCGGATACGTTGCTACTCGCTACAAAATCATCAACTCCGCCGGGCGAGCTGGCCTGAATCAATTTGTATATTATTTTGCGCTTCCTGTATTGATCTTTTCCTTGATGGCGCAAGCCGATCTACAAGGAGAATTTCAATGGACCTACGTTACTGCCTATGGTTGTGTCGCACTCTTCCTGTTTGTCACTACACTCTTTTTGGCACGTTTGATTCTGCGTATGAAACATGGAACCAGCGTTGTCTTCGCCACCGCGTGCATTTACGGCAATACAGGTTACTTTGGGCTGCCCTTTGTCATTACTGCCTTTGGTCATGAAGCAAGCGTTCCAGTCATCATCTGTACCACGTTCGACTTGGCGATCATGTTCCCTTTGGCTTCCGCATTGTTCGAAAAATCAGTTACATCCAGCTCAGGTCACAACACAAGGCAAGTCTTTCTCAATTCAATTCTATCGGTCACAAAAAATCCGCTCATAATCGCCACCTTTCTAGGAGCGCTGTTTTCCATTTCTGGTTTCCAACTGCCTGAAGTGGCAGACCGATTCATTGTATTACTTGCTACAGCCGCGGCGCCATGCGCATTGTTTGCTTTGGGTTCGAGTATGGATGAAGAACGGGCGAATTTCTTTCAGTACCACCTTTGGGTAATTAGCTTGATCAAGCTGGTAATTCACCCACTTTTGATTTGGTATGCAATGTTTCACTTGTTCGATGTCGATGCCAGCTGGGGAAAAAGCGCAATTATCGCTGCATCCATGCCCGTTGCAGTTACTGCATACATTCTCGCTCAGCAATACAACACATATGTCGGACGAACCGCTGCATCAATTCTATTGTCGACTGTTCTTTCTATAGGTACACTATCTTTCATATTGAATCAGCTAACGGGTACATGAATACACTGTGAATTTACTTATTGATATTGGCAATCAGAATATCAAGTGGTGTTGTGGTGAAAAGTATGGAATCTTTACTGCAGAACCGAGCACATTTTTAAAATCAGTCGAACAAAATTGGGCGCAACTGCAGAATGTGAAGTGTTTGTTTGTTGTCAATGTGGGCACCAGCGAAATATTCGAAAAAATAAAGCAGTATGCCCGCCACCAATTGAACGCATCGCTAATCGAAATCGAAACGAGCGTTAAATGTTGCGGAATTAAAAATGGTTATCAAAATGCGATGGAACTTGGCGCAGACCGTTGGGTTGCACTCATTGGAGCTCGTGCGATACACTCGCAATCGTCGATTGTTGTTGACTGCGGAACCGCAATCACGGTGGATGCTTTAGCCGCGGATGGCACATTTGTTGGAGGGTCCATATTGCCCGGCTTTCATCTTTCGAAAATCACACTCTGCAGCAAGACGTCAAAAATTGATGAATTCCAAGAATTGAAACCCACAATCCCAGCAACTTCGACCGTGCACGCAGTGTCAAGCGGAATCGTTTTCGGAATCGTTGGAGGTGTTGAGCTTTTAATTAAAAAGTATCTTGAAATGGTGGGAGCTTCATCGAAACTGTTGATAACAGGTGGGGATGCAGAGCTAATTGTGGAGCACTCAAGTTTCAAATATGAACACGTTCCAAATCTCGTCTTGCGAGGATTGTTACAAATTAGTGAAAACAAACAAATGCGAAATTATGATTTTGAGGATCATTGACCGAAGCAGCGGAGAAAAGCGATAGAATGGGGATCAGATGCATCAGAGCGGTATTCTGAGAGAATAACGGATTTGAGATTCGGAAAATGCAAGACAAAGGGTCGCATGTTCACTAAGCAGCTCCAAATGAGAGGCTTTATCTCCACTTCCCGTTAGATGCGGGACGGAGATTCGAGCTTCTCGGATGCGCTGATTGTGTCAAATTTAGCTCGTGTAAACGATACCGAAAATACACAAAACTGACAATATTCTCCCTGCCCGCACCAGTTTAGTCTGCTCGTCGAGTTTAAACAGGCTGCCCGATTCCGACTCTTTAGCCCCAAAATTCTGGCGCATGAGAATAATTGAAACACGACCTTGTGCTTTGCTGCTGCTAA
Organism: Arenicellales bacterium; assembly: GCA_965202855.1. GTDB lineage: Bacteria > Pseudomonadota > Gammaproteobacteria > Arenicellales > JAJDZL01 > JAJDZL01. The sequence goes on along the minus strand of CBDBBP010000001.1, from coordinate 126,433 downwards.
TATGACTTCTGAAGTTAGAAGAATCCGTACGAGTCTGATTTTCCAAATTAGATCAAGCTAGCAAGAATGATGAGTGTAGACATACTTCAATTTTGCTACACTTATTAGTAGTAAATCAGAGACCGAGGCGATAACTTAAGCTAAAAGAATCACAATCTTGCTATGTAAGGACTGAAAGGTAATCAATGTGAATAAAGGCGACTCTAAGCTCGGCACTCCGGAGCAATTAAGAAATCCAGACTATACACCGCCACTCCAATTAGCAATCCCACTTGGAATCCAACACGTACTGGCGATGTTCATCAGCAACGTAACCCCTGCAATTATTATCGCGGGCGCTGCAGGATTTGGTTTCGGGACTCCGGGCCTGCCAAATCTTCTTTACATGATTCAGATGTCGATGCTGTTCGCGGGAGTTGCCACATTATTTCAAACCATTGGATTCGGTCCCGTTGGGGCAAGATTGCCGATTGTACAAGGTACGAGTTTCGCATTCATACCGATCATGATTCCACTAGTCGCAGGCAAAGGTGTTGAGGCGATGGCAATAATTACAGCCGGTGTGCTGGTCGGTGGATTATTCCATACCTGTCTTGCGCCGATCGTTGGACGCATTCGTTTTGCGTTGCCTCCTCTGGTTACCGGTCTCGTCGTTTGCATGATCGGATTGACATTGCTCAAAGTTGGCATCCAGTACGCAGCGGGCGGAGTGCCGGCCATAGGCACTCCGGAGTACGGGAGTTTATTGAACTGGTCACTAGCTTCCTGCGTAATCATCGTGACATTGATCTTGAAGTTTTTTACTCGCGGCATGACTTCCGTGGCTGCCGTACTGATAGGAATTATTGCTGGATACCTGGTTGCCCTAATGCTTGGAATGGTGAACTTCAGCAACGTCGGACGAGCTGCATATTTTGCGTTGCCGAATCCATTTCACTTCGGTATTGAATTCTCTGTAGCAGCGATAATCGGTTTTTGCCTGATGGCAGTGATTTCAGCGATTGAAACAGTGGGTGATGTTTCAGGAATCACAAAGGGGGGAGCGAATCGCGAAGCAACGGATGAGGAGGTAAAAGGGGCGACTTACTCTGACGGAATTGGAACTGCTTTAGCTGGTCTTTTTGGAGCGCTCCCGAACACTTCATTTTCACAAAATGTCGGTTTGATTGCTATCACGGGAGTAATGAGCCGCCATGTCGTGACCTGCGGTGCGATTTTTCTGATCATTGCTGGACTCCTACCCAAGATTGGCGCAATAATTCTGACCATTCCCATCGAAGTTCTCGGTGGGGGTGTCATCGTAATGTTCGGGATGGTTGCTTCAGCGGGCATCAATATGCTCTCCGATGTCAATTGGAATCGACGTAACATGGTTATATTTGCCGTGGCCATATCGATCGGACTTGGTCTTCAGCTCGAACCGGGCGCCTTGCAACATCTGCCAAATACAGCGCAAATTTTGTTAAGTTCGGGACTATTGCCCTCTGCCACTATTGCGATTGTTTTAAATCTATTGCTGCCAAAAGAGTTGCCCGCAGAATAAGCAAGGCAAATTTAGAAGTGATCGAACAGTTCAATCCTTAGTCTGCAGCTTTGTGTCTTGACTTCGAAATGCGATTCAATCAATCGCTTTTCCATCCCATCAAATGAGAGATTTTTACCTAGTGTAACTCTAGAGTTAGAACCGCTACGGAATTAATTTTGCAAGCAATGGAACCTAATTACTGTAAAATCTGTGCCAAGAAACCTCGCTGTTTGCAACTGCTTGTGAAAATTTAAGCATGTTTCAAATTGGGGTACTTACAACCAGTCGTGCGATGATGTGCTTGGTCTTAGATCGTTAGCGATAAAGAGCAACTTCAAATCAGGTTACACTTAGGTAAAAATCTTGTCCGACCAACAACTACGAGTTAGCCCTCTTCACGAACTCCATCTCGAACTCGGGGCTAAAATGGGGCCTTTTGCCGGTTACTCCATGCCGCTTTGGTACCCAGAAAAAATAATTTCTGAACACAGGCACACGAGGACACAGGCAAGTCTTTTCGATATCTCCCACATGGGCCAGGCAAGCATTGTTGGTTTCAACGCAGCGAGTGCGCTGGAAGCTATAATTCCAACCGATTTTAAGAATTTGCCATACAACAAAATGCATTATTGCTGCTTTACGAATGATGAAGGTGGCATTCTGGATGACCTGGTTGTCGCGAATTTAGGTTTGGATTATTTTGTCGTAATGAACGCAGCATGCAAAGAACAAGATTTGAAGTATCTGCGTGACAATATTAAAACTGCTGCGGTCGTTGAGCATACAGAAAATGCACTATTGGCGCTTCAGGGTCCGAAAGCTGTCGATGTGCTGGAAAGATTCCACCCTGAAGTTTGTAATCTCGACTTCATGACGATCGATAATTTCCCCCTCAGCGGAGTGCCTTGTATTGTGAGCCGGTCTGGGTACACGGGCGAAGATGGATTTGAAATTTCAATGCCCGTACAAAATGCACAGGCCTTGGCAAGGGAGCTGTTGAAAGAACAAGAAGTCAAACCAGCGGGTCTTGGCGCTCGCGATTCACTGCGATTGGAAGCGGGGTTGCGTTTATATGGGCAGGACATGGATACAGAAACAACACCCGTTGAAGCCGGCATCCATTGGACCATTTCGAAGACTCGGCGGTTTGGCGGTGAACGGGAAGGCGGCTTTCCAGGCGCCGATAAAATACTGTTCCAAATTACGAATGGCGCAAGTCGCCGCATGGTTGGAATTCGATTGAAAAAAAATGCACCCGCACGCACCGGCACAAAAATTTGCTTGGATGATGGCACTGAAATCGGAACTGTAACCAGTGGCATGTTCGCTCCTTCTGTAAGTGCGCCCATCGCAATGGGATACATTGAAACTCCATATTCAAAACCGGGAACGAGCATTTATGTCCACATCCGTAAAAAATTACTTCCCGGCGAAGTTGTACGATTACCTTTTATAAAGCACCAATATCACAATAGCGCAAAGATACGAGCTACCAAATTAACTGGAGAGAATCAGAATGAGTGAACTTCTATATACACAGGATCACGAGTGGGTTCGAACTGTTTCCGATGATACTGTTGAAATCGGAATAACCGAATTTGCTCAAGATCAGCTCGGCGACATCGTCTTCATTGAATTACCTGAGTTGGATTGTGACGTCGATGCTTATGACGAGATTTCGGTAATTGAATCCGTTAAAGCCGCAGCAGAGCTCAAGTCACCGGTTTCCGGCACGATTGTTGAAGTCAATGAACTACTTGAAGACGAACCTGAATTAGTCAATACAAGTCCTACCGAAGATGGTTGGTTTTGCAAGTTGCAATTATCGAATTCCGATGAGCTGGATGAATTGCTGAATGAGGAAGAATATAGCGAATACGTTGCCAGTCTTGAATGAATGATTAAAGAGTAGGTGTTTCGATGTCTAAAGTAACGGCAAACAACCAATCAAATCCATTGCCAACTCTAAACGAATTGGAAGTTGTCAATGATTTCGTCCGTCGTCACATAGGGCCTGGCCCGTCGCAAGTCGAACACATGCTCAGTGTGCTCGGCCTTGAGTCGCTGGATGAATTGATTGATCAGACTGTGCCACCAAAGATTCGATTGAATAAACGCTTGGATTTGCCAATACCCCAAGGAGAAAACGAAACCATCAGCTATATACGGCGGATGCGGGAGCGAAATCTCGTGTTGACGTCTATGATCGGAATGGGCTACCACGCCACAGTGTTGCCGGGTGTGATCCGAAGAAACATTCTAGAAGATCCAGGCTGGTATACCGCATACACTCCGTACCAAGCTGAAGTCAGCCAAGGGCGATTGCAGGCCTTGTTGATATTTCAGGAGATGGTATCGGATCTGACAGGCATGGAATTAGCAAACGCATCGCTGCTGGATGAAGCGACCGCAGCCGCCGAAGCAATGACAATGTCAAAGCGCATTGCGAAAATTAAATCTTGGAAGTTTTTGGTATCCGATGACTGCCACCCACAAACGATTGCTGTCGTTCAAACTCGAGCGCATTCTCTGGGCTACGAAGTCGTTGTCGGTGATATTGAAGATCTGGTAGAGCAAGAACAAAATTATTTTGGAGTTCTATTGCAGTATCCAGCCTCAAGCGGAAGGGTATTCGACATTAAGCAAGTCGTAGATCGCGCTCACTCTCGTAAAGCGATTGTAACCGTTGCTACCGACTTGCTCTCTCTGTGCCTGCTGAAACCACCGGGTGAATTTGGAGCCGATATCGTTGTCGGAAACAGCCAGCGATTTGGTGTGCCGATGGCATATGGAGGTCCCCATGCGGCCTTTCTTGCAACCCGTCGCCAATACCGCAGAACACTTCCAGGTCGACTCATCGGCGTATCCGTTGACTCGCGCGGCAAACCCGCACTTCGTATGGCATTGCAAACTCGCGAACAGCATATTCGACGAGATAAAGCCACTAGCAACATTTGTACGGCTCAGGTGTTGCTCGCCGTCGTCGCTGGAATGTATGCCGTATACCATGGGCCAGATGGTTTGAAAGACATCGCCTCTAAGGTTCATCGTTTTACTTTGATAGCCGCCGAAGGAATTCGCAGGCTTGGCTACAAAGTCGTGCATGACATCCACTTCGATACCCTGACCATCAACGCTCACGGCCAAGCTCGCCGCATTGCCGCCCGTGCGCGTGAAATTCGTATTAATCTACGCGTTGTGAACGCGGACCACTTGGGCATCGCATTCGATGAAACTACAAAACGCGTGCATCTGGAACGTTTGTGGAGTATTTTCGACACTCGCGCAAATTCCAAATTTACCATTGATGAAATTGATTCCGTGGTCGGGGACTGCATTCCTGATCCGCTACGCCGAACCAGCTCTTACCTGACTCATCCGACCTTCAGTCTGTATCATTCGGAAACGTTGATGCTTCGCTTTATCCGTCAACTTGGAACAAAAGACATTTCTTTGAATCGTTCCATGATCCCGTTAGGTTCCTGCACAATGAAACTGAACTCAACGACGGAAATGACGCCTGTTACCTTTCATAAATTTAGCGCAATTCATCCTTTCGCCCCCCTTGACCAAACTCAGGGATATCACCAGTTGGTCGAAGAATTGGAAACGATGTTGTGCGAGATCACAGGTTTTGCTGCGATTTCTTTTCAGCCCAATGCTGGTTCACAAGGAGAATACGCGGGTTTGCTTTGCATCAAGCGTTACTTGGAAAAGAAAAGGCAGGGTCACCGAAATATCTGTTTGATACCACAATCTGCACATGGAACGAATCCAGCCAGCGCAGCTTTGGCGGGAATGCGTATCGTTGTCGTCAGATGTGACAGCCAAGGTAATGTGGATGTAACTGATTTAGCAGCTAAATTGGAAAAATTCAGTGGCGAAGTGGCTGCTCTGATGATTACCTATCCTTCTACGCACGGGGTGTTTGAAGAAGCAATCGTGGAAATATGCGACATGGTTCACGAACACGGCGCGCAGGTATATCTTGACGGTGCGAATATGAATGCGATGGTCGGGATTGCACGTCCGGCAGATTTTGGCGCTGATGTCGCACATTTGAACTTACACAAGACATTCTGCATCCCTCATGGCGGGGGTGGTCCGGGAGTAGGACCCATCGGGGTTAAATCACATCTTGCGCCGTATTTGCCAGACCATGTTGTCGTCGAAGGTGTCAATCCTTATGCAGGCCATGAACGCACAGTTGGAACTGTTTCGGCAGCCCCTTGGGGATCCGCAGGAATTTTACCCATATCGTGGGCTTATATATCCCTGATGGGCGACAGGGGACTGCGTTACGCAACCCAACTGGCGATTTTGAACGCCAATTACATGGCAAAGAAGCTAGACCCACACTTTCCGATCCTCTACAAGGGCAGAAATGACCGCGTCGCTCATGAGTGCATCGTAGACCTGAGGCAAATCAAAAAGACAACGGGTGTTACTGTGGAAGATGTCGCGAAACGTCTCATTGATTTTGGTTTTCACGCACCGACGGTTTCGTTTCCGGTGGCAGACACAATGATGATTGAGCCGACAGAAAGTGAAGCAATGCGCGAAATTGACAGATTCTGCGACGCTCTGATCGCAATTCGACAAGAAATCGCAGACATAGAATCAGGCAAGCTTGATCCAAAGAATAATCCTTTGAAGAATGCGCCACATACATTTGATCAGCTGATTCAGGACCAATGGAGTTTGCCGTATTCAAGGCAACAGGCATTTTTCCCGCTTGATTGGGTATGGCGAGATAAGTATTGGCCTCCTGTCAGTAGAGTCGACAACGTACATGGTGACCGTCAGTTGAATTGCAGCTGTCCACCCATTTCTACCTGGACTGACGACGGCGAAGGCCATTCAGAGGCCGCATAAATCGATCGACTGGACCGACAGCCACTCTGATTAAACGGCAGTCGACCGAACTTTCAGCTCTGAAATCGTTTTTATCTTTTTGATGAATTCAAGGTCGCTTCGCGCTGATGCCCGAACGGATACGCCATCGACCAGATTGATGTAGTAGCAATGCTCTGGCATCTGCATTTCGAAATACTTGGTGCTGGTCAAGCAGCGCTTCCTCAATTCGTCAATGTTGCCTGCTTTTACATCCGCTAACATTTTTCGTGTGCGAAAATCCAATAAAAGCATTTCAGGTATCATCCGGTCTTCGCCGGCCATTCCACTGCGCAAACGAAATGCAGTCAGTCCACGTCTGCCTTTGAGACTCGATTTCAAACTGTTGGAAAAGTCCTTTCCGATGCAATAGACACCGGCTCCCATCAACAGCATGAATGACTGCTCGAAAAATTCAGCTGCTGAAACAATTGCGTTGGTAACACTTATATCTTTCTCTGCAAGCAGGTAGGAGATTTCCGCATCCCAGCGTTGATTCACCAATATTGAGTGAATTTGCGCGGCGTTATCAGGGGTAGCACAGATCATAATTTTGCCAACGCCTGCTGAGATCATCAAATGCAGCGAATACACGATAGGAGGAATCGCTGCAAACTCGTCGCTGGTTAGCGGCTGGCAGGCTCTTGACCAACGACCAAGAGAAAAAATAAATCCCTTTGTGTTCAATACCTTATGAAGTTATTGAAAACCCATATAGACAAAGGTGGAGTCGTCATCAGCCAAGCCTTTATAAACCACTCGCAGTCGAGTTAAACCTTCAACTGAAACCTCTCTTGTTAAACGGCCAATCGCAAGAATGTCATTGGGTTGCAACTGAATGCCGCGCTGATGTAACGCATCTCGAGTCGCCAACACAGCATCTAGCGGGTGAACAGTATTGGGCTCGTTTCGCACTGCAATCTCTTTTTTATTCTGGTCATACATCACCAACGAAAAATTTTCCAGTTTTTTTATCCAGCCTTCGTCGGGAGACAATGGTATCTCCCCACCGAGCACACAAAATCGAACTTCTAGATTCATTGCTGAGTTTAATGACATAGATACTGGGTGAGCGCGAGAAATCAGGTGATCAGACAAACGAACACCTGGAATGACAGAGTGCAGAGCCAAGATCGCTTCTTCCCTCGTGCTCGCCAGGTTGATTTCATCCGTGCCGACACGAAATAGGATTTCTGCTGCTGCATGCATCTGTACGCCGTAGGAACGATTGATAATTGCCCGCGTTCCTGTAAACATGTTCTCCAGCAAAATTCCTGTCGGAGGCAGTTCCCACTCGGCATTTTCTCGCATGGCATGGGAAGCATAGCCAACATCCAAGCCCCAAGTTGGTCGCAGTAAAGCGATGTAATAGTCTTGAACATCTACAATCGATTGGACATCTACTTCGAGTGGTTTCTCAATCAACTGATATTTAGTAAAAGCTTTAAAAAAGATATTCGCTTGTGTTTCAATTTGTGATGCTTGGTTCGCTGATCGAACGATTCCGCTGAAAAAAAGCAGAAACCCAATAACGACACAAAAGAATAATGTTGAACTGTAAGGTTTTGGATTGTAGGAAAACACTGTATGGCTAAATATATAATCAAGGAACGATGATCGATGATACAGACTTGTTGCTCAATCAATTTCTATTTCAGGTGAATAATACTCGCTACGGTTCTTTGAAACAACCAATTTCTTCGCATTCAGCTCAGCACGAGGATAATTCAAATGTCGAATCGTAAGTCATAAATATGGTACAAGATTTAAAGTGCCTTTCGGCTCTGTTTCTGTGCACATTGTTGGCGTTGTTCACTGCGAGTTGCGCAAGCAAACATACCCCTTCAATCTGTGAACAATTGGATGACCCAGAACTTTACATTGAAACTTCCGACCCATTCGAACCGGTCAATCGCGTTGTATTTGAATTTAACTCTGACCTAGACCGAGCAATATTTGAGAGAACTGCCTTATTCTACCGCAAAGTCACGCCTGAGCCCGTTGAGAGAGGCTTCTCAAACTTTTTTGATAATCTTAAAGAACCAAGAAATATTCTTGCCAGAACATTAACGGCCAATTTCGATGGTGTCGCTCAATCAACGACTCGGTTCGTAGTCAATACGACTGTTGGCTTTGCCGGCTGGTTGGATGTAGCGGGCAATATGGGCATCCCCTATCGAGATTTCAGAATTGGTGACGCACTTGGTTATTGGGGTGTGCCTGAAGGACCTTATCTGGTAATGCCATTTTTCGGTTCTACGAATGCTCGAAATAGTGTTGGATCTTTTGTGCACCAAAAGCACACTTACGTGATCAAGCACATAGAAAAATCCGAGAACCAGTTGTTTGTTCAACAAATGTCATATCTCGATGCAAGGGTACGACTATTGGATTTCACAGACTTGCTGAAGATTCAGCCTGACTCTTATCTGTTCGCCCGAGAAAGTTATCGTCAATCTCGTTTAAAAGAGATCTGCACACCATAATCGAAATTTTCGAATTCCAGAATTACGCATCTCGTGGCTACGTACGCGATTGGGGATATTCAAGGTTGTTATAGCCAGTTTCGCCACTTGCTAGATGAAATCGATTTTTGCCCGTCGAAAGATCAACTGGTTTTGCTAGGTGATTTGGTTAATCGAGGCAACGAATCTCTTTCGGTAGTTCGATTCGCAATGAAACACGAACAATCTGTTAATGTCGTATTGGGAAATCACGATTTGTTCATGCTGTCGGTGATGGAAGAAGTAGCACAAATTCGTCCAAATGACACATTTTCCGATGTGTTAGCCGCCCCAGACCGAGAAGAAATTCACAATTGGCTATGCTGCCAGCCACTTGCCATCCACGATTCCAAGTTGCATTATTTGGCGGTGCACGCGGGAATTCATCCAAAATGGGGCTTGTCGGATACGATGAATTATGCACAAGAAATCGAAACGATGTTGAAAAGAAAAATAAGAAAAAAACTGCTCCGTAAAATGTATGGCAATGAACCACGCCGATGGTCAAATTCTCTGAGCGGATGGGAACGTCGGCGATTTATTCTCAATGTGCTGACACGCATGCGTTTCATAAACATTGACGGGCGCTTGGATTTTAAAGAAGTGGGCACTTGCGCCAGCAACAAGAACAAACTCGTTCGGTGGTTTGACTATCCTGGTCGAATCGAAATCAAACCTACGATCGTATTTGGACATTGGTCTTCCTTGGGTGTTTTCCAAAGTCCAGGAATTCTCGCCATGGATTCCGGGTGTTGTTGGGGACGCTGTTTAAGTGCCGCTCGCTTAGACACGAAAAAGCCTGAAATCACTCAAGTTCCCTGTTGACCAAGTCCGACGGCAAGCAAATACGAAGACAGTTGCGCTGTTAAAAACGGCTTGATTTGATTGACTAAACTATAGGCGGTAAATCTATTTCACCCAAAAAAGCCATTTCCTGCGGTTTTCGAGCTGATTCTACCCCCAATCACGTTAATTGCAGTCCAATAGCGCAATAAAGTGAACCCCTTTAAAACAAGAACGGTTTTCTGCAAATATAAGACCCATCCTCCATAAGTGTTGTAGAGTGTGCATTGGTACTGATAAAGGAATAGGGAAAATAGACATCCTCTTTCTCCAGCTCTTTAAGGGCGTCACTGTCTAAGTCTCGGAAATTGTTGGAATTAAACCCTTTTCTCTCGTAATATTTAGCAAGATGAAAATCAAAAGCCTTATGAAAACCGTCCTTTTCCCTTTCATATCTAAAGTAAAATGTTGGTCCATCCCTATACCCGGTTCCAATGTAGTCCATTGGTGCAGGGTCCTGGAATTCATATTTGGCAACTCTAAAGTCGCCGGGCTTTTTTAAGAGTTCTCTAATAATTTCTTCTTCGGTTTTGTCTTCAGAAATCAGGGTAGCTATATAGAACCTCATCCTGAATTCTGTTGATCCTGTCATACCCATATAAGTGTCTTTCGAATTCAGGTCAATCATAGAGGAACCATTGACGTGATTCAGAGGCGAGTAACTGCTAAGGGATTTTGTGGAAGTCTGTTCAAGGATAAGAACACGATTCCGAAACTTATGGAAAAATCTATCATAGGCCTGACAGACAAAAAGAACCCTTTGGGAGGGCTTATCAGTCTGGTCAGCTTTTGCAGGGATGGCCCCAGCTGTCATTGTAAGTGAAACAAGAATAATAAAACCTGTTAAAGCTCGTCCTATATTCATTAAACCCTCCCCCTACCAATTTTACGAGGCAGTTGCGCGGTTAAAATCTGTTTGATTTGATTGACTAAATCATGGATTGTCAATTAATTCTACCAAAATAAGCCATTTCTTTCCTACGATTTTCTGAGCTTTTTTTGGTTCTTGAGCTGATTCTACCCCAGTTTGCAAAAGGCACCTCGCCGAGCCTTCAAAGTCAGCCTGTAAAATAAGTCGTTAAATGAACGATTGTGAGAGACGCAGACTATGTGTTTTTGATTCAGTCAATTCCAAATTTTCATGAATTTCCGCACAAACCACCTCAATACGGATTATAAATCTCAGCTTTACCACTAGTTGTGCTAACCTATTGAGAGTACAATTTATTCACATATTAACCAATTGCACCTAAAATTTTTAATACTGCTATCGAATAAGGATGGATGAGGAAAAATACAACATTCAAGTGAGTGTTACGACTCGCTTCCTTGATGATCGTTCAAGCCCGGCTGATCAAAAATTTGTATTTGCCTATACCATCACCATTTCCAATCGAGGCACTCTAGGCGCACAGCTTATGACCCGACATTGGATTGTGAAGGACAGTGATGAACAAGAACAGCATGTTCACGGTGAAGGAGTGGTAGGAGAGCAGCCGTACCTGAATCCAGGCGAATGGTATCGCTACACAAGCGGTACGATTCTAGAAAATCCGATTGGTACGATGGAAGGGAGCTACCAGATGGTAGCGGATGATGGCACGATTTTTGACGCCTCTATTCCTTTATTCGTTTTATCCGCGAATACAAGCTTGCACTAACCCAATTCGGGACTAAATATCTAAGTTCCGAACCGAGAGAGCTTCGGTTTCGATAAATTCGCGTCGCGGCCGTACTTCTTCGCCCATTAGAACATGAACCGCATCTTCTGTTCGAAACGCATCTTCTATCTTGATTTTTCTCAGCAGCCGCTCGTTCACATCCATCGTTGTTTCTCGAAGCTGGTCTGCATTCATTTCACCGAGACCTTTATATCTCTGAATGGCAATGCCGCTGCGAGTATCATCCAACAGCCAGTCGACCGCATCGTTCAAGTTGTCGAGTTCTGTATTCTTTGAACCTCTTTGCACTCTGATTCCAGTCGAGCTGTATTGGTTCATTACCTGGCTGAGCTTGGTCAGTGTCTGATAGATCTTGGATTCCGCAAAGTGTTTGTCCAAATTGAACTCTTGAACTTCACCCATGTAGTTCTTTGTCACTTTGATCATTGAACCCGAGTCCGTCGAATCTACACCAAAGGAATATTGAGCGCCCACATTAGCGCCATTCGATAACCCATCGTCTAGTTTTTCAATAAAACCTTCAAGATAAGAATCGTCGTCGAAACGAGCGGGATCAAGTCTAGGCATTCGGCTCAATTGACGCAACAGATTTTCTTCAAAGCGTTTCTTTAACTGCTTTACGGCTTTTTTCGCAGATTCTCTCTGAACGCACAGCTCCAGCAAGCGATCGCCCTTAATTTCTTCTGACGATGCCGTTCCGTTTCTCATTTCGATTTTGGCATCCTTTACCGCAGTTTCCAATATGAAGTCGTTGAGTTCCTGATCGTCGCTCAAATATTTTTCGTAATTTCGAAACTTGGCTTTATACAGAGGCGGCTGAGCGATATACAGGTGTCCCGCCTCGATCAATTTTGGCATTTTCTTGTAAAAGAAGGTCAACAAAAGGGTGCGAATGTGTGATCCATCCACGTCGGCATCGGTCATGATAATGACTCGGTGATAGCGCAGGTTATCGAGCTCAAAATCCATATCGAAACCAGCGCCGAGAGCCTTGATCAACGCTTGAATTTCTTCTGAGGAAACAATTTTGTCAAGCGTTGCTTTCTGGACATTCAGAATTTTTCCTTTCAGTGGCAAAATTGCCTGAAATTTACGATCTCTAGCCTGCTTGGCAGACCCACCGGCAGATTCGCCTTCTACCAGAAACAATTCGCTTTCAGCGGGGTTTGTTTCCTGGCAATCTGCAAGTTTGCCCGGCAGACTAGTCGAACTGAATACAGACTTGCGTTCTAACTGCTTCTGCTTCTGTACTCTTTCCCGTACTTTGGCGGCGTTTACGATTTTTTTGCAGATCAGTCGTGCGATTTTAGGATTCTCTTCCAGAAATTCATGCAAACCATCCGCAACGACACCGGACACGGCGCTTTCAACATTGGACGATACCAATTTGCTCTTGGTCTGGGACGAAAATCTGGGCTCGTACATTCGAACAGACAGCACCGAAGCGAGACCTTCACGGGTATCTTCTCCTTCAATATTGACATTCTTTGCCATTACGTGGCGATTCACATAGGCAGTGATTTTGTTGGTAACGGCTTTGCGAAATCCAGTTTTGTGTTTACCGCCGTCAATTTGATGAATGTTGTTGGTATAGCAGTACAAAGTCTCACTGTAGTAGTTTTCGCTCCACTGCAGCGCGACTTCGATTTCAACATCATCCTTTTCGCCTTTGATGTAGATGATTTCTTCATTGACGGGAATGCGAGAACGATTCAGATAAGATACATACGCGACGATTCCTCCCTTATGACGAAGCACTTCGCTTCTATGCATTCCTTCTCGTTGGTCATGCAGTTCGATATGCACACCCGAATTCAGAAAAGACAGCTCTCTCAATCTGCTCAGCAAGGTTTCATAACGAAAATGTACATTTGAGCCAAAAATTTCTTCCGCAGGCAAAAATTGAATCTTCGTGCCTGTTCGGTCGGCAGCGCCAATGACCTCAAGCGGCTTGACAGGCACGCCGTTTCGATATTCTTGAAAATGAACAGACCCTTCTCGATGAATGGTCATCAACAGCCACTCTGAGAGTGCGTTGACAACAGAAACTCCAACACCGTGCAGCCCGCCGGATGCGTCGTAGGAACTGTCATCGAACTTCCCACCTGCATGCAGGGTTGTCATGATCACCGTTGCTGCAGCCAAGCCCTCTCCGTCCTCGCCTTCGCCTTCCATAATGCCTGTAGGGATTCCGCGCCCGTTATCTTCGACAGAAACAGAGCCATCGTCATGGATTGTGACAATAATTCGGTCACAGAATCCAGCGGAAGCCTCGTCAACGGAGTTGTCCACGACTTCCGTCACCATGTGGTGCAGTCCGGTTCCATCGTCGGTGTCACCGATATACATGCCTGGCCGTTTACGCACAGGTTCTAAATCGCGCAGAACCTGAATGCTATGTTCGTCGTAGCTGGTGTCTGGCTTACTCGTTATCGCCATATTGAGATTGAAGTTTGAATATATGTGAAGTAAAAATGATGATTAACCTTACCTGAGAATGCTGCTCAATGAATACGCGCCTGTTATCGCTAGATTAACGATTTCTCAGCAGCATCACCACAAATGTTGCAGATTCATCATCGGGAAATCTGATGATGCATGCTCCTTGATTGTCTTTATTGTAGAAGTCAACCGATTCGCATTCACTCATCGCTTCAAGAACGTCCTGCAAATAGGCGCAGTTTGCCTTTATCCTGAGCAAATATTCAGTGGGCTCTTCAACTTCCAGCTCAAGGTCGATGAAGTTTTCACCCTGCAGCTTCGATTCTGCGTGGACCTGCAGTGTGCTTTCCTCTAGTTCCAAACGCACAGCCAAAGGACTTTTCTCATCGGGAAAAGTGCCGTTGACGATCTTTAGAACTTCTACTAGTTTGTCCCGCTTTACTCGCAGAACATGTGGCAGGTTCACAGGAATCGCACCTCGCCAATCAGGATAGGAACCTTCCAGCAGTTTTGAAGTAAAAGAAAAATCCGGGGTTTTCATGCGAACATGACGATTGTTGAATTCAACCGTAATCTTGCTGCTGATCTCAGCCAGCAGTTTATTCATGTCAAGCACGGTTTGTCTTGGAACAATCGAACGATGTCGCTCGCTGTCCAGATTCGTTTGCACCTCAGTCAGACTAGTTGCCATACGATGGGCATCAGTCGTCACGGTACGCACGTCTTTTTGACTGATTTCGAACAGAGTGGCATTTAAAAAGTATCTTGAATCGTCGCTCCCCATTGCGTGCTGCGTTCGTCGAATCAAACTGTGCAGATCCGATCTCAACATATCAAACTGAACACTCATTTCGCCGGGTTCAAGAATAGGAAATTCCCCAAGTTGACTTTCGAGGCCGGGCATATTTTCCTGCAGTTGATCCTGAATTTCAGTCTTTAACTGACTATGAGAAAAGAATTCAGCATGTTCAGCGATACCATCTTCCGAATCGGCGCTCTGTACTTTTGTAATAGTCATCATGTCCTGCTCAATTTCAATGCGCAGTCGACACCGTGGCGGCAATCTGCGGCAGAACCCCAAAACTGTGCGACATGCAAAGGTGAACGCGTATTTTTCCGGCACGTGAATATCCGGAATCAATTCACTGATTTCCATCTGGATATTCGATCCCGTCAAGCGAATTCCTTCGTCTTCGGTCTGCAGGAGCACTTGAGACAGTATCGGCAATGCTGGATTTTTTTCCACCACCGTACTGACGCGGTTCAAGGGTTCAAGAAATTGATCTCGATCAAAAATAATATTCATATTTATAAATAAAATAGGTACTACTATTATTAGGCTTGTGCATAACTACAATAAACTATTTTTAATCAATAAAGTCAGATAGTTGCAAGAATTTAAGCTGTAGATTACCTGACAAAATCCTGTGATTTACTGTGCATTAGAATCAATGCAAGAATGCGTAGCGAGGAATTATGCACATTGATGAAAACATTATATACATTTCGCTATTCATAACCACAAAAATCGCTTTTATACCAGTGTATTACGCCCCAATTTCAGTAAAAAAGCCAGTGTGAGTCAGCAACAACGAATCTAGCTTGTTGGAGCGAGAAGTTTCGCCAAATCAAAATTATGAAACTTGAGCAGGGCTAAAGCGGACTGAACCAGTTGAAGCTCAGTACGTTTTGTGACAAAAAATCGAACTGAGCCGTGATCTTGATTGCGACTGAAAAACGTATCTCAGGGTGACAGTAAATTTTTCAGAGTGGCGTACTCGTTTCTGAGTTTTGCGTCGGTTTTCATTTGCGCTCGAATGCTTTTCTGAGCATGCATCACCGTTGTGTGACGACGGCGGAAAGCCCGTCCCAACTCCGTAAGACTTTCGTTTGTCAGCTCATAACACAGAGTCATTGCGACGTGGCGCGCCTTTACAATTTCCTTTAGCCTTTTGTTTGAAAGCAAGACTTCTACACGGATTCCATAGAATTTAGCTACTTCATATTGGATTGATGACACATCCAGCTGCTTCGAATTGGATTCCAGCAAATCAACTAGATTTTTTTTCACCACTTCAACGGTCAGAGAAGATTTGTCAAATCGATTGATTACGGATAAACGGTTGATCGCACCTTCCAATTCACGCACGTTTGATTGAATTCGTTCTGCTAAAAAGTGCGAAATTTCTCTGGGCAGCTTCAGTTTTCGAGCCTTTGCTTTCGATTCTAAGATCGCAACTCTAGTTTCAAATTCCGGTGGATTTATCTTTACGGTAATGCCTTGTCCGAATCTGGAAATCAGTCGATCTTCCATTCCTTCGATTTCTTTGAAAAACCGGTCGCTTGTAATGACGATTTGCTTTTGACCTTCGAGCAGAGTGTTAAATGTATGGAAGAACTCCTCCTGCGATGCATTTGCGCCGGCAAACAAGTGGACATCGTCAATGAGAAGCACATCAAGCTGGCGATATTTGGATTTGAAATTCTCTATAAGGTCGTTGTCTCTTTTCTTGAACAAATTAACCAAATGCTGTACAAAACTGTTTGAGCGAACGTAAGCCACTTTAGCGGTAGGAAACTTTAGTCGCATGGAATGCCCAATGGCTTGCATTAGATGGGTTTTTCCAATTCCAACTCTGCCGTAAATGAAGAGTGGGTTGTACTCGCGTTGACCTGGATTTTCGCTGGTTGACTTAGCAGCATACCACGCCAGTTTATTGGAGTCACCTATGATGAAATCGTCAAAAGTAAAGTGAGGGTCTAATCTTCCAAATCCATATCGCATCCCTTTGCTTTTCTTGCGTTTTACCTTATGGGTATTTTTGCTTTTTCGATTGGATGATTCTTTATTTTGATTCGAAATCGCGCCGGGCGAAAACAATTTGATTGAGACTTCTAGCGTTTCTCCATTTAAAGAATTCACAATTTCGTTTATTCTCCCTTGAAACCGACGTTTTACAATTTCAATCGCATGTTCATTCGGTGCGTGGAGCACTAAAACGTTAGACTCTAATCTAGCACTGAGCGGTCGCAGCCAAGTATTAAATTCAGATTCATTCATTTCTCCTGCAATGGTAGAAAGGCAATCGCGCCAAATTCTAGGAGTGGTCAATTTGCCGGACCTCTTGAGTGTTAGTAGTAAATCCTCTGCGCTCCTTTTTCAGAGCGGTTATTTTTGTTTCGAAAATAGAGTAATCCAAAAAAGACAACAAAGAATTATTTTCTTCAATCTCACGGCAAAGGAATTTAATCGTGTCTGTAGAAAATCAATTTCTTTATAGTGATTTGCTCTTGCTCAAAAATTTGATTAAACAGAATTTTTTGCAGTTCCAGATATGTGAAGCGAGTAGTGAATCGCGCTTATTTTTGTGTGCATTGAAGAGGCTCATGAAGGGTGAGAGAAGCGTTGTTTGCGCTGAAAAGAACGGACAATAGCGTTAAGACTTCTCATAATTTATTGTTTTTATTAAGTAAATTTAACATTTTAGTTTTCTTTCATCGTTTCTCCAGTCGAAAGTTGATACTAGAAAAAGCCAATAATTTCAAACACTACCCTAAATCCAAGATGGAAAAATTTGAAATTTTTACAAAGATTGAGGATGACGCGTTGGAATGTGAGTCATAACTTCACTGTCCTCCCAGCGATAACGATAGGATATTCACTGAATCGTTCGCGAGTCGACAAAAGCCACTGAAATGACGTGAGTTTCGAATAAACAAATCGAGTAATAATTTGGATATCTCCAGGGGAATAAGGTATCACTTTTCCTGTGAACTGACGCGGATGGTCAGAGTCAATATCAAATCGGAGCAGTACGCATGTTCCAAATACAAGCCGAGTCAATTCATATTTGGCCACAAAATTTAGGTTGAATTTCCACCTTCTTCGTACCTTTGATTTCCCCAACGTCAACCTAGGACTATTCGTTTATCTGAATTCCCCACAGAATAACAAAAAAGTCCTAAAATGTGAAATTATCTGAGACTGCAGAAAAAATTCGACCAAGGCTGTATATTCGGTTGTCGATTTGGTAAATTAATTGCTCATGAACCACAAGGCAGCAGAAATTCTGGAACAACAGGATGCCGGACTCACCAATCTGACCATCTCGATCATTCAACGCCAGGAACGATTTGAATATATTCCCGAATTCAATCGGCACTTGGCCATGAATTCTCAGCAAGCCTTGAACCTGATCCTCAAACCCTTTCCGACCAAAGTGGCACGGAACACGCTCCAAACCAGAAAATCCGTGCGCATTGCCAGCAATGTGTAGGCATTATCGTGTCTGCACACCCTCACACACAGCAAATCCGATGCCTGCAACCTCGACCCCCTTCAAATTCGCTGTTAAGTTAGTTTCAAAGACAATTTGACACAGCTGTATCGTTGCCAATCGCAGAGTTGTCAGCGTTTCTACAGAAAATGGAATCTTCTTGAGGCTCGGAGGAATTCAGACAAAGTTTGTGTGAATTGATGAAGCAACAGCCTTTCAATCAGTCCAAGCCCCTTAGAAATATGTCTAGGTTCTGTACTGGGTACATCCTTCTTTCGAGTGACTGTCAGCCGCTTAATCATAAAAATCTGAGAGAAAGATCATAGTATTTATCCAATCATTCATGAAAAACGACTGCTTGTATCCCATTAATGCGATTCTCAAAAAGTATGAACAGAAGGAGCTATCAGAGAATAATCTATCGAAGATCGTTTGATGCCCCAACAGACCTCCCACTCTTTTTTCATCAATCAAACCAATAGAATGTCTAAAATTCACATGGTACCGCAGACATCAGAGTCAAACATTTATCTTGTTCAAATGTCGAACGAATGAGACAACGGAGTTGCGTTGACGGTCCTTAGTGCCAATCTGCACTTGATTGCTTTTGCTGCTACAGCATCATAAGCTCGCACTGATTTTGGCGTGTAAAAGGCATATTTTCGCACCGCTAGACGAATCGTCATCGCCACCGACTCGTTCCCAATCACGTCGGTTGGAACGGCTCCGTGTGTTTAACCGAAAATCATAGAAAAATTGAACAAAACGTTTGAAATTAGACAGTTTCACCATCATCTCGGCACGATTCGCCGCAAAAAAAATTACAAAATTTCTAGAAAATTTATGAAATTCGAATCAAAGTGGGATTCTTCTATCAGAAACAAATTTCGAATTGAACTGGCCTAAAGATTGGTTTTACTCTCATCGCTAGATTCATCTATGTAAATGTGTCTTCATGCATCAGAGACAGAATAACCGGCGAAAAATTTTTATGCAAACCTATGCTCAGACTTCCTGACCTCTGGCTAAATTTACGTAGCACATTATCGCGCTGCCAGAGATTGGGATAGAAGCAATCAGGCGACGGGTGCCAGTTCGTAGAACAGGGTCAGGTCCGTATCTGGAAACTGTGTGAGTCTGGTACTGAGTTCCTCAATCAAGGACAATAGGGAGCGGTCGCCGGAATTGTTGGCCGCGGTGCTGATCAATGGCATCCAGATACAGAAAGTAGCTTGTGACCCCGTTTTCTGTCTGCATAGAGTAACGGTTGCCGATGGCGATGGAAAGCGGTGAGTTGAGAGCGAGTGGCTGTTGCATGATGCGTCCTGACAATTCAAAATATGTTTCATATTAAATTAGCCATATGCAAGTCAAATTCAATGCCAATTTGCAGGTGTTTTCAAAAAAAAAGAATAAAATGAATGTTTTAGTCAGGTCAACTCAAAACATTCATTTTATAGAGGTCAGGAAGTCTGATGCTACGGTATAACTCCGATGAGAACCAATGGAACTGCCGGTACACTACGTCCTTGACGTATTACGTTCAATAAATCTCTTTCGAAGTATGGCACTCCTGTAGACATCTCCTTTTCCAGTTCTTTCATTGGCAAAATTTCAATTCCAACATCGATGACATCAGCAACATAAAAACTTACATGTTTGACAAATAAGTCGTGAGCAACGAAAGAATATTTGCCGAACTGAACTTCTACTGCAACTCTGTTTTTGACGTAATTCGTTTGATTGTAGGTTTGTATCGGAGAATAGCCAGCCAAACTAATTTTCTGGAATTGATCTACATCCGGTTCGCCTTGAATCCTACGAAGCAACTTTCCATCTTCGGTCGTCCAAAATGATTTTCTTTGCTCTCTCCATCCGGCAGTTTGGAATCCTTCTTGAAACGCTTTGTTCATTTCTGTAGGGGAGTACAACATTTTGCCAGGCATAGTTTTTTCTCTTGATACTTTTGTTTTACAAGATATGGCATCAACTTCGGAAATTATTTCTTGCACTTCCAACCAAATGTCTTGATGATGAACAAGTAAATACTCTTCTCCATTAAGATGCGAGTATTTGGCCCCAATCTGCATTAATGTCCTCCACTAGGCAAAGTAGGATCATAAATGGGCTTGCCCATCGGACGTGTTCGAAGTGTCCCATTTCTAAGCTCTTCCACGCGTTGATGGGCAATTTCTACATATTCTGGAATGATGTCGCACCCAAAGGCACGTCGTCCATGCATCAGAGCTGCGACTGCTGAAGAACCGACTCCCATGAAGGGATCAAATACTGAATCACCTGGGTCGGTCATTGATAGCACCAGCCTTTCGACTAGCTCAACTGGAAATTGGCAAGGATGAATTGTTTTTTCGGGGTGATTGCTTTTTACGTTCGGAATTTCCCAAACATCACTCGGATTTTTACCCAGAGGATTTCCAGACAACTGGCCTCTTTTTGGACCTTTATAGTATTTCTTACGAGGATATTTAGCGGGTACTCTAATTGAATCCAAGTTCCAAGTGTACTCTTCGCTTTTTGTCCACCAGTTTATGGTTTCGTAACGACCAGATAAACGTTTAGTACAGTGCAAACCATGGCCAAAGTGCCAAATAATACGATTTCTCAGTTTCAGGCGGTGTTCAAGAAATATTGGATACAATAAAGTATCAAGTGGAATGATCTCACCCTTTCGCACGAAATTACCAACTTGCCAGCATAGCGAGCCTCGAGGGTGGAGCGTGCGTACGCATTCGCCGATCACCTTGCGATGAACGGCGAGATACTCATCCACGGAAAGCTTATTTTCGTACTGTTTTCCCAAATTGTAGGGTGGCGAAGTCACAATTAACTTAAATTCGTCGTCAGCGATGTTTCGTAGGAAATCTAAATTTGATTCACAAGCTAGTATCGGAAAGTTTTCGCTAATGTCCATTGAGTTAATGTCTTAGGTTGTTTTTAGAAGTTTTTCAACACAAATAAAGGTAATTTTAGGGACTTATATACTTAACTACACAACGCAAAATCAAGCGTCCTGTCAAGTTCTTTTTGACGTTTCACCGAAGGACTCCGTCCTTCTCCGCGTCCGTTTCGACTCTCCCCAATCCCCAAGGCGAGTATGTTTTTTGCAGCGTTGATGTCTGCGTTGTCCAAATGACCGCAACTCACGCACCTGAATTCAGATTGCGTCTTGCGATTCTTGCGGTCTGTCGTTCCACAGCGGTCGCGGCGCTGACTGGTGTAATGCGGCGCCACCTTGTGAATCGTCGTTTTGCAAGCAAGCGCCTGTTCCAGCTTGTACCAGCCGGTCTTCAGTATTGAGCGGTTCAGCCCGCTTTTCTGCCTGACATTCCTGCCGGGTTCTTTCACCGTTCCTTTGGCAGACCTGGTCATGTTCTTTGTTTTCAAATCCTCCAGATAAACCATCGCATATCGGTCTGCAATCTGGCGCGAAACCTGATGCGTCCAGTTGTCATTGACTTGCCTGATGTTCTGTGATGCCCGAGCGGCCAGTCGGCGCGCCTTCAGATAACGTCCAGAAGCTTCTATGCCTTTTTTGCGCACCGGTTTCTGCCGCCGGGCCATCATTCTCTGGCAGCGCTTCCGGCGTCGTTCCTTCCTCTTAACGTCCGGGCCATGGCAGATCGTTCTATCCGATAACGCAATCTGTCCAACGTTCCGATCCATTCCGACCGATTCGTTTGCATTCAGACTCAGACTGGCATCGACCGCATAAACGATGTACGAATACCAGTTGCCATTTTCTTCCTTGACGGTGCCGGATTTTACGATGCCGTCCGGGTAGGGATTGGATCCGGTCAACCTGACATATCCGATCTTTTGGATGTGCAGCCACTGCACAACAAGCCTTGCCGTCTGTCCGATCACGATCGGAGATGAGGGGGTATCGGGCCATTTGGCCTTGAACTTCGGAAGCCCTTCATTCGGATGGTTGAAGAACTTCCGATACTGGACTTCAATCGGTTTGAGCGAATAACGCACGATGTTACACGAATAGTCCTGCAGCCATGGCTCGCAATGGCGACGCAGCAAAGTGAACTGTCTTGAAATCTCGACGAAACCGAACCGGCAATGACCATAAAGGTTATATTCGTCACGGAGTTTTCCGACAAAGTGATTCCAAGCGTAGCGGCAGGCGGCTGCAAGGCCGTACATCTGCTGGTACTTATTTCGGGAATTTGCATAAATACGGTAGCGACTGGTGCGATAGGTTAGTATGGCGCCTGCTGTCATCGGTGCAACTGAGCAATGAAGTCCTTTTGTTTAACTTACACGACTATTATCCAAGTGGGGTGGCTCACCGCGTGAGCCTGCATAAATTAATATCTCAATTTGCATGTTCTGATTACGTTTGAGCATATTAATTTATCATTCCCTTTTTGATGCCGTCATAGTTGAACCCTGAATCCCAGGACCATTCATTTGGCCGGAATCAGTGCTAGATGATGCCCGGTAATAGTACTATTAATTCAGATTGATGTTGATTCGAACTGTGATAGTAACGAATTCGCTACAGATTCTAGACACATGGCTCCTCGTTTCAGGTGTATTTCAAGCATTCGAGTTACATCCTGAAAAAAATTAGCCCTGAAGCCAACCGATGTCATCGATGGGCCTCAATTCACAATAATATAATAAAGACATAGGTGGGACTGCACAATGTTCTTGCTGAGAATATTGGCAGTCTCGCGGATTTACAGATATCAAATACATTTCTCAAAACAATCCAACGATTGCTATAATTTTCTTTTTTCTTAGCGTTCGGGTTTTTGGTTTTCGACGCGTAAGGACCCGCGCCCGAACACAACAAATTTTTAATTCGATGGTTTAATTATGAAACGCACATATCAGCCAAGTAACATTAAGCGAAAACGCAGACACGGATTTCGAGCGCGGATGCGGACGCGCAGCGGGCGGGCGATAATCAATGCGCGTCGAGCCAAGGGCCGTGCACGTCTGAGTGCATGATATTTTCCATTCTCAAAATCAACTGCCGAGAAACTGCCGACTAATTCGAACCGCAGACTATCGCAACGTATTTAGTCGCCACCAAAAATTTTCCAACCGGTATTTCCGGCTTTTGGTGCATTACCGAAGCGGCCATTCGACTGCGCGTCTTGGGATAATTGTCTCTAAAAGAGTTTCACATAAAGCGGTTGAACGCAATCGAATCAAGCGTCAAATCCGCGAAATTTTTAGAGTTAAACGAAACCTGTTAAAGGAAGCTGACTTAGTGATTATTGCAAATCAAGTGTGTGTGTCGGCGACAAATGAAGAAATACGAAATAGCTTGAATCCGCTGTTGGATCAATTGGTCAAATGAAAAAAATTTTTCTCGCCGTAATTCACATATATCGTTACATCATCAGTCCTTTTATCGGACCTTGTTGTCGATTTCATCCTACGTGTTCCAGTTATGCGCTCCAAGCGATCGAAAAACATGGAGCAATGAAAGGGGCCTGGTTAACGATCTGTCGTATCTGTCGATGTCATCCGTGGCATCCCGGAGGATACGATCCCGTCCCTGACTGTTCGCAAAAAAACTGATGGATTTTCGTCGCGCCGTTCTCTCTATCTGCCTAGGCCTGATTTTGCTGTTGATCTGGCAAGCGTGGATTGATTATGATCAACAGCAAAATGAAGGCTTTGAGCTGACCGAGCAGCTCGAACTTCCTAGCGAAACTCCGAGCGTTCCCGTCCCGACAACTCAGGATTCAGCGGATGTCCCAGAAGCGCCGGTTGTCGGAGCGACGATACCGGCGGACACGAATATCGTGCCGAGCACGAGTTCTGCGCTGGAATCCGTTTCCACCGTGGACGTGCAGACAGATGTTTTAAACGTAAGCATAGACACGTACGGCGGTGAACTTAGAGTTGGGAAGCTGCTGAAATTTCCCGTGGAAGTGGAAATGCCAGATGTTCCCTATCGTCTGCTGCGAAATAGCACTGTCGGATTGCTGGTCGCACAATCAGGACTGGTAGGAAACGAGCAGGAGCTTCCCAATCATAAAACCACTTTTTCCTCTCCGCAGTCTTCGTACACACTCTCTGTTTCAGACGATTCGCTGCAGGTGCCACTGTATTGGACTTCTCCAAACGGAGTTGAATATGTCAAACTCTTTACATTCCATCGCGACAGTTATCTGGTGGATGTCGAGTTTCGAGTCAGAAATGACAGTGACCAACTCTGGCAGGGATACCAGTACGGGCAGTTTTTAAGTACCGAGCAAGTCGTAGAAAGTGAAGGATTTTTATTCTTTAAAGCTCTTCCTAGTTATCGCGGCGCTGCAATATACACACCTGAGACCAAATATGACAAGATCGACTACGGTGAGATCCAATCGGAAAGCCCGGTTTTTGAAACCGAATCCGGTTGGGTTGCAATGTTGGAACATTATTTTGTGACAGCGTGGCTGCCGCAAGAAAATGCCCCTTTTCGTTTGTACACAAAACCATTGCGCTCAAGTGGAGGGCCCACACAGTATCAAGTAGGTTATGTCGCATTGTCTCCGACCACGATTCAGCCAAATGCGACTGGAGTCTTACGTAGTCAAATCTACATTGGTCCCAAGGAGCAGAAACGAATCAAAGACCCTGCGGAAGGCTTGATATTGACCGTAGATTACGGTTGGTTAACGCCAGTTTCGTCACCGTTGTTTTGGCTTCTTGAAAAAATCAACGCTGTGATTCAAAACTGGGGATGGTCAATAATATTGTTGACATTGCTCGTAAAAATTGTGTTTTATCCGTTGTCAGCAGCCAGCTATAAGTCAATGGCGAAAATGAAAAAACTGCAGCCACGACTGAAGACTCTGAAAGAGCGTTTCGGCAGTGACAAGCAGAAAATGAATCAGGCGATGATGGAAATCTACAAAAAAGAAAAAATCAATCCATTGGGAGGTTGTCTTCCCATATTGATTCAGATTCCAGTGTTTATCGCTTTGTACTGGGTATTGCTGGAAAGTGTCGAATTGCGTCAGGCTCCATTTATTTTGTGGTTGACGGATCTTTCAAGAGCCGACCCATATTATGTGCTCCCTGTGTTGATGGGGGCATCCATGTTTGCACAGCAGTTTCTGAATCCGACACCGCTTGATGCCTTGCAAAAAAACATCATGATGACATTGCCTATCGTTTTCACGGTGTTTTTCTTGTGGTTCCCTTCAGGTTTGGTTCTTTACTGGTTGGTGAACAACGTACTTTCAATCGCACAACAGTGGTACATAACTCGCAAGCTAATCGGCACCTGACCATTAGCGCTGACACCATTGCAGCGATTGCCACTCCCGCCGGAATTGGAGGAATCGGAATTGTTCGAGTTTCAGGCCCGCAAGCACCGGAGTTTGCAGAACACCTAACTGGAGTTCGCCCCACACCTCGCAGAGCCATGTACCGAAACTTCGTAGACGGAAACGGTCGAATTTTGGATCAAGGCATACTTTTGTATTTCGCCAGACCCTATTCTTATACAGGGGAAGACCTATGCGAGTTTCAGTGCCACGGCAGTCCTGTTGTATTAAATTTAGTGCTTCAACGTTTGCTTCAGCTAGGAGCACGTACCGCAGAGCCCGGCGAGTTTACCAAGCGGGCATTCCTAAATGACAAGATTGATCTGGCTCAAGCTGAAGCGGTCGTTGATCTGATCAATAGTACGACTGCCGCTGCTGCGCGTTCCGCCATGTGCTCCTTACGCGGTGAGTTTTCAGAAAAAATTCACGACATTCAAGAGCAGCTGCTTCAGATTCGAATGTTCGTTGAGGCTGCGATAGACTTCCCAGAAGAAGAGATTGATTTTCTAAGTGATTTACATCTCCTCAATTCCGTGGAGAAAGTTCGTCGTGATTTAGACGATTTGCTCACGCAGTCCACTCAGGGATGTGTTTTGCGGGAAGGAGTTTCCGTCGTGATCGCAGGCTTGCCCAACGCAGGCAAGTCAAGTTTGCTGAACCGACTATCCGGTGAGGACCGAGTAATCGTAGCGCCGCTCGCTGGCACAACTCGAGATACCGTTGACATTACGATTGACTTGGATGGTCTTGCAGTTCGACTGATTGACACCGCAGGTCTTCGCGAAAGCGATGATTATGCCGAAAAGGAAGGAATCCGAAGAACGTGGAACGCTCTCGCAGAAGCGGACATAGTGCTTTACGTGATCGACTGCCAGCTGGGCGTGCAGACAGTGGACCGACAAAATCTGCGGGAACTAAATGCGTCGAATTTGGTCATTTTGTGGAACAAAATAGATTTGGATGAAAACTTTGTCTTCAAACCAAACATCTATCAAAATATAAGGGTATCTGCATTGAACGGATCAGGATTTTACAAACTGCGTGAAACTATCTGCAAGCTTGCTGGATACGATAAAACTGAAGAAGGGGTGATACTGGCCCGCAGAAGACATTTGCAGGCAATTCGAACGTCGAGGGAGTTTGTTGTTCAGGCCAGCAACGCACTGGTGGAAGCGAGTGCCGGTGAGCTCGCAGCTCAAGATCTAAAGGATGCGATGGAGGCTCTCGGACAAATCGTGGGCAATATATCTGCTGACGATCTGCTCGGAGAGATTTTTGCCAATTTTTGTATTGGCAAATGATCCCATTTTAATGAATACGTAACGCAATAATAATAGAATAGTCAAAACTGCAATGCCAAAATTAAGTTCCAAGTTCCGCTCTACCCAAGTACTTATTCAAATGTCAGTCGTACTGCTCGCAGTAGTAGTCCTTGCCGTCTGGCAATCTGAGTATTTATTGGCGTTGTATGTCCAAAATCAACTTACAGCGGTTGGCTGGGTTGTAAATGGAGCCATCTTAGCTCTGTTCTTTTTTGGCATATTGCAGTTGGTTCGATTGTATTTGCTTTACCGAAAGGAAGAACATGCGCTTGCGACCTTTTCTCATATCTTAAGGCATGCTGACCTGGAAACAGGTATTGCGCAAGTTTCAGACAACTCAATAATTGGGCAGCGTATTCAAACCATTTATGATTTCTTTAGCGCTCGCACAGAAATCAACCACAATGCATTAGCCGCATCTTTGCTGGCGCAGGAAACGAGTCGTACCAGCTTTGTTAAATTTATCAACAACATTTTGATTTTAACTGGTGTATTCGGAACCATCGTATCGTTAACAGTAGCGTTGATTGGCGCTTCAACTGCGATCTCTGACACCGAGAGCATGCGAGGCATCGATGTTGTCTTTCACGGAATGTCCACTGCGTTGTCCACGACTATGACAGCGATACTTGCGTATTTTCTGTTTGGCTATTTTTACCTTAAATTATTGGATACGCAATCTTACGTTTTGGGTCAAATCGAACACATTACCGCAACCGCCCTAATTCCGAAGTATCAGGCAGCAACACGGTCACCCGAGCGAATGCTGCAGGAGATGTTGTCCGAATCAGCGGAGACATTTGCTAATTTCAATAAGGTTTTCGGAGAATTTCTATCGGCAAATCAATTACAGGGCGAGACGTTGGCAAAGTTCAGTGATGTAATGAGTCAAAACATGCAGCTGTTGAGCGAGATCAGAAGTATTTTGCGAACTGGTTTCCGACTGCGCGACGAGAATGACTGAGAATTTTTGAATTTGGATAGGCGTAGCAATGTACCACACTGATGGTTTTGTCGATTTACGAGTTCATCGCGCTCTAGACGGAAGTCATACTGACGAAAGTGTATGGCCTTCATTCACGGACATTATGATGGTTGTAGTCATGATTTTTCTGATCTCTTCAGTTGTGTTCATGCTACGCAATGTGGAACTCAATCGCGGCATTGAGTCTGCCAGGATCACTGAACGCGAAGCTACTGAAGCGCAGGAAGCTCTTGAGCAAAAAACAGCGTATTTGAATGAAATTATTGAGGAAACCAAAGCTAAGTTGGCTGTGGCGGAAGTTCGTCGAGACGAGCTGATGAATATATCGATACAGCGTGCTACTCGTATTCAGGAATTAGAGTATGAGACACTTGGTCTCTATGAAACGCAAGCCTTTCTGACTGATGAAGTGGACAAGCTCAACCAGAATCTGGAGGATATGCGCACAGAACGAGCAGAATTGACGAATCGAATGGAATCAATGAATGCGACAGTCATAGATTTGGAACAGTTAATTGAAGAAAAGAGTTCGGAGCTCTCGAGTTTGGGGGAAGATTTCGAAGCAAAATTGCAGGAACTTGCCGATATCGAACAACAGCTGGATATGGCAATCAGCCAATACAACAGCTTGCAGCTTGCTTATCTTGATCTTCAAGTCTTAGGTGAAGAACAACAGACAGCAATTGCAGATTTGGAATCGAAGCAAGAACGAAGCGAGGAACAGATTCTGCAACTTGAGAGTGAGTCCTTAAGTCTGACTGAACAGTTGGAACTTAGTAGTTCGGGTCTTGTTGTCGAACAAACCAAGAAAGCCCAGCTCTTGGAAATAAACGAAGAACAGCAACTGGAAATTCAGCGTCTTTCGAAATCCGAGGGTGAACTGTTGGCACAACTTGAAAGCCAAAGCCTATTGGTATCGAAACTTGAGCAGGAAAAAAGTGAAGGGATCAACGAAATTGATGTACTTGAAAAGCGATTGGCAGCACAAGAGAAGCAACATTTTGAACTTTTAGCACAACTTGAAAGCCAAAAACTATTGGTGTCGATACTGGAACAGGGCAAAAGTGAAAGAATTAAAGAGATCGATGTACTTAAAAAGCAGTTAACAGCTCAAGAACAGCAATTGTTTGAACTTTCGATAGAAAGTGGTGAAAAAGTAGCTGAATTGACAACAAGCCAATCGCAGCAGCGCAGCGTCATTAAGGACTTGTCGCGGCAGGCGGTTGAATTGCGTAAAGAACTGTGGGAGCGATTGGATCAAGTTTTTGAATTGAAGGACCAGCAAGTCAAGGCTGCGCAGAGAGTGCAAGAACTCTCGACAATGACTAAAAATTTGGAGTCGTTATTGGTTGCAGCGCGCAAGACCGAAGATCAACAGCAAACTACCATAATGGAGCAAAATGAAGAATTAACTGAATTGCAGGAGCAAAAGCAACAGTTCGATCGTGAAATTCAACAGAAAAATGAACAAATTGCTGAGATTACTGACGTAAAAAATCAGGCGCAGCAAGACATGAACGAGACGCAAGCGGAACTTGATGAATTAAGGCAGACTTATCAAGTGCGCATCGCCGAGCTGTCAAAATTTCAGTCCTTATATGAGGCACAAAACCAACAAACAAAAACCTTGGAATCTCAGATCGTTCGCTTAGAAGATGAAAAGCAGCTCTTGTTACGTCCCGCGAGAAGCACGCTCAATCGATATGTTGTAGATATTGGTTACGATATAGATGAAAATGGGAATTCATTGATTCAATACAAGCTCCCGGGACAAGAAAATTTCGTATATGTCAGTTATGAGCGGCTGCAAGAAGTCTTATCGGAACTGAAATCAGAGCGCAAAGAGGGGCTATACACAAAAATTTTCTTTCCAAATGAAGAAAAATTATCTTTTGCCAAAGCGTGGCGATTTACTAAAGATATTCAGGGTAAATTTGACTACTATCACTCAGAGTAAACCAAGGAACAATGAAGCATCCACTCAAATATGATGTGATTATTGTCGGAGGCGGACATGCTGGTGTCGAGGCTGCAACGGCATCGGCTCGATCCGGCTGTCGTACTCTTTTGTTGACACAAAGTATTGAAACAGTTGGACAAATGTCATGCAATCCTGCGATCGGTGGAATTGGGAAAGGTCACATTGTCAAAGAAATTGATGCTCTAGATGGTGTTATGGCCCGAGCGATTGATCGTAGTGGCATTCATTTTCGACGATTGAATGTGAGAAAAGGGCCTGCAGTTCGCGCCACTCGCGCCCAAGCAGATCGAACCTTGTACAAAGCTGCCGTACGTGAATTGTTGGAACATCAATCCAATCTCACGTTTTTTCAGCAGGAAGTGGAGGACTTAATCGTTGAAAATGGTGTAGTGGGAGGTGTCGTAACACGTTTTGGGCTGAGACTTGAAGCCGGGGCCGTTGTCCTGTGCACTGGCACCTTCCTAGGTGGCAAGGTTTTCATTGGTCTGGAAAACCAGAGCGGAGGTCGTGCAGGCGATCCTCCATCCAATCGTTTGGCTGCAAGGCTGAGAGAGCTGATGTTCCACGTGGAACGTCTCAAAACCGGCACTCCACCTAGAATTGATGGACGAACGATAGATTACACTCAGCTGCTTGAACAGCCGGGGGACAAAGAAAAACTGGTTTTTTCCTTTTTGGGAAATTTTGATGAGCATCCCGAACAAGTTATCTGTCATATTGCTCAGACGAACGAGAGGACTCACGAGATTATTCGCAACTCTTTGAGTCGTTCCGCCATGTACGGTGGAGCGATTGAATCCGTAGGGCCTCGATATTGTCCCTCCATTGAAGACAAGATTGTGAAGTTTGCTGATCGCACCTCTCATCAGATATTTATTGAGCCGGAAGGACTCAATACGGTAGAAATTTATCCGAACGGAATTTCGACCAGTCTTCCCTTTGATGTTCAGTATGAATTTGTTCGTTCAATTCGTGGATTTGAAAATTCGGTGCTTACTCGACCTGGATATGCGATTGAATATGACTATCTAGACCCAAGACACCTGAAAGCCAGTTTGGAAACCAAAGCAATGCCTGGATTGTTCTTGGCAGGACAAATTAACGGCACGACAGGCTATGAAGAAGCTGCAGGTCAAGGACTGATTGCAGGAATAAACGCTTCAAAACTCTGTCGGTCAGAGCAGGCTTGGTGGCCGAAGCGAGATGAAGCATATATCGGTGTTTTGATTGACGACCTGGTAACTCGAGGTGTGGATGAGCCTTATCGCATGTTTACTTCAAGAGCTGAGCATCGGCTGATACTGCGGGAAGACAATGCGGATTTGCGATTGACAGAAATTGGGCGTGAGCTAAATCTTGTTGGCGATCAGAGATGGTCTTGTTTTTGCAAAAAAAGAGAAAGCATTGAAGCTGAAAGAGATCGGTTGGAGAAGACAAAGATTACTCCCTCAGAAATCAATCAAAAGCACTGCAGTAAAGTTCTAGGAAAAAAGCTGACGGGTCATACAACCTTGTATAACCTAATGCGGGATTCCAATATCACCTATGACATGGTTTTGCAGTTGCCGGATGCGGGTGTTCCGGTCAACGATGAGGCGGTCAAAGAACAGTTGGAAATTGAAGCTCGATATGCCGGATACATTCAACGTCAAAAGCGCGCAGCGGAAAAATTAAGACATTACGAAAACATTGTGTGTCCAGATGCCATCGACTACGATGAAGTTCATGGTCTTTCGAATGAAGCGCGAGATAAATTAAAGCAATACCGCCCTCAAACTCTTGGGATCGCTTCTCGTATTCCTGGTATGACACCAGCTGCCATTTCAATTCTCTCCATACATTTGAAAAAACAGATTGTTAGCAAAATCGCTTGAGTTGCCCAAGCCAATTCGGCTCTATACGCTGAACCGATAGGGGGTGTGGCTTTATGCAGGACGACATTAGAAAGATGATGCGGCGCGATCTTCGTCGTGGGCTTCAGAAACTCCAGCTATCAGTTTCTGATGCAATCGTAGTGAAATTGATTGACCACGCTGAACTGATGTTAAAGTGGAATAAAGTGTGCAATCTGAGCGCGATTTCTGCACCGAAAGAAATCGTGACCAAACATATCTTGGACAGTCTTTCGGTAGCGCAATATGTTCATGGCAGTCGTGTGATCGACATCGGCAGCGGGAATGGCTACCCGGGAATACCGTTAGCCCTCATTCATCCAAAACGACAATACGATTTAGTAGATTCCAGCGAAAAGAAATCCCAGTTTCTGCGACACGCAGCTGCCACTCTCAGAATTATGAATGTTCATGTCGTACATCGCAGAGTACAAGAATTAACTGTTCAGCATCAATATGATACAGTCGTTGTGCGCGCGTTGTCATCACTCCGGTCAATAATGAAAATGGTTCATCATTTGTTGGCTTCAAGTGGTTGTGTTCTTGCGATGAAAGGTCACTTTCCGAACGAAGAATTGGATGAATTGGATGATCAGTTCATATGTGCAGTTGAACAAATTGAAGTTCCTATGCTGAAAACGCAGAGGCATCTAGTGATTCTAAAGCGAAAGACAGACTTTGAATCATTTCAATCAACCGCATGATTTCAATTCAGGATTAATCAGAAGCAATTTTCAAAATCACCGATTGAAAGAAAGATACTATTCTGCACGGGTTGATTCGATTTCAAACGACTGATCAATGACGACGACAGGTTAAATTGTCCAAATAAAATTAGCTTCTAAGTCATTTCCTAATTTGTGGATCAAATTTATGCAACGATCAAGAAAAATTGGACAAAAAAGCTCACTTGATTTATCGCTGGAGTTTCTTGACTCGTCAAATGAAGATGTGCGTTCTATTGCTATAGAATTTATTTCACCAGGTCCATTTCAGCCTAGGTTTGAATTCGATGATCAAGCATTGCAGGAATTGGCGGATTCAATCCGCGAGCACGGCATCATTCAGCCCATCGTCGTGCGAACAAAAGGGAATGATCGCTATGAAATTATCGCTGGTGAACGTAGGTGGCGAGCTGCGCAGCGGGTTCCTTTACACAACGTACCTATTATTGTGCGAAACGTAACGGACAAGGCTGCGCTGGCAATTTCATTAATCGAGAACATACAAAGAGAAAGTTTAAACCCGGTTGAAGAAGCGAGTCAGTTGAAACGTTTGGTCGATGAGTTTTCCTTGGCTCATTCCGAATTGGCACAGACAATCGGCAAATCACGCGCTGCCGTCTCTAACAAGCTTCGACTGTTAAATTTAACCGAACCTGTTCTTGAAATGTTAAAAGTCGGAAAGATGGAAGTCGGACACGCTAAAGTTCTATTGGGTTTAACCGGAGAAGACCAAATTCGCGCCGCACAGCGAGTTGTCAATCTGGCATTGAGTGTTCGAGCCACAGAACGTTTGGTGAAAAGCTGGAAAGAAGCCAAAGAAACGACAAACAAACCACCAGTATCGGACAACGTCGACATGCGCGTACTTGAAACTCAATTGTCTGATCACATTGGAGCTAGGGTTTCAATTCGCGACCAAAACAATAAAGGACACATTCGTATTGACTATCGAAACCTGGATGAACTTGATGGCATCGTTGACCGGATTGTTGATGCTGTTTATTGATCGTCGTTTGAACTTTAGCTTTCTACGTTGATGAAGGAGCGCATGCAAACGCTCAATACGAATCGCAAACATTACTTGGAACAATTAAAATTTGATCGAAATCGCATACCGTTATAGAAATAGTCAAGTAATATCACCGTCTTCAAAGTTCCAATCTCCAGAATTGAGTGCTTTAACTCTATTTCGAAAGGTTCTTTCAAAATTCTCCAGTGTCTCAATGAACCATTCATGTTGAATCGGCCAAGATTCTTCGCCTTTTGGATCTTATCCTTGTTTGGAAAGTTCAATTCGAGAGGATTTTATTTCGGGTAACTCCATCCATTCAAGCCCCGCTCCAATTGATTCTTCAATTTCCTCTTTTTCTTGAAATAAGAGTTGATAGTAAATTTTCGCATCGTCGTCATACATACTTGATTGAACACTGAGTCTATGTTCAAGGGTATTGATTGTTGCGGCGAGTTGGAAGCCTGATCGCCCGATTCCGTAGGTAGTCAAAGGTTGAGGCAAAGGCTTTCTAGAGAGAATAGAACTCCCCTTATTATTTAGTGTCGACTTCAGTTTAGTCCAATAACGTAATTGTGTTTCTTGTAATTCGTTGAGAGGTTCGTCTGAAATCCGCTTTGCTGATTGCGACACTGAGCGGCTCCAGTCATTTGGCTTTGAAACTATATTCAACTTCGGTGCAACAGGACTATTCCCAATTCGCCAAAGTTCGATCTCAAGACCGAAAAATCGAAAACGATCATCAGTGATCTCGTTCAACCAACCCAGTGTTGCTCGATGCTCATCCGTGAATGTTGCAGCTACCCAGACGACAGTAACTGCGTGTCCCTGCCGCATAGGTTAATAATTGTCCAAGATGCCTGTGATCAGTACCCTCCAATTGATTTTCAATCAGTACCCAACTATCGTTGTCCGTATCCTTACAGAGGATGTCTGCTTTAAATGGACCTACATCTTTTTCCTGCGCTTCGAGTACTAGATCTACTTTGATAGCCTCCCCCAGAATTCGAATGCCTTCTTCTTTAGCAAGCCGCGGTGTAAACTCTCTTGGTTCGGATTCCCAAACATCACGTAATTCCACTTTTTCTAAATTTCCTAGTGGTTCTAGCACTACAACTACCTTCCACGCATATATCCATATAGATTCGTTTGAATGTATCCACTTCAAATCAAAGCTTTGATTGATTGCTCATTATCTACTACTCGTCAACAAAAACTCAGTAGTAAGTCAATTGACAATATTCAAGTTTGGAAGAAGCGAGTTAGCTCGAATCGTCGACGTATCCGAACTTTAACCCAGATTCAGACGTCGTTCGACCGGCCATTGCGGTGGGGTTCGGAATCGATGGTCTATCTGCTTTGGTATGATCACAAAGAATCCGAACTTTAGCCGGACTGCCATTCAAAGTAAAAAATGTTGACCTCGAGAAACACACCGTATTCAATAAAAAAACACAAACATGTTTTAACTTGAAGAGTTCGGTCAAAAAATCTGTCACCACGCAATGTAACAAGCAATTAAGGCAATTTACTGGATGATCTAGCTGCAGTTGATCACGTCAGATCGGTTCAGCGTTAGCCGAAATCCGTATATATTGATCCAGTTTGGTCCTGACCTAGTAAAATATGCGCCTTCAATTCTTTTGAATTATTCACTCGCTGATCTTCAATTTTCCTCGAATTGTTAAGGTTGCTCTGTCACTTAAGCGTCTCTACTTTTTCGGGGTAGTACCAATTGGACGGATTCATCTAGTCGATTGTTGGTCAGCTACAGCTTGAAAATGTCGTTAGAGCCAGTTGATTTCACCTTGAACAACCGCATTGGTGATTTAGAGCAGAATCAACGGGTGCAGAAATTGAAGCATGACCGCGAGGCCTTGAAGTGAGGTAGAATCCAGCCCGCGAAGAGCACAGGGACCAAACTTCGTTCTAGACATCCTGAGATCGCGGTTCTGTCCAGGATGTAGAATGGCAAAATATGAGATTCTAATATACTAACCAAATTGCATATTTGGACAGAGTCAGTTCATATCTGAACCGATAACTCATTCAAGCGTTCTAAATTGTTGCTTGATAATCGTTTAAAATAGCTTAGTTCAGTTCAAAACAATAAAATTTGCAATATCTTTTTTTGATTATTGCTTAAATGAACTCTCAATTGTAAAAACAAAGCTGTTCAAAATTTGTCCAACCCGAACGAACATATTTATATCCGGACCCGAAAATGTTGAAATTCAAGT
Organism: Arenicellales bacterium; assembly: GCA_965202855.1. Taxonomy (GTDB): domain Bacteria; phylum Pseudomonadota; class Gammaproteobacteria; order Arenicellales; family JAJDZL01; genus JAJDZL01. Next base: position 90,806 of record CBDBBP010000001.1, on the reverse strand, counting down.
CACTATTTCAATTTACCGCCCACAGTGTCGATAAATCGAACATCGAGCAACCTTTGACGAAGTTAATTCCAATCGTTGCTGCACTTTCCTTAATACTGGGTGGATGTGCTGATTTTGGCGGTAAAGGTTTATCACTGTTAACGCCTTCTGCCGTGCTCGACCCACTTGAAGTGCCACCCGATTTAACGCCATTGCCTGAAAATACTCAATTTCAGCTTCCTCGAGAGCTTGATCCTTCCCAACGTCCGGTTGACGAAATCCCGCGTGAGCAGTTTCGAAATTATGAAAGTTGGATAGCGTTTGAAGAATTCAAAAAGTTTTACGATGCAGATCAAGGAGTTGGGGTAACACCTGAGGAGTATAAAAGAGCCCGCGATGAAGGACAGGGTCTTTTCAAAGTCATTACCTTGCGTACCGACCAGGGAACAGTTCGCGTGCAGGTTCGTGATGACATCGAGTCTGTATGGGATCATCTATCTGAAATTCTCTTGGAGATGGGGCTCGAAATCACGGAAAAAGACTTCGAGCAATGGAAGTTTAAAGTTGAAAATATTCCCGTTGAAGAGCTGCCTAGTTTCTTGCAGAGAGTTGGATTTAAAGAATACTCAGGCTCAGTCAATGCCATACAGCTAATTCCAGTGGGCAACTCAATAACTGAAATCGCTGGCTTGACCTTTGATGGTGTAGAAGTCAATTATGATGCGGGTGAGGATTTCTTTAAGCGACTAAGGCTCTATATGCTGACGCTGTATGAACATGATTCCGACCCTTATGCTTCTGCTCCGGTTGTCGCGGAAGTTCCAAGCAGCAAGAAACAGATTGTTGAAAATGATGGTCAGCGAAAAATACTAGTGCTTGAGAGCTTTAACTCTACTTGGGACCGCGTGGGTAAAATTATCCGCGCATCTGGAATGAGCATCATCGATCTGAATCGAAGCGCAGGCATCATGTACGTGTCTTTTCATACGGCTAAAACCGAGAAAAAGAGGAAATGGCAATTCTGGAAGAGGGCGAAAAATGTTCGCGTGGAAGAACAGTTCCAAGTCATCATTCGAGGAGAAGGCCAACATTCTGAGATCTCAGTTGTTCTAGCATCCAATGTAGACGAGGGACTCTATCAGCCCGATAACGTACTCGATCTGCTATACGAAAGGTTAACGATTTAAAGCACAGAAATTCGGTCGGCAGCAGTCAGGTTGCGAAACGTAGAGCTGACTTTGCGTTTCTGCCCTGCCTCCCTCTCAAACTCGAGTCAGTTCCAATTCAGCTTGTTAAAAAGTTGGTGTCTGAGGCCGCATTGGTGAATTGAATGACTCAACTGCCAAGAACGAGTCTTTATATTCTCGTGATAAAAGTAAGGGACTTATATACTTAACTACACAACGCAAAATGAGGTGCCCTGTCAAGTTCTTTTTGACGTTTCACCGAAGGACTCCGTCCTTCTCCGCGTCCGTTTAGACTCTCCCCAATCCCCAAGGCGAGTATGTTTCTTGCAGCGTTAATGTCTGCATTGTCCAAATGACCGCAACTCACGCACCTGAATTCAGATTGCGTCTTGCGATTCTTGCGGTCTGTCGTTCCACAGCGGTTGCAGCGCTGACTGGTGTAATGCGGCGCCACCTTGTGAATCGTCGTTTTGCAAGCAAGCGCCTGTTCCAGTTTGTACCAGCCGGTCTTCAGTATTGAGCGGTTCAGCCCGCTTTTCTGCCTGACATTCCTGCCGGGTTCTTTCACCGTTCCTTTGGCAGACCTGGTCATGTTCTTTGTTTTCAAATCCTCCAGATAAACCATCGCATATCGGTCTGCAATCTGGCGCGAAACCTGATGCGTCCAGTTGTCATTGACTTGCCTGATGTTCTGTGATGCCCGAGCGGCCAGTCGGCGTGCTTTCAGATAACGTCCAGAAGCTTTTATGCCTTTTTTGCGCACCGGTTTCTGCCGCCGGGCCAACATTCTCTGGTAGCGCTTCCTGCGTCGTTCCTTCCTCTTAATGTCCGGGGCATGGTAGATCGTTCCATCCGATAACGCAATCTGTCCAACGTTGCGATCAATTCCGACCGCTTCGTTTGCTTTCAGACTCATACCGGTATCGACCGCATAAACGATGTACGCGTACCACTTGCCATTTTCTTCCTTGACGGTACCGGTTTTTACGATGCCGTCCGGGTAGGGATTGGATCCGGTCAACCGGACATATCCGATCTTTTGAATGTGCAGCCACTGCCCGTCAAGCCTTGCCGTCTGTCCGAGCACGATCGGAAATGAGGGTGGATCGCGCCATTTGGCCTTGAATCTCGGAAGCCCTTCATCCGGATGTTTGAAGAACTTCCGATACTGGACTTCAATCGGTTTGAGCGAATAACGCACGATGTTACACGAATAGTCCTGCAGCCATGGCTCGCAATGGCGACGCAGCAAAGTGAACTGTCTTGAAATCTCGACGAAACCGAACCGGCAATGACCAGAAAGGGTATATTCGTCACGGAGTTTGCCGACAAAGTGGTTCCAGGCGTAACGGCAGGCGCCTGCAAGGCCGTACATCTGCCGGTACTTATTTCGGGAATTCGCGTGAATACGGTAGCGAATAGTACGATAGGTCGGTTTGGCGCCTGCTGTCATCTGTGCAACTGAGCAATGAAGTCCTTTTGTTTCACTTACATGACCATTATCCAAGTGGTGTGGCTCACCGCGTGAGCCTGCATAAATAAATATCCCAATTTGCATGTTGAGATCACGTGGGAGCCATTTGAAGGACACGGGGAGAATGTTAGAAGGGACCTTGTCTCAAGATATGGCTGATACGCACTGCTCACGGGCTCCTATTTGACAGGTTGTACTGGCTTGAGAGAGTCTCTTGCCGTCGTTCCAATCAGAATTGGGGAAAAGGTGTATCTCACCATCTAGTTTTGAACGTCGGAAGCCTGTCGTTGGGAATTTTGAAGAACTTCCGACACTGGAATTCGGTCAGATTCCGCGAATCATGGACGATGTTGCGCGAAGAAACTCGCAAACGATTGTCTCCACTCCATCACAACACAGCAAAGTCATTTCAGACACAGCGGTACAAGCCCGCAAAAGAGGTATGTCTGCGCATTGTTTGAAAATTACTTGAATCCGAAAGCGTATGGTGGTTTCACTCCCTAATTCTAATGAATCAGGGAGTATTAAATGGTACAGGTGCGATAAGTGAATTCGGTGTTCAATGATATCCGTGTAGTTAAGTATATAAGCCCTAATTTTTATAGCCTACTTGCAAATAAGAATCATTCTTATCTTGTGTAGTTAAATATATAATCCCCAAAAGTAAATCAGGCAAGTAATATTTTTGAATATCAGGCAGGTAGATGCCAACGCTCTAGTTTTGATGTTTGACTCTATGGAGTTGAGTCAAGTGAAAGATTCTGAAATCGTACAGCGAGAAGTGAATCTTAGCTGAGTTGATTCAAATCAAAAGTATGCTTTGTTTCTCATTGATGATGAAGAAGCTGAAGCTGTATTTGCCAACTAGGCGGGGAAGACGAACAATTGAATGCTGATTCTGGTAATTTACAGAGCGATCAGTCCAGATTCCAGAGATTGGTTTAGTTTACCATTTTACTCTTCTGCTGTATTGTCTGGCTCCTCATTTCGGCTCTGTTGTTCCTCATCTTGTCTTTGTTGTTCAGTCCACTCTTTGTATTTTTTATATTGCTGCCACTCTTTCCAGATAAGATATTCCTGATAGAGTTCATCGTGTTCGCCTGGTCGGCCTCGACTGCCGCCTCCAAATAACAGCAAAGGAGTTCCTGCACCAGAATGTTCTCGAGGTGTATCCGGCACTGGTGTTCCAACTGGAGTATCTTTTTTGGCTCGTTTAGCGCGGTCACCACAGCCGGACATCGTTGCAAGTGTAAGTGCAATCAGCGCAGCAAGAAGTACAGGAACGAACCTGGATCGAATTGAGTTCATATTTCTATTGAATTTTTTTTGATTCTCTGATGAGTTTAAACAGCGTTATTATAGTAAAACAGTTTTTTGAGCCGAATCGTATTATGTGTTCACAGCGTTGACTCTCATAATCAATTCTTCGACGTAAGGCAATATTTGTTCGACGATGAGTCTGACACCGTCTGCATTCGGATGTATCCTGTCATCCTGATTCAAGCTTGGGTCTGTTGCCACACCTTCTAGAAAAAATGGGTAAAAAACCACGTCAAATTCCTTGGCTAAATCCAAATAAATCGCATCAAATTTTTCGACATACTCCGTACCGAGGTTGCGGGGCGCTCGAGCCCCGGCGAGTAGCAGAGGCAATTTTCTGGATTGGATTTTTTTAATGATTTCAGTTAAGTTTTCACGAATCAATTCTGTAGGAATTGCTCGAAATGCATCATTGAACCCCAAAAGCAAAATGACTGCATCGTAAGGTTCAGAAAGCACCCACTCGAGCCGCGACAGTCCTCCATGCGTAGTGTCACCGGAAACTCCAGAATTTACAATGTTTATCAAATGCCCTCGTTTTTGGAGTGCGTTTTCAAGTTGTACTGTAAATCCATCTTTGGTTTCGAGTCCGTGGCCTGCGATTAAACTATCGCCGATTGCAATGATTCGGACCGGTTGTTCTGCGTAAACTGGCAATTGGACAACAAGTGACATGCAAATGGAAATTAAACACAGAACAAAGGATTTGAAAGCCGTGTTTTTCTTTTCGGACAGGTTCATTTGCTCGTGTTGCATGACTGGCAAGATTGATCGTCAACTAAAGTCCAAAAATATTAGCCCGGCTGGAACCTGATAAGACAGATCCCAGCCAGGCTAGTTCGTTGCTTTTTAATTTCAGTCTGTTTGATCAGTGCTGAAACTAAATTCAAACCGTTGATTAGATAAGTTTAGCTTTTCTTTGCCTCACTCACTACAACTTCGCTTGTAATCTCTTTGCCGTCTCCGTAGTCTTCAATAAGCCAATTTTTAAATGACAAGACCATGATGACCAGCACACCCATGAGCGGCAAGGCCACGACAACTGAAGCAGTCTGAAGTGGTTTTAAACCTCCCAAGTACATCAAGCTAAGTGAAACGCCGGCCAACATGAAAGCCCAAAACAGACGATGCCATCGAGCTGGCTCTTGCATCTCGCCTTTCTGTTCTTTAGTCGCCACGGCCGCTAGAGTAAAAGCGGATGAGTCCAGAGTCGTCGCTCCAAATATGAAAGCGAGAACAACAAAAATCACCAAAATGACCGTTCCGATTGGCAGGGCTACGATGGTAGCGATGATCGCTTCCGGTGCGCCAACATCAGAAAGAATTTGAGAAATCGGCACGATTCCGTTCAGGTCAAAATACATGCTTGTGTTTCCAAGAATTGCGAAGAAAATCCAGCATCCCATGGTGCCGCCGACGACTTCCGCCACGATCAATTGTCGTATCGTGCGTCCTCTGGAGATTCTCGCTACAAATAATCCCATAAACGGTGCATAAGCAATCCACCATGCCCAATAGAAGATCGTCCAGCCTTCTGGAAAACCACCTTTGGAGATTGGGTCCATCCAGAAACTCATGTAAATGAAGTTCTGAACCAAAAGTCCAACACTATTGGTGAAAGTGCTGATCATGAAGACAGTCGGCCCGAACAGGAACGTAAACCCTAGAACAACGATAATCAAAATCAGGTTGACGTCACTGAGTCGTTTAATTCCTTTTTCCAGACCGGAGTAAACGCTCATGCCGAAAATAATTGCCCAAATGATAACCACGATTACATCAAGCGTGAAGTCACGGGCGACGCCGAACAGTTCGGCAATTCCCGCGGACAGCATTGGTGTTCCAAGTCCCATGGATGTGCCAACACCGCCAATCAGTCCGAACATGAACAGGATGTCGATGACTTTTCCGACCAGTCCATTTGCTGCTTTTTTGCCAATTACGCCTTCACAGGCAGCGGATAATCGCAGTACGGATCGTTTGCGATTCCACAGAAGATAAGCAAGCGGCAGTGTAGGAATGCAGTAAACCGCCCAGGCAGTAAATCCCCAGTGGAACATACCGTACATCGCCGCGAATTCAGCAGCTTTTTCGCTGCCTGCCTCAATTCCAAGCGGTGGACCTGTGTAATAGTATGCCCATTCAATGGTTCCCCAATACAGCACCGCAGCACCGATTCCTGCGCAGAACAACATTGCAATCCAACTGGGCAATGAAAATTCTGGTTCCGCATCCGGGCCGCCGAATTTCACATGTGAAAATCGACCCGTAGCGAAATAAACCAGCACACCGAATGCGAGAATAGTGAACCAGAGATAGGACCAACCCAGCTTACCTGTGGTAAGACCGAGTAATCCGCCAAGCAATTCCTGCCCGGCTTCTGGCGCAATGATTAAAGGGCCGACTAGGCCTAATATTACAATTAAAGAAACCCAAAATATAGTTTTGTCAATTTGTGGACCATTCATAAATCTTTATCCTCCCATCTTTAGAAGCGAACTGCGCGATCGACATCTTCGGTTTTTGGCTTCAACCATTCTTCGAATAGTTCGCCGACATTGCCCATATTTTGAGCCCACCACTGTGAATCAACCCGAATTGCACGTTCCAGATTGGAAGTAGGAAGATATGGTTTTACTTTATCGCCAATCAGTGCTTGCGATGACTTTCGTACCGGACCGTACGAAATGTAATTTGTTTGGGCTGCTAAATTTTCTGTACGCTGCGCAAAACGTATAAAATCTTTTGCATTTGCGATTCTAGGTGATCCTTTGAGGATCGCCCAATAGTCAGTTTCGACAATTTGACCGTCCCAGATAATCTTCAGTGGTGCATTGTCATCGACAATTGGCCCATAAAGTCGCCCATTCCAAGCGGATGACATGACTACATTGCCTCCTGCCAGCATTTTTGCTGGTTGGTCACCGGTACTCCACCAAACAATGTAAGGCTTAATTCTGGATGCTACATCAAATGCTCGTTCCAGACCTTCTGCCGTAGCCAACGTTGAATAGAGGTCGCTGGCGGCAACGCCGTCTGCGATCAATGCCCACTCGAGCAGACCTTGAGGTTCCCGACGAAGCCCTCTTTTCCCAGGAAATTGATCGATATTGAAAAAGTCGGCAATGCTATCGGGTTTTTCATTTGGAAAGGCGTCATCGTTGTAACCTACTACCGTAGACCAAATAACGTTCGGATAGCCGCAATCTTCTCGATATTCTTCGGCAATATCTTCGCTTGCAGGCGTGCCGTCGGAGCCATCTTCATACAATGAGGAATCTACGGGCTCGAGTAAGCCGTCGTTACATGCAGAAATCAAATTGTATTTTTCCATGTCAACAACATCCCAAATGACGTTGGCAGATGCAACTTGACTTCTGATTTCAGCTAAACCACCATTGTAGTCATGCATGTTCGCGACCTTGCCTGTTGAAGCTTCCCAAGGTCGGACGAACGCAAGCATTTGACTGCGAGTGTAACTGCCACCAAAGCTTGCTATGTTGACGGTTTGTTCATATAGGTTGACTTGCGCCAGCGCAGAATGACTAATGCCCCCAAATGCTAATACGATAGCTGCAGGCAAAAGTAATCGACACCGGGCAAGTATGGATGAGCGAATCACCATATACTTTACCCCCTTACGCGGAATGCGTATGAAATTAAGAGTAGATAACATTCTCCGAATTGTTAAAACTATGAAATGAATTCGTGTAGATAGCGCAAACAATTTTGACATGTTATCAACTTCCATGAATTAATTTTTGGTTTAATTGCTTTTCATTTATATCAAAAAACTGCTTGTATTTTGAGATATTGGCTCTATATCTTACTCTAGAAAAGAACATGTAACTTTATATAAGTTCGGAGTATACAGAAGAGTGAAAAATTCCTCAAATAAAGTGATTTCACTTCAAGACCTATGGTTGGTTTTGGAAAGTCAGGCAGGTCCGGTTGAAATTCTAAGAGGCATTGATCTCGATGTATCTCGAGGCGAAAGCGTTGTTATTTCAGGGCCTTCAGGTGCTGGCAAGACCAGTCTTATGATGATAATTGGCGGCATGGAAAAACCCACAAGAGGCAAAGTAAAAGTCGCCGGGCATGAGTTGAATCAACTCAATGAAAACAGTTTGGCCAGGTATCGTCGAAAAAATGTTGGAATAATTTTCCAGTCGTTTCATTTGATCCCGACAATGACAGCGCTTGAAAATGTCGCAATTCCACTGGAACTATCAGGAAATGTCGATGCTCTTGAGAGAGCGGAAGCGGAACTGGCAACAGTGGGTCTTAGAGATCGATCAAACCACTATCCAAGCCAGTTATCTGGCGGGGAGCAACAGCGCGTCGCAATTGCTCGAGCCTTAATCTCGGAGCCGGATGTCATCCTTGCCGATGAACCAACGGGCAACCTTGACCAAGCCAACAGCCAAAAAATCATGCAGTTGCTGTTTGAAAAATGCGACGAGAAAAATGCGACACTAATTTTAATCACACATCAAACTGATATGACTCAGAGGTATCAACGGCTTGTAGAGTTATCCGACGGTCAAATCATTTCGAATACGGTTTAATTGCACATGTTGAAAAATTCATTTACGATCGCATTGCGTGAACTGCGTCACGGGTATCGTGGATTCTGGATATTTTTTAGTTGTTTAGCCTTAGGTGTTGCTGCAATCACCGCTGTGACGACGATCTCATCGAGCTTGCTCAATGGCATAGAGCGCGATGGCAGGACTCTTCTCGGTGGTGACCTTGCCATCGGACAACAATTCCAAGATCTTTCCGACCAGCAACTGCAGCTGCTGAGTGCGAATGCAGAATCTATTACTAAATATGTTGAATTGCGTACGCTGATGCGTGCGCAGAATCTAGAAAACAGCCTTCTCGTTTCATTAAAAGCCGTTGATGATTTTTATCCTTTGTATGGACAGTTCGAAATTTTCGATGATGTTGCATTGTTCGATGCTTTGGCAGAGTCAGATGGTCTTCCAGGAGCGATTGTCGATGCATCGATTATTGAGTCTGGCAACGCGTCATTTGGCGATCAAATTACACTAGGCAATTCTAAATTTCAGGTTCGAGGCATTATTGAAAATGAACCGGACCGAATTGGCAGCTCTGGTGATTTTGCATTTTGGCCACGCGTCGTCATTCATCGGGACACGCTGGAAGACACGGGCCTCGTGGCATTTGGAAGCCGCAGTTACTTTGATTACCGCATAAGATTGCCCAATAGCGATGTTTTAAATGAACTTCGAAGTCAAATTGAAGAGCAATACCCGCATTTGGATGTAAGAGATTTTCAAAATGCATCACCCGAACTGACGGAAGTTGTAGAACGTCTCGGGGTTCTGTTGTCACTCGCCGGACTTGCAATACTGCTAATTGGGGGCGTGGGCGCCAGCAACGCCGTGCGCGCCTACATGAGCAGCAGATTATCTACAATTGCCATTTTGAAGTGTGTTGGAGCGCCAACTCGATTAATCATGCGGGTTTATTTGATTCAGATTACGCTGTTGGCGGCCATTGGAGTAGGGCTGGGCATGATTGCCGGAGTAGCAGTTTCCTTTTTGAGTGCAGCAAGCCTTGAAGCATTCTTGTCGATCCCCATTTCAATTGTATTTACTCCGCAAATTGCCGCGCTTGTCATCACTTATGGCTTGCTGACCGCTTTCTTGTTTAGTTTGTGGCCGCTTGCGAGTTCTTTGGAAACTCGACCGGCAGCGCTATTTCGAAATGTTGTGACCAATGAATCACAATCTGCTTCATGGATTTACATTGTGATTTCTATCGGGATTGCGCTGCTGCTCGCCGCAATCGTGGTTGTCAGCGCTGTTGAGAGAAATTTCGCCGTATGGTTTATCCTCGGAATCTCGGGGGCTTGGATCATCTTTCGAGCAATTAGTTTCGCATTAATCAAAATATCACAAAAAGTGCATGGATTGCGTTCCCCCGCGGCTCGATTGGCGATCGCCAATTTGCATCGACCAGGAGCAGCAACTTCAGACATTGTGCTGGCAGTGGGTTTGGGATTGTCTGTACTGGTGATAACAGCCATGGTATCCACGAATCTTGACCGACAGATGACAGGTCTTATTTCTGAGAAGGCGCCCTCATTTTTCTTTGTCGGCATTCAGTCCGCACAACTTGAAGAGTTCAACCAGCTCCTGCTGGATACGAATAGCGTTCAAGATCTAGACATTCTGCCATATATTCCCGGCCGTATTACAAAAATTAAAGGGATGGATCCGATCGATGCTTTGGTAGATGAAAGCAGTGAGTGGATCATCGATGACGACGGTGAGCGCACATTTTCCTACACTGCAAAGGCACGAGATGCAGGCGCCATCGTTGATGGCGAATGGTGGCCGGAAAATTACGATGGCCCACCCCTGCTTTCAATTCATATTGATGTTGCGCGAGGTTTTGATGTCGGAATCGGTGACACCATAACAATGAACATTTTAGGCCGAGAGATAACCGGTACCGTTCACAATGTGCGTGATTTGGACTGGCGTTCCATGCAGCTGAACTTTGCCATCATGCTGTCTCCGGAACCGCTGCGAAGTATTCCGCACTCCAGTGTTGGGACAGCTCGCGTGCCAGAGGACAGTGAATTCGAATTGCAAGAAGCCGTTGCCAGCGCTTTTCCAAACGTTACAGTGATTCGAATAAAAGATGCGTTGAATCGCGTGAATGAGCTCATGATTCGAGGGCGCGGCGCGGCGCGTGGAATCAGCGGGCTGACGATCATCGCTGGAATTCTAGTGCTCGCCGGCATCATAATTTCAGAAAATAGACGCCGAGCTTATGAAAGCGTTCTTCTTAAAACAATCGGTGCGTCTCGTCAATACATACTCACTGCATTTTCACTCGAATATCTGATTCAAGGTGGAGTTGCAGCGCTGATTGCTATTGTTATCGGAGCCATCGGTTCCTGGGCGATCGTCTATACACTGATGGGATGGGATTGGTATTTTGTTGTTTCTTCGGCTGTTTATACGGTCATTGTTGGACTGATCATATCGTGTGCCTTGGGCATTACCGGAATATGGCAGGCACTGCAGCATCGCCCCCTTCAGTATTTGCGAAATGAGTAATGCATTTTTGTCGCTCACATATTTATCGATCTGATATCACTAATATTTCTTGATTTATTAGTCATGTCAGTTTGACCTTGGCAATCGCTTCAAAGGGTCAGCGATTGGGCGAACTGTGGTATATTTAAATTACTGCTCAAGGCAAAGTTCAGTCAGCCACCCCCACACGACTTAGATGAAACGAAAATCCATCGAATTTTTAGTAGGGCTTTTTGTACTAGGTGGTATTCTCGCTGTAGTCATGCTTGCTTTCCGAGTCGATAGTTCCGGTGTGTTTAACCTTGATCGAAATTACAAGATTTATGCCCGGTTTGAAAACATCGGCGGGCTGGCGCTCAAAGCGCCGGTAACGATCGCTGGAGTCAGTGTTGGTCGGGTTTCAGCGATTTCAATCGATATGGAAAACTTCAATGCACGGGTGGAGATGTCAATCGAGGAGGATTATTCGAGCATTCCAATTGATACCAGCGCTCGAATTTTGACGGCAGGACTGCTTGGCGCCCAATACATTGGGCTGGATCAAGGTGGAGAAGAAATCTATCTCAAAAACGGTGACGAGCTCGAATTTACGCAGTCGGCATTTAGCTTCGAAGATCTTATTGGAGGGTTTCTCTTTCGTGAAACCACAGAGGGATAATGGCGACGCCTGACGTGACCGAAGCTGGGATTGAATATGCTTCTGATGGAACCATATTCCTGAGCGGAGTCATAAATTATGGAACCGTCGGCAAACTTTACAGACAAATTCACAGTTTCCAATCATTGAGTTCGAAAGTGCGGATTAATTGGTCTAATGTTGAATCTGTCGATAGTTCTGCGATCGCATTGTGTCTGGTTTGGATAGAAATGGCCAGCAAACTTGATAAAAAGATCATTTTTGAGAACGTCCCGGATCAAATGAGGGATTTGATTCGAGTAAACCAGGTTCAAAGCCTGTTTGTATTCAGTTAGCATGCCTCGGCCTTGGTTTTGCTGAAAGTCAACTGGAATTTGAATAATTTCGAAAATTCAAAATTGACTTGTGTCAAAAAAAGCAGCTTGCAGTAAAAGAAATTAAGATAATCGTGTGAATGTATAATTGTTGAAAGTATTGTTTTTACTGAAATATAGTCTATGGTTACACCAGAAAACGTTAAACAGTGGATCGAGGAAAGTCTGACAGGCGCCTCCGCGGATGTCGTTGGCGACGGACGCCATTTTGAAGCGACTGTCGTTTGCTCGCAGTTTGCAGGAAAATCGATGATCGAGCAGCATCGGCTAGTTTACACAGGGCTGGGAGACAAAATGGAGTCTGCCATCCACGCGCTTTCCTTGAGAACATACACCCCCGAACAGTGGCAAAGCATTGCCTCATAACATTATTGGTCGTTGAACATACATCCAAGTTAGGAAGATTAAATCATTATGGATACGCAAGTTAAAGATTACATTGATGAAGCTGTGTCGAATCACAGAGTTATTTTGTTTATGAAAGGGACACCGCAATTTCCGCAGTGTGGATTTTCAAGTCGCGCCGTGCAAATACTTGATGCTTGCGGCGCCCAATATGCAACAATCAACGTACTTAGTGATATGAGAGTGCGCGAAGGCATCAAACAATATTCAAATTGGCCAACGATTCCGCAATGCTACATTGATGGTGAGTTTGTTGGAGGCAGCGATATATTGCTTGCGATGTATCAAAACGGAGAGCTTCAATCCAAGCTTGGACAAAGTAACTGATCGCCTGTTCAGTTTCAATCAGATTATCCAATTCAACACCTAAAATTTCGATTATGGAAAAGTTAATCGTCCGCGGCGGTGTGCCTTTAAAAGGCACTGTTAACATTTCGGGAGCCAAAAATGCAGGACTTCCGATTCTGATCTCCTCCCTTCTATCTGAATATCCTCTGCAGGTCAGCAACATTCCCCATTTGCAGGATGTAACGACAGCTCTCGATTTGCTTGCGCGGCTTGGCGCCACGGTAGAACTCGACGAAACCATGTCCGTTAAAGTCAACGCGGCGCCCGTTTCAAATTTTTGCGCGATCTACGAAATTGTAAAGACGATGCGCGCCTCCATATTGGTTTTGGGGCCGCTGCTGTCCAGATTTGGCCAAGCCAAAGTTTCAATGCCAGGTGGATGTTCAATTGGGACGCGGCCCATTGACCTTCACATCAAAGGTTTAATCGCAATGGGAGCTGAAATCGAAATCATTGACGGCTACATTCTTGCTACAGCGAAACGATTGCACGGCGCGCACATCTTTTTAGATACTGTGTCAGTGACCGGTACAGAGAATCTGATGATGGCAGCGACCTTGGCGCAGGGAACCACAGTGATAGAAAATGCGGCGCAAGAGCCAGAAGTGGTGGATTTGGCCAATTGTCTAATCGGCATGGGCGCTCAAATCGAGGGAGCTGGCACCAGCAAAATTTATATTGAAGGTGTGAACTCATTTCGCGAACACAGCCATCGCATCATTGCGGACCGAATTGAAGCCGGAACCTATTTGGTTGCCGGCGCAGTCACAGGCGGCGCCGTTCGTCTCAATGGGATACAGCCGGAGAATCTGGTCGCTATTTTGAATAAATTAAGCGAAGCGGGTGCGGCAATCAATGTTGGAAACAACTGGGTTGAGCTTCACATGAATGGCAAACGTCCCAAAGCCGTGGACGTGCGAACCGCTCCATTTCCAGGTTTCCCCACCGATATGCAAGCACAGTTTCTGATGTTGAATTGCATCGCGAGCGGCAACGGGTCGGTGAATGAAACGATATTTGAAAACCGATTTCAGCATGTGGGCGAACTTCGTCGCATGGGCGCATCCATAAGGATGAGTGGCAGCACTGCATTGGTTCGAGGAGTTGAATCTTTAAAGGGGGCTTGCGTCACCGCAACCGACCTGCGAGCCTCGGCGTGTTTGGCGTTAGCCGGGCTGGTGGCCGATTCAACGACCGTGATTGAGAAAATTCACCACATTGACCGCGGATACCACTGCATCGAAGAAAAACTGTCCCAGTTGGGTGCAAATATCAGCCGGATTCATGATCATAGTCATCCAGTCAAAGCGATCGCCTGACAGTTCAGCCTGAACTTCGGCTTGCTTGCTACAACTTCTTTTCTTCAGTAGATTGTAATGGAACGATCTAACGATCACATTGCTATCGCGATTTCCAAAGGAAGAATTACAACAGCAGTAAAACCACTGCTTGAATTTGCAGGTGTTGACCCGTTGGAAGATCTGCAAAGTTCCCGGAATCTTGTTTTCGACACAAGAACGCACGATGTGCAGCTGATCATCGTGCGCAGCGAGGATGTGCCCACATATGTTCGCTTGGGAGGAGCTGACTTGGGAATTGTCGGCAAAGATATACTCTTGGAAGAAAAAAGTATCAGCTTCTATGAATTGGTAGATCTGGGAATTTCACGTTGTCAGTTGGTGCTCGCGGGTGTTAAAGAGCCAAGGGGAAACCTGTTCCATAACCGGCGTAAACACCGAGTCGCAACAAAATACGTAAACACAGCCAGATCATATTTTTCGTCCAGGGGAGTATACGCAGATGTAATGAAGCTGACCGGCTCTATGGAATTGGCTCCGTTGTGCGGAATTGCCGATCAAATCGTAGATCTTTCGCAGACAGGTGAAACTCTGCGCAGCAACGGACTTGAAAAAATCGATACGATTGCTGAAATTAGTGCCCGTCTCATCGCAAATCGAGCTTCAATGCGACTTAAGGATAAGGCAATGAAGAAAATTGTTCGCAGATTTGAGGAAGCCGCCAGGGCATATTCCAATGAAGCTTAATATTAGACAGTTTTCAACCTTGGACGAATCGTTTGAAGAGAATCTTCAAATAACATTGTCGCGAGGCGCGGAATTTGATCCAGGAATTGATCAAACCGTTCGCCAAATCATCGATCGGATACGTTCTGAAGGTGATGCTGCTGTCGCAGAGTTGACGGGAAAATTTGATCAGCTCGAAGTCGACAGCGTTGATGACTTGGAAATTCATGCTGACGAACTCGCAGCTGCGATTGAACGGTTACAGCCCAGTGTAATTAAGGCAATACGCGTCGCACACCGGCGCATTCAAGATTTCCATGAACGTCAGAAGGAAGAGTCTTGGACCTACGTTGACGAAGATGGATCTCAATATGGGCAGCAGCTCAACCCCATACAGCGAGTGGGTATTTACGTGCCTGGCGGCATGGCTGCCTATCCTTCTTCAGTGCTGATGACCGCGGGACCAGCGAGAGTGGCAGGTGTAGGCCAAATCATCATGACGGTTCCAGCGCCTAGGGGCAAAATTAAAGATTCAGTTTTGGCAGCAGCTCATGTTGCCGGTGTTGATCGAGTGTTTAAAATCGGCGGCGCTCAAGCTGTCGCAGCATTGGCGTTCGGCACTCAGACCATCCCGAGAGTAGACAAAATTGTTGGGCCTGGCAACGCTTGGGTGTCCGCAGCCAAACGGCAGGTGTTTGGTCACGTAGGGATTGATTTGGTTGCAGGCCCCTCGGAAGTCGTTGTCGTGTGCGATCAGACGAGTAACGCACAGTGGGCTGCGATGGATTTATTCGCTCAATCCGAACATGATTATGATGCGCAATCCATACTTCTTTCGACTAGTTTGCGCAAACTGAATGAGGTTCGACAGGAAATTGAGGAAATGTTGCCGAGCATGGAGAGAAAAGAGGTGATCGCCCACGCGCTAGCTCATCAAGGTGCGTTGATATACTCTCCGAATCGTGACGATCTTGTTGCTTTGATTGACAGGCTCGCGCCCGAACATTTGGAATTGATGCTGGAAAATCCGATGCAGCTGGCCAAACAGGTACGTAACGCAGGAGCCATCTTTGTCGGTTCGCCTAGCGCAGAAGTGCTTGGAGACTACTGCGCAGGCCCCAATCATGTCTTGCCAACTTCAGGGTCGGCTCGATTTGGATCCCCGCTGGGTGTCTATGACTTTATCAAGCGAACATCGATTATTGCCTGTTCTGTGGAGGGGTCAAAAAAACTCGCGAAAACTGCGAGTGTGCTTGCTCAAGAGGAAGGCTTGACCGCACATCGCCGTTCTGCTGAGTTCCGGTGCGCATGATTAACCCAAATCAAGGAAAATTTATCGAGCTGTTTCATCAGCCGATTCGTGAATTAAGCGCATATCAGGTGAAATCTGCGGAAGGATTGATCAAGTTGGACGCAATGGAAAGCCCATACGGTTTCGATCGCAGTCTGCGACGGAAGTGGGCCGACCGGCTCCACACCGTAGACGTTAATTTATACCCCGACCCGCACGCCAAGAGACTCAAAGATCGGCTGCGACGAGTTTTTGACATACCGGAACATCTAAAGCTCACCCTTGGAAACGGTTCGGACGAGCTTCTTCAATTGATACAGCTTGCTGTTGGTGGATTAGGGCGCAAGATCATGGCGCCTCAACCTTCTTTTGTGATGTATCAGATTATTGCTCAATATACCCGGGCATCGTTTATTGGAGTTGCGTTGAATGAAGACTTTACACTGCCAGAGGTTCAATGGTTGTCAACCGTGGAAGCCGAACAGCCGGACTGTGTGTTTTTTGCTTATCCAAACAACCCGACTGGAAATTTTATCGATTCTTCAGTAATTGAAAAGACTGCGCAATTGACAAAAGGATTGGTAATTGTGGACGAAGCCTACTTCGCTTACTCAGAAGAAAGCATGTTGTATTTGGTCCAGGAAATGGAGAATCTAGTTGTCGTACGCACGCTCTCAAAGAGTTCGCTCGCTGGGCTAAGAATTGGCTATATGATCAGCCAGCCTGCGTTGGCCGCAGAATTTGAAAAACTGCGATTGCCATACAACATCGGTGTTCTCGCTCAGGAAGGCGCTATTTTTGCGTTGGACCACTGGGATCAGATTGACAGAGGAATTCAGCTCGTATTAAGTGAAAGAAAGCGGATTCAGAAATTTCTTTTGTCTTTTGAAAATCTGCATGTATTTCCTTCTGAAGCCAATTTTTTGACTGTGCGATTTCTAAAGCAAAGCGCGACCGATGTATTTCATTGTTTGAAAAAGAACGGAATTCTTGTAAAAAACCTAGACAATACCCATCCAGTTCTCACGAACTGCCTGCGCTTTACAATTGGTAACGCAGACCAGAACACGGCGATGGTCAAAGCATTGTCACGATGCTTGGGAGCAGCTTCAAAATAGGAACGAAACCGCAGTTCTTGCAAAATTGAATGCTGTTCATTGCCGTGCTGATTTGCCCATTTTTTTTAATTGCTTGAATCGCCAAGGTTTCGGCCTTACATATATTGCAGGCAGACTCATCTAACCAAGACATTTTTGTTGATTTATCCCATTGAATCCGGCATTTTGCATTTTGAAAAGATTGTGACCTTCATTATGTTCACATCTACCTGTATCTTCACTTACAATTTTCAGTCTTGACGCACCATTGAATATCTGAAAATATTGAGCTATGGAAACCGACTCTACTATGACTGCGCAGCAATCCAGCCGAATTGCGAATGTACACAGAAAAACCAAGGAAACTGAAATATCAGTTTATTTGAATTTGGATGGCAATGGATCCCATCATTTGAATACGGGTGTTCCATTTTTTGAGCACATGCTGGAACAAGTCGCCCGACACGGCATGGTGGACTTGAATATCGAAGCAAGCGGTGACCTGCATGTTGATGCTCATCATACCGTCGAAGATGTCGGCATTACTTTAGGGCAGGCAATTTCACAGGCCATTGGAAATAAATCTGGAATTGTGCGTTATGGGCATGCATACGTGCCGTTAGATGAAGCTCTATCGAGATCTGTCATTGATTTTTCTGGGCGTCCTTCCCTTGAGTTTGACGTAACTTTTCCACGAGCGAGAGTTGGGGACTTTGACGTAGATCTTGTGAGAGAATTTTTTCAAGCATTGTGCAATCACGCTAGCATTACGCTTCATCTGACAAATTTGAGTGGTCGCAATACGCACCATATCGTTGAGTCGGTATTTAAAGCCTTCAGCCGCTCGTTGCGAATGGCAGCGTCATTAGATTCAAAGTCTCGCGGTGTCATCCCTTCCACAAAAGGAAGTCTGTAGTTGGAAGCGATAAATATGTCGAAAGTTGTAATCACTGACTTGGGTACGGGTAATCTGCATTCGGTCATTAACGCGATAGAGAAAGTTGCGCACTCTGCTCAAGTGGTTTCAACTCGATTACCGGCCGCGATACGGTCCGCAGACCGTCTGGTTCTGCCTGGCCAAGGGGCAATCGGAACTTGGATGAAAGAACTGGAACATGACGAAACTCGCACCGCAATTGAAGATGCTTTACAAAGCAAACCCGTGCTTGGCATCTGTCTCGGGTTACAGGCTTTGTATGCTCACAGCGATGAGGACGGCGGCACTCCCGGATTGAAGGTTCTCTCTGGGAAGGTTGTTCGGTTCAAGAGCGATTTAGAAGATGCGGGGCGTCGAATCAAAATTCCACACATGGGCTGGAGCATGGTTCATCAGACACGGGAACATCCGCTTTGGACTGGAATACCTCAGGATACGAGGTTCTATTTTGTGCACAGTTATCATGCGGAAACCAAGGTGCGATCGGAAGTGGCAGCTACCGCATGCTACGGCTTGGAGTTCGTTTGTGCCGCAGCAACTGAAAATCTCTTCGCTGTTCAGTTTCATCCCGAGAAAAGTCGCCGTCAGGGCCTTCGACTTTTAGAAAATTTCATCCAATGGGATGGTGAAGCTTAAAGCTTCGGATTTTTAAGTGACAAACCACGATGTTTTATGCGAAGAGTTCTTGAATCATGCTTCTAATTCCTGCAGTTGACATAAAAGATGGCCGTTGTGTTCGTCTTCTGCAAGGAGATATGCAGAATGAGACGGTCTATGCCGAAAGTCCCTTGAGTCAAGTGAAACGATGGATTGAGTCCGGTGCGAAAAGGATTCACATTGTAGATTTAAATGGAGCCATTGAAGGCCATCCTGTCAACGCACAACTTATCGGCGACATATCCAGATACTTTCCAAACATTGAATTTCAGGTTGGTGGTGGAATACGTGATCTTAGGACTGCCGGGTCCTATCTTGAAGCCGGAGTGCAGTTTGTCATTTTGGGCACGCGTGCAGTCAAAGATCCTTCATTCATCGGCGAAATACATTCCAGATATCCTAATCGCGTGATCGCAGGTCTGGATGTAAAGGATGGGATTGTAGCCACGGAGGGCTGGCTAGGCGCAGCAGACAGGAATTTAGTGGAACTCGCACTGGAAATCGAAAACTATGGCGCCGCTTCAATTGTTTATACCGATATTCTAAGAGATGGAATGTTAAGTGGAGTGAATATTGAAGCAACTGCTGCGCTTGCATCTGAAGTGTCCATTCCGGTGATCGCTTCGGGTGGAATTCGAGATCTTGAAGACATCAATAATCTGCTGAATGTCTGCCATCACGGCATTTTAGGCGCAATCGCCGGCAAATCATTGTACGAAGGCACATTGAACTATCGGGAAGGCGTAAAATTGATCAACCAATCGCTCAGCCATGCGAGCTAAACGCACACAATGCCACTTGCGAAAAGAATCATCCCATGTTTAGACGTTGACGAGGGTCGCGTGGTTAAAGGAATTCGCTTTGTGGAAATTCGTGATGCAGGTGATCCGGTTAAGGCGGCGCGAGCGTATGATCTTCAAGGTGCGGATGAATTGACATTTTTGGACATAACAGCAAGCTCGAGCGGACGAGATACGATTTATGAAATTGTGGAAGCGGTCGCAAAAGAAGTGTTTATTCCATTGACAGTTGGCGGCGGTGTTCGCAACGTAGATAATATTCGCAGCTTGCTCAATGTTGGAGCAGATAAGATATCCATTAACACTGCGGCAGTCGAACGCCCTGAGTTTATTGAAGATGCGGCAAGCCGTTTTGGTTCGCAGTGCATTGTTGTAGCCATTGACGCACGACGAATTCCAGAGTCGAATCCGCCTGCATGGGAAGTTTATACTCATGGTGGAAGAAAAGCGAGAGGTTTGGACGCAGTCGAGTGGGCGGTTAAAATGTGTGAGGCTGGAGCTGGTGAAATATTGCTGACCAGCATGGATCGGGATGGCACCAAACTAGGTTTTGATCTTGAGCTGACGCGAACTGTGTCGCAGGCAATACCGGTGCCCGTGATCGCTTCTGGAGGCGTAGGCACGCTAGGGCATTTGGCGGATGGCATTGAACTCGGATATGCTGATGCAGTACTGGCGGCGAGTATATTTCACTTTGGAGAGTACACGATCGCACAAGCAAAAGAGCATATGCGAGAACGTGGGATTGAAGTTTGCGAGATAATCTAGTTATGGATAGTCATTGGTGTGATGAACTAAAGTGGACTCAAGCAGGCCTTCTTCCGGCGATTGCTCAAGATGCCGAGACTGGAAAAGTATTGATGCTGGCTTGGATGAGCCCGGAATCTCTCCAGGCAACGGTAAAGGAGGGACGCGCTGTATACTGGTCTAGGTCTCGCAACAAATTGTGGCGAAAAGGAGAAGAATCTGGAAACGTTCAGGTAGTTCAAGACATCAGAATCGATTGTGACGCGGATACTATTTTGCTTCAAGTAGAGCAAATCGGGGGGATTGCGTGCCATACGGGCCGGCAAAACTGTTTTTTTAGGCAACTGAATGAAGGAGAATGGTCGATAACCCAACCAGTTTTGAGATCTCCTGAAGAGATGTACGGTGTCCCCAAATCGGAGAATTGACTGCATGAAGACCGATGTCCTTACCAGCTTATCGGAGGTAATTGATGCCCGTAAAAGTGCTGATTCAAAGCAGTCTTATGTAGCATCGCTGCATGCAAAGGGGCTGGGCGCGATATCAGGCAAAGTCTTGGAGGAGGCTAACGAAACTGTAGAGGCAGCTGAAAATGGCGATGTGAATCAAGTCGTGTATGAAACTGCTGATCTTTGGTTTCATAGTATGGTTTTGTTGTCGCACTTTGATGTAAATCATAAACATGTTTTGAAAGAACTGGCTCGACGATTTGGTGTGTCAGGAATCACGGAAAAAAATTTACGAGACTGATTCGTTGCCAGTGAAATTAGGTAAGAATTACGATTTTTGAAGAACTAGGAGGGAGTATGTTTAATCTTAGTGGAGTAAGCATTGCGCAGCTGCCGCCAGATCAGATTAACGAAATTGCCAAAATGGCAATGTTCGGTCCTGGTGGAATTAGTGTTTGGCAGCTGCTGATCATACTTGTGATCGTCGTGTTGGTTTTCGGCACGAAGAAACTAAGAGGAACTGGCGCGGACCTTGGCGCAGCGATCAAAAGTTTTCGCAAGTCCGTGAAAGAGGACCCGGAAGAATCTAAAGAAGAAAAATCTGGAGAGGAGTCCAGTGAAGCGGATTCGACGGAAAAGAAAGAGTAAATTTCAACCAGGTCTGAGGGGTTAGCTCGGGATTCCGAAACAGTGTTCGATTTAGGCTTCTGGGAAATTGCGCTGATTGTTGTGATTGGTCTGTTGGTTTTGGGACCTGAAAAGCTCCCCCGCGCTGCTCGTACTGTAGGATTGTGGGTAGGCAAAGCGCGGCGTACACTGGCAGAGGTAAAGCGCGATATTGATCGTGAATTGGATGCGAGTGAGCTCAAGGAACTAACTAACGTAAAAGAGGAACTGACAGATACCAAGAAGATTTTTGAGGAGGCTGCGAGTGACCTGAACAAGCAGGTTGAAAAAGACTACGAAACCATTGCGGTCAAACCGCAATTTGAAACGCCGGCGACAGAGCCGAAAAAAGAAACCGCTTCTAAAGATCCTTCTGTTGGAGGCGAATCCAAGGTAGCTACCTAACAATGGCAGACGATACTAACGATCCTACAGGACAAGGCACAACGTTTATTTCACATTTAGTGGAATTGCGACAGCGTCTTATGCGCGGAATATTCGCGATTCTCATTGTGTTTATCATATGCGCGCCTTTTGCCAATATCTTGTACGAATATCTTGCGTCTCCCCTGATGCAGGTATTGCCTGAAGGCAATACGATGATTTCAACCGAACCGCACGGACCGTTTTTTGTTCCTTTCAAGTTCGCATTTGCGTTCGCGGTTGGAATTGCGATGCCGTATCTGCTCTATCAAATTTGGGCATTTGTGGCTCCTGGGCTCTATGCTCATGAAAAAAAAGCGGTGATGCCACTGCTGATCTCAAGCAGCATCCTTTTTTACCTCGGTATCCTGTTTGCCTATTACATTGTTTTTCCAATCATATTTGCCTTTTTTACAGGAACCGCTCCAGAAGGAGTGGCTGTAATGACAGACATTAATGCTTACTTGTCGTTTGTGTTGAAACTGTTCTTTGCCTTTGGTATTGCTTTTGAAGTGCCGATAGCTACAGTGTTGCTTGTCAAAGCAGGCGTAACGACACCAGAAAATTTGTCAGCGAAGCGGCCATATATCATCGTTTCTGCCTTTGTGGTCGGTATGTTTCTGACGCCACCCGATGTTTTTTCTCAAACGATGCTCGCGATTCCAGTGTGGGTTCTGTTTGAAATTGGCCTCTATTTTTCAAAGATTACCCAACGAAAGAAGATAGAGAAAGAAAAAAAAGAGGAAGCTGAATTCGATCCGACTGGCTGACTTCAAAGGGAAAAGCCCCAAATAATTGTTGCAAAACGCAGCGAGTTTCTTCAGTCAGGCATAGACAAGTTAAGTTGGCATTTTTCTGGTGAGTGATGATTTGGAACTTCACTCCTCTGGAAACAAATTCTAAAATTGAAGTTTGATCAACGCAAATCCAACACAGGTGAGCTGAGAATAGGAAAAATCCATGTCGTGTTATGGAAGGTGGGCGGGACGCGTTTAGAGATCGCTATCGTCGCATTATGCTAGTGGAAGGGAACGACAATTGATTAATTCGGAGCTACTTCGGCGTATCCAGCTGGGTCAAGATTCTACACTTGAACTAAAGCAAGTTCTATTTGCAGGCTTTCGCGTAAAGGCTCCACATCAACAGAAATTAGCCGAAGAGTTGACCGCTTTTGCGAATGGGAGAGGTGGTATGCTTGTATTAGGCGTAGATGATAAAACTAAAGAAATAGTTGGAATTCCCCTTGATAAATTAGACACTGTGCAAATTTGGATTCAAGATATTTGCAGAGAGTTGATTGAACCCTCACTTGACATTTTTACTCAGAAATTTGAGCTGTTAAATAGTATCGGCAGTGTTGTTGCGGTTATTTGCGTTGAAGTCGAACGTAGTCTCTATGTACATTCTGTTTCAGGTGTTTTCTTTCGACGACTCGGCGATACTAAACGCAAACTGTCTGCTGAAGGCGTTGCTCGACTATATCAAGAACACACTCAAACGAAGTTGCTTCGATTCGATGAATTTACCGTGCCTCGCACATCGCTTTCTGATCTTGAAGAAGGTCAAACTAGCCGATTTTTAAGAGAAGGTCTAACCTTGAATGAAGTAAATGTTAAAAAATTGGGAATTGCAGCAGATGACGATGTCGGAGTTACTCGCTTGACTGTCGCTGGGGTTCTTTTATGTACCAAATCTCCTCAAAAGTGGCTTCCCCACGCACAGATTCAAGCTGTTCACTACAAAGGCGAGCGAGATGACATCAATTATCAGTATGACGCTCAAGATATTACAGGGCCACTAGACGAACAAGTCAACGAAACCCTTTACTTCGCGAAGCGAAACATGCGCACGCAAGCAACCAAGCAAATTCAAAGAACCGAACGCTCCCAGTACAGCGAGCGTGCTTTGTTTGAAGCACTGGTTAATGCAGTTGCACATCGTGATTATTCAATGGCCGGCTCACGAATTAGATTTCATATGTTTCGAAACCGGATTGAGCTGTGCGTACCGGGTGGTATTTCAAACACGCTTTCTCCAGACAGTTTGCACTTGCGACAATATTGTCGTAACGAGTCAATTGTTTCGTTTCTTGCCCGCTTGCCTACATCTGCAAAGCTAGGTCGCTCATACATGATGGACCGTCGAGGCGATGGTGTGCCAATAATTCGACAGGAGACGAAAAAATTGACCGGAAAATTTCCCGAGTACCATCTCATTGACGACAGTGAGTTGCAGCTGATCATTCCAGCGGCAGAGACGGATAAATTTTAATGTGACGGGAAATGATGATTTCTGTTCGCAATAGTGACCCGAATAACGGTTGGCACTTTTACTGATAAAAATTAGTGTCTGCCAGAAAATCTCATTTTTGTTAAATGAATGACATCGAACTGCTAGCGGCCGCGGGCATCATAAAATCGAAACTCCTGACACACTCGCCGACCGACCGCTGAACGCGTCGAAAGCTGCTCCTCAGCCAACAGTCGCTGAATGCATAAAACACCTTCATTGGAGGTCAGATTGCGATGAATTTGGTGCTGCCTGTACATGACACAATACTGTGCAGACGGTCAATCCAAAATGTCAGGCTCCTATTTATGTTGACAGGGCAGGTCGCTGAAGATCAAACACCCGCCGCGCTGCAGTCGCATCAAACGCCAGGCACTTGAGCAGGTCCTCGAAATCATCGAATTTGCGCTTTTCGAATCGACAACCGCTTTCAAGTAACCCGAAAATACTCCTTGAGCCCCCAGCGCGACTCGTGCCACTGGCAAATGCGAATCGCATTGGCTGAATCCGCCTCATCTTCAGAGCGCAGCAAAAACTAATTCAGCGGATCTTTCACACGCGCCGCCGCCCGTTCTTCGAGCGCCGACACCGCAATGTCCGGCAAACTATCGGTACGTTTGCCCGGCGCCTTCAGCTGAACCTTTGCAATGCGCAGTGCCACGCTCGCGGTACGCGCCTTTCGCACCCGCTTGCACGACTTTTTGGCTAAACCGTAGTGCTTATTATTGTCGCCGCCGACTGTTGTCTTGAACCACTCAACGACGATGTTCTCGAATTCCTATTTGCATGGGGCAGTTAAATTGCACTACCGTCCATTTGTAAAATGTGTCTGAGTGATAGAATATTAAATAGTAAACATTGTTCTCTCAATTAAGGGAATCTAAGAGAAGTCAAGAAAAACCATATGAAGCGGAGGTGATCCATGTCTATACAGAGATTTTTTTACAAATTCAAGATGCTGGCGATTGTAGTGCTGCTTGGCGTATTTACGGCAAGCGCGGTGCTTGCGGACGAATTCAAGGTCGCAATTGTGTTGCCGGGGGTGATCACCGACAAATCCTTCAATCAGGCTGGCTACGAAGGCGTTGAGCGAGCAGCCAGCGAACTCGGCATTGAATTTGCATATTCCGAAAAGACAGCCCAACCCGATCAGCCTGAGGCGCTGTCTGATTATGCGCGTCGGGGCTACAACCTTGTAATTGGCCATGGCGGCGAGTTTCAAGAATCTGTCACACGCGTCGCGAAGCGATTTCCAGATACCAAATTTGTTATCGTGAATGGAACCGAACCGGGCGGCAATGTCTCAACGATGAGTTTTGATTTCCCTGGACTGGGCTATGTTATGGGATACATTTCCGCCAAAACCTCGAAAACAGGCAAGGCCGGATACGTCGGCGCGCAGAAACTGCTTTTCTACGTTCAGCTTGGCCAGGGCTTTGAAAAAGGCTTCATGGATGCACGTCCGGATGGCGAAGTGTTCACCGCTTGGACCAACGACTGGGATGATGTTGCGAAGGGGAAAGAAGCGGCGCTGAATCTGATCAGCCAAGGTGCGGATGTCATTTTCCCCTCGATGGACAATGCTGTCGTGGGCAGTCTGCAGGGCGTCAAGGAAAAAGGCGCTATGGGAATTGGCATTTACTATGACGCGATTGTGGACTGGCCCGAAACCGTAATACAGTCTGCGATTTTTGATATGCGCAGCGGTTTGGGAGAGGTGATTTCCAAAGCCAAGTCGGGCGA
The DNA here is from genome assembly GCA_965202855.1 of Arenicellales bacterium. Taxonomy (GTDB): domain Bacteria; phylum Pseudomonadota; class Gammaproteobacteria; order Arenicellales; family JAJDZL01; genus JAJDZL01. Next base: position 64,880 of record CBDBBP010000001.1, on the reverse strand, counting down.
AATCGAAGGAATATCCTATGTTTTCGGCCTGGAGACACCGGTAGCCGCTCGCATAGGCAGCTATGCTGACAGTGTATCAGCGGACACTCGGACAGAAGTTGACGCGCTGATCCAAAATATCATCGCCGGAACAGTCGTAACCTACTGAATCTAACGCAGAAAGGCGCGCTTTGACGCGCCTTTCTGCGTTGCTTATTACCACAAAACAAGCACCAAGAGAACGAGTACGATGGCTCTCTCTCTGTGCGGAATATCAAAATCCTTCGGAACATTCCGTGCTCTTGATCGCATCGATATGGAGATCGAAAGCGGGACGATTCACGCTATTCTAGGTGAGAACGGGGCTGGCAAGACGACGCTGATGAACGTCCTCTTTGGACTGTACCAGCCAGACGAAGGCAAGATTGCCCTGAACGGCGAAACAACTGTCATCCCTTCGCCCAGAGCCGCCATGGATTTGGGTATCGGCATGATTCATCAGCACTTTATGCTGGTCGACACCTTGACTGTCGCTGAAAACGTTGTACTAGGCCTGCGTGGTCAGGGATTGTCGCTGAATCTGAAAGCAACTGCGCGCAAGCTGAGGGTGCTGTCCGAGCAGTTCGAATTTGACATAGATCCGCATTCGGAGATTTGGAAACTGCCCCTGGGCATGCAGCAGCGGATTGAAATTCTGAAAGTTCTGTTCCGGGACGCGGAAATCATCATATTCGATGAGCCGACAAGCGTTCTGGCTCCAAATGAGATCACAAGCTTCCTCGAAGGGCTCAAGCGGCTGCGAGACAAAGGCAAGACAGTCATTTTCATTACTCACAAGCTTAACGAAGTAATAGCCGTAGCTGATGTTGTCACCATCATGCGGCACGGCAAGGTCAGCGCCGAGGTCAGAGTTGAAGATACCAGCGCAAAGAAAATGGCCCGTTTGATGATTGGCCGCGAGGTAGTGCATGCTGCCCTTTTATCAGAAAAGGGAGCTTGACATTTGAATTGATTGTCTGTACAGTATGGTGTCATGTACAGGCAGCACCAGATCCATCGCACTCTGACCTCCAGTGAAGGTGTTTCAAGCCTTCAGCGACTGTTGGCTGAGGAGCAGTTTTCGACGCGTTCAGCGGTCGCACGGCGAGTGTGTCAGGAGTTTGGATTTTATGATGCCCGCGGGCACGAGCAGTTGGCCAGTTGCCTGCAGGCGCTGAATCATTTGGAACAGCGGCAGCAACTTGCATTGCCGCGGAGCAAGCGAGTTTGGAACTTGGCTGGGGTGCGCCGGTTGGGCGAGCCGGTGGTTGCGGCTGAGGCGGTGCCGGCACGGGTGGATCAGGTGCAGGGATTGGAGTTGCAGTTGGTCACGAGCGATCAGCAGCGTTGGCTGTGGAACGAGTTGATGGCTGAGGAGCATCCGCTGGGTGCGGTCATCCATGCGGGTGCGCAGTTGCGTTATCTGGTGCATTCGGCGAATGGTTATTTGGGTGCGCTGGGCTTTTCGGCGGCAGCCTTGAGATTGGCTTGCCGTGATGACTGGATCGGCTGGGATGACGAGCAGCGCGGCCGTGATCTGCATCGGCTGGTGTGTCTGAGTCGTTTTCTGATTCGGCCCTCGGTCGAGTGCCAGAATCTGGCTTCGAAGGTCTTGGGGCAGTGTCTGCGACGGTTGCCGGCGGATTTCAAACAGCGCTATGGGTATCGGCCGTATGTGGTGGAAACTTTTGTCGGTGAAGATTACAATGGGGTCTCGTTCGAGGCTTCGAATTGGCATTATCTGGGTCAGACTGCGGGTCGCGGACGGTTTGCCGAGGCCGGTGCCAAGGTCTCGAAGAAAGCAGTGTATGTGTATGAATTAAAACGCGATTGGCGGGCTTTGCTGGGGGTGTGGAAGTATGGCATCAAGCCCCGGGCCTGCGGCGAAGGTTTGGAGATTGAACAATGGGCGGAACAGGAATTTGGCGGCGCACCTTTGGGCGACGTGCGTTTGAGTCGGCGTTTGGTTAAAAGCGTGAAGATTCAGTCCAAGCAGCCGACGGCTTCGTTTCTGACCGCGGCCGGTGGTGACCGAGCGGCGGCGTTGGGGCATTATCGTCTGATCGAGCAGCCGGCGGATTCAGAAGTGAGCGCGGACAACATGCTGTCGGTGCATCGGCGTCGCACGCTCGAGCGCATGCAGTCGCAGCCCGAGGTGTTGTGTGTGCAGGATGGCACCGACTTGAATTTTGCCAATCGCGGGGGTTGCAAAGGCTTGGGCACGATCGGTCGCACTCGTGGTTCTGGCGGCACTTTGGGCATGCATCTGCATTCGGTGCTGGTGCTCGATGCGCAAGGCGTGCCGTTGGGCGTGCCGCATCTGGAGTACACTTCTAATGAGGACAAGCCCAAGACCGGGCGTTGGCTTCGGGGTTTGCGGCACTGTGTCGAATTATCGCAGCAATTACAACAGGTTCGGGTGGTGTCGGTGATGGATCGAGAGGCCGATTTTTTCGAATTGTTTGCGCAGCCGGAGGTCGGCCGCGAGGTGGAATTGCTGGTGCGGGCTCAGCACAACCGAAGTCTGAGCAAGGGCGAGTTGAAATTATTTGACCAGCTGAATGCGATGCAACCTCAGGCGCACTTGAGCCTGCGGGTGGAGCGGCAGTCGGCACGGCGTGGCAGTCGCAGTCAAAAAGCGCGTGCGGCGCAGTCGGCAAGACAGGCCCGGGCCGAGCTGCGCTGGTGTGAAGTGCAGCTGCCAGCGCCGCAAAGGAAAAAGTTTCGAGGCTGCAAGCCGCTGCGAATGCATGCGGTGCAGGTCAAAGAGATCCAGGCCCCTGAGGGGGTGGAGCCGCTGCATTGGTTGTTGCTGACGACGTTGCCGGTCCAATCGCGTGCGCAGGCCGAACAGGTGATCCAGCGCTATCGGTTGCGCTGGCGCATCGAGGACTGGCATCGGGTGTTGAAATCCGGCTGCAAAGTGGAGTTGCTGGCGCATCGCACCGAAGGCCGTCAGCAGCGAGCGATCACCATCAATGCCGTGATCGCCTGGCGTTTGACCGTGATGACGCTGCTGGGTCGGGACACGCCGGAACTGCCCATGGAAGTGATGTTCTCGGAACTTGAAATTGCCTGTTTGCAGGATTTTGCTGCGCACTACAAGTTGCCGCCGCCCACAGATTTGGGCAGTGCCATTGTGACCATGGCCAGCATCGCCGGCTATCAGAACCGCAAGCATGATCCGCCGCCCGGCAACCAGAAGCTCTGGGAAGGATACCTGCGCCTGACCATCATGACACAGATGGCTGAAGTGCTGCTCGGCCGAGCAGACCAAGGGCAGATGTACAAGACTTTGTATCTTGATTGAAGTCCAGCTGCAATCGTCACTGACGATTGACTCGCGCCCCAGTTGTCCGCCAATCTGGAGAAGTCATATCCGTCAAACCAGTGGAATACGGTTCGCAGAAGCACTGCTGAGGGCATGGATGAGAATCCAATGCTCAGATCTTTATGTCAAGAATGAACTTATGACTAAAGGGCAGAGTGCATGACCGCATGGACAGCGGCGACAGCAAGCCGGGAAAAATCGTGTTCAAGGCCGAAGGGTTGCGAGCTCGGAATCAGCGAGGTGTAGAAGCGCTGAAAGATGTTTCGATCGAGATACGCGCCGGGGAGGTGCTGGGCGTCGCCGGAGTAGATGGCAATGGACAGGCAGAGCTTGCCAAAGTGGTTGCCGGGTTGCTGACGCCTGAAGCCGGCCGCGTGATGGTCAATGGACATGACGTTACTAGGAGTTCGGTACATGCGCGGCGACACCGTCATCAGCTTTCCTACGTGCCGGAGGACCGTCAGCACACTGGTCTGGTGCTGGATTTCTCCGTTGCGCAGAACGCAATGCTACGAGATTTCAATGTACCGCCCTTTTGCGTAAAAGGCATGATGCAGAACTTGCAAATCCGCAAAACAGCCAAAGACTGGGTTGATCGTTATGACGTACGGATGCAGTCGATCGACCAGAAAGCCAGGTTTCTATCCGGCGGCAATCAACAAAAACTCATTTTTGCACGTGAAGTGGAATGCGACCCGCTCGTTTTTGTCGTGATGCAGCCCTGCAAGGGTCTGGATGTCGGCGCGATCGAATCGGTGCAGCGAGCGATTATGTCGCAACGTGCCGCCGGCAAGGCGATTTTGTACATTTCGACCGAACTTGAGCACATCATGAACGTCGCTGACCGAATCGCCGTCATGTGCGCAGGAAAGATTACCGGCATTCTGACGCCGGATGAGGTGACGGAAGAAAGAATCGGTGCGCTGATGGGCGGGCTTCTAGAAACATGAATGAGTTAGTGCATTCAGTATTGCGCTGTACTTATGCACTGCGTACGGTCTGGGCTGTGCTTGTGGCGCTTCTGATTGGTTCCACGCTGATACTTTTTGCCGATGTATCGCCACTGGCAGCCTATGCGGAACTCATCAAGAGTGCGTTCTTGGACTACTGGGGCATTGCAAGCACGCTAGTGAAAACCTCACCGATCCTGCTCGCAGGTCTGGCTGTAATTCTGCCCTTGCGCGCTGGACTGTTGAATATCGGCGCCGAGGGGCAAATTTATATGGGCGGCCTGTTTGCGGCCATGGCAGCGCTGCTGCTGCCAGACATGCCGCCGCTCGTTCACATACCGATTTGTGTGCTCGCAGGCGCAATTGGCGGTGGTATTTGGGGGCTCATTCCCGGCTATCTGAAGGCCTATCACGGTATGAATGAAGTGATTCTCACGCTTTTGCTGAACTTCATCGCCATTAATATTGTCAGCTATGTAGCCGGCGGCCCGATGATGCAGGATGGTGCGCCTTATCCTTATTCGGAGGAAATTCGCCAGGAATTGTGGCTTCCCTGGATATTGCCGGCAACCGATGCGCATGCCGGGGTGATCATCGGATTGCTGCTGGCGATGATGATGTTCTTCATCTTGCGCTATTCAACCGTCGGATACGCGTTAAACACGATCGGGAAAAATGCCACCGCCGCGCGATACGCTGGAATTCCGGTCAAACCCTATGTCGTGGGGGTTATGTTTGTCGCTGGCGCCTTGGGCGGACTCGCGGGAACGTTCGAGGTGCTCGGGCTAAAATACCGGCTCTACCACCACTTCTCGCCTGGTTACGGGTTCGACGGAATCGTGGTTGCTTTTTTGGCGACGCTGAATCCCTTGTTGGCACCGTTGGCAGCGTTCTTCCTGGCCGGGCTAAAAGCCGGTGCCCTCGGTATGCAGCGGGCAGTCGGTCTTCAAAGTACGGTAATCGAGGCGATTCAGGGACTGGTAATCATTTGTGTCGCAGCTAGTCTCGGATTAAGGTACGATGCGCCGAAATGGGCTGCTCGGCTGATGCGCTCTCGAAGGATTCTAGATGACTACCTGGGGGACACTTTTCGGAAATCGGACGGACCGCGATGATCGAGCTGATTACCGATGCCCAAGCCGCTACTGATTTTTTGTCGACCAGTCTTCGGTTGTCGGTTCCAATCATATTCGCCGCTGTAGGCGGGGTCATTGCGGAACGCTCGGGTGTTTTCAACATCGCTCTCGAGGGCTGCATTCTGGGCGGCGCATTCGGTGCCGCGGTTGGGGCGTACCTCACCGGCACCCCGTTCGGGGGACTAGCTCTGGGGCTTTCCGTGGCGCTGATTGCCGGGCTGATACTTGCGGGTCTCGCCGTTGGCTTTGCCATAAACCAGCTGGTAGCGGGTATCGCCATCAACATTCTGATGCTTGGATTAACCTCCTATCTTGCCAGACTTATTCTTGGCGCGGATGCGACCTCGACGCTGTCCGGCTTCTATCCGATCAGCATTCCCGTACTGGCCGGCATTCCCGTACTCGGTCCTGTACTGTTCAATCAGGACTTTTTGGTATACCTTATGTATCTGCTTGTTCCGTTGGCATGGTGGGTGATCTACAAAACGCCTTGGGGTCTAAGTCTGCGAGCCATTGGTGATTACCCTGTTGCTGCCGACAGCGCCGGTATCAGCGTTCCCAAAGTGCGTGTGATCGCTGTGTTGTGCAGCTGTGCCATGGCTGGATTGGGAGGCTGCTATCTGGTGCTTGCGCAGGTGTTCGTTTTTACCGAGCACATGAGCGCAGGCAAGGGCTTTATCGCGTTGGCCGCATTGATACTAGGGCGTTGGAATCCGCTCGGAGCGCTTCTTGCTTGTTTGTTTTTCGGACTTTCGGACGCATTTCAGCTGAGGCTTCAATTCAACAGTCCCGAGGTGCCCTACCAGCTGTTTTCCATGGTGCCTTTTATCGCATCGTTCCTGGCTTTGGTGTGTTTCGCAGGCAAAGTCCGCCCGCCGGCGGCGATTGGCGTTCACTATAATCGCGAAGGCAAGTGAGCGTTGATTCGAACGTCCGAGCCTCCATCAGTAGAGTTCAAATAGGCGTTGAACAAGCAAAGCAGAGAGCGGAGTTTAAGCAAGCATGCAGGAGCAATCGATGATCAAAAACCCAGTACCTTGGCCCAATGGCGCTAAATGTGCTTGTTGCCTCACCTTTGATATGGACGCTGACAGCCTGATTCATCTCGAGCATCCCAAAGATGGCTATCGGCGCACTTCAGCTATTTCGATGTTGCAGTACGGGCCGCATATTGCGGTCCCCAGAATCGTCGAAACCTATCGCCAATTGGGTATTCAGCAGACATTTTTCATACCCGGCTGGTGCATGGAAACTTATCCGCAGGCAGTCGAAACTATATTGGAAGGCGAGCATGAGATCGCCCACCATGGTTACCTTCACGAAAATCCCGTTTCACAAACGCGCGAGGAGCAGGCTGAGTGGATGGATCGCGCCATTGATGTGATCGAACGCATGACTGGGCAAAAACCTCGAGGCTGGCGTGCGCCGCTTTACAATTTCTCGAATCACTCCGCCGAGCTGTTGGTAGAACGCGGTTTTCGCTATGATGCATCACTGATGGGAGACGATGTTCCCTATCTGATTGAAGCGGCAAATGGCAGCTTGGTCGAGCTTCCCTCGCATTGGGGTCTTGATGACTGGCCGCCATACGTTCATTCGCTGGACCTGGATTACATTATGCCAATTCGAGCTCCGCGGGCGGGATGGGAGACATTTGTGCAGGAATTCGAAGCGGCTTACCGCCATGGCGGGCTTTGGGTGCCGGTTCTCCATCCTTTTGCGACCGGGCGGCTGTCGAGATGGACTGTCGTGACAGAATTTCTCGAGCAGGTGCTGAGCTATGGCGACGTCTGGTTCGCTTCGATGGAAAACATTGCGGCGCATGTCGAACGCGTTGCCTCCGGTGGTGAGTTTACCCCGCGCAGAGTCGCAATGCCGCAATACTCCGAACCGGTTGAGGTCTGAAGTTGTATGAAACATCCACTGCAGTGTGATGTGTCAGTATGCTTTGCCGGTTCAATTTGCTCATCGAGTTCGACAGTAAGCGGTGTCTCGTCAACAAAAGGGCTCAAAATATAGGTTGCTCAAGGGCGTCAGCAGGATGTTGAAAAATCAGATGATATTTGAGCCTGATTATTTTTGCCGGTGGAAACCGACGTTTACTAGCAATACTTGGCGCATTGACGCAGAAAATTACCGGACATGATGCGAACCCGCTCGCAGACGCGCAAATTTAACGCGCACTCAGCGCTATAAATCTTGAAAACAGAAATCGCTACGACAGAGCTCTGACTACAGTGCTTGTCGTTGTAACGGCAGCGACATTTTGAAGCGCATAATCAATTGACGCTCTGTGCCAGTCGGCATTCATGGTAGAGCATGAATCTTCTGGGACGATCACGCGAAATCCTTTGTCCGCACCCGTACGAGCTGTGTGTTCAACACTCATATTTGTCCAAGCGCCCGTATTGATGATCGTATCAATTCCGGCTCCTCTGAGGTAACTTTCCAATCGACTGGATTCCCACGCGCTCATGCTCATTTTTTCGACTACCAAGTCACCTGAGAGTGGTTCTAGCCCTGCCACCGGAGAAACGCCCCATGAATCGCGAACCAAAGCGTTGGCGGTCTTTACCCCTTGATAAAGAGGTGAATTCTGTGACAGCGCGGGATGACCGCGTTCGCAAACAAACCAAACATGAATCACGAGAACTCCTGCTTTTCTGCAAGCGTCGGCAAGTTGTCGGGAGTTCTCTACAACGTTTTGAGCTTTCGCATGTTCGGGCGCGCCGGAATCAGCGAACGCTCCCCCTTCCATAATCACATCGTTTTGCATGTCTTGAATGATTAAAGCAGTACGGTCAGGCACAATATTCAATTCGTTGACGGTTGACTTCGAACGATGATAGGTCAATTGCATAAAAGGCTCCATATGGGAGCGCACTTTCGTTTTTACTGAGTAAAGCGAAGTTTCCGCGCAGACGAACAAAGTATCCCAATTGTCATCACCCCAGTGGAAATTTGCTGCCATTTCCGGAATTGCGACTTTTCCGATCATTTCGCCTTCGAATGAGTAAACCCATAATCCTCCAGGCGCTGTCACCCAAACATTTCCTTCGGCATCTGCTTTCATGCCATCTGGAACTCCGGGTAATTTGCTGTCCTTTATGCCAGATGCAAAAATTCGACTGTTAGTCAAACGACCGTCAGCAGCAATGTCAAACACCCGAATATTGGTTTGCATGGTGTCGTTGACCCACATATAACGCTCGCAGGGACTAAGACAAAGACCATTCGGCTGAGTGAACATATACCGATCTGCAACAAGTTCGGGCTCTTGTCCAGGAGTGTGCCCTGGACGCATCATATATACCCCCTGAAATCCCAATTGAGTTGGCCGTGGAACACCGTAATATTCCATTCTGCCGAACGTAGGGTCTGTAAAGTAGATAGAACCATCCGATTTCACGCAAATGTCGTTAGGTGAGTTTAGCTCTTTGCCCTGATAATGGGAACACATGACTTCACGTCTGCCATCAGGGCTGAAGCGTGCAACTGAACTTGTTGCGTGCTCGCACACCAAAAGGTTTAAGTTTGCATCGTAAGTCATGCCGTTGCCTTTGTTGGAACCGCGCAAAACTTCGACAACCGCACCATCTGGGGTCCACCTCCGACGAACGTCCCCCGGCATGTCAGAAAACAAAAGATGGCGCTCTTTTGGATTCCAAATCGGACCCTCGGTGAACATATACCCAGTTCCGAGCTGTCGTACCGATTGATTTACGTCAATTAACTCGTGAAATCGATTGTCGAGCGCAGTATGTGACATGATGGTCTCCGCGTTATGTTTGTTCGTTTCTGGTCAGTTTCGTTTTGTTAAGGACAGCTAAAGTTTGTAGATTTTTTCTGCTGTTCCTTCGAAAATCATATGCTGTTCATGTTCACTGCAGTTGGCAGACCCAGACTGAAATGTCTCAAAAAGAGTCTTAAAATCAATCCAGATTTTTTCGATTGGGAAATTTGATCCAAACATGCAACGTTCGGCTCCGAATATTTCAACTGTATCTCGAATCATTTCGTGTACGAAATTTTTGTCATTATTGCGCAGAAACGTTCCGAATGCCGACAACTTTGTTACGATATTTTCACATTGGGAAAGCAGCTCCATTCCGCGTTTCCACTTATCGCGTCCAGTTGGCGATAAATCTTCCAACATCCCAGCATGTTCAAGAATGAAGGTTACGTCAGGGCAGCTTTCGATCAGCTGGAGTGCGTGCTTGAATTGATCCACGAAAACCTGCAGATCGAAGCTCCAGCCATAATCCGCCAGTTTTGCAATATTTTGTTGGACAGAAGTGTCGGAAGCAAGGTCTGGTCGGGCTGCAAATCGGTACTCAGGAATTTCATGCCAGTGCAGCTGCTGTCTGATCCCCCGCATCAGTGGATAACCTGCAAGCCGATCAAGCTGATATCTGACGTCATTTTGCGTAAAGTCTGCGTAGCCTACGACAGCGTGGGGCCAACCATGTTTATCAGCGATTGAATGAACCCATGCCACTTCGGTTTCATACTGTTCAGTTGCCCAATTCGCTTGAACGTAGACTGACTTTTTAATGCCAGTTTCACGAATGTCGTCTAGGTAATTCTCGATTGAATAATCGCAACGAATTGAACGATATCGACCAAAAATTCGTGGTTGCTCTGGTCCAATCAACCATGGTAAATCGCGTTGGCGCCATATATGATGGTGTGCATCGATCATGCTGCTGTCCTTAAATTTAGGAATGCATCGACGATGTTCGCAGTCGAACGACCGGCACCCAAATAATCAATGTACGGCATCGACGAAGACAGTGCTAAAGTCTCAGGGACAAAGTCGGTGTTTTGAGCGAGAGGAGTCAGCCATGACAGGTGCCACGCGATCAATGACATACGTTGCAGCCCTCTGATCATCATTTCAGGATCTCCTCGTTCCAGTCCGTCGGAAATGATCACAACTATCGCACCTCGCGCCAGTCCAACAAAGCGGGGTACGTTTAAAAAAGCATGCAATCCCTCTCCAATTCGAGTTCCACCATCAATATCGGAAACTAACGCACTGACTCGTTGCAGTGAGATCTCAATATTTTTGATTCGTAACGCTGCCGTTATGCGAGTCAGTCGGGTGCCTAATGAAAATACTTCCGCACGTTTTGCCAAGCTGACGAGCGAGTGTGCGAATCGCATCGTAGCATCGGTTCCTTCTTTCATTGAACCTGATACGTCAATCAACAATACAATCTTTCTTGACTGTAATTTTCTTGACTTGAGCACGAGATCGATCATCTCGCCGTCCGACCGTATCGCGCTACGAAGTGTTCTCCTTGCATCTATAGAACGTCCGTGCTTTGAAGTGACAAATCGATAAGACGAGCGTTTTGGAAGCCGTTCCGGTGCCAAACGTTTAAAACGTTGCAAGTGGAGATCACCTGGATCGATTAATTCTCGATGCCGAAGCGTTTCCAGCTCCGTGGCGGCTTGGCCGGATTCCTCTGATTCTTCGGCTTCCCGCAGCTCAAGATCTCGTCCGCGATCTTCGTGGGCTTCAAGCTCACTTTCTTCGTCGGAGGTTTCTGGCACGGTAATTGGCATGCCGAGAAAGTGTGCGCGAAACAATTCATCAAATTGCGATTCACGATCTTTGGGAATAGCAAATAAAGCAATTGCTGCCCGTCGAATGTCTTCTATGTTCCGAGGGCCGAGCAGCCGAATGGATTCGAGAAATCCAATCGTCTGGTCTGGAGAAACGATAAAACCGTTGTACCGAAGCAATGTAGCGAACGAAATAAAGGATTGAATTTCAACGGGCGCGTTCATGCAGCTTCGGAAGGTAATAACGAATCCATTCTGGCCTCCAAATACGCATAATCGTCTTGGTCCTTTAGTGCGACTCCAATCGCTCGTCTAAAAGCTTGTGGCCAACTATCTCCTTGATTTGCGAGCAAAGTGGCTGCCTCAGCCCATTCGACGGTCTCGGACACCCCAGGTGGCTTTGTCAAGGGTTCCGAGCGCATCCGATTTACCGACTTGACAACCGCTCGCGCTGTTTCGTACGCAACACTGCTCGCGCGTGTCATCACAATTCGAGCTTCTATTTCTGGAGTTGGGTAATCAATCCAGTGATATACGCAACGGCGGCGCAAGGCTTCATGCAATTCTCTAGTTCGATTGGAAGTGAGCACTACAACTGGATGATCGTAAGAGTGTATGGTTCCTGTTTCTGGAATTGAAATTGAAAAATCAGATAGATATTCAAGCAGAAACGCTTCAAACTCATGATCGGAGCGGTCGATTTCATCAATCAGCAGCAAATTGTTCAAAGGGTCTAAAAGAGATTCGAGAAGCGGTCGTTTCAGCAGAAAATTATCGGCATAGATATTCACGTATTCATCGCCTGCTTGCCGGATCGCCAGCATCTGACGGGGAAAGTTCCACTCATATAATGCCGCTGACGCGTCAATGCCTTCGTAACATTGCAGTCGAATTACGTTTCGAACTAGAACCGCTCCAATTGATTTGGCTGCTTCGGTCTTCCCCACTCCGGGAACTCCTTCAAGCAGCAATGGTTTTTGAAGCGCTAATGCGAGATAGGCGGCTGTAGCCAAATCATCGCTGGCAAGGTACTGAGCGCCTTCCAAAGCTTGACGAAGTTCATCAGGAGACCGAATACCTGCAATCTCAGAACGAACAGACATTTGATATTCAGTCTTGGTTAATTGACAGTTCTAACCGTGATGACGCCGGTTTTTACCCTGGCCTGCCTTGAGGCCGGGCACCCCCATTGGCTCTGATGCCTCGCAATACTCTTTCGGGAGTGATTGGCAGAGTGTCACATCGAACCCCCACTGCATTGAACACAGCGTTAGCAACAGCCGGCAGAACCGGATTCGCACACATCTCACCTGGCCCCTTTCCGCCGTACGGCGCATCTTCAGCAGGGCGCTCCAAGATTGCGATGTTGTGCTGAGCGATATCGCCGGGGCCTGGCATAACATAGGTATTGAAATCAATCGGCAGATGCTCTCGTTCAGGATAACAAGGCTCGGTCGTCTCGTACAAGGCGTGAGAAAGCCCCATCCAGGCGCCTCCAACCAATTGTTGCTCGACGAGTTTAGGATTCAGCGCTCGACCGACTTCATATGCAGAATTAATTTCAAGGACTGTCACTTCCCCGGTTTCGTCGTCAACTTCCAAGTCCACAACCAAAGCGGCGTGAGCAAAACACGTTACCGGAGACATTTCTCCAGTTTCTGAGTCAGCGTTCGAAGGTGGAACCAAAAAGATTCCTCTGCCTGCTAGAGTTCTGCCTTGACGAAACTGGGCTGCTATTGACGTATCCGCGACGCTAATCGACCTATGCGGCGCCCCTTTTACATGAATGTTGCCTTTGCCATCGAGTTGCAGATCACCGGCGTCGACTTCCAATTCTTCAGCGGCCGCTTCCAATAGCTGCGAGCGAGCTTCAGTGGCGGCACGAATGACTGCATTGCCGACTCGGTGGGTGCCTCTTGAAGCGAAACTGCCCATGCAATGCGGACCGGTATCGCTATCTGCCGTGTCTACGTAGACATCGGTCACCGGGACCCCCAAAGCTTCGGCCGCAATTTGACGAGTGACAGACTTCATTCCCTGTCCTAAATCGATGGACGAGAGTGTAACCATGAACTTGCCGTCTGGTGTGGCGTGGACCAATGCTTGTGAAGGGTCTCCACCCAAGTTCATTCCAATCGGGTAATTTACACAGGCAAAACCACGTCCTTTGTGAATCGTCATTTCATCGTCTCCGCGTGCCCGTTATATAACGAGAAATATTAGATCTGCGTCGTTTTGAAGAACTTGCCGAGCTGCTTCGCTCCGGTGTTAAAACCTCTGATGGCTGTCTCGTGCGAGTCTTGGAGTGTGCAGGAATTTTGGGTCGCGGAGGCGGTTGTGGCACAGGCGGCGGACTGGGCTCTTTTCTGGTTGGGAATGAATCTTCACGCAATCCCTCCATTTCCGGATGCTGCGCCGGTGCGGCTTTCATTTCCTCCCCGCTCACCGTCCCTGCAGGTACGCGAGATTTTCTTCCAGAACCCAAGAGCGGTTCAGGCGGTATGCTTTTTTGTTTTCGCTCTCCGATGATTCCTTCTTCATCGATTTCTGTTTCTGGGACTTCGGCTCGTACGCCTCCTCCACCGGTTAAGCTTGATTGTTGTCTTGTTTCGTAGCGCAAGCGCCAGTTGGCCTTGTCTGCTGCAACCTGACAGCACTCAATCAACGCGGTGTTCTTCGCGATTCGTCGATGTGCTTTCATATCGCCATCGCGATAGGCGTTCAAAATTCGAATCTCTATCTGGTCCATGCCTACTGCCGTTGCGACGCGATCCATCTGACATTCAATGGCAAAATCAACGCCGGTGATGCCAAATCCGCGCATTGCAGTCGCCGGCGTACGATTGGTGAAAACACAAAACACGTTCGAGGCTACATTGGGAATCGTGTAAGGACCGGGCAAATGGCCGGTGCTTTTTACTACGGCATAAGATGAGAGTCGCGTGTAGGCTCCTGAGTCGAAATATCCGGTAAATCTCCGTGCAATAATACGACCGTTTCGATCAACCGCGTCTTTGATGTCCCAAAGCTCAGCTCCTCTTGGAGCGCCGACCTGCATTTCCTCAGAGCGGTCCCACATGAATTTGACTGCTCTTCCCGTAAGCATGGCACCCAAAACAGACATGGGTTCAACAATGCTGTCGACTTTGCCGCCAAATCCGCCTCCTACGGTTCCGCCGATAAAGTGAAGTCTTGCACTGGGCAGGTCAAGAAGTTTCGATGTTGTAGCCAATGAAAAGAACAAGGCTTGAGTCGATGTATGACAAACATATCTGTCATTCGTTTCCGGCACTGCGATAGCGCCGCAAGTTTCCATCGGCGCTTGCTCGATGGGAGACATCTGGTATCTGCCTTCAACGATTATTTCAGCATCTGCAAAAGCTTGGTTTACATCTCCAAAGCGCAGTTTCTGGTGATCATATTTTTCGTAATAGTCGAAGGTGTTATTGGGATAGATCTCGTTTACGACCGGTGCATTGGGCTGCAAGGCTTCTTCTACGTTCAGTACGTGCGGGAGCGGTTCCCAATCAACTTTTACTGCGTCGACTGCCGCTCGGGCTTGCCGTTCAGTATCAGCGATGATTGCAAGAATGGGCTCACCTTTGTAGCCAACTTTTTGCGGTGTCAAAAGAGCCTCGTCGTTTTTGCCAAATCCAATCAACGACAGCAATGTGTTGAGATTGACCGGTACATCTTCCGGCCGTACGATTCTGCGAACCCCTTGCATTCGTTCTGCCGCACGTGTATCGACTGCTCGAATTCTGGCATGATGATGGGGAGAGCGCACACAGCGCATGTGCAATAGGCCATCGAACAAATGATCGTCATAGAATTTCGATCGCCCAGTGACGTGACCAAGGATATCCTGACGAATTGTGGGACGACCTATTTCATTAAAATCGTCTTTTCGTTCGTCAGCGAACAGTGCTTTTCTAAATTCAAACGTGCTCAATTCAAGTATGCTCCGCGCATTCGAGTGCTGGCTTCCATAATTGCAACGATAATAGGCTCGTAACCTGTACATCGGCACAGATTGCCGGAAATCGCGTCGATCACTTCGGCTCGTGTCGGTCGGGAATTCTGATCAAGCAGCGCTCTGGCGGCCATGAGCATGCCAGGAGTGCAATAACCACACTGGGCCGCAAAGTTTTCGATAAAAGCGACCTGCAGCGGATGTAGATCGGGACCGCTTGAAAGCCCAGCCGCAGTTTCTACTTGTCTGCCATTGACCGCCTGTGCCAACGTGATGCAGGCTAGATGCGGTGAGCCGTCAATCAGTACTGTGCAAGTGCCACAAGTTCCCTGACCACAACCGTATTTGGGCGACAAGTCTCCCACGCTGCGTCTTAATACATCAAGAAGGTTTTGCCCGCCGTCGACAAATACCGCGGTTTCAGAACCGTTCAGATGAAAGTTTACCGGAATTTTTGTCACCTTGACCTCAACGTTCTTTAAGCAATCGCTGTAAGTGAATGCTGGCAACTTTGTTGCGGTACCAAGCTGATGCCAAAGCGTCGTCCTGTGGCAGCAGTTGGGCTGTAGCCAATTCTGCCGCACTTGCGATACTTGCTTGATCAAGTGTCGAAAATTCAAGCGCTGATTCTGCTTCTTTCGCTCGAAGAGGAGTTTCACCCATGGCGCCGAATGCGATTCTTGAATTGCGAACGCGACCCGCTCTTCTGGGTAAAATCACAGCGATTGACATGATCGATACGCCTTTTGGTTTAATTCGAGTGACTTTTTTAAATCGGAATGTGTTCCTCTCGGGAATTTTGAACTGGACAGAAACGACGATTTGCTTTGGAGCCTGTGTACGTGAAGAAAAAAATCTTTCAATCTTTTCGCTGCTGCCTGCTGCATACTGAAGTTCTGCATCTAGCGCCAGCAGCGCTGTAGCGAAGTCTCCAAACGGAGAAGGTGCGAACAGATTTCCACCGATGGTTGCCATATTTCTGATGGCCGGACCGCCTACGGCTTTCGCAACAGGCCTTAGAAAGGCAAGACCCCGATGGCTGATGATGTCCGACATGGTGACTCCGGCTCCGATCACCACCGAACTTTGCTGGATATCGATTCTGCGCAAAGCAGGATCATTGCTGCGGATGATCCGGTCAAAACTCTGATCTCCGTAATTGATGTCACGCATGATGAGCGTGCCGCCACCGAAATATTTGCTTCGATGGTCCAAGGCCGAACTCGCTGCCGAGGCACTGCTGAACGTTTCTACCGTGATCATGCTTCGCTGACTAATCCCATGTGCTTTCGAATCGCTTCAAATCCAGCCTGGTAAATGTCGTTTCCTACCAAGTTCGCAAGTGTCTGATCTTGTCCGGCGGGAGTATTGAATTGACTTTCCCATTCCCAGAAAGTCATATCCCCGTCGGTGACGGGCACAAGACGAACGTGCGCAACATAATTGAATAAAGGTACAGGAGTATCCAGTAGACAATAACTAAAAGTCTGTTCGAGATCTGACAGCGCCAGCAGCAGCTCGCGGAGAACGCTTCCATCTTGCAGCTTGAAATTCCGAACACAGCCAACCTCATCTGAATCTCGGTGCCGCTCAACAAAACTCGTTGCTACCGCAGGATGCCAGCGGTCATGGCCGTTGAAGTCTCGAATTACATCCCAGACATCTTCGACCGGCGCGTCCAGCACAGTGCTTCGTCGAACCTTAATCATTGCCGAAACTATCTGCCAAAGTGCCTCTTGAGAGCATCAAAACCGGTTTGAAATACATCATCGGCAATTCCATTCACCAAATCATTCTCGTTTTTAGGATCACAGCTGAACTCTGCTGACCACTCAATGAAACAACGGTCTCCATCTGTAATGGGTGTCAATCGCAAAGTCGCTACGTAATCTTCCAATGGCATTGGACTTTCTAATATTTCATATGTACAGTACAGATCGTAGTCGGATAATCCAAGCAGCTTTTCGCGAATCAAATCACCGTTCTGCAAGTGAAAACTGCGTATGCATCCAACTTTATCAGACGGGAGGGCGTCCTCAATTCGACTGTCGCGAATTCTTGGATGCCACTTCGGCAAACCATTGAAGTCGCGCACTCTTTCCCATACGCTGTCAGCGGATGCTCCAATGACCGAGGAAACGTAAACCCGAGCCATTTGCTGTTAATCTCCTTCTGAAGTCGAGCTTTCATCGCTCGAAGTATCATCAGATTGATCTTCCTTTTTGCTCAATTCCTGGCCTCTTTGAAGTTGGGCTTGGACCCGACTTAGATCAGATGCCTCACGCAGGAGGCTTTGTTTTGATATTTTTGTTCCATCAATTCCAATATCCGACAACAGGCTGTCCACCATGGGTGCTTGAACGCGATACCTCAAGGCTGAATTAATCACTTCATCTGTCGGACTTACGGGATCAGAAGATGATACGTCAGAAGATGCTCCTCCCGCACCGCGGGCGCCGTCACCGCCCAAATGCACGATCTTGATATCATTGATTCTCTCCAGAGGCTTAACTGATGCGGCCACAATTCCTTCTACATGCTCCAATAATTTGCGCCTGAACAACGAATGACGAGACTCATCGGTCAGAATGTTTTCAGCCTCATTAATGAGTTTTCTAGCTTCCGCTTCGACGGTTGCTCTGATGCGTTCAGCCTCAGCTGCGATCCGTTTTTCTTCAGCCTCTTTTTCCGCTAACGTTACGTCAATGGATTTGCGGCGATTCGCTTCTTCAGTTTCTCTCGCGGTTTGAACCTGTTCAGCGACTTCAGCTGCTTGCGCTCTTGCGAGATCCGCTTTTACGGACGCGGCGCTTTCATCCAGGGATTTCATGAACAGCGCTATCGCTTTTTCCATAGCGGCCTCTTCCACTTGATGCTCATGGCTAATTTCAAGTTTTCGGCGAGTTGTCTGATGTTTGATGCGTGAGTCGTCCAGACCTGATTCGGAGTGAATGCGGGCTCGTTCGATTTCCTCTTCACTCTTGATTTCCGCTTGTCGGACGGATTGGTTGCGAGCGATTTCAAGTTGATTCAGCGCTTCTTCCCGTTCGACTTGCGCCGCATCCAAGACTTCTTGTCTTGCGATTTCACGCTTGCGAATTTCCTGTTCAAAGGCGATTCGTTCTGCTGCGATTTTCTTCTCTTTCGCAATTTGAGCAGCTTCTAAAGCTTCGGTTTTTTGGATTTCAGCTGCTTCGATGCTCTGTTCGCGCGCAACATCGCGAGCTCGTGTGACTTCATCTTTGCCAATTTGCTCAACTTCTATCGATTGCTCTTGAGCAATACGGGCCAATTCGATCAGTTCGTGCGAGGTGATTTCCGCCTGCTGCAAGGCCTGCTGTTGTTTGATTTCAAGTTCTCGGGTGTTTTGTTCAGACAGAATTCGCTCTGCATTGAGCACTCGGTCTTGTTCGATTCTTAGTTTTTCTGCTTTTTCGCGCGCTGCGATTTCTGCTTGTTCGATCGCAAGATCGCGCGCGGTCTCGCGTTCTCTAGTGGTTTGCTCATGCTCAATCCGCGCTTCTGTAATGATACGCTCTTGAGCGATTCGCGCCTGTTCTACCTTAATTTTAGTTTCTATTTCAGTCTCGTCAATCCGTTGCTGACTGCCAATTTCGCGTCGACGCGTTTCGCTCTCTGACGCAATTTTGGCTCTGGCGATTTGATTTTCGTTGGAGATACGCGTCGTCTCGATGGTCTCTCGAGACTGGAGCACTGCTAATTCCGCTTCCTTTTCTCGTTCCGAGCGTTCGCTTGCCAGCTCAGCTCGTTGCCGCGCACGCCGAAACTCAATCGCTCTTTCTTGTTCAAGTCTTGCTTGCTCGGATTGTTTTTCAATCTCCAGCGATTGCTTTTCTGCTTCTAAATTGCGCTCTCGAATTCTGATCATCGTGTCTTGCTCGATCTCATTTCGAAGTCGGCGTTTGTCCTCAATGACTTGGATAACGGATGTCAGACCTACAGCATCAAATCGATTTGATGGGTTAAAGTACTCAATATCTGTCTGATCGACGTCGGTTATGGACACGTTCTCAAGCTCTAAGCCGTTTTTGTCCAGGCCTTGCTGCGCAGCTTCCAGGACACGTTCCACATAGATGTTTCGGTTCTCGTGCAATTCTTCCATTGTCATCGTTGACGCTACGGTTCGCAGCGCAGACACGAACTTCCCTTCAAGCAATGCGTGTATCCTTTCGGGCTCAAGTGTCCTCCGTCCGAGCGTGGAAGCAGCGAGACTCAGCGCTTCTTTGGTCTGGCGCACGCGGATGTAGAAGACTGCGTCCACATCGATGCGCATCCGGTCTCTAGTGATGAGCGCATCTTCTCGCTCCCTGGTGACTGACAGTTGCAGGGAGTTCATGTTTACGGGAGTGATGTCGTGAATGATAGGCCAAACGAACGCACCACCGTCAATGACTACCTTTTCACCCAGGAACCCAGTTCGCACAAACGCGACTTCTTTGGTCGAACGTCGATACAGCCAGTGCATTATCCAATAAAGGATAAAGATGACTATGACAGCAAATATTAGCCATAGAATTAGTTGTCCAATTAATTCTCCGGTCATTTTAAAATCCCTTCACTTTTCACTCTCTGCTCTGATTGAGCATTGTAAACTCTCGAGTTCGCTGCGTCAGCGCAACTTCAGTTGGCAATCTTTCCATCGAGGATGCTCCATAAAATCCGTCGCATATCGGACTGTGCTTCAGCACATACGCAGCGTCGACAGGCATTGCAACCGGCCCCCCATGAACCAGAATAATAGTCTCTGGATTTACATCGCGGGCAGCCTTGCCCCATTCGTCAACCAAGTTGGGGCAATTTTCAAGCGTGAGTGCGGTTTCAGCGCCAATCGAGCCACCAGTAGTCAGCCCGAGATGACAGACAATGATATCCGCCCCTGCTGCAGCCATTTTACGCGCATCGTCGGTGGAAAACACATAAGGGGTCGTCAGCATGTTTTTTTCGTGAGCGAGAGCGATCATGTTCACCTCACTTTGGTAGGACATGCCAGTTTCTTCCAGACAAGCGCGAAAGGTCCCGTCGATAAGCCCAACGGTTGGAAAGTTCTGAACGCCGGCGAAGCCTTCAGCCTTCACATCGTCGAGAAACTTATCCATAATTCGGAATGGATCAGTCGCGCAAACTCCCGCAAGCACAGGTACGTTTTCCACTACAGGCAAAACTTCGCTTGCCATATCCATCACAATTGCGTTCGCATCTCCATATGGCATGAGCCCGGCGAGACTGCCGCGGCCGGCCATCCGATATCGGCCAGAATTGTAGATCACGATTAAATCGATGCCGCCAGCCTCCTCACACTTGGCGGAAAGTCCAGTTCCCGCGCCTCCACCAATAATCGGCTTTCCTGCCGCCAGCTTTGACTTCAGCCTATCTAAAATTTTTTCGCGAGTGAGCATAAATTAGTGGAACCTCCTAGAATTTTGTACAGGGGGAACATGCAGTTCTCGAAATGTCTGCACTACTAAATCTGTAAATTCAGCGTCATTGACGTTATGCGACGTACGGATCAGTTTGCGCACTTCGGATTGTCGCACTGTTTCTTCGAGCGCTCGAAACAGTGCTCGATTTGCTGCTGGATCCCAAAACTGCTGGTCAGGGCTGTCAAGCATGGAAACGCCTCCTTCTGGCAGAAAGAAACGGACGGGACCATGCATTTCATTTAATTTTTGTCCGATCCAGCGTCCAATCGCACTATTTTCTTCTGCATTTGTTCGCATCAGTGTAATTTGCGGATTATGTTCATACAGATTGCGGCCTCGATATTGTTCAGGCACAGTGTCCAATGATCCAAAATTTACCATATCAAGTGCGCCACAGGAACCAATATAGGGCAGTCCAGCCCGGATCGACGCACCAAATCGATCTTCATCGGCTGCAAAAATGCCGCCTGTGATCATGTCACAGACTTCAGTCGTAGTGATGTCGATGATCGCGTTCAATTTTCCAGAATCCATAAGACTCTCCATGCAGCGTCCGCCTGTCCCAGTTGCGTGAAAAACGAGACAATCGAAATCATCTTGCAGTTTTGTACAGATTTGCTGCACACAAGGTGTTGTGACGCCAAACATGGTAATTCCAACTGTTGGTCGCGGCGCGTCGTCAGCCGCAGATTTTTTTCGATTGCCGACCATTCCTGACAATGCCCAAGCAGCATTCGAAAACACCTCTTTCGTAATCGAGTTGATGCCTTGAACGTCGGCGACGGAGTGAAACATGAGCATGTCGGAAGCTACCACATATTGGGAAACGTCCCCGCTCGCTACAGTCGAAACCATTACCTTTGGTATGCCCATCGAAAGGGTGCGCATGCCAGGTGCGATCAATGCTGTCCCGCCGGATCCCCCTACACCAATCATGCCCATGATATTCTGTTGATTCCGCACCCAGCGCTCGAACGCTAAAGTCATGCCGGCAACCGCAGTTCCACGATCATTGGTAAAGACTCCCGAATGGCCTCTTGGATGAAATCCAGCCACAACAGATGGCGTAACGTCTGCCGTGGAGGACTTGCCGCTCGTAGAAACATCAACGATCCGCACCGAATGTCCCTGCGCGCGAATGATGTCTCGTATGAAGATCACTTCTTCCCGTTTTGTATCGAGTGTTCCAGCAACGTAAATGGTTTCACCAACACGCCGACTTCGAGCAATTTTAGAGCGTGACTCAACGTCCAGCGAGGAATCAACGGGTGTGCTGGTTCTAGCCGAACGTTCGATGACTTGTGCGGGAACCGGACGAGACCAGCGAGATGGTGTTTTTGGATTGGAAACGTAAATTCGAACAATTCCACGGCTTTCTTTTGCGGGAACAGTTTTGAGCTTGTCCTTCTGTTCAGCGGTCGTTTCTTCCGCATGACGTCCGACTCCCAACAGATTTTGTTGGAGGGCTCTGTCGTTCACGAGCGTGGACGAATCCATGATTCGGTTTATTCGCCCGTTGACCATGATGGCGACCTGCGCGGATACCGTACAGGCGACTCCGATATTTTGTTCGATCACGAGAATGCCAACCTCACTGTCGCTTGCAAGTTGCACCAATATATCTGTGACTTGGTGAACAATCATCGGTGCCAGCCCTTCGGTTGGCTCATCCATGACAAGCAGCTTGGGATTCAGCAACAGAGCTCGACCGATCGCCAGCATCTGTTGTTCGCCGCCAGAAAGATGCCGTCCCAAATGAGATCTTCGATTCGCTAATTTAGGGAATGTGGAATAAACTCGATCAATGTTCCATGCCGCATCAGCTTTCGCAACGACGCGAAAGTGTTCATCTACCGTTAAGGATGGCCAAATTCTTCTACCTTGCGGCACATAGCCAACACCCAGTCTTGCAATTTCGGAAGATGGAATTCCAATTAAACTGCGACCATTGAAATGAACAGAGCCGGAACTGATTGGCACCAGACCCATAATCGCATTACAGAGTGTGGTTTTACCCATGCCGTTTCGCCCGACAACAGACAATGCTCCGTGTTGAAGTTTTAAGTTTACACCTTGCAGCGCATGACTGTGACCATAGAGAACATTCAAATCCTGAACTGTCAGCACACCTGAATTCGGCTCAGCCATCGCTTTCTCCCAAGTAAAGAGATTGAACCTCTGGGTCGTTTTCTATTTCAGCCGGCTTGCCTTCTTTATAGATCCGGCCGTTATGCATCATGGTTACATAATCCGACACCTGTAACGCAACGTCCATGTCGTGTTCGATTATGATGTAGCCAATGTGAGAAGGCAGTTCGCCGAGTATTCGAATTAAGTCCTGCCGTTCCGTCGGCGATAATCCGGCAGCAGGCTCGTCAAGCAATATAAGTCGCGGCGCTCCCGCCAACGCCATTGCGATTTCCAACTGCCGTTGCTGTCCATATGATAATTCTGACACGCGCGTATCAGCAACGGACTCCAAATGCACCAAGTTGACCAAGGCGTTGCTGCTTTCCATGATTGACGCTTTCCTTTTTGATCGAATGATCGAAAATCGATGACGAAGAACGCCCTGACAGGCCAGGTATACATTGTCAAAAACTGTCAATTCGGTCAGTAGCAATGAAATTTGGTAGGTTCTTCTAAGTCCTCGTCGAATTCGTTCGTGAGTCGGAAAGCTGGTGATGTCTTCGCCATAGAAACGAATAGACCCCGTGGATGGCAGGTAATCTCCGGTAATACAGTTAAATAACGTGGTTTTGCCGGCTCCATTGGAACCGAGCACTGCCCGCCGTTCACCCGACCTTAGCGTGATGTTGATATCGTCAAGCGCCAGCAGCGCACCAAATGTGCGAGACAAGCCGCGCAACTCCAACGCATTGGATGTCCCAGTTACGGACAAACGATCGGTAAATGTGTCCTTTGGATTCATGGGCTGCTTTGTTTTTTGACTGCGAATGGAGTTTTTTTACGAACATTTTGCCACTTGTCCCAGAGACCAAGCATGCCGTCCTGGGACCAAAAAACCATGGCTAGAAATCCAAGACCAATCAATAGATTGAAACGTTCGCTGCCGAATCCTAAAGCTTCAAGGATGTCAATTGCAAAAATTTTAAGCAGCACATAGATGAAAGCCCCCACAAATGGGCCAATTGGATGTCGCAAACCACCGATGACTGCGATCACCAAAATGTCAATTACCGGTCCGATACCGACTGTGCCAGGGGAAATCTGGCTAGACTGCCAGGTTAATAAGATTCCTCCCATGGCTGCTGGAATCGCAGCAAAAGTATAGGCAAAGACTCGATGCAGTGTTACATTGAATCCCAGTGCAGCCATGCGGCGAGCATTGTCTCGTATTCCTTGCAAAGCGAGGCCCATGGGTGCACGCGACACGTACAGTACGACAAGATACCAAAAGGT
The DNA here is from genome assembly GCA_965202855.1 of Arenicellales bacterium. Lineage (GTDB taxonomy): Bacteria > Pseudomonadota > Gammaproteobacteria > Arenicellales > JAJDZL01 > JAJDZL01. The sequence continues at coordinate 41,037 of CBDBBP010000001.1, read as the reverse complement.
CGCCCAGAATAAAGTCAGATAGTAAAAGGCAATCGGATGCCGCCAATCAACACCAAACAAATGTGGAGGCAAGACGCCGTTGAATCCTGAAAAACCGTTGAATATGACATAATTTTGGCGCACAAAATAAAAGAATCCCGATGCAATCGCCAAGGTGATCATGATGGTATAGATTCCTTTGGTGCGAACCGCAAGCCAGCCAGTGAGCGTGGCGAATAATGTCGCGATAAATATCGCAAGTGGGATGCTGACGTACCAAGGCCAGCCTTGGCTGATGTTTGTGATCGAGCTGTCTCCACAAATCGCGACAACGTAGCCAGCGACACCGGCAATGGTCATCTGCGCCAGACTGACCATGCCGCCATAACCGCCCAAGAACATCAGGCTCAAGGCGATCATGCCTAGAATGAATGTCCATCCAAAAATTTGGTACAGTGCAAAATCACTGGCGAATGTTGGCAGAATCAACAATAAGCCGCCAACGAACCAATAAGCAACAGGCACTTTTGAATGCCAGTTGATCCACCAGGCTTGTTCCCGCAGCATATTGGAGGTGGCCATGATCTACTTTTTACCCAATAAGCCCTGCGGTCGAAACGCCAGCACTAAAACCATGATTAAAAATGTGAATACGACAGCATAAGTCGGAAAGTAAACTGAGCCGAATTGTTCTGCTGTGCCGATCAGCAACGCTCCGAGAGCCGCGCCTGGAATCGAGCCCATTCCCCCGACAATGACGACAACGAGAGAAGCAAGAAGGAATCGTATATCTTCACCTGGAGCCAAGGATTGAAACGTTCCTCCAACGACTCCGGCAATGCCTGCCAAGCCGGCTCCCAAGGCGAAAACCGCTACAAATACAAGGTGGACACGGGTTCCTGAAGCAGACAGCATGTCTCGGTCATCCACACCAGCTCGAATCAGCATCCCTATTTTGGTTCGATTGAGCATAAGCCACATCAGTACCCCGACAACGACAGATGCAGCGAAAATTACGATGCGCACCAAAGGATATTTGAGGAAGATCAATTCACCGGAAGACCGTTTGACTCCTGTGACAAAAAAAGTTTCCATTGGACCAGACAGCCATTGCGGTGGGTGGATATTATAAAAATCCCCACCGACGGCCCATAGCATCAAATCCGCGAGAACAATCGAAATGCCGATTGTGACCAGTGTCTGACGTAATTCTTCGCCTTCCATACGTCTGAAGACGAACATTTGCAGGAGTATTCCGATACAGGCAACCAGTATGAAGACGACTGGAAACGCCAGCAGCCAGTATCCAGTCCAGTCTACAAAGAAGTAGCCGATGTAGCCACCGAGCAAATAGAGTGTGCCATGTGCTAAGTTGACATTGCGCATCAAGCCGAAAATCAGCGTGAAACCGCTCGCGACCAAAAAATACAGACCGCCAAGAGTGATCCCATTGAACAGCGCGTTTAGAAAGACTTTTTTCTTCCCAATCAACGAAATAAGCCAACTTGGCCAGATCGCGAAGATAAGATATAGCAAGATCGCAGCCAAAATAACATAGATGGCAACCTGCCACGGATGGCGTTCAACAAATCTGATCAATTTACGCCTTTAGGATTACACATTTGTGATACAAGCAGTTGTTCTGATCAAGAAGCCGTTTACTGCAATTGCATGAAAAGGCAGCTACGTGGGTAAGCAGTGACTTACATAAACAAAGAAACTCCTGACTTGAGAGCAATCTAGCTGCCGAGTGTCATCGAGTGCTTGAATCAACACTCGACAACGACTCGATTTAAGTTTTAACTTGATTAATTGTAAGAGCCCTTGCACTCGGGCACTTCACGACCTGGCAAGCCGATTTTGGCGAATGCCTCAGGATCGATTCCCAAAGTTTGGTTGACGTTTTCCTTGATGCTGACTAGTTGCGTGGCAAGATTGCCGTCTTCAAGTTCAACGACTTCAGAAACGAAGTTTGTTCCGATCGCTTGACGATTTCCATCCAGCATGATTTTTCCATTGGGTGCGTCGAGTTCCAAATTCGTCAGGCATGAACGAAATGCTGCTTGCCCGTCGGAAAGGTCGCCGCCAACTTGAGTCACACACTGCAGCATGGCGCTCGTGGCGTTGTAGTACCCTGTCGCTAAAAGCGAGGGGCTCGGGAATCGCTCTTCAGGAGGAAACGTATCCTGATAAGCTTTGACGAATGCCTGCCAATTCGGGTCATCCCAAGTATCGGCTTGAGGGCCCGAAGACGGGACTCCGATCAGCGCTTCCTTTGCCGATCCTTTGGAACTTAGTACGGTGCCGTCGACCATGATGGTTCCACCAACAAGGTTTGCGTCACCGCCAGCCTGTTGATATTGATTCAGGAAGTTAACGGCATCGCCTCCGCCCAGACCGAGATAGATGGCGTCAACATCGTCCGGGAGCGCGGCGATGATGGAGCCGAAGTCCTTTGTACCCAGTGGAACCCAAAGTCGTTCCGTAATCTCGCCGCCAGCCTGGCAATATTCCAGCGCGAGTCCGAAAACCTGAGTGTAGACGAAGGAATAATCTTCGCCGATAGTGGCAATGGTTTTGTACCCTTTCTCATTGTAGATATAGTCACCTAATCCAGCGGACCACTGGGCGCCATCCATATTAAATCGAAAAAAGTTTTCTGAAGGTTCGACATAAGTGGTTTCCTGGGCCCCGGATATTCCGTTGATAAAAGTTACTTGGGGCTGCGTTTTGGAATAATCGCGCATTGCAATTCCTTCCGAACCGGAAAGAGGTCCGATGACGATTTCCACTTGATCTTGCTCAACGATTTTGCGAGCAGCTCTGATTGCGCTTTCTGGAGTGGCGTCGGTTGGGCCAATGACCAGTTCGATCTCCCGGCCGCCAGCCATGCTGTTGGCTTGCGCCAGCGCCGTTCTCAATCCACGAACACCGTCCTCACCCAACACGGTATACGTGCCCTCCAATGTTGCGAGAACTCCAACTTTCAAAGGATCTGCTGCGTAGGCAGATGAACCAATAGATAAAACAAATAAAAATCCTAATAGCTTAACGGAGATTTTTTTCATGAAATTTCCTCCTTATTTCGAAATTGATTTGAAGCACAAAACATCGTCAAAACCACTCAATGCCCAAAACCGATTAAATTTTGATTCTATCAACAACACCTGTCATTTCAAATTTTTTGCCTGCGTTCTTCGTTCCTTGACGTTCATTGCCAGACTACTTGATTCGAATGAAATGATTTTGTTCGCGAGTATTTTTTGTATGTTTGCGGTTCGTTTATATTTGATTTGAAAAGTATAACTTACCTGTGTGAAGTTATTGTGCGACTTTCGAAAACATCATGTTTATTCTGTGCTTTCGAATCTGCAAATCTTTTCGATCCAGCGTGAATCTGCGGCATGTTGTCTATGCCCCTGCGTGCGGGCTCGACGTGCATAAGATGCGGATTGCCGCTTTGGTGTGAATCTGCCAGCGCGGTGAAGTTGCGCCGAGGTCGGAGACGCGCGCCTTCAGCATTTTGCCCGGTGGCATTGGGCGGCTGGGGCAGTGGATGTTTCGACTGACGAGGCTCGGAACGGTTCGAATGGGTTTTGCGTCGGCTGCGGCTGATCTGATTCAACAGGTTCTGCAAGGTTTCGGCTGTCAGCTATATTCGTTTCACCAGCAGTTATTCCCGAAGTTGTCCGAGGACGGCCAGTTAGTGCTTGAAATTGACCTGTAGCTGAGGCGCGGCCGGCGCCTGCTGGTGTTGGAATGCAGTTCCGAGTGATTGGAAAAAGAGCGGCTCCAGGTGATCAGCGCAAAATGCGCATACAGTTCCGGTTTGACGACGCGCTTGGAATGGGCATGGGACTGCTCGATCATCATGACTTGCCAGGAATTTTTTTTATAGTTATTCAAGGCCCTGGCGATTGTGAAAAGTCTCACTCAGAGCAACGCGGTGAAATTGCCGCCTATCCTGTACAGCGTCGCTTACCTTATGGAATTGATTGATTTAGGTTAAATCCGCTGAGTTTTGTGTGGGTAAGCGCCAGACTCCACGCCCCTTCTGTCAGCGCCTCAGAACCGCATGTTAAGGGTTGCAAAAAAGGTGCGCCCCCAGCCGGCCGCACGCGGTCCGTCGGTTAAGGAGGGATTCACGGTGCTCGTGGAGAGCTTCGTGTCGGTGACATTGTACACACCTGCGGTTAGCCGCGCATTTTGAAAACCGAAAGGCTCTTTCAAGTCGAGTGTCAAGTCGTGACCGGTCCAGGAATTGAACCGTCCGCCGTCCAGATTCTGGATCTCCGAACGGTAGTTCACGGCCCAGAAGGCGGTGACGTTGCCGCGCCCGACCGAGGTCACGATGCGAACGGCATTGCGCGGGAGCGGGTACGCCTGCTTCCCGTCTGGAGTTTGCGCCTCACTGTTGGCGACATAGCGCCAAAACCCACGCACTCCGAGGGCGCCCCAACCAGTCTCCACGCGATTTCCGAACCGGGTGTTGAGTCCCGAGACCTCGGTCTTGACGATGTTCTCGAAGCTCTCGTGGATTGTGATTTGACCGGCCATGCGCTCGATGCAGCTGTTGCCTCCGCCCGGCGGGCACTCGGGGTGGTTCAGCATTGCCCAGGTGGCGTCGTACCGCCCTGGCAAATCCGAGGTGGAGAACCGGTACCAGTCGGCGACGAAGTAGAACGGGCCCTTGCGGGTCTCGAAGCCGATGGAGCTCCTCTCCGACCCCGACGGCTGGAGCTCGGGGTTGCCTCTCGTGCGGCGTTCCACCTGCACAAAATTGGTGCTGTCACATGTGCGTGGCGGCGGCCCGCTCTCTGGGACGCATTGGACATAGGGGTGGTCCTGGAACTCGGTGCTGTACATCTGATACATGGAGGGAGGGCTGTCGCCCTTGCTCCACGAGCCGCGCAACGCTACGATGTCACTCGTGCGAAATACAGTCCCGAGACGCCATGCGCGCAGCTTGCCGACGTCACTGTAGTCGTCAACCCGTGCTGCGGTTCTTACATCCACTGAGTCAGAAAGAGGCAGTAAGATGTCGGCGAAGGCTCCTGCCGTATCGCGCTCACCGGCGTAGCTGGTACCGCCCGACCCGAGCACATTGCTTACGTCGCGGATCCGGCCGTCGCTTGTCTGGAACTCAAGCAGGCGGTGGGCTTCCACGTTGGAGAATTCGACTCCCGCAGTCCATGCCGTGTTGCGCTCGCCGATGCCCGGCCAGGCGCCTTCTAGCGCGAAACGCGAATCCATGTATTTAACGCCGGTGTCCTCCTCCTCGCGAAGACTGCTCCTCTTGATCGCTTCCCGGTGGTCCGGGTCCATCGACAGCGGATCGGCCAGGTCGTACCTTCCGGCCGCGATCTCCTGCCTGATGGTCTGGGCGTCCACGAAGGTAAGGCCCGTCACCATGCCGTCCGCCCGATAGGCGCTGATGCGAGCGTCGTAGCCGAAGCTTTCGGTGAGTCGGCCCTTGACTCTAGCCGAGGCGTCGTACTCCTCATTGCTCGACTCCCAGTCTCGGTTGCCGTGGCCGATGAAGCGGTGCCCAACCGCGAAGATATCTTCATTTTCCGCTATAAACATCGGGTCGGCATTGCTCGCCGATTCGTTAATCGAGGTGAGCAGACTTTCGCTGGGCAAGACGGAGAAGACAGCGACAGACGGTGCGTAGCGGAACAACCCCCCTCCTTGCGTGACGTTTGCGTCCACGTAGAGCTCGGTGTGCTCTCCGAGCGGGTAGTTGAGGTTGAGGATTGCGTTCTCCTGTTTGTAGCTGGAGCTGTCCCACCAGACGTTGCCGTAGGCGAATCCGCAGCCTTTGTCACCCGAGTTGATCCCCGGCGGGTTGCTGAGCGGTCCGGTGTAGCCGAGCGCCGGGTCGCATTTGCCGAGCGAAACGCTTCTCAGTTTGCGCTCGCTCCAGTCGAAGATGTAAACGGTGTTGCCGCCGACACTCACGTTTTTCGACTCGGCGAAACTTCCGTCCCGCATCCACTCCGAGCGGCTGTGCTCGCGGGTGCTGCCGACGATCTCCTGGCGGTCGAGGACGTCGACGCCGAGGGTCAAGTGTCCGTCGGTCCCGATCTTGCTGCCCCATACGACACTGCCTTGGCGCGCGTCGCCGCCGTCGCGGCTCGGCAACCGGGTGACAGTGCGCACGTCGAAGCCGTCAAGATCTTTCCGCAGCACGAGGTTGAATGCGCCACGTACAGCGGCGTGGCCGTTGAGCGTCCCCAAGCTCTCTGCTCTCAGCACTTCAATGCGTTCGACCGCCGAGAGCGGGATAGAGTCCAGATTGTGCGCAGTCGTCGCGTAGGGCCGACCGTTCACCAAGATGAGCAGGTTGCGCCCTCCGGTGAAGAAGTAGCGGATAATGCCCGTGTCAAGCATCTCGCCAAACGTCTGAGCACCGGACCGCTCAATGAAGCTGCGGTCGTACTTGGCGATGATCTCAGGGGCCGGGGCAAACGCGTCGGCCTGGACTAGACTCGCCAAAAGCATAGCGGTTGCAGCCAGAGCTGCGAGTAATTTTTTCATAGCAGGTTCTCCCATCCCCTCGTAGATGTGCGCACTGTTATCCGAACCGGTTTTAGTCGCCGATTGCGTCGTGTACATCCGATGACACATAGACGCCCGAACTGTTGCGACATTGTCGAAACAGCGCCGCCGGTCGGTCATGTTCGGCGAACGGTGCGTCGCCTTTCACATTGACTTAGCATGCGCGGTGACGGTCTTGCCTTGGTCAACACGGGCTCCGCGTGTCGCGGCTACAGTTCGTCATCATCTTTCTTGGTTTGACGCAAGCTCACGAAATTGGTTCATATCCGTTCATGGAACCTGGAATCGCCGCGAGCGCTCAAATCCAAATCAAGCCAACGGTTCGGCTTTGGTTCGCCGCGAAACTGCGACTTTGCGTGATCATGACCTCACAAATCGCCCCCATACACACTATTATGAATCATTAACGTGTCGGAAAGATGAGGTTCTCTTCAATGGCACTTCTTCATTTTACAGCTGTTATTTCGTTTAGACGCAAACACCTTTCAACATAGTAGACTCTACCCATTTTTCAGCAAGCCACTTGAGGAATATCACCATGCTACATTGACATCGTACTGTTGAATTGCCCTATCATTTGTGATCAAAACAAGATTGCAGCTGTGACATTGAGCAATCAACATCTTGTCAAATGGGTCACGGTGTACTCCTCCTAGCGCTCCAGCTCATTGCCCATTTTCTACCGTAATGACTAGTTCCTTGAAACCCTGTTCGACAATACAGCGAGAAATGTTGTTTGCAATTCTTTGAGCACTAGGAAGTTTGCCGAGGCGATATTTGATCGAAATTTCCCAAGCTGAAGCCGAGCTTACGAAAATATCATTTCTAGGATCTAGAATTAAATCACGAGCTTGTCTTGATAATCGGGTGTCTCCAACAAGCCACCAGATAAAAGCAAGAGAGTCCAGTAAAAATTGCATGCCAGACATGCCAGCTATTCATGCCAAGCCGACAATTCATCTTCCAGCAATGGATCAAAGAAGGTATCGTCAAATTGAGCGAGATCTTTCATTGCACCAAATTTTCGTTTCATGTTCGGTGTTTCATAAGGAATGATTCGTGCCACGGGCTTGCCATAACGGGTAATAGTGACCTCATCGTTCGATTCTAACAACTTTAAAATTTTCGACAAATGAGTTTTCGCTTGATGGACACTGAATTCGAGCATAAATGTATTTCTTGCTATAGATAATTAGTCAACATTATTAATTTGTCAAACGATCAAGTAAATAGTTGTTTCGATTCAGATCGAACCAAACGAAATGTCGTTGTCTGAACAATCTTCTAATTGTCACTCATTACGGGCAATTGTGGCATTGATCCGGCCAGGTTGACTACGCGCGCATCCGTTGCCGCTAGTGCTTTGTTTCGAAAGGTGGGTTCATTACCGGACTAAAATCAATTCGTAAGCGTATTTCGGCAAATAAACTCATTGACTCGCTTTCAGGGCTGGCAAGAGCGAGAGTGTATACGAAGGCGGATGAAGCAGAGCAGCTTCGCCAGTCAAACGTCAGTCGAAATCTAATATCCTACACTGGTCTAGATCAAAAATTAAGCTCCTAAGAATTTAACAGATCGAATGCGTCTCCCCAGCAATCGGCGACCATGTAACCAGTTGGAAAGGGATCGGAAGGGTCAATGCCAATTTGATGCAGGCCATGTATCCAGCCTCTGCCTGCAATAGACGGTACGACTGCACATCGATTGTGAATTTCAGTCGTTCTCAATAGTTTTACTCGGAACTGGCTGTCAATGATGGAGAATGCGCGAAATGAATCTCCGACTTGAACTTCATTCCTTGCATGCATCAGGGCCATCCTGGCTGAGTTTCCGGTACCGCAAGGTGATCGATCAATCCGTCCGGGCGGCAGAATTGTTGCCCCTTTCAGATCGCCGTCCGCAGTATGGCTGATAAACATTACGTAAGACAATCCATTGAGTGCCGAATTTTCAGGATGCAGGATCGATAACTGCTGATTGGCAGCGCGCTGAATCCTGGACCCAGCATCAACCAGCGCGCGAGCCAAGTTTGGCTCGATCTTCAGCCCAAGTTGAGACGGGTCCACCAGGGCATAAAAAATTCCCCCAAAGGCGATCGTCAGTTGTACCGCCCCTAAGCCTTCAACTTCTATCACATGATCAATCTGGTCAACATAGCACGGTGTCATTTCGAGTTCCACTTTCTTGCATTTGCCGTTTTCGCATGTCGCTCGCGCCGACACCAAACCAGCGGCTGTATCTAGAACGAGTTGGGTTTCAGGTTCTGCCATGGGAACGATTCCGGTTTCCAACAACACAGTTACGAGACAGATGCTGTTCGAGCCGGACATGGCATGTGCTTTATCGCCTTGCAGCACGATCATGCCAGCGTCAGCTTCGGGCCGAGTGGGTGGAAGCAGTAAATTGGTGCTCATCTGAGCATATCCGCGAGGCTCACAGACCAAAAAACGTCGTAGTGAATCGCCTTCGCCGTTCATGTAGGCAAGCTTGTCCGCCATCGTATCACCGGGAATATTCAAAACCCCGCTTGTGACTACGCGTCCGACCTCGCCTTCAGCATGTGCTTCGACCATTGTTACGGATTTTAACCAACGCATTTTGTGTTCCCAATTTGAATTGAGCAGAACGAATAGTTGCCTCAATAAAGATAAAATTCATGGAAGCTAAAGTTCAATGGTATTGTACAAACAGCCTTTGTTGATAGATGAAATTCAATGGAAAAATTTGGAGGATTGAATGAACAGACTGAGTGGGAAAACGGCGTTCATGACCGCTGCCGGCGCAGGGATTGGTCGCGCAAGTGCAATCGCTATGGCGGAAGAAGGCGCGACGGTTTATGCCTCGGATATTGATCAAGATTCATTGGATGCCCTGGCCACAGAAAATGACAACATACACTGCATCCAACTTGATGTGACCAAAGCGGACGAGTTTTCACGACTGGCACAAATCGTTCCAGCCCCTAACGTGTTGTTCAATTGTTCCGGCTATGTGTATCACGGTTCGGTAATGGACGGAGATGATGATGTCTGGCGCTATTCGTTCGAAATCAATGTACGAAGCCATGCCAGAGTTATTGAAACCTTTTTGCCGTCCATGATCAAAAATGGCGGCGGGTCCATCATCAATATGGCAAGTGTTGTATCTGCTTTAACCGGTGCAGCTGATCGATGTGTCTATGGCGCCACGAAAGGCGCAGTGTTGGGTTTGACGAAATCCATTGCTCGAGATTACCTTTCACAAGGCATACGGTGTAATGCAGTCTGCCCTGGAACTGTGCTCACACCTTCATTGAAAGCGCGGCTTCGTGCTCGAGGCAACTACGAAAAGGCGTATCAAGAAATGTTGCAACGACAACCAACAGGAGAATTTGCGAAAGCTGAAGACATCGCGCCGGTCGTGGTTTACTTGGCGTCAGATGAGTCGAAGGTGGCAACAGGGCAATTCTTCATCGTAGATGGTGGCTGGACGATCTAACGAAAAGATATGAATGAGACTATTGCTATTTTTGGGTTGGGCGCCATCGGGTTTGGCATGGCAGCCAATCTCTTGCAGAGTGGGTATTCTGTGAACATTACAGTTTACCGAAATTCGTCAAACGTCAAGACCCTCAAAAAATTGGGCGCGACGGTTTGCAGCTCAAAACCAGAGGCGGTTGAATCAAGCGATATCGTGATATTGTGTTTGCCGAATTCGCATGCAGTCTCTCGCGTCATGGAAGAAATCTGGTCAACACTGACAAGAAGACACCTCGTAGTTGATACAGGGACTTCGTCTGTAAGAAAAACCAGAGAACTCTCCGAAAGACTTCAAAGAGGTGGTGTGTCTTTCGTCGAATCACCAGTCGCGGGAGGCAAAGCTCAGGCTGACGGCGGTGAATTGGGCGCTTTTGTAGGCGCCAGTTCTGAGGCGCTTGAGAGAGTGACTCCTGTCCTAGAACAGTTCTGCAGATCAGTTGAGCACTTCGGGCCGGTTGGTGCAGGGGGAAAGGCGAAACTGATCAGCAATTATCTGGTCTTGAACATGGTTCAATTGATTATCGAAACTTTCTATGCAGCAGATGTTCTGGAAATCGATTGGAATCAGTTCTATGAAACGATTTTGAAAGGGTCTGGAAATTCAGTTGCGTTACAACGAATGGTAGGGAGTATTGTTGATCAAAACAACTATTCGGGTTATGTATTCAACGTAAAAAACACCAGAAAAGATCTGGAGTACATATTTGAGCTGAGTGAGAACGAAGGACTGCAGCAGATTTTGAGAAACGACGCTCTGAGGTGGTTTCAAACTGCTGATGATCGCGGATTCGGCGATTTAATGGTGTCGGAACTATTGCGCAAAAACATCCGTAACTCTCTTGTCGAACGGACAGAACCTGCTAACGACTGAACCAAGCGATAATCAGTCCTAATTTGACGAAGAAATATTGTTTCGTACTTTTTTGCAGATCAAAGCAGCTAAATTCAGATTGATTTCAACTCTGGTCTAGTGCCTTGTGATGGATTTTTCACGCTTTGGAATTGTAGATTTTTCAGGTGGTTCGCAACCCGCATCACAACATTGACCGGGCTGTGCTCCTCGACTGGCAGATTTGGCATGAACACCTCGCTCTAACAGTCGTTGGACAAATTCTGCCTTCTCTTCAATTGGATACTTCCTAAATATTTCACGCTTCATGGCTTCTGGCGAACCTCCGCCATGCACGCTGATCACTGAATACCAAGCCCCAGAATGGGAGGCAGTCAAGTCTTCTATCAACCGAGCGACCTGCGCGCGCCGATGTGCAGGGATGTCTGGACTTGCAGACATCAGAGTATCTAGCTTGCCTTGAGTATCGGGATTGTGATCATCATCCGGATGGGGCAGTGTAACGATGAGGCCACCGGATACCGTATTGGCAATTCGATGCATATCAAAAATCGAGCTAGCTAGCATCAGTTTGCCTAAATTGGAATAGACGGGATCAGGCTCAACATTTCCTGCATCTGTCGTTGTACAGTACACGGACGCTGAAACACCACAGGCGTAAAAACTTTCGACGGTTTTAATCAGATCGACCATCGACTCTCGCAGATGGGGTTCTGCATTGATGTCTAGACCATTTGTTTCAATCATCATGCTGGATGCCCCAATCAGTAAATCACCAAATCCAGCGCGTGCGCCAATGCAAGTGTGACGATGGTGGTTAGCGTAGGTTTTTGTCAGATGTTCTGCGTATTCCCATTCGCCGCACATATAAACGCGGTCATACGGTACAAATACATTTTCGAAGACACAAACACCGGTGGACTGGCCAAATCGACCGCTAAACTCGGCAGTTGGGTCGCCGGGTCTTCCTGCCGGACGTGCAATTACAGTCAAACCAGGCGCATCAATGGGGACTTGGCAGGCTACTGCAAAGTTCTTGTCATCGTCAGTCATGTTGCGCCCCGGCAGGACGAACAATTCGTGAACGTAAGGGGCAGCAGTTACAATCGCTTTTACACCAGAAATTTCAATGCCATCGGGTCGTTTTTTAACAATTCGGACGTGACTTTCCGGTTTTGGCTGCTCACTGGGTCTTAATGATCGATCACCTTTGGCATCTGTCATTGCAATGCCAACAGTCAAATCCAGCTGCTGAATTCGGTGCATCTGTTCGATGAGGCGCGCGCTATACTCTGTGCCTCGTTCTGTATCCATGCGGTATGTAGACTGGTACAGCGCATTCAGTCCGTCCATCGATAGGTAGCGCATCGCGCATCCCGTCAACTGGCAAAGGGCTCGAACATACTCCAGTTTGGAGAGAAGATCGTCTGAATCTCGATTGATATGAACGAATCGATTCACGGTCTTACCCGAAGTATGTTGATGAGCAAGCGCGTATTCCTTGTGTTCCGGCATACGCGCGAAATCATACGACGCACCGATCGCATTGATGCCCGGGCGCAATTGTGGGTGAGTAACTACATTCTCTACCTTAGAGCCACGGACATAAACATTTGGCTTGTATTCAAGCAATGATTCGCAATAATCTTGTGATGACATTAAATTCATCATGGTTTTCCTACAATTGACTTGTGTTCAGCACTGGCCTGGGCAATTCATGGGATTGGGCTAAAGGGGATATTCATCGAGCTGCCAATATTATGATCTTTGCGCCAAGCTAGCCCATAAATCATTTCAATACTCAATTTTAATTTTTCTTGCTCTGCATCGGATTTAGTTTTCTTGTCATTGGTGACTTCAGCCAAGACGTCATTTTTGAGATCAAACAACATACCGGAATGCTTCAGTTCTGACCTTAACGATCGTTGGTCTCTAAATTCGCAGCTGTACTTCTCCGCATCAACGACTGATTCAGTAAAACCAGTCGAAATCAACAGATCACCGATCGTATGCATATCGTAGAAATTGTATCGAATATTGAGCTCTTTAAATGTTCCAAGGCCGAGCATAGAAAACATTAGAACTCCATCGTACTTAAGAAGACGATAGCATTCTGTAAAAAAATCTTCTGGCGCATAAAAAGTGGGCGCCAGATTTGACAGGATTAAATCAACAGATTTCGAACTAAAGGGTAGTGCATCACAATCTGCGATGGCAAAATGAGTGTTGACTCCTTGAATTTTCTGATTCGCAATTGAAATCATGTTTTTGGATTCGTCGACAGCAATTAAAAGTGCGTCTGGCATTTGCGACTCCAATTGCGAGCATAAAAGCCCCGTCCGGCATCCCACTTCGAGAATCGCCTGGGGTTGAATGCGTATGTCCTTCAAGCGATCCTGCAGTTCCCAAGCAGTGTCAGCAAAAGTTTTCGAGAGGCGATCAAATTTTCCGGCAACTTCGTTCAGCAGCTTGCGAAAATCGGATCGCTTCATGGCTCGGAAATGCTTTTCTTTTGGGGCTATTAAAGAATTGGGATGCCTTCAAATATGTCCATTGGTTAATATAGTCGAAAAAGAAGTTGACAAGAGCATAAGGAAATTCCTGTCAGAAGAAACTGAGAGTTAAGTTTTTTGAACGAGAGCAAGCTGGGACGTGTCGGGCGAATGAACAGTTCAATTTGCCACGGTCCCAGCGACGATCTAAAAGAAGTTTCAAGTGGCGAGCATTGGAGGCGTCAAATCTCGGTTCAATCAGGTAAAGTAAATTTCTGAGTTCGGAGAACTGAAGCCTGTGATCGTGTTACCAACCAGCCTAAATCCAGTATGAAAAAAAAATTCGTTAACGAGAACAGGGGCGCCGAAGAGAATTCATCGCTGATGTTCAATCAATATTTCAACACATTTCTGATTCATTAATTTTCCATACAGCGCAATGAATTCAATCAATCAATTGAGCATACGTTTTAACATGATGTGCAATTGATTTGACTAGAGTCCATAGTTTCAATTTTTCTTGGAAAGGTTGTTACGAACCCCTTTCTTTTCTTTAGCCAACTCAAGATACTGAAGATGAAGCCGATTGATGTTTTCGTGTAAATCTTCCAGAGATCCAGTATTTTCAATGATGTCGTCAGCCATTGAATTTCTTTCCTCGCGAGTCGCTTGTGAGTCAAGTATGCGTTTGACTTGAGAAATTGTTTGTTGGTCACGAGCGGAAACTCGATTGAGCTGCAGCTCAGCGGGGGCGTCGATAACAAGTACGCGATCTAGTGGATAATTTCGTTTTCCTTCAGCTAATAAAGGGATTACGATAATCGCGTAATTCGAGACAAGTTGATCCAGCTGGCTGATTATTTCCTTATGAATTCTTGGATGCAGTATGTTTTCCAGCTTCTTTTTCATTTCATAGTCAGAAAAAACGACTTGTCGAAGAGCGCTTCGGTTCAGGTGTCCGTCGGAACCGATCACTTGCATTCCGAATGTTTCCTTAATTTCCTGAAGCGCTGGCTTTCCAGGTTGCACGACCTGACGCGCCACGATATCGGCATCGATTACCGTAATTCCCAATTCAGCAAATCGGTCGGCAGCTGTGGTTTTTCCACTGCCTATTCCACCGGTGATCCCTACGACCAACATCGGTTGAATTTACGGTTGGGTACTGTCAATTACTGCGCCACCCATGCAGACATCGTCCATGTAGAAGACCATCGACTGACCGGGCGTCACCGCACGTACGGGATTTTCAAAATCAACTATGGTCCCGAATCGATCCGATTGTCCAATTTGGCAAGGTTCTTCTCGTCCTAGATAGCGAACCTTCGCTTTCGCCCGAATAGGAAATTCATAAGGGTGGGATATCCAATTCGGCTCGCTTACAAAGGAACGGCGGCTGTACAAAAGCGGATGATCGTGTCCCTGTACCGCGACAACAGTATTCGACCGAATATTTTTTTTTGCGACATACCAAGCATCGCCCGGGCCACCTATGCCCAACCCAGTTCGTTGACCAATGGTGTACAAATATGCGCCATTGTGACTGCCTACGACCGTTCCATATTCATTCACAATATTGCCTTTTTGGGAAGGCAGGTACCGACTTATGAATTCTCTGAAATTTCTGCGTCCTACGAAACAAATTCCAGCGCTTCCTCGCTTATCATGATTTTCGAAACCTAATTCTCTTGCTTTTTCACGTACTTCATCTTTCGTCATTCCAGCCAGTGGAAATATGAAATTTTTAAGAGCGTCTGCATTGAGTCCGTGCAGAAAATAGGTTTGATCTTTCTTCAAATCTTTGGGTTTGCTTAGATAAAGGCAGCCATTTTGGTGTTTGATTCTTGCATAATGTCCCGTTGCAACATAGTCTGCTCCGCATTTTGACGCCCATTGCGGAAACTCGCGAAACTTGATCTCCACGTTACAAATAATGTCAGGATTGGGTGTGCGTCCTGCTTTGAGCTCTTCCAAAAATCCGACAAAGACCCGTTCCCAGTATTCATAAGAAAAGTTAACTGTTTTCAATGAGATGCCCAATTGATCGCAAACGGATTGTGCATCTGCCAGGTCTAGTGCGGCATTGCACTCATCGAAATCATCATCTTCCCAATTTTTCATGAACAATCCCGTCACGCGGCAGCCTTGTTCCAGCAATAACGCAGCGGATACAGAAGAATCAACGCCGCCGGACATTCCGACGATTACATGACTACCGGGGGAAATTTGCATGGTTGAGATCGCTGGCAGCTGAAAGAATTTCCAAACGACTGCAATTTTATGCAATGTGAATGCGATTACGTTAATGGATTCAATGGGAACGGAGCTTTAATGCGACTCTCGCCAAGCGTTCCCCTAACGCAATGCAAAGTGATTTTTCGTCCGCACTGAATTTCGCACTTCCATCAAATCCAGAAACGTGTGAAGCGCCGTACGGAGTCCCGCCAGTAACAGTTCGGGTTAATGCAGGCTCGGTATACGGAATTCCAACAATCAACATGCCGTGATGAAGAAGTGGGAGCATCATGGAGATTAAAGTTGATTCTTGTCCGCCGTGCATGGTTGACGTTGACGTAAATGCACATGCAGGTTTACCGGTTAATTTGCCGGACAACCACAAGCTGCTCGTGGAATCGAGAAAGTATTTCAGAGGCGCTGCCATATTTCCAAATCGAGTTGGGCTTCCAAGCGCGAGTCCATCGCATCGACTCAATTCTTCCAAAGTGACGTACTGATGTCCTGTTGCCGGTATGTCGCTGTCCACAGCTTCAGTGGTAGTCGACACAGGAGGGACGCAGCGTATCATGGACTGACACCCTTCGATTTTGTTTACTCCGCGAGCGATGAACTTTGCCAGTTGCGCTACACTCCCGTCACGACTGTAATATAGGATAAGAAGCGTTTTCATTGAAATTTAAGCATACGAAGAGTGTGTTGTATCGGTGATTCGCATCCAACAGATGCACAATGGTCTGAACATCGTCTAAAACACACTTGGGAACTCTTTACCGAAAATTTAGCAATTTGAATATCTACCGCGATTTAGTTCTGAAACAAAGCAGCTCATGCTCAATACTTTAATGATTAATCTACCTAAATTATTTTTTTTCGAAGTGAAGATTTAGTCAAATTCAGACATTCACCCAAAAGTAATCATTAATGGGTGTTCACACTGAATGGTTAAGCGGTGAAGGTGACAATTTTCAGGCAATGAAAAGTCCTAATCTGAATGATTTTAGCTTCATTTGATTCAATTTTCTACCAAAGGCTACGCTTCTAAATCAGTTAACGTTTCGATTGGGTTCATTTGACTGACAATTGTAGGAGTAGGAAATAAAAACAGTGCACTCAAATATTGTCACTCGACAGAGCTCAAAAGTGGAACCATTTTGTTTTTATTCAGAGGACCGACCGGGATCAAGCGCATTGAGTCTTTGTCGCAGTGAATCTTCTGCTGAATCGTCCGATACTGTTTGGATCAGCGCTTTAATACAGCCTTCGATTGTCTTATATGCTTCTTGGAACGCGGTTTCTACTGCTGAAGGTGGAGACTTGACAGCTGCTGGATCAGAAATACTCCAGTGTGCGACTACTGGAGAATTTGTCCATAGCGGACAGGATTCAGATGCAGCGTTATCGCAGACTGTAATGACAATATCCATTTCTGGAGCATTGTCACCCGCGAATTCATCCCAACTCTTAGAACGAAATTCAGTAGTGGAATATCTCTTTTCTTTGAGTAACTTGATTGCGGCCGGGTGTGCTTTGCCTTTTGGTTGGCTGCCTGCGCTGAAGGCATAAAACCGACCTTTGCCGTGCCGATTTAGCAGTGCCTCTGAAAGGATGCTGCGGGCGGAATTTCCGGTACAAATGAACAGTACATTGAAACTATTTTCGTCCATGTTTTTCGCTGGTTCCTCAATCAATTATTCAATAAAACGCGCTGCATTCAATATTATCAGTCGTTGTTGGCATTTAAGTTTGAGTGAACGTTTGCCCTAATTTCCAGATTGAGAGAATTGTGATCTCTACGAAGTGCGGAATCCAAACTTTATTTGAAAACAAATATATCTCCTGCAAAAGCTTTGGTGTCGATTCATTGTGATTCAGCTATCGTTTCACTTGATAACTAAAGATTTTCACCAAGCTTTCCCAAAGCCCAGGGCAAGGTTTTTATTTTCCGATAGCTATTGTAATTTATATCTTATTATCAAATAGTTAAATCTCAATTGACCTTATTGAATACAATTTATTGATCTAATTTGAGTAACAGTAGAATCCACTAGCGAAAATTTTTTGGGACTCTTTTTTTTTGCTTTCTGCAATTGTAACGGCCAGGTGAATTGGTTGGACGTGTCTCCAAAACCGAGCTTGACTCTTAGAAGAAGTTAGCCAAGAAACAATTGAAACAGTTCAAACTCTTCATTTTCCCAGTAAAATTTGTGTGAGTGATTCCAGCTTCCATGTGACCTCGATATACTATTGATATATGTCAACTTCAAGTGTTGAGTTCCTATAGCGCGGTGAAACGAAATATCAAAGATAATTGTCTAACGTAAACGATTGACCTAAGGCATCAAAACTTCAGAATGGGCAAAATTTCCGAAAAGTTAAGTATGAGTTACGATTTTCGAACATTGAAGGGAGATGTATTCGGTGGCGTCACCTCAATGGTCGTAGCCATTCCTGTCGCGCTGGCCTTTGGTGTGGCTTCCGGCATGGGAGCAGCAGCAGGCTTATACGGCGCTATAGCGGTTGGATTCTTCGCAGCGGTGTTCGGTGGCACACGATCACAAATTTCCGGGCCCACAGCACCGATGGCAGTAGCTATGGCCGTTGTGATCACGAGCTACGCATCCACTCTCACAGAAGCTCTGACAGTAGTTGTTCTGGCTGGCCTAATGCAAATTTTGCTGGGTTTGTCGAAAATCGGCCGTTACGTCGCCTATACACCGTACGTAGTCGTATCCGGTTTTATGTCCGGTATTGGTGTGATTGTGATCTTAATCCATATCTTGCCTTTTCTCGGAGCGCCTACTGGAACGGGCGGCCCCGCTGGTGTGTTTAACGCTTTGCCGGATGCGATCAGCAACATAAACTTCAGTGCATTGACGATCGCAATTGTGACGCTAGCTGTCGGATTGATCTGGCCACAAAGATTTACCAAGTTTCTACCCGGCCCTCTTGTGGCGTTGATTGTTGGCACGACAATTGGGGTATTGTGGTTACATGACGCGCCAATTATCGGGCCGGTACCCACAGGGCTGCCCAGTTTGCAGTTTGAAATGCCCTCGCTCAGCTTTTTCGTTGTAGCGGTACAGCCGGCAATCATTCTGGCTTTATTGGGCTCTGTTGACAGTCTATTGACTTCACTTGTTGCAGATTCTTTGACGGGAACACGTCACAACCCGAATCGAGAATTAATCGGTCAAGGTATCGGCAATACGATCGCTGGACTATTTGGTGCGTTACCCGGAGCGGGCGCAACCATGGGAACAGTAATCAATATCCGCGCAGGTGGGACAACACCTTTGTCCGGTGCTTTGAGAGCTTTGCTTTTGTTAGCTCTAGTTCTTGGTCTTGGTCAGTACGTTGAACCGATTCCGCTCGCGGCTCTCGCTGGTGTATTGATGAAAGTTGGCCTGGACATTGTCGACTGGAGATTGCTGCGTCTAATTCACAAACTTCAGCGCCAGCACTTAATGGTGATGTTAGTGACATTGGGATTGACAGTCTTTGTCGATTTGGTAACCGCCGTAGCTATCGGGCTGATTGCTGCAGGCATGGCGCACGCGCGACAGCTGGAACGTTTAGAACTCGACAGCGTCGTCTCTACACCGATACTTGATCACGAATTTTTGGCCGACGACGAAGATCTGAGTGTCGACCAATTCTCAGCTAGAGTGGGACTGGTAGCTCTGAAGGGGAGTTTCACCGTCGCGTCCTCGCGGAATCTGATAGCGGGAATCGGTGAAGATATCAAGGATCACGAAATCGTGATTTTTGATTTTTCTGATTCCATCTACCTTGACGATAGCGCCGCGATGGTTGTCTTGCAACTTATTGATATCGCTGTTGAATCCAAAACCCAAGTAATCGTGACAGGCTTATCCGGCGGTACTGCGAAAACTCTTCGTACGCTTGATGTCCTGCATAAAGTGCCGCAAGAGCAAATTGTGGATAGTCTTGACGAGGCGCGTTACACGGCAAAATTGCTGTTGAGTGATTAGGCCCAGCCGCATAACAGTTTTTCAAGCGATAACATTTGGCTCCTATTCGCCATTTGATCCGATTCATGAAGGTTAAATTCACTGAAATAATCAACGAATTTATCACTAGAAATTTCGATTGCTTGACTTCGTAGCTTTTGACCTGGATTGTCCCGTTCAGAATAAATAAGTCGAACGCTTATCCTCGCTGATTCGCTTGATCATATTTGTTGTCCCCCTTTCTATGGTTGAGGGTAATGCATTCAACTAATTACGTTTAAAACCTGCGAAGTCAAGAAACATTACGAAATCAACTTTGGATAAGTATGCGAAATGATTTTTCTACGCCATCCTCAGAAGCATGATTTTTATTCTGTCTCGCAATAAGCTCAAATCTTTAAGGCACATATTGGTTTTAAACTCATCGTAGAAATTTGTTTGGCTGCATCTTCACGAAGCTGTCTTCGTGTTATTATTGCTGAATACGAATAGAACACATTTCAGCAAACTAAATGCTGGATACATCGTTTGCGAGTGAGAAATAATTATGGACACAATCAAGTATCTTTTAGACGAATCAGATACTCCAAAATTCTGGTACAACATCGCGGCTGATCTGCCGCAGCCACCGCCGCCTGTATTGCATCCAGGCACCGGTCAGCCGGTGGGTCCAGCTGATCTTGCACCCTTATTTCCAATGAATATCATTCTGCAGGAAGTCAGTACCGAACGCTACATTGAAATCCCACAACCGGTACGGGACATTTTGCAGCAGTGGCGCCCAAGCCCTCTATTCAGAGCACGGCGATTGGAAAAGGCGCTGGATACTCCAGCGAAGATCTACTACAAGTACGAAGGTGTCAGTCCTGCTGGATCTCATAAACCCAATACAGCTGTAGCACAAGCTTTCTATTCAAAGGATGAAGGTGTAAAACGAATCGCTACGGAAACTGGAGCAGGTCAATGGGGGTCGGCACTTGCCTTGGCAGGCTCGTATTTTGGACTTGAGATCGAAGTTTACATGGTTCGAGTGAGTTTTGATCAAAAGCCATATCGGCGTGCATTCATGGAAAGTTTTGGTGCAAGCTGTGTCGCGAGCCCGAGTGAAAAAACCAATTCTGGGCGAAAGATTTTGGCGGAAAATCCAGATAGTACAGGGAGTTTGGGCATCGCGATCAGCGAAGCGGTCGAAGCCGCTGCTCAACGCGAAGACACAAAATATGCACTTGGGAGTGTGTTAAATCATGTTCTGCTTCACCAAACTGTGGTCGGACAGGAAGCGATGAAGCAGCTGGAAATCGCAGGTGACTATCCAGATATCGTAATCGGATGCACTGGAGGCGGCAGTAATTTTTCCGGGCTTGTTTTCCCATTCTTGGGAGAGCAGTTTCGAAATGGCAAAAAAGTGGAAGTGATCGCGGTAGAACCTGCAAATTGTCCCACACTCACAAAAGGCAAATACGCGTATGACTTCGGCGACACAGCCTACCTTACACCTTTAGTGAAGATGCATACGCTTGGTTCACAATTTGTACCACCTGGTTTTCACGCAGGAGGGCTGCGCTATCATGGCATGGCGCCACTGGTGAGTCTGTTAGCTGAATTGGGTTTTATTCAACCTCGTGCCTACCCGCAGCTACACTGCTTTGACGCGGGGATACAGTTTGCTCGAAGCGAAGGAGTAATTCCAGCGCCTGAAGCAAATCACGCAGTTGCAGCAGCGATCGAAGAAGCGAACCGATGCAAAGAAGAAGGCACTGAACGCACAATTTTATTCAATCTTTGCGGACATGGATATTTTGACATGCAAGCCTATACAGATTATTTTTCAGGAAACATGTACGAGCAGGAATATTCTGAGGAAGAAGTTGCGATGGCACTTGCAGGATTGCCGTCGGTCGCCTAAAAACACTTGGCTTGAAAATCTGAGGCTGACGATATTTTATTTAGCTCGGAGGAGCTCAGCGAATTCGCCAATATCTACATCTGTGGATGTTGATCTTGCATCTGAAGTACTGCCAACTGTTGGCATCATTGCAGCAACAACGAACTATTAGGTGGTTCGATGGGCCGCGGTCGGCACTGCTCATTTCGCTGTATGCCTCAGTTGTGTTGCAACTACACTCGGTGGAGAGACTGCGAAAGAATTGCAATATTACTCGAAGTAAACGAGAAGTGATTGATATTTCTACTAAACAAGAACATTTCACACTTTCTGGAGCAGTTGCATCCTCAATTTTGGATTACGACCAATAATCGCAAGTTTCTATCGGATTCTGCTACGGACGTATCATCGAGTTAGTAGTCGCAAATTAAATGAATTCATTTTTGAGTTCGCCAATCGTTTAAACCGGTGCTTATTAGGACCAAACTGTCGAGACGGTTGTCGAATATAGTCGCCAATCACACAGCAGTTTCTTTGTTAGCCATTTAGGTTGAAACAAGAATTGAATGAAGCAATCTATTTTTTGAAATTCTAATACCCATATGAAAAGGGTGAATTTTCAATTGCATCTTCTCCCCGACCAACAAAAGTTCGGTGCCATCCAGATTTCCGTTGATGAAGTCTTTGAATAAACCCAACTAGAACTCGATGAAATTCAGAATTCTAAAACAGTATTATTGCAAAATCTGCTGATTGATATAGTTATGGTGAACATTAAAACGAATTAACAAGATGGTGTCACTGCAGCAACTGAAACAATGGTTAGAAAATCCTTCGGAAAATGAGAATCTGGAGTTCAAAGAAGCCAGAAATCAGTTCAAAAAGAAAAAACTGATTGAATATTGTGTCGCCATTGCCAATGAAGGTGGTGGACACATCGTTCTAGGTGTGTCCGATACACCACCTAGAAGAGTGGTCGGTACTACCGCATTTTCGGGCCCAGCACAAACTGCTGCTCAAATTCATGCAATACTTCACTTTAGGGTTACTCTAACGGAGCTCAAATATGCTGATAAGAGAGTACTGATAGTAACTATCCCATCACGTCCCAAAGGCCAGCCGGTTCACTATGAGGGTCGTTATCTGATGCGAGCTGGGGATAGTTTGGTGCCGATGTCGCCAGATCGTTTGCAGGCTATATTTGCCGAAGGTACACCTAAATTTGAGGAGCGCATCGCAGTGTCAGGAGTCTCCGCTCAGGAAGTTGTACAGTTACTTGATACGCAAAGCTACTTTGATTTGACTTCTTTGCCCTATCCCGCCCATCGTGATTCTGTTTTAGAAAGATTCAAGCGTGAAAATTTGATTAACGAAGTCAATAACGGATATTCAATCACTAATTTGGGTGCCTTGCTCTTCGCTAAAAATTTAGATGAGTTCGAAAATCTTTCAAGAAAAGCAGTTCGCGTTACTGTATACGGTGGTGTCGATAAGCTGATTACCAAGCGTGATTTGATTGAAAGCAAGGTGTATGCAGTCGGATTTGAAGGACTTGTTGGTTATATAGATGGCCAATTGCCTTCTAGTCAACTTATCAAAGAAGCACTGCGTAGAACGATACCAGTGTTTCCAAAAATCGCCATTCGTGAATTGGTGGCAAATTCTCTGATTCATCAGGATTTTGAAATGCAGGGAAATAACATATCGGTTGACATTTACGATAACCGTTTGGAAATCAGTAACCCGGGTTTACCTTGCATTAAGCCGGACCGTTTTATTGATGACTGTCAGTCTCGAAATGAAAAGCTGGCTGACTTGATGAGACGTCTTGGTATTTGTGAAGAGAAAGGAAGCGGTTTTGATAAAGTGATCGCCCATATTGAGGCCTACCAACTTCCACCACCCGATATTCGTACTGGGCAGGTTCGCACCACTGTCATCCTATTTGCACCTAAGGGATTGAATGAAATGGATCGCGGGGATAAGTTACGCGCCTGTTATCAGCATTGTGTACTGAACTACATAACAGGAAGAATGACAACCAATCGAACTCTTCGCAAGAGATTCGGGTTAAATGCACGACAGTCAAGTGTTGTGAGTCGATTGATCGGAGATGCCATTGATGAAGAGTTAATTAAGTTGGTAGATCCAACTAATCCTTCACGACGCTATGCGCATTATGTTCCATACTGGGCATAAAGTTTATTTCACAGCAAATGCAAATTTAGCGGTTTTTTCAAAAAAAACACATAAAATCAAATAGTTCCAATTTCACAGCAAATGCATAGAGGTAGAAATCCCGATCCTGTGTGATCCAGAAGGCGGCTGAAAGTGCACAGGCATCGGCCGGAGACTTGAGATTGGACGAACAGTTCGCAATGTGTGAAACAAGGTTCTTCCATTGATGCTGAAAGCGGTCGGTTTCTTGCAGATTTAGTTGGCGGCACAAGCTGCCAAGAGCGATTCATCTTCCATATTGAACAAAAAGTTTATTTCACAGCAAATGCAAATTTAGCGGTTTTTTCAAAAAAAAACACATAAAATCAAATAGTTCCAATTTCACAGCAAATGCATAGAGGTAGAAATCCCGACTCTGTGTGATCCAGAAGGCGGCTGAAAGTGCACAGGCATCGGCCGGAGACTTGAGATTGGACGAACAGTTCGCAATGTGTGAAACAAGGTTCTTCCATTGATGCTGAAAGCAATTGGTTTCTCTGCAGATTTAGTTGGCGGCACAAGCTGCCGAGAGCCAATCATCTTCCATAGTGAACAAAAAGTTTATTTCACAGCGAATGCAAATTTAGCGGTTTTTTCAAAAAAAACACATAAAATCAAATAGTTCCAATTTCACAGCAAATGCATAGAGGGAGAATTCCCGATCCTGTGTGATCCGGGAGGCGGTTGAAAGTGCACAGGCATCGGCTAGAGGCATGAGTCTGGACGAACAGTTCACGATGTGTGAAACAAGGTTCTTCCATTGATGCTGAAAGCGGTCGGATTCTCTGCAATTTAGTTGGCAGCACAAGGTGTCGAGAGCCATTCATCTTCCATGGTGAACAAAGAGTTTATTTCACAGCAAATGCAAATTTAGCGGTTTTTTCAAAAAAAACACATAAAATCAAATAGTTCCAATTTCACAGCAAATGCATGGAGGTAGAAATCCCGACTCTGTGTGATTCACAAGGCGGCTGAAAGTGCACAGGCATCGGCAGGAGGCATGAGACTGGACGAACAGTTCGCGATGTGTGAAACAAGGTTCTTCCATTGATGCTGAAAGCGGTCGGATTCTCTGCAGATTTAGTTGGCGGCACAAGCTGCCGAGAGCCAATCATCTTCCATAGTGAACAAAAAGTTTATTTCACAGCAAATGCAAAATTGGCGGTTGTTTCAAAAAAAAACGCATAAAATCAGATAGTTCCAATTTCACAGCAAATGCATAGAGGGAGAATTCCCGACTCTGTGTGATCCAGGAGGCGGTTGAAAGTGCACAGGCATCGGCTAGAGGCATGAGTCTGGACGAACAGTTCACGATGTGTGAAACAAGGTTCTTCCATTGATGCTGAAAGCGGTCGGTTTCTCTGCAGACTTAGTTGGCGGCACAAGCTGCCAAGAGCGATCCATCTTCCATAGTGAACAAAAAGTTTATTTCACAGCTAATGCATATTTAGCGGTTATTTCAAAAAAAACACATAAAATCAAATAGTTCCAATTTCACAGCAAATGCATAGAGGGAGAAATCCCGATTCTGTGTGATCCAGGAGGCGGCTGAAAGTGCACAGGCATCGGCTAGAGGCGTGAGATTGGACGAACAGTTCGCGATGTGTGAAACAAGGTTCTTCCATTGATGCTGAAAGCAATCGGTTTCTCTGCAGATTTAGTTGGCGGCACAATCTGCCAAGGCCATTCATCTTCCATAGTGAACAAAAAGTTTATTTCACAGCAAATGCAAATTTAGCGGTTATTTCAAAAAACACACATAAAATCAAATGGTTCCAATTTCATAGCAAATGACTTAAGTGAAATTTTCGGATCTCGTGTTCATCTTATGAAAAATATAGGACAGTTGAAATTTCCACCGGTTGAACGGCAAAAGCAGCTTGGTTTCTTTCTTGCTTTTGATAAAGACGTTTGTTATGGGATAAATCGATCTGAGTCATAGGCGGCGATGCCGTCAGCTTCTGAAACAAAAAGCATTCAAATTCTGCTTCTTCTTCAGCTGCCCAGCAATACATTTAGATTTGCTTGAGCAGATTCCAGTTGCAGGAAGCTGGTAAAAAGTTAAAGCTGTACCTTTCAGATTGGAGTCATTTTTTTTCGAATCTTTTGAAATGAGAGCCCAGCTGCAATCACCAAATATTGTAAAACTTGTATTGAATTTTGAACGTTGCACTCATATATAATTGATTCTCCAAATTTTTATAAATTACTTTATTTTTCAATGGATTACTGTCTTTAGAGGCGCGAAATGGCAAGAATCACAGTAGAAGATTGTCTTGAAAGAGTCGAAAATCGATTTCAACTGGTTTTGATCGCTACAAAACGGGCGAGGCAGCTCGATAGTGGTGCGGAGCCTCTCGTTGAAAGAGATAATGACAAACATACCGTTATCGCGTTGAGAGAGATTGCGGAAGGATTGATCACTTCCAGCATATTGGATGAAGATGACAATCCGAATCCAATTCCATTTGATTTCAAAGCAGCGGACTTAGCGCTTTCAAGAGAAGAGGAAGAACTTCAGGCTTCAAATGCCCTTAGTAACGAGACGGACGACGTCGACAGCAAAAGCGAAGAGATATAGTCGATTAGCCGGCTTCTTAACTAAATGGACAATCCCGGAAAGGGAAAAACGTCAATTCAATGAGCTTTGCAATTCACTAGAAACCTACCTCGAACAAGATCAAATCGACGAAGTTCGTGAAGCTTATGGGGTCGGTGCGAAAGCACACGAAGGACAACGTCGTTTAGCAGGCGAAAAATACATCAATCATCCTCTGTCAGTTGCGCGCCTGCTTGCTGACTTGCATTTCGACAGTCCTACTATAGTTGCGGCAATTCTGCACGATACGCTTGAGGACACAGACCTGACGCGAAAAGATCTCAGTCGAAGTTTTGGAGAAGATGTAGCGCTTTTGGTTGAAGGTGTCAGCAAAGTCAGTCACTTGGAATTTGACTCGCCAGAGCATGCAGAAGCTGTAAATCTACGACGGATGTTTCTTGCCATGTCAAACGATATCCGAGTTATCTTTATCAAGTTGGCAGACCGACTCCATAATTTGGAATCTCTGTATGTTCACCGACTGGAAAAGAAAGAAAGAATCGTACGACAGACCCAGGACATCTACATTCCAATTGCCAATTTGTTGGGCATGCAAAACTGGCAACGAGAAATGCAGGATTTGTGTTTTAAAGCCATCTACCCTAGACGCTACAACACAATTCAAACCGCGATACGGAAAGAATATAAGGGAAAAATTGAAGAAACGATCAATAAGCACGTGGCTTCGATTAAATCTATGCTGGAAAAGCAAGGGATCGAATCGCAAGTAACCGGACGCTTCAAAAGTCTTTCTGCCATTCATGAAAAAATGCGACGCAAAGGCAACTCCCTCAAAGCCGTTCAGGATATGCTCGCGCTGCGTGTTGTCGTCAATGCCATTGATGATTGTTATAGAACCCTTGGAGTTATCCATCAGCGGTATAAACCTATTTCCGGTGAATTCAACGATTACATCGCAATTCCTAAAAGAAACGGATACCAATCTCTCCACACAACAGTGAACACTGATTTTGGACAGGCGATTGAAGTGCAAATCCGAACCGGAGAAATGCATCGAATTGCAGAAACGGGCATTGCATCGCACCTGAAGTACAAGCGTGGAGTGAAAACGAATCATCACTCCGGCTTTCCGAATGCGGAATGGTTAGCTGAACTGCTTCACTCTTTGGAAGATGACGAAGTTCCCGGCGACTATATTGAGCACCTTAAATTAAGCTTGTTTTCTGATGATGTTTATGTGTTTACCCGAGACAATGAAATCAAAAGATTGCGTAAAGGAGCAACCGTAATAGATTTTGCATATTCGATTCACACAGAAGTTGGAAATAAAGCGAGATCTGCGACCGTCAATAATCAGCGAGTTCCATTTCATACGGTCTTGTCGAATGGTGATCGAGTAGAAATCAAAAAGAGAGAATTTAGCACCCCTGATCCAGATTGGCTGCAGTTTGTTACGACGAGTCGAGCGAGGATTGGCATTCGCAATGCGCTAAAACTCAAAGAAGTGAGTGAAATGGTGAAAATGGGCGATCGCCTGCTAAAGAAAGCCCTAAAGAAGAATAAAGTCAAGTATTCACGCGTCACAGAAAAAATTAAACAGGAGATGGTTGAGAAGTTGCAAGTTGACTCGTGGTCAGAAGTCTTGCACGATATCTGTAATGGACACCGAATGGCACCGGTTGTTGTAAACCAAATGTTTCCCGAATTACTTACAAAGTCGGGCATGGAGCCGATGGACGATTCGGCAGTATCCATTCAAGGCACGGAAGGTTTGGCTGTAAATTATGCAAAGTGCTGCAGTCCTATTCCACCTGAACCGATCATTGGTTTTTTCAGCCTGGGTCGGGGTATCGTCGTTCATACCGAAACCTGTAAAAATGTCCAGAATATCAAACATAGGGGCCATTGGTCTAAATTTCAGTGGACGGGTAATCCAGTAGGTCCATTTCGAGTATCAATTCGAGTGGATGCGATCAACAAAAGAGGAGTGCTTGCCAGCATTACGAGCCGAATCGCTACAGAACAAGCAAATATCAGTGGTTGTGAACTTGATGTAACGGACAAGGCAAACGCAACTCTTGATTTTGAAATTGAGGTCAATGACAGCCTTCACTTGGACGCGATAATGCGACGTGTTCAACGAGACCCTAGCGTATTTAGGCTCTATCGCATCAAGAAGAGCTAGAGTCTAGACGTTTTAACTTAGAGAAAAATTGCAACGACAAAAAACATAGGAGAATTTGGTTCAATGCCCCACAAAACAGTAATTGCCACTTCGAACGCACCCAGCGCCATCGGTGCTTACTCGCAGGCGGTTCGACATGGAAACCTAGTGTTCATTTCCGGCCAGATTCCATTAAGTCCAGTTACACAGGAAGTTGTTGGGAGCGATCCTAGAGAGCAAATTGAACAGGTTTTTCAGAATGTCAAAGGAGTGGCTGAAGCTGCCGGTGGCTCTCTGGACAATATTTTGAAATTAACTGTGTTTCTCGTTGACTTGAGTCATTTTCCAATCGTGAACGAAGTCATGGGCGAATTGTTCAATGAGCCATTCCCAGCTCGTGCCGCGATCGGAGTCGCGGCGCTACCGAAAGGTGTTGCTGTGGAAGTTGAAGCGATCATGGCATCGAATGCTTAAGTGGTTGGTAGCCAACAGCAAAGTGTCGAGGATCTGCCGGTTACTGAAATCGCCGGTGTCAGTCCTCAACTAGCATCTCGTTTGGAAAAAATCGGGATTTTTCAAGTCAAAGATCTCATCTTTCATTTTCCTTTTCGTTATCAAGACAGAACTCGAGTGGTTCCACTCGGTTCACTGACACCTGGAGTGACTGCTGTCATTGTCGGGAAAATCACAAGTTCCAGCATTCAATTCAGTGGGCGTCGTAGCTTGGTTGTTCAAATTGCAGATGAAACTGGCCGTATGTCTATGCGCCTTTTTCATTTCACGATGAAGCAAAAAGATCATTTGTTACCCGGTAAATGGATACGCTGCTTCGGTGAAGTGCGTTACTACCAAAGGCAAAATCAAATGATTCACCCCGAGTATTCGGTATTTTCTAATCCTCCGCCTCCAATGCAAATCAACAATTTGACGCCAGTCTACCGACGAACAGAGGGCATCACGCATCACAAAATGCGATCAATTATTGCTGCCGCATTGAAATATTGTGCTGAACGTCAACTCCCCGATCTCCTGCCACAAGAATTTCTTGAAGAATATGAGCTGCCAGAACTGATTGATGCTCTTGAGAGCATGCATACTCCGCCCAACGACACTTTCTGGCAGATGTTTGACAGTTTGAATTTCCCAGCGCTGCGTCGATTTGTTTTTGAGGAACTGCTGGCGTTTCAAGTTGCACGTCGGCAGCAAAAAAAGCTGCGCCAGTCAGTGAATGCGGCAACGATGACACCGCGGGGTGATTTGTCGCAGAAACTGCGTAATTCTCTGCCATTTGAGCCGACACGCTCACAGCGAAAGGTGATTCGTGAAGTGCTGATCGATTTAAAGAAGCAGAATCCGATGTTGCGTTTGGTGCAGGGTGATGTCGGTTCGGGCAAAACGCTAGTTGCAGCCGCAGCCGCAGCGTGGGCAGTTGATTCAAATTATCAAGTGGCGATCATGGCGCCGACTGAGTTGTTGGCAGAACAGCACTTTCAGACATTTTGCAACTGGTTTATGCCGCTAGGTGTGACTGTATGCATGCTGACAGGACGGCTTGGCGCCAAGGAAAGAAGAAGCGCTGTAACCGATGTACGTCGAGGAAATGCAAATATCGTCATAGGTACGCATGCACTATTTCAGGAAAGTGTAGAGTATAAGAAACTCGGCCTGATCATCATCGACGAGCAGCATCGATTCGGTGTTGGACAGCGATTTGCATTGCGAGAAAAGGGAATTGCTGATGAGCAGGTGCCGCATCAGCTGATTATGACGGCTACCCCCATACCCAGAACCCTCTCAATGACATTGTTTGCTGATCTTGATGTTTCAAACATTACTGAATTGCCACCTGGCAGAATTCCAATACAAACAATGGTGTATTCGACAAAAGCCCGTCGGCGAACTGCTGAAAGAATCCGTGAGATCTGTCGTTCTGGACAGCAAGCATATTGGGTTTGCCCCATCATCGATAAATCTGAAATCTTGGACGTTGAATCGGCAACAGAGGCAGAAGCATTCATCAAAAATGAGTTGCCGGATCTCCGTGTGGCTCTAGTGCACGGGCGTCTCAAGAGTCAAGAAAGAGATCAGATCATGAATCAGTTCAGAAAAGGTGAAATTGATGTGCTCGTAGCAACCACAGTAATCGAAGTGGGTGTCGATGTCCCTAATGCGAGTTTCATGGTGATCGAAAGTGCCGAGCGATTGGGTCTTGCCCAGCTGCACCAATTGCGTGGCCGCGTCGGCAGAGGTGCTGCACAGGCTCATTGTGTGCTGTTGTACAAAGGTGCGTTGTCGTCCTTTGCAAAAGAAAGATTATCCGTCATGCGAAAAACGAACGATGGTTTTGAAATTGCCGAAACCGATTTAAAGCTCCGAGGCGCAGGAGAACTCCTCGGAACTCGTCAAACCGGTGCACAGCTATACCGCATCGCAGAATTGCCGAGAGACATGCGAATCCTCGAGTCTGTAAATCAATGCGTTGACGCGCTGATACTCCAATATCCTCACCTCGTATCACCATTGACCCGTCGTTGGACTGTTCGAGAAGGCCACTACAGTGCTGTCTGAACGTTTGTCTGCATATGCGCGTCTAACTCGATTGGACAAACCGATCGGAAGTCTGCTTTTGCTGTGGCCGACTTTATGGGCGCTATGGATTGCAGGTGATGGGCATCCAGACCCGAAGATCGTTTTGATTCTAGTGATTGGAGTTTTTGTGATGCGGTCAGGAGGTTGTGTGATCAATGATTTTGCCGACCGAAATTTTGATCCTCATGTGAAGCGTACGAAAGACAGACCTTTGGCATCTGGCGAAGTCTCGGTGCGAGAAGCGCTGACCTTGTTTGTAGTCCTAGGTTTGATCGGTCTGGTTTTGGTTTTGTTTCTGAATCGGCTGTCGATCATATTGGCTTGTATTGGGCTTTTTTTGGCAGTGTCCTACCCTTTTTTGAAACGGTTCACTCACCTTCCCCAGTTCTATCTTGGAATTGCATTCGGATGGGGCATACCAATTGCATTTGCGGCGCATCTGGACACTGTACCTTGGACAGGGTGGCTGCTGTTGCTCGCAAATGTTGTTTGGGCGGGGGCCTATGATACGTTTTATGCAATGGTGGACCGAGATGATGATCTGAAAATTGGGATTAAATCTCTTGCGATAAAATCTGCTTCCAAGGATCGATTGGTAATAGGAATCTGTCAAATCTTGACTCTGCTGTTTCTGGGCCTGCTTGGATTTATGGAGGAATTGAATGGATATTACTTTCTTGGATTAGTTGGAGCGGCTTTGATCGCTGTTTGGCATCAGTATTCATGTCGTTCAGATGATCGACAGAAGTTTTTTGAGGCGTTTTTGGGAAACAGCTGGTTTGGAGCCATGGTGTTTGGCGGCATCGTTTTAGCATACTTATGAATTTCTGATCAGGCGAATTCAGCTTGACCGCTACTCTTTGCGCGATGAAGTTCTCACAGCATTCGTATAAGCAAATTCAAGCTTGATTTGGCTTGTTTTTGTTTTCTAAAATAAAAAAATTCCACAATAAGGGGAGCGACTCTAAATTATGACACTGATGATCGGGCTTCATATCATTGCCGCTGTCAGTGCAGTGGTTATTGGTATTTTTATTCTATCGATGACCAAAGGCACACCGCGACACAAGCTGTTAGGTCGGATATGGGTAACCATCATGGCGTTTGTAGCGCTTGGGTCATTCAGCATCCGAGGTCTTGGTGAAGACGGTGGATTCAGCTGGATTCACTTGCTATCGACGTTTACGTTGCTTTCTTTGGCCTACGCAGTAATCATGATACGTCGTGGAAATCGACGCGCACACTTCTCCGCCATGATCGGCAGTTTCATGGGGGTTCTAATCGCAGGAATTTTTACGCTCAACCCAGATCGAATTATTGGTTCTTTCTTCTTTGGTGGCTAAGCCAAAATTAGTTTCTGCTGGAATTTGAATCAGTACTGTTTTCTGAAGTGATCAAGATTTACTCTGTCACGTCAGCGATGACTGCCATGCAGTCACCGGGTTTGACTATTCCCGGAAAATGTCGTCCAGCGACTATTCCATCTCGAAGCGCTTTGTATTCAACAGGCTTGACTCCTGTTCTATCCAACGGCCAAATACGTGCTATGGTATCACCTTGATTTACCTCTTTGCCAAGATCAGCCATCGGTTCGATCAATCCTTCGTGCTCGCATATTACAAAACAGGAACTATCTGGTGTATTTAAATCGACTGAGGTATCTAGGTCCATTTCTGCATTTAATATGCCAGCGTGAACAAGTACATTGTTTAATCCCTTCTTGGCAATAGCATTTGTCTTGGCGGTTGTTGTTCCGCCACCTCCGAGTTCGCTTGATACGAACACCTTTCCCTGATCTTCGACTGCGGTGTCGTACATGCCGGTGCTGTCAATCTCGAGCAGCAACATGGAATAGGGAGCATTGAATGCTTGCATCGCGGCAACACATTTCTTCTGTTGTTGTTTGTCTTCTAGAATATGCGCAGCAGCGAATGGTAAAAACTCAAGAGTTTTCCCACCTGAGTGAATGTCGACAACCAGGTCAGCTTGGGGAACCAAAGTTCGCATGAAATAGTCCGCAATTTTTTCTGTCACGGTCCCTCTCGGGCTGCCAGGAAACACTCGGTTCATATTTCCATCATCGATGGGAGAATTTCTGGTGCCTGCGCGAAAAGCCGGGTAATTGAAGGCAGGAACAATGATGATTCGACCAGAGATTTGCTTGTATTCAAGATTCAGAGCCATATTTTGAAGAGCAATAACACCCTCATATTCATCGCCATGATTGGCACCTGTCAGCAATGCGGTAGGCCCCGTACCGTTACAAACCACACTGATTGGAATCATGACCGATCCCCATGCGGAATCATTTCGGCTATAAGGCAAATTCAAAAATCCGTGATGGGAACCGTCCACATCCAGTGGAATGGTTGGTGAAATTGGATTGTCGATCATGGCCAATATTTCTCTAAACTTGCATTGATTATCATAAGCCAGCCCCGAACTCGTCGTGTTTGGGGCTCAATAATCACGATTTCCATTTTCTGACGTAGCTTTCTCAATGAATTCACAATTAAGCTGTCGTACAAAAAGCCTTGTTGAACGAAGCCGCTTCGCGGCAGGGAGGTTCAAGCCAGAGGTCTTGATTAGCCTCTGAATCTGTTTTAAATCTTAAATATTATCTGACACACATGAGCCGATAGTGGTCTACTGTATGGGATGTGTTCATAAGAACATCATCAATCTTTTTACGGGAGGCTGTGATGACAAATATTATTGGCTCAAAGCCAACCTCCCCTTTGCAGCAACGCACTATCGACTGCATGATCCTGAGCGGACTGGCAGACAGCACCCAAAAAACCTATATGTGGGAGTTGAAACAACTGTCCCGATACTACGGGCATCCGCCAGAGCAGCTGGATGCCGAGCAAATTCAGGACTATGTGCTACAGCGGATCCATTCCAGATGCGCCCCTCGTCAACCAATGTGACTGTAGCCGCATTGCGATTATTCTACATCAAAGTGCTCGGCGAACCCGAGCGGATTGCACAATTGAGCTACCGTCCGGTCAAGGATCGTTTGCCCCGGCCCATCAGTGAAGCCGATGTCATGCGCCTGTTCAAGGCCACTTTCGATGTGCGCTATCGCACCGCTTTCGAACTGGCCTATAGCACCGGGCTTCGCATCTCTGAAGTGCTGGAGCTCAAGCCCGATGATCTGAACCGGGCCCAACAAATGGTGCGAGTGCGCCGCGGCAAAGGCGGCCATGAACGTCGGGTGTTTGTGCCGCCGGCACTGTTTGAGAAACTCGACCGCTACTGGCGTCAGATTTACCCGAAACCGCAATCTTGGCTGTTCTATGGCAAGTCGCCCGAGCAACCGCTTAAAGCGCCTGCTCTGCGACAGGCTTTCAATCAAGCTCGCGACCGGGTCGGACTGGGGTGCGACATCACCTTTCACAGTCTGCGCCACTCGCTGGCCACGCACCTTTTGGAGCGCGGCGCCCCGCCCCATGTGGTGCAGGATGTGCTCGGACATAAAAATGCGGATTCAACCCGGGTCTATGCCCGCTCCACCGCAGCCATGTTCCAGCGCTTGGATCACCCAGCCGCCATTCTGAACCGCTAGCCGGTGTCTTTTGACCAACCCGGCGTGGCCGACATCTTCCGCCACGCCGCCGAAGCCTTTGTGACGGCTTGGGGACACACGCTTCATCACGGCGTCTGGCAAGTGTTCAATGCCATTTGCCAGTGTCGAACCGCGGCGCTGGGCGCACGGCACTACCACTGCCCTAGCTGTGACCGCCGCCATGTGCTGTACAACTCCTGTCGCAATCGCCACTGCAGCGCCTGCCAGGGCGGCGCCGCCAAGAAGTGGCTGCTCCAACAGTCCCGCAAAGTGCTGCCGGCGCCTTGCTTCCACTTGGTCTTCATCCTTCCAAAGCAATGTGTCAGCATCGCCTTCGCCAACCGCCAGCTGGTGTTCAACATCCTGTTTCGCACCAGCGCCGAAACTCTCATCACCATCGGCGCCGATCCGAAACGCCTCGGTGCCGACATCGGCGTCACCGCAGTGCTGCATACCTGGAATCAGCGTCTGGAGTTCCATCCGCACATTCATGCCGTGGTCGCCAACGCCGGCTTCGATGTCAACAGCCGCCGCTGGAAAGTCGGCAGCAAAACCTATTTCGCACCGGTCAAGGTACTGGGGCGGCTGTTCCGACGCCGCTTTCTCGAAGAACTCGAAACCGCTTATCACCGCGGGCAGCTGAAGTTTCCCGGCAAACTCTCATCACTGCAGCAGCCACAGCATTTCCAAAGCCTGATTGCCGACACCAAACAACAGGACTGGGTGGTCTATGCCAAAGCGCCGTTTGCCGGCCCCCGGGCGTTGCTCAACTACCTATCCCGCTACACCCACCGGGTTGCGATCAGCGACAGCCGCATCCAAAACTTCGATGGCGAGCGCGTCACCTTGCGCTATCGCAAGCCTCGCCGCAACGCACACAGCCCAACTGAATACGCCAGCATGACCCTCAGCGCCACTGAATTCATGCGCCGCTTCATGATGCATGTCTTGCCCAGCCGATTTCATCGCATCCGCCATTTCGGCATTCTCGCCAACAGCAAATGGCGGCAAACGCTGGAGCGGGTGCGACAGCATGCCAACGAGGATCAGACAATGGCTGAGAGGTCCGATGAGAGCGCACTGACATCAACACTGCCGGCCTGCCCGGATTGCCAGACACCGATGCTGCTGCTGGGAATCGTTTCGGCTGAAATACCACAGCCACAGCAATCATCGGCTCGGGCGCCGCCAGCTCTGCCGATGACGTGATCAAAAATGAGACTCAACGGTCAAAGCATCCGGCCGACTGCACCGGAGAACAGCACGCGGGCGCACCCATACCAAACTGCACAAATCCCGCAATACCGCGCTTTCATGGCAACAACTCGACTGCCAGAAAGTCCTTCGGATGGCTGAAACCAGACAATCCAGAGGCGAAACCGCTGGTTGGCGAAGCCTGCAAGCTGCCGCAATCAATCCGATAATCACACTTCGGCTATACTTTCCCCATAGTGCCGCGACTTGACCGCGGGCTTCGCTCAACACAGGTTAGAACACCTGTTTGCATTGTCTGATGCCAATGCTGTCAGGTGCACTAACCTTGATATTTTTTTTTAAATATTTTCAGCCAACAGTTTCGAGAATTCAGCCGATTTTCCGAATGTTTAGTAAGCTTTTCGGCTAGAACAGTCCACCGACATTCTCATTTTGCGATGGTTGGGCCGGTCCATTGACGTTCGAGACGCGAAGTTCCTTTGACAAGACGCATGAAAGCCTTCCGCAGTGTCGGAATCGATGTAGATTGGATGTGAGCTGTGCCGCACAAGGCGGCGAATTTCCGACAGTCGTCAGTTGCGTATGGACCAAAGTGCTTCGTAGATCAGCTGACGCTGCACTCGATTGAGTTTCAAAGTCCACTGCCGTCCATGGTAGACGATCCGCGCGGCCAGCGCATACAGCCGCCAGCAAATCGTGATCACCCGTTTGCTTTTCCAGTCAGCAGGAATTGTAGCAGCAGCGCCAACAGATTGCAGGCTGAAGTACACAGCTTGAAATACGCCGCATTGGTACCAAAATCGCCACATGGCAGCTGTGCGCCGCCAAAGTCACTGCGTAATTCCTTGATCCGGTTCCCCGAGGCTTCGCCGCGCTGATTGTAAAAGTGCACTGCCTTATGTTCATCCCAGTTCGTCCGCTAATCCAAATTTGCAGCCTACGCACGGTACAGGCAGCGCCCTTTCCGGGTGTTTTCATCATCTTGATCTACAAACAAATTTGGCAGCATGTCTGGCTGTGGAAGCTGCCCCTTTTCATCCATCAGCTGACGCTGCACAATCAGATAAAAGGCTTGCGGAGTGTCGCCCATCAAAAGTAAGGTGTGCGCTACGTGCTCAGTTTCCGAAGCGGTACCTTCGCGCTTGATCAACGGATCCTAGTTTGACGGCTTGATGGCCGACATCGATTCTTTCAGTGAAGAGTCCATCTTGGCGCGGACCTCAAAGCGAATGTCGTTGGCTTCGCAAAAATTGATCACCCCAGCCTGGCAAGTTAGCTGCATCGGCTGGCAGATAACGGGTCGAAACCCCCGCCGGCAACGCGGCCTCACATTTCTTGATGAACTCTAGGTTTTCTTTATTCGGCGGTGCATTCCCTTCTCGAAATTCAACCTCTGTCATCTGCTCAATTTCAGCTGGGTGATCCACAATCGGCGTATAGCCTCGTGAGCCATTGTAATTGAATTCGGCATCTCGCTTGCTGCATGTGATAATGCCTATATCGGCATTATTACATAAATGCCGATATTCGTTTTATGCCGACACTTCTTCTCATGTTTTTGATTAGAAAGGAAATGCCGGCATATTTATCGGCATAAAAAGTTAACTCCCAGCTGCGCGGCAAACTCTCGCCATTGCGTGCTGGCTGCCACCGGGACAAGGAATCACAAATTTAGCCGCCTGACTGCAGCGGTTTTCTGTCATATTTACCTCCTTCAACCCATAATCAACGGAGGTGAATTTATGAAGTCTTTTCAAACCCTTTCGTCGACACTGCTGTCGACGAATTCATTCTGGCTGTTTTCTTACTGCGAAGGATTTCTCAAGTTTCTTGCTGAGCAAGACTATGCGAAACGGACGCTGCGAGGATTCCGGCACGCGCTCAGCCGCCTTTGCAAGGAGGCCGAGAAGCGGCATCTTAAACCGGACATGCTGGATGAGAATGTCTTGCGAGACCTGGCGCACACAAATTCTTTTTGCGCCTCGACTTATATGCAAGGTCAACTTGTCCTGATGGCGCGGAGATTCGCTGACTATTTGATTCGCAGCGGCGTAATCGAGCCGGCAGTTCGGACCACGCCTGCAACCGGTTCTGCCGAGCATTGGCATCTCGAACTGGAACATTGGCTCAAGCATCATCGGGGGATCAGCGGTTCCTCTTTGCCTAGATACCGAAGAGTTTTTCAGCGACTGTTTGTTTTCAGTTGCGCCGATGCTGGCAAATCGCTGGATTTTTCCGTACTCACCCCGGAGGTGCTGTTCTCATTTTTGAACGAGCACTGCGGCAAGTCCGGCTGGCGGGTGGGATATGTCCGCAACATCCTGAGATTCTTGCATGTGAGCGGCAGCATCGCACACGACCTTTCCGATGCTATTCCTAAAACGGCAGGCCCACAGCCGGACCGGCGGCAGCGCCATTTCGAACCGCAAGCAGTTCAAGAGCTGCTCGAGGCGGTGCGCGGCGATACGCCCCGCGATCGGCGCGACTATGCAATGCTTCTGATTATGGCTCGTCTAGGATTGCGTGCACAGGAGGTGATCTCGATTCGAATCGACGACATGGACTGGGCGGTCGGCCGCATGATGATTCGCGGCAAGGGGTCTCAGTTCGACTACATGCCGCTACCAGTGGATGTCGGCGAGGCGATTGTCGATTGGCTGCGCCATGGACGCCGCGGCGATTCGCGCTGCCTGTTCACATCGATCTATGCGCCGCATGCGCCGTTCAAGTCATCGACAATCCTCAATCATGCGCTCCGCAGGGCCCTCAGGCAGGCTCGACTGCAACCGCCGCGAGGAGAAGTTCGCACTCATGCGCTGCGACACTCTCTGGCCATGAATTTGCTGAACCAAGGAAGTTCGCTGAGGGAGATTGGCGAAATTCTGCGCCACCGCGCATTGCAATCGACCCGCACTTACGTTCATTACGATGTCGAGGCGCTCCGCCCCCTGGCACGAGCATGGCCGATTCGAGGGGGTGTGCAATGATCCCGATCCCTGAACGTGTGGAGCAATATCTCTCTCAACGAGACCAATTTGGAACCGGACTGTCAGAAAAGCCGGTTCGGGAATTGCGCAATCTGGCTGGCTTCGCAACCAGCCAAGGTGCTGAAACTTTGACCATTGATCTGATTCTGAGCTGGAAACAGCAGTACGGAACCGCAAGTCAGCTGGTTTGGCGCAATCGGCTCTGCCATGTGCGTTGCTTCGCCCGTTGGCTGCGCAGCCTGGAACCGACGACCGAAGTGCCGCCAGCGGATCTCATTGCGGCGCCGCGCCATCGCCCGAAACCCTATATCTACAGCCGCGACGAAATCAGGGCGCTGCTCGCCGCGGCCGAAACGATGTCGCTGCGCTCGGCGGTCGTCGGACCGACCTGCGCGGCACTTTTCGGTCTGATGGCGGTGACCGGAATCCGCGTCGGCGAAGCGGTTGCTATGGATGATGAGGACCTGCATGTTGACGATGCCGTGATCCACGTCCGCCATGCTAAAAACAATCGCACGCGTGTGCTCCCGGTGACACAGTGCACTTTGGAAAACTTGCTTGAATATCGAGCCTTGCGAGTGCGCCTGGTCGGCACAACTGACGAATCTGCACTCTTCGTCGGCGAGCGCAGCCAGCGCCTCAGCAGCAATCGAGCACAATTCTACTTTGCCCGAGCCGCACAGATGATCGGGTTGCGGGAACCGCAGCCGAACGGTAAACACGGCACCGGGCCCCGCTTGCACGACCTCCGGCACAGCTTTGCGGTGCACACTCTCATTGACTGGTTCCGTGGCGGATTGGACATCGATAGCGAGATGTACTACAAGCTGAGCACCTGGCTCGGGCACAAAAGTCCCACAGAAACCTACTGGTATGTGGAGTCCGTTTCCCGAACTGTTGGCCTTGGCCACCCAGCGAGCGGAACAGGCGTTGGTACCAAGGAGGCTGTCATGAGACCTTCGGACCCCTACGCGTTGCCGACCTATGTGCAACGTTTTTTTCGTGGAGCGACTGCTCGCTCAGAACAATGCCAGCCCGCATACTGTGGCCAGTTATCGGGACAGCTTTCGACTGCTTCTTGGTTACGCCTCTCGGCAACTTGGACGACAGCCCACTGATTTGCTGGTCACCGACATCAGCGCCGATCTCGTGGCTGGTTTTTTATCCGACCTCGAGAACCATCGAAACAATGCAGTCAGCACACGCAATGTTCGCCGCTCGGCAATCCGCAAATTTTTCCAGTTCGTTGCCACGCAGGAACCTGCCCTTCTGAGGCATTGCGGACAGGTGCTTGCCATTCCAGCAAAGCGGCAAGACAGAAGAACCATTGACTTCCTTGAGCCGGTGGAGTCGGCCGCACTGCTGGCCGCACCCGACCGCTCCACTTGGATCGGACGCCGCGACCGAACGATGTTGCTGGTTGCACTTCAAACCGGACTGCGAGTGTCAGAGTTGATCAGTCTGAATATTGAAGACATCGTGTTTCAGAGCGAGTCACAAGCGTATGTGCAGTGCCGAGGCAAGGGCCGCAAGCACCGAGCGACACCGTTGCGAAGCGACAGCATACGGGTGCTGAAACCGTGGCTCCGAGAACGCGCTGGAAATCCGCATGAAGCTCTGTTCGCCAGCAATCGCCAAGGACGATTCAGCCGCGATGGAATCGAACGAATCGTGCGCAAGTACTCTCGAATCGCAGCAGAGAACTGCCCATCCCTGAAAGATAAGGCGGTCAGTCCGCATACGCTTCGGCACACCACCGCCATGGATTTGCTCCGCAGTGGGGTCGGTTGCACGGTGATCGCGCTGTGGCTGGGGCATGAATCGACCGAGACCACGCAAATCTATCTGCATGCTGACATGGAAATCAAACAGCAGGCGATGGATCAGACCCGACCAACGAATGTTCCCGCGGGCATCTACCGTCCCAATGACGATCTGTTGGCGTTCTTGGAATCTCTATAACTTTTTATGCCGATAAATATGCCGGCATTTCCTTTCTAATCAAAAACATGAGAAGAAGTGTCGGCATAAAACGAATATCGGCATTTATGTGATTATGCCGATATCGGCATAATCACATGGAACACAACTTCGGGCATGGCCACAAGGGACTGTCCAACCTGCTGATGACCATGAACCTCATCGCGTTTGCATTCCACACGGTCTGCGATCAGGTGTGCGCGCTGTGGAAACAAGCCAGCAGCCGCATCTCCAAACGCCAGCGTTTCTTCACCACGCTGATA